>NZ_NTGE01000112.1 GCF_002291145.1 Streptomyces sp. SA15
GCCATGGCCGCCCGCGCCCGTGCCGCGCCGGCCGTGGCGTCGCCCGGAGGGCCCGACGGCTCGGGAGTCGCAGTCCTCGCGGCGCGCGCGTCCAGCTCTGCGGTCGACATCGACGCCGACCACCGCTCTCCCCTCTTCCCCGCGTCCATCGCCTCGTTGGCGAGGCGGTCCGCGTGCTTGTTCTGCTCGCGGGGGATCCACTCGTAGGTGACCCGGTCCGGCGGGAACACCCGGGCGGCCTCCGCCGCCAGGGGCTTCATGTCGGGGTGTTTGATCTTCCAGCGGCCCGTCATCTGCTCGACGACCAGCTTGGAGTCCATGCGGACGCGGACCGTGGCGGAGGGGTCCAGTTCGTGGGCGGCGCGCAGGCCGGCCAGCAGGCCCCGGTACTCGGCCACGTTGTTCGTGGCGACGCCGAGGTACTCGGCCGCCTCGACCAGGGTCTGACCCGTCGCCGCGTCGAGCACCACGGAGCCGTAGCCCGCGGGCCCCGGGTTGCCCCGCGACCCGCCGTCCGCCTCGACGATGAACTCCCGCACCGCGTACGCCCTTACAGGCCGGACTCGGAGGTCCGCACCAGGATGCGGCGGCAGTTCTCGCAGCGGACGACCGTGTCGGGCGCCGCCGCGCGGATCTCGTTGATGTCGGTGATCGCCAGCTCCTGGCGGCAGCCCTGGCAGGTGCGCTGGTACAGCTTGGCCGCGCCGATGCCGCCCTGCTGCTCGCGCAGCTTCTCGTAGAGCTTGAGCAGGTCGGCGGGGACGGCGCCCGCGATGACCTCGCGTTCCTTCGTCACCGAGGCCGCCTCGCCGTCCAGCGACTCGAAGGCCGCGTCACGGCGGGCCGTGGCGTCGTCGATCTTCGACTGGACGGAGGAGACCCGCTCGGTCAGCTCGGCGACCCGCTCCTGCGCGGACTCGCGGCGCTCCATGACGTCCAGGACGACGTCTTCCAGGTCGCCCTGCCGCTTGGCGAGCGAGGCGATCTCGTGCTGGAGGTTCTCCAGGTCCTTCGGCGAGGTGACCGCTCCCGAGTCCAGGCGCTGCTGGTCGCGGGAGGCGCGCTGGCGCACCTGGTCCACGTCCTGCTCGGCCTTGGTCTGCTCGCGGGCGCAGTCGCTCTCCTCGGTCTGCGCGGCCACCAGGAGGTCGCGCAGTTGAGTCAGATCTTTCGTCAGCGACTCGATCTCGGCGTGCTCGGGCAGCGACCTCCGCTTGTGCGCGAGCTGCTGCAGGCGCACGTCGAGGTCCTGGACGTCGAGGAGTCGGATCTGGTCTGCGGGCGCGGCGTTCAGTTGGGGGCTCCAGATGAATCAGAAGGGGCAGAGGCCGCGTGGGCGGTCCAGGGGTCGGTGACCGTCTTCGAGACGTGGACCCTCAGGTCCCATCCGTTCCGGTCGGAAATCTCGTCGAGCTGGGCGGCGGCCAGCTCGCACCAGGGCCATTCGGTGGCCCAGTGCGCCGCGTCGAGCAGCGCGAGGGGACTGGGGGCGACAGCCGCCGTGAACTCCGAGGCCGGGTGGTGACGCAGGTCCGCGGTGAGGAAGGCGTCGACGCCGGCCGCGCGGACGTCGTCGAACAGGCTGTCGCCGGAGCCGCCGCTGACGGCGACCGTGCGGACGGTCGCCTCGGGGTCGCCGGCCACGCGGATGCCCTGCGCGGTGGCGGGCAGGCGCTCGGCGGCCCGGGCGGCGAGCTCACGGACGCTCATCGGGTGGTCCAGTTCGCAGATCCGGCCGAGGCCCCGTCGGCCCTCCGGGTCGTTCGGGTCCGGCACCAGCGGTCGTACGACACGAAGGTCCAGGGCCCCGGCCAGCGCGTCGCTGACGCCCGGGTCGGCCTTGTCCGCGTTCGTGTGGGCCACGTGCAGCGCGATGTCGTTCTTGATCAGGGTGTGCACCACGCGGCCCTTGAAGGTGGAGGCCGCGACCGTCGTCGTACCGCGCAGATAGAGCGGGTGGTGGGTGACCAGCAGGTCGGCGCCCAGCTCGACCGCCTCGTCGACGATCTCCTGGACCGGGTCGACGGCGAACAGGACCCGGGTGACCGCCTGGTCGGGGTCGCCCACGACGGTGCCGACCGCGTCCCAGGACTCGGCCCGCTCGGCGGGCCACAGGTTCTCCAGCGCGGTGATGACTTCAGACAGACGGGGCACGCCAAAAGGCTACCTGGCCGTTCCCCGCCACTGAACCGCTGCCGGTGCCCGGGCGCCCCGCCCAGCACATCTGCCGCGGTTTCCTCAGGCGAATCGTTCCTTGGCCACCCTTATGTGTGAAGTGGCCGTCGGCCGGTCCCCCGTCTGTGCGTACGAAAACTAGCTTCGTCGCTGGAGGTGACCGCACGATGACGGCCTGTGCCATCGAGCCTGCCGCGGGAGACGAGGACGACCGGACCGCGCGACCGGGCTGCACCATCACCGCGGACGGAGCCTACGCCGCCCGCCTCGCGCCGGCCGGAGACTGCTGGTTCCCGGAGCGCTGGACGCTGGACGGCCCCGAGCCGTACGCGGTGCCGCTGCCCGGCCATCAGCCGGAGGAGCCCGGCACCGAGGTGCAGCCGATGGGCGACGGGCGGGTCCTCATCCGGCGGCTCGCGGACGGGCGGCACAGCTTCTCGCTGCTCTACCCGACCGGCCCCGGCACCGGCGAACTGCCGCTCGGCGCGGTCGAGTGCCCGGACGAGGGCACCCGGCTGCGGCTGCTGCCGCCCGCGCCGGGCGGCAGCAGGGCGTACGCCCTCGCCGTGGGCCGGCTGTCCAGCGCGGTGTGGCTGGTGGCGGGCGGGGCCTTCGGGCCCGAGCACCTCGCCGAGGTACCGGGGCGCTGCTCGGGCGGGGTGTGGCTGGACCGTACGGGACGGATGCTCGCGCTCGACCGGGAGGCCGGCGGCCGGACCAAGACGGTCGTGGTGGATCTGGAGCGCGGCGGCGAGGTCTCGCCCCTGTTGCAGATCGCGGCCGACAGCGACGACCGGCTGCTGCTCGCCGACCCCGACAGCGGACTGCTGCTGATCCGCTCGGACGCGCCGTCGCCGGGGCAGGACCGGGTGGGCTGGGGCGTGCTGGGCAGCACACTGCCGGTGCGCTTCCCGGAGTGCCTGCGCCCGGCGCACTGCCGGGTCACGCCGTTCGCGATCCAGCCGGGGCAGGTGCTGACGCCGGAGAACTGCGCGGTGGCCCTGCGCGTCGACGGCCCGCTCGGCAGCTGGGTCGGGGTGTGGCGGCCCGCCGAGCGGCAGATGCGTCATCTCCCCGCGCCGCAGGGGTGGTTGACGGGAGCCGGGCTGTGGACCGGGGACGGGGTGCTCCAACTGCCGTATGCCACGGCCGAGGTGCCGTGCGGAGTGGCTCGGGTGACGGTGCCGGACGTTGCGGCCGCACAGCCCGCAGCAGAACCAAGGGAGCCGGAGGGACCAGGAGAACTGGATGATGACCCCGATGAACCGGACCCTCCGGCTCCCGTGGCACCCCGCCCCGTGCCGTTGCAGCAAGCACCCCTGGCACGTCTTGTAACGAACTAGTGCCGGTTGGCGTGCCCGTCTGGATTCGCCCCGTGGGCTGCCGGTTAAACTCGCCCGGCTGTTAGAAAGATCATGTTGACGGGGTGAACCTTTCCGATGAGCGACACAAGCACCATGGAGCCGCTGCCCACCGAGACCCAGGAAGACGCCGGCCACGGCCGGCATCGGGGTCCGGTCTCGGACCACGACAGCGGGACGGCCCCTCGTGGCCGTCACCGCAAGCCGGTCGAGGAAACCGAGGCGGCTGCCTGACGGTATGCCGAAGGGGCCCGCGTGTCAGCCGACGCGCGGGCCCCTTCCGTATGCCTGCCGTGTCTTATGCCTGCCGTGTCTTATGCCTGCCGTGCCTTATGCCTGCCGTGCCTTATGCCTGCCGTGCCTTATGCCTGCCGTGCCTACTGCCTCTTGAGCCCCAGCACTTCCGCCGCCGCGAACGTCTCCCCCGGCGGCCGCTGCGCGAAGTGCGGAGTGAGTACGGCGTCCAGCTCGTCGTACGTGAACGTCTCCTGCTTGCTGTCGAACTTGGCCTGCACCCGAGGCCGTTCGACAACCGCCACCATGCCGCCGTGCACGACGAGCACCTGCCCGTTGACCCGCTCGGCGGCGGGCGAGGCCAAGTAGCCGACGAGCGGCGCGACATGCTCGGGGGCCAGCGGGTCCAGCCCCTCCACCGGCCGTTCGAAGTCCGCGAAGACGTCCTCGGTCATACGGGTGCGGGCGCGCGGGCAGATGGCGTTCGCCGTCACGCCGTACTTGGCGAGGGCGAGGGCCGTCGACGTCGTGAGCCCGACGATTCCGCCTTTCGCCGCCGCGTAGTTGGGCTGCCCGGCGGATCCCGCGAGGAAGGCCTCGGAGGAGGTGTTCACGATCCGCCCGTACACCGGCCCGCCGGCCGCCTTGGACCGCTCGCGCCAGTGTGCGGCCGCGAAGTGGGTGGTGTTGAAGTGGCCCTTGAGATGGACGCGGATCACCGCGTCCCACTCGGCCTCCGTCATGGAGAAGACCATCCGGTCGCGCAGGATGCCGGCGTTGTTGACCAGGATGTCCAGTCGACCGAACTCTTCTGTCGCCAACTCCGCGAGCCGCTCCGCCTGTTGGAAGTCGGCGACGTCCCCGGTGTGGGCGAGGGCCGTGCCGCCCGCCGCCCGGATCTCGGCGGCGACCTGTTCGGCGGGGGCGGCGGAGGACTCGCCCGAGCCGTCCCGGCCGGGCTGCCCGTAGTCGTTGACGACGACAGCCGCGCCGAGCCGGGCCAGCTCCAGCGCCTCGGCCCGCCCGAGTCCGCGTCCGGCGCCGGTGACGATCGCGGCGCGTCCCTCAAGTGGCAGTGAACTGTGTGGCATTGACCCATGTGGCATTGACCCATGTGGCAGTGACCTATGTGGCAGTGACATACAAGGTCCTCAGATCTCGATGCACGTACGCAGCGAGGTCCCCGTACGCATCTGGTCGAGGGCCTCGTTGATCTCGGTCAGCGGCACCCGGTGCGTGATCAGGCCCGCCAGGTCGACGCGGCCCGCCCGCCACAGGGCTATGGTCCGCTCGTAGGAGCGCAGAACGTCCCCGCCGCCGTACATGGACGGCAGGATCCGCTTCTCGTCGAAGAACAGCTCGAACATGTTGAGCTGGAGGAAGTCGTCCATGGCGCCTGCCCCGACGATGACGAGGGTGCCACCGCGCCGGGTGGTCTCGTACGCCGTCCGTGCGGTGGCCGACCTGCCGACGACCTCGAAGACGTAGTCGAAGCCCTCGCCGCCGGTGATCTGCTGCTTGGCGTCGGCCAGCTCGTCGGGCGAAATCGCCTTCGTCGCGCCGAACTTCAGCGCGGACTCGCGGCGCGAGGCGACCGGGTCGACGGCGACGATCTCGGCGGCGCCCTTGAGCCTCGCCCCTTGTACGGCGGAGATACCGACGCCTCCGCAGCCGATGACGGCGACCGACGAACCGGCCTCCACATCCGCGGTGTTGAGCGCGGCACCGAGTCCGGTGGTCACGCCGCAGCCGATGAGGGCGGCGATGTCGAAGGGCACGTCGTCGGGGATCGGCACCGCGCACCCGGCGTCGACGACGACCTCCTCGGCGAAGGTGCCGGTGCCGGCGAAACCGAAGACCTCACCGCCGGGGCGCTTGAAGTTGGGGGTGCCGGCGTTCATGAACCCGGCCAGGCACAGCTCGGTCTGCCCGCGCTTGCAGGCGGGACAGGCGCCGCAGGTGGGCAGCCAGCACACGACCACCCGGTCGCCGGGCTTCAAGTGGCTCACGCCCTCGCCCACTTCGATGATCTCGCCCGCTCCCTCGTGACCGGGCACGAACGGCGCCGGCTGCGGCAGTACGCCGCCCATCGCGGACAGATCCGAGTGGCACAGCCCGGTGGCCCGCACCCGGATCCTCGCCCTGCCGGGGCCGAAGCCCACCGCCTCGACGTCGTCGAAGACCTCCAGCTTGTCCTGGCCGATCTCGTGCAGTACGGCTGCGCGCATGGTGCGGCTCCCCTCAGGCGTATCGCCGGTCGTTGCGCCGGTCTCAGGAGTGTCAGGAGTGTTCGGCTCTCAGGAGTGTTCGGCTCTCATGAGTGTCAGGAGTGTTCGACGATGGTGTCGGCGAGGACGGGTGCGTCGTCCCGATCGACGGCGGTGACGGCCACCTGGGCCCGGCCCTCCCCGCGCCACATGCGGATACGGAGCGTCTCCCCCGGATACACGACCCCGGCGAAGCGTGTGCCGTAGGACCGCACCCGCGTCACATCGCCGCCGAGCAGCGTGTCGACGACCGTCTTGAGCGTCATGCCGTAGGTGCACAGCCCGTGCAGGATGGGCCGCTCGAATCCGGCCAGCTTGGCGAACTCCGGGTCGGCGTGCAGGGGGTTGTAGTCGCCGGAGAGGCGGTAGAGCAGCGCCTGGTCCTCGCGGATCGGCCGCTCGACGACCCGATCGGGCTCGCCGGCGGGCGGTTCGAGTCGCCCGGACGGCCCGCGGTCCCCGCCCCAGCCGCCCTCTCCCCGTACGAAGATCTGGGCGTCGTTGGTCCACAACGGACCCTCGGCGTCGGCGACTTCGGTGCGCATGACGAGGACGGCCGCCTTGCCCTTGTCGTACACGGCGGCGATGCGGGAGGTCGCTGTCGCCGTGCCCTCGGCCGGGATCGGGCGGTGCAGGGTCAGGCTCTGGCCGCCGTGCAGGACGCGGGCGAGGTCGACGTCGACGCCGGGCATGGACAGGCCGCCGATCACGCCGGGCGAGCCGGCGCCCGCGACGGTGGCGAAGCTGGGCAGGACGTGCAGCCGGGACTCCAGGGTGTAGCGCAGCTCGTCGGGGTCGGTGGCGGGGACGCCGGCGCCGATGCCGAGGTGGTAGAGCTGGACATCCTTCTGACTCCAGGCGATCTCGCCGGTACGGGGCTCTGCGGCCATGGCCTTGGCTGCGTCGATGGGCATGGGGCTCCTGATCACTCGATCACTCGATCACTGATCGCTTGTTCGCTTGTTCGCTTGTTCTCTCAGAGACCTCGGTACGGCCGTCCGCACCGTCGGCCGCACCGAGGTCGACACGGGCCGATCTAGAACGCGTTCCAGTCCGGCGCCCTCTGTATAGCCCAGCGTTCGGGAGTTGTGAAGGCTCCTGACGGGGTGTCAGGTTGCCGGTGTCGGATCGGTGCGCCGTGACATTTGTCCTGCCGGAGTCCGTACACGCGCATCTGCCGGGCGGGAGGGCGGGTGCGTAGCGTCGTGTCCATGTCCCAGCGAAGGAACATGTCCAGGCCCTGGCTGCGCAGGATCTCGTGCCGCATGGACGCGTGGCAGCCGGTGCACCAGCACGCGCACGAGCAGCGGCAGGTCTACCAGGGGGAGGTCCCTCCGCACCCGGGCCCGCCCCCCACCGGCTTCAGCCTGCTGCCGTGGCTGCTCATGGGTATGGGCGCCTTCTCCAACCTCTTCCAGGGCGAGACCCCGAACCCGTGGATCGGCGGCCTGGGGCTGCTCGCCTTCAACTCCCTCTACATCTACGTGTCGTTCCGCGCGTTCGTGAAGGAGACGCGGGAGGCGACCTCCACCCGGGTGGCGCTGGTCCTGCTGGGCCTGGTGACCTGCGGTCTGGCCATGGGGTACGGCGGCAACTGGCTGCTGTTCTTCCCCTTGTTCGGCCTCGCGACGGGCGCGGTCGTACGGATGCCGCACCTGCGCTGGGCCGGTACGGCCGTGGCGGTGCTCGCCGGTGCGGCCGCCGTCTTCCGTGACGGCTGGGGCGGCCTCGACATCGCGTACGCCACGTGGATCTCCTCGATGGTGACGGCGGCGATCCTGTCCCTGTCCGAAGCCGTACGGGAGCTGCGGGCGGCCCGCGAGGAACTGGCGCTCCGCGCGGTGGAGGAGGAGCGGCTGCGCTTCTCCCGCGATCTGCACGATCTGCTCGGTCACACGATGTCGGTGATCGTGGTGAAGGCGGAGGCGGCGCGGCGGCTGGCCGACCGCGACCTGGCGGCCGCGCTGGACCAGATCACCGACATCGAGTCCGTCGGCCGCCAGGCGCTGGCCGAGATCCGCGAGGCCGTGACCGGCTACCGCGAGGGCAGCCTGACCACGGAACTCGACCGGGCGCGCTCCGCCCTGTCCGCGGCGGGCGTCGAGCTGGTCCTGAGCCGGTCGGGCACCCCGCTCCCCGCGCAGACGGAGTCCTTGCTGGGCTGGGTGGTACGCGAGGCGGTCACCAACGTCGTCCGGCACAGTGGGGCGAGTCGCTGCGAGATCACGGTCGCGAGCGTGGGGAGCGCGGCGGAGCGCGTACGGCTGATGGTGACGGACAACGGCACGGGTGGGGCGACCGGCGACGCCACCGGGGGCGGCGCGGGGGCCGGGCTTCGGGAGGGCTTCGGCGCCGGGTCGGGCACCGGCCCCGGCACCGGACTCAAAGGGCTGACGGAACGTCTGGCCGCGGCGGGAGGCTCGCTGACGGCCGGGCCGGGAGCGCGGGGCGGGTTCGCGGTGACGGCGGAATTGCCGGTGGAGTCGGTGGAGCTGCGGGCGGGGTCGGTGGAGCTGCGGGCGGGGTCGGTGCGGTTGCCGATGGGGTCGGCGGAGTTGACGGGTGCGGTGCGTGACGTGGGTACGCCGGCCTTGTGATGCCCGCAGCGGGCCGGGACCGGCCTCGCGCCCTACGCTTGGGTCGTGAACGAGATGCCGCGGGACCACCGGCCCGCCAGATCCATCAGAGTTCTGCTCGCCGAGGACCAGGGCATGATGCGTGGCGCGCTCGCCCTGCTGCTCGGGATGGAGCCGGACATCGAGGTGGTGGCCCAGGTGGCAGCGGGCGACAAGATCGTGGACGCGGCCCTGACCCACCGCCCGGACGTCGCCCTCCTCGACATCGAATTGCCCGGCATGAGCGGCCTGGACGCCGCCGCCGAACTCCGCGACCAGGTACCCGACTGCCGGGTGCTGATCCTCACCACCTTCGGCCGGCCCGGCTATCTGCGCCGGGCCATGGAGGCGGGAGCCACCGGCTTCCTCGTCAAGGACGGCCCTGTGGAGGAGTTGGCCGCCGCGATCCGCCGGGGGCTGACCGGCGAGACCGTGATCGACCCGGCCCTCGCCGCGGCCGCGCTCAGTGCCGGCCCGAACCCGCTCACGGCCCGCGAGTGCGACGTCCTCAAGGCCTCGGCGGACGGCGCGACGGTCGCCGACATCGCCGCAAAGCTGCACCTCTCGGAGTCCACGGTCCGCAACTACCTCTCCTCCGCCATCGGCAAGACGGGCACCCGCAACCGCATGGAAGCGATGCGGGAGGCCCGGCAGCAGGGGTGGCTGTAACCGTCCTCATCCCCATCGCCGCGGGGCGCTTCCCATGCGGCGAGTGGGGGCGGCACCGCCCAGGGTTTCGCCCCCTGGCCCGAACGCGACCACGAACAGCAGATCCGCGCCCCTTCCGCCGCCGAGGTCGTCCCCGCGGTCCGTGATGCCCTCGGACAGCAGCCCACCGAAATACTTGGCTAGCCACAGAATTGCTGTTATGTTTACGTGGCCAGCCACCTAATGGGCTGGTGAGACGTGAGGAGAGTTGTCATGAAAGCCATCCTGTTCGACCGTTTCGGCGGCACGGAAGTGCTGCACGAGGCGGACATCGAGGTCCCGCAGCCCGGCCCCGGCCAGGTCCGCGTCCGCGTCAAGGCGGCCGGGCTGAACGCGCTGGACGGCAAGATCCGCTCCGGGGCACTGGAGGCCGTGTTCCCCACCCCGCTCCCCTCCGTCCCCGGTCACGAGCTCGCCGGCGTGGTGGACGCCCTGGGTGAGGGCGTGCGGGACGTGCAGGTGGGTGACGAGGTGCTGGGCTGGTCGGACACCGGCTCGTACGCCGAGTACGCGCTGGCCACCATCGTGGCCCTGAAGCCGGCCGGCCTCGACTGGCAGCACGCGGTCGCGCTGCCGGTGGCGGGCGAGACGGCCGAGCGGGTCCTGAACCTGCTGGGCGTCGCCGCCGGGGAGACGGTGCTGATGCACGGCGCGGCCGGAGCGGTCGGCACCCTGGCGGTCCAGCTCGCCACGGCCCGCGGAGCGCGTGTCATCGGCACCGCCGGCCCCGCGAACCAGGACTACCTCGCCTCGCTCGGCGCCACCGCGACCGTTTACGGCGAGGGCCTGGTCGAGCGGGTCCGGGCGCTCGCCCCCGAAGGCGTGGACGCGGTGTTCGACCTGGCCGGGAAGGGAGCCCTTGAGGACTCCATCACCTTGCGGGGCGGCACCGAGCGCATCGTCACCATCGCCGACTTCCGCGCGAACCAGCTCGGCATCACCTTCGCCAACGGCCCCCAGGAACGCTCGGCCGCCCGCCTGGCCGCCCTGGCGCAGGATGCCGCGACCGGCAAGGTCGTCACCACCGTCACCGCCTACCCGCTCGACCAGGCCGCCACGGCCCAGCAGGTCAGCGACGCCGGGCATGTCCGGGGCAAGCTCGTCCTCACCGTCGACTGATCACGCCCGCCTCTCCTTCCGCCACGCCCCCGCTTTCCCGATCACCACCTGGTCATCACCGCACCGAAGGAACACTCATGCTGAACGCCCTGTGGACACCGACCACCGTCGGCGACATCTCCCTCCCCCACCGCGTGGTCATGGCCCCCATGACCCGTGACCGCTCCACACCCGAAGGCGTACCGACCGAACTGAACGCCGAGTACTACGCCCAGCGGGCCTCGCACGCGCTGATCATCACCGAGGGAACCCAGCCCTGCACCGACGGCCAGGGCTACCTCCTCACCCCCGGCATCCACAATGACGAGCAGATCGCCGGGTGGCGCAAGGTCACCGACGCCGTGCACGCGGCCGACGGCCGGATCGTCATCCAGCTGATGCACACCGGACGCATCTCCCACCCCGACAACACCCCCCACGGGCGCCGGCCGGTCGCCCCTTCGGCGATCCGGCCGCAGGGCGTGATGTTCACCGCGTCCGGGCCCCAGGAGATGCCGGCACCCCGTGCTCTGTCGACGCAGGAGGTCGCGGCGACCGTCGACGACTTCCGCCGCGCCGCAGCGGCTGCCGTCGTCGCAGGCGCCGACGGTGTGGAGATCCACGCCGCCAACGGCTACCTGGTGCACCAGTTCCTGTCCGACAACACCAACCAGCGCACCGACCGCTACGGCGGCTCCCTCGACAACCGCATCCGCTTCGCCGTCGAGGTGGCCGCTGCCGTGGCCGACGAGATCGGCGCCGACCGCACCGGCCTGCGCATCTCCCCCGGCAACCCCTACAACGACATCGCCGAGTCCGACACCGCCGAGCTGTATCCCGCTCTCCTGCGCGCCCTCAGCCCGCTCGGCCTCGCCTACCTCCACGTGATGCACGCGGGCGACGAGGAGCTGCTGGGCACCCTGCGCGCGCTGTGGCCGACCACGCTGATCCTCAACCGGGCCGGCGCCGATCTGCCCACCCGCGCCAAGGACATCGACCACGGCACGGCCGACCTCGTCTCCGTCGGCGCCCTCGCGCTCGCCAACCCGGACCTGGTCGAGCGGCTACGCTCTGACGCGCCGCTGAACACCCCCGACCCGGCGACCTTCTACGGCGGCGGAGTGGCCGGCTACACCGACTACCCCACCTACACCGTCTGAGGAACCCAACCATGCCCGCCCCCACACCCCGCACCCCCACTACGGCCAGCGAGGGGCCGATGAGCTATGCGATCTTCCAGCTCGCCCGCGCTCACCGCGCCCGCGCCGCCGCCATGCTCCGCGAGATGGACCTGCACCCCGGACAGGAACTGCTGCTGATGCACCTCCTGGACCGGGACGGCCAGACCCAGTCCGAGCTGCTCGACAGCGTCGGCCTGGACCACTCCACCGTCTCCAAGTCCCTACGCCGTATGCAGGACGCCG
Organism: Streptomyces sp. SA15; assembly: GCF_002291145.1. Taxonomy (GTDB): domain Bacteria; phylum Actinomycetota; class Actinomycetes; order Streptomycetales; family Streptomycetaceae; genus Streptomyces. Next base: position 11,883 of record NZ_NTGE01000112.1, read on the forward strand.
GCCTGGTCATCCGCGAGCCGGCCGAACACGACCGGCGCGTCATGGTCGTCCACCTCACCGACAAGGGCCGTGCCATGCGCGAGCCCCTGGCAGCCATGTGGCGGGCCCTGGAGGAGACCTCCGCGCGGAACCTGTCGGCGCAGCAGGCAGAGTCCTTCGTCCGCACCGCCTACGCCATCGCCGACGCGATCAACAGCCGCGCTCTTCCGCAAGAAGAGTCCGAGTAACTCCCCCTTCGCCCCCCGGTTCCGCCCTGGGAGAACGGGCGGTTGCGGGGCCTCAGCGTCATGGGCAACCGCGAGCTGTCCCGGTGCGGGCAGGCGGAACTCGTCCGGGGGAAAGGGCAACACCCCCGCGAGGACAGCGAGCCCTTCCCCGTCGCCGGCCGGCTGCACATCGAGGACGGCCGCTTCACCCGCGTCCGGGTCGCCTTCGACCTCGGCAAGCTCCTGCAGGCCGGCGGTGACCCGCGCCGCGGATGCACCCACCACAGGCCCGCCCCCTGAGCGACCCGGGCCGACGGCGCCCACGTCCGCGGCCACCACTGCCCCGCCCACCCAATCCCTCCACTACTGACCTGTTGGAAAAGTGAGACCCCCATGACCACCACCCGCTCCACCGCCCTCCCGGTCCTCGTCGTCGGCGCGACCGGCTCCCTCGGGGGCAAGGTCGTCGACGAACTGCTGGGGCGCGGTAAGAACGTCCGCGCCCTGGTCCGGCCGACCACCGACGCGAGCAGGCTCGAAAGCCGGGGTGTCGAGATCGCCCGCGGCGACATGCTCGACCTCGACTCGCTCGTAGCCGCCATGAACGGTGCCGATGCCGTCATCACCACCGCTGCCGGCTACACCCGCGGCGGCAAGAACGCGTACGACATCGACACCGTCGGCAACGCCAACCTCGCCGAGGCCGCCCACCGCGCCGGCATCCGGCGGTTCGTCCTGACCAGCATCCTCACCAGTGACCAGACGCCCGATGTCCCGCACTTCTGGCACAAGAAAGTCGCCGAGGACAAGCTCGAACAGCTCGGCGTCCCGTTCGTCGCACTGCGCCCCGGGGCGTTCCTCGACCAGATCGCGAGCATGGCGGGCAACCCGATCGACAAGGGCCGCCTGATCTGGATGGGCAAGCCCACCGTCCCGCTGACCTTCGTCCGCACCTCCGATCTCGCGGCCTACCTGGCGGCCGCGGTCGACGCCGAGGCCGACGACGGTGAGCGCATCGACATCGGCTGGGACCGTCCGGTCAGCATGCGCGAGGTGGCCGACCTGATGGGCAGCCGGGCCGGAAAGAAGATCAAGGTGTGGACCGTCCCTTCCGCCGTCACCCGCGCCGCGGGAGCCGTCACCGGCCGCTTCATGCCCCTGGTCAAGGACATGGCCGCGATGTTCCGCTGGTTCGACAGGGGCCGCTACGTCGCCGACCCCCGCCGGCAGGAACAGCTGTTCGGCCCCGTCCCCACGGCCGAGGACGCCCTCGCCCGGTTCACCGACGAGCTGAGCAAGGCGCAGCACCGGTGACGGGCCCGCATCCCGGTCCCGCCAGGTGGGGGTGCTCGCGCCGGTGAGGCGGCGGACCATGACATGGGTCATCGCCCAGTGGACACGGGATGCGGCCCCCGACGGCACCCCGCATCAGAACCCGGTGGTGTGCCAGCCCGCCCTGGTCGCGGGTGCCGGCGCGCATCGCCGGCCCGCCTCAGCAGCGCACGAGACCCCTGTCCCTACTTCGTCACCTCCACCGACTCGTACTCCGTACCCTTCGGCGCCACGCACACGAACCAGTCGTGCGGGGACCCCTCGGCACTGCGGATCGCCATCTCGTCGCTGTTGATCTCGGTGTTCGAGGGTGCCCTGTCGACCTCGGTCGTCGTGCCGTTCTTCCAGGTGCACACGACGCGCTGGGCCGTCGTGGCGACCTGGCCGATGACCAGTCGGTAGGGGTCGTCGGAGCCGCTGTTCAGGGCGATCGCGGCGGCTTCGACGTCCCTGCCCGACATGGTGTCGTCCGCGGTGAACACGTCCTCGATCACCGTTTGGACCCGGTCACCGTCGCCCCGGCGCACGAAGAAGGAGCTCTTGCCGACCAGTTGGGAGGCCTCGCGGACGTCCGAGGGCGTCTCCCCGTATTCGCCCATCGCTGCCAACTGGCCCTGCGCTTCCGCCTCGTCGCGCGGCGCCGCCCACACGTCGATCAGGACCCGCCACTCCTTGCCGTTCTCCCACCCGATCGCCAGCGTCGTCCGCTGGGCCGTGAACACGTCCGGTGACGCGGTCGGCGATGGCGACGGCTGCGTGGCCACCGACCCTCCCCGCCCCCCGTCCCCGCCCGGCAGCCCCGCCACCGCGAGCGTCGCCGAGGAGCCGGCCAGTACCAGGGCCGTGGCCGCCGCCAGTGCCCAGCGGCGTGCCCTGCGGCGGCGGCCGCCGCGGAGCACCGCCTGGTAGGGGGCTATGCCGATCTCGACCTCGTCCGCGGCGTCGGCCAGCAGGAGGGCGATGTCGCTGTTGGTCATGTCGTGGTTCGTCTCCCGGTTCGCGCTCATCGCGTCCGCCCTCCGCTCGTCACCATCTCCGCCAGGCCGGGTATGGCGCGGAGTTTCGCGATCCCCTTCGCCGCGTTGCTCTTCACGGCGCCGACCGAACACCCCATCGCCTCGGCGGTCTGGGTCTCGGTCAGGTCCTCCCAGTACCGCAGGACCACCGCTTCCCGCTGCCGCGCGGGCAGTTGGGCGAGCGCCTTCAGCAGGACGCCCCGGTCGTCGGCCTGGGAGATGCGGTCACCGGTGTCGGCGACCTCGCGCAGGAGTCCCGAGTCGTCCTTGGGCGCCAGGAACTCCCTGAGTTTTCTGCGGTGCTTGCGCGCGTGCGCGTTGATCATCACGCGCCGTACATACGCCTCCGGCTCGTCCGCCGAGCCGACCTTGCGCCAGGCCACATAGACCTGTTCGAGCGTCGACTGGACCAGGTCCTCCGCGGCGTGCTGCTCCCCCGTGAGGAGAAATGCCGTCCGCATCAGCCGCGGCCAGCGGCCGGTGACAAAGCTCTGGAACTCCTCGTCCCGAGCCTCCTTGCGATCCCCCATGGGCACCTCCTAGATGAACAAAGGAGTCCACGGACCGCCCGGACCGTTGCCTCAACTCGCGGATATTTTCCGCGGCAGCCACACCAGCATCAACACCACACCGCCCGCCAGCACCCCGGTCCCCACCCGGAACACCAGCGCATAGCCCTCCGTCAGGGCCTGCGGGCTGTGGCCGTCCCCGGTGCGGGCCGCCGCGATGGTCGACATGACCGCCAGTCCCAGCGAACCGCCCATCGTGCGCGAGGTGTTGACGAGGCCCGACACCAGCCCGGCCTCCCCGGGCGCCGCCCCGGACGTGGCCAGCGCGGCGAGCGGTGTCCCCGCCAGGCCCGCGCCCAGCATCATCAGGATCCCCGGGAACATGATCGACGTCAGATAGGCCCCGTCCGCGCTCATTGTCGACTGCCAGCCGAAGCCGACGACCGCCACCACGGTCCCCAGCACCGCCACGGCACGCGCTCCCGTCATCCGCATGAGCCGCGGCGCGACCTTCGATCCGACGACCACGGCCAGGGAACTCGGCACCAGGGCGAGTCCGGCGTCCAGCGGCGAGTAGCCCAGCACGTTCTGCGCGTACAGCGTCATGAAGAACCACATGCAGAACATCGCGGAGCCGCTCAGGAACATCCCCACGTTCGCCGACCACACCGACCGCACCCGCAGCAGCCCGAGCGGCATCAGCGGAGCCGCCGTACGGGCCTCGACGGCGAGGAAGCAGCCGACCAGCGCGAGCCCGGCGAGCAGCGGCACCAGTGTGGCCGCGGCCGTCCATCCCGCGGCCTCGGTCTGCGAGATGCCGTACGCCAGGGTGGCGAGCCCGGCCGTCACCAGTACCGCGCCCGGCAGGTCCAGCCGTCGCCCGTCCCCCGCGCGGCTCTCCACCAGCCACACCACGGAGCCGAGCAGCACCACCGCCCCGACCGGCACATTGATCAGCAGGACCCACCGCCACGACAGCGCGTCCACCAGCAGACCGCCGACGAGTCCACCGGCCGCGCCGCCGCCCGCGCCCACGGCCGTCCAGGTCGCGATGGCCCGTGCGCGGGCGGCGCCCTCCGGGACGGCGGACGTGAGGATCGTCAGCGTCGACGGGGCGAGCACCGCCGCGCCCAGTCCCTGCGCGGCCCGCGCCACCAGCAGCTGCCAGCCCTCCTGGGCCAGCCCGCCGCCGAGCGAGGCCAGCGTGAACAGGCCGAGGCCGACGAGGAACATCCGCTTGCGGCCGTAGAGGTCACCGGCGCGCCCGCCGAGCAGCATGAACCCGGCGAAGGCGATGGTGTAGGCGTTCACCACCCACTGCAGGCCCTGCTCGCTCAGGCGCAGGTCGGTCCGCATCGACGGCAGCGCCACGTTGACGACGGAGATGTCGAGCACGACGAGGAACTGTCCGGCGCACGCCAGCGCCACGACCAGCCAGGTGGGAGGCGGGGCGGGGCGGCGGGACAGGCGGGTGACGTCAGCGGCTCCGAGCATGGATGTCATGCTCTCAACCAGCCGACGCTCCTTGCATCGGCATTTCGGCGTAGGCCATGGCAGTGCGTAGGCCATGGCACGTGCGTAGGCCATGGCAGCGGCGTAGGCCACTGCCCGAGGCCTGGACCCTTGCCGCCCGAGACCCAGACCCTTCCCCAAGAGAAGACAAAGAATTCGTTAGGGCCCCGAAGCATCGGAATAGTTGCCCAGGCGCACGGGGTTCAAGCTGCACGTATCCCGCACGGCTCAACCAGCACACCCCCCAGGCCTGGAGGCCTCACTTCATGACGCACACGTCGACCGACCAGCCCGCACCCAGGGCGAGCGGAGCCGTCGTCCCGGTCCTCGCCTTCGCGGGCATCGTGGTCGCGGTGATGCAGACCCTGCTCGTCCCGGTCATCAAGGACCTGCCGCAACTGCTGGACACCTCCCCCAGCAACGCCACCTGGGTCCTGACCTCGACCCTGCTCTCCGGCGCCGTGGCCACGCCGATCATGGGCCGGCTGGGCGACCTGTACGGCAAGCGGCGCATGCTGATCACCAGCCTCACGGTGATGGTGGTCGGCGCGCTGGTCAGCGCTTTCACCAGCGCCCTCCTCCCCATGATCGTCGGCCGTACCCTCCAGGGCTTCGCAATGGGCGCGATCCCCCTCGGCATCGGCCTGATGCGCGACATGCTGCCCCGCGAGAAGCTGGGCTCGGCGATGGCCCTGATGAGCTCCTCGATCGGCGTCGGCGGCGGCCTCGCTCTGCCCGCCGCGGCCCTGGTCGCGCAGCACACCGACTGGCACGCCCTCTTCTACGGCGCCGCGGGCATCGGCGCCCTCGCCATCGCCCTCACTCTCCTCGTCGTACCGGAGTCCCCGATGCGCGCGAAGGGCTCCTTCGACGTCCTGGGCGCCCTCGGCCTCTCCACCGGTCTCGTGCTCTTCCTGCTGCCGATCACCAAGGGCAGCGACTGGGGCTGGACCTCCGCCACCACGCTCGGTCTGTTCGCCGCGTCCGCCGTCGTACTCCTCCTATGGGGCGTGATGGAACTGCGCGTCAAGGCCCCGCTGGTGGACCTGCGCACCACGGCCCGCCCGGCCGTCCTCTTCACCAACCTCGCCTCGATCATGGTCGGGGTCAGCTTCTACGTCGTCTCCCTCGTCCTTCCGCAACTCCTCCAGCTGCCCAAGGCCACCGGCTACGGCCTCGGCCAGTCGATGGTCGTCGCGGGTCTGCTGGTGGCGCCGCTCGGCCTGACCATGATGTTCACGGCGCCCGTCTACGCCCGCCTGTCGGCGAAGTACGGCCCCAAGGTCACCCTGATCCTCGGCCTGCTGATCATCGCGATCGGCTACGGCGCCGGCCTGGGCCTGATGAGCGCCGCCTGGCAGAGCCTCGTCATCGCGGTGGTCCTGGGCGCGGGCATCGGCCTCGCGTACTCCTCGCTCCCCGCACTGATCGTCGGCGCGGTCCCGGCCTCGGAGACGGGTGCGGCCAACGGCCTCAACACCCTGATGCGGTCCATCGGTACGTCGGTGTCGAGCGCCGTGGTCGGCATGGTCCTCGCCAACACCGCGAACGACGTGGGCGGCGTCGAGATCCCGACCATGCACGGCTTCCGGGTCTCCTTCCTGATCGCGACGGGCGCGGTGGCGGTCGGCCTGCTGCTGGCCTTCTTCCTGCCCGGCCGACGCCCGGCAGCCAGGCCGCAGCTGCGCGCGAGCAGCGAAGAGGACGCCAACGTGCAGCGCGCGGAAGAGGTGCTGCGCGGCTTCCGCGGCCGCGTCCTGGACGCCACCGGCACCCCGGTCGCCCGCGCCAAGGTCACCCTGATCGACCCCCGGGGCCGGCAGGCGGGCGCGACGCTCTCCGCCGAGGACGGCAGCTATGCCCTCGCCGTCCCGGCCCGTGGCCCGTACGTCCTGGCGGCCCGCGCCACGGGCCACGCCCCGCTGGCCTCCGCGGCGACCCACGCGGGGGACGACCGGGCGGTCGACATGGACCTTTCGCTGCCGGGTGAGACGGTCTCCGCATCCTGATCAATCCGCATCCTGATCAATCCGCGTCCTGAGCAATCCGAGGAGATCTCTTCCCCTCGAATCCACCCGGCGTTCACGATGAGCAGGGTTCGCCGACGCACCATCCCTCCCTGTGATCTCCGCCTCCGCCGATCTTCGTGTGAGCGGAGATCGGTGGAAGGCGTCTGATGGGGATTCAGGAACGAAGTGGGGCCGACAAGTGCCTGGCCGTACCCAACTCCAGCACGGCCAACGGCATCGGTAGCCCAGCTCGGGCCGGGACTGCTCGCGACCACCCGAGATCATCCAGTGGACCCGCACCGAAAACTTCAACCAGCGGTGGACCTGGTGACATCCGGCCGTTGAAGTGATGAAGAAATCTCTCCTGTCATGAACCTGAGAAGAAAGGCGGCCGCCACTCTGGCGGCCGCCGCCCTTATCGGCGCGCCCGTACTCACGGGCTCGTCCCTGACCGGCTCGGCGCCTGAGGCCGCGGCCGCCGAGGCCGTGGTCGACGCCCGCCTCTACAACCAGGGCACCGGCTTCTGTCTGGCCAATCCCGGCTCCAGCACGACCAACGGCACCGTGATGATCCAGTGGACGTGCAGCTACAGCGACAGCAACTACTGGTCGCTCCAGCCCGTGACCGGCGGCTACCACGTCGTCAACAAGGCGAGCGGCAAGTGCCTGGCCATCCCCAGCGGGAGCACGACGCCCGGCGTCAAGGCCATCCAGTGGGGTTGCGGCACCGAGGTCGGCGACGAACAGGTCTGGGTCCACGACGGCACCGAGCGGCTGAGGAACGCGAAGACCGGCCTGTGCCTCGCCATCCCCAACACCAGCACGACCGCCGGCACCGAGGCCATCCAGTGGGGCTGCAACGACAACAAGGACCAGCAATGGCTGTGGTGACCCGCAAGCGGGCCCTGCCCGTACTCCTGACGGCAGTCGTCCTCGCCGTCCTGACCGGCCTGCTCCTGCCGGGCCCGGCCTCCGCCGAGGGCACGTCGGGCGAGTCGAGCGCCCACATCAACACGGCCACCGAGGGCGACGGCCCCCGCACCCCCGACATCATCGCCACCAGCGCGAACAACGCGGTCGTGGCCTGGCGGGAGGGCATCGTCCCGGGCCAGGTCGACCACGGCTACATCCGGTACGCGTACACCACCAACGGTGGCACGAACTGGGCCCACCCCCAGGTCCTCGCCCAGGACACCAGCGAGTACTCCTGGCACTACGTCGTCCTCTACCAGACGGGCAACGAGCTCTTCGCCTACCTCGGCCGGACCAAGTCGTCGAGCACCAACAACTCCGGCCTCCCGATCGACGCCATCGTGGTCAAGCGCAGCACCGACGAGGGTCACACCTGGCAGGACTACCCCGTCACCATGCCGCTCGACCTGCCGGCGACGACCGCCGACGAGGGACTCGCGAACCTCATCTTCGCCGGTCGCCCGCTCCAGCTGGCCAACGGCAAGCACGTCATCCCGTTCTGGGCCTCCGGCCGCGAGAACGGCGTGCTGATCTCCTCGGACCTGAAGACCTGGACGGCCGGCGGCATCGTGCCCGACCCCAACAACCTCGACGCCGCCGAACCCCAGATCGCCGTCTCCCAGGACGACCCGAACAAGCTGGTCATGGTCGCCCGCAGCATCGGCACCCAGACCCGCGCGGCGACGGCCACGAGCTCCGACGGCGGCCTGACCTGGACGCCCTTCACGCTCGACACCAACCTGCCGAGCCTCAACTCCAAGGTCCAGTTCATCAAGGACAGCAACGGCCAGTACCTGTCCCTCTACAACACCGCCACGAACCGTGACGTCCTCAACTACAAGACCAAACGCCCCGGCGCGGCCTGGAGCACCGGCAAGTTCTTCGCCAACGGCGCGGCGGCCGACCTGGACCCCGATCAGCAGGGCACCACGGGCGCCGGCTGGGACACGTACCCGATGGCCGACGAGTACGCCCCGGGCAAGTTCTATGTCGCCTGGGAGTTCGACACCTCCCGGATCAAGGTGAACAAGCTGGACATCTCCGACGCACCCTGATCCACCCGTCAACCGCCGCCGTACCCCCTGTCGCCCGCCGACCAGGGGGTACGGCAGCATGGGGCGCCGAGACGCACGTACGACTGCTTTCGGAAAGGCAGGTCCCCATGCCCGCGGCCCCCAAGCCCGAGATCCTGGCCGCCTTCGAGGCGGCGAAGGGGTTCATGCCCACGGGTGAGGGCCTCGCCCTGTACGCGGCGGCCGTGGAGGCCGGGCGGCTCGGGCTGCCGTTGCTGGAGGTCGGTACCTACTGCGGCCGCTCCACGATCCTGCTCGCCGACGCGGCTCGCGAGGCCGGGGTCGTGGCGTTCACGGTCGACCACCACCGGGGCAGCGAGGAGCAGCAGCCGGGCTGGGAGTACCACGATCCGGCGACGGTCGACCCCGAGATCGGCCTGATGGACACGCTGCCGACCTTCCGCCGCACGCTCCACAGGGCGGGCCTGGAGGAGCACGTCATCGCCCTCGTCGGCCGTTCGCCGCAGGTGGCGAAGGTCTGGGGCACTCCCCTCGGGCTCGTCTTCATCGACGGCGGCCACACCGACGAGCACGCGAACGCCGACTACGAGGGGTGGGCGCCCCACGTGGCCGAGGCCGGGCTGCTGGTCATCCACGACGTGTTCCCGGACCCGGTGGACGAGCTCACCGGCCAGGCCCCGTACCGCGTCTACCTCAGGGCTCTCGCCTCCGACGCGTTCACGGAGGTCTCGGTGACCGACTCGCTACGCGTCCTGCGGCGGACGGGGACGGGGATCTGAGGGCGCGGTTAGAGTCGCTGTCGTGTCGTACGTAGGCCCGGACTTCGAACCGCCCCAGCCCCGCCGTCCCCGGCGCCGCCCGCTGACCGTCGCCCTCGCCGCGCTGGTGCCGGGTGCGTTGCTGGGGTGGCTGGTGTTCGAGGCGGTCGGCGGAACGGGCGGCTCGGGCGGAGAGGCGGGTGTGGCGGTCGGGACCGCCACCGCGCAGTCGAGCAGCCCAGCCGTCTCCCCCGCTACCACCTCCTCCCCCACCAGCGACGGCAAGCAGCCGCGCGCCTCCGAGAAACCGACACCCTCACCCTCGGCCCCCGCCGCCTCCGGCCCTCTCAAGGGCAAGGTGATCGTCATCGACCCGGGCCACAACCCGGGCAACTTCCAGCACACGTCCGAGATCAACCGCAAGGTGGATATCGGTACGAACCGGAAGGAATGCGACACAACGGGAACGTCCACCAACTCCGGTTACACCGAGGCCAAGTTCACCCTCGACGTGGCTCACCGGATGCGCGCTCTGCTGGAAAAGCAGGGCGCCACGGTGAAGCTGACCCAGGACAACGACCGGCCCTACGGCCCGTGCGTGGACGAGCGCGCCCGACTCGGCAACGAGGCGCGCGCGGACGCCGTCGTCTCCGTCCACGCGGACGGCTCGGGGGCCGGAAACCGCGGCTTCCACGTCATCCTCCCGGGCAGCGTGCACGCGGGCGCCGCCGACACCCGCCCGATCGTCGCCGCCTCCCGCGAACTCGGCGAGCGCATCGCGGGCAACTTCGTGCGCGTAACGGGCAGCGCGCCCTCCAACTACGTCGGCGACGGCACCGGACTGGACATCCGCACGGACCTGGGCGGTCTCAATCTGTCAACGGTTCCCAAGGTGTTCATCGAGTGCGGCAACATGCGCGATAGCAAGGACGCGGCACTGCTGACCAGCGGCGCCTGGCGGCAGAAAGCGGCGCAAGGGATCTCTGAGGGAATCGTGAGTTTCCTGCGCGGGTAGTGATCAGCGCACGGATCCGGGCGGACACCCTGTTCTGGCGGACGATAGTGTCGTCCCTACGATGAGGGGCCACCCCCGCGCTTCACACCGGGGCCCGAGGGCGACATGGTGAGAGCGGTGCCTCCAGCGATGCCGACGATGAGACGATTGACGAAGGACACGAAGTGAATATCCGCTCCCTCACTCGAGGCGACGGCGTGGTGATCGGAGCAGCGGTGTTGCTGTTCATCGCGTCATTCCTCGACATCTACTCGGCCGACGAGGCCCCGGACGGCTTCGACTTCCCCAACGCCTGGGGAAGCGGCCCCGTCCTGATGGGCGTGGTGCTGGCGGGCATCATCGGTGCCGCGCTCGTCGTCGTCGCCCACGGCCTTCCGCAGGTGCCGAAGGTGGCCGGGCTCGACCTCGGCCAGTTCGGCAGCGCGTTCACGGTCTTCGCCGCATGGAGCGCACTCGGGAACGTCTTCGACCCGATGAGCGCCATGAACAACCTGGAGGGTGCCGCGGACAGCATCGACGCCGGCATCGGCCTGATCCTCGCCCTCGTAGCCACCCTGCTCATGGCCGCCGCCGCCATCGCCACCCCCCTCGTCCCGGCCCTCAAGGGCTCCCTCATCCCCGCCCCCAAGCCCCCGGCCCCCCAGCCCTACGGCGCCCAGCCCCAGGGTGGTTACGGCTACCCCGGCGCCCCGCAGCCGGGCCAGCCGTACGGCGGTCAGCCGCAGCCGGGGCAGCCCTTCGGCGCCCAGCCGGGCGGCCAGCCGCAGCAGGCTCCGCAGGCGCAGCCGCAACCGCAGCCGCCGGCCGCGGACTTCTCGCCGTTCTGGTTCGCAGTGCCGGTGCCGCGGCCGCTGTTCGCGGAGGACGGTTCGCCGACGCCGATCGCCGAACTCGCCCCCGGCACCTGGTACCTCGCGGTCGAGCAGCGCGGTCCGGCGCTGGTCGCGCAGACGCAGGACGGTCGTCGTGGCGTACTTCAGGACACGACGGGGATCCAGCGCGGCTGAGGCCGGCCAGCTGTCTTTGCCGAACGGCCCCTCGCCCTTCCGGGCGGGGGGCCGTTGTCGTACAGTCGCAGCCCGAAACCAGCAACTGACATGCCGTCAGACATCTGGAGGCGCCATGCGGCTAGGTCTCGCCCTCGGCTACTGGGGCCGCGGCCCCTCCGCGGACCACGTACCGCTGGCGCAGGAGGCCGAGCGGCTCGGCTACGACTCCGTGTGGACCGCGGAGTCGTGGGGTTCGGACGCGTTCACGCCGCTCACCTGGATCGCGGCGCAGACGTCCCGTATCAAGCTGGGCACGGCGGTTGCCCAGATGGCGGCCCGCTCGCCCACCACCACCGCCATGCACGCCCTCACCCTGGACCACCTCTCCGGCGGACGCATGACGCTCGGGCTCGGGCTGTCCGGTCCGCAGGTGGTCGAGGGCTGGTACGGACGGGCGTTCCCGAAGTCGCCGCTGACCGCGACCCGGGAGTACGTCGGCGTCGTACGGCAGGTGCTGCGGCGCGAGGCGCCGGTGGAGCTCGCCGGCCGTTTCCACGCGCACCCCTACCGCGGCCCGGACGCCACCGGCCTGGGCAAGCCGCTCAAGCCCATCACGCATCCGCTCCGACCCGACCTGCCGATCCTGCTGGGCGCCGAAGGGCCGAAGAACGTCGCGCTGACGACCCGGATCGCGGACGGCTGGCTGCCGTTGTACTGGTCGCCGACCCGGCCGGAGGTCTACGGCGAGGCACTGGCCGATCTGCCGGACGGCTTCCTCGTCGCCCCCATGGCCCAGGTGCGGGTCTGCGACAACGTCGGCGAAGGTCTCCTGCCCGTCAAGACGATGCTCGGCTTCTACATCGGCGGCATGGGCCACGCCGCCCGCAACTTCCACGCCGACCTCATGGCGCGCATGGGGTACGAGGAGGAGGCCCGGCGCATCCAGGAGCTGTTCCTGTCCGGCCGCAAGGAAGAGGCCGTGCTCGCCGTCCCCGATGCCTTCGCGGACGAGATCTCCCTCGTCGGGCCGCGTGAACGCATCGCCGAGCGGCTGGAGTTGTGGCGCAAAGGGCCGGTGACGGACCTGTTGGCGCTGGCGCCGGACCGGGAGTCGCTGCGGGTGCTGGCGGAGCTCAACTCCTAGGACGGAGCCGTTCGGGTTTCATCCAGGGTTGAGCGGCAACCCGGTGGACATGTCCCCTCATTATCGCAACGGTGCCCATCAGGCCGGCAGAATCATCGCGGTCGTCGCCGACGTCATGGCCCTCATCCTGGGCCTGTGGATCCTGATGTACCTGCTGGACGCGAACCGCGCGAACGACTTCGTGCAGTTCATCCACGACGCGGCCCGCTGGCTGGCGGGCTGGTCCCACGACCTGTTCACGTTCGACGAGGCCTGGGCGCGGGTCGTGGCCGGATACGGTCTCGCGGCGGTGGTGTACCTGTTCGTGGGGCACGCGATCGCCAACCGCGTGCACCGGCACTGAGCAGTCAGACGCAACAGTCCGGGTCGAGGCCGCGGGGCAGGTGGTCGCCGCCGAAGACCCTGCAGGTCGCCTCGTGGCCGCCGAGTGCTGCCACAGCCAGCAGGAGGGAGCCGGCCGTCCACGTGGTCAGCTCCCGGGGCCAGACGGCCTCGTCCTCGAAGACATAGCCCGTCCAGTACAGACCTGACTCCGCGTCCCGCAGGTGCTGGATCGACTGGAGGATGTCCAGGGCCCGGTCGGACTCGCCCATCGCCCAGAGGGTGAGGGCGAGTTCGGCGGACTCGCCGCCCGTCACCCACGGGTTGGGGACGACGCACCGCACCCCGAGGCCGGGGACGACGAAACGGTTCCAGTCCGCCTCTATACGGGACTTGGCCTCCGCGCCTGTGAGCGCGCCGCCCAGCACCGGGTAGTACCAGTCCATCGAGTAGCGGTCCTTGTCGAGGAACCGCTCCGGGTGGCGCCGGATCGCGTGCCGCAGCGCCCCGACCGCCAACTCCCAGTCCGGCTGCGGCTCTTCGCGCTGCTCGGCGATGGCGAGCGCACAGCGCAGGGCGTGGTGGATCGAGGAGGAGCCGGTCAGCAGCGCGTCCGCGGTGGCCGTGCCGTCGTCCTCGCTCTTCCAGCCGATCTGTCCGCCCGGCTGCTGGAGACGCAGGACGCATTCGATCGCGGCGTAGACCGTCGGCCACATGCGGTCGAGGAAGGTGTCGTCGCCGGTGGAGAGGTAGTGGTGCCAGACGCCTACGGCTGTGTAGGCGACGAAGTTCGTCTCGCGGCCCCGGTCGGTGACGTCGTCGAAGTCCCCGTCGGCGTAGGCCGCGTACCAGGACCCGTCCTCGTTCTGGTGCCTCGCCAGCCAGTCGTACGCCCGCTCGGCGGCCTCGTGCTCCCCGGCCGCGTCCAGCGCCATCGCGGCCTCGGTGTGGTCCCACGGGTCCAGGTGGTGCCCCCGGAACCACGGGATCGCCCCGTCCTCCCGCTGCACGGCGAGGATCCCGGCGACGGTGGCGGCGGCCTGCCCGGCGGTGAGGACCCCGGGCAGGACGAGGTGTTCTGTCCGGGGGGTGGTCACTTGGCGGCCGCCCCGGCCTCGGGCTTGGCGTCGGCCTCGGAGAGACGCGGCAGATGCGGCTTGGTCGCGTACGCCACGAAGCTCTTGCCTATCAGCGGGTTCAGGGCCTGTTCGGCGACCCGCGTGGCCAGCGGTTTCTTCATGATGTCCCAGACCAGCAGCTTGTGGTACGCCCGCACCGGCAGCGCCTTGTCGTTGTCGACGCCGAACGCGCACTTCAGCCACCAGTAGGGCGAGTGGAGGGCGTGGGCGTGGTGCGTGCCGTACGGCTTCAGCCCGGCCTCGCGGATCCTCGCCAGCAGCTCGTCCGCCTTGTAGATGCGGATGTGGCCGCCCTCGACGTCGTGGTAGGCGTCGGACAGCGTCCAGCAGACCTTCTCGGGGCCGTAGCGCGGGACGGTGATCGCGATGCGGCCGCCGGGCTTCAACACCCGTACCATCTCGGCGAGTACACCCTTGTCGTCCGGGATGTGCTCCATCACCTCGGAGATGATCACGACGTCGAAGGATTCGTCGGGGAAGGGGAGGGCCAGGGCGTCGCCCTCCATGGCGGTCGCGGTCGCTCCCTCGGGTGCCTCCCCCGCCTCCTTCATCGCCGCGAACCACTTCGCGACCTCGCGGATCTCCTCGCCGTTCTGGTCGAGGGCCACGACCTGGGCACCCCGCCGGTAGCACTCGAACGCGTGCCGGCCGGCACCACAGCCGAGATCCAGAACACGGTCCCCCGGGGCGAGCGGGAACCGGGAGAAGTCGACGGTCAGCACGTGGCCCTGCTTTCGGGGAGTTCTTCCGGGGTTGTGATCCGGGGTACGACTGTGGCTGGTTGTACGGACGCTTTTCCTGGGGCCGATGGTTGAACGGCCGAGCGGCCGATCGCCTCGCGGTATCTGGCGACCGTCCCCTCGGCGGCCCGCGCCCAGGTGAACCGCTCCAGCACTCGCTCACGCCCCGCCGCGCCGAGCCGTCCACGCAACTCCGCGTCACCCAGCAGCCGGCCCAGCCCGGCGGCCAGCGCCCCGGCGTCACCCGGCGGTACCGCCAGGCACGTCTCCCCGTCGCGCCCCGCGACCTCCGGGATCGCGCCGCCCGTCGTGGCCAGCAGGGGCGTTCCGGTGGCCATGGCTTCCGCCGCCGGCAGGGAGAAGCCCTCGTACAGGGACGGCACGCAGGCGACCTGGGCCGAGCGGACCAGGTCGACCAGTTCGGCGTCCGAGATGCCCTTGACGAACTCGACGGCGCCTTGGAGGCCGTAGCGTTCGAGCGCCTGGGCGACGGGCCCTTCGTCGGGCCGCTTGCCGACGACGACGAGGTGGGCGTCGGCGTGCTCGGTGCGGACCTTCGCCAGGGCCTCGACCAGGAAGACCAGGCCCTTGAGCGGTACGTCGGCGCTGGACGTCGTGACGATACGGCCAGGGACGCGCCGTATGGACTCGTCCGGCGAGAACAGGTCCGTGTCGGCGCCGATGTGGACGACGTGGATGCGGTCCTGCCGTACGCCGAGATGGTCGACGATCTCCTGGCGGGACGTGCCGGAGACGGTGAGTACGGAGGGCAGGCGTCGGGCGACGCGCTTCTGCATGCGGGTGAAGGCGTACCACCGCCGTATGGACATCCGCCGCCGCAGGCCCTGTGCCGCGTCCAGCTCCAACTGGCGGTCCACCGTGATGGGGTGGTGGATGGTGGTGACGAGCGGGGCGCCGACATCGCCCAACAGGCCGTATCCGAGGGTCTGGTTGTCGTGTACGACGTCGAACTCGCGGCGTCGGGCGCGCAGGTGGCGGCGGGCCCGGAGCGAGAACGTCAGCGGCTCCGGGAAGCCGCCCGTCCACATCGTCGCCACTTCCAGCGCGTCGACCCAGTCGCGGTACTCGGCGCGCTTCGGGGTGCGAAAGGGGTCGGGGTGGCGGTAGAGGTCGAGGCTGGGCAGCTCGGTCAGGCTCAGGCCGTCGTAGCCCTCGTCGAGGACGGGGTAGGGCTGGGCGCCGATGACCTCGACGCGGTGGCCGAGGCGGGCCAGCTCGCGCGAGAGATGCCGTACGTAGACACCTTGCCCCCCGCAGAACGGATTCCCTTTGTAGGTGAGGAGTGCGATTCGGAGCGGTCGCTCGCCGTCGGCGGCCAGGTCCTCGGAGGACCCCGCCTGACTGGCCTCAGCGGTCACTCTGGGCCCCCTTCTCCCTGCTCTGTCCCGCGAGATTACGCCGGGACGCTAATCTAGAACAAGTTTCAGACTTGATCGTTCAAGAGGCTCTGAATCTACCGGCAGGTAAGGCCGCTGTGAGCGGTGGATCGGGTGATTCACGCCACGGCGGACGTCCTGCCATGCTGGATGATCCATGCTGTGTAATCGGACGCCTCACCGACTGTCACGGCTGACTGTCACGGAACGGGATCCATGCCTGCGGAAGCCAGGTCCGACAGGGCGGAAGCCAAGGGCAGCAAGGGGGACAAGGTGGTCAAGATGGACGCCGGTACCGCACACCCCGCCTCCCCGCCCCTCACCGAGCGGCAGGAGGCGCGCCGCCGCCGCATCCTGCACGCGTGCGCGCAACTGGCCAGCCGGGGCGGTTTCGACGCGGTGCAGATGCGGGAGGTCGCGGAGGTTTCGCAGGTCGCCCTCGGCACTCTCTACCGCTACTTCCCGTCCAAGATTCATCTGCTGGTGGCCACGATGCAGGACCAGCTGGAGCACATGCACGGCACGCTGCGCAAGAAGCCGCCGTCGGGAGAGACGGCGGCGGAGCGGGTGGCGGAGACGCTGATGCGGGCCTTCCGCGCGCTGCAGCGCGAACCGCATCTGGCGGACGCGATGGTCCGCGCCCTGACCTTCGCCGACCGCAGCGTCTCGCCCGAGGTCGACCAGGTCTCCCGCCAGACCACGGCGATCATTCTGGACGCGATGGGTCTGGAGGACCCCACCCCCGACCAGCTCTCGGCGGTCCGCGTCATCGAGCACACCTGGCACTCGGCCCTGATCACCTGGCTGTCGGGGCGCGCATCCATCGCCCAGGTGAAGATCGACATCGAGACGGTGTGCCGGTTGATCGACCTGACGGATCCGGACACGCGGGGTCCGGACACCAGGCCCTAGGCACACAAAAGACCTACGAGACGGGTTCCCTTCGCCGGTATTACCCGGATCAGGTGACTGGGGGTCGCCTTCCGGTCTTCCAGCCTCTCGGCCTTCCGACTTTCCGGCCTCTCAGCCCGACCGTCGCTGTCGGCCCCGGCGGATGCCGAAGCATCTCGCCGAAGTCGGCTACTCCGGTCGAACTCCCTCACTCGTCCCGTAGGCACTTCCCATAATAGGACATTCGCCCCGGCATGGAACCCCCCGGATCGTGATTTTTTAGGGCATCCTGAGCCCTTGCTCCCCTGGGTAGCCTGGGCCCCTGCTCCCCTGGGTAGCCCCCGGGGTAGCCCCTGGGTAGCCCCTGCTACTCCCCCGCCTACTCCTCCGGCGGAAACACCGGCTCCCCGCTCCCCAGCAGCGTGATCATGATGGCCTCCACCGGGCAGGCCTCCGCCGCCGCCAGGACCTTCTCGTTGGCGTCGGTCTCCGGTTCGACGGGGTGGGACTGGCGTCCCGTGTCGAGGCGGAAGCCGTCCGGGGCGTGGTGGACACAGCTCGCGGAGCCGATGCACAGGGAGCGGTCGACCTCGACCTGCCAGCGGTCGCCCACGCGCTACACCTCCCCGCCGGCCGGCAGATGGATCATCTTGTGCTCCAGGTACTCGCCGTACCCTTCCGGCCCGAACTCCCTCCCCAGCCCGGAGTTCTTGTAGCCCCCGAAGGGGCCGAGCATGTCGAGGCTGAAGGTGTTGACGGAGTACGTGCCGGTACGGACCCGGCGGGCGATCTCGATGCCGTGCTCGACGTCGGCGGTCCACACGCTGCCGCTGAGCCCGTAGTCGGAGTCGTTGGCGACCTTCACCGCCTCGGACTCGTCGCCGTACGGAAGCAGGCAGATCACCGGGCCGAAGATCTCCTCCCGGGCGATCCGCATGGAGTTGTCGACGTCGCCGAAGAGCGTCGGCTCCACGTACCAGCCCCGGTCGAGCCCCGGCGGGCGCCCGCCGCCCGTGAGGATCTTCGCGCCCTCTTCCTGGCCGATGCGGATGTAGTCCAGGTTGCGCCGCTGCTGTCGCCGCGCCACCAGCGGTCCGACCTGCGTCGCCGGGTCCAGCGGGTCGCCGACGACCAGGGCGCCGGCCGCGGCCGTGAAGGCCTCGGCGAACTCGTCGTAGCGCGAGCGCGGCAGCAGGATGCGGGTCTGGGCCACGCAGGCCTGGCCGTTGTTCATCCAGGCCGCGGAGACGATGCCGGGAACGGAGGTGTCCAGGTCCGCGTCCGGCAGGACCACCGCCGCCGACTTGCCGCCCAGTTCCAGGGTCACGCGGGTCAGATTGCGGGCGGCCACCTCCATCACGCGCTTGCCGGCCGCCACCGAGCCGGTGAAGGAGATCTTGTCGACGCCCGGGTGCCCGACGAGGTACTCGCTGACCTCGCGGTCGGCGGGCAGGATCGACAGCACGCCCTCCGGCAGCCCGGCCTCCTTCGCGATCTCGCCGAGGATGTACGCGTCCAGGGGTGATTCGGGCGACGGCTTGAGGACGACCGTGCAGCCGGTGAGCAGCGCCGGCGCGAGTTTGGCGGCGGCCACGAACTGCGGGACGTTCCAGGGGACGACGGCCGCGACGACCCCGACCGGCTCGCGGCGCACGAGGATGCGCCCGAGGACTCCGTCGCGTGTCTCCTCGTAGGTGAAGTCCCGCGCGACCGTGATCGCCGCGTCCCACACCATCATCGCGCCGAGCGCCTGCGCGAGGACGCTCCAGGAGTACGGCGACCCGTTCTCGGAGGAGATGACGCGGGCGATCTCCTCGTGCCGGGCGGCGATCCCGTCCTTGATCCTGGTGACGACCCCGATCCGCTCGTCGAGGGTCATGCGAGGCCAGGGACCCTCGTCGAACGCCCTGCGCGCCTCGGCCACCGCCCGGTCCACGTCCGCCGTCGAGGCGTGCGGTACACGTCCGATGACCTCTTCCGTGTGCGGCGAGATCACCTCGATGACGTCCTTGCCCAGGGGGTCGGTCAACTCCCCGCCGATGAACAGCTGTCCGTGTTCTATGGGTTCTATGGGTTCTATGGGTTCTATGGGTTCTAGGGGTTCTACGAGTTCGGCCATGGCGAGTGCCTCCCCGGAGCTACCGTCTCTGACGGTTCATCAGATACGGAACTGATACCAGTTCCACTCCGAGGAGTCCACGGGCCGTGCGAGTCGGGTTCCACGGGACGGATGACTCGGGCTCCCATCGAAACCCGTTCTAGTTATAGTGGCCGGAGCGTGGTCTGAACGCGGCGATTGGGGAGCCCATGGCGCAGGTGTACGACCACGGCGGCGGCGTCCGTTCCCTCCAGGTCCCCATCCCGGACAACCCCCTCGGCCACACGCTCGTGTACGTCGTCGACACCGACCGCGGACCGGTGCTGATCGACACCGGCTGGGACGACCCGACGTCCTGGGACACCCTCGCGGAGGGACTGACGGCCTGCTGCACCTCGGTCGGCGAGATCCACGGCGTGGTCGTCACCCACCACCACCCCGACCACCACGGCCTGTCCGGCCGGGTGCGCGAGGCGTCCGGGGCGTGGATCGCGATGCACGCGGCGGACGGGGCGATCGTACGGCGGACCCGCTCGACCCGCCCCCAGCGCTGGTTCACCTACATGACGGCCAAGCTGGAGGCCGCCGGCGCCCCCGAGGAGCACGTGGCCCCTCTGCGCGCCGCCCGCCCCCGCACCCTGCCCGGCCTGGCCCCCGCCCTGCCGGACCGCGAGATCGTCCCCGGCGAACTCCTCGACCTGCCCGGCCGCCGGCTGCGCGCGATCTGGACCCCGGGCCACACCCCCGGCCACGTCTGCCTGCACCTGGAGGAAGATCACCCGGCCCGACTCCCGGGCCACGGCCGCCTGTTCTCCGGCGACCATCTCCTCCCCGAGATCACCCCGCACATCGGCCTGTACGAGGATCCGGACGACGCCACCGTCACCGACCCCCTCGGCGACTACCTCGACTCCCTGGAACGCGTCGGCCGTCTCGCCCCCGCCGAGGTGCTCCCCGCACACCAGCACGTGTTCACCGACGCGGCCGCACGCGTACGGGAGTTACTCACCCACCACGAGGACCGCCTCACCGGCCTCCTCTCCCTCCTGACCGAGCCCCTCACCCCCTGGCAGCTCGCCGTGCGCATGGAGTGGAACCGCCCCTGGGACCAAATCCCGTACGGATCGAAGAACATCGCCGTCTCGGAGGCCGAGGCGCATCTGCGGCGACTGGTGAAGCTGGGGCGGGCGGAGGCGGTGGCGGGGAGCGAGCCGGTGATGTACATGGCGGTCTAGAGAGGTTGGCGTAACAAATCGCGCGCACCCGATCACTCACTGTTTAGCTGGCGCCGAGGCCGTCCATCACGGCGCCCTCTTTCGACCCTGCTCGAACGAGAGAAGAACAGCATGAGGATCGTGAGCACAAACACCCTGAAACGCGCGGCCGTTCCGTCTCTGGCCGCGGGTCTCCTCCTGGCCGCGTTCGCCGCCCCCGCCGCGGCCCAGGCTCCGTCCGACTCCACGGCGACCCGCGTCGACAACGCCGTCACGGTCAGCGTCCGGGGCGCGACGCCGAACCCCGTCAAATTGCGTGTCGACTCCGGCGGCAACCTGATCGTCGAGGACTCTTCGGGTATCACAGCGGGCCCGGGCTGCACCCGGTCCGGCACGGGCAATACGGCCGTCAACTGCGGCCCCTCGAGCACCGTCACCCGGCTCACCGTCGCCCTGGCCGACGCGACCTGATCCGCCGGACAGGCCGCCCTACCCGACGTACGCCCGGACCAACTCCTCGGCATCACCCAGGAGTTCGACCTCCCGTCGGCTCATCGTCGGATTGGCCGCGCGCCGCCGGCGTGCCTCGGCCAGCCCCTCCCCCGTGAGGTCGGAGGCGTCGGCGAGCAGCGCGGCCAGCAGCGCGCGGGCCGTTCCGGCGAGCGCCTCGGCGGAGACGGCGACCTGGGCCAGGATCACCGCTGACATGCCCCAGTCCAGGCCCGGGTCGCCCTCCTCGGTGTTGGTCCAGTCGATCACGTAGGGGCCGTCGGGCGTGAGAATCACGTTGTCCGGATGCAGGTCGAGATGGAGTACGCGTCGGGTGGAGGGGTGGCGGGCGGGGATGGCGTGCAGCCGTCGTAGCAGGCCGGCGAGGACGTCCCCCGCCTGAGAGCCTGTGTCACATCCCCGGCCGGGCGCACGCCGCCTGGCACGCACGCTCGCCGCGTTGCCGAACCGCCCACGTGGCTCCGCCACGAGGGCGCTCCGGCGCCTTGCGATCGCACGCACCAGACGACGTGCGCTGATCCGACCGGAGATGTGACACAGGCTCTCGCGCGCGTCGGTCCGCCCGGAGCCGAGCGCCTCCAGCATCGTCGGCCCCGACAGCCGCTCCATCACCAGATCGGTGCGCGTGGATGCGGAGAGCCGTACCCGGGGCGCGGGGTAGCCGTGTCGGCGCACGTGCTCCATCACCGCGCCCTCGGCGAGGGCGTCCCCCCACCCCTCCCGGTTGCGGCGCAGCACCCACGCCTCGTCGATCTCGTACACGTCGGCGGCGCGGCCGGAGCCGAGCAGTCTCCCCGTCATGGATTCCCCGTCATGGACATGGCCCGAACGTACCCGCACGCACAGGCAGTCCTCAGCCGCTTCCTTACGGGCGAGTAGAGTGGCCGCGTCGTCATCGCACCCGTACGGGGGGAAGCCGGTGCAATTCCGGCGCTGACCCGCAACCGTGAACCACCACCGTGGTGAGCCGGACTGCCCCGGACGGATCGTGAACGGCTCACGCGCACCGGCAACCGGCCGGTGTGCGGCACCGTCGAGGTCTACGGAGCCGAGCCGCCCGGGGTGTCCCGTGCTGCCCGGCTCCCTCGCAGGGAGAGGCACCCGCCGATCATGAACGTCCGCCGCAGCGCCGCGGCCCTGGCCGCCGCCACCGCCGTGATCGGCGCCGCCGCGCCCGCCGTCGCCGCCGACCCGTCCCCGTCCGCGTCCGCGTCGCAGGCCTTCCCCTCCGCGCTGTACGGCGACACGGACCCGACGTACGACGGTGTCTGGCGTCAGTCCCTCGCCCTGCTCGCCCAGCACACCGTGGGCGTGAGGCCGCCCGCCCAGTCCGTGGACTGGCTGGCCGGGCAGCAGTGCGCGAACGGTGCCTTCGCGCCCTACCGCGCCGACCCTTCCGAGTCCTGCGGCCCCAAGCTCATGGTCGACACGAACAACACGGCCGCCGCCGTCCAGGCCCTCGCCGCGCTCGGCGGCCACGACGCCGCCGCCGACAAGGCCGTCGCCTGGTTGAAGTCCGTGCAGAACAAGGACGGTGGGTGGGGCTACGCGCCCGGCGGCGCCAGCGACACGAACTCGACCTCCGTCGTCATCGGCGCGCTGGCCGCCGTAGGGGAGAAGCCGGCGGACGTGCGCAAGGGTGACCGGACGCCGTACGACGCCCTGCGGAAGCTGGCCCTGCCGTGTGACGGGGACGGTGCGGGGGCCTTCGCCTTCCAGCCGGACAAGGAGGGCAAGTTGGCCGCCAACGCCGACGCCACGGCGGCGGGTGTCGTGGGCGCGCTCGGCAAGGGGCTGGTCGTGAAGCCCGGCTCCGGGTCGCAGACGCACGCAGAGACCTGCGCCGACGCCGGCTCCCCCGCCCCGTGGCAGGCCGCGGCCAACGGCGCCGCCTACCTCACCGAGGCCCTCGCCAAGGACGGTTACCTCAAGTCCGCCCTCCCCGGCTCCACCGACCAGCCCGACTACGGCAACACCGCGGACGCCGTCGTCGCGCTCGCCGCGCAGGGCCGGGCCGCGCAGGCCGAGAAGCCCCTGCGATGGCTGGAGCAGAACTCCGCGACCTGGGCGGCGAAGAGCGGCCCCGCCGCCTACGCCCAGCTGGTCTTCGCCGCGCACGCGACGGGTACGGACCCGCGGGACTTCGGCGGGGCGGACCTGGTGAAGCAGCTCAACGCGACGGGGCCCGCCCCGAAGACGGTCACCGACGACTCCGCCGGGTCCGTCGGGGGCACAGACGACTCCGGCGACAGCGACATCTGGTGGATGGTCGGCGCGGGCCTCGCCGCCGGGGCCGGCATCGGCTTCCTGATCAGCGGCCGCAACAAGAGGCGGAAGCCGTGATCCGCCGCCGTGCCGCCGCACTGCTGCTTCTGCTCCCGTTTCTGCTGGGGAGCGTGGGCCAGGCACAGGCCGCCGGCTACCGCTACTGGTCCTTCTGGGAGCGCGACGGCAACCGGTGGACGTACGCGACGCAGGGCCCGTCGAACACCCGCCCCTCCGACGGCGACGTCCAGGGTTTCCGCTTCTCGGTGAGCGAGGACTCCGGCGACGCGACGAGGCCGCGCGGCGCGACGGACTTCACGACGATCTGCGCGAAGACGCCCGCGCGGGACGGCAAGAAGCGGGTGGCTCTGGTCATCGACTTCGGTACGACGACGGACGCGCCGTCGGGAGAGACCCCGCCGACGGCCCGCACGGCGTGCGCGGTGGTCACCCCCGACGCGACGACGGCGGATGCCTTGGCATCGGTCGCCAAGCCTCTGCGCTATGACACCAACGCGCTGTTGTGCGCTATCGCGGGGTATCCGCGGACGGGGTGCGGGGAGCAGGTGACGGCGGAGAAGAAGGATGCGGGCACGAAGGACGAGGACGGCCCCTCTCTGGGCCTGCTCGCCGGGGTGGCGGTCGTGGCAGTGCTGGGTGGGGCAGCGGTGTGGCAGGCAAGGCGGCGCAGGGATGCGTCGTAACGACGACGAACGCGTCCGAGCCATGCCCGGCGCCCTTCCAGTGCCGGTAAGCGCACCCACCCCAAGGCACCAGCCAAGGGCCACGATCCTGCACCCCGGCGCCTGGTGGCTCTGGTCCCTGTCCCTCGGCACCGCCGCCACCAGAACCACCAACCCCCTCCTCCTGACCCTCCTCATCACCACCTCCTCCTACGTAGTGGCCACCCACCGCCCCAACACCCCCACCGCCCGCTCCTACACCGCCTTCCTCAAACTCGCCCTGGCCGTCCTCCTCATCCGCCTCGCCTTCGCCGTGGTCCTCGGTTCCCCCATCCCCGGCACGCACGTGATGGCCACCCTCCCCGAAGTCCCCCTCCCCCACTGGGCCCAAGGCATCCGCCTGGGCGGCCGGGTCACCGCCGAGGGCCTCCTCTTCGCCCTCTACGACGGCCTGAAACTCGCCACGCTCCTCATCTGCGTCGGCGCCGCGAACGCCCTCGCGAACCCGTCCCGCCTCCTCAAGTCCCTCCCCGGAGCGCTCTACGAGATGGGCGTGGCCGTGGTCGTCGCCCTCACCTTCGCGCCCAACCTCATCGCCGACGTCCAACGCCTGCGCGCCGCCCGCCGCCTGCGCGGCCGTCACGACAAGGGCATCCGCGGCCTCCTCCAGGTCGCCCTCCCGGTCCTGGAAGGCGCCCTCGAACGCTCCGTCACCCTCGCCGCCGCGATGGACGCCCGCGGCTACGGCCGTACCGCCGACGTGCCCGCCCCCGTCCGCCGTACGACCGCCGCCCTCACCCTCGGCGGCCTGCTCGGCGTCTGCGCGGGAACGTACGGACTGCTGACCGCCGAGGGCGGCGCCTACGGCCTCCCCGTGCTCCTCGCCGGACTCGCCGCCGCCCTCGCCGGACTGCACCTCGGCGGCCGCCGTTCCCTGCGCACGCGGTACCGCCCCGACCGCTGGGACGTCCGCGCCTGGCTGGTCACCGGTTCCGGCGTCGCGGTCGCCGCCCTGCTGACCCTCGCTTCCACCCGCGACCCCGAGGCCCTGCACCCCGGCGTGGTCCCCCTCGTCGCCCCCACCCTCCCCCTGTGGCCCGCGGCGGCCGTACTCCTCGGCCTGCTGCCGGCATTCATCGCCCCCAAGGAGCCGTCGTGATCCGCTTCGAGAACGTCTCCGTGACGTATGACGGCGACGGCGGTGGCGACGGCGCCACCGAACCCACCGTCCAGGGCGTGGACTTCGAGGTCCCCGAAGGCGAACTCGTCCTCCTCGTCGGCCCGTCCGGCGTCGGCAAGTCCACGGTTCTCGGCGCGGTGAGCGGTCTCGTCCCGCACTTCACCGGCGGCACCCTGCGCGGCCGGGTCACGGTCGCCGGCCGGGACACGCGCACGCACAAGCCGCGCGAACTCGCCGACGTCGTGGGGACGGTCGGCCAGGATCCCCTCTCCCACTTCGTCACCGACACCGTCGAGGACGAACTCGCCTACGGCATGGAGTCGTTGGGCCTTCCGCCCGAAGTGATGCGGCGCCGCGTGGAGGAGACGCTCGACCTCCTCGGCCTCGCCGACCTGCGCGACCGCCCCATCGCCACGCTCTCCGGCGGCCAGCAGCAGCGGGTCGCGATCGGCTCGGTCCTCACCCCGCACCCTCGGGTCCTCGTCCTCGACGAGCCGACCTCGGCCCTGGACCCGGCGGCCGCGGAGGAGGTCCTCGCGGTCCTCCAGCGCCTCGTCCACGACCTCGGTACGACGGTCCTCCTGGCCGAACACCGCCTGGAACGCGTCATCCAGTACGCCGACCAGGTCGCCCTTCTGCCGTCCCCCGGGGCGGCTCCGGTCCTCGGTCCCCCGGCCGAGATCATGGCCGTATCGCCGGTGTACCCGCCTGTGGTGGACCTGGGCCGCCTCGCGGACTGGTCCCCACTGCCCCTGACGGTCCGGGACGCGCGGCGCAGGGCGGACGCCTTGCGGGAGCGGCTGACCGGTCGGGAACGGCTGACCGGTCGGGAACGGCTGACCGGTCCGGAGCAAGCGCGCGGCGCACCGGCCGCCGCCGCGCCGACACCACCCTCTCCCAGGCCGGTCAGCACCTCCCTCTGGCGCCTCCGCAAGAAGCCCGCGGCCATCCCCTCAACTCCCGCTCCCCCGGCCGAAGTCCACTCCCTCGCCGTCCGCCGTGCCCGAATCCAGGCCCTGCTCCACGTCGACCTCACCGTCTCCCCCGGCGAGACGATCGCCCTCATGGGCCGCAACGGCGCCGGAAAGTCCACGCTGCTCTCCGCGCTCGTCGGCCTGGTGGAACCCTCCGCCGGAGCGGTCCGGGTCGGCGGAGCGGTACCGCACCGCACGCCCCCGCGTGACCTCGTACGCCGCGTGGGGCTCGTCCCGCAGGAGCCCCGTGACCTGCTGTACGCCGATACGGTCGCCGCCGAGTGCGAGGCCGCCGACCGGGACGCCGGAGCCGAACCCGGCACGTGCCGGGCCCTGGTCCGCGGCCTCCTCCCCGGCATCACCGACGACACCCATCCCCGCGACCTCTCCGAGGGCCAGCGCCTCGCCCTCGCCCTGGCCGTCGTCCTGACGGCCCGTCCTCCCCTTCTGCTCCTCGACGAGCCGACCCGCGGCCTGGACTACGCGGCGAAGGCCCGCCTGGTGGCCGTGCTGCGCGATCTGGCGGCCGAGGGGCACGCGATCGTGCTGGCCACGCACGACGTCGAACTGGCCGCCGAACTCGCCCACCGCGTGGTCCTGTTGGCCGATGGAGAGGTGATCGCCGACGGCCCGACGGCGGACGTCGTGGTCGCCTCCCCGTCCTTCGCCCCGCAGGTCACCAAGATCCTGGCGCCGCAGAAGTGGCTGACGGTGGCGCAGGTGAGGGAGGCGCTGGCATGACGACCGTTCGCCAGGCGCGTGCCGTCCGCCTCGGCCCCCGCTCCATAGCCGCGCTCGTCCTGGTGAGCGCGGTGGGCGTGGCCGCCCTGGGGTGGCCGTTCCTCGCCCCGCCCGCCTCCCAGGTCAGCGCACACGCCCAGGACGCCCCCTGGCTCTTCGCGGGCCTGCTGGTCCTCCTGGTCGCCGTGGTCGCCGCGACGATCTCCGAAGCCGGCCTCGGCCCGAAGGCGGTGGCGATGCTCGGCGTGCTGGCGGCCACCGGTGCCGCCCTGCGCCCCATCGGAGCCGGAACCGCCGGCATCGAGCCCATGTTCTTCCTGATGGTGCTGAGCGGACGCGTCCTCGGGCCCGGCTTCGGCTTCGTGCTCGGCTCGGTCACGATGTTCGCGTCGGCGCTGCTCACGGGTGGGGTGGGCCCGTGGATGCCGTTCCAGATGCTGGCGATGGGCTGGTTCACGATGGGCGCGGGCCTGCTGCCGGGCCCGGACCGTCTGCGCGGCCGGGGCGAGCTGGGACTGCTGGCCGCGTACGGCTTCCTCGCGGCCTTCGCCTACGGCACGGTGATGAACCTGGCGGGCTGGCCCTTCATGGGCACGCTCGCCTCGAACATCGCCTTCGACCCGGAGGCGTCACCCCCGGCCAACCTGGCCCGCTTCGTCCTCTACTGCCTGGCCACCTCGCTCGGCTGGGACCTGGGCCGTGCCCTCGTCACCGTCGTCCTGACCTTCTTCCTCGGCCCCTCGCTCCTCCGGGCGCTGCGCCGGGCCACTCGCCGGGCGGCCTTCGAGACGCCGGTCACATTTGACGCCGCCAGTCCGTGAACCACCCCACATGACCCAGGTCACCTACGAGGCCGGGCCGTAGATCCACCAGCCTGTCATGTACGCCAACACAACTGCACCCAGCCCCCCTTGTCGCGAAGGCGGCGGTCCTCGATCCCCGGGGCCGCCGCCTTCGCCGTATCGCGGAACGGTCCTTCAGCCCTTGACGGCCGAGCTGGCGACGCCCTGGACGAACCATCGCTGGAAGAACGCGAACACGATCAGCACGGGCAGCACCAGGAGCACACCGAAGGCGAGGATCTGCCCCCAGTCGGGCGGCAGTTGGGCCTGGAAGACGCTCATCTCCAGCGGCAGCGGGCGTACCGACGGGTCGGAGACCATCAGCACCGGCCACAGGAACGAGCCCCACTGGGTGAGGAAGGTCAGGATCGCCACGGAGGCGAAGGCCGGCTTCGACATGGGGACGATGATCGCGAAGAAGGTGCGCCAGGGGCCGGCGCCGTCGATGCGGGCGGCTTCCTCGATGCTGGGCGGGATCGAGCGGAAGAAGGCGGCGAACTGGTAGACGGAGAAGGCGTTGGCGATGAAGGGGATCGCCAGGATGTAGAGGGTGTTGCGCTGGTCGTTGAACATGTAGAAGAGCGGCACGGCCACCGACTCGAACGGGACCAGCATCAGCAGCAGGATGAGGGTGAAGACGACGTTGCGGCCACGCCACTTCAGCCGTGTCAGCCCGTACGCCGCCATGGAGTTGACGAACAGGCCGCCCGTCACGACCACGAACGCCAGCAGCAGTGAGACGCCCATGAAGCGCCAGAAATAGCCGGTGCTGTCGGAGTTGAGGCTGTCCAGGACGGCTGTGTAGTTGTCGAAGGACAGGTGGGTGGGGAGGAAGCCGGACAGGCCGTTGAGCACTTCGTCCGACGGCTTGAGGCTGCCGAGGAACAGGTAGAGGACCGGCAGCGCGAAGAGGAACGCCAGCACGGACAGGACGGCGTAGTCGAGGAAGCGGCGCAGGGGCGTGCGGGTGAGGCCCGTGTTCGTGCTCATGATCAGTCCTCAGTCCTCGTTGTCGGGCCGGACGACGCGGCGCTGGATGAGGGTCAGGGCGACGACGATCAGGAAGAAGACGACGGTGATCGCGGACGCCTGGCCGACGTTGTTCTGGTCGAAGGCGGTGGTGACGGCCTGGTACATCACGGTGCGGGCGGCGTCCTCGTTGAGGCCGCCGCCGTCGATGAGGACGTAGACCTGGTCGAAGATCCGGAAGGCGAACACCGAGGTGAGCAGGGCGACGAACACGAGCGTGCCGCGGATGCCGGGCAGGGTGACGTGGCGGAACTGCTGCCAGCGGGAGGCTCGGTCGAGCTGGGCGGCCTCGTAGAGCTCGCCCGGGATCTGCTGGAGGCCGGCGAGCAGGATGACCATCTGGAAGCCGACGCCCTGCCAGACGGACAGCACGATGATCGAGGCCATGGCGGTGGCGGAGTCGCCGAGCCAGTCGAAGGCTCCCCAGTTGCCGAAACTCACCGCGTCGAGCGCGGAGTTGAGCATGCCCTGGTCGCTGCGGGCGAGGATGAGGCGCCAGATCACGGCGACCAGCGCCATCGGGAAGACGACCGGCATGAAGAACAAGGACCGGAACAGGCCGATCGCCTTGAGCTTGCGGTTGAGAAGGATCGCCAGCCCGAGCGCCAGGCCCGTCTGCACCGGGACGACGACCACGGCGAAGGTCAGGTTGTTCAGCAGTGCCCGCAGGAACGGGCCGGACAGGTCGGGGTCGGTGAACAGCCGCCGGTACTGCTCGATCCCGAACCAGGTCGGTTCCAGCGGGGAGCCGAGGCGGACGTTGTAGAAGGAGAGGACGACGGCGTAGCCGAACGGGATGCCGACGAAGGCGATGAGTCCGGCGACGGCGGGCGTGGACATGAGCAGTCCGTGCAACCAGTCGCGGTTCTTGCGCACGGAGCGCACGGCGCGCGCCGGACGCGCGGGCTCGACTGCGGTCACGGGTGGGGCCTGTTCCCGGGCGTGCGGCGCGGCGTGCGCCGGTTCGATGGATTTCACGGATGGGTCCTCTTCCCGGCGGGGGCAGGCGCCACTTCCGACACAGGCCCTAGCGGGCCCGCCCCCGGCCGATGGTCCTACGGGATCTCGTAGCCGGCGTTGTCGGAGAAGTCCTGGTCGATGGAGCGGGCGGCCTTGGACAGGGCGGCCTTGGGGTCGGCGCCGCCGTAGACGGAGTTGAGGGCCTCGCTGAACTTCGCGGTGATGGTGGGGTATCCGGCGGTCACCGGGCGGGTGACGGCGACGCAGTTCTTGGTGATGTCGCTGTCACCGCAGGGCTTGGCGAGCTGGTCGGAGAAGAGCTGGAGCGGGCCGCCCTGCTTGTACAGGGGACTCGCGGCGAGCGCGCTCTTGGTGGCGGGCGGGGCACCGTTGGCCGTCGTCATGGCGGTGACGTTGGTGTCGTTGAGCAGGTAGTCGAGGAAGGCTCCCGCCGCCTTGGCGTTCTTGCTGTCGGCGCCGATGCCCCACGCCCAGGAGCCCTGGCCGGTCTTGGGGCCGTTGCCGAAGTCGGGCAGGGGCAGGACGACGAGGTCGCCGCCGAGGGCCTTGCTGTAGGTGGGGTACATCCAGTGGCCGACCCAGCTCAGGGCGACGCGGCCCTTGGCGAAGGCGTTGCCGTCGGTGTTGGGGTCGACGTACGTCTTCCAGGACTGGAAGGTCTTCAGCGCCGAGACCACGGCCGGGGTGTCGAGGGCGCCCTCCGCCTTGCCGTCCTTGAGGAGCGAGCCGCCGGCCGACCAGACGACGGGGGTGAAGCCGTAGGTGCCCCACTCGTTGGTGAGCCCGTTGTTCTCCTGGATGTCGAGGGTCTTGCCGTCGGAGTCCTTGGCCTTCAGGGCCTTGAGCGCGGCGGTGAACTCGTCGGCCGTCCAGTCGTCGGACAGGCCGGTCGGGTACTTCACGCCGGCCGCGTCCAGCAGCTTCTTGTTGCCGTAGATGCCGAGCCCGGAGTCGTACATGCCGAGGCCGTAGTGCTTGCCGTCGATCTCGCCCTGGGACTTGCTCGCGTCGGTGGCGTTGGCCATCGTCTTGGAGGAGACGTAGTCGTCGATCGGGGCCAGCTTCTTGTTGTAGACGAAGTTCGCCATGGTCGGGCCGTCGAACTCCATCACGTCCGGCAGCTCGGAGGCGTCGGTCGCGGTGATGGTCTTGGTGTAGTCGTTGCCGGGTATCAGCTTCAGCTCGACCTTGATGTCGCTCTGCGAGGAGTTGAACGACTTCACCGCGTTCTGCACCGCGGCGTCCTCGCTCTTCTGGCCCTGGTGGGCCCAGACGCTGATGGTGCCCTTGCCGCTGCCGGCCTCCGCGGAGGCGTCGGTGCCGCCACCCCCGCCGCAGGCGGCCAGTGCCGCCAGGGGCAGGGCGAGCGCCAGGCCCGTACTGGCTGTGCGGCGGAGCCTTCTGTTGGTCGAGCTCATGTCTGTGCCTCCGTGCTGTGGCGAGGGTTCGTAGTAGGGGCTGGGCTCAAGATGGTTGGGGGGTTACTGCGGCCCGCGCGGACTGGGCGGCGCGGTCGTCTCGCGCAGGACGAGGCGGATGGGCATCTGCACCTGGCCGGGCTGCTCGGCGTCCGGCTCGTCCAGGTGACGCAGCAGCAGCCGGGCGGCCTCGGCGCCCTGGCCGGCGACGGGCTGGGCGACGGTGGTCAGGCCGACCACGTCGGCGAGTTCGTGGTCGTCGAAGCCGACGACGGACACGTCGTCCGGGACCCTCAGCCGGTGCCTGCGCAGGGCGCGCAGGGCGCCCATCGCCATCTCGTCGGACTGCGCGAACACGGCGGTCGGCGGGCGCGAGGCGGCCAGCAGTTCGGTCATGGCGCGCTCGCCGCCCTCGACGGTGTAGTCGCCGTCCGCCTCCAGGGCCGGGTCGTGTTCGATCCCGGCATCGGCCAGCACGTCCAGGTACGCCTGGCGCCGCTCGATGGGTGTGGTCCAGTGCAGCGGCCCGCTGGCTCCGCTGATCATGCCGATGCGGCGGTGGCCGAGGTTCACCAGATGCCGTACGGCGCTCTCGGTGCCGGCCCGGTCGTCGATGCCGACGACGGTGAAGCCGGGCCGGGGGCCGCCGACCGTGGTGGCCAGCGGCACGCCCAGGGAGCGCAGGGCGGCGGACTCCTCCTCGTCGGGGATGAGCAGCGACAGCACCGCGTCCACTCGCTTGCGGACCGGCAGCCTGGTGAAGAAACGCTTGCGTGTCTCCGGTGAGCCCAGGTTGTACAGCAGGACGTCGTACCCGGCGGCGCTGAACACCTTCTCGGCGGCGTCCAGCACGGTGCCGAAGAACCAGCGGCCCACGTAAGGGACCAGGACGCCGATGGTGTAGGTCCGGCCGCTGGCCAGGCTGGAGGCGGAGCGGGAGGCGGTGTAGCCGAGCTGTGCGGCGACGGCCTTGATCTGGTCCCGCACCTCTTCGGACACGCCCGGGCGGCCGCGCAGGGCGCGGGACACGGTGGACGCGGAGACGCCGGCGGCGCGGGCGACGTCGTTGATGCTGGCCGTCACGGTGCGGTTCCTCCCGTTGGTTTCACGTCGGTGTGATCTGTGGGTGACGTGACCGTAAACCCGACCCTGTTGTTGCGCAAGCGTTTGCGTTCAGATTTACTTGGGCCGATTCTCAACAGACTCCGTTTTGGATCGATGGTCAGCGCACGCGTTTGGGCGCTGTGAGCCGACAGGAACCGCACATGCGATACGCCCCGCCCGGCCTCTGCGTGAACGACTTCGCCCTCCTGCGCGACGAGGACGGTACGTACGCCGTGCTGCATCTGCAGGGGCCCTGGACGGCCGAGTTC
The DNA here is from genome assembly GCF_002291145.1 of Streptomyces sp. SA15. GTDB lineage: Bacteria > Actinomycetota > Actinomycetes > Streptomycetales > Streptomycetaceae > Streptomyces. The sequence goes on from NZ_NTGE01000112.1 coordinate 44,175, forward strand.
GACCATCTGCGGATGGAGACCTCTTTCGGCCGGGCCACGTCCACCGACCTGGTCGACTGGCAGCCGCAGGGCCCCGTCTTCGGTAACGGCCTGCCCGGCCGCTTCGACCAGCAGGCGGTGTGGACCATGCACCCCGTCCGGCACGGCGCCGGAATGGCGATGTTCTACACCGGCGTGAGCGGGCTGACGCCGGGTGGCTGGCCGCTCCAGTCCGTCGGCCTCGCCCACTCCGACCGCACCGACGGCACCGGCTGGCGGCGGCACGGCACCGGGCCGGTCGTCGAGGCGGACCCGCGCTGGTACCGCACCGGCGAGAAGATGGCCTGGCGCGACCCCTTCGTCGTACGCGACGACGAGACGGACGGATGGGCGATGGTCGTCTGCGCCAGCGACGCCTCCCTCCCGGTCGAGGTCAGCGGCTGCGTCGCCCTGGCCACCTCCGACGACCTGGAGCACTGGACCGTCCACCCGCCGCTCATCTCCCCCGGCGACGTCGACGAGCTGGAGTGCCCGGTCCTGGAACGCCTCGACGACGGCAGCTGGCTGCTGCTCGGGTCCATCGGCGCCACCCGCGGGTTCGAGGCGTGGACCGCCCCTCGGTTGCGCGGTCCCTGGACGCGCCGCGGCCCTCTCGGGCCGACCGGCTCGTACGCCCCCCGCGTCATCCCCGCCCCCGACGGCTCCCGCGTCGTCCTGCACACCACGCCCCGCCAGGTCGGCCTCACCGACACCGGGGAGCGCTGCCGCGGCATGCTCGCCCAGCCCAAGGCCCTTGTCGTGCAAGGTGATTCCGCCCCGCGCCTGGAATGGTGGCCCGGCCTGGACGCCTGGCTCGGCGAGGAGACCGACCAGCCCGCTCTGCACGCGGTCGGAGACATCGGCATATCCGGGCCGGTCGACATCACCCTGCGCACCGACGGCCCGGACGGCGGCCGTTCCGCCCTCGCCGTCGGCTGCGACGGCAAGAACCTCTGGATCACGGGCCAGGACGGAATCTCACTCGGCGAGACCATCCTGACCGAACCCGCCACCGCCCTGCGCATCCTCACCATCGGCGAGTACGTCGAGGTGTACGCCGACAACGTCTTCGCCCTGACCACCCTGTGCTACTCCGGGCACCCCGTCCCGTGGACGGCGGTCACCGAAGGCCACGCGTGCGCCGTCCCTGTCCGCCCGATCCGGCTGCCCGATCCTCATCGCGACGACGCCTCCGCCGTCTGGCCCGGCCCGTCACCGCGCTGACCCGAACTCCCCTCCGGAAAGGCCCAGCCATGCCCGCCGTGAACGTCACCGCCGACGGTCTGCGCTTCCCCGACGGCTTCCTGTGGGGAGCCTCCACCGCCGCCCACCAGATCGAGGGCAACAACGTCAACAGCGACTGGTGGCAGAGGGAACACAGCGGCGGCTCCATCGCCGAGCCCAGCCTCGACGCCGCCGACAGCTACCACCGGTGGCGCGAGGACATGGACCTGCTCGCCGAACTCGGCTTCACCGACTACCGCTTCAGCATCGAATGGGCCCGCATCGAGCCCGCCGCCGGACACTTCTCCCGCGCCGAGATCGCCCACTACCGGCGCATGGTCGACGGCGCCATCGAGCGCGGCCTCCGCCCCATGGTCACGCTGCACCACTTCACCGTCCCGCGCTGGTTCGCCGAGCGCGGTGGCTGGACCGCGGACGGGGCGGCGGACCTGTTCGAGCGGTACGTGCGGGCGACCGCGCCGGTCATCGGCACCGGCGTACGGCACGTGTGCACCATCAACGAGCCCAACATGATCGCGGTCGCCGGCGCCATCCGCGAACTGGGCACCGAAGCACCCCCCACGGCGGGCCTCCCACTCCCCGACAAGGCCACCACCGACGCTCTGATCCGGGCCCACCACCGCGCCACGGCCGCCGTCAAGGCGATCTCCGCCGACATCCAGGTCGGCTGGTCGATCGCCAACCAGGTCTACCAGGCCCTGCCCGGCGCCGAAGCCGCCACCGCCGCCTACAGCCACCCCCGCGAAGACGTCTTCATCGAAGCCGCACGAGGCGACGACTGGATCGGCGTCCAGTCCTACACCCGCACCAGGATCACCGCCGACGGTCCCATCCCCGCCCCCGACGACGCCGAACGCACCCTCACCGGCTGGGAGTACTACCCGCAAGCCCTCGGATACGCCCTGCGCCACACCGCCGAGGTAGTGGGCGACGTCCCCTTGATCGTCACCGAGAACGGCATCGCCACCGACGACGACAGCCGCCGCATCGACTACACCACCGGAGCCCTCCAGGAAGTCTCCGCCGCCCTGGAGGACGGCCTCGACGTACGCGGCTACCTGCACTGGAGTGCACTCGACAACTACGAATGGGGCTCCTACAAGCCCACCTTCGGCCTCATCTCCGTCGCCCCCGACACCTTCGAACGCACCCCCAAACATTCCGCCGCCTGGCTCGGCAACCTCGCCCGCACGCGAATGCTGCCGCGCGCCGGTTGCTGAGCGTTCTCCATGCCGCATTGCCGGAGGGCAACCTTCCGGGCCGCGCGCGCATCACATGTGCATGAAGTCCAAGTGCACGGTGTTCGGGGCAGTGCCGGCTGCCGTGATGCTCGCCCTGACGCCCAGTGCAGCCGCTGTGGCCGACGATCCGTCCGCGACACCGTCCCCCCTGCCGACGCAGGCCTACGCGACGATCGAGGCCGAAAAACAGCTCAACGTGGGGTCGGCGGCGCAGTCGGCCCATGTGAGCTGGATGTTCTGGGACGACGGAGCGCAGGTCCCCGTACCCACGAACGAGACACTCGTCATCGATGCGCGTGACCTGGCGGGCATCGCGAGCCTCACGGTCGACGACCCGAGGTGCGAGGACGACGAGCAGGTCATCACCTGCGCCAACACGGATTCCTCGCAGTCACGTTCGGTCGAGTTCACCCTGCGTGCGGACGCGGGCGCCGCTCCCGGCGCCGACGGCACGATCACATATACCGTCAGCGCCGACCATGCCACCGGTACCACTGCGAACGCGAAGGTGGTCGTCGGCATCCCGAACCTGATCGTCGGCAAGCTGCCGGATGTGACCAACGCCAGGATCGGCTCCCGGGTCGATGTTCCGCTCCGGCTCCGCAACACCGGGGATCTGGCCACTGACCGGCGCGTCATGCTGCGCTGGGAATCGGTGGGCGGTCTGGTCTTCGACCGCGAGTTCTCCAACTGCGCGTACGGCGAAAATCATGAGCCCAGCGACCCCGGCAGCCAGATATCCGTCACCTGCGTCTTCCCTGTCGGCCCGGACTCCGTGCCCGCGGGAGCCACCATGGAGTTGAGCAGCCCCCTGACCGCCATGGTCAGCGAGCACGTCCTGACCGCTGTGACCGACTACTCGGTCGAGTTGCTGAGACCCGGCGTCGAGCCCGGCGGCGGCAGCCACCAGGGCACCGGGCCGGCGCTCACCCTGGTGCGGGCGTCCGGAGCGGGAGGCGGATTCGAGAAGGGTGCCGAGGGCCGATTCACCGTCGCGGCCGACAACTCCGCGGATCTCGCGGCCGAGGCCACGACGGAGCCGCGTGGTGCAGGCGGATGGGCCCTGGACATCAGCGCCCTGAACCACGGCCCGGCCTCCGCGTACGGGATCGACGACAAGTCTGTCGCCACGGTCGATGTCGTCCTGCCCAAGGGTGCGGTCGCGACCGGCATCATTTTCGATGAGGAGGAGGACAGCCCGTACGGCCCCTGCCTTCTACGGGACGGCAGCACCAGGACGGCACCTTTCGAGGCGGGCCACCGGCATTACGTGTGCACCGTGCCGTTCGGTGTCGCCGCCGGCAAGAGCCAGCTGTTCGAACTGCGGGTGAAGACGTCCAAGGCGTACGACGGTGCCAAGGGCACGGCGACCGTGCGCCCCGGCCCGGCCGGCATCCCCCTCCACGACCCCGACGCCTCCAACGACAACGTCACCTTCGCCTTCGGCACATCGGCCACACCGACTGCGGCGGTACCGTCCGGCGACACCCTGGACGCCACCGGCGCGGGCCGGACGACACTCATCGCCACCGCGGCAGGCTGCGCCGCTCTGCTGGGCGGCGTGGTCATCGTCGTCCGACGCCGCAGACGTTCCCACTGACGCCGGACGGGTCCGGTGGGCAGCCGCCTCCTTCTGAGAAAACCCGGCCTACAGTGTGGCCCATGGCGACGATCCGGCAGATCTCGTTGGGTGTGGACGACGACGAGCGGGCGGGGGAGTTCTGGCGCCGGGCGCTGGGATACGTGCGGCGGCCGCCGCGGTTCGAGGGGGATGACTGGATCGTCCTCGAGCCGCGGCCGGGCGAGCCCGGTGTCGCCATCGCCATGGACGTGAGCGAGAGTCCCGCCGAGGACTATCCACGTATCCACTTCGATCTGGACGCGGGGGATCGCGATCTGGATGAGGAAGTGGACCGTCTCGTGGCGCTCGGGGCGCGGCACGTGGACTGGCCGCACTATCCCGAGACCCTGCCGCCCGGTGGTCGGCCGTACGTGGTGCTGGCCGACCCGGAAGGCAATCGGTTCTGCGTCGAGGGGCGGCGTCGTAGCTGTTGAGCGGCAGCTCGTTACGGACTGCCGGTCGGGATGATCAGGTCGGGTCTCCAAGTTATCTTGCTCGGGCGAAGCACCCTCTCGTCAGCCCAACAGGGCGCCGCCGGCAAGGAGTTGAATATGGGCGCACAAGACGCACCGGACGCACCGGACCCGCAGGACACGGCCCAGCGGCTGCGGGCGATCAGCGACGAGTTGTCGGACCGTTTCTACGAGCGGGCCGACGTGGTGCGGACGCTGGTGGTGACGCTGCTGGCCGGACAGCACTCGTTAGTGCTCGGCCCGCCCGGTACGGCGAAGTCCGAGCTGGCCCGGGAACTCACGGGCAGGGTCGAGGGGGCATCCTATTGGGAGATCCTCCTGTCGAAGTTCACCCGGCCGGGGCGCCATCATCGCGTGCGTGGACACCTCGCACTCCATGTACGCTCCAGGTCTTCCGCTTCCCGGCCGATCAGCCTGCCGGCATCGACCGGACCCTCGACTTCGCGGAGACCTTCCTCGGCGGCGGCACCAGCTACCAGACGCCGCTGACAGCGGCCGGCGAACTGCTGGAGGAGGAGTTCAACGACGCCGCCCGCACGCGTGGCGACATCGTGATGCTCACCGACGACGACTGCGGCGTCACCGAGGAATGGATGCGCGGCTGGAACGACGCCAAGCACCTGCTGGGCTTCCGCGTCTTCGGCGTGGCCATCGGCGCCCCGCGCGTCGCCGAAGCCGACTCGGTCCTGGACGCCCTGTGCGACAACCTCCGCTCCATCGAGGACCTCACCGACGTCCACGCCGCCGCCGACCTCTTCCGCGTCATCTAGGGCCTGTCCGGCGGATCATGCCGCAGACGCGGGGTCTGGCACGCACATCTGCCGCGTTGTCGTCACTCGCCGACGCTCCCCGTCGACTCCCTCCTCCGCCTTGCAGCTGCACGCACCAGACCCCGCTCACCGGCGTTAATGGGGCGCCGCCGATATTCGACCTGATCCGCCGGACAGGCCCTCCCGGTACATCAACCACCCCCGCCCCCGCCGCAACACCTCCCGCGTCGCCTCCCGCAACGCCGCCACGAACGGCTCGTCGCGCTTGCCCGGCAGCCAGGCCAGCGCGGCCGTCCACGGCTGGAGGCCGGTGACCTCGACGTACGAGACACCGGGGCGTGGGTAGAGCCACCGGGCGGCGTCCGGCGGCAGCTGGATGCCCTCGCCCATGGCGATCAGCGGCAGGGCGCTCTCGTAGTCGACGACCGCGTGCGGGGTGTACCGGACCGGTTCGCCGTCCGGTCGCGGGTCCACGGCCCAGAAGTCCCGGTAGACCTTCGGCACCCGCTCCGACCAGCCGATGTGGGGCTTGCGCGCGAGGTCGGCCAGCGTCAGTGGGCCCCTGTCGGCAAGCGCGTTGTCGCTGGACATCGCCGCGCAGCGCGGCCCGCCGGTCAGCGGCAGGGTCTGGATGCCGTCGGGGACGGGCAGGGCCACGAACGCCGCGTCGACCTCGCCCCGCAGGATCGCCGTGGCGGCGTCGAAGCCGATGCGCAGCACCTCGACGTCCAACCGCGGCCGGGTCCTGCGCAGTTCGTCCAGGACGGCCGGGATCGGGTCGACCGAGGTCATCGCCTCGAAGGAGCCGATCACCATTCGGCCCGCGGCGGCGTTCGCCCGCGTCGCGGCCTCCCGGCACAGCCCGTCGGCCGCTTCCACCACGCTGCGCGCCCGCGCCACGAGCGTCTCACCCGCCGCGCTCAGTGCGACCCTGCGCGTCGTCCGGTCCACCAGGTTGACGCCCAACCGCTCCTCCAGCGTGGTGATGTGACGGGAGAACGTCGGCTGGGCCATGTAGGCACGCCGGGCCGCGCGGCCGAAGTGCAGCTCCTCGGAAAGGATCAGGAACAGCTGTAACTGCTGAATGCTCGGATACCTCGCGAACTTCGCGCTACCTCCCGATGCAGCCATAGCTCCGACGCTATCAATGCACTCCCGCCTTCGATCAAAAGCCCCTTCCCTGGACATTGGGGATGGCGCAAGACTCGATGGCGACCGATGCACCCGATCTACGGGGAGAAACACCCACATGGCATTCGCCATTCGTCGCAAGACATCCGCCGCCCTGCTCGCCGTGGCCACCGTCGGTGCCCTCGGCGCGACCGCCGCACCGGCCGGCGCCGAGGCCCAGCAGCCTCAGAGTGTCGACCGGTGGCCGGTCTGCGCGGAGGCGCCGGACGGCTCGCTGGTCCTCGACTTCGACACGAGCGGCAACCCTGACCCCGACAGCAGCGTCTGCTGGAGCGGTTCGGGCCGGGCCACCAACGAGGACGACCAGTACGAGCTCCGGGAGATCCACACCGCGAACAACCGCGGCTCCCTGCACCTCCAGACCGGAGAGCGGGTGTGGGACCTGTCCTTCGACAAGAACGAGTCCCACGGCATCCCGGACAACACCCGCCTGCTCGGCCTCTCCATCAACGAGTAGCGCCGGACGCACCACCGGGCTGGGAGGCCCGCGCCCTCACCGGCGCGGGCCTCGCCGCCGTCCAGGCCGCCCGCCCTGTCACCCTCCGGACCTCAGACACTCGAACCACACCGTCTTGCCACCTCCGGACCTCGGCTCGACCCCCCACTTGTCGGCCACCGCCTCCAACAGCACGAGCCCGCGCCCGCCCTCCGCCTCCATCGACAACTCGGCCGACAGACAGGGCAGTTCGGGCGACCCGTCGGCCACCTCGACCCGAACCCCCTCCCCCGCCCCGAGCCGCAGCACCACCAGCACACAGCGCCGGTCGGGGACATGCCGTACGACGTTCGCGACCAGCTCGGTCACGCCCAGCTCGGCGGCGGCGGACAGCTGCGGCAGCCGCCACTCGCCGAGCAGCGAGCGGACGATACTGCGGATGTGGCCGGCGGAGTGTTCGCCCACGGCGAGGCTCATCCGGTACTGGACGGGGGCGGGTCCCCCATGCACGGGGGGAATGTATGCGTTCACGAGACGAGCGTGACCTCGCCTGACTACTCTGGGCTACCGAACGGACACAACTGGTTCCGCAGTGGACCGAGTTGCCCGAGAGGGGGCCTCGCGTGACCAACATCCACGCTCTCGATCCCGGCGCATCGGCGCTCGACTACTACGGCTACGAGCTGCGGCGACATCGGGAGGCCGCCGGGCTGACACAGCGGCAGCTCGGCGACATCGTCAACTACACCGGCTCGATGATCGGCCAGATCGAGACAGCACGGAAACTGCCGACGCCGCAGTTCAGCCAACGGGTGGACGCCGCGCTGGGGACCGGGGGGTTGCTGTTCCGGCTCGTCGACCTGGTGATGCGCAGCCAACTTCCGGCCTGGTTTCAGAAGGTCGCGGAGTTGGAGGCGCGGGCGACGGAGATCTGCACGTTCCATACGCACCTGGTTCACGGTCTTCTGCAGACAACGGCGTATGCGCGGGCCGTGCTGGGTGCGCTGAACCAGGCCGACCTCGATGACCGCACCGCCGTACGGCTGGCCCGTCAACGCATCTTCGAGAAGGAGGAGCCGCCGGTCTTCTGGGCTGTCATCAGCGAGGCCGCGCTCTGCCAGGAGATCGGTGGTCGGGAGGTCATGCGAGGTCAACTGGCTCAGCTGTTGTCGTTCGAGGACAATCCCCGGATCAATATCCAGATCCTGCCCTTCACAGCCGGAGTGCACTCGGGACTGCAAGGCTCGTTCGACCTCTTCCGCTTCGCGAGCGACCCGACCATCGTCTACACCGAGGGGTACGGCACCGGACATCCGACCGCGAACCCGGACACCGTCAAGGACTGCTCACTCCGTTACGATCATCTCCGAGCCGCCGCACTATCCCTCAAGGACTCGGCGGAGCTGATCCGGCGAGTGATGGAGGAACGCTATGGAGAACAACGCGATTCCGACGAGGACTCAGTGGCGTAAGTCGTCGTACAGCGGCGACCAGGGCGGCTCCTGCATCGAATGCGCCCCGCTCGGCCCACTGACCTGGCGCAAGTCGTCGTACAGCGGCGACCAGGGCGGCGAATGTGTCGAGATCGCCGAAGCCCCCACCTCCACCATCGCCGTCCGCGACTCCAAGAACCCGGCGGGACCGATCCTCACCCTCGACCCCGCCGCGTTCACGACCTTCGTCACGTGGACGTCGGCTACAGCCGCTGAATGATCGTCCCGGTGGCCAGGCCGCCACCGGCGCACATCGTCACCAGCGCGAACTCCTTGTCCGCGCGCTCCAGTTCATGCAGGGCCGTTGTGATGAGCCGGGCCCCCGTCGCTCCGACGGGGTGCCCGAGCGCGATCGCGCCGCCGTTCACATTCACCTTCGCCAGGTCCTGCTCGAAGACCTGCGCCCAGCTCAACACCACCGACGCGAACGCCTCGTTGATCTCGACGATGTCGATGTCCTTCAGGGACATGCCGGCCTTGCCGAGCACGGCGCGCGTCGCGTCGATCGGCCCGTCGAGGTGGAAGTGCGGGTCGGCGCCGACCAGCGCCTGGGCGACGATCCGTGCCCGAGGCCGCAGCTTCAGCGCCCGGGCCATCCGTTTCGAGGCCCACATGATCGCCGCCGCGCCGTCGCTGATCTGCGACGAGTTGCCCGCCGTATGCACGGCCGTGGGCATGATCGGCTTGAGCCTCGCCAGCGCTTCCATCGACGTGTCGCGCAGACCCTCGTCCCGGTCCACGAGCCGCCACATGCCCTGCCCGGCGCGCTGCTCGTCCTCCGTGGTCGGCACCTGGACGGCGAAGGTCTCCCGCTTGAACCGCTCCTCGGACCAGGCGACGGCGGCCCGCTCCTGGGAGATCATCCCCAGCGAGTCGACGTTCTCCCGGGTCAGCCCGCGATGGCGGGCGATCCGCTCCGCCGCCTCGAACTGATTCGGCAGGTCCACATTCCACTCGTCGGGGAACGGCTTTCCCGGCCCGTGCTTCGACCCCGACCCCAGCGGCACCCGCGACATCGCCTCGACGCCGCACGAGATCCCCACGTCGATGACGCCCGCCGCGACCATGTTGGCCACCATGTGGGAGGCCTGCTGCGAGGACCCGCACTGACAGTCCACGGTCGTCGCGGCGGTCTCGTACGGCAGGCCCATCGTCAGCCAAGCGGTGCGCGCGGGGTTCATGGACTGCTCGCCGGCGTGGGTGACCGTGCCGCCGACGATCTGTTCGACGCAGTCGGCGGGGATGCCGGTGCGGCCGAGGAGTTCTCGGTAGGTCTCGCCCAGGAGATAGGCGGGGTGGAGGTTGGCGAGCGCGCCGCCGCGCTTGCCGATGGGGGTGCGTACGGCTTCGACGATCACGGGTTCGGCGGCCATGGGTGCGGGTCCTCTCCTCCGAACAGCCCTCGGAACTAGTACGCGTTCTAGTTCTGTATGCAGTCTGCTGACCGGCCACCCGCAACCGCAAGAGGTGTGCGGGCAATTGAGGGCGCTGCATCCCTTGCTACTTGTAGAACCCGTTACTACGTTCACGGCAGCTCTGTTCCTGATGGACCGTCAGAAGGCTGGAGTGAGTTGCCGATGCCCTGTCCAGCGCTCCCCGACGGGTTCGACTTCACCGATCCCGATCTGCTGCAACACCGTGTCCCACTGCCGGAGTTCGCCGAGCTGCGCCGGGCCGAACCGGTCCGCTGGGTCCCCCAGCCGTCCAATCTCGCCGGCTTCCAGGACGAGGGGTACTGGGCCGTCACCCGGCACGCGGACGTCAAGTACGTCTCCACGCACCCGGAGTTGTTCTCCTCGTACCTCAACACGGCGATCATCCGCTTCAACGAGCACATCGAGCGCGACGCGATCGACGCGCAGCGGCTGATCCTGCTGAACATGGACCCGCCGGAACACACCCGGGTCCGCCAGATCGTCCAGCGGGTCTTCACGCCGCGCGCCATACGGGCGCTGGAGGACCGTCTGCGCGCCCGCGCCCACGCGATCGTCAGCAGCGCCCGCGCCCGCTCGGGCTCCTTCGACTTCGTCACCGAGGTCGCCTGCGAACTGCCCCTCCAGGCCATCGCCGAGCTCATCGGCATCCCGCAGGAAGACCGGGCCAAGATCTTCGACTGGTCCAACAAGATGATCTCGTACGACGATCCGGAGTACGCGATCACCGAGGAGATCGGCCAGGAATCGGCCACCGAGCTCATCGCCTACGCGATGAACATGGCCGCCGACCGCAAGCAGTGCCCCGCGAAGGACATCGTGACGACGCTGGTGTCGGCAGAGGACGAGGGGAACCTCAACTCGGACGAGTTCGGCTTCTTCGTGCTGATGCTGGCCGTGGCGGGCAACGAGACCACCCGCAACGCCATCACCCACGGCATGCACGCCTTCCTCACCCATCCCGACCAGTGGGAGCTGTACAAGGCGGAGCGCCCGGCGACGACGGCGGAGGAGATCGTCCGCTGGGCGGCCCCCGTCAACTCCTTCCAGCGCACCGCCACCCAGGACACGGAACTGGGCGGCAAGCAGATCAAGAAGGGCGACCGGGTCGGGCTGTTCTACGCCTCCGCCAACCACGACCCGGAGGTCTTCGACAACCCGGACGCCTTCGACATCACCCGCGACCCCAACCCCCACCTCGGCTTCGGCGGCGGAGGCCCGCACTTCTGTCTCGGCAAGTCCCTGGCCGTCCTGGAGATCGACCTGATCTTCAACGCGATCGCCGACGCCATGCCCCACCTGAAACCGACGGGCGATCCGCGCCGCCTGCGCTCCGCGTGGATCAACGGCGTGAAGGAACTACAGGTCAGCGCGGGCTGACGTATCCGTGGGAACTCGGGCCGACGGCTTCCCGGCGCCGTCGGCCCGTCCGGTCGTACGCGCCCTCGGCCCCTGGAACAGGTAGGCGAGCCCGAAGCCCGCCCCGACGACCATAGCGCCGCCCACCGCGTCCAGGATCCAGTGGTTGCCGGTCACCACGATCGCCGTGGCCGTGAAGAGGGGGTGCAGCAGGCCGAGGGACTTCATCCACCACTTCGGGGCGATGATCGCTATGACCAGGCCGCACCACAGGGACCAGCCGAAGTGCAGGGACGGCATCGCCGCGTACTGGTTGGTGAGGGCGGTCAGGGTGCCGTAGTCCGGCTGGGAGAAGTCCTGGACGCCGTGCACGGTGTCGATGATGCCGAGCGAGGGCATCAGGCGGGGCGGGGCGAGCGGGTAGAGCCAGAAGCCGACCAGGGCGAGCAGGGTGGTGAAGCCGAGGGCCGCTCGGGCCCAGCGGTAGTCGACGGGTCTGCGCCAGTACAGGACGGCGAGGACGCTCAGCGGGACGACGAAGTGGAAGGACTCGTAGTAGAAGTCGAAGAAGTCGCGGATCCAGTCGACCTTCACCACGGCGTGGTTGGCCCAGTGCTCTATGTCGATGTGGAGCCACCGCTCCACATCGAGGATCTCTTGGCCGTTGTCCTCCGCCCGCGCCCGGCCCTCCGCGTTGCTGCCGCCGGTCGCCGCGAGTCGCACCCGCTGGTAGGCGGCGTACGTGACGCGTATGAGGAGCAGTTCCAGCAGGAGGTTCGGGCGGGTGAGGACCCGGCGGAGGAAGGGCAGCAGCGGGACGCGCTTGAAGCGTGCGGGGACCGGCTCCGCGAATTCCGTCGGGATCGGTGACTGGTAGTACGGCGACGTCCGGGACAGGAACGGGATGAGGGTGGCGGCGGCCAGGGCCGCGAGCAGCACCACGTTGTCGCGCAGGGCGTACAGCGCCGGCATGTTCGGCAGCATCATCTTCGCCGGCAGCGTCATCACCAGGACGACGGCGACCGGCCACACGTACCGGTCGGAGGCCCGCTTGCCGACCCGGCCGACGACCGCGAGCAGCACCCACAGCAGCTGGTGCTGCCAGGTGGTCGGGGAGACGGCGATCGCGGCACAGCCGGTGATCGCCACGGCGAGCAGGAGCTGTCCGTCGCCTGCGTAGCGCACCGCCCGGCGCACGCCGAGGACCGCGACGGTCGCGCCGAGGAGGAGGAAGAGGGTGATCTCCAGAGGGCCGGACAGGCCGAGCCGGAGGAGGGCGCCGTGCAACGACTGGTTGGCGAGGTCGTCGGCCGGGCCGCCGAGGCCGACGCCCGCCATGTGGTGCACCCAGTAGGTGTACGAGTCGTGCGCCATCGCCACCCAGGCGAGCGCTGTGCATCCGGCGAACGTGATCCCCGTGGCGACGGACGCCTTACGACGGCCGGTGAACCACAGCAGGGGCGCGAAGAGCAGCACGGTCGGCTGAAGGGCCGCCGCGAAGCCCACGAGCAGGCCGCTGGCCCGCTGACCGCGTACGGCGAAGCAGCCGGCCAGCACGAGCAGGACCGGGATGATGCTGGTCTGGCCGAGCCAGAGAGTGTTGCGCACCGGCAGCGACAGCATGAGCAGGCTGACCGCGACGGGCGCGGCGAGCAGGGAGGTCCGTCTGCTCACGGGTTGCGGCAGGGCGCGGGCGGCGATCAGGCCGAGGGCGACGACCAGCAGCAGCGTGCCGAAGGTCCAGCCCCAGCCGAGGGCCTGCTCGGCGGCTCTGGTCAGCGGTTTCATGACCAGTCCACCGAAAGGGGTGCCGGTGAACGCCGTCGAGTCGTACAGCGAGCCGTTCACATGCAGGACGCCGTTCGGACCGACCCAGGTCTCCAGGTCGGTCAGCCGCTCCCCCCGGGGCGTACTGAGGACGACGGCCACTTGTCGTACGGCGAGGACCGCCGCGACCAGCCACAGGCCGAGCCGCGCCAGGCGCAGGCGTGCCTGGGTCGCTCCGACGGCCGTCGCTCCGAAAGCCTCCGCCGGTCGCCCACTGTGCTCCGCATTCGCCACGCCTCGTCGGCCTCCCGCCCCGTTCGTCCCGCGCGTCACACGCGTCGGATTCCTTTACGAGCCCTAAGAGGCTCGCACCACCCCCGGAAAGGGACGCAGGCAACCCCCTCTTCACCTGACGTCCGTTCTCCTTTTGTCTCGATGACGATAGTCGGATGGAGGTTCGGTTGCCTCCGCTGAAAGCGAGAAAGATCACAGCGGGCGCCTGGGCCGGTGGGCTGAAAGGGGTCGGGGGGAGGACACTGACAGGGAACACCGGGCGTACGAAAGGCACAGGTGCATGAGCGAGTCGCAGCTCTGGGACGACGTCGACGACTACTTCACCACCCACCTCGCCCGGGACGACGAGGCCCTCGAGGCGGCCCTGCGCGACAGCGAGGCGGCCGAGCTACCGCGCGTGAATGTCACGGCGCCCCAGGGCAAGTTCCTGCAGCTCCTGGCCCAGCTCCAGGGCGCCCGCACCATCCTGGAGATCGGCACCCTCGGCGGCTACAGCACCATCTGGCTGGCCCGCGCGCTGCCCGCCGACGGCCGCCTGATCTCGCTGGAGTACAACCCCCGGCACGCCGAGGTCGCCACCCGCAACATCGCCCGCGCGGGCCTCGACAAGCTGGTCGAGGTGCGGGTGGGCGCGGCGCTGGAGTCGCTGCCCCAGCTGGCCGACGAGAACCCGGCCCCCTTCGACCTGGTCTTCATCGACGCCGACAAGGCCAACAACCCGCACTACGTGGAGTGGGCCCTCAAGCTGACGAGCGTGGGCAGCCTGATCGTCGTCGACAACGTGGTGCGTGGCGGCCGGGTCGCCGACGCCGACAGCACCGCGCCGGACATCCAGGGCACCCGGACCGCCATCGAACTGATCGGCAGGCACCCGAGGCTCAGCGGTACGGCGATCCAGACGGTGGGCAGCAAGGGGTACGACGGGTTCGCGATGGCTCGGGTGCTGGCGTAGGACTGCGCTTTACGTCCCCTTGGGTCTTCGGTTGTCGCCGGTGGTCAGAGCTCGTGGTAGAAGCCGACGTTGACGCTGCGCGGGGCGGTGCGGTCGTGGATGACGATCTCGCCGCTGCCGCCTCGGGGCAGCGTGACGGTGCCGCCGTACGCGAGGGGCTGGGCGTACTCGCCGACGGTCAGCCGGACCTCGGAGGACGGGTCGGGCTGGGAGCCCTGCAGCCAGGTCACCTGCCAGGTGCCCTCGGGGCCGCACAGAAACTCCAGGTGGACGCGGGAGACGAACAGCCAGTCGTCGGGCGTCGCCAGCCGGCACACGGACTTGTCCCGGCCCACCCGCAGCACGGCGCCCGGGTCGCTGGGCGCGTCGGCCATGAGCATGCCGGCCGTGGCGCCCTCCTCGGCCGCGGAGACGGCGGCCATGGTGAGTTCGAGCACGTGCGTTCCTCCTGAAGTGTCCTTGCTCAGCCGCCGAATGATAAATCGCCCGGCCTCAACGCGTCCGGCACACTGGACTCATGGCCGAGCGAAAGCCACCCGGAGTTCCGTTCGAGATGGGGGTCCCTCCGCTCGAACGTAGTTGAGAGTGGGGGAGGGTGGACCGACAGATCCGGGAGGCGGAGGAGCGGGGCGCCTTCGACCGGCTGCCGGGTGCGGGCAAGCCGCTGCCGGGCGTCATCGACGCGCCGTACGACGAACTGTGGTGGATCAAGCGGAAGATGGCCCGCGAGGGCTGGTCGGTGCTGCCGCCCGCGCTGGCGCTGCGCAAGGAGGCCGAGGACGCGCTCGCGGCGGCTGCGCAGGCGCCGACCGAGCGGATCGTCCGCGAGCTGGTCGAGGACCTCAACGTCAAGATCCGCGACCACCTGGCCAAGCCGCCGCCCGGACCCCCGCTGGGTCTGAAGCCGTACGACGTCGAGGAGGTCGTACGGCGGTGGCGGGAGGGCCGGACGACGGCCGAGTAGCGCCGCTGCCTCAGAGGCGCAGCAGCCGTTCCGCGAGCTCGCGGTAGTCCCGCAGGGCCAGGCGGAGTTGTTCGGTGTCGGCGGACGTCGCGGGCTTGCCCTCGACGCCGCCCTCGGTGGTCTGCCAGGACATGCGGAGGGTACGACGCCGCTGCGTCACGGCTTCGGTGAACCGGGAGGCGGCCTCCTCCAGCACATGATCGGCCTCCTGTACGGCGTCCCGCGGCCCGTCCACGAAACCGGCGATCGCGTGCTGAAGGCGCAGCGCCAGCTTGTCGGACTCGTCGTGCGGGAGGAGGGGGGTGGTGGGGGCCTCGCGGTCGGGGGTGCGGGAGGCTTCGCGGCCGGAGGCGCCTGAGCCCTCGCGGGCGGTGGCGCCGAGCGGGTGCGAGGGGCCCGCTGGGTCGGGGGTGCCCGCGCGGTCGGGGCTGCCCGCCGGTCCCGGG
>NZ_NTGE01000088.1 GCF_002291145.1 Streptomyces sp. SA15
CCCGCCGCCGGCCCGGGCCGGCACCACGAGCCGCCACCGGCGCGACGGCGGCCGCCGTCCGCGACTCGCCGATCTCTTCGACCGGCGGCAGTTCACCCGTCTCGCCGACCGGAGGCAGTTCACTCGTCTCGTCGTACGCGTTCTGCCAGCCGTGCGCGGCCGCCGGATCGGCGTACTCCTCGTACGCGGGCATCGACTCGGCCAGCGGGTGGTACACGTTCGGCACCTCCTGCGGCCCGTCGCCCGCGCTCGCGCCGTGAGCGCCGGTCGCACCATTGGTGCCGTACGCACCGTTTTCGTACTCCGGTGGGCTGGACATGGCCGCGCATTGTAGAGACGGGAGGGGCTGCCGGGACACCTGTCGGCGATATCCACCCAAACCACCGCGTCTCACGTGGTGGAAAACACGGCCCACGATGCGTTACCGGGCCGTAAGCTCCCAGACATGCAGGTGATCCAGTCGACCAAGCTCGCCAACGTCTGTTACGAGATCCGGGGCCCGGTTCTCGAGGAGGCGATGCGCCTGGAAGCGGCAGGTCACCGCATCCTCAAGCTGAACACCGGAAACCCGGCCGCGTTCGGGTTCGAGTGTCCGCCCGAGATCCTGGAGGACATCCTCCGGAACGTGTCGTCGGCCCACGGGTACGGCGACGCCAAGGGGCTGCTGGCCGCGCGACGGGCCGTCGTCATGCACAACCAGACCCTCGGCATCGAGACGGACGTCGAGCACGTGTTCGTCGGCAACGGCGTCTCCGAGCTGATCGTGATGGCGATGCAGGGGCTGCTGGACGACGGCGACGAGGTGCTCGTGCCCGCGCCCGACTATCCGCTGTGGACCGCGGCCGTCTCCCTGTCCGGCGGTACGGCCGTCCACTACCGGTGCGACGAGCAGGCCGACTGGATGCCCGACCTCGCGGACGTGGAGCGGAAGGTCACCGACCGCACCAAGGCGCTCGTCATCATCAACCCCAACAACCCGACGGGGGCCGTCTACGACGAGGCGATGCTCCGCGGGCTGACCGACATCGCCCGCCGCCACAATCTGCTGGTCTGCTCCGACGAGATCTACGACAAGATCCTGTACGACGACGCCACGCACACGCCGACCGCGGCCGTGGCCCCGGACCTGCTGACCCTGACCTTCAACGGGATGTCGAAGGCGTATCGGGTGGCGGGGTACCGGGTCGGGTGGATGTCGATCTCCGGGCCACGTGCGCATGCCGATTCGTATATCGAGGGTCTGACGATCCTGGCGAACATGCGGCTGTGCGCGAACATGCCGGGGCAGCACGGGGTCGTCGCCGCGCTCAGCGGGCGGCAGACCATCAACGACCTGGTACTGCCCGGCGGACGGCTTCGGGAGCAGCGCGACGTGGCGTACGAACTGCTGACGCAGATCCCCGGCGTGAGCTGCGTGAAGCCGAAGGGGGCGCTGTATCTCTTCCCGCGCCTCGACCCCGAGGTCTTCAAGATCAAGGACGACCGGCAGATGGTCCTGGACCTGCTGCGCCAGGAGAAGATCATGGTCGTCCAGGGCACCGGCTTCAACTGGCCCGAGCCGGATCACTTCCGCGTGGTGACCCTGCCGACCGCGGGGGACCTGCGATCGGCGATCACTCGGATCGGGAACTTCCTGGACGGTTACAGCCAGCCGTAAAGGCTGCGGGCGAAGGCCGTTCACCCTGTGTGTACACGCGGTCCGGTTTTGTGAATCACTCAACTTTAGACGAAATCTAAGCTAGGATGGCTTCCTGACAGCACAGGAGGCCATCCCCCATGTACGAACCGATCCGCACTGCGTCTTCCAGTCGGTCCCTCCACAGCACGATGGCCGGCACCACCCCCGACTTCCCGCACCGCTCCCGGGAGGAAGAGCTGGACATCCAGCTCGCGAGCCATCTTGCCGCGCTGCTCGCCGTCACGGACGAGCTGCGTGCGCTGGCCCCGTCCGCCGATCTGGACACCGCGGCCGACCGGCTCGCCGAGCAGGTGGCCCGGCTGCGGGCAGGACGTACGTCGGCCCGCGCGCCGCTCACGGCTGTCGGCGGGCAGTCGAATCTCGCGGCCGTGCACCACCGGGCGCACGCGCTGGCGGGCCGCGCCCTGGTCGTCGCGGCCTCCCGCGCCGACACCGCGGCGGCGATCCTCGCCGCCGAGCGCATGGACGCCCACGCGGCAGCCCTGGAGCCCCGCGAACTCGCGTCCCATTGACCCTCACCGAGCCCGAGGAAGGGCACCCCCGATCGGCCCCGGTCCGCGCGCACCCGCAGCGACGCGCGGGCCGGGTGCCACGCACTGCGCCGGCTTGAGCCGAGTCGGAACAGGGCCCGTTGCGTTCAGAACAGGGCCCGTTGCGTACCGGGACCGGTAAGTCACCCCCCGTTCATCCGATTCGCCTGGGAACGTTGGGTTCCGCGAGCACGCTCCCCGACGTGAGACGTATCGCAGGAATCGTCCTCGCGGTGCTGCTGGTCGGCGGAGTGGTGGCAGCCGTCGTAGCGGGCCGGGACAACGGGGACACGAGCACGGCAACGAAGACCGTGCGCGCAATGATCGGATCGGAGAAGGCGGAGTTCTTCGCCGATCCCGACGTGGTGAAGGCCCTTGCCGCCAAGGGCTACGCCGTGCAGGCGGAGACCTCCGGGTCCTGGGCCATGGAGGGCCTGGACCTCAAGGGCTACGACCTCGCCTTCCCGTCCAGCCAGGCGCCCGCCGACGAACTCGCCGCGAAGTACAAGGCCCGGCAGCCCCTGCCCGTGCCCTTCTACTCGCCGCTCGTCGTCGTGGCCCACCGCGGCGCCGCCGAGGTGCTCGCGGACAACGGGCTCGCCGTCCTCGACAAGAACCGCGGCACCCTGAAGATGGGCGCCTACCTCGACGCCGCCGAACGCGACCGGACCTGGCAGCAACTCAAGGGCGCGGAGAAGTACGGCGAGCTGACCGGCACCCTCTACATCGCGACCACCGACCCGGAGACCTCCAACTCCGGCGCCCTCTACCTCGCCACCGCCTCCTATGTCGCCGCCGGCGGCAAGGTGGCCGCGAGCGCAGCCGACGTCGACCGCACCGCGCCCCTGATGCGCAAGCTGGTCAGCGTCCAGGGTGCCCAGCAGTCCAGCACGGACGCGGCCTTCCGGGACTTCGTCAGCGGCGCCGGCAACCCGCTCGTGCTCGTCTACGAGTCCCAGGTCGCCGCCCTGCTCCACGACAAGCAGAGCTTCGACGACCTCACCGTCCTCTACCCGGACACCACCGCCAACAGCGACCACACCGTCGTACCGCTCACCGACAACGGTCGCGCCTTCGGTGAACTCCTCAGCAGCGACCCGGTGTTGCGCGAACTGGCCGTCCGGCACGGGTTCCGGCCACAGGGGGCCACCGCCGAGTTCACCAAGGCGACCGCCCCCCACGCCGCCTACCTCAACCAGAAGCTGACCGGCATCCGGCAGGCGCCCGTGCCCACCTCCGAGGTGCTGGACGAGATGGCGCGCCGGGCGCGCGGATAGGGGGAACCGCACATGACCGACAACACCGACGACACTTTCACGCTCACCCCGCCCGAGGCCGTCACACCCGTACCCCGGGAGAAGGCCGGCGGACTCGTCCCCGTCGACGACGACGTCCGTACGGACATGGCCAAGAAGGCCTCCGCGTACGTCGAAGGCCTCGCCGCCCTCGACGCCCGCTCCCCCGAGTTCGCCGGCAAGGTCGGCGAGATCACGGCGCTGGGCGCCGGCGAGATGCGCAGCGCCGCCGCGCAGTCCAACCGGATGCTGGAGCGGACCGTGCGCAGCCTGCCGTCCAAGGGCGGCGACGCGCAGTCCCTGGTATCGGGTTCGCTCGTCGAACTCCGGCGGGTGGTGGAGGACCTGGACCCGCGGGACCTGCCCGTCGCCAAGGGGCGGAAGTTCCTGTCCCGGCTGCCCGGTGGCAACAAGCTGCGCGACCACGTCGCCAAGTACGCCTCCGCACAGGGCACGCTGAACAAGATCGTGGGCTCCCTGCGGGGCGGTCAGGACGAACTCCGGCGGGACAACGCCGCGTTGCAGACCGAGCGGGTGCGCCTGTGGGAGACCATGGGCAAACTGCAGGAGTACGTCGTGCTGACCGAGGCCCTCGACACGGCCGTCGAGCAGCACATCTCGACGACGGAGGCCGCGGACCCGGCCCAGGCCGACACTCTGCGGGCCGACGTGCTCTTCCCCGTCCGGCAGAAGCATCAGGA
The DNA here is from genome assembly GCF_002291145.1 of Streptomyces sp. SA15. Classification (GTDB taxonomy): domain Bacteria; phylum Actinomycetota; class Actinomycetes; order Streptomycetales; family Streptomycetaceae; genus Streptomyces. The sequence continues at coordinate 4,226 of NZ_NTGE01000088.1, forward strand.
CCTGCTCACCCAGCTCGCGGTGTGCGCGCAGGGCTACCTCGCGATGGACGTCGTACGACGCAACAACGAGGAGCTGATCAAGGGCGTCGACCGGGCTGCCACCACCACCGTGTCCGCGCTGCGCATCTCCGTGATGCTGGCCTCCGCGCTCGACAACCAGAAGAAGGTCGTCGACCAGGTCAACGCCCTGCGCGGGACGACGGAGGATCTGATCCGGGGCAACGCCGAGATGCTGGCGACCCAGAGCGGGGAGATCCAGCGGATCGCCGCCGACCCGGCCGTCGGCGCCGACACCCTGCGCACCGCCTTCCAGCAGATCTACCGCACCCTCGACGCCATCGACACCTACAAGGTCCAGGCGACCGAGGCGATGGCGGCCACCGTGGAGTCCCTGACGTCGGAACTCCAGCACGCGAGCACGTATTTGGAGCGCAGCCGGTCCCAGGGCGCGCTGGAAGGCGGGCTCACATGAGACGCGGCATGGGACAAGGCATGAGACGAGGCATGGGACGAGGCATGCGACGACCCCTGGCCGTCGCCGTCGCGGCGATGGCCCTGCTGACCGCCTGCACCACCACGGCGGAGAAGCCGGACGACCCCGCCGCCCCCGAACCCGGCACGCTCCGCGTCCTCGCCTCCAGCGAGCTCAGCGACATGACCCCGGTCCTCGACCGGGTCGAGAAGGACACGGGCATCAAGGTCCGGCCCACGTACATGGGCACCCTGGACGCCGTGGAGCTGCTGGCGAAGGGCGAGGCGGACGAGCGGTACGACGCTGTGTGGCTGTCGTCCAACGACTATCTGCGCCTGCGCCCCGACGCGGCGAAGAAGGTGGTCTCCGAGACCCCGGTGATGTCGAGCCCGGTCGCGATCGGGGTGAAGACGGCCACCGTGGGGAAGCTGGGCTGGCAGCCGGACGACGTCACCTGGTCCCGGATCGAGCAGGCCGTCCGGGACGGGAAGCTGACGTACGGCATGACCGACCCGGCGCGCTCCAACTCCGGCTTCTCCACGCTCGTCTCGGTCGCCTCCGCCCTCTCCGGCGCCCAGTCCGCGCTCACGGACGCGGATGTCACGAAGGCCACGCCCCGGCTGAAGGAGTTCTTCCAGGGGCAGAAGCTGACGTCGGGTTCGTCGGGCTGGCTGGCGACCGCCTACGAGCGGCGCGGGAACGTGGACGCCCTGCTCAACTACGAGTCCGTCCTCAAGGGCATCCCCGGGCTCACCGTGATCCGCCCCCGCGACGGGGTCGTCACCGCCGACTACCCGCTCTCCTCCCTCGCGGCCACGAACGCCGCCACCCGCGAGGACGTGCGCCGCCTGACCGAGGCCCTGCGCACGCCGCAGATCCAGCGGGAGATCAGCGAGCGCACGCACCGCCGCCCGGTCGTCGCCTCCGTGCCGCCCGCGGCCGGCCTCGACACCGACCGCCGGCACGAACTGCCCTTCCCCGGCAGCCGGTCCGTCGCCGACGGCCTGCTCGACTCCTACGAGAACGAGCTGCGGCGCCCGTCCAGGACCGTCTACGTCCTCGACACCTCGGGCTCGATGAAGGGCGACCGGCTGGAGCGGCTCAAGACGGCGCTCACCGGGCTCACCAGCGACTTCCGCGAGCGCGAGGAGGTCACGCTGATGCCGTTCGGGTCGGCGGTGAAGAGCGTACGGACGCATGTCGTGAACCCCGCCGATCCGCGGACCGGCCTCGACGCGATCCGCCGCGACACCGAGGGGCTCACCGCCGAGGGCGACACCGCGATCTACACGTCACTGGAGGCGGCGTACGGGCATCTGGCCGTCGACCGGGACACGTTCTCGTCCATCGTGCTCATGACGGACGGCGAGAACACGACCGGCGAGGACGCGGAGCACTTCGAGCGCTTCTACACAGGGCTCAAGAGCACCTTCCAGGACATCCCCGTCTTCCCCATCCTCTTCGGCGACTCCGACAAGTCCGAGCTGGAGCACATCGCCGAGCTGACCGGCGGCCGCCTCTTCGACGCCCAGCAGGGCTCGCTGGACGGCGCCTTCGAGGAGATCCGTGGCTACCAGTAAGTTCCTCGGCTATCTCGAGTCCCGGAAGAACATCACCGGGAGTGCCTGCGGATTGGCCGGCGTAGTGCTGACCTTCGCGGGGGTGGCGGGGCCGTACTGGCCCGTGGTCGTGGTCGGCCTGTACGGCGCCGGGGCCCTGATCGCCCCGCCGGAGCGGCCGCCGCTGCCCGACTTCCCGGATCCCTCCGCCCAGCTCGACGAGGTGCGGGCCGACTTCGAGCGGCTCCGGGGCTATCTGGCGAACGTCGAGCTGCCGCCCGCCGCCGCGGGCCGGCTCACCGAGCTGACCGAGCTGCTGGCCGCGCTGCTGGACCCCGGCTGGGTCACCGAGGTGCTCGCCCAGGACCCGGAGGGCGTGCACGCGCTGTCCCGGGCCGTACGGCAGGACGTGCCGGAGGCGGTCGACACGTTCGTACGGACGCGGTGGTGGACGCGGCTGGCGCCGGGTCAGGAGTCACCGGAACGGCATCTGGAGCGGCAGTTGACTCTGCTGCACGAGGAGGCCGAGCGGCTGGCCGCGGCGGTGCGCGAGACCGAGGCGCGGCGGCAGGAGTCGCACACGCGGTACCTGGAGGACCGCTCGAAGTGAGCGGCTGGGGCCCTCCTCAGAAGGGCCCCAGGTCCCGCACGCCGTTGTGCGGGACCTCGCCGGACCTCGCCGGGCCTCGCCGGTCAGGGTGCTGTCACCGCGGCCGGCCGTGACGACGTTGCTGGTCAGGGCACGATCGGAGCCGGCCGCGGCGTAGGCGGGGGCTGTCTCAGCCCAGGCGCCGCACCAGCGCGCGGTACTCGTCCCACAGCTCCTTGGGCGTGTGCTCGCCGAAGGTGTTGAGGTGCTCGGGGACCAGGGCGGCCTCCTCGCGCCAGACCTCCTTGTCGACGGTGAGGAGGAAGTCCAGGTCGGAGTCGTCCAGTTCGAGGCCGTCGGTGTCCAGGGCCTCCTTGGTCGGCAGGATGCCGATCGGGGTCTCGACGCCCTCCGCCTTGCCCTCCAAGCGCTCCACGATCCACTTCAGGACGCGGCTGTTCTCGCCGAAGCCGGGCCAGACGAACTTGCCCTCGTCGTTCTTGCGGAACCAGTTGACGTAGTAGATCTTCGGCAGCTTCGACTGGTCCTTGCCCTTGGCGACGTCGACCCAGTGGCCCATGTAGTCGCCCATGTTGTAGCCGCAGAACGGCAGCATGGCGAAGGGGTCGCGGCGCAGCTCGCCGACCTTGCCCTCGGCGGCGGCGGTCTTCTCGGAGGCCACGTTGGCGCCGAGGAAGACGCCGTGGTTCCAGTCGAAGGACTCCGTCACCAGCGGTACGGCGGTGGCGCGGCGCCCGCCGAAGAGGATCGCCGAGATCGGCACGCCCTTGGGGTCCTCCCACTCGGGCGCGATGATCGGGCACTGCGAGGCGGGGACGGTGAAGCGGGCGTTGGGATGGGCGGCGGGGGTCTTTGACTCGGGCGTCCAGTCGTTGCCCTTCCAGTCCGTCAGGTGGGCCGGGGTCTCCTCCGTCATGCCCTCCCACCAGATGTCGTTGTCGTCGGTGAGGGCGACGTTGGTGAAGACGGAGTTGCCCCACAGCGTCTTCATCGCGTTGGCGTTGGTGTGCTCACCCGTGCCGGGGGCGACGCCGAAGAAACCGGCCTCGGGGTTGATGGCGTACAGCCGCCCGTCCTCGCCGAAGCGCATCCAGGCGATGTCGTCGCCGATCGTCTCGACCGTCCAGCCGGAGATGGTGGGCTCCAGCATGGCGAGGTTGGTCTTGCCGCAGGCCGACGGGAAGGCGGCGGCGACGTACTTGGACTCACCCTGCGGCGGGGTCAGCTTGAGGATGAGCATGTGCTCGGCCAGCCAGCCCTCGTCGCGGGCCATGACGGAGGCGATGCGCAGGGCGTAGCACTTCTTGCCGAGCAGGGCGTTGCCGCCGTAGCCGGAGCCGTAGGACCAGATCTCACGGGTCTCCGGGAAGTGGGAGATGTACTTGGTGCTGTTGCACGGCCAGGGGACGTCCTCCTGGCCCTCCTCCAGCGGTGCTCCGAGCGTGTGCACGGCACGCACGAAGAAACCGTCGGAGCCCAGCTCTTCCAGGACCGGCTGCCCCATGCGGGTCATGGTGCGCATGGACACGGCGACGTAGGCGGAATCGGTGATCTCGACGCCGATCGCGGAGAGGTCCGAGCCGAGGGGGCCCATGCAGAACGGGACGACGTACATCGTCCGGCCCTTCATCGAGCCGCGGAAGATGCCCTTCTCACCGGAGAAGATCTCCCGCATCTCGGAAGGCGCCTTCCAGTGGTTCGTCGGGCCGGCGTCCTCCTCCTTCTCGGAGCAGATGAAGGTCCGGTCCTCGACGCGCGCGACGTCGGTCGGGTCGGAGGCGGCGTAGTACGAGTTGGGGCGTTTGATCGGATCGAGCCTCTTGAAGGTGCCCTTGGCCACGAGCTCTTCGCACAGTCGCTCGTACTCGGCCTCGGATCCATCGCACCAGACCACGCTGTCCGGCTGCGTCAGTTCTGTGATCTCGTTCACCCACGAGATCAGTTCCTTGTGGGTGGTGGGAACGACAGGGGGAGCCGCTATGTCGCGCGCCACGATTGCTCCTAAATGAGGGATTTTTTGTTGGAGGCCCCGTGGGGGCTGCGACCCGGATGCGATCTTGGGCGCTCATCCGGTGCCGACCGCACTCATTTGATCATCCGACGAGAGTGCCCATCTGTCCAGAGGACCCCACAGGTGAGCGAACGTGAGGCTGGCCACGTCCGCTTCAGAGAGCGGCCACACACGCTTCAACTCCCGTGAGACGATGGCCACTCTTGTTCGCACACCGGTTCGTAACTTACTGTTCCGTAGGTACGATGCCCCGCATGACTGCGTCCGCCCCCGACGCGCCCACGGACACGCCGGCCGCCGGCCGCGGTCCCGTCGCGCTCTCCCTGCCGCATCCGGTCAAGCCCAAGCTGCGCGGCTGGCTGCATCTCGGTATGTTTCCGGCCGTACTCATAGCGGGCCTGGTACTCACCGCGCTCGCCGACTCCCCCAGAGGCCGCCTCGCCTGCGGCATCTACGCCCTGACGGCCTGCCTGCTGTTCGGCGTGAGCGCGCTGTACCACCGGGGCAACTGGAGCCCGCGGATGGACGGCGTTCTGCGCCGACTGGATCACGCCAATATCTTCCTGATCATCGCGGGCACCTACACGCCGCTGACGATGCTGCTCCTGCCGGGCGCCAAGGGTCAGTGGCTGCTGTGGGGCATCTGGGGCGCCGCGGCGGCGGGCATCGCCTTCCGGGTCTTCTGGGTCGGCGCCCCGCGCTGGCTGTACACGCCCTGTTACATCGCGATGGGCTGGGCGGCCGTCTTCTTCCTGCCCGACTTCATGCGCACGGGCGGCATCGCGGTCCTGGTCCTGGTGATCGTGGGCGGCCTCCTCTACAGCGCCGGCGGGGTGATCTACGGCATCAAGCGGCCGAACCCGTCACCGCGCTGGTTCGGCTTCCACGAGGTGTTCCACTCGTTCACGCTGGCGGCGTTCGTGGTGCACTACGTGGGGATCTCGCTGGTGGCGTACCAGCACGCGTAGACCAGCCTTCTCCCGGATGGCCACGGCTTTCGAGCCGTGGCCATTTTTCATGCGTTCGAGAGCTGATAGCAATTGACAGTCTCTAGATTTTAAGAGCTACTCTCATTTCATGGCTACTACCGAGTCCTACCCCGACCCCCGCCGCTGGTGGGCCCTCGCCGCCCTGGTCACGAGCATGCTGACGCTCGGCTTCGACATGACGATCCTCAACGTGGCGCTGCCGACCATGGCCGGTGACCTCGGCGCCACGACCGGCGAGCAGCAGTGGATGGCGGACGCGTACGTCGTCGTGTTCGCGGCGCTGATGCTCCCGGCGGGGCTACTGGGCGACCGGTTCGGGCGGCGGCTGATGCTGATCGTCGGGCTGGGGATCTTCCTGGCCGGTTCGGTGGTCGGGGCGCTGGCCGGGGACGTGAACGCCGTGATCGCCGCCCGCGCGGCGATGGGCGTCGGCGCCGCCCTCGTCACCCCGCTCGCGCTCTCGGTGCTGCCCTCGCTCTTCACGCCGGACGAGCGCGGCAAGGCCGTCGGCATCATCTCCGCGGGCTCGGCGCTGGGCCTGCCCCTCGGCCCGGTCATCGGCGGCTGGCTGCTCGACCACTTCTGGTGGGGCTCGGTCTTCCTGGTCAACGTCCCTATGGCCGCGCTCGGCATCGCCGCCTGCGTCTTCCTGCTCCCCGAGTCCCGCGACCCTTCCTCCCCCAAGGTCGACACCGTCTGCACCGCGCTCACCGCGGCCGGGCTCGGCGCTCTCATCTACGCGATCATCGAGGCGCCCGTCCGCGGCTGGGGCGACCCCCTGGTGCTGGGCATGCTGGCCGCGGCCGTGGTGCTGATCGCCGGGCTGGTGCTGCGCGAGCGGCGGGCCGAGCGGCCGATGCTCGACATGGCGCTGCTGGCCCACCGCGGATTCCTGTTCAACGCCCTCGCGGCGACCCTGGTGATGTTCGTCCTGTCCGGCCTGCTCTTCGTGCTGCCGCCGTATCTCCAGGCCGTCCTCGGCCACGACGCCCTCGGCACCGGGGTGCGCCTGCTGCCGATGATGGGCGGTCTGCTGGTCGCCTCGCGCACCGCCCAGCCGGTCGTCGCCCGGTTCGGCGCCCGGGCGCCGGTGAGCGCGGGCCTGGCCGTGCTGGCCTTCGCCGCGCTCCTCGGCAGCCGTACGACGATCGACTCCGGCTACGGCTTCACCGCCCTGTGGCTCTCGATCACCGGCCTCGGCTTCGGGTTCGCGCTCATCCCCGCGATGAACGGTGCCTTGGGCACCCTTCCCCGCGACCGCGCCGGCAGCGGCTCGGGACTGCTCATGACGCTGCGCCAGGTCGGCGCCGCGATCGGCATCGCCCTGCTCGGCAGCCTGCTGGCCGGCGCCTTCCGCGACCGGCTGGACGTCACCGGGCTGCCCGCCCGGGCGGCCGACACCGCCGGGGAGTCCGTGGTCGCCGCGCACCTGGTCGCCCGGCAGACGGGCTCCGCCGAACTGGCCGCCTCCGCGAACAGCGCGTACGTCCACGGCATGGGCGTCGTGCTGCTGGTGTGCGGGGTCGCCGCCCTCGTCGCCGCGCTGCTGTCCGCGGCGTTCCTGCCGAACAGCACCGCCGTCGAGGGCTCCGAGAGCCCGGACATGGTCGCGCCGCGGGCCGATGCCCGACAATGACCCTCATGACGCCCGCACGCACCTCTCCCCCCACCGACCGTCCCCAGCTGGGACTTCGTGAGCGGAAGAAGATCAAGACCCGGACGGCGATCCGCGACGCGACGTACGCGCTGATCCAGGAACAAGGTTACGACGCCACCACGATCGAGCAGATCGCCGAGCGCGCCGAGGTGTCGCCGTCCACGGTCTTCCGCTACTTCCCCACGAAGGAGGACATCGTCCTCACGGACGAGTACGACGCGATCCTGCTCCAGGAGCTGCGCGCCCGGCCCGCGGACGAGCCGTGGATGGACTCCGTGCGGTACATCATGCGCAAGGCCATCGGCCTCGGAACGTCCGAGGAACCCGAGGTCACCCGGCTCCGGGCGCGGCTGATGGTGGAGGTCCCCGCGGTGCGCTCCCGGATGCTGGAGAGCATGTCGGCCACCGGCAAGCTGCTCGCCGAGGCCGTCGCGGCGCGCACCGGCCGCGACGAGGGCAGCCTGGAGGTGCGGGTCTACACGAAGTCCCTCATCGGCGGACTGTCGGAGATCTCCCTGTACTGGGCCGAGAACGACTTCCGGGACGATCTCCTCGACCTCGTCGACCGCGCGCTGGACCTCTTCGAGTACGGCCTCCCCCCCCACGAGTCCTCAGGTCACGGCCTGCCGGCGTGACATCCTGACCAGGTGAACGGTCCCGAGATCCACGTCGACTTCGCCCCCGAGCTGCGCCCGTTCCTGCCCAACGGGCGGCGCCTGGGCGCCACCCCGGTCACCACCGACGGCATCTCGACCCTCGGCCATGTCGTCGAGTCCCTCGGCGTCCCGCTGACCGAGGCCGGCGCGCTGGTCGTGAACGGCGGCGAGGTGCCGACCTCGTACGTCCCCGTGGCGGGCGACACGGTCGAGGTAAGGCCCGTGAAGCGCCCCCAACAGGTCCCCGGCGCGCCCCTCCGCTTCCTCCTCGACGTCCACCTCGGCACCCTCGCCCGCCGCCTGCGCCTGCTCGGCGTGGACACGGCGTACGAGTCGACGGACATCGGCGACCCGGCCCTCGCCGCCCGCTCGGCGGCCGAGAAACGGGTCATGCTCAGCCGCGACCGGGGCCTGCTGCGCCGCCGCGAACTCTGGGCGGGCGCCTTCGTCTACAGCACCCGCCCCGAGGAACAACTCCGGGACGTCCTGGACCGGTTCCGCCCCGAGCTGGAGCCGTGGACCCGCTGCACGGCCTGCAACGGCCTGCTGAAGGAGGCCACCAAGGAGGAGGTGGCGGACCAGTTGCAGGGCGGGACGCAGCGGACGTACGACGTCTTCGCGCAGTGCCGGCAGTGCGGACGGGCGTACTGGAAGGGCGCGCACCACGAGCAGCTGGTGGCCATCGTGGAGCGCGCCCTCGAAGAGTTCGCCGAGAGAAGTTAACGCTTCCTGACGTCACCCTTCCCGCAGGCGATCCCGTCCTTGTTGCGGTCGAGCTTCAGCGGGTCGTCCTTGCCGTTGACCTTCAGGCGGCCGTAGTCGTTCTTCGCCAGCCAGGTGCAGCGGGCGGCCGTCGTCTTCTTCACCTCGTCCGGGAAGGCGGTCGGCACGCAGACGTTGATCGAGCCGTAGTGCCGGTCGCAGCCGGAGACGGTCGGGCTCACCTTCTGCGAGGTCTTCTTCTTGCCGGGCTCGGTGACCGTGCCCTCGAGGGAGTCGGCGAAGGAGTGGACGTGTGCCGAGGCGTCCGTCGCGCTCAGGGCCTGCGGGCCCTGGAGGTGCACCCACTTGGCCACCGACGGGACGCCGTTGGCGTCGACCGCGAAGAGCATGTACCAGCCGGGCGGGGCCAGGTTGGGGTTGCTCGTCACGTTCAGGTCGACGTTGTTGCCGTCCACCGACAGCGGCAGGTCCACGAACCGCTGGTTCGGGTCGGAGGAGTGGGTGACCGCCGCCGGGCGGATCAGCTCGGCCTTGGCGATGGGCCGGTCGACGGTGATCCGCTGGGTGTCGCCGTAGTTCCACTCGGTGTCGATCACCGAAGTGATCGTCGGACGCTCGCCCTTGAGCAGATAGGGCGGGGTGTAGATCGACACGTTGTGGTTCCAGGTGCCGTTGCCCGGGTTGTCGCCGGTGGTCATCACGCGGCCGTCGGGGAGGAGGAACGCGGAGGAGTGGTAGCCGCGGGCCTCCGGGTCGACGGCGACCGGGTCGAAGGTGTTGGTCGCCGGGTCGTAGATGGACGTCTCGTAGACCGGGTTGGCGCGGTTGTGCAGCGCGCCGCCGGTCTCCAGGACCTTGCCGTCGGGCATCAGGACCGCGGAGACGTACATCTTGCCCTGGTCGCCGGTCTGCGGCACCGGGCCGTTGCCGAGGTCGACCGTGCCCTGCGGGATCGGCGGGCCGGCGACGTACGCCGGGTTGGCGGACTTGAGGTCGATGACGTCGGTCAGCCGGTTGCCCTCCGGGTTGGAGTCGATATTGCCGCCGCCGAGGGTGAGGACCTTCTGGTCCTGCGCCGGGGGCAGCAGCACGCTGGCCGACTGGTCGCGCTCGTCCTTCTTCTGCAGGCCCGGGATCTGCGTGATCGTGTTGGCGTTGTAGTCGTAGATCGCCGATCCGGTGCCCGGGATGTTGTTGCCGAAGACATGGCTGCCCGAGTAGAAGAGGCGGCCGTCCTGCATCAGGATCATCGACGGGTACAGACCCCAGTACGACCAGGTCTGGTTGACCTTCCACGTCGGCAGCCACTGCTGCTCGGCGTCCGACCACAGCTCGGCCGTCACCGAGCCGGTGGAGTCCTCGCGCAGGCCGCCGAAGGAGATGACGTCACCGTTGCCGAGGGCGGTCGCCGACGGGTACCAGTGGCCGTCGTTCATGTCGTTGGTCTTGGTGTACGTCTCGGTGGCCGGGTCGAAGATGTACGAGTCCTTGTAGCCCTCGTAGCCGTGCCCGCCCGGAACCGGGTACGCCTTGTTGCCGCTCATCACCAGCACCCGCCCGTCCTGCAGCTGGACGTGCCCGGCGCAGAACATGTCCTTCGGGGTGGGGATGATCTTGTACTTCCCGGTCGCCGGGTCGTACACGGCCGAGGTGAACGTGCCCGCGTTGAACTGCTCCTCGCTGTTGCCGGAGCCCGCGATCAGCAGCACCTTGCCGTTGTGGAGGACGACCGAGTGCATGGAGCGCACCGGGTTCTGCATGGGCAGCACGTCCCACCGGCCGTTGGCGCACTCCGCGGGCGTGCCCGTGCACACCGGGTCCGGAACCGGGTCGGCGACCTGCTCCATCGTGTAGTCGTCGGTGGTCGCCGAGCCCGTGCCGTAGACGGAGACGCCCCAGGTGATGCGGTCGGTGCCGGCCGGGACCTCGGGGGTGCGGACCGTGGCCTCGGTCCAGCTTCCGGCCATGTCCAGCGTCTTGAGGTCGGTCCAGTACTGCCAGCCCGCCGTGGCGTCGTGCCGGAAGAGCGTGAGGGAGGTGTCCGGGGTCGTCGACTTGTACCAGAGGCCGAGGTCGTACTGCTTGCCCGCCGTGACGACCGGCGCGCACTCGGTGGACTCGGTGATCAGCGCCTTGCGGTCGCCGTCGACCCGGCGGGTCAGCTCGACCTTCATGGCCTTGGAGCCCGAGTGGGCGTCGTTCACGGTCGAGAAGGTGAAGTCGTTGTCGCCCCAGCCGGACTTCTCCCAGCAGTACGGCATGTCGGCCGTGCCGGCGGTCTCGAAGCCGGGGTTCTTGATGAGGTTGGCGGCGGAGGCGGACTGGGGTGAGGTGAGGAGCAGGCCGGCCGTGAGCGCGCCCACGCCGATGAGTGCGGTTCTTCGCCTGGATTTGATGTATCTGGTCGAACGACGTCTGTTCATACGGCTCTCCTTGCGGTGCGACTCCCGCGCAGCCCCCTGCGCGGCAGATAGACCAGCGCTTCGGTCGCCACGAAGCGCAGGACGAAGGTCGTCACCAGTGCGAGCGCGGTCGCGGACAGCGCGCCCATCTCGAACCGGTGGACGAAGAGGGCGATCAGCGGGATGCGCAGCAGCAGATCGGCGTTGGCGAGCAGCGCGAACCTGCCGACGCGGTCCCACCACTGGCGGTGCCGACGCCGGTCGCGGAACAGCAGGTGCTCGATGAGCAGGAAGTTCCAGGCCACCCCGAGCTGGTTGGCGAGGATCTCGGCCGGCACGTAGTGCATGCCGCCGGCGGTGAGAGCCCACAGGCCCAGCAGGTTGGGCACGAAGCCCGTCGCCCCGATCAGGCCGAAGCCGATCATGCGGGCGACCGGCGAGGCGGTGCGCAGACCGACCAGGTGGCGCAGGAAGCGGAAGCCCTCTTGCGCGGTCGACTTGGACTCCCCCGCGAACCGGTCCTGGAAGACGAACGGGACCTCGGTGACGCCGCGCGGACGGCTGCGCACGGCGAGTTCGAGGAGGATCTTGTAGCCGAGGGGCTGGAGGACGTCGGCGGTGACCGCGCTGCGGCGGATCGCGAAGAAGCCGCTCATCGGGTCGCTGATGCCGTGCAGCCGGCGCGGGAAGAGGGACTTCGTCAGCCAGGTCGCGCCGCGCGAGACGGCCACGCGGTAGCTGCCCGCCAGCCCGGCACGGCTGCCGCCCTTGATGTAGCGGGAGGCGACGACCAGACCGGCGTTCGCCCGTTCGCCGGTGGCCACCAACTCCGGTACCAGGGACGGCGGGTGCTGGCAGTCGCCGTCCATGACGACGATCCAGTCGGAGGAGGCCGCCTTCATGCCCTCGACGACCGCGCCGCCGAGCCCGCCGACCGGCTCGTCCCGGTGCAGGACGGTGACCGGGAAGGGGCAGTCCTTCGCCGCCTCCTGGATGACCTCGGGGGTGTCGTCGGTGGAGTCGTCCACGAAGACGACCTCGCAGGGCAGCCGCGTGGGCACCGATTCGGTGATCTGGTGCAGCAACTCCCGTACGTTCGCGGACTCGTTGAAGGTCGGTACGACGATGGTGACGGCGCCGGGTTCCGGCACCTCCACGGCCCGTGAGGCCGGATCGTCGAGTTCTCCGGGGACGATGGATTCCTGGCTCATCGGTCGCCTCCTGCGGCGCTGCCGGTGGTCTGGATCTGCCGGATCTCGATCCGGTCCTCACCGGTACCGAAGACGGCGACCGGTTTCGAGTGCTGGATGGCCGCCTTGACGTTGGGCAGGTCGACCGCGTCGCGCCGGACCGTCGGCGAGGCGACGACGTAGTCGATGTCCTTCCAGCCGCGCGGCATCGTCTTCGTCACCGCCGGGTCGAGGTCGGCCTTGTAGAACCAGATGACGCCGAGACCGGGCCGGTACCCGGCGTGCACCAGGTCCAGCCACATCGCGTCGTCGACGAGTACCCGGGTGTCCTTCGGGTTCTCCACCTCGCTGCTCAGCCACCTGGAGGCGGCCTTGTAGGGGGCGTTGGCGTCGAGGGTGACGGCGGTGCGCGTGGCGTCGTACCAGCGGGGTACGACGTAGGCGCCGGCGGCGATGGCGAGGACGGCGGCGAGCGCGTACCGCCCACCGGTGACGTACCGTTTCTCCCCCTCGGCCCGCCACCTGCGCACCACGGCGTGGGCGACGGACGCGGTGCCTCCGGCGAGGACGAGCGCGAGGAAGGGCAGCGCCTGGATAACGTACATCGCGGGCAGGTAGCCGTTGGGGCGCAGGGCCAGCGCGGCGAGGATCGCCACCGTCGCCGCCGGTCCGGCCAGCGCGCGGGCGGTGACCGACCAGCGCCAGGTGGCCAGCAGCAGAAGCGCGCCGGCCAGGCCGCCCAGCGGCAGCACACGGTCGTAGTAGAGCCACGACTGCAGAACGCCGTACGAGCCGGAGCCCTGGTCGAGGATGAAGCCCGAACCCGGCCTGGTCATCTGGTACTTGACGCCGTCCCAGAGGGAGACGTGGCCGCTGCCGGGCAGCAACTCGCCCTTGAGGAGGGCGAACAGGGGGTACGAGAAACCGATCAGCGTGCAGGCCGTGATGGCGCCGGTGACCGCGAACTTGCGGGTGTCGCGGTGGCTGTGCCGCCACATGGTGATCAGGAGCGCGGGCAGGATGACGAGCATCGTCTCCTTGGTGAGGACGGCCGTGGCGGCCGCGATGCCCGCCCCGAAGTGGTGCCAGAGGTGGCGGCTCGGGGAAGCGGCGAGGGTGAACGCGAGCAGCGTCCACATCACCGCGAGGTTGTCGAGGAAGATCTCGCGCTGGAGGACGACGGAGAGGGGCGAGAGCCCGAAGATCACCATGCCGAGCCCGGCGGCCCAGCGGGGCAGGGACAGGCGGCGGCCCAGGACGTAGACCAGGATCGCGCTGATGCCGCTGATCACCAGCATCGTCGCCCGCATCGAGCCGACCGTCATCGACTCGGGGCTGAGCATGGCGGGTATCCAGGTCAGCGCGGCTATCTGGATCCAGCCGAGCGGCGGGTGGTCGTACCAGTAGGTGTAGTGGGCCAGGCCCCGGCCCTCCTGGACCGCCCAGGCCTGCGCGAGATACGTGCCCTCGTCGTCGCTGAGCGTCGGGTAGTCGGCGATGTTCCAGCCCTGCACGATCATGATCGCCACGAGGAGGACGCCGCACAGCAGGAGGTCGGAGCGGGAGGAACGCAGTCGGCGCGGCGGGGCCGTTCGGCCGGCCGGACCGGATTCAGGCGCAGGCTGTCTCTGCGCGGGGACCGTAGGAGCGGTCACCGCGGGAAGGGTGGAGGTCACGCGGGGACGTCCTCTCGGGTCACAGCGGTACCGGTCGGTGCGGTGAGATGTGCTCCGACGTGCGTGGTCAGCTCCCAGTCGTTGCGGCCGCGTTGCTCACGCCATACGGCGCGGATGGCGGCCCCGGCGAGGAGCACCTGGTAGAAGGGGCCGCCCACGATGAGCTTGAGGTAGTGGACGAAGCGGACGCGCAGGCCGTACTGCTTGCCGAAGTCGTGCAGTCCGACGAGCTCGAAGACGAAGGTCACCATGGCGGTGACGAGCGGCAGGAAGGTGACGAAGGCGATGCTCACGGGCACGTCGAGGAAGAGCGCGATCGCCACGTTGAGCGGGATGATGATGCCGGTGAAGGCCTGCATGAACGGCGTCATCAGGGTGTAGCGGGCGAGCAACCGCTGCCCGAAGCCCGGGAGTTGCTTCCAGTCCTTCTTCCGGTACACCTGGAGGAAGCCCTGGTTCCAGCGGGTGCGCTGCTTCAGCAACGACATCAGCGAACCGGGGGTCTCCTCCTTGGTCACCATGTCGGAGTCGTAGGCGACGACGACCTTCTTGCCGACGCTGGAGAGCCGGACACCCAGATCGCAGTCCTCGGCGAGGCAGTTGGGGTCCCAGCCGTCGGCTTCCCGCAGTACGTCGGTCCGTACGAAGACGGTGTTGCCGCCGAGCGGGATGAACCCTTTCTGCGCGTGCAGGTGCAGCCGGGAGCGGAACCAGAAGAAGTACTCCAGGCAGTTGCGCAGGCTGTACCAGCTGGAGTGGAAGTTGATGAGCTGGACCCCGCCCTGCACGACGTCCGCGCCGGTGGACCGGAAGGCGTGGTCGACATGGGCGAGGAGCTCCGGATGGACCTGGTCCTCGGCGTCGAAGACCCCGACGACGTCGCCGCGGCAGTGCGGCAGCGCCGTGTTCATGGCCTTCGGCTTGTTCTTCTTCTCATGGGTGTCGACGACGACCCGCACGCGCGGATCGCGCTCCGCGGCGTCGCAGGCGACCGCCGTGGTCTCCGGGTCGTCGTGCCCGACGATCACGATGATCTCGAAGTCGGTGTGGCTGGACTCCAGCAGCCGCTGGATGGTGTGGTCGAGCACGGCCTGTTCGTGCCGCGCCGGAAGGAGCAGCGAGAAGGACAGCTGCTCGCCGCCCTCCGGGCTGCTGAAGCGGGTGGAGGCGAGCACTTCGGGCGTACGCCACGCGTGCATTTGCCACCACAAGGTGAAGGCCGCCATCCAGAACAAGGCCAACGAGACGGCAGCGATGAAGACAGACGTCAGCAACAGATCCCCCAGATCCCCAAGCCCCCTGTTCGCGACGGAAGCCCCCCTCCGTCACGTCACTGTGCAGAGATTAAGGGGGAACTGTGAAGCGTGGGAGCTGTTCCGATAAATAGTTTGTTTCGGAACGGTGGGGCGACTACTGGGAGGTATCCGAAGGACGTGGCCCATTTGGACACCCTGAACGAACGCCTCCGCTCCGGATACCCGCCGCTCAGCGCCCTGTCATCAGCCGCTGTCAGCCGCTCAGTTGCGTCCGCAGACGGTCCGGATCGGTCGTCGGGGTGTCACAGGTGAAGTTACGGCAGACGTACGCCGTCGGTTCACCGTTGCTCAACGGGCGGGCGGCGAGCAGCGGGAACTCGTCACTGTCCGGCGTGCCCACGGCGACGACCGCGCCCGGGGCGGTGCCGAGAAGTGCCGTGCGGTGCAGGGTCCTTGTGCCCGGGTCGTCCAGCGCCGGGCCGACGACCGCGACCTCCCTCGGACCGTCGAGCCGGGCCTCGGCCGCAGCGAGCCCCCAGCCGATGAAGCGGGGGACGCGCGGGCCGAGCGCCTTGACGACGCCGAGTGCCTTTTCGGCCGCGGTGCGGTGGGGCTCGTAGCCGGTCTGGGCAGCGTAGCTCAGCAGGGCGCCCGCGGCGGCGGTCCAGCCGGACGGGGCGGCGTTGTCGGTGGGGTCCTGCGGCCGGCGGATCAGCTTCTCGGCGTCGGCGGCGGTGTCGTACAGGGCGCCGGAGTCGTCGGTGAAGCGGGTGAGGACGTGGTCGAGCAGGAACCCGGCGAATTCCAGCCACACGCCCTCGCCGGTCACGGAGGCCAGCGCGAGGAACCCCTCGGCGACGTCGGCATAGTCCTCCAGTACGCCCGCGTTGGCACCGACGTGGCCGTCCTTGCTGGTGCGGGCGAGGCGGGCGTGGTCGTCGAGGTGCAGCCGGACGAGCAGGTCGGCGGCGCCGAGCGCGGCCTCGACCAGGTCGGGGCGGTCGAAGTAGGCGCCGGTCTCGGCGAGCGCGGCGATCGCGAGGCCGTTCCAGGCGGCGACGACCTTGTCGTCCCGGCCGGGGGCGGGGCGGGCCGCCCGGGCCTCGAGGAGGCGGCGCTTGACGGTCTCGACCTTCTCGGCGTCGAACACGCCCTCGTGCTGCGGGAGTTGCAGGACGGAGGCGCCGTGCTCGAAGGTGCCCTCCTCGGTGACGCCGAAGTAGTGGGCGGCAAGCTCTGCATCGTCGCCGAGCACCTCGCGCAGCTGCTCGGGCGTCCACACGTAGTAGGCGCCCTCGACGTGCTTGCCGGTCCCGTCGTCGCTGTCGGCGTCGAGCGCGGAGGCGAACCCGCCCTCGTTCGTGCGGAGTTCGCGCACCATGAAGTCGGCGGTCTCGAGCGCCACGCGCCGGGCCAGCTCCGAGCCCGTACTACGCCACAGGTGAGCATAGATGCGACACAAAAGCGCATTATCATAGAGCATCTTCTCGAAGTGCGGGATCACCCAGTCGCGATCGACGGAGTACCTCGCGAACCCGCCACCGAGCTGGTCATAGATCCCACCCCGAGCCATCCGCTCGCACGTGTCCTGCGCCATCTGCAAGGCACCCTCGGAGCCGGTGCGGGCGTGGTGGCGGAGCAGGAACTCGATCACCATGGCCGGCGGGAATTTAGGAGCTCCCCCGAACCCACCCCGCTGAGGGTCGTACTCCCGCGTCAGCCCGAGCAGTGCCTGCGCCAGCTCCTCGTCGCCGGGCGCCTGACTGTCGCCGTAGGAGATCTCCCGTCCGGCGAGATCCCGCACGATCTTCCCGGCGACCTCGGCGACCTCGTCCCGCCGGTCGGCCCAGGCGCTGTGCACCCCTTGCAGCACCTGCCGGAAGGAGGGCATGCCGTGGCGCGGGGCGGGCGGGAAGTACGTGCCGAAGTAGAAGGGCTCGGCGTCCGGGGTGAGGAACACGGTCATCGGCCAGCCGCCCTGCCCGGTGGCCGCCTGCACGGCCTCCATGTAGACGGCGTCCACGTCCGGGCGTTCCTCGCGGTCGACCTTGATGTTGACGAAGTGGGCGTTCTGGTAGTCGGCGGTCTCCTGGTCCTCGAAGGACTCATGGGCCATGACGTGACACCAGTGGCAGCTGCTGTAGCCGACGCTGAGCAGGACGGGCACGTTCCGTTTGCGTGCCTCCTCGAAGGCCTCGGCCGACCAGGGCCACCAGTCGACGGGGTTGTCGGCGTGCTGAAGGAGGTACGGGGACGTCTCGTGCGCCAGTCGGTTCGGCATGGTGTCCATCCTGCCGCAGTACCCCTCACATCGCCGGACAGCACACTGCCCGTGCGCCTAGGCCCTGTCGTCAAATTCCCGTCGTCCGCCCGAAGGGCGGGCCGCGCGGCGTCAGGTGCGTGCTCTCGGCGTGCCGGGCGCAGGCCCTCGTACTGGTTGTACGTGGGTCTGCGCCCGGTGCGGCGAGAGTGCGTGCATGGCGTCGCGCGGCAGGCGGGAATTTGACGACAGGGCCTACGCATGTGTTCCTCCGGGAGAGGTGTCTCTCCGGATATGTGTCCCTCCGGTATGTGATCCTCCGGCCCCCTCCCCAGGGCGTGCCGTCCGCAGCACACTTGACCGTGGACGATCGAGAAGTGCCGCTGCCGCCGGAGGGGGACATGACATGCGGGACAGTCATCGCGCGGAGGCCGAACGGCTGCTGGCGCGGGCCGTGGAGGAGGAAGTGCGGCGCTCGGGCGGGCGCACCGACGGGGGTGTGCTGCTGTCGCGGGCGCGCGGGTCGCTGGACGCCATGGCGCAGACGGCCGCCGAGGAGTACGAGGCCTACACCCGCGCCCTGGACGAGGCGAAGGCAGGGCAGCTCACCTTCGGGCAGCGGTACGCCAAGGAGGGCGGCGGCACGCCCCTGATGGTGGCCGGTGTCGCCGCCGTCGCGGCCGCCGTCGCCGACCTGGCGCTCGGCACCGGCGCGGGCACGGCGCTGGGCGCGGGCGTGACCGTGGGGGTCGTCGGCGCGGCGGCGACCGTGGTGAAGGTGGCCGGCTCCCATCTGCCCGCCGCACACCACCGCGCGGGCGCCATCACCCAGCCCGGCGGCCCCGAACAGCTGCGCCTGCAGTGGCTGACGGCGCTGGAGGTACGCGGGATCCGCCCGTTCCTCGACCAGCAGCGGGTGCTCAGCGCGTCCACCGGCCCGAAGAAGACCGCGCAGGGGCCGCGGCTGATCGGCGCGGACAAGAGCGCGGCGGCGCGCGGGCGGACCGTGCTCCAGCAGTCGTTCGGTCAACTCCCGGAGCCGGTGGGCCCGTTCGCGGGCCGACGGCAGGAGATGGGGCGGATCCGGCAGTGGGTGCAGGCGGCCCGGGCGAGTACGGAGACGAAGCCGACGGTGGTCGTTCTGCACGGGGCGCCCGGCAGCGGCCGTACGACGCTCGCGGTGCGCGCCGCCCACGACCTGAAGGACTACTTCCGCGGCGCGTGCGTGGTCGACCTGCGCGGCGACAGCCCGGAGGAACCGCCGCTGTCCACCCGCGACGCCCTCCTCCACCTGCTGAACCGGCTCGGCGCGCCCCGCGAGCAGCTGCTGTTCCGGGAGCGTTCCTCCGCGGACCAGCAGGTCAAGCGGCTGAGCGAGCTGTACCACCAGCATCTGACCGGTCTGCCGGTCACCATCGTCCTGGACGACGCCTCGGACCCCGAGCAGGTCCGCACCCTCGTCCCCGAGCGCTCCGACAGCGTGGTGCTGGTCACGGCGCGGGAGCCCATGGTGTTGCCCGCCGACCTGCCGGCCCGGGTGCACCACCTGTCCGTCGAGACCCTGGACGCGCCCGGCGCCGAGGAGCTGCTGGGCGCGGCCGCGCAGGACAGCAGCGGGCCCTACGACGCCGAATCGACCGACCGGGTCAGGGAGTTGTGCGGCGGGCTGCCGCTGGCGCTGCGCATCGCGGGCTCTTCTCTGGGCCCGCGCTCACCCCGCCAGCTGGCCACGGACCTGGGCGCGTACGGCCCGGTCGAGCCGGCCGAGAGAGTCCTCTGGCTGCGTTACACCGACCAGTCGGAGACCGCCCGCCGACTGCTGCGCCGCCTCGCGCTGGCCGGCCGTGCCTCGCTCGGCGCCGCCGCGGCGGCCGCTCTCCTGGCCACGGACGAGGCGGAGGCGACCCGCCACCTGGTGGCGCTCTCCCGGGCGGGCCTGATCGACCACGTGCGCGGCAGCCGCTACCGCCTGCACGACCTGGTCCGCGCCTTCGCCCACGCCCGCCTGCTGGACGAGGAGGAACCGGCGGAGCGTACGGCGGCGCAGGAACGCCTGATCGTGAACTACGCCGACCTGGCCGACTCGGTGCTCCGCCTGGTCGACGGCAACATGTCGACCCGCTCGGACCGCTTCAGCCCGCACGGCTTCCACTCCCTGGACGAGGCGCTGCGCTGGCTGGACGACGAGTCGAGCTTCATCACGGCGGCGCTGCGGCACGCGGAGGACGTGAACCAGGCGGCCGTACTGAATCTGCTGGGCGCCCTGTGCGACTACTGCCTGCTGCGCGGCGACCTCTACCGTCTCGGCGAGATCAGCGAGCTGGCGCAGGCGGTTGACCAGGGGTTGCTGGTCCGCTCGGTGCAGTGGCGCACGGGTATCGCGGCGCGGCAGCTGGGCGAGCTGGACAAGGCGCGCACGACACTGACGTCGGTCGTGGACCTCTACATGGAGGCACACCACGACGCCGGCGCGGCCCGAGCCCTGTGCTCTCTCGGCATCACCCTGCACCACCAGGGCAATCTGACCGAGGCGGCGGCGAGGCTCCGCGAGGCCCTGGATCTCCAGGCCGCGCCCCAACTGGCCACGGACCGCGCCTGGACGATGCACGCGCTGGCGGCGGTGGAGCGGGACCGGGCGCGGCTGGCTCAGGCTCTGGACCTGCTCACCGAGTCCCTGGTCCTGCACCGGCGGGGCGAGTCGGTGCACGGCGAGGCATGGGCCCACTTCCAGCTCGGCCAGCTGGGCCTGCGCATGGGCGACGTACCGCGCGCGGAGCAGGAGCTCCGTACGGCCCTTGAGTTGTACGGCCGCACCCGCGACGCCCGCGGCGAGGCCTGGGCCCTGACCCAGCTGGCCCGGGCCCGCCTGGTCGCCGGCGACGCGTCGGCGGCGGTGGACGCCCTGCGGCAGGCCGCGGCCCGACACCGTGACAACGAGGACGCGCGGGGCGAGGCGTGGACGGTGTACTACCTGGGGCAGGCCCTGGAGGAGACGGGCGACCTGGACCAGGCGGTACGGGAACTGGAGCGGTCGAGGACGATGTTCTCGCGGATCCGGGATGTGTACGGGCTCGCCTGCGCCCGGCATCACTCGGCCCGGGTCACTCGGGACCAACGGGCCGCGCAGACGGGGTCGCTGCGGAACTCGGGGTTCGCGCGCCAGTTGCTGGTGGACGCCCGGGCCGACTTCCAGCGGATCGGCGTCGCGCACGGTGAGGCGTGGACGTGTCTGGAGCTGGCGGTGGTCGACGCGGGGAATGCCCGTACGCCGCAGGCTCTGGCCTTGTGCGACGAGGCGGTGGGGTTGTTCACGTCGTACGGGGACCGGCGCGGGGAGGACTGGGCGCGCTTTCTCCGGTGCACCCTGCTCCCGTATGCCGCTCCGGGGGGCGTCGAGGTCGGTACGGCGGTGGCGCAGGAGGAGCTGGCTCAGTTGGGGCGCGCGGGGCATCCGGCTCGGGACGAGAAGCTGGACGACTACGTGGAGGCGTTCCAGCTGTTGCTGGAGCGGGGGGTGAGCCTGGAGGCGGGCTGGCAGGCCTGGCGGCTGGGGATGGTGCCGGGGAGGCATTCGCGGGAGGTGATGGGGGTGGCGGTCGCGGCTTCACCTCGGTGAGGAGGATTCGATGCGGCACGAACCAGATACCCGACGGGGGCGACCGACATGAAACCCAGGTTCCGGGCCGAGCTCCGGGAAGAACGCTTGTCGAAGCCGGCAAGCGAGGTATTCGTCCGCGGCAACGGCCCCGCAGGAGCCCACTGGCGACCATCTGCGCCCGGAGACGGCACACCTGATGCTGTCCCTGGCCGACCGCTCCCGTTGAGTGGGAGGTCCGTCAGTCGTCGTACGGATCCACGAGCCGGATCGGCTGTCGGACCGCTTCCAGCACCTCCGCAGGAAAGTCCGGACCGGGGACGTAGTACCGGGCCTTGGTGTTGCCGACGGCTTCGAGGAGGCCTGCCTCGGTGAGTGCGCGAATGTCCCGTACCGCCTGTTGGTTGCTCAGGTTCTCGGCGCGCTGGTAGCGGGAGCGGCGGACTCGGCCGGCCAGGGCGGCGTCGTGGAGGGCGGTGACCTGGCGTTCGTCGATTCCGTGGTGCTCGGCGTACTCGGTGAGGTCGATCCAGCAGCGGTTGGAGCGGTCGATTCGGTGCTTCACCGACTGGGACTGCTGGTGGTAGGCGAGGAGGTTGAAGCGGATCCAGGGCGCGGTGTCGCGGTCGGGGGACCATTCTTTGCCGCCGACCTGGTTGAGGATCTTGTAGTACTCCCAGGTGTTCTTGGGCTTGCCCAGCCATGCCTCGATCGACGAGAACTCTGGTGCCAAGACGCCGCCTCGGGCGATGAGCAGGGTCTGCAGCGAACGCGACATCCTGCCGTTGCCGTCGCCCCACGGGTGAATGTTGACCAGGTTGAGGTGCGCCATCGCCGCGCGAACGAGCATCGGCGTGTCCGGGTCACCGTGGTTGAGCCAGTCGGCCAGCTCGTTCATGAGGTCGGGCAGCCGTTCGGCATCCGGCGCGACGTACGCAACCTCTTGGGGGTCACCCGGCTCGTTGATCCACACGCCCCGCCTGCGGAACTGCCCCGCGAGCTTCCGTGGGTAGTGGTGCCCTTGAAGCATCCAGTGCAGGGCGTTGAGCAGCCACACCGAATACGTGAAGCCGGGAGCATCGTGTAGGGACTGGATGTATGTCATGGCGTGCTGATACGCCAGCGTCTCCGCCTTGTTGTCCGCCGAGACGGCGACTTCCTGCTCGCCGTCGATCAGGTCCTCGACGTCCGCGGAGTCGACCGCGTAACCCTCGATGGTGTTGGAGCCCGCGATGGCATGCGCGGTCAGCATCTTGCGCAGCCCCACCGTCCACTTCGTTGGCGTCTGCAAGACCTGATGCCGCAACTCATGGCGCATCTTGTCGATGTTCTCCAGCACCTCGCGGTCCTTCGAGGTGAGGGCAGAAGCCTGATACAGCATGACTCCACGATACCGTTAGGGTGTCATGGAGTCATGCGATCACGGCGTCGCCTTGCCCTTGCCGGAGGAGGCCGCCGCGCCCTCCTCCGAAGCCTCCGAAGCCCCCGAAGCCCCCGGAGCCTCCTCGAAGTCGACCTTCGCCATGTGCTTGCTCATCGACTTCATCAGGGCCCACACCGCCAGGGCCATCACCGCGAAGACGATGAAGCCGAGGACACCGGGGGTGACTTTGTCCTCGTCGACCTCCTTGGCGAGGGCGGCGAGCTGTGTCATTGCCAGGCTTGCGCTTGCGCTCATGTCAGGCATTCTCGCGGATGCCCGCAAAGAGGTCGTCCTCGGGGAGGGAGGTATCGACGAGGGACTTCGCGAGCTCGTACTCCTCCGTCGGCCAGACCTCCTTCTGGATCTCCATCGGGACGCGGAACCAGCCGCCGTCTGGGTCGATCTGCGTGGCGTGCGCGATCAGGGCCTTGTCGCGGATCTCGTAGAAGTCGGCGCACGGGACGTGCGTGGTGAGCGTGCGCTCGGCGCGCTGGAACTCGTCCCAGCGCTTGAGCCAGTCCCCGTACGGCGACTCCAGGCCGCGCTCCAGCAGGGCGTGGTGCAGCGCCTCGGTGCGCGGGCGGTTGAAGCCCTGGTTGTAGTACAGCTTCAGCGGTTGGTACGCCAGGCCGAACTCCTGCTCCGGGTACTTCTCGGTGTCCGCCGCGCCCTCGAACGCCACCATCGAGATCTTGTGGGTCATGATGTGGTCGGGGTGCGGGTAGCCGCCGTTCTCGTCGTACGTGGTGACCACCTGGGGACGGAACGAGCGGATCTGCTTCACCAGCTCGCCGGCCGCCTTGTCGACGTCCTCCAGGGCGAAGCAGCCCTCGGGGAGCGGCGGCAGCGGGTCGCCCTCGGGCAGGCCGGAGTCGACGAAGCCGAGCCACTCCTGCTTGATCCCCAGGATCTCGCGGGCCTCGTCCATCTCCTTCTTGCGTACCTCGTGGATGTGCTCCTCGATGTACTTGTCGCCCTGCAGCTTCGGATTGAGGATGGAGCCGCGCTCCCCGCCCGTGCAGGTCACGACCAGCACGTCCACCCCCTCGGACACGTACTTCGCCATGGTGGCCGCGCCCTTGCTCGACTCGTCGTCGGGGTGGGCGTGCACGGCCATCAGTCGCAGCTGGTCAGTCAAGACTCAATCCTTGTAGTCGGCGCCCCGGGGTGACCCGGTGCGATCGGCGGCTTCTATAGTGACCGAATCGGGGGGCGAATAATTCCGGGGCCGCGGATCTGCCGAAGGCCTTGCCGAGAGGACGATCATGAGTACGGCGAGCACGCGACTGCCCGAGGGCCGTTACGGTCGCTCCTCGGACGAGCGCGCCGACCGCAGGCTCAAGGTCATCGGTGCCGCCCTCGGGGCCCTGCTGCTCGCCCTGATCGGCTACTTCGCGTACCACTACGTCGGCCAGAACAAGATCAGCGGTGAAGTGATCACGTTCAAGCCCCTGAAGGACTCGGTGCAGGTGCATCTGGAGGTCCGCAAGGACGCCGGCGCCGGCGGCTACTGCACGGTGCGCTCCCAGGCGGAGGACGGCGCCGAGGTGGGCCGGGCCGACTTCCGCTTCGACGGGGACGCCACACGCATCGACAAGGTCGTCACGCTTCGTACGACGTCACAGGGCACGACGGCCGAGTTGCTCGGCTGCCACGCCGACTGACCGGGGAATACGTACCGGCTGACCTGCGTTGGCGTGATTCTGAGGGCTTATGTCCTCCCCCTTCGGGCTCTGAATTGTTAGGCTCGTGGTTTCGCCCTTCCATGGAGGAACATGCTTCTGGGTAGGGCGATGCTTTGTATTCCCAGTACCGACGAGGAGCACCTGTGACCCAGACCAGCGAGAACGTCACCTGGCTGACCCAGGAGGCGTACAACAAGCTCAAGGATGAGCTTGAGTACCTTACTGGTCCTGCGCGCACGGAGATCGCCGCCAAGATCGCGGCCGCGCGCGAGGAGGGCGACCTGCGCGAGAACGGCGGGTACCACGCGGCCAAGGAGGAGCAGGGCAAGCAGGAGCTCCGGGTGCGCCAGCTGACCCAGCTCCTGGAGAATGCCCAGGTCGGCGAGGCCCCTGCCTCCGCGGACGGTGCGGTGGCGCCCGGCATGGTCGTGACGATCGCCTTCGACGGTGACGAGGACGACACGCTGACCTTCCTGCTGGCCTCGCGTGAGTACGCGAGCGCCGACATCGAGACCTACTCCCCGCAGTCCCCGCTGGGTTCCGGCGTGATGGGCCACAAGGTCGGCGAGGACGCGCAGTACGAGTTGCCGAACGGCAAGAAGGCCTCGGTGAAGATCCTCAAGGCCGAGCCCTACAGCGGCTGACCCGGCCGAACCGACAGGTCCTTGGCGAGCCCCCGGTGTCCGCGTGACGCCGGGGGCGTCGTCATGCTGTCGTCGAACGGTACTTCCAGACCGTCAGGGTCCGGAATATGAGGATGATCAGGGCCGAGTAGATCAGTGAGGCCCAGACCGGGTGCCGCATCGAAGCCGCTTGCGCCACGTGGAGCAAGGTCCTCGACCTGCCATCAGCCGACCGCCCGGCGGTACTTGCGAACCGCAAGCGTACGGAAGATCAGGATGATCACGACCGACCAGATCAGCGAGGCCCACACGGGGTGCTGCATGGGCCAGGCGTCGGGTGTCTGGAAGCCAGGGGGAAGGTTGCCGAACAGCTCGCGGCACGCCTGCACGGTGGCGCTGAACGGATTCCACTCCGCGATGTGCCGCAGGAAGGTCGGCATCTGGTTCGCGTCCACGAACGCGTTCGAGATGAACGTCAGCGGAAACAGCCAGATCAGGCCGCCCGAGGTCGCCGCTTCAGGAGTGCGCACGGACAGGCCGATGAGCGCGCCGATCCACGAGAACGCGTACCCGAGCAGCAGGAGCAGGCCGAACCCGGCGAGCACCTTGCCGAAGTTCTCATGCGTGCGCCAGCCGACCAGCAGCGCGACGACCGCAAGGACGACCAGAGTGAGGGCCGTCTGCACGGAGTCGGCGAGGGTCCGCCCGGTCAGCACCGCGCCGCGCGCCATGGGCAGGGAGCGGAAGCGGTCGATGAGGCCCTTGTGCATGTCGTCGGCGATGCCCGCACCCGCGCCCGCCGTGGCGAACGTGACGGTCTGGGCGAAGATGCCCGCCATCAGGAACTCTCGGTAGGCCTGGGTGGAGGTGGACGAGCCGACCTGGATCGAGCCGCCGAACACGTAGGTGAACAGCACCACGAACATGATGGGCTGGACCAGCCCAAAAATGATCATCTCGGGAATCCGACCCATGCGAATCAGATTCCGGCGGGTGATGACCAGGGAGTCGCGCACGGACTGGCCGAGGGGGTGGGCGGACGCCGCGATCCGCGCGGCGTCGGTGGCGGCACTCACTTGGCGGCCTCCTTCTTGTGCTTGCGGGCGTGGGCGTCCTTGGCGTCTGCCGCCGCGTCGTTCTCCTTGTCCTCGGCCTCGGCCACATGGCCGGTCAGCGACAGGAAGACATCGTCCAGGGTCGGGCGGCGCAGCCCGATGTCGTCGATCTCGACGCCGCGGGTGTCCAGCTCGCGGATGACCTCGGCGAGCAGCTTCGCGCCGCCGGTCACGGGCACGGTGATCCTGCGGGTGTGCTCCTCGACGGTGGTCTCCCCCTTGCCGAAGCCGGTGAGCACCTCGACGGCGGTCGGTATGTGCTCGCGCTCGTGCACCACGACCTCGACGCGCTCGCCGCCGGTGCGGGCCTTGAGCTGGTCCGAGGTACCGCGGGCGATGACGCGGCCGTGGTCGACCACGGCGATGTCGTGGGCGAGGTGATCGGCCTCTTCGAGGTACTGGGTGGTCAGCAGCAGCGTCGTACCGCCGGAGACCAGCTGTTTGATGACCTCCCACAGCATCTGGCGGTTGCGCGGGTCGAGGCCGGTCGTCGGCTCGTCCATGAACATCACGGGCGGCGACACGACGAGCGCCGCGGCCAAGTCGAGCCGACGGCGCATGCCTCCGGAGTAGGTCTTCGCGGGACGGTCGGCGGCGTCCGCGAGGCCGAACTGGCCGAGCAGCTCCTCGGCCCGGACCTTCGCGGCCTTGGCCTTCATCTGGTAGAGCCGGCCGACCATCTCGAGGTTCTCGTGGCCGGTCAGGTACTCGTCGACCGCGGCGAACTGGCCGGACAGGCCGATCGAACGCCGCACTGCGTCGGGCTGCTTGAGCACGTCGAGGCCGGCGACGACCGCCTTGCCGCTGTCGGGGCGCAGCAAGGTCGTCAGACAGCGGACCGTCGTCGTCTTGCCCGCGCCGTTGGGCCCGAGCAGGCCCAGCACGGTGCCCTCCGGGACGTCGAGGTCGACGCCGTCCAGAGCCTTTACGTCGCCGAAGGTCTTGACCAGGCCTTCGGCATAGATGGCGCCTGGCATATGAGTCTCCACGTCGTTGGGAATTCGTTCGTCGGTGTTCGTTCGTCAGGGGGAATCGGCGGCACGAGACTCACCATAACGCGATGTATCGCGTCTCTCAATGGACTTTCCCGAACGAGTGACAAAGGTGGCCTGACCTCAGCCGATGACCGTGTACCCCGCGTCGCGCAAGGCCTGGCCGACCTCGGCGCAGTGTGCCGGGCCCTTCGTCTCCAGGTGCAGCTCGACCTCCGCCTCCGTGAGCCCGAGCCGTGGGTCGGTCCGTACGTGGCTCACATCGAGGACGTTAGCGTCCACCACTGACAACACCCCGAGAAGCGTCGCGAGGGCGCCCGGCCGGTCCGTCAGCCTGAGCCGAACGGCCAGGTAGCGGCCCTGCGCGGCCATGCCGTGCCGCAGGATGCGCTGGAGCAGCAGCGGGTCGACGTTGCCGCCGGACAGCACGGCCACGACCGGTCCCTCGAAGGAACCGGGGTCGCTCAGCAGCGCCGCGACCGGGCTCGCCCCGGCCGGCTCGACGACCAGCTTGGCCCGCTCCAGGCACAGCAGCAGCGCGGTGGACAGCTCGTCCTCCGTCACCGTGCGCACCTCGTCCACCAGATCGCCGATGATCCCGAACGGCACGTCGCCGGGCCGCCCGACCTTGATGCCGTCGGCCATCGTCGCCGGGTTCTCGATCGACACCGGGCGCCCGGCCGCCAGCGAGGGCGGATACGCGGCCGCGCCCGCCGCCTGCACACCCACGATCCGCACATCCGGCCTGAGCGCCTTCACCGCGATCGCGATACCCGCCGCGAGCCCGCCCCCGCCGATGCCGACGACGATCGTGCGCGCCTCCGGGCACTGTTCCAGGATCTCCAGGCCGACCGTCCCCTGGCCCGCGATGATGTCGAGGTGGTCGAAGGGGTGGATGAACACCGCGCCCGTCTCGGCCGCGTAGTCCTGCGCGGCGGCCAGCGTCTCGTCGACCACCTGGCCGTGCAGGCGCACCTCGGCGCCGTATTCCTTCGTGGCACTGATCTTCGGCAGCGGGGCGCCCTTCGGCATGAACACCGTGGAGCGCACGCCGAGCAGCGAGGACGCCAGGGCGACGCCCTGCGCGTGGTTGCCCGCGCTCGCGGCCACGACTCCCGCGGCCCGCTCCTCGGGCAGCAGCCCGGCGATACGGACGTAGGCGCCGCGCAGCTTGAACGATCCCGTCCGCTGGAGGTTCTCGCACTTGAAGTGCACCGGCGCGCCGACCAGCTGGGTCAGGTGCCGGCTGCCCTCCATCGCGGTCACCCGCGCCACGCCCGAGAGCATCTTCTGGGCGCCGCGCACGTCGTCGAGGGTGACCGACGGCAAGGAGAGGGAGACCTTGCGGTAGTTCATGAGTCAAGTCTCGCAGTTCATACGCGGAAGGCCCCGCTGTGACCAAGCTCCGAGACCGGATTGCGCAGCGCCGGTACACCCCGCGTCCGGGCCGCGTACCCTGTCCCCCAATTAGCGGTCCTCCATCAGCCAGCCCTTCACGAAGTGAGCTCCCGGCCATGCCCACAACACCTGAAATGTCGATGGACATGACGATCGTCGGTGACACCGGTCTTCTCGACACGCTGCAGCACGAGGTGGCGGTGTTCGCCCGCCGTGCCGAACAGACGCGGCTCGGCGGGGTCGGGCAGGTGCGCAACTCCATGGACCGCGCCGCGTACCTGCTGCTCAACCGCCTCGACAAAGAGGGCCCGATGGGCGTCAAGGCGCTCGCGGCGAGCATGGGGATCGACTCGTCCACGGTCACCCGGCAGGTGGCTCCGCTCGTCGACACCGGGCTCGTCAAGCGCACCTCGCACCCCGAGGACGGACGGGCCGTGGTGCTTCAGCTCTCCCCGCGCGGGCTGTCGCGGCTGGAGGAAGTGCGCTCGTCCCGGCGTCAGTTGATGGCCGAGCTGACGCACGACTGGACGCCGGAGGAGCGTGAGGCGTTCTGCGCGCTCCTGACGCGCTTCAACACCGCTCTCTCCGCCCGGATGGCGGCCCAGGGGCTACCGGGGGCGGAGCCCCCGGCCTCCTGAGCGCCCGGCACGCGCGCGTGGGCCGGTGGGAAGAGCACCGGGGCGATGCGCGGCTCTCGGCACTGCGCGGCTCTTGACCGCGAGGCCACGCCTGGCCTCATATGAGACCGGGTCCCCGTCGTACACGGTTTCGCATCCGCGCGCGACCGGGCCCGTTTTCCCTCAGGATCGCCCTCAGGCGGGAGGCGCGGTGCGACAACGGCATGCGTCCCAGGACGCCCGCCGGGCCCGGGAGTTCGAGGCGTTCGTCGCGGGCGCGGCCGGGCGACTGCTGCACACCGCGACACTCCTCACGGCGGAGGCACCGCACGACAACCCGCGCGCGCGGCGCCTGCTGACGCTGGCCCTCGCCCACACGTACGCGTGCTGGGACCGGCTGCGCGGCGAGGATCCCTACGACCGGGCCCGCCAGTACCTGGCCACCCGCTTCGCGCGCGGCGCATGGCACCACTACGGCGCCCTCGGCCGGGCCCGCCCGCACCCCGACAGCCCCCTGGCCCGGCTCGCCCCCCAGGAACGCCTGATCCTGGTGCTCAGGCTGTACGAGGGAGTCGCCGAGGAGCAGGCGGCGGCCCTGCTCGGCCTCCCCCCGGAACGCGTCCGAGCGATCTGCGACCGGGCGACCACAACGCTCCTGCACCGGCCCAGGGGCCCGGCCCCGGCGGGCGTGGCGGGGGCGACGGTGGCGCCGTCATGAGGTGGGTGCGGGGGTCTGGAAGGGGGCCGGAAGGACCGGACGGCGGCGGAAGTGGCGGCCGGATGGAGCGAGAGCGCGACATCGGCAGCGGGCGGCTGAGCGGCCGAACCGACGCCCCTGTGAGGGGAGAGTGCGGCACCCGCCGCGGGCAGCCGAGCAGCCGAACCGACGCTCTCAGGAACGGAACGTGCGACACCGGCAAGAGCCGTCCTGCCGGTGAAGGCGCCGCCCTCACGTCGCGCGAGACATGGGGAGCGCGCGAGTCCCGAAGAGGGCACCGCGGCAGCGAAACCTGCGCCCCCACGGGGCGAGCACACACCCCCGACCGGCGACGGCCCAGCCCCAGGAGGTCTGGATGAACCGGCCCGAGCGGGAGGCCGCCGTGCGGCGGATCATGGAGCGGGCAGTGCCGCCGGTGCCGCAGGA
Organism: Streptomyces sp. SA15; assembly: GCF_002291145.1. GTDB lineage: Bacteria > Actinomycetota > Actinomycetes > Streptomycetales > Streptomycetaceae > Streptomyces. The sequence continues at coordinate 34,279 of NZ_NTGE01000088.1, forward strand.
GCTGTACGCGGACGTCGTGCGCCGCGGCGGCCGCACGCTGCGCCGCAGGAGGGCGGCCCGCCGCCTGATGTGGCTGCTGCTGTTCGCCGTGACCGTGGCGTTCGTCGTGTGGGCACTGACGGCCCGGCCCTGGGTGGAGCCGCCCTCGCAGACGACTCCACCGATCCGGGACTGGTAGGGGACCGGAGGCCCTGTCGTCAAATTCCCGGGAATTTGACGACAGGGCCTAGCCGAGCGCCTGCTGAAGGTCTTCCAGCAGGTCGTCCACGTTCTCGATGCCCACGGAGAGGCGCACGAGGTCGGCGGGCACCTCGAGGGCCGAGCCGGCCGCGGAGGCGTGCGTCATGCGGCCGGGGTGCTCGATGAGGGACTCCACGCCGCCGAGGGACTCCCCGAGCGTGAACACCTTGGCGCGGTTGCAGACCTCGACGGCCGCCTCCTCGCCGCCCTCGACCCGGAAGGAGACCATGCCGCCGAACGACCTCATCTGCTTGGCGGCGACCTCGTGACCGGGGTGTTCCGGCAGCCCCGGGTACAGCACACGCGTCACGCGCGCGTGCCGGGTCAGCATCTCGGCGATCTTCGTGGCGTTCTCGCTGTGCCGGTCCATGCGCACCGACAGCGTCTTCGTGCCGCGCAGCACCAGCCAGGAGTCGAAGGGCCCGGCGACCGCGCCCATCGCGTTCTGGTGGTACGCCAGCTCCTCGCCCAGATCCACGTCGCCCACGATCAGCGCGCCGCCGACGACGTCCGAGTGGCCGCCCATGTACTTGGTCAGCGAGTGCACCACGACGTCCGCGCCGAGAGAGAGCGGCTGCTGGAGGTACGGCGTGGCGAAGGTGTTGTCGACGACCAGCTTCGCGCCCGCGTCCCGGGCGATCTGGGCGACGGCGGCGATGTCGGTGATGCCGAGCAGCGGGTTGGAGGGGGTCTCCACCCACACGGCCTTGGTCTTCGGGGTGATGGCGGCTCGTACGGCGGCCGGATCGCCGGTGTCGGCGACCGACCACTCCACGCCCCACCGGGAGACCACCTTGGCGAAGAGGCGGAACGTGCCGCCGTACGCGTCGTTGGGGATGACCACGTGGTCGCCGGGGCTGAGCAGCGTACGCAACAGGCAGTCCTCGGCCGCCAGTCCGGACGCGAACGCGAGGCCCCGGCGGCCGCCCTCGAGGGCGGCGATGTTCTCCTCCAGGGCGGTCCTGGTCGGGTTGGCGCTGCGGCTGTACTCGTAGCCGCCGCGCAGGCCTCCGACGCCGTCCTGCTTGTAGGTCGAGACCTGGTAGATCGGCGGGACGACCGCGCCGGTCAGGGGATCGGCGGTGTTGCCCGCGTGGATCGCGAGGGTCTCGAAGTGCTGACTGATGTGCCTGTCGCTCATGGGTGCGAGGGTAGTGCGCTCGCGGGGCGGTTGCCGGACGGCGGGACACGGGCGGGTTTTTCCACAGGCCGGCGACCAGGTTGGCCAATTGTCGGCGGCGTCTGGAACCCTTGAGACATGGAGATTCTCTGGGTCCTGATGGCGCTGGTCATGCTTGGCTTCGTGCTGCTGCCGTTCATGAGGCGCAGGCGCGGCATGATCGAACAGGTCCACCCGGGCCACCCGGACGCCGCGGACCCCGCGAACTACGGCTTCGCGCCGCAGGAGGAGCTGGACGTCCGTATGCCCGGCCCCGACCAGGACCTGCTGGACGTCCTGGACCTCGTGCAGCGCACGCAGGACCACCGGGCGGCCGCGCAGCTCCTCGCCGGCACCGAGACCGAGGGCGAGCGGCGCTGGCAGCGGGTGCAGGCCTTCGCCGGGGCCGCGTCGCTGGAGTTGCAGCAGCGGCCCGGCGGGGTCAGTGAGACGCCGGGCGGGCAGTGGCTGCGGGTGTGGCGGGCGGAGGCACCCAAGGACGCGGGCGGCGCGGCGGTGCACGCGGAGTTCCTGGTCCAGCAGGCGTGGCGGACGTCGACGCCCGGCACGGACGAGTTCCGGATCATCATGGAGGAGGCGAAGGCCGCCTGTGGTGACGCGGCGCTGCTGGCCCCCGGCGACCCGATCCCGTACATCGTCGAGCTGTCGGTGGCGCGCGGACTGGCGTACCCCCAGCCGGAGTTCGAACAGCTCTGGCTGAAGATCCTGGACCGCGCCCCGACGCACATGGGCGCGCATCTGGCCGCCCTGCACTACTGGTGCGAGAAGTGGCACGGCTCGCGGGAGCAGGCGTACGCCTTCGCGGAAGCGGCGGCCGCCCGTGCCCCCCGGGGCTCCCTCCTGGCGGCCATGCCCCTCTTCGCGGTCTTCGAGCACCTCCCCGAGGTGAACCTGGTCAGCGGCTTCTACCAGAGCGAGGTCGTGACGAAGGCGATCCACGGCGCGCTGCACGCCGTCCACTCGGCCCGCCCGGACGACCCGATGCTGGCCCACGTCCGCCACCTGCTGGTGTTCTTCCTGGTCCGCGGCGAGCGCTGGGCGGAGGCGATGAGCCAGCTCGTCCACATAGACGGCCACGTCGGCGCCCTGCCGTGGACCCTCTCCCCCGACCCGGCGGCGGAGTTCGCGGTCTACCGCGCGCTGGCGGTGGCGGGCTACGAGGCGAACGGCGGCAGCCCGGCGACGTTGCCGCACTGAGGGCGGCGGGCGGCCGGAATTCACGGCGCGCCCCGCACGTTGATGTGACCGGAGCCGTGATGGGCCCCGGGCCCCGATTGGAGACCGCATGTTCCTGCACAGCCGTACCCCCCAGCTGCCGAGCCCCGAGCAGGCTCTGCCCGGCCGCCCGGAGCCGGCCTTCACGGTCCCCGACCGCCACACCGTCCTCGGCAACCCGCTGCTCGGCCCCTACCCCGAGGGCCTGGAAGTGGCCGACTTCGGCCTCGGCTGCTTCTGGGGCGCCGAGCGCAAGTTCTGGCAGCTCCCGGCGGGAGTCTGGACAACGCTGGTCGGCTACCAGGGCGGCTACACCGAGCACCCCACGTACGAGGAGGTCTGCTCGGGCCTGACCGGCCACACGGAGGTGGTCCGCGTGGTCTACGACCCGAAGCTGATCTCGTACGAACGTCTCCTGAAGACCTTCTGGGAGTCCCACGACCCCACGCAGGGCTTCCGCCAGGGCAATGACGTCGGCACGCAGTACCGCTCGGCGATCTATACCCACACCCCCGAACAGGCCGCCATCGCCGAATCCTCCCGCAAGGCCTACCAGGAGGTCCTGACGGGTTCGGGCCACGGCACGATCACCACAGAAATCCTCCCGGCGGAGGGCCGCGCCTTCTATCCGGGGGAGGGGTACCACCAGCAGTACCTCGACAAGAATCCGGCGGGGTACTGCGGGATCGGCGGGACGGGGGTCAAGCTAAGTACCCCGTTCGAGACGAACTGGGGGGCGTCCTGCCCGACGGGCATCGCTGAGGTGCCGGAAACGCACGACAACTAACGCCCGTCGCCCAGACACGGCTGATGTTCTCCACGGGGGAATGCACCACTGAACAACCGTCGCCGATCAACACGAAGAGTCCCCAGCACGGACAGGGCCCCGGTCATCTCGACCGGGGCCCTGCTTTTGTGGTCCCCTTGTACGGAGGCCGACGCGTGCCCGCCCACCGGGCAACTGCCTCAGCCGACCGTCACGGTCACCCCGTTGGTGGCGGCGATCATCAGCATCACTATGACGCCCACCGTCACGAGGATGCTGATCAGGCGGGCAGTCCGGCGCTCCTTCTTGATTGTGTACCGGACTGTCCGCCCCACCTCCTTGCTCACGCTCATACGTCTCACCTCCCCTCGGCGCAGGTCCGGGTTTCAGCTTGCATGACAGGGATGACGTGACGTTCCGGGCCGATACGCTGTGCACCAACGTGTGCCACATTGAAACAAGATGTGACGGGGGACGCTTGGCCAAGATCGATATTCCGGACAGCCTGGGGCCGGGGGCCTTGCGTGAATACCTGGAGTGGCTCCGCGACCTACACGACAAGGCTGGCCAACCGGGAGCGCGAGAAATCGGCAGCACCATTGGGTGCAGTCACGCGACGGTGACACGTTTGTTCAAGAGCTACCCGAGTAACCAGAGACTCGCATATGAGCTGGTCAAGTACTTGGTGAGCACTGCTCTGCGCCCGACGGTCCGCACAGAAGAGGACCTGGAAACGATCCTCGACAAGCTTGACGAGTTGCTCCGAGCTGCGGATCCCAATGCAAACAGGGCAAAGCCAAGCGGAGAGCCACAAGATCGCTTTACCGAGACGGTCAAGGGGCAACCGCCGCACCGGTCCCAAAAATCAGTCACGTTGGCCGAATTCCAACGCAGTTGGGATTTCCTAGGTGTACCGCAGACCTTGGTGCTGCACTTCTGTGGATGGGCGCCGAACCATCGACACGCAAGCAGGTTCGATGCCGACGACCGGTTGAGCGTCTTGGGTGACCGAACTGGCGTTACCACGTACGTTCGCCTTTGCCCAGATCATGCGTTGACCAGCAATCTTCTGTACCTCCGGAATCAGAGGCCTGACGTAGTCCTCATCTACTTCGAGGACCGGACGGAGATCAAAACGGATGTAGGCCGAACGAGATTCGACGTGACCTTGCTGCAAGAAATCAGCCTTCTGGAGCTGCTGATTGACATGAATCGACCGTCACAAGTTCTACTGATTTTCGAAGCAGTCGACTGTAATAACAGACCGACAGAGGCGGCAGTAAGGGGGACACTTCGGAAAATCGCCGAGTTGAATCGCGGAGTCACAGAAAGGGAGTCGACCACCGCCAGCGCGGTGTTTATCGATGCCGACGAGAATGGCCCAGGGGTTCCCCTGCCGGTCTTGCTGGAGGAAGCCACCCGCGAGCAGGAAGAAAGCGGTGTTACCCATTTCGGCCTCACCGCCCTGATCACCGCGGCACAAGACCTAATGGACGTCCATTTCCATACAGAGAACTACGAAAGGCCGAGCAAAGCACTCAATGCACACCAAGAAGGAACGTTCAAGGATTACCGAAAAGAGCCCCACCACCATCCATCCCGCGCAACAAATCAGGAACCACCTAAGCTGCGTGAATCCCTATCGCCGTATGCGAGCGATATAGCAAAGATTCGTGATGCCGCCGCAGCAGCCGCAGCAGCTAAGGCCTCAGACAAACAACAGGAACCTGCCCAGCTTTACAATGATGCACTGAGCCGGACACATTCAGGTTTGGAAAATTATCTCGCGAAGAAACTAGAAGGTACGGGTCTTCGCCTCGTCGGCTCTGTTCCGCGAGCACCTGCTGGCTGGCCTCCCAGAGACTACGGGGGGAGTGCCAACCTGCCTGGCTGGGGCATCGAACTTCTGCCAGCACCTTGGCTTGGCGCAAGCATCGGCGTTGTCCACCGTTCCCACCCCGGCGAAGATCTCACCGACCTGGGATTGACATTCATCCTGGCAACAATGACGCATAATTCACAGCACGATCACATACGAGAATTTCTACGATTCGTTCCAGGATCGCCGCAACTCGATCAAGTGATTACAGTATTGAGGGGTAAGATCGATGCTGCACTCCCCTCTGCGCTGGCCCATTTCCTGAGTGCCTGCAAAGAAGCCGACATCAGGGGACTCTAATCGACAATTAGCTGTAAGCTGATGCAGCAAAGAAGGAGATTGCACCTATCCTGCCTGCAAATTCGACTTACACATATGTCGCTTCAGAAGGGGAGCTCTGGCCTGGTCGCACCTCTCTTGATGGTCATGATTCGCTCGTGGAAGTCACGGGCTGCAACCTCTCGCGGGTACCGGGAGCGCAGTTCCTTGTCCAGCTCATCAGCGACTAAAAGCAGGGACGGGAGAGACTTGCGGTCGGCTTCGAGTGCCGTAGTGCCCATTCCGATGGCTTCTTCTATGTCGCCGGTGCGGGCGGCGGCCACACCGAGAGTGAGACGGGCCTCTGCGGCACGCATGGGGGAGATCTCGGTGCCGTCGGGGCCGGTGCTGATGCGGATCACTGAGCGGGCGTGGGTGGCGGCGCGTTCGTCGTCTCCGAGGAGACGGTAGGCGTCCATCTCGTAGAAGTCCCACTTGTCCGGGTCAATGATGAAGTGGTGCTCAGGGTGATCCGGTCGGGGTAGTCGGTCCAGGCGGGCGCGGCCAGCATCCAGGGAATCGCGGACCATGCGGCCGTCTCCCATGCGGGCAGCGGCGCGGGCCTTGTGCGCGTAGAGCTGCACGCCGACGGAATGGGTCTGGTCGGCGACGTGGCCGGCCTCGACGGCTTCGAGCATGTCTTGCCAACGGCTCTGGGTGAGGGCGAACCAGGCTTCGATCTCCCACGCCCATGCCATGATCTCGCCGTGGCCTGCCTCCTGGCCTATGCGGAGTGCGGCGGCCTTGCTGAGGTTCGCGGCCTCGCGCTGGCCTCGGTCGTACTGGACGCACGCGTTCAGCAGGAACAGCCAACCGGTGTCGACGAGTAATTCCCGGTGCTGGCGGAGGGTCATGCGGCCTTCGAGTTGCTTGGTGACGTACTGGAGGCCGTTGCGGGTGCGGTCGTGGAGGTAGTCCGCATCGGCATACGGGTAGGCGCGGGCCAGTTGGTCAATGCCCTGTTCGATCGACTCCAGGGCGGCGCTGTTGATGCTGGACATCTCCGTACGTCGGAGCATCTCGGCGATGTCCCACAGTCCGGCTCCGCCCTGTGCGATCAAAGTGCTGGGGTCCTCGGTTCGGGAAGTGACGGCCGGTCGTTCCAACTCCCATGGGCGGGGCGCGAGTCCTGCGAGATGGCCAGGGATGCGCAGTCCGTCGACGACTTCGAGGATCTTGAAGTACTGCGTGATCCGGGGGCGGACGCCCTTGCCGTCAGTCTCGGGACGGGCCATCTTGCCGATGTGTTCGCGCTTGTAGCCGACGGCCTCGGAGATCTTCGCGTAGCTGATGTGGCCATGGATCTTCGCGAGTCTGAAGACTTCACCGAAGTCGTGGTTGGCGATTGCTGACCGCACGTCCGCGCGTTCGAGTACGTGCGGCGGCAGAGCTGCCGGTGTCGGCGCTACCTCGGCCATCTCACTTCCCCATCGTGATTGACCTGACGCTCTTCGTCAGATCGGCTCTCTCGATCTGAACTCACGTCCTAACTCCGAGTGTACCGGTGAGGGGGATCCCCAAGAGGGGGGAGCGGCACGTGGGTTGAAGGGTGCACCCTCGTCACCCTGCCGGGAGGGCCTCGGTAGACGTGACCTGACGGGACCCGTTCATGGACGCGAGAAGAGCGCGACAACATGCGCACTTAGCCAGTGAACTGGATGCGTACGCACACTGGTTCACCGCGCCGGATCCCTCGTCCGGCGGGCACTACCTGACGCTGACCCTCTTCGCCGACTGCGGCAACGCCACACGCGTCGCACGTGACCAGACGGCCGAGTTCCTCCGGGGCATGGGCGCCAGCGAAGTGGTGGACGACGCACGGCTGATCGTTTCAGAGCTGGTCGGGAACGTGGTGAACCACGTGGTGCCGGAACGCTCCCTGACACGTCCTGGCGGCTCCCGTCGTATTGACGTGCACTTCAAGGTGTGGCCGAAGTGGCTGTTCATCGGGGTCGCGGATGAGGACTCGTCGCCGCCGCTGCTGCCGCTCGGTGACACGTTCTGGCCGGGCCTGATGGAAGAACTGTCGGAAGCGGTCCTGCCGGACAGCGGCCGGGGGCTGCTCATCGTTCAGCGCTTGGCGACGGCGGTGTGGTGGTCGCCGGAAGACCGGGGCGGCAAGACCGTGTGGTGCCGCCTCGATCTCGGTGCTGGGACTCGGGGCCTGCCGTCTTGATGATCTCCGGCTGTCGTTGCGCGTCTTGCTCTCTCATGAGTGCGCGGCGGCCGGGTGCCGGAAGGTAGCTCATCCGGCGAACGGGGTGTGGCTCCTGGGACGGTCCGCTGAGATCCCCGCTCAGCTCCCAGGGGCCACGCTTCACAACCGAAGACCGAGACCGGGCCACCCACTCAGCCCTGGAAAGCGGAGGGTGGCCCGGTTGGGGAACGCGAAGATCCCCGGTGCCTGATGGTACCGGGGCCTTCGTGCTGTGCATCTGCCCTGGACCAAACAGAGTTGACGATCCGTTATCTACATCAGGGCAGAGGTGGGACACGTGAGCGGCTCGGGTGAGGGCTGGCTGAGTGACGGGCTGGACGACGTTGCGGGCGTGGGATCCGGTCTGTGGGTGCGCGGCGTCGACTACATGTCGGGCTGGCGCGTGGCGCGTGAGGCCGCCGATCAGCTGAACCTTGCACTTCTCTTAGCAGAGTTCCAGCCGTCCGAGTTACGGGCCGTAGCCGCGACGAACGACGACGGGCACGGCGTGGTGCGCCTGGTAGGCCTGCCCGGTGCGGCCGTCCGGCTCGCGGGACTCCTGGAGAGGCTCGGCGATGGCGACGAAGGAGCGCTGTGAGGGCGCTTCCGCTGGTGAGTGGTGCACGTGGGCACGTCGCCGGCCGCAGAGACTTTGGGCGGGAGCTGCCATGGGGCGAGTGAACAGGGGGCCTTACGCTCGCCCGGCGAATCGGGCAGGTACTGGACCTGCCCGGTGTTGTGCCCGATTGGCCCCCTGTTCTTCGAGGCTCGCCCCATGGTGGCTGCCTAAAGTCTCGGAGGCCGTCGACCCCCAGCCACCCACGCCCTGGCTGGCTTCGGCCGATCGACGCCTTGCCACCTCGGGCGGGCTTCGGTCTGGGGCGTCGGGCGACCGGGCGGGATCGGCGGTCACGCCGCACGCCCGGCCGGGGCGGCCAGGCGCCCCGGCGCGCCGCAGGCGCGCCCTTGAGGAAGTGAAGACAGATTCGACCGATCGCCCTTGGCGCTCAGGCGCGGGCGCGTCGCGCGGGCTGCTTGTCGGCGGTGATCCGGTAGGCGAGTTCGGCACGGTCCGCGCCGACGCGGAGCTCTTCGAGCATCAGCGGGCGGTCGTCGGTGCCGTGTGTGACGCGGGCCAGGTGCAGGATCGGGGTCGCGTCGGGGAGCTGGAGCGTGGTGCGCTCGTCGGGCAGCGGCATGCGGGCGCGGACCGTCTCGGACCACCAAAGCTTGTGGCCGTCTTCGGTGAGCAACCGGTAGAACGCTGCCGGGCGCTTGCACGGCTCCTCCGCGATCAGGGGGACGTCTTCGGCCACTGCGAAGGGGATCGAGGTGCGGTGCATCGCTCGGGTACCGGTGCCGGGGTCGATGAGCAACCTGTCGCAGGCGAACAGGGCTTCCTCTTCACCGAGTTCGAGCAACCGGCCGGTGGCCTTCGTGGTGTGCGTGCGGTACGGGTTCGGCTCCTCGGCCTCGTTCCAGACGTCGCCGTTGGGCATCACGAACCGTCCGTCGGAGGTTCGGCTGATGCGGCGTTCGATGGTCAGGGTGGGCTGTCCGTCGGAGCGTACGAAGCTGCCCTTGCCGTGGCGGACGTCGATGAGTCCTTCGGCGCGCAGTGCCGCGATGGCGTTGCGGACGGTGGGGCGGGAGACCTGGTATCGGGCCATGAGCTGGGCTTCGGACGGCAACAGGGAGTCGGGCGCGAACTCGCCCGACAGGATCGCTTCGCGAATGGCGGCGGCCACCTGCTGGTAGAGGGCGCCGGGGCGCTGGATCTCCGTCATCTCGGCATCTCCGGTTCGAGGTCGTAGTCACGTCTCACGCTCGACGTCACTCGTCAGCATAAGTAGATCTTCGCCGTACAGGACTCCACACTCATAACTCGTAAGGACAAGTGACGTCCGGATGAGTTCCGAGCGTTCCGACTGGCCAGGGAGGCCAAGCAATGCAGTCCATTCCCGTGGACACTGCGCGGCTGGGCGTACTGCGGTGCGCCATCGCGCCCGAAGTGAAGATCAGCAACTCCGAGACACAGGAGGTGAAGAAGGACCGGGACGGCAACCCGGTCTACACCGTGGCAGTCACGGTGCGGCAGGACCGGCGGCGGATCTCCGTGATCGAGATCGCCGTGAGCGGTGAGCTGAAGGGGATCGAGGAAGGACAGCTCGTCAAGGTCACCGGACTGACGGCGTTCGCCTGGGCGATGGGCGACCGGCACGGGATCAGTTTCCGCGCCGACGCCGTCACGCCCGTGCATGCAACTCCCGCGCCTGCCAAGGGTGGTGGCGCGTGATGAGTGGTCCCATCGTGCTCGCCTTCGGGCTCGCCGTACTGGCGTGGGTGCTTGTCGTGGGCGACCTGGTGCGGCGGCACCGTCCGGTCTGGCACTGGTACGTCACCGGCTATCCGGTGACCGCGTGCCGGGTGGTGTTCACCTGGCGCAAGGTGGCCATGCTCAACGACCTAGCGGTGTCCCGGCGACCGCCGCGCGGGCTGCTCGGCAACGTGGTCGTCAAGGGCGATCCGCTGCGGCCGGTGGCTCCCCGGATCTCGTTCCCGCGCGCCAACCGCACGGGCCTGACCGTGACCGTGCGCCTGCACGCGGGCCAGACACCGGCGACATACCTGAAGGCGGCCGATGCCCTCGTGCACGCGTGGAAGGTCCACGCCGTGCGGGTCACCTCGCCGGAACGCGGGCTCGTACTCCTAACGGCCACGGCCACGGATCCGCTTCAACGGCCTGGTCTGGCCACCGCCCCCGCCGTACTGCTGTCCGCCCTCATCGGCGCTCTGGAGAGCGGCGGCGCCTGGGTGATGAACCTACGGCTGGTCCCGCACTGGCTCATCGCGGGCGCCACCCGGTCCGGCAAGTCCACGCTGCTGGCCCGGCTCATCACTCAACTCGCCCCGCAACCGGTCGCCCTGGTCGGCATCGACTGCAAGGGCGGCATGGAACTCGGTCTGTTCGCCGGACGGTTGAGCGCCCTCGCGACGTGCCGCCGTGAAGCGGCCGCCGTCCTGAGCGCGCTCGTCGTCGACATGCAGGACCGCATGGCGGCCTGCCGGTCTGCGGGAGTCCGCTCGATCTGGGAGCTACCCGACAAGCTCCGGCCCGTTCCGGTCGTCGTGATCGTCGACGAGATCGCGGAGCTGTACCTGTCCGACGGCACCCGCGAGAGCAAGGCAGAGGCAGAGCAGTGCTCCACGCTCCTGCTGCGCCTGGCGCAGCTCGGGGCCGCGCTCGGTCTGCACCTGGTCGTGGCCGGACAGCGGGTCGGCTCGGACCTCGGGCCCGGTGTGACCGCGCTGCGGGCTCAGCTCGGCGGCCGGATCTGCCACCGGGTCAACGACCCCGGAACGGCGGAAATGACGCTGGGTGACCTCAACAAGGACGCCGTGGCGGTCGCTCAGTCGATCACGGCGGAGGAACGGGGCGTGGCCGTCTGCACGGGCCCGGACGGCGGTTGGAGCCGTGCGCGCTCCCACCTCACGACGACTGAAGAGGCCGTGTCGACGGCCCGGAAGCACGCGGCCATGGCCCCGGAACTGCCCACCCTGGAGCGCGCCTTGGCGGCGTTGGAAGGAGACAGCAAGTGATCAGCGAAGGTACGGCGTTCACGTTCGCGGTGATCTTCGGGATCATCACCGTCCTCCTCTTCCGCTCCCGTGACGTGCGCGCCTGGGAGGCGGTCTGTGTCGGCCTCTTCGGCCTCTACCTCGGCCAGACGCCCGTGATCTACACCGTGCACGGGCTCGTCACCTGGATGATCAACGGCTTCTCCCACACCTGAGCAGAAGGGACGTACCCCCATGCCCATGCCTCGCGTGAGGTGCCCCGTCTGCAAGGGCGACGGGGCCCGGAAGACCTGGACCGGACGGCTTCGGCGCTGCCGGGTCTGCCGGGGCACCGGAACCATCCGCTGACCGACCCGCACCACACCAGATCAAGAAGGGAGTGATCCCCATGACCGACCACGCGCGACCAACCATCACCCATGCCGCCTCGGCGGCCCACCCCGGAAGGTCACCACCATCACCCCGGAGTACACCCCGGCTGACAGGCGCGCCGCCCTCGACCGCGCGGCGCGCCTGCGTCAGCTCCCCGAAGCAGACCGCGACGCAATCCGCATCGCCCAAGATCCGAACTTTCCTCGCTGGCTTGAGCAGATCACCGCAACCGGCGGCTGCTCCCACCCCGTCCACCTCTCCGGCTCGACCACCACCCTGGACGCAACGACCGGCGAGATCCTCCACCACTACGACACCCGCCATGAGCCCGGCGAACGCCTCCTCGTCCGCTGCCGCAACCGACGCGCCACCATCTGCCCCGCCTGCTCCCGCCTCCACGCCGGAGACACCTTCCACCTCGTCCGCGCGGGCCTCCTCGGCGGCAAGAACGTCCCCGCCACCGTCCGCCACCGACCCCGGCTCTTCATCACCCTGACCGCACCGTCCTTCGGCCCCGTGCACCGTGCCGGCGACGCCCGGTGCCGACCCCGCCGGGACGGCGCCACCTGCGAGCACGGACGCCCCCTCGGCTGCGGCACCGTCCACGCCCCGGACGCTGCCGTGGTCGGCCAACCGCTTTGCCCCGACTGCTACGACTACACCGCCCACGTGCTCTGGCACGCACATGCCTCCAAGCTGTGGGACCGGTTCGTCATCGACACCCGGCGGCGCCTGGCCTCCTCGGCCGGCCTCGTACAGTCCCAACTCGCCCGGCACGCCCGGCTCTCCTTCGCCCGCGTCGCCGAGTACCAGAAGCGCGCGGCCGTCCACGTCCACGCCGTCATCCGCCTCGACGGCCCGGCCGGACCCACCGACGAACCCCCGCCCTGGGGCACAACCGAACTGCTCACCGACGCCGTACACGCCTCCGCCCGGCGGGTCCGGGTCCACACCACCTACACCCCCGCCGTAGGAGAGATGGCCCTGCGCTGGGGCACCAAGGCCGACGCCCGCCCGCTGCGCGCCCACGCCGACTGCCCCGACGATGACGCGGTCGCCGCCTACGTGGCCAAGTACGTCACCAAGGGAGCGAGCGAGACTGGCGCCGGCACGGACCACCCGCTCACCACTTGGCACGACATCGAATCGGCACCCGTCAGCACACACGTCCGCACCCTCATGCGTACCTGCTGGCGCCTCGCCAAACTCCCCGAGTACGCACCCCTGCGCCTGCGCGCCTGGACTCACACCCTCGGCTACCGGGGCCACATCCTCACCAAATCCCGCGCTTACTCCACCACCTACGCCGCACTCCGCGCCGAACGCGCCCACCACCTCGGCCACACCGACATCCCCGACACGGTCACCGAACGCCACTGGCGCTACGCCGGCTCCGGCCACACCCCCGGCGCCGCCCTCATCGCCGCCGGAATCGCCGAAGACCTGGCAACCGCTCGGGAAGCAGCGCACGACGCTGTCTCCGCTGCCTTCAGGGGCGCTCTTGGTACCGGATGAGCTTCGTAGGCGAGTGGCCGAGTCGCGCGCTCGGCAAGGGCTTCCCCCGGTGATCGAGGACCTGGCGGTTATCGAACGTGTGGCGTTGGCTTTCCGCCTCATCGATCCGGACATACCCACGACCGGGAGCGGTGCCGATGTTAGCCCCGCCGCAAGGTGGCCCGGGCGCGTTCCGGGGAGTCGACCGCGTACTGCAGTGTCCCGTCCGCCGAGGGTGTGAGGGTGATGGTCACGACACCGACGCAGTTGCTCTTGCCTTCGGTGATCTGCTCCTTCACCTCAAGCGCTTGGCCAGTCTGGGAGACGAGCACCCAGTTGCCGCTGCACTCTAGTGTCGGATATTCGACAGTGGCCACCGTTTCCCCGATTGCGCCGCCCTTGTAGTTGACCTTGACGGGATAGGTGTCGCTCTCGCCTTGCTTCACCGAGCCCCGCCAGGTGCCTTGGTATTTTGTTATAGCTGCAAGAAATTCAGCGGCGCGATTGGTTCCGCCCGTCTCCTTGTAGCGGAAGTGCGGACACCGCTCCTTAGGAAGTTTTCCATAGTTGGCCGCTATGCAGTCGGCTATATCTCTCCTATCCCTGAGCTGACAGAGGGGGTCGGCTACGGCGCGCCGCCCGAGCCCTAGATCTGGAAGGTCATAGGAAAGACACCAACTCTCAGTCCTCCCCTTGATGGAATCAGGGAGAGTAATCGCATAACTTGGCGCCAATTCTGCGACTATTCCAGTTTCTGGGAATTGAGGATCACCGAGCAAAGCCACGCCTGCGATCCAGTCCAAGACCGCCGTAGAATCAGCTATGGCAAGGAATTTATGAATAACCCAAGCGCCCTGCGAGTATCCGACAAGAACGTACCGCTCGTCACCGCATTCAGCACGGCGTCTACTGAGCTGGTCACTCAACGTTATGGCCCCATTGGTGACCGCTTCCAGATTGCGGTTGGTTCGCGGCTTGAGGAGCTGCAAAAGAGTCTGCTTCGGATAGTTGACCGGCGCGGCATCCAGCGTCAAGCCCGAGTTTGACATGCTTTGCTTGTATTTGTTCCACACGTCTGCTACTTCGAGACCAAACCCTTCTTGCTCCACGCCGTGAGCGCCGAAGAAGAATATGTCCTTGCACTCTATGGCCTGGGGTGACGATCCGCTATGCGCATCCGTCGCCGGAGACTGAATAGTCAACCCGAAAAAGAGCGAGATCGCTCCAAAGTACGCGGTCAACTTTCTCAAGGTCATGAATACCCTCCCGGCAAGAGCCTCTGGAGGCGAACGCACGAGGGTCCGGATCCCAACCCTTCACAGTGCGATGGTGACTCTTTCACCACAATGCACTCATCTCCCATGGGACGCATCTGGAACGATGTGTTCACTACAGTCCCACCAGCCACTTGGACGCCGGTCCACCCCCGCCTACGCGATCCAGTCGAGCACAAAACGATCCGCGTCCCACCGTTTCCGTGGGTCCGCCGGACGTACCTCGACAGACCGCACACACGCCGTAATGATCGCCCGGCGCTGGGAGTTGTTCATCTTCTTCCAACGCGCCTGCATGTCCTCGTAGGTGCCGACGAAACCGCTGAGGACGGCAAGTCGGGAGACCTTCGAGAGCTTGTTCCGGTTCCGGTTCAGCCGCTCCTCGATGGGCTGACGGGCGATCATCCATTCCTTGCGGCTGATCCTCCGCTCCCCCATGTCCTTCGCGAGGGCTTCGATTTCCTCCTCATCTTCCCGGATCTCGTCGTACAGCTCCTTCCCCACGTGGTCCTGGTCGCGTAGGCGTTGCATGAACACCGGAGACTCAAGAGCGGCCAACACCATGTCCCGTACGTGATCGTCCGTCCGCTCAGCGTTCGTGGCCGTACCGGCGCACGCGTCCGTGCCGGGCGTGTTGGGGCACACGTAGCGAGGTACCCCGCTCCTGGGGCGACCGACCATGCCCCAACCGCACGTGCTTCCATCCGCCTTCGGCTTTCCGCATTGCAAAACGCCCGTGAGCAGATAACTGCGCTTGGTCGTCCCCTCCACACCACGCCTTCGGTGCAGGGTCGCTGAGAATGCGCCGAACACGGTCCGAGTCCTCATGGCTGATGATGCCCGGCCAGACGGCATCGGCGACGATCTCGCCCAGCAACGGGCGCGTGCTCTCCCACGAATTACGCGGCGTGTGTTCGCGGCGCCCGCTGATCCGTGCGGACGCGAGTAAGCGGCGCAGTCCAGTGGGCTTCCACGGCTTGCCCGCCGGACTCGTGATCTCCCGTTCCTGCCAGTCCCGGCAGATGCTCGCCAGACTCTCGTTGGCGAGTACGCGCCGGACACCTTCGCGTATGACCTCGGCCTCGCTCTCACGGATCGTCATGCGGTCGTCTTCGTATCCGAACGGCCGCTTCCCTCCCCCGGCCACGCGCCCCACCTCGGCGGCCTGGCGGCGCTGCCGCTTCTGCCGCTCGGACTTGTGCTCCGCCTCGTGGCGGGCGGCGGCCCCCAGCATGCGGGCCACCATGCGGCCTGTCGGCGTCGCAAGGTCGATCTCACCGCTCACCGTGGCGAGTTCGACGCCCTGACGGTCGGCGAGATCGATAACGTCTTCCAACTCGCGCGGCGACCGTGTCAGCCTGTCCACATGCCATACGGCGATCGCGTCGATCTCACCCCTGCTGATGTCCGCCAACAACTCCTGCCACTGGGGACGCGGAGCGCCCGAGTACGCGCTGACGTCGTTGTCCGGGTACACGGCTACGAGGTCCCAACCCATGCGAGCGCACAGTGCCCGGCAGTCCTCTTCCTGACGTGCGACGCCGAGTCCGGCTCCGCCCCGGTCCTGGCTGATCCGGCAGTAGATCGCCGCTCGCCTCGTGCCCCTGGTGCCCTTCGTTCCCGTGGAGTTCGTCATGGGTCACATAGGTACACCCTCGTAGGTACTGGTGTGTCCTGCCCGATCGGCGTCGCACCTGCCCCGACCAACGACTGACTGCATGCTGTCCAGCCTCTCGGGCGTATGCCGCAGGACAGGTGGGGCTCCGTAGACGATGGCCACCCGGATCGGCTCGTCGGCGCGCTCCGCGTGGATCTCGCCGAGCGCGTCGAGCAACCGTTCGTAGCGCCGGCGGGTCATCGCCTGCTCCACAGGATCGTCGGCCATCATCTCCGCCCGCAACGTCGACGGCAGATCGTCGACCACCAGGTCCTCGTCGAGGAAAGCGCGCGGACCGCGCAGCGCGAACCCCTGGCATCGCCTTCCACGCTTCGTAGGTCCGCCTCCGGGCAATCCACCCAAGTCGCGGCCTTCCACTTCGCGTGCGAGCCTGAGTTCATGATCAGGCAACTACCTGGCCCGTCTGCCCGTTCGGGCCGGAGTACGGACGTGTGGCCGCCGGGCGGGGCTCTCGAAAGGAACCGCGCCCCATGATTCCCGTCACCGCGTCACCTGTGCGTCTCGAGGCGTCTCTCGATCCTCGGCTGTCCAGATGGCTGTGGCTGGTGAAGTGGCTCCTCGCCATCCCGCACTACATCGTGCTGTTCTTCCTTTGGATTGCGTTCGTCTTCGTGACGATCATCGCGTTCTTCGCCATCCTGTTCACCGGCCGATACCCCCGGTCCCTCTTCGACTTCAATGTCGGCGTACTGCGCTGGAACTGGCGTGTCAGCTATTACGCGCACACTGCGCTCGGCACCGACCGGTACCCGCCGTTCACCCTCGCGGATGTACCCGACTATCCAGCGCATCTCGACGTTGTCTATCCGGAGCGTCTGTCCCGCGGACTGGTCCTGGTGAAGTGGTGGCTGCTGGCGATCCCGCAGTACATCGTCGTCGGAATGTTCGTCGGCGGCTGGGGATGGGGCCGGGAAGGAGGGGACGGTTGGCATGACAGCGGCCTGATCCCCTTCCTCTCCCTGGTCGCCGTGATCATCCTGGCAGTTACCGCCCGTTACCCGGTTCACCTCTTCGACTTCTTGCTCGGCCTCGCCCGCTGGGTTGTGCGGGTGGCTGCCTATGCCGCACTGATGACCGATCAGTACCCGCCGTTCCGTCTCGACATGGGTGGGCAGGCCTCCCCGCTGACAAAGACATCGGCGAGCGGTTCCGGACGGTAGCCGGCCGAACAACCCCTCGCCTTTGGGGCGGGTCACTTCGGGTGGTCAGTACTCGTTGCGGCGCCGGAGCCTGAAGGGCCGGCCATCCGGGTCGACGAGAAGGCGATGCAGAGGCGTGCAGAGCGTCTTGGCCGTAGGCGAAAGGCTCGGTGGGCGATAGGCGCGCAGGCGCCCGGGTGGCCTGGGGCCGCAGCAACCGTTGTCGTGCCAGGAGTCCAGTGCGGCCGCGCTCGCCGCGAAGGCGTCGAAGGCGTTCATGGGATCGCAGAGCGGGTCAGGCGCGTGCAGGGTCTGGGGTGCTTCCCTGTCCAGGTGCTCGCGCGAGAGCTCCAGGCGCAGATTCCTGGCGTAGCTGCGCGCGCCATCCCCGAGACCGCCGGGGTCGCGCGGCTCACGTGGGTCCGTGCTCTCGTCCAGGACGGCACAGGTGAGTTCGGAGTCGTGGGTCCAGGAGCGGAGGTTGATGTTGTCGGATCCGACCGAGGCCCACACGTCATCGATCACGCACGCCTTGGCGTGCACGTACACCGGTGTCCCGGCGTGGTTCTCCAGCCCGTACACCGCGACGCGCCCACCACCGGCGCGGCGCAGTCTGTCCAGAGCCGTGATCCGGCCGATCAGGTTGATCGGCAGTGTGAGCCGGCCGTCCTGTTCGGGGACGGAGGGGATGACCGCGATCATGCGCAGACCGGAGTGGGCGATCAGCGCCTCGGCGAAGCATGCCACCACGTGCGGAGACCACAGGTACTGGTCCTCCAGGTAGATCAGGGCCCGGGCCCGCCGCAACGCCTTGCGGTAGCCGCGCGCGATACTGCGCTCACCGTCGGGGGCGAACTCGTAGCCGCGCAGCAGCCGGTTGGGGTAGGTGCGCAGGACCTGGACGGTGTGTGTACCGCAGGGCGGGGGGTCAGGTGCCTGGGGTGGCAGGGCGTCGGCACGTGTGTCCTCGTGGTGAGCGAGCTCCCGCAAGCGGACGAGCGGGCTGCGGGTGAGCGGCGCGGGGTCGTCCCAGCGTTCGCGGAAACCGGCCTCGATGTCACCGACGGCCGGTCCGCGTATCGCCAGCTGGATGTCGTGCCACGGTGGATGCCGTCCGTACGCGGCGGCGATGGGCAGTGACTGCGGGTCGCCGCGGTGCGTCGCGTCGTCGTTGCGGTTGTGGCACAGGTCGATGCCGCCGACGAACGCGATGTCGAGCTCGGGGCGGTCGGAATACCGGAGGACGACGAGCTTCTGGTGGTGCGAGCCGCCGGGGCGCACCCGCATGTCGAGCAGGCACTCGCCGCCCGCCGCTTCGATCTCCTCGCCGAGGTGGCGGTTCTCGGCCTCACTGAACTGGAAGCGGTCCAGGTGGGAGCGCCAGACAAGCCCTTTGACGATCACACCACGCTCGGCCGCCTCGCGCAGAACGGTGCCGATTTCACTCCCGGGACCAGCGAGGCGCTCGTCGGGATCGCCCCTCCAGTCGGTGAACAGGAGCAGGTCTCCCGCGCGCTGCGCGCGGATAGCGCTGAGGAGTTCTGGGAAGTACGTCGCTCCGTGGATGAGCGGCCGCACCAGGTTTCCGTACGACCAAGCCGCTCGATCCGATCGGCGGCTGTCCAGACGTGTCGCGCTGTTGCCGCGTTCGCCCGAGGTGAGCAGCCAGTTGGTGAGTTCCACAGCCCAGGTCCTCCAGCCGACACACACGGGTACCCGGTTCTCGTCCTCTCATCCTCGCGCGTCGGCCGCAGGACCTTGATGACTTGGGTACCAATAGGGTGCCTCCGTGACTGCCACGTTGAGTTCCACGAAAGCCCGCGCCGCGCTCCGCACATCGGCGCGTGTCTCCGCGGAGTTGCTGCTGATATTGGTGATGCTCTCGGTCGCACTGTGGGTTTTGGGCCGGATGTGGTCAGTGGTCTGGCCGCTCGTGGTCGGCCTGCTTCTGACCACACTGACCTGGCCCCTGGCTCGTTTCCTGCGTCGTCACGGGTGGAAACCCGCCCTCGCCGCGTCGGTCGTGACCGTGCTGTTCCTCGTGGTCGGCATGGGCGTGGTGGCGCTGATCGCAGTGCCGGTGGCGTCCCAGTCCGGCGAGCTGGCCGACGGCGTGGTCGAAGGCGTCCAGAAGCTGCGCGAGTGGGCCGCCGGGCCGCCGTTGAACATTGGTGACGCCCAGATCACCAAGGCCTTCGACACCGCGGTGGCCCGCGCTCAGGACGGCCTCGGCAGCATGGTCACCGCTGTCGTCACGGGAGTGAGCACCGTGGTCAACGGCGTCGTCACTGCCGTCCTGGCGCTCTTCCTGATGTTCTTCTTCCTCAAGGACGGCCCGCGGTTCCTGCCGTGGCTTGCCCGTCAGCTGCCCGGTCGGCTCGCCACCCACGTCCCGACCGTGGCTGCGCGCGGCTGGGACACCCTGGGCGCGTTCGTGCGTTCTCAGGCGGCCGTCGGCCTGCTCGACGCCGTCCTGATCGGCCTGGGCCTGTGGATTCTGGGAGTACCGCTGGTGCTCCCGCTGGCGATGCTGACCTTTGTCTCCGCGTTCGTGCCGATCATTGGCGCCCTGTTCGCCGGTTTGGTCGCGGTTCTTATTGCGCTGGTGTCCAACGGCCTGATGGACGCGCTGATCGTGTTGGCCATCATCGTCGTGGTGCAGCAGCTCGAGGGCAACGTGTTCCAGCCCATGATCCAAAGTCGTGGGCTTGGCCTCCATGCGGCCGTGGTCCTGCTGTCGGTGACGTTGGGCGCCAGTCTGGCCGGCATCGTGGGCAGCCTGCTCGCCGTACCGATCGCCGCACTGATCGCGGTGGTCTGGAACTATGTGCGCGAGCAGCTCAGCGAGCCGTCACAGGAACCGGGGACCGAGGAGTCGAACACCGGCGCCGCCGTCCCGTCGTAGCAGGGGCCTGCGTTCGGCCACCCGGCCCGACGCTGCCGGATCGCCGCCCGCACGACGGTACTCGATGCCGCCTGTCCGGCCATCGCCGCCCGACTGCGCCAACTGACAGTGTGCTTCCTGCTCGTTGAACAGCGTGTCGCCATAGGGATCCACCCAGCCGAGCTTGCCCGAGCCGTGCCGGTCGAGCGTGCTCGGCGCCCTCGCCAACGCTCAGAGATCATTTGCCGGACAATTCGGTTGCCCCCAACGACCCGATGCGGGCTGAATACCGTTCATGGCCGACATCCAGGGCTCATACGATGATCTGTTCACCGCCGTGCCCAGTGCGCTGGCCGCGTTGCTGGACGACGGAGACGTGGGCGCCTCGGTGGCGGTCTTCGTGGACGGCGAGCCGGTGGTGGACGTGTGGGGTGGGTTCGCCGACGCGGAGCGCACGGCCCCTTGGCAGCGGGACACGATCGTCAACGTCTGGTCCGTCACCAAGACGATGACGGCGCTGTGCGCGCTGGTTCTGGCCGATCGTGGTGAGCTCGATCCGGACGCGCCGGTCGCCCGGTACTGGCCGGAGTTCACGGTGGCGGGCAAGGAGGGGGTGCTGGTGCGGCACCTGCTCGCGCACACCGCCGGACTGCCCGACTGGGACGGGCCGGTGGACGAGCTCTACGACTGGCCGACCGCCACGGCGCGGCTGGCCGCGCAGGCCCCGCAGTGGGAACCCGGCAGCGCCGCCGGATACCACTCGATCACCCAGGGCTTCCTCGTGGGCGAGGTCGTACGCCGGATCACCGGCCGGAGCCTGGGCGAGTTCTTCGCCGAGGAAGTGGCGGGAACGCTGGGCGCGGACTTCCACATCGGGCTGCCCGCCGAGCACGACCACCGGGTGGCACTCACGGTCCCACCCCCGTCCCGGGACGAGGACTACACCGCGAGCGCGCCCGGCAGCAACGCGAGCCCAGCTTCCGGGACCGGGATACGGGTCCGCGACGGCAACAGTGTGGCCTGGCGCCGCGCGCAGATCCCCGCGGCGAGCGGATTCGGCAATGCCCGCTCGGTCGGCCTCGTGCAGTCGGTGATGGCCTGCGGAGGAGCGGTGCGCGGGGTGCGGCTGCTGTCGCGGGCGGGCTGTGACCGTGCGTGGGAGGAGCAGTTCAGCGGTGAGGACCGCGTCCTGGGCATGCCGATGCGCTACGGCCTGGGCTACGGGCTGTTCGGCAGCGCCTACGGGTGGGGCGGCTGGGGCGGCTCGTTGGTCATGATCGAGCCCGACGCCCGGATGGCGGTGGCGTACGTGACGAACCAGATGCGCGAACCCGCCGACGACAACCAGGGGCTGGAGGTCGTGATGGCCGCCTACGACGGGCTCAAGGGGCTGCGGGCCTGATCCGAAGCACGTGGCAGTCACGTGGCAGTCACGTGGCACCAGCGAACACGGCCGGCGGGACGGGGTCGAGCCGCCCGCGCACGCTGCACGCGCCGCCGACCGGCACCGAGGTCCGGTCAGCAGCGCGTCGCAGGGTCGCACTCAGGCCGAAGGCGCCCCCGTCAGCACTTCGACCCGCCCCGTGTCGAGCGAGTAGTACGCGCTGACCACGGCCAGATCGCCCTTCTGCACGAGCGGAGCGAGGTCCTTGTTGGACCGCAGGTCCTCGGAGGTCTGCTTGATGTGGACGCGGGTCATGGCGTCGACCGGGTCGGCGTGCTTCTCCTTGGAGATCACCTCGTACGCCGGGCGCAGGGCCTCGGCGATCGACTGCAGGTTGCCCGGCAGCGGCTTGTTGTCCTTCAGCGCCTTGTGCGCCGCCTTGATCGCGCCGCAGCGCTGGTGCCCGAGTACGACGATCAGCGGGGTCCCGGCCGTCAGGGGGCCGTACTCGGCGGAACCGACGACCACCGGCGCGACCACCTGGCCGCCGGTGCGCATCACGAAGAGGTCGCCGATGCCGGTGTCGAAGAGGAGCTCCGGCGGCACCCGGGAGTCGATGCAGGAGAGGATCACGCCGTAGGGTTCCTGCTCCTCGGCGACGAACTGACGTCGCTTCGGGTCCCGGTCGGGGTGCTGAAGCGCTCCGCTCACCCACCGCTTGTTGCCCTCCATCAGCCGCGCGAAAGCCGACCAGGGGGAGTCCGGCCGTGCGCCCGCGGCCGGGGACGGGGAGGTGGAAGCCGCCGCTCCCGCCGCCGCCGGCTTCGGCGTCCCGGTGCTGTCCGACTTCGACGAACAGCCGGTGATCAGAGCTGCGGAGGCCGCAAGCCCTCCAGTGAGAAAGGCCCTGCGCTGTGGTCGCCCGACACTAGGCATTGATCCGTTCCTTCCAGCAGGTGAGCGGGGTGAAGCAGGTGATGTCACTGTGTCGGGAGGCCGGTTAACGTCCGTAAAGGGCTGATGCAGCGCGGGCTAAGCGCATGTCCAAAACACACGCTGTCATGGGGAGAAACCCCTGGGTCACGGCCGGATCGACACCTGAGTCATTCGCTGAATCGACAGCGGACGCGGTCATTCCCCGCCTACGCTCCCTCGCATGCTGCTGACGCATGCTGCTGAGCCGAACGCTGCGGATGATCCTGGTGCTCGCTGTATCTGCGGACCTTCGAGCGGTCCGACGACTACCGCGACCGTCTGCTGCGGGACGTGACCTCCGTCCACCTCGCGGTCACCGCACGCGACCTCGCCAACACCGTGCCCTTGTTGCGAGCCGGCGGGTTCGTCGTCAGGTCCCTGGCGGGCGACGGTGGTGGTGTGGTGGCGCACCGAGGTGGTACGACGCTCCGGTTCGACTCCGTACCGCGCGACCAAGTGGGGCTACGGCAGGTCGACTTCTCGCTCAGCCGGGCCGTGCCGCACGCTCTCGAGGAACGGATCGGCCGGTCGGCGCTCGTCGTCGGGCCTGGCACCCGTGCGGTGTGGACTTTCGGCGGCATGCAGTAGACGACCGGCGTGCCTCAGCCTCCGCTGCCGTACGGCCTCGTCAAGATCTCCAGATTGTGGCCGTTCGGGTCGTCGAAGTAGGCGCCCCGGCCGCCGTCGTTGTGGTTGATCTCGCCGGGTCGGCGGTGGTACGGGTCCGCCCAGTAGGTCAGGCCGGCCTCCCGGATGCGGGCGAAGATCGTGTCGAAGTCGTCCTCGGAGACGAGGAACGCGTAGTGCTGCGGCGTGATGTCGCCGGGCGAGTCCAGGTAGTCGAGGGTCACGCCGTTCGGGATCTCGACCGGGGTGAAGGGGCCGTACTGCGGGCTCACCTTCAGCCCCAGGATGTCGGCCAGGAAGCGGGCCGAGGCGTGCTTGTCGTGTGCGGCGACGATGGTGTGGTTCAACTGAACGGTCATCGCGGGCCTCCTCATGTCCAACGTACTCCGGCGTACTCCGGCGATCGGTTGAGGTGAGGCTTGCCATAGCAAACTCCGGCGGGGGGCAGCCGTACGGAGGCACGCTGAGGGCCCCGGCGGATGGTCGACACTGTTGGCGAATCCGGGGCCTGAACGTGACGTCGGCCTTCATGACCCGTTGTGGTCGTGAAGGCCGACGTTGTGTTTGGGGGAGGGTGTCGGTGTCGTTGCACGCCAGGAAGATCGACGG
>NZ_NTGE01000068.1 GCF_002291145.1 Streptomyces sp. SA15
AGCTGGTCGACGCCGCCACGGCACTACCGGCCAAGCCCTCGGACAAGTCCCCGACCGAGTCCCCGACCAAGTCCCCAGCGAAGTCCCCGGCGAAGACCGCAGCCAAGACCCCCGCACCCCGCGCCCGCCCCCCCCCCCCCCCCCCCCCCCCCCCCCCCCCGCCCCCCCCCCCCCCCCCCCCCCCTCCCCCGCCCCCGCGTCCCCCGCGGCGACCTCGGCCGCGGGGGTCGCGTACCGCTCCGCGAGCCGCCGCACCCGCCCCGCGGCCTCCTCCAGGCGCTCCTCGGCCAGCACACCGGAGCGCAGGGCGCCGAGCACGGTGTCCCGGCAGGACAGGGTGACCTCGAGATCCGGTACGGCGACGATGACCTGGTCCGCGCCCGCGGCGAGGGCGATACGCGCCCCGGCCGCCTCGCCGTAGCGGTCGGCGATCGCCTTCATCTCCAGGGCGTCGCTGACCAGGACGCCCTCGTAGCCGAGGTCGTGGCGGAGCAGGTCGCCCAGGATGCGGCGGCTGAGGGTGGCGGGGCGGTTGGGGTCCAGTTCGGGGAAGACGACGTGGGCGCTCATCAGCATCGGCACGCCCGCGGCGATCGCGGCCCGGAAGGGGGTGAGGTCGAGTTCGTCGTACGGCCGCGGGTCGAGGGCCATCTCGTGGTGGCTGTCGGTCACGGTGCCGCCGTGCCCGGGGAAGTGCTTGGCGCAGGAGGCGACGCCGCGCGCCTCGGTGGCGGCGATCCAGGCCCGTACGTGGCGGGAGACCAGCTCGGGATCGGTACCGAAGGAGCGGGTCCGCACGATCGGGTTGTCCGGGTGCCGCTGGACGTCGGCGACGGGGGCGTAGGAGGCGGTGATGCCGAGCGTGGCCAGGTGACCGGCGAGGGCGTCGGCGCAGCGGGCGGTCAGCGTGGGGTCGTCGGCGACGCCGAGGGCGTAGCAGCCGGGGACGTCCGGGGCGCCCGCGTCCACGAGGTGGCCGATGCCGCCGCCCTCGTTGTCGATGCCCACGAGCAGGTCGGGGCGCAGGGCCCGCAGTGTGTCGGTGAGCCGGCGCACCTGCTCGGCGTCCCGCACGTTGCGCGTGAAGAGGATGACCCCGCCGAGGCCGCGGTCGACGAGGCGTTTCAGGGTGTCCGGGACGGCCGTGGTGCCGTCGAATCCCGCGACCAGACAGCGGTGTGCGGCCTCGTCCAGATCGACGGGGAGAGCGGTGCTGACGGGCACGGACTCGATGTGGGTCATCTTCGGCATCTTCTGGCTCATTCAGCCAAAAGTCAACAGGTGTATGGATCACTGATTCAACATCGCGGGCGAGGTCGCCGTGTGCGGCACGCCGGCTCCAGGGACCGAGGCGCACCACGTCGCCGACCCGCCCGCGCGCCTTCGGCTTCCGGACACCGGGGCGTCATACGGGCCGGGAACGTTTTCACCGTCCCCATCTGTGCCCCTGCCTCGCCTCGATCCGTCACGCCCCGCATACCCGGCGGGGCGTGGACGCGGAAGGACGACGTGCGCCGTGTCCCTGCTCCCGCTCGACGATCACCCCGGGCCGCTCCCCGCCGGCTCCCCCGCCGCCCCTTCCCCGGCCCCGGCCTGCTCGGCCTCCGCCTGCCCCGACGCCTCCGCCTGCCCTGACGCCTCCCCCGCCCGCTCCTCCTCCACCTCGCGCCTCCTCCCCAGGCTGCTGAGTCTGCTGCCGCTGCTGCTGATCGCGGCGTGGGCGGCGTTCGACTGGCGCACCGTGTACGACGGTGCCGCCCGGCTCGCCGCCGCCGACCCCTGGTGGCTGCTCGCCGCGGTCTTCTTCACCTGCCTGGGCTGGGTGTGCGCGGCATGCGTCCGTCAGGGCGCGATTCCGGACCGGCTTCCGCCAGGGTTGCTGCTCGCCTCGCAATTCGCCGCCGGTGCCGCGAACCATGTGCTCCCGGCGAGCATCGGCGCCCACGCCGTCACCGTGCGCTTTCTGCAGGGCCGCGGGATACCCCTGTCGCGCGCCGCCGCCTCGCTCGCGCTGTACTCGCTGGTCAGGCCGATCGCGAAGACTGCGGTGTTCCTGGTCTTCCTGCTGGCCTTCCCCGACCTGGTACGGCTGGACGAACTGGTCCCGGACCGGCGGACCCTGCTCCTCGGCGCCTCAGCCCTGACGATCGGCCTCACCGCACCGCTGCTGCTCGTGGCGGCCGTACCACCGCTGCGCCGCCCGGCCCTCACCTTCGTACGGACCGCCCTGACGGACGCACGCCGACTGCACACCATGCCCGCCCGGGTTCTCGCCCTGTGGGGCGGGGCAGCCGCCACCCCGCTCCTCCAGGCAAGCGTGATCTTCTGCGTCGGGGCCTCGCTCGGCCTGCCCATGACCTGGGCCCAGGTGGTCTTCGCGTTCCTGGCCGCCAGCACCGCGGTCGGCGCCGTCCCCGCACCGGGCGGCATCGGTCCCGTGGACGCGGCGCTGGTCTTCACCATGGTCGCGTTCGGGGCGCCGCTGGGCCTGGCCACGGCGACGGTCATCGGCTACCGCGTCGTGACGGTGTGGCTGCCGCTGCTGCCGGGCGCGTTCGTGCTCTCGACGCTCGTGCACCGCAAGGTGCTCTGAATGCTCCCCTCCCTGAAGGGAGGGCGCTGGTCAGCGCTGCGGCCTTCGGCAGTCAATTCGGCAGTCGATAACGAATCTCGCGGCAGTCAATAACGAATCTCGCGGCAGTCAATAACGAATCTCGACCACTCGCCGCTCCGCGTCCAGCTCCGGCACCTGAGGCACACGCCCCGCGATCCCGAGCGCGATCCGGTGTGCCGACCAGGCCGCGGCAGCGGCATCGAGTACGTCGTCCACAGGAACGCGATCGGCCTCACCGAGCTCGTCCGGGAGGACGAGCCCGGCCTCGGCGAGCAGGGAGCGGCGAAGGTTCTGGCCGCGCCAGGTCTTCTTGGCGTGAGCAAGCGGCACTCCGCCGGCCAGGGCACGGAAGGACACCTCGGGGTGCACCTCGTGGATGCGTTCATCGGCAAGCCAGCACGCCCGAGCCTCAAGGAGCTTCGGCGCCAGCGCCCACGCCTGCCGGCTCAATCGCTGACCGGTGAGCTCCTGGCAGCGCTCCGCGGCCGCCGCATAGTCCGGCTCCCGCCACGCCGGCCTCGGCGCGATGAGGAAAACACTGCCGCGCCGCACCTCCAGGAGCGCCCGGGCGGCCAGATCCGCCGCGCGCCAGCCCTTCTCGACAAGGCCCAGCGGCATGTCCACGGCGATCGCCCGTACTCCGACGGCACGCTCGATCAGCGCGTCGAGCCGGACATCCACCAGGCTGCCCGCGTACACGCCGTCCGTGAGCCTGATCCCCGCCCACCCCTGCTTACAGGCGTCGACCCCCAGGACGTCCATCCTGGTCAGCCCTCGTCGGGGACCAGCCGCAGCGAGATCGAGTTGATGCAGTACCGCTGGTCCGTGGGGGTCAGGTAGCCCTCTCCCTCGAAGACGTGCCCGAGGTGCGACCCGCACCGCGCACACCGCACCTCGGTCCGCACCATCCCGTGCGACCGGTCCTCGATGAGCTGCACCGCGTCGGTGTCCTTCGGGTCGTAGAAGGACGGCCAGCCGCAGTGCGACTCGAACTTCGTGGTGGAGGTGAAGAGTTCGGCGCCGCAGGCGCGGCAGGAGTAGACGCCCTCGGTCTTGGTGTCGGTGTACTCACCGGTGAAGGCGGGTTCCGTCCCGGCCTGCCGCAGTACGGCGTACTCGGCCGGGGTCAGCTCCGCGCGCCACTGCTCGTCCGGCTTGTCGACGTCGTACGACATGAAGGCCAACCCCTTACTTCTGCGCGAGACGGTCCAGAATCTGCGGGCCCAGGTCCGTCACGTCGCCCGCGCCCATGGTGAGAACGAGATCACCGGCCTTCGCCATTCCCGCGACGACCTCCGGCACCTCGCCCTTGTCGTGGACCGGCGTCACCTCCGCGCCCGCGACTCGCGCCGCCTCGATGATCAGCTCGCTCGTCACGCCCGGGATCGGGTCCTCGCGGGCGGGGTAGATGTCGAGGACGACCGAGGCGTCCGCCAGGGCGAGGGCCTCACCCATCTCCTTGCCCAGCTCCTGCGTCCGGGAGAACAGATGGGGCTGGAAGACGACCAGGATGCGGGCGTCACCGGCCGCCGCGCGCATCGCCTCCAGGTCCGCCGTCATCTCCGTCGGGTGGTGGGCGTAGGAGTCGATGACCTGGACGCCGGCCGCTTCGCCCTTCAGCTGCAGGCGCCGCTTCACACCGGTGTACGCGGCGATGGCCCCGGCCAGCTCGGTGGCCGGAACGCCCAGCGCCACGCCCGCGGCCAGCGCGGCCACCGCGTTGTGCGCGTAGTGGCGGCCGGGGACGGAGACCGCGAAGGTGAGCTCCACGCCGTCCAGAACGACCGTGACCTCACTCTTCAGGCCCTGGGCCGTCACCGACAGGATCCGTACGTCCGCGTCCGCCGACTCCCCGTACGTCACCGTCTTCACCGACCCGGCCAGCCGCCGCGTCAGCTCCCGGGCGCCCTCGTGGTCCGCGGCGATCACCAGCGTGCCGCCGGGCACGATCCGGCCCGCGAACGTCTCGAAGGACTCATAGATCTCGTCCATGGACGCGTAGTTGGCGTGGTGGTCGAGCTCGACGTTGAGGACGATGGCGACCTCAGGGGCGTACTTGTGGAAGCTGCGGTCCGATTCGTCCGCCTCGGCGACGAAGATCTCGCCCTCGCCGTGCAGGGCGTTGGAGCCGGGTGCGTCCAGATCGCCGCCGATGGCGTACGACGGCCGCAGACCGAGCTCGCTCAGCGAGACCGCCAGCATCGAGGTGGTGGTGGTCTTGCCGTGCGTGCCGGCCACCGCGATCGGACGCAGACCGTCCATCAGGCGGGCGAGGGCGTCCGAACGGTGGATCACCGGGATCCCCAGCTCGGCCGCCCGCGCCAGTTCCGGATTGTCGGCCCGGATCGCCGAGGACACGACGACACAGGTGGCGTCGGACGCCAGGTGCTCCGCCGCGTGCCCGATGTGCACGGTCGCGCCCAGCGCCCGCAGCGCCTCGGCGGTCGCGGACTCCTTGGCATCACTGCCCGCCACCTTCGCCCCACGCTGCGCGAGAATCTTCGCGATCCCCGACATCCCGGCGCCGCCGATGCCGATGAAGTGCGGTCGGTCCATGGCGGTGGGAAGGCCGGGTGCCATGCGGGTCTCCTGGGTGGTACGGCGAACAGTCAGGTAACGCAAACCCTATGGCACACGCCATGGAGTACGGGTTACCCCTCACACCTTGCTGTGGGAGAACAACTTCAGCACCGGCACCCCCACCTTGTGGCGCGCCCGCGAAGCCCAGTCCCGGTGGAAGAACTCCTCCACGTAGTGGGGATCGGTCAGCACGATCACCTCGTCCGCGTCGACCTCGTCCACCAGCGACTTCAGCGCATCCAGCGGATGCTCCTCGATCAGCCGCCCCTCCGCCTCACTGCCGGCCGCGCGCAGGGCGGTGAGGGACACCTCCAGGGCCTGCTGGCCGACGCTCTTCGCCTCCTCTCCCTCCGGTGTCTCCAGCTCCCGCGCGGCCTCGTCGATCGCGCCGAGCGCTACGTCGTCGATGGCGCGCAGCAGCCGGTCCGCCTGCTCGCCGCGTGGCTGCAGCAGCACGTGGAAGGCGGCGCCCTCCTCCCCGTGCAAACCGGTGACGAACTCCACGTCGGCGGACGTGAGGGCCTTCTCGATCATCAATACGCTTGTGAACACCAGGCGCCCCATTCTCCTCCGTGGGCCGTGCCAGGCCCTGCGGAAACCATCCTGCCCCGCGATCGCACGGGTACTGCCGGAATCAGTGTGCCCGCCGAAAGCTAAACGGAACGGAAGATTCCATCCATGTCGGTCCACCCATGCCGGTCCACCGATGCCAGTCCACCCATGCCGGTCCACCCATTGCCGGTCCCCCCATGCAGGGACCGACCGCGTCGAGGGACCGACCGCCTCAGGACCGCCGGTACCGGCTGAAGAGGAACCCGTCCTCCTCCAGCAGCGACACCAGCGCGAACCGGTGCGGGACCCCGACCGAGGGCCCGCCCGCGATCCGCTGCGCGTCGCCGGCGGTGAGCATCGGGGACACGGTCAGACACAGCTCGTCGAGCACTTCGGCGGCGACCAACTGGCCGAGCAGTCGCGGGCCGCCCTCCGTCAGCAGCCGCGTATGCCCGAGCTCGGCGAGGGCCCGTACGGCGCGGGCGGGCTCCACGCCGACGCCGTCCCCGGCGACCACGACCTGCGCGCCCGCCTTCTCGGCCGCCGCGATCCGGTCCGGGGCGGCCGCGGCGCCGGTGAGGACCAGGGTGGGTGCGAGCGGTGAGGTGAACAGCGGGAGGGTGAAGTCCAGGTTCAGGCTCGCGGTGACCACGGCGATCGCGGGCGCGGGCCCCTGCCCCGCCGCCGCCCGCATGCCGGCGAACTCCGCCCGCGCGCGTGCGGGGCGGTACCCCTCCTGACGTACCGTTTCGGCACCGACCACCACCACGTCCGCGAGGGCCCGCAGGATGCCGAAGATCCGCATATCGGTGGCGCTGGAGATGGGCTTGGAGTGGCCGTCGTGCTGGGCGGCCCCGTCGAGCGTGGAGACCATGTTGGCCCGCAGCCAGGCCACCGGCCCACCGGAACCGACCTCGGGCCCGAGCTCGGGATAGGCATAGGCCCCGGCCAGCTCGGCGAGGCTCCACTCGGCCTCCCCCCGGCTCCGGGCCACTGTTTCGTCGGTCACAGGGAACAGGCGTCGCATGTCGTGCAGTGTGGCACGACCCTTAGCATGGACAACTGTGCCTACCTCCCCCGCCGCCTCCGGATTCGGTCCCATAGCCGACACCGCCCCGCCGTCCCTGTGCGCCCGTGAGCCGCACGTCCCCGCGGACCGGCTGGTCGCCGAGATGGTGCCGCCGCCGCGGTTCGACTCGGTGCGCTTCGGCACGTACCTCCCGGACCCGAACCAGCCCAGCCAGACCGAGGCCGTGCGGGTTCTCGAGGGCTTCGCGGCCGGGCTGGGCGGGGCGCACGCCTCCGGGGCCGGTAGGGCCAAGCGCGGTTTCCTGGGGTTCGGGAAGGCCAAGGCACCGAAGACCCCGGCCGCCCCCCGCGGCGTCTACCTCGACGGCGGCTACGGCGTCGGCAAGACCCACCTGCTGGCCTCCCTCTGGCACGCCACCCCGGCCGAGCCGGCGCTCAAGGCGTTCGGCACGTTCGTGGAGCTGACCAACCTGGTCGGCGCCCTCGGCTTCCAGAAGACGGTGCAGACCCTTTCCGGCCACCGTCTGCTCTGCATCGACGAGTTCGAACTGGACGACCCCGGCGACACCGTCCTCGTCTCCACCCTGCTCGGCAAGCTGGTCGACGCGGGCGTCGCCCTCGCCGCCACCTCCAACACCCTGCCGGGCAAGCTGGGCGAGGGCCGCTTCGCGTCGGCCGACTTCCTGCGCGAGATCCAGGGCCTGTCCGCGCACTTCCGCGCCCTGCGCATCGACGGCGAGGACTACCGCCACCGCGGCCTGCCCGAGGCCCCGGCGCCGTACACCGACGAGCAGGTCACCAAGGCCGCGTACGCCACCGCGGGCGCCTCGCTCGACACCTTCCCGGACCTGCTGGAGCACCTCGCCCGCGTCCACCCCAGCCGGTACGGCGCGCTGACCGACGACCTCAAGGCGGTCTGCCTCACCGACGTCCGGCCGATCCAGGACCAGTCGACGGCCCTCAGGCTCGTCGTCCTCGCGGACCGGCTCTACGACCGTGAGGTTCCGGTTCTCGCCTCGGGGCTGCCCTTCGACCGTCTGTTCAGCGAGGAGATGCTGAACGGCGGCTACCGCAAGAAGTACTTCCGGGCGATCTCCCGACTCACCGC
The DNA here is from genome assembly GCF_002291145.1 of Streptomyces sp. SA15. GTDB lineage: Bacteria > Actinomycetota > Actinomycetes > Streptomycetales > Streptomycetaceae > Streptomyces. The sequence continues at coordinate 7,884 of NZ_NTGE01000068.1, forward strand.
CCTGGCCCGCGACGCCAAGGGACTCGTCGAGGCCGCCTAATCGGCCAACCCTTCCAGGTCAAGGGCCAGTTCCCGCCAGCCACCCGGCTCCCTTCAGCCTCTCTTCAGGTCGAAACGTTAAGTTAACCCTGCAAACAACTTTGCCGGGCTAAGGTGTTTCTTGACCAGTCATTGACCAACCGTTGGTCCGAAGTAGAGGTATGAACTGCCGGAAGGGGGGCGCATGTTCCGAGGTACGACGGTATGGACTGTGGTAGCGATCCTCTCCGCCGTCCTGCTCGCCCTCCCCTTCTTCGCACCTACCGAGCACTTCGCATCCGCGCACACGGTGCGTCAAATCGAGGCCAAAGCTCAGCCCGGAATGAAGCTCTCCGGCAAGGCGGTCCGCGACGAGGCGGCCACGTTCCGGCACTGCGACCCGGCAGAGGACCCGACCGGTCCCCTGCGCCCCCGCGACCGGCACCGTGGCATCGACTTCGCTCCTGAAGCACCCGATCGCCCGCTGCCGGCGCAGGACCGCACGGATGCGGACAGACGCCTCGCGCGCGTCTCGCTCACCACGTCGAGACCCTCGACGGGCCACTCTCCGGCCGCTCTGCAGGTCTTTCGCTGCTGACAGCACAGCTGCTGACAGCACAGCAGTCCCGCACCCTGTCATGTAAGCCCGACGCGCCCCCCATTGGCGCACCGGGTAAGCCCGACGCGCCATCGCGGCGCGCCAGGAGGAGTCACCACATATGCAGCCCCTCATCGACAACGCCCGCACGTTCGGACAGCGCCCTGAGGAGTTCGCCAAGCTGGCCGAAGGCCAGTCCCCGCAGGTCCTGTTCATCACCTGCTCCGATTCCAGGGTCGTCCCGGCCCTGATCACAGGCGCCCGCCCCGGCGAGCTCTTCGAGCTGCGCACCGCGGGCAACATCGTCCCCCCGTACGCCTCCGAGCACCCCACCAGCGAGGCGGCCACCATCGAGTACGCAGTGGAGGTGCTGGGCGTCAAGGACATCGTGGTCTGCGGCCACTCGCACTGCGGTGCCGTGGGCGCTCTGGTCCGCGGCGACGACCTGACCGCCGTACCGGCCGTGCGCGACTGGCTCACACACGCCACCCCGCGCCCGGCGGGCGCGGTCGAGGACCCGTGCGTGGCCGAGGGAGTGCAGAGCCACGTCCTGGCGCAGGTACTGCGGCTGCGGTCCTACCCGTTCATCGACAAGAAGCTGGCGAGTGGTCAACTGACCTTGCACGCCTGGTACTACGAGGTGCACACGGGGTCAGTGCTGACCCACGACGTGTCCTCCGACACCTTCCGGGCACTGTGAGGACCGCCGTGGAGAATCGAACTGCAAGCACCAGGTTCCCTCATCTGCGGCAGGACTTCGCCGCATCCCTCGTCGTCTTCCTCGTCGCGCTGCCGTTGTGCGTCGGCGTGGCCGTCGCCTCCGGGGTACCGGCCGAACTCGGCCTGGTCACCGGCATCGTCGGCGGCATCATCACGGGATTCATGCGGGGCAGCAGCCTCCAGGTCTCGGGGCCGGCCGCGGGTCTGACCGTGCTCGTCTTCGAGGCGGTCAACGAGTTCGGGCTCCCCGCGCTCGGTGTGATCGTGCTGGCCGCCGGGCTGCTCCAGCTCGTCATGGGCGCCCTGAAGCTGGGGCGCTATTTCCGGGCGATATCCGTCTCGGTCGTCGAGGGCATGCTGGCCGGTATCGGACTCGTGATCATCGCGGGCCAGCTGTACGCGGCTGCCGGTCTGGAGGCACCCACCTCCGGCATCGACAAGATCATCGGGCTGCCCGGTGCCGCCGCCGACGTGCTCGGCAGCAGCGAGGCGCTGGCCTCGCTCGCGATCGGCGCGGGCACGATCGCGGTGCTCGTGCTGTGGAAGCGGCTGCCGAAGAAGGCGCAGCTGGTGCCGGGCGCGCTCGCCGCTGTGGTCCTGGCGACCGTGGTCACGCAGGTGTTCAGCCTGCCGATCGGCACCGTCGAGGTGAACGGCCTGCTGGGCTCCATCCAGCCGCCGGGCATGGACGCCTTCGGCGAGCTGGCCAACCCGGCCATCTTCGGCACGATCCTGGCCTTCACGCTGATCGCCTCCGCCGAGAGCCTGTTCAGCGCCGCCGCCGTGGACCGGCTGCACGACGGTCCGCGCACCGAGTACGACAAGGAGCTGATGGCCCAGGGCGTGGGCAACGCGGTGAGCGGCGCGCTCGGCGCGCTGCCGATGACCGCGGTCATCGTGCGCAGCTCCGCCAACGTCCAGGCGGGCGCCAAGACCAAGGCCTCCCGCGTCCTGCACGGCGTGTGGCTGCTGCTGTTCGCGGCACTGCTGCCGTCGACGCTGGCGCTGATCCCGCTGCCCGCGCTCGCCGGCATCCTGGTCCACGCGGGCTGGAAGCTGATCCCCTTCCGCGAGGTCGTGGCGCTGTGGCGGGAGCACCGCGGTGAGGCTCTGATCCTGGTGGTCACGGCCGTGTCCATCGTCGCGGTGAACATGTTCGAGGGCGTGCTGATCGGTCTGGCCCTGTCCGTGGTCAAGACCGCCTGGGAGGCCTCGCACCTGAAGCTGGAGGTCATAGACAAGGGCGCCGGCCCCATCCAGGCGTACCTGTCGGGCAACGCGACCTTCCTCAGGCTGCCGAAGATCCTCGACAGCCTGGAGGCACTTCCGCAGGACCGCCCGGTCGAGCTGGACCTGTCCGGGCTGCACCACCTCGATCACGCCTGCCGTACGGCCCTGGAGAACTGGGCCGAGCGGCACAGTTCGGTCGGCACGGAACCGGTGCGGGTCACCTCACCGGAACCGGTGTAGTCACCGCGTCGTAGGCGCGTCGGTGCCCGGTCCGGGGCCTGTCATGGCCCCGGACCGGGCACCAGGCATATCGTTGCAGGACAGGCATATCGTTGCAGGAACAGACAGACGGACCTCTGGACGAGGAGGTCGGGATGCTCGCAGAGCTGTTGGGAGCGGCCGCGGCGGTCGGTTCCGTGGGAGTCGTCTACGTCGCCGCGGCGGCGCGGGTCGTCAAGCAGTACGAGCGCGGAGTGGTCCTCCGGCTCGGGCGGCTGGTGGGAGACGTACGGGCGCCCGGATTCACGTTGATCATCCCGTTCGTGGACCGGCTGCACAAAGTCAACATGCAGATCGTCACGATGCCGGTGCCGGCCCAGGAGGGCATCACCCGTGACAACGTGACCGTGCGCGTGGACGCGGTCGTGTACTTCAAGGTGGTCGACGCGGCGAACGCGCTCATCAGGGTCGAGGACTACAAGTACGCGGTCTCGCAGATGGCGCAGACCTCCCTGCGCTCGATCATCGGCAAGAGCGACCTGGACGACCTGCTCTCCAACCGGGAGAAGCTCAACCAGGGCCTGGAGCTGATGATCGACAGCCCGGCCGTCGGCTGGGGCGTCCAGGTCGACCGGGTCGAGATCAAGGACGTGTCCCTGCCGGAGACGATGAAGCGCTCCATGGCCCGTCAGGCCGAGGCCGACCGCGAGCGGCGGGCCCGGATCATCAACGCCGACGCCGAACTCCAGGCCTCCAAGAAGCTGGCCGAGGCCGCCCAGCAGATGGCGGACACGCCCTCCGCGCTCCAGTTGCGGCTGTTGCAGACGGTGGTGGCGGTCGCCGCCGAGAAGAACTCGACGCTCGTGCTGCCGTTCCCGGTGGAGTTGCTGCGGTTCCTGGAGAGGGCACATCAGGAACAGCCCCAGCAGTCGCCCCAGCGGCCGATCGAGAAGCCGGTCGAGAAGCCGGTCGAGAAGCCGGTCGAGAAGCCGGTCGAGAAGCCGGTCGGGAAGTCGATCGGGAGCTGAGGCGTTCTACGCGCGTGGTTCCCGCGGCGCTCGGCAGATGGTAGACACGGCGGGGTCACAGCTCCTGTCCGCCAGCAGGAAGGTTGTTGCCCATGCCCGAAACCGTGTCCCCGACAACCGCGCCCACGACAACCGCGTCCACGACACGCCGTCAGGTACTCGCCGGCGCCGGCGCGCTGGGCGTCTCGATCACCTTCGCCGGAAGCCTCTCCGACCTCTTCGCGGGCACCGCCGCCGCACAGAACCTCGGCCACACCGGATACGGCCCTCTGGTCCCCGACCCGAAGGGCCTAACACCGACGTCCAGCTCCCCGCGAGTCCCCGGACAACATCTGCCTCGCCCCCAGCGGCGGCCTCATGGTCTGCGAGGACGGCAACGGCGCCCAGCATGTCTACGGCGTCACCCGGCGCGGCGAGGTGTACGCGATGGCGCGCGGCCGCCAGAACATTGGTACCCCGCAGGAGCCGGAGTGGGGCGAGTTCGCCGGCGTCACCTTCTCCCCGGACGGCCGGACGATGTACGTGAACTGCTACACGCCCGGGACGACGTTCGCGGTGACGGGGCCGTGGCGTAGGTAGCGGCGCAGGACGGGAAGGGGTGCCCCATGGCCAAGAAGGGCTCCAAGCCCAAGCACCGCGGCGACCTCGATCTCCGCGAGCTGCTGCGCGTGCCCGGCGGCGAACCCGTCGACCTGGCCGCGTACGACGCCCGGGGCACCCCCGGCGGCCCGAAGGGCAAGGCGGCGGGCAAGGCGGCCACCGCCGAACTCGGCAAGCCCCTCGCCGAGCTCCAGGAACGCCTGTGGGCGGCGAGCACGGCCGGTGACCGGCGCCGGGTCCTGCTGGTGCTGCAGGGCATGGACACCAGCGGCAAGGGCGGCACGGTCAAGCACGTCATCGGCCTGTTCAACCCGTCGGGCTGCCGCATCCACGCGTTCAAGGCACCCACGCCCGAAGAGCGCCGGCACTCCTTCCTCTGGCGCATCGAGAAGGCGCTTCCGCACCCCGGCGAGCTGGGCATCTTCGACCGCTCGCACTATGAGGACGTGCTCATCGCCCGCGTCCGCGAGCTCGTCCCGCGCGCCGAGATCGAGCGCCGCTACGACGAGATCAACCGCTTCGAGAAGTCCCTGACCGACGACGGCGTGACCGTGATCAAGTGCTTCCTGCACATCTCCTACGACCAGCAGCGCCGCCGCCTGCTCAAGCGCCTCGACCGCCCCGACAAGCACTGGAAGTTCGACCCGTCCGACATCGACGACCGCGTGCTGTGGCCCGCGTACCAGGAGGCGTACGAGATCGTCCTGGAGCGCTGCTCGCTGCCGTACGCCCCCTGGTACCTGGTCCCGGCGGATCGCAAGTGGTACCGGAACTGGGCGGTGAGCCGGCTGCTCCTGGAGCACCTGCGGGAACTGGACCCGCGCTACCCGAAGGCGGACTTCGACGTGGCCGAGTGCCGTCGGCGGCTGCTCGCGCGGTGAACCGGCCCGGTCGGGGTACCCGGCCCGCATGACAGAGCACCCGCACGTCAGCGGCTCGTACTGGCTCCAGACCGCGCCCGGCCCGCAGCGGCCCGTGCTGGAGGGCGACCTCCGTGTCGACGTGGCCGTGATCGGCGCCGGTGTCGCCGGGCTGAGCACGGCGTGGGAGCTGGCACGGGCCGGGCGCGAGGTGGCGGTGCTGGAGGCCGACCGGGTCGCGGCCGGCGTCACCGGGCACACCACCGCCAAGGTCACCGTGCTGCACACCCTGATCTACGACAAGCTGCGGCGCACCCGGGGCCCCGAGGGGGCGCGGCTGTACGCCCGGTCCCAGACGGAGGCGATCGAGCGGGCCGCCGGCATCGTGGCCGAGCTGGGCGTCGACTGCGACTGGGAGGAGCGGAGCGCCTACACGTACGCCCGCGACGCAGGCCGTGCGGAGGAGGTGCGGGCCGAGGCGGAGGCGGCGCGGGAGGCGGGGCTGCCGGCGTCGTTCGTGACGGAGACCGGGCTGCCGTTCCCGGTGGCGGGCGCGGTGCGGGTCACCGGACAGGCGCAGTTCCATCCGCGCAAGTACCTGCTGGCCCTCGCCGACGACCTGCTCGCACACGGCGGTCACATCCACGAGCAGACCACGGTCATCCGTCTGGAGGAGGGCGAGCCGTGCCGGCTGACGACCGACACGGGGGCGACGGTGACCGCGGGGGACGTCGTGGTCGCCACTCACTACCCGGTCTTCGACCGCGCCCTGCTGTTCACCCGCCTCTCCCCGCGCCGCGAGCTGGTGGTCGCCGGGACGATCGGCGCCGACCGGGACCCGGGCGGCATGTACATCACGCCGGACGAGGGCACGCGCTCGGTCCGCACGGCGCCGCACGGCGAGCGGCGGCTGCTGATCGTCACCGGGGAGCACTTCACGCCCGGCACCGGCGACACCCGCTCCCGCTTCCAGCACCTGGCCGACTGGGCCGGCGAGCACTTCCCCGACGTCACGCTCACCCACGCCTGGGCCACGCAGGACAACGACCCGACCGACACCGTGCCGCTGGTCGGCCCGCTGCACCCGGGCGCGCACCACGCGTACGTCGCCACCGGCTTCGGCGGCTGGGGCATGAGCGGCGGGATGATGGCGGGCCGGCTGCTCACCGCGCTGATCACCGGCGAGGAGTGCGCGTGGAGCGAGCTGTACGACCCACGCCGGCTGCGTTCGACCGTGCGCGAGGCCCCGTCGTTCCTCAAGCACCAGGCGCAGGTCGCCCGCCACTTCGTCGGCGACCGGCTGCGGCCCCCGCCGCCGGTCGAGTCCCTGCCTCGGGGCGAGGGCGCGGTCGTGCGCACCGGCGGCGGCCGGCTCGCGGTGTACCGGGACGAGGGCGGCCACCTGCACGCCCTGTCCCCGCGCTGCACCCACATGGGCTGCATCGTCGCCTTCAACGCCGCCGAACGCGCCTGGGAGTGCCCCTGCCACGGCTCCCGCTTCGACACGGACGGCAAGGTGGTGCAGGGGCCGGCGACGCGGGCGTTGGAGCAGCGGGAGATCTGAGCGGGTGATGCTCCGGCGGCGCTGAACGTACATATGAGACACATCGCCATACATTAGTATGATGATCACTCTTGTACGATGTGTCACCGCGGCCTGCGCCCTGAGCGCCGCCCTCGCCTCACTCGCCGCCTGCGGCACCGCCCAGCCCTCCAGGCCCGCCCGCCCGGCTCCTTCCGCGCCCGCCACGGCACCGTCCCGGCCACCGACCCTCGCACCCGGCCCCGCGGGCCTGACCCCCGTCTTCGAGAACGGCCCCCGGACCCACGGCAGGACCGTCGCGCTCACCTTCGACGCCGACATGACCGCCGGCCAGGGTCCGCGGGCGGCGGCGGGCGAGCGGTTCGACAATCCGCGGCTGATCGCGACGCTGCGGGCGCTGAAGGTGCCGGCCACGGTGTTCATGACGGGACGGTGGGCCGAGCAGTACCCGGTGCAGGCCCGGTCCATCGGGCAGGACCCGCTCTTCGAGGTCGCGAACCACTCGTACAGCCACTACGCCTTCACCGACGACTGCTACGGGCTGCCGACCGTCTCCGAGGGCCGGATGCGCGCGGACGTGGAGCGGGCGTACGCCGCGTTCCGGAAGGCCGGGGTGCCGGAGCCGATGCCGTACTTCCGCTTCCCCGGCGGGTGCTACGACCGGCGGGCCCTGAAGGCGCTGACCCCGACCGGCGTCACCGCCGTGCAGTGGGACGTGGTGAGCGGGGACGCCTTCGCGACGGATGCCGACGCGGTGGCCCGGCAGGTTCTGGAGGGGGTGCGGCCGGGGTCGGTCGTCGTCATGCACTGCACGCGCAGTGCCGCCCCGACGACCGAGCGGGCGGTACGGACGATCGTGCCCGAGCTGCGCCGGCAGGGCTACCGGTTCGTGAAGGTGTCCGAGCTGATCGGGGCTGCGGCCGTCCGGCGGTGAGTGGCAGGGGGCGCGGCGGACGGCCTGCTCCGGATGAGGCGCGCCCAGGTTGGCAGACTGGACGCGTGAACCTTGATCCGACGCCTGTGAATGACAGCCCCTTCCGGTCCGAGCGGAGCACACGCGACCACGCGCCGCAGTTCGTGCTGCCCCTGGTCGTCCGTATCGAACGAGCGGCACCGCCCGCCCGTACCGACGCCCTGGAGACCGCTGCCCGCGCGGTACTCGTCATGCTCAGTGACGAGCGGTCTCTCGGTGACGGCGAGTGGGCTCAGGCCGTGCGGGACTGGCAGGACGCGCGGATCCGGAAGGTCGTACGGCGAGCCCGCGGAGCGGAGTGGCGGCGGGCCGAGGCGTTGCCCGGGATCACGGTCACCGGCGAGTCGGCTCAGGTACGGGTCTTCCCTCCCGTACCGCTGGACGGCTGGCCCAAGGACCTGGCCCGGCTCCAGGTCTCCGGTACCGACCTCGACGACCCTGAGCCGCCGGTGGACGCGGACGGATCGGTGCCGGTGCTCTGGCTGAACCCGGGCCTGGAGATGTCGGCCGGCAAGTCGATGGCGCAGGCCGGACACGGTGCCCACCTCGCCTGGTGGGAGCTGTCGGACGTGGAGCGGGTCGCCTGGCGCGAGGCGGGGTTCCCGCTCGCCGTGCGCCCCGCGGCCGAGGGCCGTTGGCACGAACTCACCACGAGCGGGCTGCCGTTGGTGCGGGACGCGGGGTTCACGGAGATCGCACCCGGGACGACGGTCGCGGTCGAGGGATACGACCGCGTCGGCGCCTTGCCGGCCGACGCGCGTCGGCCGATCACCTTGCGCTGAGGGGCGTGCGAGGGAGGACTCAGGAGCGGTCGCCCTGATGCCTGCGCACGCGCTCGGCCAGCGGGAGGGGCGTCTCGTCCAGACCGGTGACCGACCCGCTCGCCATCCGTGCGCACGTCCCGTGGCAGGCGAGCAGTTGCCTGTCGTCGCGGTGGGAGACCACCACCGCCTCCGCGTCCGGGCGGCTCCGGTAGTCGGTGCCGCAGATGAGGCAGGCCAGCCCGGAGAGCATCTCGGCGGTCGGTTCGGGGCGGCCGCGGCGGCGGCCGGAGATCGCGTCCTGTGAATACATGCGTCCAGCATCCTTTTGGTCGGTTCAGGGCGCGCGCGAGGTACCGGAATGCGCTACCGCGGGGCGCGGAGACAGTACGAGCCAGGAGTTCGGCATGCGAGGTGCGCTCGGTGCCGCAACCGTACTCCCCTCAGGGCCTAGGGGGTGTTTTGAAAGTCCCGCACAGCACCCACGGCGCCCGGCACGCACCCTCGCCGCACCGGCCAAAGACCCAAGTAGCTCCTCCCCCACTCTCGGCTTCGCTCGAGCGGGGGGACCCCCATCGAGGGCCTTCGTCCGGCACGCCGAGGGCACGCACCGAACACCGCGGGCACCGCACAGGACTTTCAAAACACCCCCTAGCCGACCCGTCAGACGTCCGCGGACCCTTCCCGCCCGGCCGGGAACCTTGCCGACGCTCCGGACGTTGGAGCCGGTGGTTGTAGTTGAAGTTTGCGAACGTGTGAGCGCCCGCGGAGTTCTGACAGCGGGCGCTTCGTCGTTCTCGGGGTTTTCTTCGACGGCTGGCGGCCAGCAGCCCGGGATCGCGCGAGCGCGCGTTTCCCGCACTACTCGCCATCTCGAAGGAGACAGCGCATGGCTCGACGAACCGTGAAGTACCAGCGGGTGGAGTTCACCGCCGCCCAGAGCCCCAAGGGCCCGCAGGCCGACCAGGTCCGCGCGCTCTGAGGCGCCCAGAGGACACCCTTCCCGAGGCAGGCCCGCGCCGTGGGCCCGCCTCGCGCTGCTTTACGTACGGGTGCCGTATCCGGCGCCTCGTCCCCGGCCCCGGGCAGGCAGCACCCGTACACCCCGAAAGGAACCCTGTGACGACTGACATCAGCGCCCCGAGTACCGCTCCGGCGGACTACGCCGAGATCACCGAACCCCCGCCCACCGGCCGGGGCAGCGACTACGCCGCGCTGTCCCGCGAGGTGAAGCAGAGCGGGCTGCTGAAGCGGCGCCCGGGCTACTACTCCGTCAAGGTCGGGGGGAACCTGCTTCTGCTGGCCGCCGGCTGGACCGCGTTCGGCCTGATCGGGCAGTCGTGGTGGCAGATGGTGACCGCCGCCTTCCTCGCGGTGATGTTCACCCAGACCGGGTTCATCGGGCACGACGCCGGACACCAGCAGATCGCCGGCTCCAAGCGCGTCAACAACCTGATCGGCCGGGTGCACGCGGACCTGCTGATCGGCCTCAGCTACGGCTGGTGGATCGCCAAGCACAACCGGCACCACTCCCACCCCAACCACGTCGACCGCGACCCCGACATCGCCGACGGTGCGATCGCCTTCACCGAGGACCACGCCCGCGTCCGCAGCGGAGCGTACGCCTGGCTGGGCCGTCACCAGGCCTGGCTGTTCTTCCCGATGCTGCTGCTTGAAGGGCTCGCCCTGCACGTCGCCGGCGTACGGGCGCTGCTCGAGCGCACCGGCAACGCGGGCTCGCGGGCGGCCAAGCTGGCCGAGGCGGGCATGTTGACGGCGCATCTCGTCGGCTATCTGGCCGCCCTGTTCCTGGTCCTGTCTCCCCTCCAGGCCGTGTGCTTCCTCGCCGTGCACCAAGGACTGTTCGGGCTGTACATGGGGTGCTCCTTCGCCCCCAACCACAAGGGCATGGCCATGTTCGCCAAGGACGACAAGGTCGACTTCCTGCGCCGGCAGGTACTGACGTCACGCAACATCCGTGGCCGGCGGTTCACCGACTTCGCGCTCGGCGGGCTGAACTACCAGATCGAGCACCACCTGTTCCCCTCCATGCCGCGGCCCAGCCTGCGCCAGGCCCAGGAGATCGTGCGCTCGTTCTGCGCCCGGCACGGCATCGCCTACCACGAGACCGGGCTCTTCGACTCCTACGCCCAGGTGCTGCGGCACCTCCACGCGGTCGGCGGTCCGCTGCGCCTGCGCCCCGAGCTGGAGTACTGATCACCGTTCCGCCGGCCTTCACCGGCCGTTGAACGGCACGGCCCCGCTCCCCGTATCTCCTGGCACTGGCCGAGCGACCACCCGCGCCGAACCTCAAATGTTGCTCTGAACGTTCCCGCGGCGGGGTTCGGGCGCGGGCGCCGGGGCCATACCCCCGTCACGCCCGAGAAGGCGGCACCGCGTATCCGGAGGAAGCCGAGGAGGGGACGGATCATGGAGCGACTGGGGACGGGCATCGGGTGGCGGCCGGAGATCGCGGACGCCGTGGAACGCATGCCGGGCATCGACTGGGTCGAGGTCGTGGCCGAGAACGTCTGCCCCGGCCACCTTCCTCAGGCGCTGCTGCGCCTGCGCGAGCGCGGGGTGACGGTGGTCCCGCACGGCGTCTCGCTCGGCCTCGGCGGCGCGGACCGCCCCGACGAGGCCCGGCTGACCGCCCTCGCCCAGCGGGCCGAGGCGCTGGGCTCGCCCCTGGTCACCGAGCACATCGCGTTCGTCAGGGCGGGCGGGCCGCTGACCGCGTCGCCGCGCCTGGAGGCGGGCCATCTGCTGCCCGTGCCGCGCACCCGGGACGCGCTCGACGTGCTGTGCGAGAACGTCCGCATCGCGCAGGACGCCCTGCCGGTGCCGCTGGCCGTCGAGAACGTCGCCGCCCTCATCTCCTGGCCCGGCGAGGAGATGACCGAGGGGCAGTTCCTGTACGAGCTGGCCGACCGCACGGGCGTCCGCCTCCTCATCGATGTGGCGAACCTGCACACCAACCACGTCAACCGCGGCGAGGACCCGGCGGCGGCACTCGCCGAACTCCCCCTGGAGGCCATCGCGTACGTCCATGTCGCGGGCGGCTTCGAACGCGACGGCGTCTGGCACGACAGCCACGCCCACCCGGTCCCCCGCCCGGTCCTCGAGATCCTGACCGACCTCGCGTCCCGGGTCTCCCCGCCGGGTGTCCTGCTGGAACGGGACGAGAACTTCCCCGAACCCGCGGAACTGGAAGGGGAGTTGGGGGCGATACGGGAGGCGCTGGAGAAGGGCGGCGCGAAGGCCGCCACCCGTGCGGCCCAGGCCGACACCCCCGGCCCGCCGACGACGACAGCGGCCGACGACGCCACCCGCCAACGGCTCGCCCTGGCACAGACGGCGTTGCTGTCCGCGCTGGTCGCGGGAACGCCCGTGCCCGAGGGATTCGACCGGGTACGGCTGGGCGTGCAGGCACGGGCCCTGGCCGGAAAGCGGGCGGACGTGGTCGCGAAGGTCGCGCCCGAACTCCCGGAGATCCTCGGCGCCGACTACCGCCCCGCCTTCCTCGCCTACGCCCACGGCCACCCGATGACCGACGGCTACCGCCGCGACGCCCTGAACTTCACCGAGCACGTGCTGCTCGCCGGGCGCCTGGAGGACGCGGGAGTACGGCGGGAGCTGCGGCACTGGTGGCTGGAGCGCTCGGGCCCGATGCCACGCTCACAACGCCCGGCGGTGCGCCTGGCCCGCGCGACGCGGCGGGTACTGCTGCGCCGTTGAGCAGGAGGATGGTGGTCCACCTCTCGAGGTACCGAATCGGGTGGTGGGTGGGCACAGGCCGGGGGTCCAGGGGGCTCCGCCCCCTGGCGGGGAGGGGCGGAGCCCTTTCAGATGGGACGGGTAGGGGCGGCGGGGGCGAAAACCCATACGGAAGTTGGCGTAGACCCCGCAGTAACATGCCAATCCCGCACCTGAAACCCACTAGCGTGCGGTGCCGCAACAGGAGGCACCATGCGACCCCGACCCCCCATCAACGGCCGAGGCATATTCTCCGGGACCGGAATCATCATCACCGGCCTGACGGCGACCCTCGTCGCGCTGATCTTCCCGATCTGGTCGTACGAGGACAGGTCCGGTACGGGCTTGGACGTTCTGAACTCCGAGACCGTGTCGACGCAGTACGGGCCGCTGTCCGCTCTCGACCGGGACTTCGTCACGAAGGTCCGGCTGGCAGGCCTGTGGGAGCTGCCCGCCGGCCAGCAGGCACTGCGGAAGGGCACCACCCCTGCCGTACAGACGGCGGGCCGGCACCTCATCGAGGGCCACATCTTCCTGGACGAACGCGTCCGCGACGTCGCCTCCAAGCTGGGCCTGGAACTGCCCAACGAGCCGACCGACCAGCAGAAACAGTGGCTCGCCACGCTGAACTCGGCACAGAGCGTCGCATACGACCGCGAGTTCGCCAACATCCTGCGGCTGGCACACGGCAAGGTCTTCTCGGTCGTCGCCCAGGTACGGGCCGGCACCCGCAACTCCCTCGTCCGCGCCCTCGCCGACGACGCGAACACGACCGTCCTGGACCACATCAAGGTCCTGGAGGCCACGGGCTACGTCGACTTCGACGCACTCGCCCGGGACATGGTCGCCGGCAGCACTCCCCCACTCACCAACTCCCCCGCCCCGCCGGACCCGATCGCCGACCCGAGCCCACCGATCCCGGTCACCCCGTCACCGACCCCGAGCTACCCGCTGCCGCCGCCTACCGCAACCCCGCCACCGGAAAGCGCCGGCACCCCTGAAAGAACCTGAGACCAAACGCCCGAGGCGGCGGTTTGGCCACAAAACCACGACACCGGCCGAGTGGTGCTTGTCTTCGTCAACAGGTGACCGAAATATCCCCTTTGTTGCTGCCGTGCACCGAAGGGATACGCGATGAGAGCCCCCGCCCTCTACTCGGCCGCCGGGTCCTTGCTCCTGACCACACTCGCGGCCGCACCGGCCGACGCCGCCCCGGCCGTGCCGGGCGCGGCCGAACTGCGCGGCACCGTGGTGGCCGCCGCGCGCGCCGAGGCGGAGGGCATCGCCTTCGGGAAGTGCACCGCCGAGCCGGACATGCCGGACAACGTGCAGTGCGGCACGGTGTCCGTCCCGCTCGACTACGCCCGTCCGCACGGCCGCCAGATCAAGCTGACCGTCAGCCGGATGCGCGCCACCCACAAGGACCCGCACAACAGCAAGCGCCGGGTGCCCCGGCAGGGCGCACTGGTCTACAACCCGGGCGGCCCGGGCGCCACCGGCATGTACTTCCCGCTGATCGGTGTGCTCCCCGAGTGGAAGCGGATCGCGGCGGCGTACGACCTCGTCGGCTACGCCCCGCGCGGGGTGGGCCGCTCGGCGCCCCTGTCCTGCAAGGACCCCGAGCAGTTCTTCCAGGCACCGTCACAGGCGCCGACGCACCCCTCGGAGTCGTACAAACAGGAGCGCATCGCGCAGGCGAAGGCGTACGCGCGCGGCTGCGCCCAGCGTGCGGGTGGCACGCTGCGGCACTACACCTCCCTGAACAACGCCCGCGACCTGGACGTCCTGCGCGCCGCGCTGGGCGAGCACAGGCTGACGTTCATGGGCGCGTCGTACGGCACCTACTTCGGGGCGCTGTACGCGACCCTGTTCCCCTCGCACGTACGGCGGATGGTGTTCGACTCGGCGGTGAACCCGGACCCCGAGCAGATCTGGTACCGCAACAACCTCCACCAGTCGGCCGCGTTCGAGGGCCGCTGGGAGGACATCCGGGAGTGGATCGCCCGGCACGACGACGTGTACGGGCTGGGCGACACGGCCGAGAAGGTGCTGCGCAGCTACGAGAAGGCGCGGGCGCGGCTGGCGGTGAAGCCGGCGGGCGGGAAGGTCGGGCCCGCCCAGTTGCAGGGCGCGTTCCTGTCGGCCGGGTACTTCGACGACTACTGGCCGCACCGCGCGCACGCGCTGTCGGCGTATCTGAAGGGCGACCCGAAGCCGCTGATCGAGCAGGCCGGGCCGCATCCGCAGGCGGCGGCCGAGGCGGAGAACACCCACGCGGTCTACACGGCCGTCGAGTGCAACGACGCGCCCTGGCCGACGGACTGGAGGGTGTGGGACCGGGACAACACGCGGCTCGCGCGCATCGCGCCCTTCGAGACCTGGGACAACGTGTGGATGAATCTGCCGTGCGCCTACTGGCCGGCGCCTCGGCAGCAGCCCCTCGACGTGCGGACCGGGCGGGGTGAGCTGCCGCCGACGCTGATCCTGGCCGCCGAGCGGGACGCGGCCACGCCGTACGACGGCGCCCTGGAACTGCACCGGCGTCTGTCGGGTTCGGTGCTGGTCACCGAGCGGGGTTCGGGCACGCACGGCATCGCGGGCGGCGCGAACCCGTGCGTCAACGGGCACGTCGAGGCGTATCTGCTGCAGGGCGACCTGCCGACGCGGCGCGCGTCCTGCGCACCGCGCCCCGAACCGAAGCCGAAGTCGGCGGCCGACGTCAGGAAGGCGCCGGCCGCCATGCCCCCACGCTGATCAGGCCAGGCCCGCGACCAGCTCGGCCACGGACTTGCGTCGCCCTGTGCTGCACCATCTGGGGGACAACCCCCAGACCC
Source organism: Streptomyces sp. SA15 (assembly GCF_002291145.1). Taxonomy (GTDB): domain Bacteria; phylum Actinomycetota; class Actinomycetes; order Streptomycetales; family Streptomycetaceae; genus Streptomyces. The sequence continues at coordinate 23,024 of NZ_NTGE01000068.1, forward strand.
CCGGCCGGTCACAGCTCGCCGCCCCTTGTCAGGCGAGCCCGGCGACCAGCTCGGCCACAGACTTACGTCGCCCTGTGCTGCACCATCTGGGGGACAACCCCCAGACCCCCGGCCGGTCACAGCTCGCCGCCCCTTGTCAGGCGAGCCCGGCGACCAGCTCGGCCACAGACTTACGTCGCCCTGTGAAGAAGGGCACCTCTTCGCGGACGTGCCTGCGGGCCTCCGAGGCGCGCAGGTGGCGCATGAGGTCGACGATGCGGTACAGCTCGTCGGCCTCGAAGGCGAGGATCCACTCGTAGTCGCCCAGCGAGAACGAGGCGACCGTGTTGGCGCGCACGTCCGGGAAGCCGCGGGCCATCTTGCCGTGGTCGGCGAGCATGCGGCGGCGGTCCTCGTCGGGCAGCAGGTACCAGTCGTACGAGCGCACGAAGGGGTAGACGCTGACATAGTCGCGGGGCGTCTCGTCGGCGAGGAACGCCGGGATGTGCGAGCGGTTGAACTCGGCGGGGCGGTGCAGCGCCATGTTCGACCACACCGGCTCCAGCGCGCGGCCCAGCTTGGTGCGGCGGAAGAGGTTGTACGCCTCCTGGAGCTGGTCGCTGGTCTCCGCGTGCCACCAGATCATGAGGTCGGCGTCTGCGCGCAGGCCCGACACGTCGTACGTGCCGCGGATCGTCACGTCCTTGGCGGCGAGCTGGTCGAACAGCTCCTGGACCTCGTCGGCGTAGCCCGAGCGGTCCTCGGGGAGCACGTCCTTCAGCTTGAAGACCGACCAGAGGGTGTAGCGGATGACCTCGTTGAGGTCCTTGGCCAGCTTGCCCTTGTTCGGGACCCTGCCGGACTCGGTGGTGGGGGCGTCGTCACTCATGGTCCTCATTCTCCCGCTCCGCCGTGCAGACTCTGCACCGGGTTGGCGGTGAGCTCCTGCACAGCGCGCAGGTCACCCTGGATCTGGTCGACGGCCGCGTACGCGCTCGCGATGCAGGCCGGGATGCCGACGCCGTCGTACTGCGCGCCGCACACCGCCAGGCCCGGTAGCTTGCCGACGTGCTCGCGGATGCGGGCCACGCGCGCGTGGTGGCCGACGGGGTACTGGGGCAGGCCGTCGGTCCAACGGGTGACGCGGGTTTCGACGGGGGTGGCGTCCAGGCCGGTGGCCTGCTCGAGGTCGTGCCGCGAGACGTCCACCAGGTCGGCGTCGTCGCGCCGGAGGATCTCCGTCTCGCCGTACCGCCCGACGGAGGTGCGCAGGACGACCAGGTCCGGGTTCTCGTCGGCGATCCAGCCCCACTTCTGGGAGGCGAAGGTCGACGCCTTGATGGTGCGCCCGTCGACGGGCGGCACGAGGAAGCCGCTGCCCTCGGGGAGCAAGACCTCGCCACGGCGGTAGGCGAGGGTGACCAGAGCCATGGAGGCGTACTCGACGCCGGCCAGCTCGGCGGCGGCTTCGGGCGCCTCGGCGCGCAGGAGGCCGGCGGCGACCGGGGCGGGGACGGCGACGATGACGGCGTCCGCGTACAGCACACGATCGCCGGCGACGATCCGCCACCCCTGGGACGGCTCTCGGCGCAGCTCCTTCACCGGCGCTCCGGTCAGGATCTCTCCCCCTTGTGCCCGCACCGACTCCGCGACCGCGATCGGGAGTGTGCCCACGCCGCCCTCGATGCCCATGAACACCGGCCCGGTCTGCTGGCCCGCGGCGGCCTTGGCCTGGATCTCGCGGACCGCCTCCGTCAGGGAGTCGTGTGTCCGCGCGGCCTGGAAGAGCTGGGGGACCGCCGAGCGCATCGAGATGCGGTACGCGTCGCCCGCGTAGACCCCGCCCAGCAGTGGCTCGACGAGGCGGTCGACGACCTCGCGGCCCAGCCGCGCCGCCACGTACTCCCCGACTGCCACGTCGTCGCCGATCTGCGTGCGGGGCAGGTCGGCGTCGCGCTCGATGCGGGCGAGGCCCTCCTCGGACAGCACACCGGAGAGGGCGGACGCGGTGCCGGGGACGCCCATCACATGGCCCTTGGGCATGGGGCGCAGGGCGCCGCGGGTCCACAGGGAGGCGGTCGCGGTGGCGGGCGGTTGCAGGCGGTCGGTGAGGCCGACCTCGCGGGCGAGGGCCACGGCCTCCGGACGCCGGGCGAGCATGGACTCGGCGCCGAAGTCGACGCGCGCGCCCGCGATCTCGCCGGGCAGCAGCTTGCCGCCGACGCGGTCGGACGCCTCCAGGACGGTCACTCTCGCCCCGCGCCGCAACAGCCGGTGGGCGGCAGCCAGTCCGGCGATGCCCGCTCCGATGACGACGACCCGACCCTGACCTGTTGCGCTCATGTCCCCACTTTCTCAGACCCCACTGACACTCCCACGGCACCCCGGTGTCCTTCACGAGTCCTGACCGTGACCGCATCGGGACCGTCGAAGGCCAACGTCCGGGCCCGTCCCGGCGTCGAAGGAGCGTCAGTCGTCACGACGACCCTCGGGGGATACCCACATGCGCACACGACGTTCCGCACGACCCGTCCAGACCCTGGCCGGAGTCCTGCTGGCCGCGGCCCTCGCGCTCACGGGCTGCACCAGCGCCGACGACAGCGCCGGCAGCGACTCCGGCGGCGATGCGGCCGTCGCCCGCTCGGACGCGAAGGAGGCCGCCCCGGGCGGCGCCGCGGACGGCGACAGCGGCGCGGGCGCCGCCAAGGCGACAGCGCCACCCAAACTCACCGCGAGCCACATCATCCGCACCGCCTCCCTCACCGTGCGGGTCAAGGACGTGCCGAAGGCCCTCGACAAGGCCCGCACCACCACCGAGAACGCGGGCGGCTACGTCGGCAACGAGACCACCACCAGCATCGAAGAGGGCGGCGCGGAGACGGAGGTGGTGTTGCGCGTGCCCGTCGACAAGTACGACGAGGTCCTCGCCGACCTGGAAGGCACGGGCAAGCTGCTCGAGCGCACGGCGAAGGCGCAGGACGTCACCGACCAGGTCGTCGACGTGGAGAGCCGCATCACCTCTCAGCGCGCGAGCGTGACGCGGATCCGCGAGCTGATGGACCGGGCCACGCGGCTGAGCGACGTGGTGACGCTGGAGGGCGAGTTGAGCAGCCGCCAGGCCGAGCTGGAGTCGCTGCTGGCCCGGCAGGCGTCCCTGAAGGACCGCACGACCCTGGCCACCATCACCCTCTCCCTGCTCGAGCCGCCGGTGGAGGAGGTCACCGAGGACGAGGACCCGGGCATCGTCGACGCGCTGGCCGGCGGCTGGGACGCCTTCGTGACGACGCTGCGCTGGATCGTGGTGGCGCTGGCGGCAGTGCTCCCGTTCGCGGCGGTCACCGCGCTGATCGTGCTGGTGTGGCTGCGGATCGTACGGCCCCGCCTGCCGCGCCGGCCGGCCACCGCGTCGGCGATGACCGCGCTGGGCCCGCTGCCGACGGCCCGGCAGGCACCGGAGCCCACGCGCCCGCAGGAGGGCGACGAGGAGAACTGAACCGGCCTGGGCAGGACTGAAATGCCCGGCCCCCGTAGCGTGTTCGCATGAGCGTGAGCATGAGCGGAACGAGCCGTGGGGCAGAGCGTCTGGTCGTGATCGGCGGCGACGCCGCGGGCATGTCCGCGGCGTCGCAGGCACGCCGGCTGAAGGGCCCGGACGAGTTGGAGATCGTGGCCTTCGAACGCGGCCACTTCACCTCCTACTCCGCCTGCGGCATCCCGTACTGGGTGGGCGGCGAAGTGTCCGACCGCGACCAGTTGATCGCCCGCACGGCCGAGGAGCACCGCGCGCGGGACATCGATCTGCGCATGCGGACGGAGGTCACGGAGATCGACGTGGCCGGCGGGCGGGTACGCGCGCATGACGTGGATTCCGGCGCCGAGTCCTGGACGTCGTACGACAAACTCGTGATCGCGACCGGCGCCCGCCCGATCCGCCCGGACCTGCCGGGGGCCGACGCGCCCGGCGTCCACGGCGTGCAGACGCTCGACGACGGCCAGGCGCTCCTGGACACGCTGGCACGCACGCGTGGCCGCCGCGCGGTCGTGGTCGGCGCGGGCTACATCGGCGTCGAGATGGCCGAGGCGCTCATCAACCGCGGCTACGAGGTGACGGTCGTCAACCGCGGCAGCGAACCGATGTCCACGCTCGACCCGGACATGGGCCGCCTGGTGCACGAGGCCATGGAGGGCCTGGGCATCACCATGGTGAACGACGCCGAGGTGACCAAGCTGTTGACGGGCCAGGACGGCCGCGTGCGGGCGGTCGGGACGCAGGACGCCGAGTACCCGGCGGACGTGGTCGTGCTGGGCATCGGCGTACGCCCCGACACGGCGCTCGCCGAGGCGGCGGGGCTGCCCCTGGGCGCTCATCGCGGGCTGCTGACGGACCTGGCGATGCGGGTGCGCGGGCACGAGAACATCTGGGCCGGCGGCGACTGCGTGGAGGTCCTCGACCTGGTCTCCGGGCAGGAACGGCACATCGCCCTCGGCACCCACGCCAACAAGCACGGCCAGGTCATCGGCACCAACGCCGGCGGCGGCTACGCCACGTTCCCGGGCGTGGTCGGCACGGCGGTGAGCAAGGTCTGCGACCTGGAGATCGCCCGCACGGGCCTGCGTGAGAAGGACGCCCGCCGCGTCGGCCTCCAGTTCGAAACGGTGACCATCGAGTCCACCAGCCGCGCCGGCTACTACCCGGGCGCCTCCCCCATGACGGTCAAGATGCTCGCCGAACGCCGCACGGGACGGCTGCTCGGCGTGCAGATCGTCGGCAGGGAGGGCGCCGGCAAACGGGTCGACATCGCCGCGGTGGCTCTGACGGCCGGCATGACGGTGGACCGGATGACGTCCTTGGACCTGGGATACGCGCCGCCCTTCTCACCGGTCTGGGACCCAGTACTGGTAGCGGCCCGCAAGGCAGCAAAGGCAGTTCAGGAAAACACCCTGTAGGGCAGCGTCCTCAAGGGGCGCGGGCTGTATCAATATGTGGCTCCGCCGCGTGAGCGCGACCAGCCACAACCGGTCCGCAGCCCGAGAACCACCCACACCCCTACGGCGCTACCGCAGCAGCCCCCTACGCCGTCCCATTAATCCGATCGATAGCCTGTCGCGCCTGCTCGGCCGGCGGCCGAGCAGGCAACGACGACACCGACGCACTCGACGGCATCGCCGCAGCCGGCTGCGCCCCCGCCGGCCTCGCATGCGCAGCCCCCGGCGCACTCGACCGCAGCCGATGACTCACCGCCTCGTCAAGAGTGACCGGCCGCTGCTTCTGCGTGGCCAGCCGCCCGGCCTCCTGGCCGAGCCTGGCCACGTCCTCCCACGGCAGCCGCAGCACCACCGCGATCTCGGCTTCCCCGTCGGGCGTCGCCACCATCGGAGGGGTAACTCGGTCGTTCATCGCCTGTTCCTCACGTCGTCCCCGCGACCCGCCTTCCCCGTGCCGCGGGCGGTTGAGGACACATACGCAGGCGCGGACGGCGGCGTTCACCGATTCGCCGCCCGCATCGGGGGCACTACTTCCTTGTGGTCATCCCCGTCCATGACGTGAACCCGGCGCGCCGCACCCCCTGGGTGACGTACGCGCTGATCGCCGCGAACGTCTTCGTCTTCCTCTCCACGCCCGGCCTCGCCGGCTCCGTGGCGGGGGAGAGCCACCTGGCCCAGCTCTGCAACCTCCAGGCGTTCCTGGACCAATACGCGGCGGTGCCACGGGAGTTGATCCACCATCGGATGCCGCGCCTGGTGCCCACGGGCGACGTCGGGGTGGGCCCGCAGGGGGCGGGCTGCGTGATCGGGCCGCCGAGTTACGACAAGTCCCCCGAACTGTCCGTCCTCACGGCGATGTTCCTGCACGGTGGCTGGCTGCACCTGCTGGGCAACATGCTGTTCCTGCTGATCTTCGGCAATAACATCGAGGACCGCATGGGCCACATCCGCTTCGCGCTCTTCTACGTCGCCTGCGGCTACGCGGCCGCGTACGGTTTCGCCCTTGCGAACGCAGACTCGGCCGACCCCCTGATCGGCGCCTCCGGGGCCATCGCCGGCGTCCTCGGCGCCTACCTGGTGCTGTATCCGAAGGCACGGGTCTGGGTCCTCGTGCCCTTCCTGATCTTCCTGCCGCTGCGGCTGCCCGCGTGGATCGTGCTGGGTTCCTGGTTCGGGCTCCAGGCGGTGTACTCCTCGGGCCAAGGCGTCTCCAGTGCGGGCACCGTGGCCTATCTGGCGCACGTCGTCGGCTTCGTGGCGGGCATGCTGATCGCCTGGCCGCTACGCCCCGGCACTCCCCCGCCGCCGGAACCGCGCGGCGTGCTGTTCGGCCGGCGCGCACGGCCGAGCTGGTGAGTGGGCCGGGGACGAATTCGACGCGACACCCCGGGCGACCCACCCGGCCCATAGGAAGGCGAGCCGTGACAGCGCACGAACGATGACGTATTTGCTCGTGGCGGGCCGACCACACGTCAACCCCGATCTCAGGCGGCCTGGCGGTTGCCATGCCCCGCCAGGCCCTCAGCCTGACAAAGCCCTACTCCGTCTCAATCCCGACGAGGGCCCGGCGAGGATGCATGAGACCTCCGGATGAGACGCTGATGCCTTCACTGGAAGCATGCGCCTGACTGCTCATCGGCCCATGTATCAATGTGATGAATCCATCATCTTGGGATCAGACACGGCTCCTCAGCCTTGTCCGCGCGGTGCGAGGCTCAGGTGAGCCGGTGGGCTGGGTGGCGCCTCGAGCTGCGGGGCGCGGGCCCACCCGTGGGCGTGCATGGTCTCGGCTTCCCAGCCTCCGAACAGCTGGGGTAGTGCCGTCGGATCGCGGTCGGCATCGCGGTGCCACTGGATGAACGCGCGGGCGGCGGATCGACGGGCGTCGCAGGCCGGGCAGAGTTCCATCCAGACGCCGGTCATCAACGGGTCGGCACCGCTCGACGAGGCGCCGTCGGCCCTCGATGCCAAGCGGGGAGTTGGCATGGGTCATCGAGCGCTGCTTTCTTCGACGGCGTCCTGGGCCAGGGCCTCAGTGCCGGCGTCACCCGCGCTGAGGAAAGTTCTCGGTATCCGACGCAGGGCGAATGCACCGAGTGCGGCGTGAAGGATGCCGGCGATGACGGCAGCGGTGTGCAGACCGGTGACGAAGGCGGTCTTCGCGTCGCCGATCACCGCGGTTGTGAGGCCGGGGACCTGCAATGTCTCGTTGAGAGTACCGGCGAGGTCAGGTCCCTGGAGCCGGAAGATCAGGGTGGCCAGCGAGCCGAGGAGTGCGATGCCGAGCGCGTTGCCGATCTCGTTGCTGGTCTCGGCGATCGCTGCCGCGGACCCGGCGCGCTCTGCGGGAACCGCGGCGATGGCGGTGTCGGCGACGACGCTGAAGGAGATGCCGTAGCCGATGCCGGCGATGACGGTGGATGCCACGTACCAGCCGATGCCGCTGGAGATGCCGGTGGCCAGCAGCAGGAGCAGCCCTGCGGCGATGAAGAAGTGGCAGGTGATGAGCGCTGCCCGGGTGCCGATACGCACGACGAGTGCCGGTGTGACGATGCAGGTGACGGTGAGCGCGGCGGCGCCGGGGAGCGCGACGAGAGCCGCATCGAGGACGGTCAGTCCGAGGACGGACTGGAGGTAGATGCCGCCGAGGTAGGCCACTGCCGACCATGCGGCCAGAGGCAGAAGCCCGGTGATGGCCGCGATCGTGAACACCCGGTCGCGGAAGAGGCGGAAGTCGATCAGCGGGTGTTCCAGGTGGAGTTGCCGCCGGACGAACCACCCCAGGGTGACGACGCCGACGATCCCTGTGGCCATCGGGGTCGCGGTCAACCCCTCCGCCGCAGCGTGCTTGATCGCGTAGACGGTCAGCAGGATGCCCGCAGCGGAGAGCAGAACGCTCAGAGCGTCGATGCGGCCCGTCCGGGTGGCACGTACCTCGCGGAGCAGGACCGGGGCCAGAACGAGGAACAGCACGACGACGGGAAGATTGATCAGGAAGACCGATCCCCACCAGAAGCTGTTCAGCAGTTGTCCGCCGACGACCGGGCCGATCGCGAAGCCGGCGGCAAAGGTGGCTGCGAAGATGCCGATCGCTTTCGCCCGCAGGCGTGGATCGGTGAACAGTTCGCTGAGTACCGCCAGCGCCGACGGCAGCAGCGTGGCACCGGCCACGCCCATCAGCGCCCGGAAGGCGATCAGCAGCTCCGGCCCGGAGGCGAACGCCGCTCCCGCCGAGGCCGCGCCGAACACCGCCGCGCCGGTCATCAGCAGCTTCAGCCGGCCGTACCGGTCGCCGATGTTGCCGAATGCGATGAGCAGGGACCCGACGGCGAATCCGTAGACGTCCAGGATCCACAGCGCCTGATCGGCGGTCGGCGACAGCGCCTCGGAGACCTTGGGCATGGCCAGGAACAGGACCGAACTGTCCATCGCGACGAGCAGTACCGGGCCCAGCACCACCAGCAGACCGAGCCACGCCCGCGGACCGGGTGAGTGAGAAACACGCTGTTGGTTCATGCTTGGGAGGGTGCGGCGTCGTCCGCTCGGCAACCATCCCCGCGTCATGGGTACACCTCACAGGGGCACCCAGGCACGGACCGTGGCGCCCACGCTCGCAGTCATGGAGCTGGAGAGTCTCGGGGCCCGTCTCAAGACTCGCCGCGGAGGGCCAGGCCGGCACGGCCTCCCAACAGGTCCTCGATGCGCTCGCAGGCGTGCTCCAGCTCGATCCGGCCGAGGCACGTCGACCTGTGATACGGGGTCAGGCCGCCGCGAGTCGCGGGAACAACGCCAGTGCGTTGGTGCGGCCGATGGCCGCGCGCTGCTGGTCGTCCCAGCCCGGGAAGCGGGCGAAGCCTTCGACGTTCTCGGTGGTGTGGGCGGCCGGCATGAACGGGAAGTCGCTGCCGAAGAGGATCTTGTCGGGGGCGGCCAGCTCGGTCAGGGCGGGTAGCGCGTACGAGTTGGCGGACATGGCGATGTCGTAGTGAATGCCCCGTAGTTGGCCGATCACGTCGGCGGGAGCCCGCTCGGTCAGGTACTTGCCGATGGTGGGCCCGTAGGTGAGGCGCTGGGCGAGGAAGGGCAGCGTGCCGCCCGCGTGGGAGACGATGAGCTTGAGGTGGGGAAGGCGCCCGAGTACACCGTTGAAGAGCAGGCTGACCACCGTGCGGGTGGTCTCGAAGGTGAAGTCGTACAGCGACGGCGGCAGATCGAAGGTCGCCAGGTCCTTCGCGGGCGGTGTGCCCGGGTGGACGTGGACGGGCAGGCCTCGCTCGGCGATCTCCGCGAGCAGCGGCTCGAACTCGGCATCGCCCAGATAACGGTTTCCGTAGCTGGTCAGCAGCCCGACACCGTCCAGGCCGAGTTCGTCGACGGCGTAGGCGAGTTCGTCCTTGGCGGCGGCGACATCGGGCAGCGGCAGGATGGCGAAGGCGCCGAAGCGGTCCGGGTTCGCCGCGATGGTCTGCGCGAAGAACTCGTTGACCTGGCGGGCCAGTCGGCGGGCCTGGTCGCCTTCAGCGAAGGTGACGCCAGGGGCAGTGATGGACAGCACGGCGGCGGCGATGGAGTGGCGGTCCATCACATCGAGGCTCTCCTGCGCGCTCCAGGTGGGGTAGTCGACACCGGGGATGGCGACACGGTCGCCCAGGGCCTTGGCGTAGTCGGGCGGGATCGCGTGGTGGTGGACGTCGATGAGACCGGTCGGCTGTTGCGTCATGATGGTGTCTCCGGGGGTCGATTGAACGTCAGGGGTGCTGAGGGGCATCGGCCGAAGGCGGGACGGTGGCCAGCTCGATGCCGAACACGGCACGGTAGGCGGCCAGCAACGCGGCGTCCTCGGACAGGCGTTCCTTGGTCTTGTCGCCGCCCGCGGTGTGGGTGAGGGTGCGCCCGGCCAGCGTGACCCGGCCCTCCGCGGTGGGCAGGGTGCACACCTGCCGAGCCAGGAACGGAGAGTCGTCGCTGCTGCGGAGCCACCATGTCATGGCGGCGAAGTCGTCCAGCTCGCGCGGACGCTGTTCCAGGCGGTACTGGAGCACGCCGTCACGCAGCAGGTCCAGATCGCCGTGGGGTGCTTCGGTCAGCTGGAAGGTGCCCTGCTCATCGGCCTGCTCGCCCCGCTCGGCCAGGCGCAGCGGGTGGCGGAAGGCGTTTCCGTAACCGACGTCGGCCAGGTAGGGGCCTTCGCCGTCCTCGGTCACTACGCGCAAGGCCATGTGGCCCAGCGGCGGGGTGAAGCCGTCCTCCTCCATGACCCGGGCGGCCAAGGGCGCGACGTCGAACTCGAGGGTGCGCAGCAACTCGTGGAAGGCGCCGTTGAGTTCGTAGCAACAGCCGCCTCGGTTGCGGCTGATGATCTTTTCGAGGGCGGAGGCGCCGAGACCGATGGGCGGGCTGGGCCTGCCGTACGCGAAGTCGATGTTCTCGAACGGGACACTGAGTACATGTCGCTCGTGCAGGTGGGCCAAGGCCTTGGCATCGGCACGCTCAGGACGTTTGGCTCCGATGCGCTCCAGATAGGCGTCGACGGTCGCGGAGTCGAGCATCAGACCCGCTCCCGTGCGCGGCAGGAGGTGCTGTTCGACAGCTCGGTACGCAAGGTGGTGTCCTCTCGGCAGGTGAGTGCACCGGACATTCCACCGGGCGCGGCCGGCATACCGCATCACGTGTCTGCGGGATGTCGGGTGCGGGGCGGGCCGGGGTCCGGTTCGGCCGACGGTGCGCCCCGGACCACGCGATCACGTGATGTGTGTCCGTGGAGGTGTGGCCGAGACTCGGGCGGAACCCCTGAACGCCGGGCCGTCCGCCAAGAGGCGCGGCGCCTTGACCGACCAGAGGAGCCCTCGATGGCTGATGAAGAAGTCAACTCCGAAGCAAGTCCCGGACTTGAGCCCCGGGTGCTGCATGTGCCGGCCGGTGAGGGCCCGAAGGTCTGGATGTCGGGCGACACCTACACGCTCAAGGCCACCTCGGAGAACACCGGCGGCCGCCTGTCCTTCAGTGAGGCGTCCGTCCCGCCCGGCGCGGGCCCTGTGCCGCATGTCCACCTCGACGCCGACGAGGCGTACTACATCCTCAACGGCGAGTTGGAGGTGCTCGACGGGGAGCGCCTCATCACGGCCAAGGCCGGCGACTTCGTCTTCATTCCGCGTGGCACCCTGCACCGTTTCAAGAACACGGGAGTGGACGCGGCCCGCATGGTGTTCTTCTTCACCCCCGCCGGGTTCGACAAGTTCTTCCTCGAAGCGGGCAAGCCCGCCGTCGCCGGTGTTCCTCCGCAGTGGGGCGAGGAGGACGATCTGCGCGTGCTGGAGATAGCGCCCCGGTACAGCTGGACTCCCGCGGCGGACACCCCGGCAGCGGAGGAGGCGCACCGGTGAGGGCGGGCCGGCGTTGACGGCGGCCGGTCCGGTAGTGGCGTGGATACGGGATGGCTGGGCCGGGAGTTGAGGCCACAGTGGTGTGGGAGCGGTGCGCGGGACATGCGCGCCGCCGAGTTTTCGCACGAAGAATGGATGGGAACATGACTGCTCGTTTCGTCGGCAAGGTCGCGCTCGTCACCGGAGGTGGCAGCGGGATCGGACGGGCCGCGGCCGAGGCGTTCGCCCGCGAGGGGGCACAGGTGTGCGTCGCGGGCCGCAACGAGCAGCGGCTGAAGGAGACGGTCGCCGCCATCGAGGCCGCGGGCGGGACGGCCGCTCACGTCACCGCGGACGTCGCGGACGCGACCGACGTGGAGGCGATGGTGACGGCCGCCGTGGAGTTGTACGGCCGCATCGACATCGCGTTCAACAACGCGGGCATGACGCTGGTCGACCGGATCGTGGACGTGCGGCAGGAGGACTGGGACCGGCTCGTGGCGACGAATCTGACCGGTGTCTGGCAGTGCATGCGTAACGAGATCCTGCAGATGCGCCGACAGGGCGCAGGCGTGATCGTCAACACCGCCTCCAACGCCGGTACCCACATCACGATGCCCACGCTGGGCGCCTACGGTGCGACCAAGGCCGCCGCCACGGCTCTGACGGCAGCCGCGGCCAAGGAGCACATCGGTGAGGGGATCCGCATCAACGCCATCAGCCCCGGCCCCATCCGCACCGAACTGCTGCGTGAGCCGGGGGACTCGGACGCGGACATCGACGCGCGCTACGTACCGATGATTCCCCTCGGCCGCATCGGCAGCGCCGAGGAGGCTGCGGCTGCCGTGTTGTGGCTGGCCTCCGACGACTCGGCGTACACGGTGGGACAGGACCTGGTCCTCGACGGGGGGATCACCGCCTAGCCGAGGGGCCCCTCCGGATCCGGTCCGCGGCATCTGGGCTGCCGCGGACGTTCCCTGGTCGCGGCCGGGTGCGCGTGCGGCACACCGGACGCGTCAGGCGGGAGGCAGGCATCTGTTGGATGCCTGCCTCCCTTCTTCGTGTCCGTGCCCCGTGTCGGCGCCGCGGCATGCAACGGCAGGAGCTTCGGGGACCGCCAGGTTCCCTGGCCGGGCATCCCCGCCGGAACGGGCCCGGTTCGACACAGCAAGTCCAAGGTGACAAACTGACGACGGTTTTTGGATCAACTGAACCAAAAACAGGTACCGTTCACTCCAGCAGTGACGTTCCAGACCATCTGGCCGACTTGAAAGGTTTTGACATGCTGTCAGCAACGTGCGACTGGAAGGCGGCCCACTGATGCCTCTCGCGGTCTTTGTCCTCGGCCTCGCGATCTTCTGCCTGAACACGACAGAGGTCATGGTGGCCGGGCTGCTCCCGTCACTCTCGGACGGCCTCGACGTCTCGATCACCGCCGCGGGCAACCTGGTCACCGTCTTCGCGCTCGGCATGGTCTTCGGCGGCCCGCTGCTGACGCTCGCGCTCATGAGGGCCCCCCGCAAGCCGGCGATGGTCAGCATGATGGTGCTGTTCCTGGTGGGACAGACCATCGGTGCCCTCGCCACCGACTACTGGGCCATGGTGATCGCCCGTATCATCACGGCCCTGGCCACCGCGGCCTTCTTCGGGCTCGCCGCTTCCGTCTGCGCCAACCTCGTCCCGCCGGACAAGATCGGCCGCGCGCTGGCCATCGTCTTCGGCGGCTTCATGGTGGCCAACGTCTTCGGCCTGCCCATGGCCACCTTCATCGACCAGCTCATGGGATGGCGTGCCGCCTTCTGGGCCGTGGACATCCTGGTCGCCCTGTGCCTCGTGCTGGTCCTGTTCACCGTCAAGCGCGCCCCGGCCCCCGAAGGACTGGACGTCCGCTCGGAGCTGTCGGTCTTCCGCAGCGGCCGGCTCTGGGGCGCTTTCGCCACCAACGCCCTGCTGATCGGCGGCGTGTTCGCCACCTTCTCCTACCTCTCCCCGGTGCTGACCAAGCTGGCGGGCTTCTCCGAGGGCATCGTTCCGCTGCTGTTCGTCCTGTACGGCGTGGGCACCGTCATCGGCAACATCGTCCTCGGGCGCCTGGCGGACGCGCACACCATGCGCATCCTGTGGCTGGGCGGCGTGGTCCTGGCCGTACTCCTGGGCCTGTACGCGCTCGTCGCGACCAACCAGGCGCTCTCCCTCGTCGCCCTGTTCCTTCTGGGCTTCACCGGGCTCCCGCTCAACCCGGCCATGGCCTCGCGCGTCATGAACCTGTCCAACAGCGGCGCCCTGATCAACACCATGAACACCGCGACGATCTGTGCGGGCATCACCATCGGCACCTGGCTCGCAGGCATCGGCATCGACGCCTTCGGCTACCGCGCCCCGATGTGGGTCGGCGCGGTCCTCGCGCTCGGCGCACTGGCCACTCTGCTCATCGCGCGGGTCACCGACCGGCACCACGTGGAGAGCGACCGTCCCGCCCCCGCCCCCGCGGACCTCAAGTCCCCAGCGAGCGTGTGACCACGCACCACCCACGGCAGCGGGGGGCCGAGGCGACAGAACGCCACGGCCCTCCGCCTCCGCCTGTCACCGCCACAGTCCGCGGCCCGGCAGGCCTTGCACGCAATTGCGGCAGCCTCTTCACGCAGTTTTTTTGCGCAATCGATCCAAAACGGTTAGGTTGCCCCCATGGGGAGGCCCAGGAAGTTCGACGAGACACACGTCCTCACCGCGGTCATGAACATGTTCTGGCAGCGTGGATATGAGGCGACCTCCACCCGTGACCTGGCCGAGTCCACCGGCATGGGTCTGTCGAGTCTGTCCAACGCCTTCGGCGACAAGCGGCAGCTGTACCTCCGCGCGCTGCGCCGCTACTACGAGACAAACACCGCCATGCAGACCGAGCTGCTGGGGCAGCCCGGTCCGGTCAAGGACCGGTTGCGGAACCTGATGGTGCAGGCGATCGACATCGACCTCGCGCACCCGCCCTCCTCGGGCTGCCTCATCATCAACGCCTCGATGGAGATGGCCAACACCGACCCCGATGTGGCACAGGAAGTGCAGCGCCACTTCACCACCGTCGAACAGGCCGTCCACTCCGCCCTCGCCGAGGGACAGCGCAGCGGGGAGATCACCCGCGAGCAGGACGCCGTGGCCCTGACCCATCACGTTCTGAGCAGCTACTACGGCCTGCGCGTGCTCGCCCGCGTACAGCCCGACCGCACGGCTTTGATGAACGTGGTGGACACCATGCTGGCCGCTGTGACCAGCCATGCCCCGCGCGTGAGCCGGTCCGGGCCCGGCACCGGAACCTGACGGACTGACCGTCCCGGCGTTGCCGCCCCTCGGGCCCGGCGTAAAGAGTCTCTCGGGTGACCCACACCATCACAGCCGACCGGAGCACCCACCCGATCTCCTCCGCCACTGCCGCGGTGGGCCCCTCGCGGCGCACGGCCGCGGTCCACCCGGGCTGGGCGAGCCTGACCCCCGCCGAGCTGAGGGTGGCCCGTCTGGTGGCCGAGGGACTGACCAACCGCGCCGTCGCCAAGCGCCTGTCCATCTCCCCGCACACGGTCGACAGCCACCTGCGGCATGTCTTCGCCAAGCTGGGCATCTCCAGCCGGGTCGCCCTGGCCCGGCTCGCCCTGATCCACGACCACATCAGAGCGGACGAACCAAGCGTCCACTAGGGCCTGTGTCGAAAGTGGCGTCGTCCGCCCGAAGGGCGGGCCGGGCGCCCGCCGCGGCAGCGGCTGATGACTGCGTTGGTGCGTGCTCTCGGCGTGCCGGGCAGCGCGCGACGAGGCAGCCGCCATCGGCCGCGGAGAGTGTCCCGGCCCTGCCGGCACCGCTGGCGCGGCCACGCCAACTCGCCGTCTGCAAAGAGGACTTGGGGTGCAGTGAGGGGCGGGGTGGTGGTATGCCACCCCGCCCCTTCGCCGTACGTGACGGACTACGCGCCGCCGCCTTGCCGAACCGCACACGTGTCCCGGAAAGTGGTGTTCACCGACGGGGCGCACCCGAGGCACACGCCGGCGCCCCACCTCCACCACTCCGGTTTCAGCGCCGTACATGAGCCGCTGCCGGATGAAACACCGGGCAGAGAACCGGGCCGATGCCCGTGTGCCCCGTGTTGTTTCGCGAACGATCTCGCCCGCCATCAGCCGGAGTCACTCCGGCGTGCCCTGCCGAGGGAATCTGATGATCGACGTTGAGTCCTACCTCCGTTCCCTGCCCGCTCTCCAGCAGCCCGACTGGTCCGACAACCCCCGCCTCGCCGACGTCCGCACGGGCCTCGCCCGGATGCCCGCCCTGGTGGACTTCGAGGCGGTACGCCGTCTGCGCTCGCTGCTGGCCGAGGCCGCCGCGGGACACCTCCAGGTGGTCCAGTCCGGCGACTGCGCCGAGGATCCCGCCGAGGCTACCCCCGAGGACGTCGCCCGCAAGACCGCGCTGCTGGACATGCTGGCGGGAACGATGAAGCTCGCCTCCGGCAAGCCGATCCTGCGGGTCGGCCGGGTCGCGGGCCAGTTCAGCAAGCCCCGCTCCAACCCGACCGAGACCGTGCACGGGGTCGAACTGCCCGTCTACCGCGGCCACATGGTCAACCGGCCCGAGCCCGACGCCGAGTTGCGCCGCCCCGACCCCGGCCATCTGCTCACCGGCTACCGCGCCGCCAGCGACACCATGCACTACCTGGGCTGGCTCGGCTCGACAGGGCGCCGCTCGGAGTTCGGCGCGCCGGTGTGGACCAGCCACGAAGCACTGCTGCTCGATTACGAACTGCCTCTGCTGCGGCGCGAGCCCGACGGCTCGCTGCTGCTGACCTCCACCCACTGGCCGTGGGTGGGTGAGCGCACCCGCCAGCTGGACGGGGCCCACATCGCGCTGCTGGCCGCCGTCTCCAACCCGGTGGCCGTCAAGGTCGGGCCGAACATGACGACCGAACAGATCCTCGCCCTGTGCGAGAAGTTGGATGCCCAGCGTCGGCCGGGCCGCCTCACGCTGATCTCACGCATGGGCGCCCACAACGCGGCCGAGAAGCTTCCGCCGCTTGTCGAGGCGGTCGCCAGGGAGGGGCATCCGGTGCTGTGGCTGTCGGACCCGATGCACGGCAATACCGTCACCGGCCCCGAAGGCCTGAAGACACGCATGGTCAAGACCGTGGTGCAGGAGATCCAGGCATTCCAGGACGCGGTACGCGCCCACGACGGCGTCGCGGCCGGCCTGCACCTGGAGACGACGCCCGAGGCGGTCACCGAGTGCGTCTCGGCAGACATCAGCCTCGATCGCATCGGCGACAAGTACCTGAGCTTCTGCGACCCGCGCCTCAACCCGCGCCAGGCCGTCGAGGCGGCCTCGGCCTGGCGGGGGTGAGACGGCGCCCGCCCATCGTTTTCGACCGGCACACCACGTACGGAGGTTTGGAACGTGCAAGAAACCCTCGCCCTGGTCACGGGGGCGGCCGGCGGCATCGGAGAGGCCATCACCCGGCTGCTGGCCGAGCAGGGCATGACGGTGGCGGCCGTGGACCGTGACCCCGAGCGGATGGCCGCGACGGCGGCCACGCTGCGCGGGGACGGCCTCCCGGTGACCGAATTCGCCGCCGACGTCACCTCGAGCAGGGCCGTCGAGCAGCTCGTCGATGACGTCGAGGCCCGGCTCGGGCCCGTGCGATACCTGGTCAACGCCGCGGGTGTGCTGCGCCTCGGCCAGGCGCACACCCTGTCCGACGAGGACTGGAACACCACCTTCGCTGTCAACGCCACCGGTGTGTTCCACGTGTCGCGGGCCGTGGTCAACCGTATGATCCCGCGCGGCAGTGGCGCTCTGGTCACCGTCGCCTCGAACGCGGCCGGCACGGCCCGCGCCGACATGGCGGCCTACGCGGCGTCCAAGGCCGCCGCGACCGCGTTCACCAAGTGCCTGGGCCTCGAAGTGGCGCAGCACGGCATCCGCTGCAACGTGGTGGCCCCCGGCTCCACCAACACCCCGATGCTGCGCGGCATGCACACCGCGGACACCGCCGCCCAGGCCTCCGTGGCGGGCCGTCCGGAGCGGTACCGGGTGGGCATCCCGCTGGGCAAGGTCGCCCTCCCCGAGGACATCGCCCGGGCCGTCGCGTTCCTGCTCTCCGACGAGGCGGGCCACATCACACTGCACGAACTCACCGTGGACGGCGGAGCCACCCTCGGTGTCTGACAACGAAAGGACCAACCGGACGATGCCCGGCATCCCCCCTGTCCAGCCCTACTCCATGCCCACAGCCGAGCAGCTTCCCGAGAACACCGTCGACTGGCAGGTGGACCCGCGGCGCACGGTGCTGCTCCTGCACGACATGCAGGAGTATTTCCTCAATCCGTTCCCACGCGGCACCGAACTCGGCCGGGCCCTGGTGGACAACACGGCACAACTGCGCGCGTCGTGCAAGGCGCTGGGCATCCCCGTCGCCTACACCGCGCAGCCCGGCGGCATGACGCCCGAACAGCGGGGCCTGCTCAAGGACTTCTGGGGACCCGGCATGCGGCCCACGCCCGAGCACCGCAAGGTGGTCTCCCCGCTGGAGCCGGACGACGGCGACTGGACCTTCACCAAGTGGCGCTACAGCGCCTTCTTCAAGTCGGACCTGCTGGAGCGGATGCGCTCCCACGGCCGCGACCAGCTGGTCGTCTGCGGGGTGTACGCGCATGTGGGCGTCCTGATGACCGCGGTGGAGGCGTACACGAACGACATCCAGACGTTCCTGGTGGCCGACGCGGTGGCCGACTTCTCCGCCCACTACCACCAGCTGGCACTCACCTACGCCGCCGAGCGCGCCGCCAAGGTCGTTACGTCCCAGGCGGTGCTGACCGAACTCGACGCGGCCACCGCGACGGCTCACTGAGCCGTCGCCGGCGAAAGGACCCACACCATGGCAAGGAACGAGGACGCTCAGCGCCTGCTGGCGCGCATCCTTGACGGTTCGGCGGAGGCATTCACGCTGCTGCACCGTCCCGAGACCGCAGGACCGGACACCCTTGAGCTGCTGACCGGTGAGGTGACGCGGGCCGACACGCTCGCCGACCTCGAACTCGAGGAGGGGGAAGGCACTGGCGCCCACCACGAGCTGCTGGCTCTCATCCCGTACCGGCAGCTGGCCGAACGCGGCTTCGCCGCCCCCGACGACGGCACACCGCTGCTGGCGATGCGCGTGCGCGAACAGGCCTCGCTGCCGCTGCGCGAGAGCCTCGCACTGCTCCCCGACGACCCGGTGAAGTTGACCGAGGAGCACTTCGACGTCGACGACGACGCCTACGCCGAAACCGTGCGCCGCGTCGTCGCCGACGAGATCGGCACCGGCGAGGGCGCCAACTTCGTGATGAAACGGTCCTTCACCGCCCAGCTGCCCGACTTCGACAGCGCCGCGGCCCTGTCGTTCTTTCGCCGTCTGGTGGAGCGGGAAGCGGGCGCGTACTGGACATTCCTCATCCACACCGGCGAGCGCACGCTCGTGGGCGCCACCCCCGAGCGGCACATCAGCGTCCACGACAACAACGCCGTGATGAACCCCATCAGCGGCACCTACCGCTACCCGTCCTCCGGCCCCGACCTGGATGGCGTGCTGGACTTCCTCGCCGATGAGAAGGAAACCGACGAGCTGTACATGGTCGTCGACGAAGAGCTGAAGATGATGGGCCGGATCTGCCCCGCGGGCGGCCGGGTGCGGGGGCCGTATCTGAAGGAGATGGCGCGCTTGGCGCACACCGAGTACTTCATCGAGGGCCGCACCGACCGCGATGTCCGCGACATCCTGCGCGAGACCCTGTTCGCGCCGACGGTGACCGGCTCCCCGCTTCAGAGCGCGGCCCGGGTCATCAGCCGCTACGAGCCGCAGGGGCGCGGCTACTACAGCGGTGTGGCCGCCCTTGTCGGACGCGACGCCGCCGGCGGGCGCACGCTGGACTCCTCGATCCTGATCCGCACCGCTGACATCGACGCGGACGGACTGATGCGCATCGGGGTCGGAGCGACACTCGTGCGGCACTCCGACCCCGCCTCCGAGGTGCAGGAGACGCGCGCCAAGGCCGCGGGTCTGCTGGCCGCGCTCGGGGACGCCGAGCCCACCCGGTACAGGTCCCACCCGGCGGTACGCGAGGCGCTCGGCTCCCGCAACGACGGCATCGCACGGTTCTGGCTCCAGGAGGCGGCCGATCCGGGCGGGACCACCGGGCCACTGGCCGGGCGCAAGGTGCTGATCGTCGACGCCGAGGACACATTCACCGAGATGATCGCCCACCAGATCCGTTCGCTGGGCTGCGAGGTGGCCGTGCGACGCTTCGACGAGCGGTACGACTTCGACGCGCACGACTTGGTGGTCATGGGCCCGGGGCCGGGCGACCCGCGCGAGATCGCCCACCCGAAGATCGCCCATCTGCGGGCAGCGGTGGCCCAGCTCCTGGAAGAGAAGCGGCCGTTCCTCGCGGTGTGCCTGAGCCATCAGGTGCTGAGCACGCTCCTCGGTCTGGACCTGCTGCGCCGCCCGGCCCCCAACCAGGGCGCCCAGCACGAGATCGACCTGTTCGGCCGCACCGAGCGGGCGGGTTTCTACAACACCTTCGCCGCCCGCAGCGACGCCGACCGCTTCGAACACCCGGTGTACGGCACGGTCGAGGTGAGCCGGGACGCGGCGACGGGCGAAGTGCACGCGCTGCGCGCCCCGGGCTTCGCCTCGATGCAGTTTCACGCTGAGTCCGTCCTGACCGTGGACGGGCCGCGCATCATCGGTTCGCTCCTGACGGAGGTGGCCGGCACATGCACGCGATGATCGTCTGGTGGGACCTGGACCGCTCGCGGCAGACCATCGAGTCCCTGCGTGACTTTCTGCGCGAGGAGGCGGTGGACCGCTTCTCCCGTATGGCCGGGCTGCGGCTGAAGTTCTGGATCTCGGACGAGGCCGCCAACCGGTGGGGGGCGGTGCTGCTGTGGGAGTCGCGCCAGGCGGCCACGGCTCCCGTGCCGAACCGGGCTGCCGAGCTGATCGGCTATCCGCCCACCGAGCGGCACGCCTTCGACGTGGAAGCCACCGTCGAGGGCGACTTCGCCCTTGCCGCGCTCTCCGGGCGGGGACTGGCGCTCACACCGGACGCCGGCTGACCGGCCGCCGGGCCTGCCGGTCACCCCGCACACCGGCGGGGCGGCAGGCAGTGACGGACTCGGACGTCCCGGCTCGGCGCCGGCGCGGTCGGCCCTCGATGAAGTTTCCGCCGAACCCGTGTGTGCCGCTCGGGCCACTCCCGTGTCGGCGACGGCCGGACATCCCGACTGCCGCGGGGTCCGTGACCGACCACGGACCCCGCGGCACAGGGTCGGTCCCCGCACGCCACTGTGCCGGGCGGACGTGGCCCGGGCGCGGCACGCGGCACCGTCAGCAGGCGGCCCGGGGCCGGGCC
Source organism: Streptomyces sp. SA15 (assembly GCF_002291145.1). GTDB lineage: Bacteria > Actinomycetota > Actinomycetes > Streptomycetales > Streptomycetaceae > Streptomyces. The sequence goes on from NZ_NTGE01000068.1 coordinate 43,776, forward strand.
CACGCTCCGCACCGGCCCGCGAACGCCGTCGGCCGCCCATGGCCCGCACCCCACGCGGCCCGTTTGCCCGTACCCACGCGGCCCGTATCCCACGCGGCCCGTGGCCCGTACCCCACGTGGCCCCGTATCCCACGTGGCCCCGTATCCCACAAGGCCCGTGACCCGTACCCCACGAGACCGCGGCCGGGCCCCGCGCGCCCGCCCTCCCCCACTGCGGCTCCATGCCCCCTTGACGCGAAAGGCAACACCCCCATGACAGGACCTGCGACGATCCTGATCGGCATGCCCGGTGCGGGCAAGACGTCAGTCGGCCGGGCGCTGGCCGGCCTGCTGGGTGTCTCTTTCCGTGACACCGACCACGATGTGGCCCGTCTGGCCGGCAAACCCACACCCGAGGTACTGCGGGAGAAGGGCGAGGCAGCCTTCCGTCTCCTGGAGCACCAAGCGGTCACCGCCGCCCTGGCCGAGCACGACGGTGTGCTCGCGCTGGGCGGCGGCGCGGTGCTGCACGAGGGCACCCGGGCCCGGCTGCGCGGGTGCCGTGTGGTGCACCTGTGGGTCGGCCTGGACACGCTCGAGCACCGGGTCCGGGCCGACGGCGACCGGCCCCTTCTCGACGGGGACCCCCGGATCCGCCTCGCGCTGCTGATGCGCGCCCGGCTGCCCCTGTACCGGCGGCTGGCGGTCGTGTCGGTGCGCGCCGAAGACCGTGATCCGCACGAGATCGCCGAAGAGATCGCCACCGTGCTCGCTCCAGCCACCCGCTGATCGGACACCAGCGATCGGAGGCGACTTGACCACCGGCCGACTGCGCCGGAGCAGCGGTCCGCCCCCCGACAGCCTTGCCGTACAAGGCCGTTCGTGGCGCAGGCCACAAACGGAACACACCCTTGAGGAGAACCACCGATGCCCTTCCCTGCCCCTGACCCGCTGAGCCGGCCCGCCGGCCGCCCGAGCCCGGCCTCGTGAGCGCGCGCACCGCCCTGGCCCGACCGACGCGGCGCGGCGACACGACACCGCTGTCCGGGCCGGAACTGTGGTGGGACGGCCTGCACCACGAGGACCTGCCGACTGTGCCGCAAGGCCACCGGATCACCGGCGTCCTGCTGGGCCCTGCCCCGCTCGACCGGACGGCGGACCACCGGCTGCACCACCTCACCCGCCACGGCGTCCGCGACGCGGTGCACGCCTTGGTCCTCGACCGGCTGCGGCTCGGCTCCCGTCTGCTGCACGAGGTGCGCCGGAACAGTGGGGGGCGCCTGGGACATCTCGCCGTGGAGGTCGATCCGCGGTGCGCGCACACGCCGGGACAGATGCTGGCCGCCGTACGGACCCTCCACCGGGACGTGGCCACGGACCAGCTCGTCCCCGTGCTGCCGGCCACCGATGCCGGGCTGCGCGCGATGCGCGACGCGCTCGCCGAGGGGCTGAACGCGGGCATCGGCCCCCTGCACACCACGGACCGCGCCCAGCAGGCGCTGCGCTTCTGCCTGGAGGGCCTGGAACAGGCGGTCGACGCCGGGCACACGCCACCCGCCGCGCTGGTGTCCGTCGGCGTCGGCGCCGTGGAGTGCGCGGTGGACGCGCTGCTGGACCGGGCGGGCGGCGAGGAGGCCAAGGCGCTGCGCGGCAGCGTGGCCCGAGCGCTCGCGCAGGTCATCCACGAACAGGCCCTGGACACCTTCGACTCCCCCCGCTGGCAGGCGCTTCGCGACCGCGGCGCCCCGCTGCCGCGGCTGCTGTGGTGCGAGGCCACCGCACCAGGGGTCCCCGTGGCCGGGGCCCGCCCGCCCCTGGCGGCACCGGGCACGGCGGTCGCGCTGCGCTCGGCTTTCGCCCTCACCAAGGATCTCCCGTCGGTGCGGTGGTCCGGCGCGCACTACGGCGACGCCCACCGCACTCTGTCCCATCTCGCTTGGTTCTCCGTGCCGTTGCGGACCATCAGCGCCGCTCTTGATGCCCGCTGGGCCGTCACCGCCGCCACTCGGTGGGACCGCCTGGCCGCACAGGTGACGGCCGTACTCGACAAAGGACAGCGATGACCACCGTCCCCTCGCCGCCCGACTCGCTTCACGCCCGTGTTCCCGGCTCGAAGTCACTGACCAACAGAGCACTCCTGCTCGCCGCCGCGGCGGACGGGACCAGTGTGCTCGCCACTCCGCTGATCAGCGACGACACCATGGCTTTCCGCCGAGCGCTCGGCGATCTGGGCGCCCGGGTCCAGCCATCGGACGACGACGGCGCCTGGCAGGTGACCGGGCTGGGACGCGGCCCGAAGGGCACCGGCCGTATCTGGTGCGCGGACGCGGGCACCGCCGCACGTTTCCTGCCACCGCTGGCCGCCGCCGGCCACGGTGACTTCGTCTTCACGGGCAGCGACCAGCTCACGGCCCGCCCCGTGGCACCGCTCGCCGACGCGCTGCGCCGCCTGGGTGCCGAGGTACACACCGGACCGGGAGGCACGCTGCCGCTGCGGGTACGCGCCCAGGGCTTGGACGGCGGCGCGCTGGAGGTCGACGGCAGCCTCAGCAGCCAGTTCCTCAGCGGGCTGCTGATGGCGGGCCCGCTGCTGCGCGGCGGGCTGCTGCTCGGGGTGCGCGAACTGGTCAGCCGCCCCTACGTCGACATGACGCTCGCGCTGATGCGGCACTTCGGCGCCGACGTGGCCGAGAACACCCCGGGCGAGTTCGCCATCCGTCCCACCGGCTACCGGGCCGCCGATCTAGGGGTCGAGCCGGATGCCTCCACCGCTTCGTACTTCCTCGCCGCCGCGGCTGTCACCGGGCGCACCGTGACCGTGCGCGGTCTCGGCCGCGGCAGCCTCCAGGGCGACGTGCGGTTCGCTGAGGTGCTCGAGCGGGCCGGGGCCCGTGTGCACCGCGGCGAGGAGGCGATCTCGGTCACCGGAACCGGCACGCTCAGGGGCGGTTTCACCGTGGACATGGGGGACATCTCCGATACGTTCATGACGCTGGCCGCGATCGCCCCCTTGGCCGACGCGCCCCTGACCATCCGCGGCATCGGCCATGCCCGGCTCAAGGAGTCGGACCGGATCGAGGCGGTCGCCCGGAACCTGCGCGCCCTGGGCGTACGCACCGACACCGGCCGGGACTGGATCACGGTGCACCCCGGCAGCACGTACCCTGCGCGGATCGCCTGTCACCGCGACCACCGCATCGCCATGGCGTTCTCCGTGCTGAATCTGCGCACGAGGAATCTCACGCTCGACGACCCCGGCTGTGTCGCCAAGACCTTCCCCGGGTTCCACGAGGAGCTCCACCGGCTCTTCCCGCGGCATCCGCTGCCGGCTCTACCTGCCCGCGTCTCTGCGTGACGCGGACCACCACTTTCCTTGCCTCAGAAGGGATCTGACGATTCACATGACGCACATACTGATCGCCGGGGGCGGCATCGGCGGGCTCGCCACAGCTGTGTCGCTGGCCCGGAACGGGCACCGGGTCACCGTGCTCGAACGCCGTGGCACCTTCGCCGAGATCGGCGCCGGCATCCAGCTCGGCCCCAACGCCTTCCACGCCCTGGACCGCCTCGGCGTGGGCGAGGGCGTGCGCGAACAGGCCGTGTTCATCGATGAACTGTGCTTCATGGACGGCACCACGGGCGAGAAGGTCGCCGGCATGGAGCTGACCGAGGCCTACCGCGACCGGTTCGGCAACCCTTACGCCGTGGTGCACCGCGGCGATCTTTACCAGCCGCTGCTCACCGCCTGCCAGGAGCTCGACGCCGTCGAACTCGTCGCCGACGCTTCGGTGGAGAGCTATGAGCAGAGCGCCGCGGGCGTCACGGTGCACACCACCGACGGACGGACCTTCCACGGCGCGGCGCTGATCGGCGCGGACGGCATCCGCTCCACGGTGCGCGCGCAGATGCTGGGCGACGGTGAACCGCGCGTGTCGGGCCACACCATCTACCGCTCGGTGATACCGATCGAGAAGGTGCCCGAGGAACTGCGCTGGAACACGGTCACGCTGTGGGCCGGCCCCAAGTGGCACTTCGTGCACTACATCATCGGCGGCGGCAAGTACCTCAATCTCGCCGTCACCCGCGACAACGGGGCCACTGTGCCGGTGGCCGGGCGGGAGGCCGAACGCGCGCACGTGCTCGGCCGGTTCCCCGGCATCGGCACGACCGCCCGTCGCCTGCTCGAACTCGGCGAGGGGTGGCGCGAGTGGGTGCTGTGCGACCGTGACCCCGTCCCGGCCTGGACCGACGGACGGGTCGCGCTGGTCGGTGACGCCGCCCACCCCATGCTGCAGTACGCGGCCCAGGGCGCGTGCCAGGCCTTGGAGGACGCCGTGGTCCTCGGCGAGCTGACCGAGACCGTGGGGGAGGACGACGTCGTGCAGCGCCTGGAGAAGTACAACGCCGCACGCCGCGAACGCGCGGGGCGGACCCAGCTGATCGCCCGGCGCATGGGCAGCGAGCTGTACCACCCGGCGGGTGAGAAGGCCGAGGTGCGCAACGCGATGCTCTCCGGCCTGTCGCAGCAGGACATGTACGAGAAGGTCTCCTGGCTCCACGGCGACCTGGCCTTCACCGACAGCGGCATCGGGGGAAACCGTTGAGCAGGTTGCGCTGGCTGACCGCAGGGGAGTCGCATGGCCCCGCACTGGTGGCGACGCTGGAGGGGCTGCCCGCCGGTGTTCCGGTCACCACCCGGATGGTGGCGGACCACCTGGCGCGGCGGCGTCTTGGCCATGGGCGCGGTGCGCGGATGAAGTTCGAGCGGGACGAGGTGACCTTCCTCGGTGGTGTCCGGCACGGGCTGACGCTGGGCTCGCCGGTCGCGGTGATGGTGGGGAACACCGAGTGGCCGAAGTGGGAGCAGGTGATGGCGGCCGATCCGGTCGATCCGGACGTGCTCGAGGATCTGGCCCGTAACGCGCCCTTGACCCGGCCCCGACCCGGCCACGCCGACTTGGCGGGTATGCAGAAGTACGGGTTCGACGAGGCGCGGCCGGTCCTGGAGCGGGCGAGCGCGCGGGAGACCGCCGCCCGCGTGGCCCTGGGCGCGGTGGCCCGGTCGTATCTGAAGGAGACGGCCGGCATCGAGATCGTCAGCCATGTCGTCGAGCTGGCCTCGGCCAAGGCGCCGTACGGGGTGTACCCGACCCCGGCGGACGTGGAGAAGCTGGACGCGGACCCGGTGCGCTGCCTGGACGCCGACGCGTCGAAGGCGATGGTCGCGGAGATCGACCAGGCCCACAAGGACGGCGACACCCTCGGCGGTGTGGTGGAGGTGCTGGCGTACGGCGTGCCGGTCGGCCTCGGCTCCCACGTGCACTGGGACCGCAGGCTGGACGCCCGTCTCGCCGCCGCGCTCATGGGCATCCAGGCGATCAAGGGCGTGGAGGTCGGCGACGGCTTCGACCTGGCCCGGGTGCCGGGTTCGCAGGCGCACGACGAGATCGTGGCCACCTCAGACGGTGTCAGGCGTGCCTCGGGTCGCGGGGGCGGTACGGAGGGTGGTCTGACCTCGGGTGAGCTGCTGCGGGTGCGCGCCGCGATGAAGCCGATCGCGACCGTGCCGCGCGCGCTGGCCACCATCGACGTGGCCACGGGTGAGACGGCGCAGGCGCATCATCAGCGTTCGGACGTGTGCGCGGTGCCCGCGGCCGGGATCGTCGCCGAGGCCATGGTCGCGCTGGTGCTGGCGGACGCGGTGGCGGAGAAGTTCGCCGGCGACAGTGTGGTGGAGACCCGCCGCAACGCTCAGTCGTACGTCGAGCACCTGACCATACGCTGAGGCCGGCGGGTGGGTGTGGGGCGCGGCCCCCACACCCACCCGTGTTGACGGTGGTCCGGCCACACCCCCCGGGTGAACGACGCAATGCTCCGTATACCAGGCGTCAACCGTACTGAAGGGCACGGTGCCCGTACGCCGCCCACCGGTGGCCCTCCACGCAGCATCCGGCACATTCGGGTGCCAGGAGCACCTCGTCGTCCCGGGGCCGCGCCAGCCATGGTGCTTATGCAGCCGAACAGGGCTGCCCGAACATGGCTGGAGCAACGTGAACACGACCGTCCTCGGGAAATGCGACCCCGCCCACTCCGTGCCCCACAAGCGCTCTGTCTCCCCCGATGGTGAGGCGCCCGACGACATCGTCGCGGAGCTGGGTGCCGCCTTATTCTCCCTCCTGGGCAGAAAGGACCAGCGGCGCCGGGCGGAGCACTACCTGCGCGGGCTGCTGACCACCCAGGGCCGCAAGTCCATCCGTAACATCGCCGCCCATCTGGGGCGGCCCGGCCTGGAGCAGAGCCTGCACCACTTCATCGCCAGCTCCACCTGGGACTGGCACCCCCTGCGCGCCGCGCTGGCCGACTATCTGGAACACACCATCGCGCCGCAGGCGTGGGTGATACAGCCGATGCACATCCCCAAGGCAGGCAAGTACTCGGTGGGCGTGGACCAGCAGTTCGCCCCACACCTGGGGCAGGTCGTCCGCGGCCAGCAGGTGACCGGCGCCTGGCTCGCCTCCACGACGCTGAGCGCCCCCGTCAACTGGCGGATGGTTCTGCCCGAGAGCTGGATCAACGACTCCGAGCGGCGCGCGCGGGCGGAGGTGCCCGAGAGAACGGCGCCGGAGAGCGCGGAGGAGTGCGCCGTGTCCGTCGCCCTGGACATGGCGCGGATGTGGGACATCCCGCGCCGGCCCGCCGTCCTCGATCTGCGCCGCGGCGACGTAGCCGCCGCGACCCGCCGTCTCACATCGGGCGGCGTGCCCTTCCTCACCCGGATCAGCCCCTCGTGCCTGCTGTCCGTCGCCGACCAGGCGCTGCCCGGCCACCGAGCCGGGGCGCTGCCCGCGCGGCGGATCCTCGAACTGCTCAAGGGGATGCGCGTGCCCGCCGCCTGGCACGACGCGGCTGAGCCGCACACCCCCCGCGCCTCCTGGGCGGCGAAAGTCCCCGTCGCGCTGCCCGGTCCCGCCACCGGGACGCCCCAGCGGCTGTTCCTGGTGGGTGAGTGGGCCGATCCGGCGCGGCCGCCCTCCGCCCTCTGGCTCACCTGCCTGCCGCAGATGTCGGCCGCGTCGCTGGTTCGCACCGCGAAGCTGGCCGGCCGGGTCGAGCGGGACTGCGAACGCATCGGTGAGCGGGCCGGGCTGCGCGACTTCGCGGGGCGTTCATTCCGCGGCTGGCACCGCCACATGACTCTGGCCTCCGTGGCGCACACGGCGATCGCCCTGCAAGCCGCGGAGTACGCGCCGCGGCGGGCCGGACGGCTGGTCCGTGCCTGACCGGTCCCTAGGTGTGCTGTCCGGACAGGGCCGGGGGGCGCCGTGCCGTCGTCAGTGTGCCGCCGCCCTCCCGCGCCGCGCCGCCGGGTGTTCCGGGGCCGCGGGCGTGCCCGGTGGACGCAGTCGCTCGAACTCCTTGCGCAGCACGGGGATGACCTCTTCGCCCAGGATGTCGAGCTGTTCCAGAACGGTTTTCAGGGGCAGTCCGTTGGCGTCGACGTTGAACAGCTGGCGCTGGTAGTCGCCGCAGTACTCACGGAAGGTCAGTGTCTTGTCGATGACTTCCTGGGGCGATCCGACGCTCAGCGGTGTGGCCGCCATGTAGTCCTCCAGGGGAACACCGCCGCCCATGACCGGCGAGTGGTCGAAGTACGGCCTGAACTCCCTGACCGCGTCCTGGGAACGGCGCCGGACGAATGTCTGCCCGCCCAGGCCCACGATGGCCTGCTCGGGTGTGCCGTGTCCGTGGTGGGCGAACCGCCTGCGGAAGAGCGCGACCATCTTCTTGGTGTGCGCCGCGGGCCAGAAGATGTGATTGGCGAAGAAGCCGTCACCGTGGACGGCGGCCTGCTCGACGATCTCCGGCGAGCGGATGGAACCGTGCCAGACGAAGGGGGGAACTCCCGCGAGGGGGCGGGGGGTCGAGGTGAATCCGCGCAACGGCGCGCGGAACCTTCCCTCCCAGTCGACGTCCGTCTCCCGCCACAGCCGGTGCAGCAGCCCGTAGTTCTCGACGGCGAGGGGGATACCCTGCCGGATGTCCTGGCCGAACCAGGGGTAGACGGGGCCGGTGTTGCCACGCCCGAGCATCACGTCCACGCGTCCCTGCGCGAGGTGCTGGAGCATGGCGTAGTCCTCAGCGATCTTCACTGGGTCGTTGGTGGTGATGAGGGTGGTCGAGGTGGACAGGATCAGGTGCTTCGTACGCGCTGCGACGTAGCCGAGGAAGGTCGTCGGGGAGGACGGTACGAACGGCGGATTGTGGTGCTCCCCGGTGGCGAAGACATCGAATCCCACCTCTTGCGCCTTGAGCGCGATGGTGACCATCGCCTTGATCCGCTCGTGCTCGCTGACGGCCCGGCCGGTTTCCGGATCTGGCGTGACATCGCCCACGGAGAAGATCCCGAACTGCATGACGTCCTTTCGTTCGTTGTGTGCGATCCGAGGTCAGCCGGTCAGCCGGACACCCGTGCCCAGGCGGCGGCGAGCCGGTCCGGAGCCGGATCCTTGAGGACACGAGTGCGCCCGATGCCGTCGAGGACGATGAAGCGCGGTGTGTTCCCTCGGGACTTCTTGTCCACCCGCATGGCCTCCAGCAGATCGGGCCACCGCCCGCCGCGGTGGTGCAAGGGCAGGCCGACCGCGCTGAGCACGGACCGGTGGCGCCGCACCACGGCGTCGTCCGAAAGGCCCGCCAAGCCGCCGAGTTCGGCCGCGAACACCATGCGCAGCTTGGGCGGATGCAGGACGGCCACGCGCGAGGGGGCCCTGTCGCCCGAGCCGGTCGGCGCGTCGGCCAGTTCGTGCAACAGGCCGCGGCCCACGCGTACGTCGTACGAACCATGACCCGTACTGGTGCCCACATGTATGCGTGTCTTCATCCACGTCAAGCTAGTGATCAACGCCGCCGTGCCACCGTCCGCGCCGGCGAATACGTCACGTCGGGGCGGCGGCGCTCTTCGACCTGACAGATCTGGTTGCCCGCCGTGGCCCCGAAGAGCCGACGGAACCAGACTGGTGTGTCAGGCGTGGGGTGCGCCGGCGGTGTCTGCTCGCAGCAAAGCCCTCATCCGGTGGATCCGCAGGGCGAGTTGGATGTCCAGTGCCCGGCCGGGCTGCTGCCACTGCGGGTCCAGGAGCGCGGTGACCCGCTCCAGGCGCCGTGACACGGTGTTGGCGTGGATATGGAGGGTGTCGGCGGCCTTGCTCGGGCTGGCGCCCGTGGCGAAGTACGCCTCGAGCGTCTTCACCAGATCGGTGTCGTTCTCCCGGTCGTAGGCCAAGAGCGGCCCGATCGAGTTCTCGATGAAGCCGCCCACATCGTGGCCCTCGGACAGCAGGAGTCCCACGAAGCCGAGGTCGTCCGGCGCCGCGGCGCTCCCGATGGCGTCGAGGGTGGTCAGCGCCTCCAGGCAGCGCACCGCCTCCTGGTGGAGCCGGCCCGCTTCCGTGGGCCCGCGGCCGGGTCCGGACGCGCCCACGGTCACCGGATGGCCCAGCACCGCGGACAGTTCGTCGGCCACCGAGCGCGCCGTGTCCGAGGCGTCCGTGCCGGGCAACAGCAGCACGATGTTGCCGTCTCGGGCGGTCTTGAGACCGCCCTGCCTGTGGGCGTAGGAAGAGGCCCACATCATCGCGCGTCCGTGTGACCCGCCCTCTATGCGTACGGCCAGCAGGACATGAGGCGCTGCCGGGTCCAGGCCGGCCCTGCTCAGACGCTGCTCGACGCGGTGTGCCCGCCGCGACCCGCCGGAGGGCAGGGCGATCAGTTCGTCGAACAGCTCGTCGTGCACGGGCCCTTCCGCCGCGGCCGTGCCGTGCTGGAGGAGCAGCTGGAGCGCGAAGATCTGGGTGATGAGGTACAGCAGCCGCTCGTCCTCGCCGATCAGCGGGGTGGCGGGGCGCAGGACGGCGAACCCCAGGTTCTCCGCGCCCGCCACCACGGGGGCCACCCAGGTGTCCTCGCCCTGCATCATCGGGGTGCGCTGCGCCTGGGCGTCCCAGGACACCTCGGTCACCGCGTTGTCGTCCAGGTCGGGCAGGTGCGCGGTGGCGGTGATGATCAGGCCCGCGGGATTGCGCAGCTGCACGGTGCCGTCCAGCGCGTCGGCGGCGGCCTGCGCCAGGATGTCGAGGTCCGCGCCGGAGAGCAACAGCCCCATCAGGTGGCTTCTGACGTCGGCCAGCTGTTGCAGCCTGGCCAGGGCGGTACGGGTACGAAAACCGTCGGATTCGAGTTCGCTGACCTCGTCGCTGGCGTCCTGAAGCCGCTCCGCGCGCTTGAGCGCCAGGGCGCCCAGCGCGGCCAGCGAACACGCCAGACCGATCTCGTCAGGGGTGAGATGCCGCACGGTGCGGCTCGCGCAGAACAGGACCCCCAGCGTGCCGTCGCCGTGCACGAGCGGCACGGCGAGCAGTGACCTGATGCCTTCCGCTCGTACCAGCTCGTCGGCCTGCGGGCTGTGCTCGAACCGGTCGTCGTTCAGATAGTCGGCCGTCCACAGCGGGGCGCCGGTGGTCATGGCCTGCTGTCCCGAACCCATGGCCAGGCGCACCTCTGCCCACAGACCGGTGGTCGCGCCGTCGACGGCGTGCAGACGCAAGGTTCCGTCGTCCTCGGGCAGACCGATGCACGCCATGTCCGCCTTGATGATCCGCTTGACGCGGCGGCTGATGACCCGCATCAGCTCGCCCAGGTCGTGCGGGTGCGTCATGTCGCGGGCGGTGTCGACGAGTTCGGCGAGCCCGTCCTCGCGCTGCCGACGGCGGTGCTGCGAGGCATGGATGACATGCGCCAGCCGGACCGCCTGTTCCAGCCGGTCCCGCTCGTGTGCGGAGCATGTCTGGTCCGCACGCAGCAGTAATTCCTCGAAGCGGTGGGACGGCACCTCTTCGGCGAGGAGCCGGAGCACGGTGAGCGGGTCCGGACGGTCTGTGTCTACTGCGTCGGTCATCGCATTTCCCCCGCTGGCCTGCCATTTCGCGCTTAGAGCTCCGAACCTAGGCAGACCGTGATTGAGGAGTCAACCACCGCTGGTCGGGGAGCCTGCGGCCCGGGGGCGGTGCCCGGCAGGGGCGGAGCACCGCGGTCAGACCAGCTGCGTACGGGCGTCGAGGGCCCGCTCGGCTGCGGCGCGCATGGCGTGCACCGGTGCCGGGCGCCGGCCCGTCATCATCTCCACCTGAAGCACGGCCTGGTGCACCAGCAGGTCGAGGCCGCCCACGACGGTTCCGCCCCGGGACTGCCAGTGGTGTGCGAGCCGGGTGGGCCAGGGACTGTACAGCACGTCGAAGAGCACACCCGGCTTGTCAGGTACAGAGTCGGCCAGGGCGTCGGTGGCCCGGGCGGGGGTGGTCGAGATGACGAGGGGCGCGTTCAGCGCGTGGGCCGCCCGATGCCAGGCGACCGTGCGCACGGTCAGTCCGAGCCGCTCGCCCCACCGGCCCATCTCGGCCGCCCGGGCCTCGCTGCGCACGTAGGCCGTGACGTCGCGTGTCCCCATGCGTGCCAGGGCCGCCAGGGCGGAGGCCGCGGTGGCTCCCGCCCCGAGGACGGCCGCGTGTCCGGCGTGTGTGATGCCCCGTTCGCGCAGCGCCGAGGTCATGCCGGGGATGTCGGTGTTGTCGCCCTCCTTCCTGCCGTCTGCCGTGCGGAGCACGGTGTTGACGGCCTGCACGGATCGCACGGTGTCCGTCACGGAGTCGAGCAGCGGAAGCACGGCCCGCTTCAGCGGCATGGTCAGCGACAGGCCCGCCCAACTGTCGTCCAGGCTGCCGAGGAAGGACTCCAGAGCGCTCTCGTCGACGTCGTGGCTGTCGTACGTCCAGTCGTCCAGGCCAAGTTCGCGGTAGGCGGTGCGGTGCAGTACGGGGGAGAGCGAGTGTGTGATGGGGGATCCCAGAACCGCGGCGTGTCGGCGGGTCGTCATCGGTTGGTTCCTTCCTGTGCTGCGGGGCGGGTGTGTCAGGCGCGCTCGGCCCGTCGGGCCCGCTTCAGGCTGGTGCGTACCGCAGCCGCGACCTTGTCCGCGGTGAAGCCGAACTGGCGGTACAGCGCCTCGGGGGGAGCCGAGGCACCGAACTGGTCGAGGGCGACGGTCTCTCCGGCGGAGCCGAGCAGGGCGTACCAGCCGAGTGCGGTGCCCGCCTCCACGAAGACGCGCGCCGTCACCTCGGGCGGCAGGACCGCGTCGCGGTAGGCCTGGCTCCGCTCCAGGAACCATTCCAGGCACGGCATGGACACCACGCGCGTGTCGGTCCCTTCCTCGCGCAGGACCTCCCGGGCCGCGAGCGCGATGTGCACCTCGCTGCCGGTGGCGACGATGACCGCGTCCGGGCTGCCACCCTCGGCGTCGGCGAGGACGTACCCGCCGCGGACCGCTTCGTCGGCCGGGGCCAGCCCGCTGCCCTCCCCGCGGTCGAGCACCGGCAGGCTCTGCCGGCTCAGGCACAGTCCGGCGGGCCGGTCGGTGCGTTCGAGGACGCCGCGCCAGACGCGACCGTCTCGCCCGCGTCGGCGGGGCGGACGACGTCCAGGCCGGGGATGCCCCGCAGCGACCAGAGGTGCTCGACGGGCTGGTGGGTGGGCCCGTCCTCGCCCAGGCCGATGGAGTCGTGGGTCCACACGAAGGTGACGGGAAGCCTCATCATCGCCGCGAGCCGCACCGCCGGCCGCATGTAGTCGGAGAAGACCAGGAACGTTCCGCCGTAGGGCGAAGGCGGCGGACGAGGCGCTGGTGTCCTGGTGTTTCACGAGGCTCAGGGCTCCTTGTCGGGAGAGGTCGGTGGAGGGAGAGCCGCACGCCAGGAAGAAACAGGAAGAGAGGGGTCACACAAAGTCCCTGTCGTTGCCACGGACCGGGCACGGCACCCACCGGAGCGCCATCCTGGTGGACCTCGCGATCACTGCCAACGCTCCGCCGACAGCTCCGTCAGGTCGCCCGCCAGTCCATCAAGTCCCGCCCGCGGGAAGGCCCTGCGCGGTCGGCGGGCCGCCGGTGGCCGCACGTCTGCCGCCTGTGGACGACCCGGCCGAGCGGCGCGGGCAACGGACACCTACGCGGCACGACGCATACAGGCACGCATCCGCCCCTAGGCCCTGTCCGGCGGATCATGCCGCAGACGCGGGGCCTGGCACGCCGAGCTGCGGCGTTGTCGTCGGTTGCCGACGCTCCGCGTCGACGCCCTCCTCCGCCTTGCAGCTCGACGCACCAGGCCCCGCTCACCTGCGTTGATTGGGCGCCGCCGCTTTCCTGCGACCTGATCCGCCG
>NZ_NTGE01000211.1 GCF_002291145.1 Streptomyces sp. SA15
TGATCCAGTGGTACCCCACCCAAGGCTCCCGGTACTTGGCCGCCACCGCCTCCGGCAACAGCCCCCGTTCCACCACGTACCCCACAGTTCCCACCTGCGTCCAAGCCCCCACGGCCAACGCCCCGGCAACCACCCCCCCCCCCCCCCCCCCCCCCCCCCCCCACCCCCCCCCCCCCCCCCCCCCCCCCCCCAACCCCCCCCCCCCCCCCCCCCCCCCCCCCCCCCGCTCCCCCCCGCCGCATGCCCGGGGCGCGGGAGCGACGGCACCGCGTGACGGCGAGTCCGCGTACCGCAGGGCCCCCCGGGACGAGCGGCCACCGCTGCCGCAGCGCCACGCACAGGAACACCTGGTGCCGGAGCTCCGGAACGGTCCTGTCTCCCGCAGGTCCCAGGATGAAGAGGTGGAGCACGATCCGGGGCTGATGGCCACGTTCCGGCGCGGAGTCAGCCTCGCCGACAACGAACCCGACGAGCCCCCCACCGACGGCTCTCGCTGACCGCAGGCCCCGTACTTGCAGCAAGGAGAAGACGCCACCGTGAGCGACATGCATGCCGGCCAGCCGAAGAATCTCGACTGGCTTCTGGCCGGACTCGTCCAGAGGGTCCCCTACACCCGCAGCGCCCTGCTGCTGTCCTCCGACGGACTCGCGAAAGCCTTTGACGGGTTCGAGACCGCCACCGAAGCAGACCACCTGGCCGCCCTGGCGTCCGGTCTCCACTCGCTCGCCCGCAGCGCGGGCGTGCAGTTCGCCGAGGGAGCCGACGTACGGCAGGTGGTGGTGGAGTTGGACACCGCCCTGATGTTCGTGTGTGCGGCGGGCTCCGGCGCCTGCCTGGCCGTCCTGGCCGATCGGCAGGCCGACGCCGCCGTGCTCGGCTACGAGATGGCCATGCTGGTCAAGAGTGTCCGGCCGTATCTCGCTACGCCCGCCCGACAGCAGACCGCCGGCGCGTCGATGGATCCGGGGCGCTGAGGATGTCGGACGCGGAGGACGGGTCGTGGCTCGACGACGAGGCCGGGCGGTTGGTGCGTCCGTATGCCGTCAGTAATGGGCGCACCCGTCCCTCGGCGCACTTCGACCTCCTCACCCTCGTGATGGCCACGGGCATCCGGCCCCAGACCTACCTCGGCCCCGACTACGACCGGGTCCTCGCTCTGTGCGACGCGCCCGTCACGGTCGCCGAGGTGGCCGCTCACCTGCGGTTGCCGGCCGTCATCACCAAAGTTCTGCTGTCCGACCTCGTGACGTACGAGGCGCTCTCCGCGCGAGCGCCCAATGCCCTCGAGGCGACCTCCCCTACCGACCGAAACCTCCTGGAGGCGGTGCTGCATGGTCTTCGCAAGCGGCTCTGACCCCTTCCCCACCGCCCTGAAGATCCTCATTGCCGGAGGCTTCGGGGTCGGCAAGACCACGTTCGTCGGAGCGGTGAGCGAGATCGAACCGCTCAGCACTGAGGAACTGCTGACTCAGGTCAGCGCCCGGACGGACAGCCTGGTGGGCATCGAGGACAAGTCGACCACCACCGTGGCGATGGACTTCGGCCGCATCTCCCTGGACCAGAACTACGTCCTGTATCTGTTCGGCACGCCCGGGCAGGAGCGGTTCTGGTTCATGTGGGACGAGCTGTCCAGCGGGGCGCTGGGCGCCGTGGTTCTCGCGGACACCCGCCGGCTGGACCACTGCTTCGCCGCCGTCGACTTCTTCGAACGGCGCGGCATCGGCTTCATCGTGGCCGTCAACGAGTTCGACGGTGGCTATCGCTACACCTCCGAAGAGGTTCGCGCGGCCCTCGGCCTCAAGCCCGACGTACCCGTCGTGATGTGCGACGCGCGGCAGTGCAACTCCGGAACCCGCGTGTTGATCGCCCTCGTACAGCACCTGCTCGCCTCGACTCCCGGCGCACCGCCCGCGGAGCTTAACCCGTTGCGCTGAGGCCCGCTCAGCGCAACCGATTGGAGCCTGCATGTCAGCCCCGGTTCCCTACAGCCAGTCCCAGTTCCAGTACGACCCGACCAGCCATCTGCTGCTGACCCCGGAGGACCGGGACGCACCTGCCCGGGTGGCCAGGCTGCGCGAGCTCGGCATCGGGGACGTCCCCATCCCGGAATTCGACGAGTTCGCACGCAACCTGGCACAGGTCACCGGCGCGCCCTTCTCGATGGTCAACTTCATCGACGAGAACCGCCAGTACTTCGCCGGCCTCTACGCCGCCGGTCGGCCGGGGGTGCAGCTGGAGCCCGCACAGCAGCAGGCAGAGGTCGGGCGGACGATGACGCGTGATCAGGGTTACTGCCCGCACGTCGTCGTGCGCAAGAAGGCGCTGGTGCTCGAGGACGTCTGCGACTATCCGCGGTTCGCCGGGAATCGTGTCGTGGACGAGATCGGTATCCGCTCGTACATGGGCGCGCCGCTGATCGACTGGAAGACGGGCATGGCCCTGGGGACGATCTGCGTGGTGGACACGGACACCCACCCCTGGGGGCGGGAGGGCCTGGCGACCATCAAGTCGATGGCGCAGCAACTGGTCGAGCGGATCCACACCATGGAGGAACGGGGCGAGCTCTGAGCGCACACGGGCGGGCCTCCGTTTCCCGCGCAAGCCCCCTGAACCAGATGTGGGAGCCGCGGGCACGACGCTGTGTCCGTGGCTCCCTGTGCTTCAGCCCGCGTGACCGGCCGGCTCGAGCTGTTCGTCCCTACGCGGCGGTTCCACGGTTCGTACGAGATCGGCCAGGTGCTCGGACCACTGGCCCTTGGCCATGCCGAGCGCGACCTCGCCGAGTCGCAGCAGCTGGATGTCGGAGGTGCCGGCGGGTGCGTAGATGTGATGGGCGTCGCGCAGATAACGCTCCACAGGGCGGTCGGTGAACAGGCCGCTCGCGGCGTGGATCTCCATCCCGTCGCGGGTCGAGTCGACGGCCGCCTCGACGTTGAGCAGTTTGGCGTTCATCAGCTCCGCGTCGCACGGCAGCCCCTGGTCGAGCAGGTGGACGGCGTGGTAGGCGGCCAACCGGGCCGTCATCAGCCGGGACTTCATCCTGCCCAGCTTCAGCTTGATGTTGGTGAGTTCACCCAGCGGTGCACCGTACCGCTCACGCTCGATGCACAGGGCGGTCGTCTCCTCGAAGACGGCCTGGTGGATACCCAGGGAGACCGCGGTCAGGTTGGGCCGGCCGTAGAGAATGCTCGACGAGTAGGCGACGGCCAGGCCCTGGCCCTCGGTGCCGAGCAGATTCGCCGCCGGCACCCGGCAGTTGTCGAAGATCAGCTCACCGAAACTGAAGCCGTGCAGGCCCATGGCGGGCTGCAGCTCGCCGAGCGAGAAGCCGGGGCGGTCGGCCTCGACGAGGAAGGCGGACAGTCCCTTCGATCCCTCACCCGTACGCACGACCACGCCGTGCAGGTCTCCGACGTGACTGTTGCCGACGAAGACCTTGCGGCCGTTGAGGAGGTAGTCGTCGCCGTCGCGGACGGCGGTGCTGCCCATCCCCAGGACGTGGCCGCCCGACTCCGGTTCGGTGACCGCGATCGTCGGCAGACAGTCGCCCGCGGCGATACGCGGCAGCCAGGTCCCTTTCTGCTGCGCGCTGCCGAAGTGAAGGATCTTGGCGACGCCGAGCTGGGAGGCCTGCACCATGGCCCCCATGGCCCCGCTGACGCGGGAAAGCTCCTCAATGATGATCGTTTTGGCCAGGTGCCCGGCCTCCATCCCGCCGTACACCTTGGGGATGGTCACGCCGATCCAGCCCTGCCGGGCAATGAGCCTGGACAGGTCATGGGCCACCGCGCGGGAAGTCTCCATCTCCGCTATCCGCGGACGCACCTCTCGCTCTGCGAACTCTCGCACCCTGTGTCGTATGTCCTCGTGCCACTCGCTGGTGAAATAGCGTTCCACAAACCCTCCTACAACTGCCCCCGTGTCCGTCCGGATCCCGAGGTCATTCGTCAGGCAGTGGTTCCTTGCCCCCAGGCCGACCATCCGGAATATTGTCTACTTATCGATCCATCTCGGCCAAGATCACCTTACAAGGTTGACTGAAACACGACCACTTGCATGCAGACTCAAGTGTGCGATAGGGAACGGTACTTGCCCTCATTCGGACACGTTACGGAGAGAAACCGCTCAGCCGCGAACAAGGTCCACCCAATTCGGACATAGGCCTGCCCATCAGGCGTTTTCTCGGCATGCAGTCAGTGGCACACATCGACAACCAGTCACGTTGTGTCTGGCCGATAAAGGACCCTTCACGGAACTGCCACAACGACCTCACCGGCAAAGTTCAGCCATGGTCACGGAGGACCAACCGGCAGAAGCCGCCAGGGAGGAGACCACCGCCGCACTCGTCGGGCTGCGTGGAACGGCGATGGGACGGTACGGCTTTGCTTGCCGAGCTTCAGGCGTGGCTGGTCTCAGTCCCGCGCCGCAGGGACTGCGGAGCCTCGGTGACATCGCCGAGGCGGCCACGCCGCCGGCAGGCGTGGACCCGGCCGCTGTGGCCGACGATCTGGCCGCCGTCGGCGGCATCAGAGAAGGCGGACCGGGGCGCGCGGCTCGTCCGCCGACCCGCCCACGGGGCGTGACCGGAGCGTGCGGTGGTCGGACGTGCGGTCACGAAGTTCCTGGGCGGCAGGGGTGTTGGTCTCAGGGCCGGGACGCGGCGAAGTACGGCATGGAGTCCAGCGGGACGATCTCGATGTTCTTGCCGGTGCGCGGCGCGTGGATGGCCTTGCCGTTGCCGACGTACATGCCGTTGTGCTGGTTGTCGTTGTACCAGTAGATGATGTCGCCGGGCTGCAGGTCGGACCTGGCCACCTTGCGGCCGGCGTCGTACATCTGCTTGACGGTACGCGGCAGCGAGACGCCCGCCGCGCGCCAGGAGGCGCCCACCAGCCCCGAGCAGTCGTAGGAGTTCGGCCCGGTGGAGCCCCACTCATAGGGCTTGCCGAGCTGCGCGTAAGCGAAGTCGAGGGCGGCCTTGGCGCGGCCGCTGGCCGGACCGTTGTAGGTGGCGGCGGAGTCGCTGACGCCCGCGGCGGCGTCGTCCCGCTCCTGGGCGGCCTCCATCCTGGCGCGCTGCGCGGCGGTCAGGCTGTTCAGGAGTCTGCGCGCCTTCGTGAGCTTGTCCTGGACCTCGTCCTTCTTCTTCGCGGCCTTGGTGCGCGTCTCCTCCAGGGCCTCCAGACGCTTCTGGGCGGCCTCGCGCTCCTGCGTGAGTTCACGCTGCTTGGCCTGCATCGCCCGCAGGGCTTCGGCCTGCCGGTTGCTCGTACGATCGAGCATCTCGGCCTGCTCGAGATAGTCGTCCGGGTCGCCGGACAGGAACAGCTCCACGCTCGGGTCGATGCCGCCGCGGCGGTACTGCGCCGCCGCCAGCGGGCCTATCGCCTCCCGCAGCTCGTTGACCTCCTGCTGCTTGCGGGCCAGCCGGTCCCGCGCGCTGTCGACCTCGCCCTGCAGCTTCTGCTGCTTCTCCCGGATGGCGTTGTACTCCTCGGTGGGGCCCGTGGCCTCCTCGTAGAGCTTCTCCACCTGCTTGCGGACCTCGTCCACCGTGGGCTTGGGGGCCGCCTGACTCTGCGTCGGCAGGAGGCTGACGGCGCCGGCCGCCATGCCGAGCGTGGCGATCCGGGCGCGGCTGGGCGGCTTCGGCCGACGGTGGGTTCCCATGCGCGGGCGACTCCTTAGCGCGTTCTGCGGGCAAAGGCGACGGTGCCGGGACCCGGCCGTCTGGAACCGGCGACTCGTGGCAGGCCGGCCGGAGTAAACGCGTTAGAACTTATTAGAACTTAGTAGCTTCGTAGTATGCCTCGCAAGTAAGTACGAGTCACAAAGGTCTCACTTGAAACAGGTCGGCTGCGACAGGGCAGCGGTCAGCTGAGGCCGGGCGGGCAGGCGACGAGCAGCGGCAGCAGCGGAACGGCCACGGCAGCAGCGGCCACGGCCCCCCAGATGACGGGGTGAAAGGCCCGGCGTGGGCCGAGGACCCGCTGCAGGCGGATCAGCACCGTGTGGCCACCTGCCGCGAACGCCCCCTTCGGAGCGCGGGCCGCCGCCATCTCGTACATCGCGGTCGCCAACGCCTCGTCGGGATGGCCGCGCAGGGCACGGTCGTCCGCGACCATCTCCAACAGCAGCTCCGTCTGCTCACGGGCATGGCAGGCCAACGGCAGTCGGCGGAAGACCCGGTGGAACGCCTCCACGGCGGCCAGGGCCAGATGGTGGCGGCCGGCGATGTGGGCCTGCTCGTGTTCCAGTACGGCGGCGAGCTGCTCGGACGTCAGCTCGCGCACGGCCGCGTCGCTGACCACGACCCTGGGATGGCGGCCGGGCAGGCAGTAGGCGGCGGGAACGTCGTACGGCAGGACGGTGGCGCTCAGCCGGGCCGAGTGGCGGCCCACCAGATCCACCGCTTTCCGGTGCCGGGCCCGCGCGCGACGGGCTCGCAGGACCTGGAAGGAAAAGCTCGCAAACAGGGCGATCCCGATCGCGGCGGGCAGGGCGAGGGCGAGCCCATGCGCGGTCGCGGGATCCGGAGCGCCCGCGTCGACGTCCAGTCCGCAGGAGTGCAGCAGACCCAGCAGACCCGCATGCAGGTGCTCGGTCGGCATGGCGAGGTTGTACGCGGTGAGCGCGGCCCCGATCGAGAAGGAGACCGTCAAGGTGTGCCAGACGGCGGCGGCCAGGGCGGGCGCCCGGTACGGCCATTGGGCGCGCAGGAGGAGGTGCGGAGCGACGAAGCCCACCAGCGCCGTGTAACCGACCAGGACGGGGGCCGCGTTCACGAGTTCGCCTGTTGTCCCACGGTCCGCAGGGCCCTGCGCAGGGCGGCCAGCTCGTCGTCGGACATGTTCTCGACGAAGTGGACCAGGGCGGCCGGGCGGTCCTTGCTTTCCCCCAGACCGTCCTCCATGAGCGCGGCGGCGTACGCCTCGCGGCTCCGCACCGGGGTGTACTGCCAGGCGCGGCCCTGCTTGCCACGCAGCAACCAGCCCTTGGTGTACAGGATGTTGGTGACAGTCATCACGGTCGTATAGGCGACGGGACGGGTCTTGTTGATGTCGTCGACGACCTCGCGCACCGTCGCCGGACGGTTCCACGTCCAGAGACGATCCATGATCTCCGCCTCGAGATCCCCCAGCCGCCGCATGGCCCTGACTCCCTTTCCTCACCGGATGCGCAAGCGAATACGCACGGCCATAGTAGACGGCCGACCTGTCAGTCTTCCGGGGCAGCGGAGGGCATCACACCCGCCCGGTGAGCTCGTGGCCGGCCTCGTCGATCACCTCACGTGTGGGCGTCGTCGAGCGGCGCGGCGGACATTCCGGTGACGCGGACCGAGGGGACGTCCGACCGCCCAGACCGCGAGCCCGAGCCCGCCGGACAGGTGGGCTGCGGAGGTAGGGCATGAGCATGTGGAAGGCGTGACGGGCATCAGGCCGTCACCTGTCTGACCGACCGTACGTACGGACACCCGCGGAATCCTCCGGGCGCGCCCCCGGTGGATCCCGCCGCGTGTGTCCGACGGTTCAGGCGGCCAGTGTGGAGACCCGGCCGCCGGCCGGTTCCGGTTCGAGGACGCGTTCGGCCAGGTAGCCGAACAGGAGCCCGAACGCCGCCCAGAGCACGGCCTGGACGCCGATGGAGGCCAGGCGGAACTCCCACAGGTCGGTGGCGGGGAAACCCTTCGGGGTGTTCTCGCCGGACGGCAGGACGACCATGGCGACGGCCACTGCCGCGACGAAGGCCCCGCCGGCGGCGATGGAGGCGTTCCAGTTGCCCCAGGCCGGGGCCACCTGCCGGCCCAGCAGGACCGCGGCGATCCCCAGCAAAACGCTCAGCGCGATCATCAGGACGAACAGGACGGTGCGCTTGTCGAGCGTGTCGGGGTCGCCGACGGCGGGCGGGTTCGCCGGGTACTTCAGGATCGGTACCAGGTAGACCAGGAGGAACCCGGCGAGCGCGGTCAGTCCGGCGGTCGCCCGCGCGCCGAACCGGCCGATCCGCCCGAGGGCGAAGCAGAACGCGAGCGCCGCGATGCCGCCGATGGCGACGCCGAAGACGAGCACGCCCGTGGCCAGGCCGGCCGTCGACTGCACGGAACGGCTGACGAGTTCCTCACCGCCGTGTTCATGGGAGTTGGCCTCTTCGAACGCGATGGCCGCGTCGACGGGGCCTTCTCCGACCAGGTAGGCGAAGACGAAGGCGAGCACGCCGGCGCCGATGCCGGCGAGCATGCCGCGCACCAACAGGGTGCGTACGGTGACGGAGTTCATGGATGAGTGCTCCGTCAGTGACAGGGGAAGCCGAGGAGGTGGCGGGCGTCGTGCACCCACTCGTGCACGCCCTCACCGGAGACCACGGCGGTGGCGCCCTGTTCGGCGCCGACGAAGTACAGCAGGACCAGCATCAGGACGCCGAAGAAGACCGCCCAGGGGGCGATGGCCCGCAGCGGCAGCGGCGTGAGGGTCTGGGTGGTGGGGGTGGGGGCGGCAGTGGACTGCGCCATGGCGAGACCTCCTCGGGAACAACGCGTCCCGCATCGTGTGGAGCACGCGACGACGGCGTTGGGTCTGACTCACCACCCTCGCCTGGCTGGAGGGGTGGCACACAGTGGCGCGACCGTGCCGGGCTTGCACCGGACTTCCGTGGCGCCGTCGTCCTTGTCGTCCCAGAGCGTAGGGGCAATAGGGCCTTCGGCCAACATGGCGTACGCCACCTACGATGAACCGACCCCCGGGGGAAAGGGCCATTCATGACCGTTCGGCTCACGCTGTTGTGCGCCGCCGCCACCGTGGAGCGCGATGTGCGCTTCGGCGCGGACTCGCCCCTGGACGAGCGGGCGCTACGGGAGGTGCGGGCGGTCGCCGCCGCCCTGCCCACGGCCGCCTGGTACACGGGGCCTTCACAGCGGTGCAGGCAGACGGCGCAGGCCCTGGGTTGGGATGGCGCCGACGTCGAACCGGCCCTGCGGGACGTCGACATGGGCAGATGGCACGGCCGAACCCTGAGTGAGGTGGCAACCAGTGACGGTGCCGGGCTCGCTGCCTGGATGTCGGATCCCGAAGCGGTCCCGCACGGCGGCGAGTCCGTGGGTCAGGTGTGTCGCCGGATCGCCGCCTGGCTGGACGCGCTGCCGGCCGATACGGGGCGGGCGGTGGCCGTGGTCGAACAGGCCATCGCGCGCGCTGCGGTGGTGCATGCGCTGGCAGCGCCGCAGCGGTCGTTCTGGCGCATCGACGTTCCACCGCTGTCCGCCTTCCAGCTCACCGGCCGGGAGGGCCGCTGGAATCTGCGGATGGGTACCGTCTGAAGAGGCGGCGCCCCGCGGCAACGGGGCGCCAGGAGAACATCAATCTGCGTGCAGTCGGCTCAGCAGGTGGGCAGAGCCTGCATGCGCCTATTGGCTTGAATTCGGCACCGCTCGACCTGACGCTCCGTCATCGGCTGGAGAACTTCACGACAGCCTGCCGGCCGTCGCCCGGGGCGGTTTCTCCCCGGGCGACGGCGGTGAACGTCAGCTCTGGGACGAGGCGGCGCGGCGCTTGACCAGCCACCAGGCCCCGCCGCCGAGCACGAGCAGGGCGACGACGATCACACCGACCAGGACGCCGGAGGACATGCCGTCGTCCTCATCGGCCGCCGTGTCGATGACCGCCCGGGCTCCTCGGGTGCGCGCCTCGGATCCCTGGGCGGTCGGTGGGTGATGCGGATCAGAGCCGGTCGAGGATCTTCTCGAACTTCTCGACCTCGGCGGACTGGGTCTTCACGACGTCGGCGGCGAGCTTCTTGGCCGTGGCGTTACGGCCGTTCTTCTGCTCGTCCTCCGCCATGGTGATCGCGCCCTTGTGGTGCTCGATCATCATCTCCGCGAACATCCGGTCGAACTCGGTGCCCTTGGCGGCCTCGAGCTTCTTCATGTCCTCGTCCGACATCATTCCGGACATCTGGGAGTGGTCCATGCCGCCGGACCCGTGGTCCATGCCCGGCATGCTCTCTTCGGCGGACTCCGGCTTGCCCCAGGCCTTCAGCCAGGACTTCATGGTCTGGATCTCGGGATCCTGGGCCTTCTCGATGTCCGCGGCCAGGGTCTTGATCTCCGCGTCGGAGGCCCGGCCGTCCGCCGGCTCGGCCATCTCCAGGGCCTGCTCATGGTGCGGGATCATCATCTGCGCGAACGTGACGTCCGCGTCGTTGAACGCGCCGGGAGCCGGGTTGTCACCCGCCGTCTGGGTGGACGTGGCGGAGGCGGAGTTGCCGCTGCCGTGGTCCATGCCCTCCATGTCGTTCCCGCCGCAGGCGGCGAGCAGCAGCCCGCCCGCCGTGATGGCGGCCGCCATCGCCAGACGGCGGCGGAGACGACGGTTCAAGGCGTGCTTGTAGGCAGTCATGTGCGAAATACCTCTTGTTGTCAGTTCTGTCTGTGTGGTGGCGTGCGCGTCTGCGCAGGCAGCACCGAGTGGGCCGCCGCGACGGTTCGGCCTATATCCGCAGAACTGACAACTGAGACAGGAGCGGTCTTGGCGGTGGAGTGCTGGGGCGCGCCAGGGCCATCGATCGAGCGAGAAGGGCGGTCAACGGCTCATGCCGACGGGCCACCGCCGCACGCAGGACCAGCCCGAGCAGCCATACGGTGAGCACCGCCACGCACACGGACATCGGGTCCATGCCGCTCGGGAGCTCGTGCACCGGCGACGTGGCAGCCGACGCCGCGGTCCCGTGTTCGGCCATCAGCTCCGGCTCGGCAGGGGCCTCGGCGGCTGCGGCCTTCGGGGCCATACCGTCCTGGTGCCCATCTGCGACAGCAGGGACGGCGCCGCTCATGCCGTGCCCCGACGACCCTTCCGGGTGGCCCATCGTGTGCATGGCGAACACGCCCAGCGTGAGCATGACGACCAGCAGGAGGTACCCGAAGGCCCCACCCGCGCGCAGCCGCCCGCCCATGCTCAGCCTGCCCTCCGTACTCGACCTACTGGGATACTACTAAGTGAGTTGGCACTGGGCCGACCGACACAGCCGGGAAACGTCTCGGGCGGCGTCTGCGAGCCTGAGCGGTCAGGGCGCGAGCGAACCGCCCAGTACGTCGAGGACGGTTCCGCCGAGCAGCCCCAGTACGACGGATCCGGTAGCCGCCCCGTAGGCGATCACGGCGGCCGTCCGTGATGTCGTACTGGCGTCACCCGCGGGTCCGCGTGCGAGGAACGCCGGGGCGATCCAGCGCAGGTAGTAGAAGAGGGAGGCCACGGTGTTGACGGCTGCGACGACGGCCAGCCAGGCGTAGCCGCCGTCGAAGGCCGCGCTGAAGGCCTCCAGTTTGCCGAGGAAGACCGCGGTCGGGGGCGTGCCCACCAGGCCCAGCAGGCAGACGACGAGCGAGGCCAGCAGCGCCGGGCGCGCCCGTGCCAGGCCCCGGTAGTCGTCGATGGCGTGGGCCGCGGGGAGTGCGCAGACGACGGCGAAGGCCCCGAGGTTGGTCAGCGCGTACCCGGCCAGGTAGTACAGCAGCGCCTCCTGGTCGAGGTCGGTGCGCCCGGCGACGGCCACCGGGAGCAGGAGGTAGCCGACCTGGCTGATGGTGGAGTACGCGAGCAGCCGTTTGACGTCCTGCTGGAAGAAGGCCGCCAGGTTGCCCAGGGTCATGGACGCGACCGAGAGCACCGCCACCAGGTCGGCCCAGGGCAGGTCTGCGTCCGCCAGCGGCACGGCGGCGAGTCGGTAGAGGGCCGCGAGGGCGCCGACCTTCGGGATGGTGGTGAGGAAGGCGGCGACCGGGGCCGAGCTGCCCTGGACGGCGTCCGGTACCCAGAAGTGGCCGGGCACGCCTCCGGCCTTGAACAGGACACCGGCGAGCAGGGCGAGCGTGCCGACCGCCACCAGTCCGGCCGGTGCCTCGGCGAGCTCGGAGCGCAGCATGGGGTACGCGGTCGCCCGGCCGGCGGCGAGCAGGACGGTGATGCCGGCGAGCATCAGGACGCCGAGCAGCGCGCCGACGACGTAGAACTTCAGGGCCGCCTCGGTGCCGGGGCCGTCCTTGCGGAATCCGGCGAGCGCGTAGGCGGGCACGCTCGCCAGCAGGTAGCCGGCGGCGAGGAGCAGCAGGTCCTGAGCTCCGGCCAGTACGAGGGCACCCGCGGAAGCGAGCTGGAGCAGGACGTAGAACTCGGTCTCGCGCGGGTCGGCGTACAAGCGTGGCATGGCGAGCGCGAGGACGAGCAGGGTGCCGCCCAGGATGACGATCCTGCTGGTGGCCGTGAGCGGATCGATGGCGAAGGACTCACCGAAGGCCGTCTCCACCGGCCCGGCCGCGGCGATGGCGGCAGCCACGATCCCCCCAATGCAGGCCGCGCCCGCCATGGCCCCGATCAGCCACTGACGGCGACGCGGCAGCCACGCTCCGAGCAGCAGCCCGAGCACGGCCGAGGCGGCGAGCAGGACCTCGGGCAGGAGGTCGAGGGGGTTCTCGTTCATCCCGGTCATCTCGTTCATCGCGCCAGCAGCTCCAGCACGGCGCGGGAGGCCGGTTCGATGACGTCGAGGACGAAGCGGGGTGCGAGGCCGAGGACAACCCCCAGCGCCAGCAGGGGGACGATCGCGAGTCCTTCATGGAGGCGGATGTCGGGGAACGGCCGGTCGGCACCGGGCGCGGCGGCGGGCAGCCGCAGTGGCCCGAGGAAGACCTGTTGCAGGGCGCGCAGGAACAGGCCCGCTGTGAGCAGGATCCCGAGGACGGCCAGGCCGGTGGCGACCGGCTCCGGTCCCAGGCTCCCAGTGAGGATCTGGAACTCGGCGATGAAGCCGGAGAACCCTGGCAGCCCGAGCGAGGCGAAGGCGGCGACGCCGGTCAGCGCGGCGAAGACGGGTGCCCGCTCGGCGACACCCGAGTACGCGGACATCTCGTACGTACGCCCGCGCTCGTACAGCACGCCGGACAGCAGGAACAGCGCGCCGGTCAGCAGGGCGTGGCTCACCATCTGGAAGACCGAGCCGGTGACGGCAAGGCGGCGGGCCTCCTCCTGGCCGGCGCCGACGGCCCCTGCCGCGCCGATCGCCAGGACGATGTAGCCCATGTGATTCACGGATGTGTAGGCGACCATCCGCTTGAAGTCGTTCTGGGCAAGGGCGACCAGTGCTCCGTACAGCACCGAGATCACGCCCACGACGACGAAGACGATGGCGTAGTCGCGCCAGGCGTCGGGCAGCACGGGCATGGCGATGCGCAGGAAGCCGTACGTGCCCATCTTCAGCAGCACGCCGGCGAGGATCGCCGACCCGGCGGCCGGGGCGTCGGTGTGGGCGGGCGGCAGCCAGGTGTGGAAGGGCACGGTCGGAGTCTTCACCGCCAGCCCGACGGCGATGGCGAGGAGGACGAGGGCGCCGTAAGTGGAGCGTCCGGCCAGGGGATTGGCGCGGGTCAGGTCGACGATGTCGAAGGTGTGCGGGTCGGCGGCCAGGTAGAGGCCGATGAAGCCGAGCAGCAGGGCGAGGGAGCCGATGAAGGTGTAGAGGAAGAACTTCAGCGCGGCGCGGGCGGCGCCCTTGTGCCCCCACCCGGCGATGATGAAGTACATCGCCACGATGGACAGGTCGAAGAAGACGAAGAACAGGATCAGGTCCAGGGCGACAAACAGGCCGAGGCACGTCGTCTGCAGAAAGAGGAACAGCGCCGCGAACTCCCTGACCCGCCGCGTCTCGCGCCACGCGTACAGCGCGCAGGCGAGGAACAGTACGCAGGTGACGGCCACCAGCGGCAGGGACAGTCCGTCGACGCCGACGTGGTAGCTGATGCCCGCACTGGGGATCCAGCGCGCCCGGGTCTCGTACTGCATCCCGCCGTCGGCCCGGTAGCCCGACCAGACGATCACGGTCAGCACCAGCTCGGCGGCCGTGGTCGCCGCCCACGCCGACAAGACCAGGACGCGGGGCGCGCTGCGGGGCACGCACAGCAGGAGGGCCGCCATGGCGGTCGGGAGCAGGACGATGGCCGTGAGCACGGCGGTCACCTCACGAGGACGAGGACGACGGCGAGGACGGTGAAGGCGGCGACCGCCTGGGCGAGGTACTGGTGCAGCTGCCCCGTCTGCGGCCTGCGTGCCCAGCGTCCGAGCGCCCGGGCACCGCCCGCCACGCCCTCAACGGAGCCGTCAACGATCCGCTCCACCTGGCCGTTGGTCCATTGGGCCAGCCGGACCGAGCCGCGGGCGGTGCCTTCGACGGCGCGGTCCAGCACCCGGTCGTCGAAGGCGGCGAGCGCGTCGGTGAGGCGCACGACCGGGCGCACCAGGAACGTGCGTGCCGCGTTCTCCAGGCGGAGCCAGTCCGACGCCCAGGCGGTGATCCGGCCGGGCACGGTGAGGAGTTGGGGGCCGCGGATCCAGACCACGGCGGAGACGGCGACCGCGAGCGCGCCTGACAGGGCGAACTCCCATGCCTGTGGGGCAGGTTGTGTCCCGCCGCCGAGCACCCGCTCGACGGCGTCCCGTACGGGCGGGAAGGACGTGACGGTCAGGGCGGCACAGGCGACGGCCAGGGTCACCAGCGGCAGTCGCGTCGCGTACGGCAGCGGCTCCTGGGTACGGTCGTTAGTCGCGGAAGCGGGCTGCCAGACGAACCACAGCGCCTTGGCGCTGTAGACAGCGGAGATGACGGCGGCGGCCGAACCGGTGACGTACAGGGCCGCGTTGTCTTCCAGAGCGCCGGCAAGCAGTACGTCCTTGGCCGCCCACAGCGCCAGCGGCGGAACTCCGGCGAGGGCCAGCGCCGCCACACTGAAGGTGATCCCGGCCGTGCGATGCCGCCGGGCCGCGCCGCGCAGGGCGGGAAGCGCCTTGGTGCCGAGGGTTGTCAGCCAGGCGCCCGCGACGAGGAAGGCCAGGCTCTTCGCGGCGGCGTGCGCGATGAGCTGGAGGGTTCCGCCGGTGACCGCGCCGGTCCCGGCGGCGAGCACCATGAAGCCGATCTGGGCGCAGGTCGAGGCGGCGAGCAGCTGCTTGAGGTCGGTCTGCGCCACGGCGACCAGGCCGAGCACGACCGCCGTCAGCGCACCCGTCCACGCCACCACATGCCCACCCCAACCCGACTGTGCGAGCAGCGGCTCCAGCCGAAGCAGCAGATACGCCCCGGCCACGACCATGGTCGCCGAGTGCAGCAGGGCCGAGACCGGGCTCGGGCCCTGCATGGCCCTGGACAGCCAGAAGCTGAAGGGCAGTTGGGCCGACTTGCCGAACGCGGCCGCGATGACGCCGGCGGTGACGAGGGCGGACCACGCGCCGGTCGTGTCCGGGAGTTCGTCGAGGGCGAGGGAGCCGGCCTGTCCGCCGGCCAGCGCCGCCCCGGCGGCCAGATAGAGGCCGAGGTCGGCGGCGCGAGTGGTGAGGAAGGCCGTATTGGCGGCATCGCCGCGCTCCGGGTCACGCCACCAGTAGCCGATCAGCGCCCAGGAGGCGGCCCCCATGGCCTCCCACGCCATCAGCAGGACCGGCAGCGTGGTCGCGGTGACCGTGGTCAGCATCGCACCGCTGAACACCAGCATCAGCCCGAAGAAGCGGGCACGGGCCTCGCCCGGTCCGATGTCCTCGACGCTGAACAGGAGGACGGCCGCGGTGACCGCCGTGACGGTCACGACCATGAGGCCCGACAACCCGTCGACCGCGAGCCCGGCGGGGAGCCCTTCGAGCAGCGGCGCCTCGGCCCGCGGGTGCTCGAACGCCACGGTGACGGCGAGGCCGAACGCGGCGACGGCCGTGCCGACCGCGACACCGGGGGCGTACCGGTCCACGGGACGGCCGGCGACCGCCAGCAGCGTCCCCACCGTCAGCGGCAGCGCGACGAGCGCCCACAGCAGCGCGCTCACTCCTTCAACTCCGCCGCCATGTCGGTCATGTCGACCTCACGAGCCCGGAAGAGCGCGGTGACCACGGCGAACCCGACGGCCATCTCCACCGCCATCACCGTGACGGCGAGGACCACCAGCACCTGTCCGTCGGCGGTGGCAGGGGCGACGTAGTGCCAGACGGCCGCCGCACCGACGATGACGCCGCCCAGCATCAGCTCCAGACCCATCATCAGCATCACGATCGACTGCTGGGTGAGGGCGCCGAACAGCCCGATACTGAACAGAGCCGCGGCGAGCAGCAAAAAGAGTTCAAGGCTCACCGGCCCAGCCCTCCCCGCACGGGGTCCTCGGCAGTACGTGCCTTCAGGTCGTCGCCGAACCGGTCGTAGCGGCCCCGGCGGGTGGCCAGGACGACGGTGGCGACGATGGTGGCGAACAGGGCGAGTCCCAGGGTCATCATGGTGAGCATCTGCGGCCCCATCAGCGACATGCCCAGGTCCATGGTCGGATCGGCCGACGGCCTGCCGCGCCGGGACGGCCACGGGGCGAGCAGGATGCCCGCGGCGAGTACGGCGAAGACCGCCGCGCAGATCACGGCCGCGCCCTTCTTGTTGTGGACCATGGTCATCGGCATGAGCCCGGCCGGGTTCATCATGTACATCACCATGAACACGGCCATGATGGCCATCTCGATGGTCATCATCAGCACGATCACGACCCCGAGATAGTCCAGCCCGAGCAGCAGCACCTCACCGCCCACGCACAGCAGTGAAGTCAGCAGCGCGTACGTCGCCCGGGCCATGGAGTCGTACCGGAACACCATGACGCCACTGGCCACCGCCAGCAGGGCGAGCACCCAGAAGATCACGTCGTCAACGTCAAGCACGGCCATCACCTCGCTCATCGGTTCAGGACGACGACGGCCACGACCAGCGCCTGAAGCAGCGTCAGCGGTACCAGCACCATCCACGCCAGCTCCATGTACCGCTCCATCCGCAACGTGGGCAGCAGCCGGCGCCCGGCCACCAGCAGCGCCAGCACCGCCGCGGTCTTGAGCAACGTCCACGCCCAGCCCGGCAGCAGCGGTCCGTGCCCTCCGCCGAGGAACAGCGGGACGCTGAAGCCGGCGGTCACCACGAGCAGCAGCCACCGCCCGCCCAGGAACACCAGCCGGTCCACGCCCGCCAGTTCGGCGGCGGCGCCACCGGCCGCGTCCCGCGACAGCGGATGCTCGAACGGCCCCCAGAACGCCATCGCGAGCGCGCTCAGCAGATAGACCAAGAACGCCACAGGCATCCACACCGCGAACCACAGGCCGTCCTGAGCCGTGACCACGTCACCGACCCGCAGGGACTCGGCACCGAGCGCGGCGGTGGTGATGGCGAACATGTGCGGAAGCTCGTACGCCAGTCCCTGCGCGAGGAACCGGTACCCGCCGATCAGCGACAGCGCCGAGTTCGGCCCCCAGCCCGCCAGCCACACCGCCGCCCAGGCCAGCGCCTCCATGGCGTTGAACCACACGATGCCGACCGACGGATCGCTCACGGAACGGAAGCCCCACGGCAGTACGGCACCCGCGAGCACCGCGGCCACCGGGACCAGCACCACGCCCAGCCTTCCGAGCAGCCGGTCAGCGGCCGTCGTACGGCGCGGCTGCTGGACGAGCAGCCGCAGGGCTTCCCGTAACGGGGCCACGGCACGTAGCCCGGCCTCCCGGACGCTCCCGGCGGGACCGCGCTCGGCCGACCCGGACAGCACCGCGTCGAACCCGGCCGTGACCACGGCGGCCACCGCCAGCGCGACAGGAAGGATGACGGTCGCCCACAGAGGCGCGGCATCAGACATGAGCCGCCCCGGACACGGGCGCGAGTTCCTCGATGTCGGGGTCGAGGCTGGCGACGATGATCCGTGCGCAGGCGAACTCGGCGCCGGTCAGCAACTCCGGAAGGATGTCGAGCAGCGCCCGCGACGGCGGCGGCGCTCCGTCGAGCCGCCCGCGCGGGCCGGTGAGCTCGTCCGGCGTCAAAGGCCGCTCGTCATCGAGACCCTCGACGCCACGCCCGATCTCGCCCAGCCACATCCGCAGCCGGTCATAGGCGTCCCCGTCCGCAGCGAGCGCCGGTCCGGTCACTCCTGCCGCCCGTGCTCTGGACGACGACAACTCCCCCAGCCCGGCGATCGACCAGCGTAGGGTGCGCGAGCGCTCCACCCTGCGCAGTGCCCCGCGCAGATCCGCGCTGATCTTCTCCCGCGACGCCCCCGACAGCAGCTCGTCCCGCAGCCGACGGCACCGCGCTGCGGCGTCGTCCCAGCCGACGACAGCGAGGAGCCGTCCCGCACTGTCCAGATGCGAGGCACAGCGCCGACGCGCCGCACTCCCCCGGGTGATCTCCTCGCCCTGCGCGGCCCACAGCCACGGCTCGTCCCAGAAGGGCAGTCGAGGGCCGGACGGTACGGGCAGATGGTCCACGTCGACGCCCTGTACGACGTCTCCTTGCAGGGTGAGGCGGAGAATGAGCCCCGCTGGCCAGTCGGTCAGGCCGGGGCCGATCGGCACGTGCAGTTGATCGAGCCTCAACTCGTCCCGGTCGTCCCCCCGTTCGGCCATCGGCAGGCCTGCGACCTCACCCATGGCGTGCATGTCGTGACCCATGTGATCCATATGGCCGGAATGGGCTTCGTGATCGATGCGATGGCCGCCAGTCTCGCCCCTGACAACCTCCTGCTGGTCGCCCGCGTCGGCCTCACCCGGACTCACCGCCCTGTCCGCCAGATCCCTCCGCGCGATGTCGAGCGCGTGCGCGACCTGCTCGGTCTCCTGCACCAGGATCCGCAGGGCCGGCTCCGGCATCGACCGCTCGATGCCGTCCAGCCACTCCGCGTCCCCCGGCTCCGGAAAGCCGCAGACGACCAGCAGGTCGGCGGCGGCCGGGGCGCCCGCCATCGGCCAACCCTGCCGACGCACCCCCGCCTCCACCGCCATCCGGACTTCCGTCGCTCCGGGCAGAGCGATCGCCAACACCGCCGGGCGCTGCATCGCCGTACGCCGCAGAATGCCCCTCAGGTCCACCTCAGGGCCCCCTCACGCCAGGCGTAGGCCACCGCCGCGAACAGGATCCCCAGGAAGAGGAACATCTCCACGACGGCCGTGGTCCCCACCTCCGAGACGACCTTCACCCACGGGTACATGAACAGCATCTCCATGTCGAAGGCCAGAAAGATCATGGTGACCGCGTACCAGCGCACATGGAACCGGGACACGGCGTGCTGGCCCGGCTCGAGGCCCCCGGCGAAAGGACCCGTTTCGAGGGGAGTCCGTGCTGCCGCCAGCCAAAGCCCCAGGCCGTACAGGGCAGCCAGACCGGCCCCGACCACGCCGAGAAGAACCAGCATCGGCCGCCATGCGTCCATCCCGCCGACCTCCACTCTTGGCACGGGGTGAGGCAACCAAAGCACCCTTCCACTAAGGACATTAGTGGTTGGAAAGCCGCCGGAACACTCCTACCTCCAGAAACACGTTACCCCCTAGGGGTACCATGATGCCCCTCTTCGGAGGGAGCAAGCACATGGTTCGGAACGTGTACGACGTCAAGGGCATGACGTGCGATCACTGCGTCCAGGCCGTCAGCACCGAACTCAACGGCCTCCCCGGAGTCGAGGACGTCCAGGTGGATCTGCCGTCGGGCAAGGTCACGGTGACCAGCGAGCAGCGGCTGGATCCCGCCGCCGTCGCCGCCGCGGTCGACGAGGCCGGCTACGAGCTCGTCGGCGGCGAGAGCCGGTGAACCGGCGGGCGGAACTGCTGCGCGGGCTGCGGACGGCGGTGCTGCTGGAAGGGCAGCCATGTCTTCCCGCCCCGTCCAAGGGCCGGAAGACAGGTGACAGGCTCAGAAGGTCACCGTGATCTTTCCCTCCAAGTCGCCCTGTACGAAGCGTTCATGAGCGGCTTGGATCTCGTGAAGGCCGAAGGCGGAGTGCATGCGCAGTCGCAGCGAGCCGCGATCGACGAGCTTGGTCAGCCGGCCCAGCCCTACGCCGTCCTCGCGCACCTGGTTGACCGTGGTGCGGACGTCTCGCGATGACAGGTCGGGGACGGGACCGGCCTGGGTGGCGACCGACGCGTACCGGCCGCCGTCGGACACCGCTTCGGTCACGAAGGCCCCGAAGGTGTCGAAGACCGCGTCGTAGCCGCGGTCTTGGAGAGCGTTCCGGTCGGTGGTGGCGAGTTCGGCGCCGTGTGCGCGGGCGAAGCCGGTGTGTGCGTCGCGGGACACCAGAGCGTCCACCCGGACGCCTCGTGCGTGGGCGATTTGCAACGCCAGTCCTCCGACCGCGCCCGCGGCTCCGGCGATGAGCAGCCGTTCACCGGCGGACAGCGCGAGCCAGTCCAGGGTCTGCAGGGCGGCCAGTCCGGGCAGTGGCAAGGTGGCCGCCTCCACCAGACTGACGGCCTGCGGTGCTGGTGCGAGGCAATGCGCCGGAAGCGCCACCAGGTCGGCCCAGGTCCCCCGACCGGTGCTGAGTTGGTGCGACATCGCGATGACGCGCTCCCCGGGACGCAGGCCACTGGAGCCGCCGTCGACCACGATGCCTGCGAGATCCCACCCGAGCGTCATCGGCAGCGGCGGCGTCCCCTCACCGATGGCGCCCTCCCGCGTCTTGTCGTCGACGGGGTTGATGCTGGTCGCGACGGTACGGATCAGCACATCACCGGCGCCTTGTTCAGGCTCGGGGGCATCTACGACCCCGAGGACTTCGGGTCCGCCGAAACGAGCGATCCGTATGGCGCGCATGGGAGCCTTTCGCAGTGCTGCTGATCACGAGCGGTGCAACGCCCTGGATGATCACGGGATTCCCGCCCTCCACCGCCGTTCCAGCAGGCCGCGTCATGGCTCGGACGCATCTGCGGCTCCCGGCACCCGGAAACCGCTCAGGGCTGGTTGCTCCTGGTCGGTGGCCCATCCTGGTCAGTGCACGTGCGGGCCGCCGGTCGACTGCGGCTTGCCGCGCGGTACGAGGCCCAGGGCGACGACGGCGCCGGCACCGGCTGCCACGGCACACACCGTGAACGCGTCGGCGAAGCCACCCACCGCGCCTCGCTCGAAGCCCGAGGCCGCGACGGTCGAGACGACGGCGACGCCGATCGAACCACCCACCTCGTGGAACGTGTTGACGACCCCGGAGGCGAGCCCCGCCTCCCGGTGCTCCACCATGGCCAGCGCGGTCGTCGTGGCGGTGACGAACACGGCTCCGATGCCCAGGGAGGCGATCACGAAGCCCGGCAGGAGCCCGGCGTACACGCTGCCGGTCTCCGACAGCCGGGTCAGCGGGATGCTTCCGACGGCCGCGACGAGCATGCCCGCGACAGCGGTCGGGCGGCTGCCGATCCGGCCGACCAGCCGGGACCCGAGGTGGGCGCCGATGCCGGTGGCCACGGCGACGGGCAGGAACACCAGCCCGGTCCTCAGCGGGCTGAAGTCCCGGGCGTGCTGCAGATAGACGGAGCCCAGGAAGAAGAACGCGATCAGCAGGGCCGTGGCGATCAGCATCAGGAAGGCCCCGGCGAGTACCGGCCGCCGGGTGAACATCCGCAGGTCCATCAGCGGGGCCCGGCCGGCCCGTTCGACCCACGCGAAGACCGCGTACGCGAGCAC
The DNA here is from genome assembly GCF_002291145.1 of Streptomyces sp. SA15. GTDB lineage: Bacteria > Actinomycetota > Actinomycetes > Streptomycetales > Streptomycetaceae > Streptomyces. The sequence goes on from NZ_NTGE01000211.1 coordinate 21,487, forward strand.
CGCACCGGCCAGCGGCAGCAGGGTCGAGGCGTCCGCCCAGCCGGTGTCCCCCGCCTTGACCAGGCCGTAGATCAGGGCGGCGGTGCCGGCGGTCACGAGCAGCGCGCCCGGGATGTCGAGCCGTGCGGGCTGCGGAGCACGGGCCGGGACGAAAGCGGGCAGGGCGACCAGCAGGAGCAGCCCGACCGGCACATTGATGAAGAACACCCACTCCCAGCCGGGCCCGTCGGTCAGGACTCCGCCGAGCAGCACGCCGGCCGCGGAGCCGGTGCCGCCGATCGCCGCCCAGACGCCGAGCGCCTTGTTGCGTTCGGTGCCGTGGAAGCTCATGGTGACGAGGGAGAGCGCGGCCGGAGACAGCAGGGCGGCGCCGACGCCCTGGCCGATGCGCCCGCCGAGCAGCGTCGGGGCGTTCTCGGCCAGACCTGTGACCAGTGAGGCGGCAGTGAAGAGGGCGAGTCCGGACAGCAGAGTGCGGCGGGCGCCGAGTGCGTCGGCGAGTCGGCCGCCGAGCAGCATCAGCCCGCCGAAGCAGAGGGTGTAGACGGTGACCACCCAGGTCAGAGTCTCGCGGCCGAGATCGAGGTCGGCCGCCATGTCGGGCAAGGCGACGTTCACGACGGTGACGTCGAGGATCAGCATGAACTGCGCGAGGCAGATCAGTGCGAGTGCCGCCCAGCGGCGCGGGTCGGCGGGCGGGTGGTGGTCGTGTTCGGCCGTGTGCGGGGCACCGGCTGCGGAGTGGGTCATGACGGGTCCTCCGGGCGAGTGGTTCCGGTCGGGTCGGCGTCACGCGAAGGCGCGAGCAGGAGAGCGAGGAGCACGCCCGCCGCGGTGACACCGGCCCCGGCGAACATCGCCGGCCCCATGCCGTCGACGAACGCGTGGCGGGCGGCTTCGGCGAAGGCGGCTCCGGCGTCGCCGGGCAGCCGCTCGGCGAGAGCGAGCGCGGTACCCAGGGACTCCTTGGCGGAGTCGAGGAGGCTCTCGGGAACGGGAACAGCAGCGGGGATCTCGTCGAGTCCGCCGCGGTAGCGGTCGGACAGCAGGCTGCCCATGACGGCGACTCCGCTCGCCGCGCCGAGTTGGATGGCGGCGCTGTTGGTGGCCGAGCCCACGCCGAGGTCCGTTTCCGGCAGCGAGCCGACGATGGCGTCGCTGGTCACGGTGATGACGAACCCGGCGCCCGCGCCCAGCAGCAGCATGGCCACGAGAGCCCGGCCGTAGCCGTCCGTCGCCCCGGTGGTGGCGAGCACCGCGGCGGACGCGGACAGCAGGGCGAGTCCGGCGGCCGACACCGTACGCATGCCGAGACGCGGCGCGAGGACGCCCGCCAGTGGCCCGGCCACCAGCAGCGCGAGCGCGGCGGGGCCGAGCCGCACCCCGGTCTGCCCGGCGCTGTACCCGAGGACGAACTGGAAGTGCTGCACAGCCACGAACAGCGTGCCGATCAGCGCGAACGCGCCCAGCAGGACCAGCAGGTCACCGGTCGCGAGCGCACGGTGCCGGAAGATCCTGGGCGGCAGCATCGGGGACGCGGCCCGACGCTGCCGGACGACGAAGGCGGCGAGCAGCAGGGCACCCGCCGCGAAGGCCGCCAGCACGGCGGAACTCGTCCAGCCGCGGTCGGGCCCCTCGATGACCGCCCAGAGCACGCTCGCCACGGCCACGACGGACAGCAGGGCCCCGGCCGGGTCCAGCCGCCCGCTCTCGGGAGCGCGGGAGTCGGGCACCAGCAGGGCGGCGGCGATCAGGCCCGCAATTCCTATGGGAAGGTTGATCAGGAACACCGATCCCCACCAGTAGTGGCTCAGCAGCCAGCCGCCGACCATCGGTCCGATCACCGTCCCGACGCCGACCGCCGCCGACCAGATGCCTATCGCCTTGGTGCGTTCGGCCCCGCGCGGGAAGACGTTCCCGATGACGGCGAGCGTGGCCGGCATGATCAACGCCTCGCCGACGCCCATGGCTCCGCGCGCGAGAACCAAAGTGGTGACGGAACCGGCGTACGCGGCGACGACGGACGCCGCCGTGAACAGCGCCAGACCGGACATGAAGATCCACTTACGGCCGAGCCGGTCCGCCAGGCTGCCGCAGAACAGCACCAGGCTGCCGGACATCAGCGCATAACTGTCGACGATCCACTGCAACTGGCTGGTGGATGCTCCGAGTTCTCCGACGAGTGTGGGCAGGGCGACGTTCAGCACGGTGGTGTCGAGCCCGACGACCAGCAGGCTCACGCTCACGACGGCGAGGGTGAGCCATCGTCGGGCCGGCGGGTCGGCAGTCTGCGGTGGGGCGGTCACCGGATGAGTCACGGAAGGCACCAGGTCCCCTTTCTCGCGCACGGCCTCGCTCGACCGACGCTCCAATCTGAACCATACCGTTCAGTTCATATGAACTCGACCGTACAGTTCAGGTGGGTGTTAGGGTCGGCTCATGAGCGTGGAGAACGTCAAGCGGCCCCCGAGCGGACCTCGCGCGGAGCTCAAGCGGCAGGCCATCGTGCGCGCCGCCCGCGAGCTGTTCCTGCGAGAGGGCTTCGGCGTAGGCATGGACACCATCGCCGCCGAGGCAGGCGTGTCCAAGGTGACCGTCTACAACCACTTCGGCAGCAAGGAAGCCCTGTTCACAGCAGTCATCACAGACGCACTCGACGAGCCACTCGCCGGTGAGTCGTCCGCCGCGCTGGAGGGCCTGGCCGAGGCCGAGGACCTGCGGGCCGCCCTCGTCGAGGCGGCCCGCGCCTGGGTCCACGCCGTCCGCACCAACCACAAGGTCACCGCCCTGCGCAACCTCGTCGCCGCCGAACTCCACCGCTTCCCCGAACTGGGCGAGGCCTGGAGGCACCGCGGCACGGAAAGTCACCATCCCGCGGTCGCAGGCGCCCTGCGCGCCCTCACCGAGCAAGGCCGACTGGAGATCCCCGACCTGCAGGTGGCGATCATCCAGTTCTACGGGCTCCTGGTCTTCCCCCACATGGTCTTCAGCTCCTACGGCACGCACATCGACGAGGACCTGACGGACCGTCTCATCACCAGCGGCGTCGCCATGTTCCTGGACCACTACGGCCCGCGGGACGCATAGCGTGGCGGGAATGGTCACCCTGGCCGCACGCCGCAGCGACACCCTGGCCGACTCGACGGGCCCGCTGCACGCCGCGACGGAAGGCTCCTCACCTTGAGAAACGGCACCGCAGAGGCGGGGCACCGTGCGGTACCCCGCCCCTGGGCCGGAGGGCCGGTGGGTCAGACGGTGGCGGGAAGCGGCTCGGAGGCGGGCGGCGCCGCCAGTCGGCCGGTGCGGTACAGGCCGTAGAGGGCGGCCGCACACGCCAGGCCCAGCACGAACAGCGAGATCCACGGCAGCGCGGGCATCCCGGCCGCCCGGGCGGCGTCGAGCGCGGCGCCCGTGCCGAGGTTCCCGACGGTGATGCCGATGCCGCAGATCGTGTTGTACAGCCCGTAGTGGGTGGCGACGAGGCGGTCACCGGAGAGGCGGACGATGGTGTCCATCTCGAACGGGTAGGCGATCATCGTGCCGACGGCCAGCAGCAGCGCGGCGAGCGTCGGCGGAACCGCCGCGAGCAGCCACAGACCGATCCGGGACTCCGGTACGGGCACGGCGGTGGCGAGCAGCAGGGGGACGAAGGCCAGACCCATGGCCGCCAGCCCGCGCACGAGCGCCTGCCCGGGCTCGTACCGCGCCTTGCACCATGCCGTCACCCGTGTCTGTCCGAGGATCGTGCTCAGCCCGGAGACGGCGAAGAGCACCGCCACCGCCGCCGTGCCGAACCCCCCGTCGCCGCAGAGCCGACGCACCTCCAGCGGCAGCGCCAGATAGACCTGGAAGGACAGGACGTACGAACCGATCATGGCGATGGAGAAGAGCAGGAACGGCCGGTTGGCGAGGATGCCGCGCCACTGGGCGAGCACGCCCTGACCGCCGTCGTTGTCCTGCCGCTTGGCGTCCTCGGCCCGCCGGGCGGGCAGCGCGCGGATCTGTACGACGCTCAGCAGCGCGAAGATTCCGGCCGCCACCAGGCAGGTGATGCGGAAGTCCACTCCGGTCAGCACCATGCCCACCAGCGGGCCCAGCAGGATGCCGGCCTGGTAGAACACGTTGAACAGGGCGAACGCCTCGACCCTGCGCTCCCCCGCGTCGGCCGCGAGGTACGCCCGAACGGCCGGGTTGAACAGCGCCCCGGCCAGTCCGGTGGCCGCGGAGGCGGCGAGCAGCGCGGGTAGGGAGTCCACCAGTCCGAGCGTCGCGAAGCCGAGGGTGCGCAGCACACACCCGGCGACGATCATCGGCTTGTAGCCGATCCGGTCGGCGAGCGTGCCGCCGACCAGGAACATCCCCTGCTGGCTGAAGTTCCGTACGCCGAGGACGAGACCGACGATCCAGCCGGCCAGCCCGAGCGTTCCGGAGAGGTGGGCGGCCAGATAGGGCATCAGCATGTAGAACCCGAGGTTGATGGTGAACTGGTTCACCATCAACAGCTGGACGCTGCGTTCGTACGACCGAACCTGGGTGAGCAGCCCCTTCACCGGCCCTCCTCCGAGGAGTCGGACTCGACGCCCGGAGCGTCCTCGGCGACGTCTTGTTCTGCGCCTTCCGCGCCTTGCAGGGTGAGGGGATCGGCCACGGTGGTGCACCGGCTCCAGCGGGTGACCTCCTTCTCGTCCAGGCGGCCGATCAGCTCCGGTTCGGGCGCCGGTGGGGAGTCCAGCAGGCCGTGAGCGGCGCAGTAGTCGTCGTCGTAGACCGTCCCCAGGTAACGCTGCGGGCCATCGGGGAAGATCACGACGATCCGCGCGTCCGCGGGCATCGTCCGGGCCAGCCAGCCGGCCACCAGCGCGACCGCGCCGACGCTCCACCCGCCGGTGGCGTAGTGGGACGCGGCCAGTTGGCGGCAGGTCCACACGGCCTCGTGCGGGGCGACCCAGTGCACCTCGGAGAACTGCTCGTAGGCGACGTTGCGGGGATGGATGCTGGAACCGAGTCCACGCATCAGCCGGGGCCGCGCGGGCTGGCCGAAGATCGTCGAGCCGGTCGTGTCCACACCGACGACGGTCAGCTCCGGGTAGAGCTGGCGCAGGACTCGGGAGATGCCCGCGGAGTGGCCGCCGGTGCCGACGCTGCACACCAGCACGTCGATGTGGCCCATCTCGGAGGCGAGTTCAAGAGCCAGTGGGGTGTAGGCGGCGACGTTGTCGGGGTTGTTGTACTGGTCCGGGCACCAGGAGCCGGGGTGCTGCTCCAACAGTCGCTGGACGCGCTCGCGGCGGGCCTGCTGCCAACCGCCCGTGGGATGGGGCTCGGAGACGACGTTGACCTGGGCGCCGTACGCGGTCAGCAGCCGGGTCATGGACAACTCCAGCCCCGGATCGGTGACCAGGGTGACCGGGTGGCCGTACACCATCCCGGCCAGAGCCAGTCCCAGGCCCAGGGTGCCGCTCGTGGACTCGATGATCCGTCCGCCGGGCCGCAGGTCGCCGCGGGCCCGGGCCCGCTCCACCATGTGCAGCCCAGGTCGGTCCTTGATGCCGCCGGGGTTGAATCCCTCGAGCTTGGCCCAGAAGCCACGCCCGGCCGGGGCCAGCGGATCCGACACTCGGAGCAACGGGGTGTTTCCCACCAGCCCGGACAGGGCGGACTGGCCCGAGTTGACCGCGGCCTTGGTCAATGACTGCATGTCTGTGTTTTCACTCTCGCTCGATGAATGCAGATGAATGCACGTGCGGGTTCATCTCGCGGCCCATGGCGACAGGGCGGACCGTGGGTCCGCGTTCAGGCCATGGGTACGCGGCAGCCGACGAGGTCGGGCGGCTGCGGGCGAGTGGTCTAGATCCGCCACCGAGACGTACGGGCGAGCGCCACGCGACCGGTGCGTGCGCTGCGACGTCTGCGGGATTCATGCCGTGCGAGGGGTCTTCCCATCGGCATGGACGCGGCGACGAGTACGACCATGGCCATAGCGGCGAGGGGGAGATCTTCCACCGCCTGGGCCGTTGTACGGACGATCATGTCCGACGCGCAGTCATCGGCCTCGTGGGGAGCGTGGGGCCCATGAGTCTCCCCGCCCGCGGCCATCACCGAAGAAGCGGCTGGGACGGACACCGACCTGTGCGTCTCCTCAGGCACGCCATGCATGACTGCGCACAGCATGAACACCATCACGAGGGTGCCGTGGATCGCCGAGACGAGTCGGCGCCGCAAAGGTGGGTCGCATGGGGCCCATGGGGCATGCGAAGGCATACGGGAATGTGTCGGCACAGGTCCTCCGCGCTGCTGCCGCGTCTCCGACGAGTACGGAGTAAGGCGCAGACATGGGTGGGGGCAGGACGGCATCGACGAACGCGACGACCCATCATGAGCACGGGATACGACGCTCGTCGGTTGAAGGAGTCCGTACTCCTAGACCTGCTGCACCACGGAGGCTGCTCTCAGAGCCGCAGGAGAGGCGCCGTCCAAGGGCCTACCAGCGGCAGGCACTCGCACGATGGAGGCGTCGTCGGCACTGGTTGATTCGCGAACCGACGCTGCAAAGCAGGGCGATACCAGGACAGAACCCTGCTGAGGCTGCCCGGATACGCACCGCTCGCCAGGCTGTGTCGGCTCATGACCGCCATGATGATCGCCGGGTTCCGCGGCGAACTGCGGCACAAGCTCGACGGCTGCATGGCGAACGTCGTCGAATGATAGTGCCGCAGGCGCCATTGCACTGGTGGAAAGGTGTCCGCCCGCACTCTCCACATGCACGGCGTGCGTCACGAGGACACCGAACAGGAGCACGGCCAGGGCCAGAACGCGCAGCATCGGACCCGCACCGCAGCGGGTCCTGACCATGCGCCAGGGCGACCAAGCCGTAACCATGCCGTGATCCTAGCGGCTCGTCGGCAGCGGTCGACCACCAGTCCGGAAACACCGGGTTAACTCGTCAGGCGAATGGCTTGTTTGCTTCGGCGAGTGTGCAGGCGCCTCGGCCCCGGCCCTGCACCACGTCTCCCACAACCAGCACGTCATGACCGGCCCTCGCGCGCGCCCCGCCCGATGGTGGGTTGCCGATCTTCATCGGGTGCCGTTCGTAGGATGGCAACATGCACGGCCTGCGTGAGCTCGCCGAGCGGACACCGCCACGGCGGGAACGCCATGTCGACCTGCTGAGGGCGCTCGCCATCCTCATCGTGGTGCTCGGTCACTGGATGGTCATCGTGGTCACCAGTGGGGCCCGCGGCGTGGACGGCTTCAGTGCCCTGGAAGTGCTGCCGTGGGGCCGCCCGATCACCTGGCTGGTCCAGGTGATGCCGGTGTTCTTCATGGTCGGTGGGTTCGCCAACGCCGCCTCGCTGACCTCACACACCCGTGGGGGCGGCAGCGTCGGGGACTGGCTGCTCGACCGCAGCGCGCGGCTCGTACGGCCGACGACCGTGCTGCTGGTGACGCTCGCGGCCGCCGCACTGATCGCCCGGCTGGCGGGCGTCGATCCCGTTCAAGTGGGCCGGGCGGTGTGGCTGGCTTCGATCCCGCTGTGGTTCCTGATGGTCTACCTCGTGGTGGTCTTCCTGGCGCCGCTGATGCACCGCCTGCACCGACGGGCGGGGCTGGTCGTGCCGCTGGTACTGGTCGGGCTGGCCGCCGCGGGAGACGTCGCGCGGCTGGCGTTCGAGGCGTCGACACTGCAGTTGGGCAACTACCTGTTCGTCTGGCTGGCGGTGCACCAGATCGGCTTCGCCTGGCAGGACGGGACACTGCCGGTCCGGCCCAGGGTGGCAATGCCGCTGCTGGTGGGCGGTGCCGCGGTGGCGGTGCTGCTCACCGTGCTCGGCCCGTACCCGGTCAGCATGGTCGACGTTCCCGGCACCTCGTTCCGCAACCTCTCGCCGCCGACGCTCGCCCTGCTCGCGTTGGCCACGGCTCAGCTCGGGCTGGTGCTGCTGCTGCGCGACGCCGCGGAGCGGTGGCTGCAACGGCTCGGGCCGTGGATGGCCGTGATTGCCGTGAACTCGGTGATCATGACCGTTCTGCTGTGGCACATGAGCGCGTTCGTGCTCGTCGCCGTGGCCGTGTACACCTCCGCCCTGTTCCCGCTGCCCCAACCCCCGGGGGAGACAGAGGCCTGGTTTCTGTGGAAACTGCCGTGGCTGCTCGCGCTCTCCACCGTGCTGGGCGCGTTGGTGGCGGTCTTCGGCCGGTTCGAGAGGCGCGGCCTGCGGCGCGGCGCCGTGACCTCGCGCAGCTGGTGGAAGGCACTCGGCCGGCCCAGGGTGCGCGCCACCGCGACCACCGTCGGCTACGCCGCCTGCGTGCTCGGTCTGCTCGGTGTGGGCGTCGCCGGTCCGGCCGATCGCGGCCCGCTGGGGCTGCCGACCGCAGCCCTGGCCACCTTCCTGGCCGGCGCGGCCCTACTTCGCGCGGCACGCGCAGCAAGCGATCGCCGGGCCGGTTGATGTACCTGCCTGCTTCCAGTGAAGGACCTCCATCACTTCGTACACAAGGATTCCCTGATCGTTCATTTGGTGGCGGACTGATCGTTTCTGCACCAGATCTACTCACCGGTTGGCCGGAAAGAGTTGGGCCAAGGGAGCCTTACATCGCCTGTCAGCGGGCTTTACGTTCCCTGTGACCAGTCGGCGGCGCTCAACAAGTCATCGTTCGCTCTTCTTTGACGAAGGAGTACCTGTGGAACGTCGCAACTTCCTGCGCGGTGCTGTGATCGGCACCTCGGCCGCCGTCTTCGGCGGCACCCTCATGCACGGCGCCGCCTACGCGGCCCCGGCACAGAACGGCACCAGCCCCTACGGTGGCCTGCTGGCCGCCGACGCCAACGGCATCATGCTGCCGTCCGGCTTCACCAGCAGAGTCATAGCCCGCTCCAGCCAGACGGTCCCCGGCACCTCCTACACCTGGCACGGCGCCCCCGACGGCGGCGCCTGCTTCGCCGACGGCACGGGCTGGATCTACGTCTCCAACTCGGAGATCTCCACCGGTGGCGGCGCGGGCGCCGTCAAGTTCAACTCCTCGGGTTCCATCACGGGCGCCTACCGCATCCTGTCCAACACCCGCAACAACTGCGCGGGCGGCGCCACCCCGTGGAACACCTGGCTGTCCTGCGAGGAAGTCAGCCGCGGCTACGTCTACGAGACCGACCCGTGGGGCGCCACGACCGCCATCCGCCGCGACGCGATGGGCCGCTTCAAGCACGAGGCGGCCGCCGCCGACCCGGTACGCAAGGTGATCTACCTGACCGAGGACGAGTCGGACGGCTGCTTCTACCGGTTCATCCCCACCACCTGGGGCGACCTGTCCTCCGGCACCCTGCAGGTGCTCGTCGCCGGCACCGGCACCTCCGGCTCCTTCACCTGGACGAACGTACCCGACCCGGACGGCTCCCCCACCTACACCCGCGACCAGGTCTCCGCCGCCAAGATCTTCAACGGCGGCGAAGGCTGCCACTACGCCAGTGACACCGTCTGGTTCACCACCAAGGGCGACAACCGCGTCTGGCAGCTCAACCTGCTCAACAGCACCTACGAACTCGCCTACGACGACAGCCTGGTCACAGGCGGCACCGCACCGCTGACCGGCGTCGACAACGTCACCGGCAGTTCCTCCGGCGACCTGTTCGTCGCCGAGGACGGCGGCAACATGGAGATCTGCATCATCACCCCCGACGACATCGTCGCCCCCTTCCTGCGGATCACCGGCCAGTCCAGCTCCGAGATCTGCGGCCCCGCCTTCTCCCCCAACGGCCGGCGGCTCTACTTCTCCAGCCAGCGCGGCACCAGCGGCAGCTCCTCCGGCGGCATCACCTACGAAGTCACCGGGCCGTTCCGCACCACCGCCTGATCGCAGTCCCGTGACGGTTGGGGCGGCGCAGAACGTAACCGCCCCAGCCGCCACTCGGCCGGCAGGATCGCCGCGCCGGTGCCGAGTACCCAGGCGAACGCCGTCAGCAGCGAGAGAGCGACCGCCACCCCGGTGCCAGGCACCGGCAGGTGTCCGGCACCGGAGCCATCCGCCGTGCTCCCCGCCGCCTATGGTGCAGAGCCACGGTTCATCGGCGCATTGCCGGTTCCCGGCAATGTTCACTAGGGTTTGCATGCCGAACGCCGTTAAGAAGGCATCAACGGGCATCAGTAAAGCGGGGGGCAGATGGCGCAATCCGCGATACCCGACGACTATCTCGACTATCTCGACGGCTACGCACAAATACTGGCCGACGTCTCGGCCACCGGCCGCCGTCTGACCCGCGACGAGATCGAGTCCCGCCGCCGCCTGGGCGAACGGGCCGCCGACGCCGGCTTCGGACTGCGCGCCCTGGTCGGCGCGCACCTGGCAGCGACCCGCACCGCCTGGCCGAGCGGCCCAAGCTCCGCCGACAGCACGCTCGCCGCCGTGCAGCAGGCGGTCGACGCGTTCGCCGAGGGATACGAACGCGCGCAACGCCTCGCCGTACGCCAGGAGGAGGCCGCCCGCCGGGAGTTCATCGACGACCTCCTGTACGGCCGCAGCGACCTCGGCCGCCTCGCCGAACGCGCCGAACGGTTCGGCCTGCGGCTGTCCCACGCCCACGCCGTCGCCGTCGCTCAGGGGCCGACATCGTACGACGAAGGCGATCCGGTCACCCGCCAGGTGGAACAGGCTCTCATCGCCCGCTTCGGCGACCGCGACATCCTGCTCACCACCAAGGACGGCCGCCTGGTGTGCATCGCGCCCGGCGACCAGGACCAGGTGCTCTCCTCCTTCGCCAAGCAGGCGCATGTCGCCACCGACGGCGGCCGGGTCGCCGTCGGCCGCCCCCGGCCCGGCCCCGGCGGCGTCGTCCACTCGTACGAAGAGGCCCTCAACGCCCTGGAACTCGCCGAGCGCCTCGACCTCGACGAGCCCGTTCTGCGCGCTGCCGACCTGCTCGTCTACCCCGTCCTCACCCGCGACCGCCAGGCCATGGCCGACCTCGTCAGGGGCACCCTCGGACCGCTCACCACCGCCCGCGGCGGCGCCGAGGTCCTGTTGGACACCCTCACCGCCTACTTCGACTCCGGCTGCGTGGCCGCCGAGGCAGCCCGCCGCCTGAACCTGAGTGTCCGCGCACTGACCTACCGTCTCGAACGCATCCACAAACTGACCGGCGCCAACCCTGCCGACCCGACGCACCGGTACATGCTCCAGACCGCGGTCATCGGCGCCCGTCTGCTGGACTGGCCCGAGCAGGCGCTGTGACGACAGAGTGACGCTGGGAATGTGGGCGGGCTCAGGGCACCTGGGCGTGCCGCAGGTACGGGCCGCTCATCCCTCCGGACGCGCTGGGCAGGGCGTGGGTGGCGGGTGGCCGCCAGGATGGAAGGTGCTGGGGCCCCGCTGCCGCATCGGCAGTCGGTGGCGCCCGGTGTGACGCCTGACTGTCCGTGCCGGAGTCGCTCGTGTAAGGGAGACGTATGACCGGGACTGACTCCGATGAGGCCGACAGCGCCTGGCACCCGGGGCACCGCGATCCGAGTTTCGGCATGGCTGACCTGCGGCGTGTCGGGGCGAACCCGGACTACTGGTACCCGGTCGCGTCGTCCGGCAGCGTGCGCACCGGACGGGTGCTCGCGACCGCGTTCGCCGGCGACCGCATCGCCCTTTACCGCGGGGACAGCGGCACCGTCCACGCGCTGGAGGACCGATGCGCCCACCGGCAGGTGCCGCTGAGCATGGGCGCCGTGGAGGGCGAGACACTCCGCTGCGGCTATCACGCGTGGGCCTATCGCGGCGACGGACGCATCTCGCAGATCCCGTACCTGTCCAAGGGCGATGGCCGGCCGCCGCGCGGCGTGCGCGGCTATCCCGTCCGCGAGGCGTACGGCTTGGTCTTCGCCTTCCCGGGCGACCCGGAGAAAGCAGCGGTCACCGCTCTGCCCGCGCTGCCGACCTTCGGCTCACCGCAGTACAGGACCATGACCTTCTCCCGGACCGTGCGCTGCCACTACTCGTTCATGCACGAGAACCTGCTCGACATGAACCACCAGTTCCTCCACCGGGGCATCGTCGGCAAGCTTCACCCCGAATTGCTGGAATACCGGACGGGTGCGCGGTCGGTGGAGGCCAGGTACCTGTTCACCCACGCCGGGGGGAAGCGGAATCGCGGCGCCGGCTTGCTGGCCGCCGAGGGCATCCGCGGCGGCGACTCCCGCGACATCATGACCATCCGCACCGAATACCCGTACCAGACACTCGACCTGGTCCCGGAGAACGCCGAACGTCCAGCCTTCCGTCTCTGGGCCGCGTACGTGCCTGAGGACGCCGAGCAGCGGACATGTCACGCCTACGGCTTGCTCATGATCGAAAAGCCCCGGATCCCCGGCGCCCTCCATCTGGCCTGGCCGTTCATCAGGCGCTTCACCGAGCGTGTGTTCGCCGAGGACCGCATGGCCGTCGAGGCCGAGCAACGGGCCTGGGAGGAACAGGGCGAGGACCGCAATCACGAGATCTTCCCCCTGATCCTGGACGTCCGCGAGGTGCTACGCGCCAACGGCGTCCCACTGCGCCCTCGGACTGCCGCGTGCACCACCGCCTCAGGCGACGGCCCGGCGTCGACGCCCGGCCACCATTCCGCAGAACCGGAGTCCTCCGCTGAGCCGCCGGGCGGGTGAACGCCGTTCGGCGGGTAGCCGTGGGCCGTTCGGCGGACGTGTGGTTCCGGCCTGTCCCGTGTGGAACCCCTGTGACAGCAGCCGTCCGGCTGCTGTCCCCGTCCGCCGCCCACCGAGGTGACCATGCGCCTGCTCCTCCGGCGCGCGATCTGATGCGGCACCGGCGCAGGTACTTCATCGGAGAGCTGGATCCGTGCGCGTCGATCGAGTTCACCCGCCGCTGCCCGTGGGACTGCTCCTTTCCTTCCGTTCCGCCTGGACCTTCTACGGCCGCAGCTACCGCAAAGCCTCTCCCGAGACGGCCGGCGCGGAGCCGGCGGGCATCCGGGAGCCGAACGTGTTCATGGACGACGACGGCGCGTTCATCCGGCCCGCACCCGGACACGCCATCGCCACCGAACTGGAACGCCGGGACAGCCCTCGCGAAGGACCTCCCACAGGGCTGAAAAGGCGGCGTGAGGGTCCTCTGTCCCCTGATCCGGCCTCGTGTCCCCTGTGCGTCCCCTGGATCTTGGTCTGAGCGGGTGAACGAGGGTCGCCGCCTCGGCGCGGCGGCCCCGTCCTCGCGTCCCCGCAGGTAGAAACGGTTCTGCCCGCGTAGCGCCTGGTGGGGCGGGTGGGACTCGAACCCACGGCCGACGGATTATGAGTCCGCTGCTCTAACCGGCTGAGCTACCGCCCCATAGCGGCGTGTCGCGTACATGTGTGCGCGCCGTCTGCCGCAGCATAGCCGCTCATACGATCTCCTGCTTCGGATGGTCGGCTTCGCACGGCGTTCACGACCTTGAAGGACTGCGCCGCACCACGAGCGGTTCCCACGGACATGAAAAAGGACCCCTACGGGGTCCTCGTTCAGCATGCTCCCCCGACTGGACTCGAACCAGTAACCTGCCGGTTAACAGCCGGCTGCTCTGCCAATTGAGCTACGGAGGACCGAGCTCCCCCGACTGGACTCGAACCAGTAACCTGCCGGTTAACAGCCGGCTGCTCTGCCAATTGAGCTACGGAGGAATGCCTCGTTGCATCGAACGTACCTACCTGGGTATTCGCCAGAAGGCGGGCGCTCGCTGCGACACATACATTAGCGCAAGCAGGGGGGTGCTCCGCCAATCGGTTCCCCCCTGGCACCGATGTCGCACCGGAGACCTACTCGAGGGAAGGGTGGCCGTCATGCGCTACCGGCTCACGTTCGTCGTCGGACTCGCTCTGGGTTACGTGCTGGGCACGAGGGCCGGACGCGAGCGCTACGAGCAGCTGAAGAAGTCCGCCCGGCAGGTCGCCCAGAACCCCGCCGTCCGCAACACCGCCGAGTCGGCCGCGCAGCAGGGCCGCCAGTTCGCCGGCAAGGCGTACCACGTGGTCAGCGACAAGGTGGGAGACCGGGTTCCGGACTCGGTGGCCCAGCGGGTCCGCTCCCTGCGCGAGCGCAGCACGAACGGCACAGGCGAGGACGACTGGGGCACAAGCAACACGTAGCGGCATCTCTTCGACGCCGAGTACAACCACGAACCCAAGCGGCGCGGGGCTGTGACATTCGCGGCTCCGCCGTGTGGTCGCGACCAGCCACGAAGCACCCGCACCCACCGAACCACAGCCACCCCTACGGCGCCCATGGCCCAAGCCGGCGCCGCGGTACGGCAGAATTTTAGCCATGGGGATAGTCGCCGGGCTGGACAGTTCGCCCGATTTCACTCGTATCGTTGTCTGCGATGCGGACACGGGTTCCGTACTCAGGCAGGGATACGCGCCGCACCCGGTGGAGAACGCCGAGGGCGGCGGTCGGCCTGCCGATGTCGATCCACAGGCGTGGCTGCTGTCCCTGGGCGAGGCGGCCGGGGGCGGGCTGCTCGAAGGCGTGCAGGCCATCGGCGTGTCCGCGCAGCAGAACGCCGTGGTGCCGCTGGACGCGCAGGGGGGCACCGTACGGCCGGCGATGGTGGGCGGGGACAAGCGGGCGCAGGTCGCGGCGGCCGATCTCGTCGACGCGCTCGGCGGGCGCGAGGCATGGGCGCAGGCGGTGGGGTGCGTACCGCAGGCCGCTCAACCCGTGACCAAGCTGCGCTGGCTCGCCAAGAGCGAGCCCGACGCCGCCCTGCGCACCTCCGTCCTGATGCAGGCGCACGACTGGCTGGTGTGGCAGTTGCTCGGGCGGCCGGTCAGGAGGACCACCGACCGGGGCGGGGCCTCCGGGACCGGGTACTGGTCGGCTGCCACCGGTGCCTACCGGGCCGATCTCGTCGAGCTGGCGCTCGGTCACCAGGCGATGCTGCCCGAGGTGATCGGGCCCTCCGACGCCGCCGGTACGACACCGGAGGGGCTGCTGATCTCCGCCGGGACCGGCGAGACGATGGCCGCCGCCTTCGGGCTCGGACTCGGCATCGGGGACGCGGTGGTCTCCCTCGGGGCCTCCGGGTCCGTGATGGCCATTCATCCCGAGGCACTCGTCGACCAGTCAGGAATGATCACCTCCCTGGCGGACGCGACCGGCATGCACCTGCCGGTCGTCACCACGCTGAACGCCGTACGGACCCTGCGCGGGGCCGCCGAGATGCTCGGGCTGTCCGATCTGGAGAGCCTGTCCGATCTGGCGATGAAGTCGACGCCGGGGTCGCACGGGCTGGTGCTGCTGCCCTACCTGGAGGGTGAGCGGACGCCGAACCTGCCGCACACCGCCGGGACCCTGTCGGGACTCAGGCGTGAGTCGATGAAGCCGGAGCATCTGGCGCGGGCCGCGTTCGAGGGCATGTTGTGCGGGCTCGCGGACGCGCTCGACGTGCTGCGCGGCCGGGGCGTGGACGTGCGGCGGGTCTTTCTGCTGGGGGCGGCGGCGGAGCTGCCGGCCGTGCAGGCGGCGGCGCCCGCGCTGTTCGGTACGCAGGTCGTCGTACCGCAGCCCGCGGACTACGCGGCGATCGGCGCCGCCCGGCAGGCGGCCTGGGCGCTCGGGGTGTCGCAGGGCACGCTCGACCCGCGCACCCCGCCGGCCTGGCACGGCGCGGCCGCGCAGGTGCTGGAGCCGGGTGAGGAGCTGGCGGTCGGGCAGGCGGTGCGGCAGCAGTTCGTGTCGGTGCGGGAGCAGACGCATCCGGGGGCGTTCCGGGCATAGCGGCGGGGGCGTTTCGGGCGTAGTGGAACGTAAGGGTCCGGTAGGAATCGCACGCATGTCGCACCCATAAGGCCGTACGAAGCCATGCTGTCGGCTTAATCGGTTGAGGTAACGCGGGTGGAGTGTTCGACGATAGGGGCCAGGGGCAACCAACCGGCCCCACCGTCGACTCCGAGAGACAACGCGTGCTCATACGACTTCTGCGTGCCTACCTCAGGCCCTACAAAAGACCCATCACCCTGCTGGTGCTGCTGCAGTTACTGCAGACCTGCGCCACCCTCTACCTGCCCACGCTGAACGCGGACATCATCGACGACGGTGTGGTGAAGGGGAACACCGGCTACATCCTCACCTACGGCGCGCTGATGATCGGTATCTCGCTGGTCCAAGTCGTGTGCAACATCGGTGCCGTGTACTACGGCGCGCAGACCGCCTCGGCGCTCGGCCGGGACGTCCGGGCCGCCGTCTTCGACCGGGTGCAGTCCTTCTCGGCGCGTGAGGTCGGCCAGTTCGGCGCGCCGTCGCTGATCACCCGGACGACGAACGACGTCCAGCAGGTGCAGATGCTGGTCCTGATGACGTTCACGCTGATGGTGTCGGCGCCGATCATGTGCGTGGGCGGCATCGTGCTGGCGCTCGGTCTGGACGTGCCGCTGTCCGGGGTGCTGGTCGCGGTGGTGCCGGTGATGGGCATCTGCGTGACGCTGATCGTGCGCCGGCTGCGCCCGCTGTTCCGGTCCATGCAGGAGCGCCTGGACACGGTGAACCGGGTACTGCGTGAGCAGATCACCGGCAACCGGGTGATCCGCGCGTTCGTACGGGACGAGTACGAACAGCACCGCTTCCGGAAGGCGAACGCCGACCTGACCGACATGGCGCTGGGCACCGGGCGGCTGCTCGCGCTGATGTTCCCGATGGTCATGACGGTGGTGAACCTGTCGTCGATCGCCGTGGTGTGGTTCGGCGCGCACCGCATCGACAGCGGCGGGATGGAGATCGGCGGCCTGACCGCGTTCCTCGCCTATCTGATGCAGATCGTGATGTCCGTGATGATGGCCACCTTCATGTTCATGATGGTGCCGCGCGCGGAGGTGTGCGCCGAGCGCATCCAGGAGGTCCTGGACACCTCGTCGAGCGTGGTTCCGCCGACGGCTCCGGTGCGCGAGCTGCGCCGCCACGGCCATCTCGAGCTCCGCGGGGCGGGCTTCCGCTACCCGGGGGCCGAGGAGCCGGTGCTGAGGTCGGTCGACCTGGTGGCCCGGCCGGGTGAGACCACCGCCGTGATCGGCTCGACCGGCAGCGGCAAGTCCACGCTGCTCGGGCTGGTGCCGCGGCTGTTCGACGCGACCGACGGAGAGGTGCTCGTCGACGGCGTGGACGTGGCGACCATCGACCCGGTCCTGCTGGCGAAGACGGTCGGGATGGTGCCGCAGCGGCCGTACCTGTTCGCGGGCACGGTGGCGACCAACCTGCGCTACGGCAACCCGGACGCGACGGACGACGAACTGTGGCACGCGCTGGAGGTGGCGCAGGCCAAGGAGTTCGTGGAGCGGCTGGAGGGCGGGCTCGACGCGCCGATCGCGCAGGGCGGCACGAACGTGTCGGGCGGTCAGCGCCAGCGCCTCGCCATCGCCCGCACCCTCGTCCAGCGCCCGGAGATCTACCTCTTCGACGACTCCTTCTCCGCGCTCGACTACGCCACCGACGCGGCCCTGCGTGCGGCGCTCGCCGACGAGACCGCCGAGGCGACCGTCGTCATCGTCGCCCAGCGGGTCGCGACCATCCGGGACGCCGACCGGATCGTCGTCCTCGACGAGGGGCGGGTCGTCGGCACCGGACGGCACCACGAACTGATGGCGGACAACGAGACCTACCGGGAGATCGTGCTCTCCCAGCTGACGGAAGCGGAGGCTGCCTGATGGCGGGGCCAGCAGGGCGAATGATGGCCGGGACCGGCCCCGACCAGCAGTCGCTCGACTTCAAGGGGTCGGGCAAACGGCTCGTCGCCCAGTTCAAACCCGAGCGGCTGACCATCTACGCGCTGCTGCTGTGCGTGCTCGTGAGCGTCGGCCTGTCGGTCATCGGGCCGAAGATCCTCGGCAAGGCCACCGACCTGGTCTTCGCGGGGATCATCGGGCGGCAGATGCCGGCCGGGGAGACCAAGGACGAGGTCCTCGCGTCGATGCGCGAGCGCGGCGACGGCTCGATCGCCGACATGCTCCGGAGTACGGACTTCACCCCGGGCAAGGGCATCGACTTCGGCGCCGTCGGGAACGTGCTGCTGCTCGCGCTCGTCGTGTTCATGGTCGCCGGTCTGCTGATGCTGGTGGCCACGCGGCTGGTGAACAGCGCCGTGAACCGGACCATGTACCGGATGCGCGAGGACGTACAGACGAAGCTGTCGCGGCTGCCGCTGTCGTACTTCGACAAGCGGCAGCGCGGTGAGGTGCTCAGCCGGGCCACCAACGACATCGACAACATCGGGCAGACCCTCCAGCAGTCGATGGGCCAGCTCATCAACTCGGTGCTCACCATCATCGGCGTGCTCGTGATGATGTTCTGGGTGTCGTGGCTGCTGGCGCTGGTCGCCCTCGTCACCGTGCCGCTGTCGTACGTCGTCGCCACGCGCGTCGGCAAGCGGTCGCAGCCGCACTTCGTGCAGCAGTGGCGCACCACCGGCAAGCTCAACGCGCACGTCGAGGAGATGTACACCGGGCACGCCCTGGTGAAGGTGTTCGGGCGGCAGGAGGAGTCGGCCCAGCAGTTCGCCGAGCAGAACGAGGCGCTGTACGAGGCCGGGTTCAAGGCGCAGTTCAACAGCGGGATCATGCAGCCGCTGATGATGTTCGTGTCCAACCTGACGTACGTCCTGGTCGCGGTGATCGGCGGGCTGCGGGTGGCGGCCGGTGCGCTGTCCATCGGTGATGTGCAGGCCTTCATCCAGTACTCGCGGCAGTTCTCGATGCCGCTGACGCAGGTCGCGTCGATGGCGAACCTCGTGCAGTCGGGTGTCGCCTCGGCCGAGCGGATCTTCGAACTCCTGGACGCGGAGGAGCAGGAGGCGGATCCGGTGCCGGGCGTACGGCCCGAGGAACTGCGCGGGCGGGTGGCGCTCGAGCACGTGTCGTTCCGGTACGACCCCGAGAAGCCGCTGATCGAGGACCTCTCGCTGAAGGTCGAGCCCGGGCAGACGGTGGCCATCGTCGGCCCGACCGGCGCCGGCAAGACCACGCTGGTCAACCTGCTCATGCGGTTCTACGACGTCTCCGGCGGGCGCATCACTCTCGACGGCGTGGACATCGCGAAGATGTCCCGGGACGAACTGCGTGCCGGGATCGGCATGGTGCTCCAGGACACCTGGCTGTTCGGCGGGACGATCGCCGAGAACATCGCGTATGGGGCGTCCAGGGAGGTCACCCGGGGGGAGATCGAGGAGGCGGCTCGGGCGGCCCACGCGGACCGGTTCATCCGGACGCTGCCGGACGGCTACGACACCGTGATCGACGGTGAGGGCAGCGGGGTCAGTGCGGGTGAGAAGCAGCTCATCACCATCGCGCGGGCGTTTCTGTCCGATCCGGTGATTCTGGTGCTGGACGAGGCTACGAGTTCGGTGGACACGCGGACGGAAGTGTTGATCCAGAAGGCGATGGCCAAGCTGGCGCATGGGCGCACGTCGTTCGTGATCGCGCATCGGCTGTCGACGATTCGGGACGCCGACACGATTCTGGTGATGGAGAACGGGGCGATCGTGGAGCAGGGGGCGCATGACGAGCTGCTTGCCGCGGATGGTGCGTATGCGCGGCTGTACAAGGCGCAGTTTGCGCAAGCGGTGGCTGAGGTGGACTGAGTTCCGTGCCCGGCGTTGGGGCTGAGGCCGGGTGGGTGCACTCGCCCGCCCCGCGGGGTGGCGCTCTCTTTTGGGACGGGTGCCGCCCCAGCGGCACGACTGCCCGCAGCTACGGCGGCAGGCGACCGACAGCAGCTGGACCGACCTAAGGGGCGCGGGGCTGTATCGATTTGCGGCTCCGCCGCGTGGGCGCGACCAGCCCCCACGGCCCCGCAGGCGGCATCAGTCCAGATAGCCCCTTAGCTGATCCGCGAATGCGTGGTCCCTGAGCTTGTTCAGGGTCTTCGACTCGATCTGCCGTATCCGTTCCCGCGTCACGCCGAAGATGCGGCCGATCTCCTCCAGCGTGCGGGGGCGGCCGTCCGCCAGGCCGTAGCGGAGCTGGACGACCTTCCTCTCCCGCTCCCCCAGCGTCGACAGCACCGCCTCCAGGTGCTCCCTGAGCAGCAGGAACGCCGCCGACTCGACCGGGCTTGCCGCGTCGCCGTCCTCGATGAGGTCGCCCAGGGCGACGTCGTCCTCCTCGCCGACCGGGGCGTGCAGGGAGACGGGTTCCTGGGCGAGGCGGAGGACCTCGCTGACGCGCTCGGGCGGCAGGTCGAGGTGGGCGGCGACCTCCGCCGGGGTCGGCTCGTAGCCGCGTTCCTGGAGCATGCGGCGTTGTACCCGCACGACCCGGTTGATGAGTTCGACGACGTGGACCGGGACGCGGATGGTGCGGGCCTGGTCGGCGAGGGCGCGGGACATGGCCTGGCGGATCCACCAGGTGGCGTACGTGGAGAACTTGTAGCCGCGGGCGTAGTCGAACTTCTCGACCGCCCTGATCAGGCCCAGGTTTCCCTCCTGGACGAGGTCGAGCATGGTCAGCCCGCGGCCGACGTACCGCTTCGCCACGGACACCACCAGCCGCAGGTTCGCCTCGATCAGGCGGCGCTTGGCCATGCGGCCCATCACGACCAGTCTGTCCAGGTCGAGGGCGAGCTGGCTGTCCAGGTCGGGGGCGAGGCGCAGCCTCTCCTCGGCGAACAGGCCGGCCTCGACGCGGCGGGCGAGGTCGACCTCCTCGGCCGCGGTGAGCAGTGGGATGCGGCCGATCTCCCGCAGGTACTGGCGGAACAGGTCGGAGGAGGGTCCGCTGGTGTCGGCCTTGGCGCGGGCCCGCTCGGGGACCTCGGGGACCTCGGCGACCTCCACGGGCTCGGGGGCCTCGGCGCTCTCCAGCGCCTCGGCGGGCGGGCCCTCCGGCTCCGCCTCGGGGTGGTGCACGACACGGCTCTGCGGCGGGACCGCGACGAGAACGTCGGTCTCCGTATCAGGTTCCGTACCGTCCGTACTGATGTCGGTCTGGGTGAGGGTCTGGGTCTGCACGGGGGCGACCTCCAGGATGATCGCTGCTGAGGTGTGCGGCAGCGGTACTTCGGGGGCGGAGTCGGCGGCCTCGCCGCTGTCCGTCCCGTACGCGATGAGCGGAACCGCGGGGGTGGGACCCGCTGGGGACGGATCGGCCGCGCTCCGAGGACTCAGGCACCGGAACCCAGTGTGGAGTACGACACATCGCCGCCACGAGGGGCGTGCGGGGACTTTTTGAGTCCGGTCCGTGACCGCGTGGTTACCCTGCCGGACGCGACACGCTCAGAGAGCTGCGGCTCCGTGGTCCCTCAGGGCCCGGTCGTACTGCTGGAGAACCCACAGTTCGTTCTTCGCGGCAGCCAGCTGGGCCGGATCACCGCCCGCTTCCAGGCGCCTCACGGTGCCCTGGATCTCCCGGATGCGGCGCTCGACCGCTCGCCGGCGGACCGTGACGAGCTGGTCGCCCGCGTAGTGCTCGTCGACCGTCTTGCGCATGATCGCCTCGACCGCGAGTTCCGTGACCATCGCGCGGACGGCGTCGTCGGGGGCCACCTCGCGGACCCGGACCAGGTACTCCTGCGGGTCCTGCGTGCCGTACTCCGCGCCGCCGGCGTCCATGACGGCCTGGCGTACGGCCGCGTAGGGCGCGGCGGTGAACTCGTCGACGCCGTACGCGTCGAAGGCCGGGGAGACCAACTCGGGGCGCTGGAGGGCGAGTTTCAGGAGTTCGCGTTCGGTGGCGTAGACCGGGTTGCGGAGGTTGAGGGCCGGGCCGGACATCGCCGGGCGCGGCCGGTCGTCGTACTGCTGCTGGGGGCCCCGCGTCGGCGCCGGGCCCTTGCCGCCGCGGTCGCGGGCCCAACGGGCCAGCTGGGCGACGCGCTTGACGACGAACTGCGTGTCGAGGATGCCGAGCATGCCCGCGAGCTGGACGGCGACCTCGTGCTGGGCGCCGGTGTTCTTGATGCGGGCGACGATGGGCGCGGCCTCGTCCAGCGCCGCCGCCCGTCCTGCCGGGGTGTCCAGGTCGTAGCGGCCGACGATCTGGCGGAGCGCGAACTCGAAGAGCGGCGTGCGGGGTTCGACCAGGTCGGCGACCGCCTCGTCGCCCTTCGCCAGGCGCAGCTCGCAGGGGTCCATGTTGTCCGGCGCGATCGCGATGTACGTCTCGGCGGCGAACTTCTGGTCGTCCTCGAAGGCGCGCAGGGCCGCCTTCTGGCCGGCCGCGTCGCCGTCGAAGGTGAAGATGACGCGGGCGGAGCCGTTGTCCATCAGCAGACGGCGGAGGATCTTGATGTGGTCGCCGCCGAAGGCCGTACCGCAGGTGGCGATGGCGGTGGTCACGCCGGCGAGGTGGCAGGCCATCACGTCCGTGTAGCCCTCGACCACGACCGCGCGGCTGGACTTGGCGATGTCCTTCTTCGCCAGGTCGATGCCGTAGAGGACCTGGGACTTCCGGTAGATCGCCGTGTCGGGCGTGTTGAGGTACTTGGGCCCGTTGTCCGCCTCGTACAGCTTGCGGGCGCCGAAGCCGACTACCTCGCCGCCGATGTCGCGGATGGGCCACATCAGGCGGCCGCGGAAGCGGTCGATGGGCCCGCGGCGGCCCTCCTGGGAGAGGCCGGAGAGGATCAGCTCCTTGTCGGTGAAGCCCTTGCCGCGGAGGTAGCGGGTGAGGTGGTCCCAGCCCTGGGGGCTGTAGCCGACGGAGAAGTGCTCCGCGGCGGCCTGGTCGAAGCCGCGCTCGGCGAGGAACGTGCGGCCGGTGTCGGCCTCCGGGCTGCCGGCCAGCTGCTCCATGTACCACTCGGCGGCGATCTTGTGGGCCTCGACCAGGCGGATCCGCTCGCCGCGCTGGTGGGCGGGGTTGTACCCGCCCTCCTCGTAGCGCAGGGTGATGCCGGCCTGGGCTGCGAGGCGTTCGACCGCCTCCGAGAAGGAGAGGTGGTCGATCTTCATCACGAACGTGATGGTGTCGCCGCCCTCCTGGCAGCCGAAGCAGTGGAAGAACCCCTTGCTCGGGCTGACCTGGAAGGACGGCGACTTCTCGTCGTGGAACGGGCACAGGCCCTTCAGGTTCCCGCCGCCCGCGTTCCGTAGCTGGAGGTACTCGGACACCACGGCGTCGATCGGGACCGCGTCCCGTACCGCCTTCACGTCCTCGTCGTTGATCCGTCCTGCCACGCGTGAATTCTACGGTGGTGGACTGACAGCAGTGACGGTCAGGAAGCCTGGCCGCTCACGCTTTCCAACGGAACGTGCGGGTTCGCGAGCGCCTCGGTGTCCACCTGAGCCCTGGAACGAATCAGCTGCTGGATGGGCTCTGTGACGTCCCACACGTTCACGTTCATCCCGGCCAGCACCCGGTGCTCCTTCACCCAGAACGCGATGAACTCACGCTTGCCCGCGTCCCCCCGGATCACCACTTCGTCGTACGTCCCCGGGGGCGCCCACCCGCTGTACTCCATCCCCATGTCGTACTGGTCGGAGAAGAAATAGGGCACGCGGTCGTAGGTGATGTCCTGCCCGAGCATCGCGCGGGCCGCCGCCGGACCGCCGTTGAGGGCGTTGGCCCAGTGTTCGACGCGCATCCGGGTGTCGAAGAGGGGGTGCGGGAAGGCGGCGACATCGCCGGCCGCGTAGATGTCGGGGTCGGAGGTGCGCAGGCGCTCGTCGACCACGACCCCGCCGCCGTGCGCGCGGTCGGCGATCTCCAGGCCGGCCGCCTCCGCGAGGGAGACCCGTGGGGCGGCGCCGACCGCCGCCAGGACGTCGTGCGCGGGGTGCTCCTCGCCGTCGTCGGTGCGGGCGGCCAGCACCATGCCGTCCTGGCCGACGATCTCCGTCAGCTTCGCGCCGAAGTGGAAGCGGACGCCGTGCTCGCGGTGCAGCTGGGCGAAGAGGTTGCCGAGCTCGGGGCCGAGGACCGCGTACAGCGGGGTCGGCAGAGGCTCGACGACGGTGACCTCGGCGCCGTACTCGCGGGCCGCCGCCGCGACCTCCAGGCCGATCCAGCCGGCGCCCGCGATCACGATGTGGCCGTTGTCCCGGCCGAGGGCGGCCAGGACGCCCTTGAGGCGTTCGGCGTGGGCGAGGCGGCGCAGATGGTGGACGCCCGCGAGGTCCGTGCCGGGGATGTCCAGGCGGCGGGGCTCGGCGCCGGTCGCGAGCAGCAGCTTGTCGTAGCGCACAACCGTGCCGTCCTCGCCGAAGCGGACCGTCTTCGCGGTGCGGTCGATGGCGTCGACGGTCTGGCCGAGGTGCAGCTCGATGTCGTTGCGCGCGTACCAGGCGGGCTCGTGCACGAAGACGCTGTCGCGCTCCTCCTTGCCGAGCAGGTAGCCCTTGGAGAGAGGAGGGCGCTCGTACGGGTGGTCGCGTTCGTCGCAAATCAGTATCACGCGGCCGGTGAAGCCCTCCGCTCGGAGCGTCTCGGCCGCCTTCGCGCCGGCGAGGCCGCCTCCGACGATGACGAATGTCTGATCCGCGTCGACCACTTGATGCCTCCTCGTAAGGGTGTCGCCACATGCGAGCGTCCCGCACGCAGGGTGATGCGGGAAGAGGGAGTGGCCCGTTCAGGCCACGCAGGGTCACATTCGGGCGTGTTTCGGTTCACTCATGTCTCATCAGCATCACTGGTGCCCCGTCAGACGGGCGTGAAGCGAACGGGCCGAGGCGTCGGTGAGGGAGGCGATCTGGTCGACGATCACCCGCTTGCGCGCGCGGTCGTCCGGCGCCCGGTCGAACAGGGCACGGAACTGCGGGTCGAGGCCGTCGGGAGCACGGACGGTGAGCGCCTGAGCCAGTTCGGCGACGACGATCCGCTGGTCGGCGCGCAGCCGTTCCTGCTCGGCGCGCTGCATGACGTACCGGTCGGCGACCGCCTTGAGGACCGCGCATTCCAGGCGCGTTTCGTGCGGTACGACGAGTTCGGCGCCGTACCTCGTCAGCCGGCCGGTGCCGTACGCCGCGCGCGTGGCGCCCTCGGCGGCGAGGCAGAAGCGGCCGATGAGCTGGCTGGTGGCGTCCTTGAGGCGGGCCTGGGCGACGGCCGTACCGTCGTAGCCGTGCGGCCACCACTCCTGGGCGAGGAGCCGGTCGA
Source organism: Streptomyces sp. SA15 (assembly GCF_002291145.1). Lineage (GTDB taxonomy): Bacteria > Actinomycetota > Actinomycetes > Streptomycetales > Streptomycetaceae > Streptomyces. The sequence continues at coordinate 46,530 of NZ_NTGE01000211.1, forward strand.
GGGCCTCGGCCAGTTCGGCGGGGTCGGTGTCGGCGGGCACGTATCGCCCGATGGCGACCGCGAAGACCGCCTGTCTCTCGGGCTCGGCGTGCAGGCAGCCCGGGTCGATGTGGCCGGCGTGCAGGCCGTCCTCGACGTCGTGCACGGAGTACGCCACGTCGTCGGCCCAGTCCATGACCTGGGCCTCGAAGGTGGTGCGGGTGCCGGGGGCGCCCTCGCGGACCCAGTCGAAGACGGGGCGGTCGTCGTCGTAGACGCCGAACTTCGGGGACTTGGGGTCGGTGGGGTGGGCGCCTCGGGGCCAGGGGTACTTGGTGGCGGCGTCCAGGGCGGCGCGGGTGAGGTTGAGGCCGACGGAGCGGGTGCCTTCGGCGGTGAACCGTTTGGGTTCGATGCGGGTGAGGAGCCTGAGGGACTGGGCGTTTCCCTCGAAGCCGCCGCAGTCCTCGGCGAATTCGTTGAGTGCCTGTTCGCCGTTGTGGCCGAAGGGTGGGTGGCCGAGGTCGTGGGAGAGGCAGGCCGCCTCGACCAGGTCGGGGTCGCAGCCGAGGGCTTCGCCCAGTTCTCGGCCTACCTGGGCGCACTCCAGGGAGTGGGTGAGGCGGGTGCGGGGGCTGGCGTCCCAGGCCTGGCCCATCGTGCCGGGCGTCACCACTTGGGTTTTGCCGGCGAGTCTTCTGAGGGCGGAGGAATGGAGGATGCGGGCGCGGTCGCGTTGGAAGGCGGTGCGGCCGGGGCGTTTGTCTGGTTCGCCGGCCCAGCGGGCGACTGACGTCGGGTCGTAGCCGGGGGGGTTGGTGCCTGCCATGTCTCGACAGTAAGCGCAGGTAGTGACAATCGGGGTGCGCCTTTGCGTCTGCCGGGTTCTGTTGTGGCGCGAGTGCAGGTCGTCGTGGGCTGGGCGCGCCCGCGCGGCGGAGCCGCAAATTGATACAGCCCCGCGCCCCTAGGTAAGCGAATCCACCCGGCGTTTTAAGCCGAGGCCAGTGCCGGTTCCGTAGCCGTCGCCGTTGCCAGGGACTGGTCGTAGCGGTGGAGGAGCAGGCGGGCCATCGCGGGGTGGGTGCCCAGCGGGGCCGAGGCTATCCAGGGGGCCGCCTCTGCGGACCGCGTGGCGAAGAGGCCCGGGGCCGTGAAGTAGGAGGCCACGGCCACCCGGTGGCGGCCCCGTGCCGTCAAGGCGCGGATGGCCGTCTCGACCGTGGGTGTGGCGGCTGACGCGTACGCGGGGACCACCGGGACGCCGAGGCGTTCCGCGAGCAGGTGGGCCGTGCGGCGGGTGTCCACGGCTGCCTCCGGGTCGCGGGAGCCGGCCGCGGCGAGGACCACCGCGCTGGAGCGGCGGGTGGGCTCGTTCATCCGGGTGGGCCAGCCGGCCTCGACCAGACGGGCGTAGAGGGTCTCCACGAGCAGCGGGTGCGGGCCGAGCGGGGCGGCGACGCGCGTGCGGGCCGGAGAGGCGGCCGCCATCTCGGGGATGTCGCGCTTGACGTGGTAGCCACGGCTGAGCAGCAGCGGTACGAGGACGGCCTCGCCGGTGCCGAGGGAGGCGAGCGTGTCGGGCAGCAGCGGCTCGTTCAGCTCGATGTGGCCGAGGTGCACGGGCAGGCCTGGGCGCAGTTCGCGGACGCGGTCCAGCAGCGTGTGGACGGTGCTCAGCGTGCGCGGGTCGCGGCTGCCGTGGGCTACGACGACGAGCGCGGGCGGTTCGGGGCGCCGCCTGCCGTCGCGCGAGACGAGGTTGAGCTGGCTGGCGAGCTGGCTGGTGATCCGGTTCATGATGTGCGCCGTACTGTCGAGGGTTGTGGACTCGTCGCGAAGAGCTTCCGACTTGCGCGTCGCCGTCATGGACTGATGGTGGCGGGGGGAGGTTGCCGCCCCATTGCACAGGAATGACGGGTCTTTTCCGGGGGTTCACGGTGGGGTGCGGGGGGTGTGTGAGGTGCCGTGACCTGTGGTTTCGCCGTCCGAAGTGAAGCTGGTCACGTGGTGGGCGGCGAACCGTAGGGCGTTACAGGACGTCTCTGACTGTCGAAAGACGACCGGGAGGAACCCTCCGATGCGACTGCCGATGCCGCGCAGACCCCGCCTGCGCAGACCCCGTCTGCCGCGCACCCGCACCGGGCAGCGGCGGCTGGTGCAGGCGGTCATGGCCGGGTGCGTGCTGGCGCTGCTGCCGGCGACATGGATGTACGTCGTGACCGGGGACCGGCTGCGGACGACGGCGGACGTGCCGCGCACCGAGGTCGCCGTCGTCTTCGGCGCGGGCCTGTGGGAGGGCGAGCCGTCGCCGTACCTCGCGCACCGCCTGGACGCGGCGGCGAAGCTGTACCGCGAGGACCGGATCGAGGTCGTGCTCGTCACCGGCGACAACAGCCGGGAGGACTACGACGAACCCGACGCGATGCGTACCTACCTGACCCGGCGCGGCGTCCCTCAGGCGCGGATCGTCAGCGACTACGCGGGCTTCGACACCTGGGACTCCTGCGTGCGCGCGAAGAAGATCTTCGGCGTCGACCGGGCGGTCCTGATCAGTCAGGGCTTCCACATCCGGCGCGCGGTCGCGCTGTGTCAGGCGGCGGGTGTCACGTCATACGGCGTGGGGGTCGACGCCAGGCATGACGTCACCTGGTACTACGGCGGGGCCCGCGAGATTTTCGCGGCGGGAAAGGCCGCTCTGGACGCCGTTTTCCGGCCCGATCCGCGGTTCCTTGGGCCTCAAGAGCCGGGAGTGGAACGGGCGTTGAGGATGGCCGGATGAATCCGGACGTTTTCCGGCACCGCGTTTGACGAGAACATTTCACCCCCTGGAATGAAAACCATTCCGGCACTCTTTGTGATCGAACGATCACAGATGGTGTCGTCAGGTGTGCGGCGGCGGATCGGGCCGACCGCCGCGACCTTGGGGGAAGGGACACTCGATGACTCGTCTTCGCTCCGTGTTCGCCACGACCGCCGCGGTGGCGCTGTTCACCGTGGGGGCCGCTGTGGGTACCGCCTCGGCGGCACCCACGGACGGCGACGACCCGCGGCCGGCGGCGGTGGGCTGCGCCGAACTCGTCGGTTCCGGCGACGGATGGGCGGCGATCTACAACCAGTGCGGGCACGGGATCTACGCCTCCGTCGAAGTGGACGGCTGGGACCCGGCCTGCATCTACGTCGAGGCCTACACGACCGAGTACATCACTCTGGAATCGGGTGACGTCCCGTAACTACGCGTACGAGTGCTGACCGGGACCGTCCCCTGACCAGGGACGGTCCCTGACCGGGGCGGGAGCGGGGCCGGTGCCCCCGCTCCCGCCCTCGGCCTGTGTGAGCCTCAGCGTCCGGTGAAGCGCGGCCGGCGCTTCTCCAGGAACGCGGCCATCCCCTCCTTCTGGTCCTGAGTCGCGAACAGGGCATGGAACACCCGGCGTTCGAAGCGGATGCCGTCGCGCAGGCCGCTCTCCAGGGCGCGGTCGACGCACTCACGGGCGGCCCTGACCGCCGTACGTCCGTACGAGGCGATGGTCGCGGCCGCTTCCAGGGCCTGAGGCAGGACCCGCTCGTCGGGCACGACCCGGGAGACCAGGCCGGCGGCCTCCGCCTCCCGGGCGTCCATCGTGCGGCCGGTGAGGATCAGGTCCATCGCCTTGGCCCGGCCGACGAGGCGGGTCAGGCGCTGGGTGCCGCCGATGCCCGGGATCACGCCCAGCTTGATCTCCGGTTGCCCGAAGACCGCCGACTCCCCCGCGACGACGAGGTCGCACATCATCGCCAGTTCGCACCCGCCGCCCAGGGCAGGGCCGTTGACGGCGGCGATCTTCGGGGTGCGCAGGTCGGCGAAGTCCTCCCAGGCGGCGAAGTAGTCCTCCGCGGCCATCTCCACGGCCGTCTTCGCGGACATCTCCTTGATGTCGGCGCCGGCCGCGAAGACCTTCTCCGAGCCGGTGACGACGAAGCAGCCGACCTCGGGGTCCGCGTCCAAGGGGCGCAGGGTGTCGAGGAGTTCGGCGAGCAGTTCGCCGCTGAGCGCGTTCAGCACGTGCGGGCGGTGCAGGCGTACGGTCACCACGCGGTCGTGGCGTTCCAGCTTGAGGTTGTTCATCGGTTGTCTCCCTTATGCGGCTTACGAGGCTTACGAGGCCTACGAGTCCCAGATCGCGCCGTACGCCGGAATCCCGCGCCGCTCCAGCCCGTGCACCACCTGCCAGGTCAGCTTCTTGTTGGAGATGCAGATCACCGCTTCGGCCCCGAAGTCGCGGTACGCCTCGTAAGCCAGCCGGACCATGTCGGGCTTGCCGTGCCGGGAGGTGTCCCAGACGAGGGCGTGCGGCTGGACGGCGAGGATCTCGTCGACCAGGGCGTCGCCGTAGGTCGCGCGGGGGTCCCGGGTCGCCCAGACCAGGCGGGAGGGGACCTCGGCGGCCAGCAGGTGCGGCAGGCAGGGGCCGATGCCGCTGCCGGTCGCCACGTAGACCACCTTCTTGAACAGTGTCTCGATGTTGGCGACGCCGGCTGTGGTGATGCCCTTCACCCACACCCGGGACGGCATGTCGTCGATGAAGGAGCCGGTCCAGTCGCCGGCCCGGGAGATGGTGAGCCGGAAGCCGGACTCGCCGGGGGACGGGACGTTGGCGAAGGAGTGCCACTCCTTCAGCGGGCTGCGGCTGATCGCCGTGGAGGAACCGGCGAAGGGGGTCTCGCCGTGGTTGAAGCGGGCCAGCACCACGTGCCGGGAGGGCCGTTCGACGCGTACGTCGACCTTGCGCAGCCGCAGCCACGGCAGGGCGACGCTGAAGGTGACGACCGCGAGGACCGACACGGGTACCGGCCCCTGCCCGGAGAGCAAGGTGTGCGTCCAGAAGAGGGCGAGGCCACTCCAGCCGCCGAAGCGGTGGATCTTCTCGAAGTGGTCGTGGTGGCGGGAGCGGAAGGGAGGCAGGGCCGTGGCGATGATGACCAGCAGGAGGGCGATCAGGGTCCAACTCACTGCGATCAGAGGCCAGTTGCTGCCCTCCACCGTCACCGTGACCGCCAGTGCCAGGAACCAGCCCGCCCCCGCCAGCGCCCCGCCCACGTGCAGCCCACCGAAGTGGTACACCTTGCCCAGCGTCCAGCGGACCCGCAGCGGCCAACTGGGCGACGGCCAAGTGGCCAGCCGGAAGAGGAAGTTGATGACGTACTGCTGGCGGACGACGACCGCGAGGGCGAGGTTGGCGATCGCGGCGTGACCCAGTGTCGGCGTCGAAAGCGGCCAACCCGCGTACAGAAACGCCAGATTGGCGAGAATCACCAGTCCCGCCAGCCGGTTGTAGTGCATCAGGCGCGGGTGCTTGAGCAGGCGGCGGGACCCGCTGGTGAGCGGGGGCAGCTCGGCTGTCTGCCGTGTCTCCCCTGTCTCCCGGTTGAGTGACGTGGTCATCGGGCCGCCCCCTGAAGGGCCGTCCGCTCCTCGGCCAGCCGCAGCAGCGCCTGTTTGTCGATCTTGCCGCGGTCGGTCTCGGGGAGGAACGCGAGCGGCAGGACTTCGGAGGGCACGCAGTAGTACGGCAGGGCGTCCGCCACCGCGCGGCGGGCGGTGTCCGGGTCGACGTCCGCCGGGCAGACGAACGACACGAGATGGCGGGCGTCCCGTTTCACGGTCACCGCGCGCCGGCAGCCGTCGACCGACTCCAGTACCGAGGAGACGGAGTCGAGTTCGACGCGGAAGCCGCGCACCTTGACCTGGTCGTCGGTACGGCCGAGGTGTTCGAGCTCGCCGTCGGGGGTCCAGCGGCCCAGGTCGCGGGTGCGGAACATGCGGTGGCCGGGACCGAGGAAGGGGTCGGGGGCGTAGCGCTCGGCGTTCAGCTCGTCGTTGCCGAGGTAGCCGGCCGAGACGCAGTGGCCGCCCGCCCACATCTCGCCGACCTCGCCGATGGGTAAGGGCCGACGGTCGGCGTCGAGGACGTAGACCGTGTTGTTGGGGGTGGGGCGGCCGATGGTGAGCAGGGGGTCGGACGGGTCGTGGCGACGCATCGTGTTGACGATCGTCGTCTCGGTCGGGCCGCAGCAGTTGAAGAAGGCCGCCTGGCGGGCCCAGCGGTCGGCGAGCGGGCGTGGGCAGGGCTCTCCGGCGACGGCGACCGCGCGTACCCGCGGGCAGGCCGCGGGGTTGATGCCGGTCAGCACGGTCGGGGTGGCGATCAGCACGGTGGCCGTACGGGCCGCCGCCGCGATGTCCTTGCCGCGGATGATCAGGGTGCCGCCGTGGGCGAGACAGCCGAGGATCTCCCAGGCGGCCATGTCGAACGCGATGTTGAGGAGCTGGGCCACGCGGTCGCCGGGGCCGATGCCGAGGTCACCGGGGGCGGTGAGGAGGATGTTGGCGACGTTGCGGTGGGTGACCTTCACGCCGTTGGGCCGACCGGTGGTGCCGGAGGTGAACAGGACGTAGCAGCCGTCGTCCGCACTGATCGCCGGGCGCGGACCGGGTTCGTACGGCAGCGGCTCGTCGAGTGTGATCAGGCGGTGGCCGTCCGGCAGCGGCACGCGGTGGGCGTGTTCGGCGACGGTGAGGACCACGCGGGTGCGGGCGGTGCGGACGACGTGGGTGAGCTGGGCCGGGGGCGCGAGGCCGATGTCCTGGGGAACGTAGGCGGCGCCCGCCTTCAGGATGCCGAGCAGTCCGACGAGCATCGGGATCGAGCGGCGGACGAAGAGGCCGACGTGATCGCCGGGCCGTACGCCCTCCCGGGCCAGGCGGGCGGCGAGAGCGTCGGCGCGGCGGTCGAGCTCGCCGTAGGTGATCGTCGTGCCGAGATGTTCGGCGGCGACCGTGTGCGGGGCGGTCGCGGCCTGCCGTTCGACGGCGTGGTGGACGAGGGGGTCCGGGACGGGGACGGTCGGGCCGTGGCCGTACTGCCGGAAAAGGTGCTGGTCGTTGGTTGCTAAGTGGCGCAGGGGCATGTTGGGGGGACCTCCTGGCTGGCTGTTTCGAGTGACGGTTTGCCTTGTCCGGAATCGCCGGAATGAGCGGTGGGCATGCCCGGTGTGTCGAATGCCGTGCGGAGTCGTGCAGCGCCTTCGGATCCTTGGGTGAGGCCCGACTGTAGTGCCGGTTCTTCAAGCCTCAACTAGGTGAGATCGGCCAAGTATGGAACGAAATGAGCCACATGAGCTCGCATTCGCCACATGGGCAACTTTTGCCCCACCAGCGGCGACTCAGGGGTGGGCCTTCACGGCCCTCACGGCGGACGGGCGGCGGCGGGGAGGTCGCCGTCCCGCCCGTGTAACAGGGAACCGCCCGGCGCGTAACACGGCCGAAGCACGCTGAGAAGCATGCAGAACTCCGCGACGCCCACGCACTGCCCGTACTGCGCCCTGCAGTGCGGGATGAATCTGACGCCCGTACCGGACGGGACCGTCGAAGTGAGCGAGCGCGCGGACTTCCCGGTGAACCGGGGGGCACTGTGCGGCAAGGGCCGCACGGCGCCCGCGGTGCTCTCGTCCCGGGTGCGGCTGACCTCCCCGTTGGTGCGCTCCGAGGGCACGCTCGTGCCCGCATCCTGGGACGAGGCACTGGACCGGATCGCCGAGGGGCTGTCCCGCACGCGCACGGAACATGGCCCGGACGCGTGCGGGGTCTTCGGCGGGGGCGGCCTGACCAACGAGAAGGCGTACACGCTCGGCAAGTTCGCCCGGGTCGTGCTCGGCACCTCGCAGATCGACTACAACGGCCGCTTCTGCATGTCGTCCGCGGCGGCCGCCGGCATCAAGGCCTTCGGGCTCGACCGCGGCCTGCCCTTCCCGCTGGAGGACATCCCGAAGACGGGCTGCGTGATCCTGGTCGGCTCCAATCTCGCGGAGACCATGCCGCCATCGCTGCGCTTCTTCAACGAACTGCGGGAGAACGGCGGCACCCTGATCGTCATCGACCCGCGCCGCACCAAGACCGCCGAGCAGGCCGACCTCCACCTGGCACCCCGGCCCGGCACCGACCTGGCGCTCGCGCTCGGTCTGCTGCACCTGGTCGTCGCCGAGGGCCGGGTGGACGAGGAGTACGTCCGTGAGCGCACGGTCGGCTGGGAGGACGCGCGCGCCGCGGCGATGGCCCACTGGCCCGAGTACGTGGAGCGGATCACGGGCGTCTCCGTCCCCCAACTCCGCGAGACGGTACGGATGTTCTGCGAGCCGGAGTCCGCGATGGTGCTCACCGCGCGCGGACCCGAGCAGCAGTCCAAGGGCACCGACACGGTGGGCGCGTGGATCAACCTGTGCCTGGCGACCGGCCGGGCGGGGCGCCCGCTGTCCGGGTACGGCTGTCTGACCGGGCAGGGCAACGGGCAGGGCGGGCGCGAACACGGCCAGAAGGCCGACCAGTTGCCCGGCTACCGCAAGCTGGACGATCCGGCTGCGCGGCGGCATGTGGCCGAGGTGTGGGGCGTGGACCCCGACTCGCTGCCGGGGCCGGGTCGCAGTGCGTACGAACTGCTGGACGCGTTGGGCGGGGACATCAAGTCGCTGCTGCTGATGGCGTCGAACCCGGTGGTGTCGGCGCCGCGCGCCGCGCACATCGAGGAACGGCTGCGGTCGCTGGACTTCCTGGCCGTGTGCGACGTCGTGCTGTCGGAGACCGCGGCGCTCGCGGACGTCGTCCTGCCCGTCACTCAATGGGCGGAGGAGACGGGCACCACGACCAACCTGGAGGGCCGGGTGCTGCTGCGGCGGCAGGCGATCACCCCTCCGGAGGGCGTGCGCAGCGACCTGGAGGTCATGCACGAGCTGGCCGCCCGGCTGGGCGTGGAAAAGGGCTTCCCGACCGACGCCGAGGAGGTCTTCGAGGAGCTGCGCCGGGCGAGCGCGGGCGGGCCGGCGGACTACTCCGGGATCACCTATCGCAGGCTGGTGGAGGAGAACGGGGTGTTCTGGCCGTGCCCGACCGCCACCGCGGACGTGGCAGACGGTGAGGACGCGGCAGACGGTGAGGACGCGGCCCTCGATCTCCAGCCGGACGACCCGGCGCGGGACGACACCGCCGAAGGCGTCCACCCCGGCACCCCCCGCCTCTTCCTGGACCGTTTCGCCACGGCGGACGGCCGGGCCCGGTTCGTCCCCGTCTCGCACCGGGCGATCGCCGAGGAGCCCGACGCCGAGTACCCGGTGCTGCTGACGACCGGCCGGGTGGTGGCGCAGTACCAGTCCGGCGCCCAGACCCGGCGCGTCGACGAGCTGAACGCCGCCGCGCCCGGCCCGTTCGTGGAACTGCACCCCCGGCTGGCGGAGCGGCTGGGCGCGGCCGAGGGCGACCCGGTGGCCGTCGTCTCCCGGCGCGGCCGGGCCGTGGCACCGGCCCGCATCACCACCGCGATCCGTCCGGACACCGTCTTCATGCCCTTCCACTGGCCGGGCGAGGGCCGTGCCAACTCCCTGACAAACCCGGCACTTGACCCGACGTCACGGATGCCGGAGTTCAAGGCGTGCGCGGTGCGGCTGGAGACGGTGAAGTCGTAGGTCTACGGCCGCGGGTGGAGACGGTGAAGTCGTAGGGTTCACCACTGCGGGTGTGCGCGCGTTGAGGGTGCCGGTGCGGCTCACCCCGCCGACCAGTCCCCGCTCTCGATCAGCTTGCCCCGATCGCGCAGCCGGGCGGCGACGGAGGGCGCGGCGACGTACACCCAGGCGCGTACGGCCGTGCCGTCGGCGTCCCGGATCACCTCGCGCTCGACGCGTTCGTACAGATTGCGCGGGTTTCCCGGCGCGTACTCCTCCAGGCGGTCGAGGCCGGCGAGGAGGTCCTCGTACGCCTCCGGTCGCGCGGTGACGAGTTCCCCGCGCACCGTCCCGCCCCGTTCCTCCACGACGTACGGATAGCCGGGCCCGTCGTACAGCACCGCGTCGGTGAGTCGCGCCGGTTCCTCGGCCTGCGTGCGGCCGCGCAGGAAGAGGTCGTGGTTGACCTCGCCGGTGCGGAGGGTGCCGTAGACGAAGAAGGGGAGTCGCGTCGCTCTCACAAAAGCGATTCTCACCCCTCACACTCCTTCGCAATCCCGCCATGGACATGGCAGGTCAAGGGCCCCTTAACTCTTGGTCAAGATCAGGCCCTTCCCGAGGAGACCGATGAGCCGGATACGGCCGCATGCCCGAGGTTCCCGCCGTCCCGCCGCCGCCGGAGCGGCCGCCACCACCGCCACCCTGCTGGCCGTCGCACTCTCCCCCGCCGCCGACGCGGCCGACCGGCCGACCCGGGCCACCGCGATCGAGAACGCGGCGTCGGTACTCGCGGACCGGGCCTCGGCCCTGGGCCTCACCGCCGGGCAGGACACGAGCGTCCGGGACGTGGTCGTGGACGCGGACGGCACCCAGCACGTCCGCTACGACCGCATATACCGTCAACTCCCCGTCCTGGGCGGCGACTTCGTGGTCCACCTCGCTCGCGACGGCTCGTACCGCAGCGCCTCACGGGCGACGCGGAGCGCGATATCCCTGGCCAGCGTGACCCCCGCCCTGTCCCTGCGCCAGGCCACCGACCTCGCGGTGAACGCACTGCGCGCCGCGCACCTCGGCGAGACGCTGAGGAAGGTGACGGCCAAGCCCCGTCTGGTCGTCGACGCCCTGCACGGGGCCCCGAAGCTCGCGTGGCAGACCGACGCCGTGGCGCAGGACTCCCTCGGCAACCCGGTCGCGCGGACGACGCTGACCGACGCCCGCACGGGCGCCCGGATCGACGCCTGGGACAGTGTCGAGTCGGCGTCGGGCGACGGCGAGTCGCTGTACAGCGGCAAGGTCCCGCTGAACACGACGCTGTCGGGATCGACGTACCAACTCAAGGACGCCACGCGCGGAAACACGTACACCGGCGACGCGGCGAGCCAGACCGACCTGTGCGTCCTGGCGATCTGCCTCAGCCGGGCCCCCTCGGCGGTCTTCACGGACGCGGACAACCACTGGGGCACGGGCACGACGTCCGACCGGGCGACGGCGGCGGTGGACGCCCAGTACGGCACGGACGTGACCTGGGACTACTACAAGAACGTCCACGGCCGCAACGGCATCGCGGGCGACGGCAAGGGCTCGTACAGCCGTGTGCACTACGGCACCCGGTACAACAACGCCTTCTGGGACGACACCTGCTTCTGCATGACGTACGGCGACGGTGACGGGACCCAGCTCGGCCCCCTGGTGTCGTTGGACATCGCCGGCCACGAGATGACCCACGGCGTGACGTCGAAGACGGCGGCGCTGACGTACTCGGGCGAGTCGGGTGGGTTGAACGAGGCCACATCGGACGTCTTCGGCGCACTGGTGGAGTTCCACGCGGGGAATTCCTCCGACGCCGGCGACTACCTGATCGGCGAGAAGGTCGTCCGCTCCGGCTTCGGCCGGGAGGCCCTGCGGTACATGGACAAGCCGTCGAAGGACGGGGTGTCGGTGGACTGCTGGAGCCCGACGGTGGGGACTCTTGACGTCCACTACTCGTCGGGGGTCGGGAACCACTTCGCGTACTTGCTGGCGGAGGGCAGCGGCAGGAAGACGGTGAACGGTGTCAGCTACGACTCGCCGACGTGCGACGGGTCTTCGGTGACGGGGATCGGCCGCGACAAGGTGGGCAAGATCTGGTACCGGGCGCTGACGGTCTACATGACGTCGTCGACGGATTACGCGGGTGCGCGTACGGCGACGCTGAACGCGGCGCGGGATCTGTACGGGGCGGGGAGTGCGGAGTACGGGGCTGTGGGGGCGGCTTGGAGGGGGGTGGGCGTCGGGTGATCCCGCGCCGGGGGGCGTGAGGCGGCCGCCTCGGTCGTGAGGCCGGGGCGGCCATGAACGTGCCGGACTCGACCGGTCACGTGTCCCGGTCGGCTTCCCGAGCCGCACGCTCCAGCCGGCTTCGATGGTTCTCCCACCACGTCGAGTCGCCCGGCGCCATGCTGTCGTTGCCCTTGTTCATCCCCACGGCACCGTCCATGAGTTCCCGGATGATGTCGGCGTGCCCGGCGTGCCGGTGCGTATCGGCGATCACGCGCACTACGGCATGATGCAACGTCACCTCGTCCCTGCCGCTCGGCCACCACGGCACCCGGCCGATCGTGTCCAGCGCCAGCGCGTCGATCGTCGCGTCCGCGTGCGCCCACGCCCGGTGGTAGAGCTCCACGATGTGCTTGCGTGACTCGGCGGCGGTGGCCCACATGTCCGCGTTGGGCTCAGCACCGTCGTCGAGCCAGGGCAGCGGTTCGCCGGACGGCCGTCCGAACGTGTCGCCGAGGTAGCCCAGCTCCGCGCCGGTCGCGTGTTTCACCAGGCCCAGGAGGTTGGTGCCGGTCGGCGTCCGCGGGCGGCGGATGTCGTACTCCGAGAGCCCTTCCAGCTTCCACAGCAGGGCATCGCGGGCGGACTGCAGGTAGAAGTGAAGGTCAGCCTTGGGATCCGATGGCGTCATGTGGCAAGTCTGCCGCTCACGTGATCTCTGTCCACCGCTTTTGTCCACCGCCGGAAGACAAAAGCTGTGGCGGCGACACTCACCCGCCGGATACGCTCCGCTGCCGCCCACCCGCCCAACGCCCAGGGAGCCCCATGCCGTCCACCACCAAGATGCACGCCGACGAGCTCTACCTCGACGCGGCGTTGGTCGGGCGACTGGTGGCGGACCAGTTTCCGGAGTGGGCCGAGCTGCCGGTACGGCTGGTCGAGTCCGCCGGGACCGACAACGCCATGTACCGGCTGGGCGAGGACATGGTCGTACGGCTGCCGCGGTTGCCCGGTGGGGCGCGGCAGATCGATGAGGAGCATCGGTGGCTGCCCCTTCTCGCCCCGCATCTGCCTCTCGCCGTACCGGTGCCGCTCGCGAAGGGTGAGCCGGGGCGGGGGTACGGGCTGAGGTGGGGCGTGTATCGCTGGCTGGACGGTGACAATGCCTACGACGTGCCGATCGTCGAAGTCGCGGATGCCGCCGTCCGGTTGGGGCGGTTCGTCGCGGCGCTGCGGCGGGTCGACGCCACGGGTGGGAGGCCGTCCTTCCGGGGCGGGCCGGTCGGCGGGGGCGGTCGCGATGAGTACGTCCGTACAGCGATCCGTGATCTGAGTGCCGACGGCATAGTGGACGCCACCCTCGCGACGGCGGCTTGGGAGGACATCCTCAGGCTGCCCCAGTGGGACGGCGAGCCTGTCTGGCTCCACGCCGATCTGCTGCCCGGGAACCTGGTGGCCGAGGACGGCCGGCTCACCGCCGTCATCGACTTCGGCGGGCTCGGCGTCGGGGATCCGGCGGCGGACGTGATGCCCGCGTGGAGCCTCTTCGGCGCCGAGACCCGCCCCCTGTTCCGCGAGGCCGTGGACGTCGACGACATGACGTGGGCCAGGGGCCGGGGCTGGGCCCTGTGCTTCGGCCTCATGGCGGACCACTACTACCGCGGCGGAAAGAACCCGGCGCTGGCCGCGGTGGGCCGCCGCACGGTGAGCCGAGTCCTGGCCGAGTACGCGTCCTGAGCGGCGTACCCGATCAGTGTTGGGCAGATCTGTTCCACCGGCAGGGTCACGTGACCTGCGGTTTTCCCTCGCGGGGGTGGAACAGATCTGCCCATCACCGAATGCGACCATTTGGGCAGAGGCCCAGGCGGTCACCCGTTCACAGTCGTGCTCCGCATCCTTCGGGTTCTTTTCTTCGCGCAGCCGCCTCGCTTCGGTGACCTGCTGAAATGTCGGGCAGAAGACTTCGGATGGGGCCCGTCTGACACCCATTCACCCCATTTCTGGCGCTCCCTCGACAAGCGGTCTCGGCCCTCTGCCACTTACCTCGAAAGGGCAGCCCCCACGGGCAGAACCCGAAGAGGTCGAAGGAGCACCGATGCGACGCACCGCCCGCCTGCTCACCGGTACCGCGTTCGCCGTCGCCGTGGCAGGCCTCGGCGCCGCGCCCGCGTACGGCGGAAGCACCGACAGCCTGGACGTCTCGCCCTCCTCGGTCGTGCCGGGCGAGCTGGTCACCGTGAACACGGCCGCCTGCGGGGACGGCGGTTCGGCGGAGGGTGACGCCGGCGCGGTGGGGGCCGGTTCCTTCCCGCTGGCGCCCAGTGCCACCGAGAGCCTGGCGATCGGGCAGTTCCCGGTGCCGCCGAGCGCGCAGCCGGGGACGTACGAGATCGTCGCGGTCTGCGCGGAGGGCGGCCGACGGGTCACGGGTGACCTGGTCGTCACGCTGACGTCGGAGCGCGGGCAGGTGCATCCCCGGGGAAGTGTGAAGACGGGGGTCGGCGGCACACTGGGCCCCGATCCCGTGCGGACCGCGGCCGGCGTGGCGGCTCTCGCCGTCGCCGCCGCGGGCGGTACCTGGCTCCTGCATCGCCGGGCGAGAGGCGACGGGATCTGACGGACACCCTCCGCTGTCCGTCCGCCGGTACCGCACGTCCCCTCCCCCTCCGGGTCCGACGCCCCTCGCGGCCCGGAGGGGGTGGGGCTCAGCCAGGAGAGGGGTTGTCCGCTGTGCGCAGGCTCGGAAACGCCGCGATAGCGGCCGTCACCGCGGTCGCCCTCTGCTCGGGCGCGTGGCTGTTGGGCAGTGGCGCGGCGACGCATGCCCCACCGCAGCCGTCCGCGGCGGAAGCCCATGAAGTCGATGAAGCCGATGAAGGCCACGAAGCCCGCGAAGGCCACGAAGGCCGTGCGGATGCCCCTGCGGGAGGCCGTACGGAAGCCCACGCCGACCGGGCTCGCCCCGAGCCGTCCGCCGCGCCCGCCCTGCCGCCCTCCCCGCCCGACCGGATCCGCATCCCCTCCATCCGCGTGAACGCACCCCTGATGGGCCTCGGCCTCACCCCGACCGGCAGCCTGGAGGTCCCGCCCGCCGCGAAGAAGAACCTCGCCGGCTGGTACGAGGCCGGCACCACGCCCGGTGAGAGGGGGACCGCGATCGTCGCCGGGCACGTCGACAACGCCGACGGCCCCGCCGTCTTCTACGACCTCGGCGCCCTGAAGAAGGGCGCCGCCATCGAGGTGGACCGGCGCGACGGGGGCGTCGCGGTGTTCGCCGTGGACGCGGTCGAGGTGTACGCCGCGAAGCACTTCCCCGACGAGAAGGTGTACGGGGCGGCCGCGCGGCCCGAGCTGCGGGTGATCACATGCGGTGGGGACTATTCACGGAGCACCGGCTATCAGGGGAACGTCGTCGTCTTCGCGCATCTGACGGGCAGCGGCCGCTGAGCCGTGCGGCTGCGGTGCACCGACGAGGACGTTCTCGCGTCCCCACGCGCCCAGCGGCGCCAGCGCCTCGTTCAGAGAAGCCCCCCGGCGCGTCAGCGAGTACTCCACCCGCGGCGGCACCTCGTCGTAGGCCTCCCGGTGCACGATGCCGTCCGCCTCCAGCTCCCGCAGGTGCGCGGCGAGCACCTTCTCCGTCACGCCCGGCAGGCCCCGGCGCAACTCGCCGAACCGGCAGGGGCGCACGGACAGCTCCCAGAGGATGAGCACCTTCCATTTACCGCCGATCACGTCCATCGCCGCGTCGATCCCGCAGACGTACGATCCCGGCCGTCGTGCCGTCGTCATGCCCGCCCCTCCTCCTGCCTGGACTCTTTCCCGGCGGTAACCACCCACTCCGAAGTGCGTACTTGAGCAGGCCGCTCCCCTGCGACGAGCCTAATCGCCATGACTGACAACGCACTTGCTCAGCCCGGTCCGTCCACCCCGCTCACCCTCCTCGGCACCGGAGCCATGGGCACCGCCCTCGCCCGCGCCTGGCTCGCCGCCGGGCATCCCGTCACCGTCTGGAACCGCACCCCCGCCCGCGCCGAGGCCCTGGCCGCCGAGGGCGCGACCGTCGCCGCGAGCGCCGCCGAGGCGGTGGCCGCGAACCGGCTCGTGGTCGTCTGTCTGCTCGACGACGCCTCGGTCGGCGAGGCCCTCGACGGGGCCGACCTGACCGGGCGGGACCTGGTGAACATCACTACCGGCACCCCTGGCCAGGGGCGTTCACGGGCCGCGTGGGCGAAGGCGCGCGGCGCCCGTTTCCTGGACGGCGGGATCATGGCCGTACCGCCGATGATCGGGGCGCCCGACTCCGGGGCGTACGTCTTCTACAGCGGTTCCGCCGCGCTCTTCGAGGAGCACCGGGACACGCTCGCCGTACCGGCCGGGACCACCTACGTCGGCGCGGACCCCGGGTTCGCCGCGCTGCACGACGTGGCGCTGCTGAGCGCGATGAACGGGATGTTCGCGGGCATCACGCACGCCTTCGCGCTGATCCGCCGGGAGGACATCGCACCGAAGGACTTCGCGCCGCTGCTGGTGTCCTGGCTCACCGCGATGGCGCACTCCGCGCACAAGGCCGCCGACCAGCTGGAGAGCGGCGACTACGGCAAGGACGTCGTCTCCAGCCTGGCGATGCAGGTCGCGGGCAACGCCACGCTGCTGCGGACGGCCGAGGAACAGGGCGTGAGCGCGGAGCTGCTGAGGCCGTACATGGACCTGATGGAGCGGCGGCTCGCCCTGGGGAACGGGGAGGAGGACACGACGGGGGTGGTGGAACTGCTTCTGCGGAAGCCCTAGCTCAGCTCAGGTGTGCCGCGACGCTCAGCTCACGTGTGCGGCGATGGTCCGCGCGCACTCCAGTGACTCCGAGCGGGTGGTGTCCACCTCCACGTCGTAGACGACGCCCCGGTGGACCAGCTCCGCCTGCTTCTCGGCCATCCCCCGCACCCGGTCGCCCCGGGCGATCTCCCGGCCCGCGGCCACCGACGCCTCGCAGCGGACGCCGACCCAGAGCACGTCCAGTCCGTCGAGGACCTCGCGCCACCGTTCCTGGGTGGCCGCCGCGCCGAGGAAGACATCGTCGATGATCACCCGGGCGCCGGCGTGGACCATCGCGGCGATTCCCGTCGCCCACGCCGCTTCCAGGGCCATGAAATCCCCGCCGACGCTCACCCCGCCGTCCGGGGCGAACTCGATCCCCGTGCCCGCACCGGGCATCGCCTCGAGCAGCGAGTCGACCCCGAAGGCCAGCCAGGGCTCCGGCAGCACTTCCTGCAGACACCGCACGATCCCGGACTTGCCCGAGCTGGAGCCGCCGTTGAGCACGATCACCTGAGTTGTCACGCGGGTCACAGTAGGGGGCCGCGCGAAGTCGCCCCACTCGTTTTTCAGGGCCGATTCAGGCCAATTCAGGCCAATTCAGGCCACCCACTGCTCGTACGCCAGGTTCGCCACCAGCGCGAACACCACCGTCAGCAGCACGATCCGGACGAAGCCGCTGCCCTGCTTCAGGGCGGTGTGCGCGCCCAGCGTGCCGCCCGCGAGGTTGAACACGGCCATGAGGGCGGCCAGTTGCCACAGGACCGTGCCCTGCCAGGCGAACGTGGCGAGGGCGCCGGCGTTGGTGCAGCAGTTGACGATCTTGGCGGTGGCGGAGGCGGTGACCAGGTCGAGGTGGAGGACCGCGGTGAGGGCCAGGACGAGGAACGTGCCGGTGCCGGGGCCGATGAGGCCGTCGTAGAAGCCGATGCCGAGGCCCGCCAGGCCGATCGCGGCGAAGATCTGGCGGCGGGTGGCCGGGCCGGTCGCGGGGGCGGTTCCGAAGGCGGGGCGCAGGATCACGAAGGCGGCCACGGCGAGCAGCACCACCATGATCACCGGCTTGAGGACCTCCGTGCTCATCCCGGCCGCGAAGAAGGCCCCGGCCGAGGATCCGGCGAGGGCCGCGAGGCCGATGCGTACGGCGGTGCCGACGTCGACCGGGGCCTTGCGGGCGTACGTCACGGCCGCGCCCGTCGTGCCGACGATGGCGACCGCCTTGTTGGTGCCGAGGGCGTACGCGGCCGGGGTGCTCGACGGCAGGCCGAGCAGCAGGACCGGCAGCAGCAGGAGCCCGCCTCCGCCGACCACGGCGTCGATCCAGCCGGCCGCCAGGGCCGCGAGGCAGAGGACGACGACCATGGTCAGCGATATATCGGGCATGATCGGGACCCTATGGAGGGGATAGGTGCCCCGTCCATCGAGATGAGGATCTTCTGAGGTTGCGTCTCGGAGCGGCTCCCCCTCCGCGCGTGAGCTGGTGAAACCCGGGCTCGCGCCGCTCCCGGTCGTAGACGATGGTGGCTGCACCGGAACCCGGAGGTCCGGCCACTCCCGCCAGCTCCTCACAGCCCGCCCCCGCCGCGCTCCGCGAACCCTCACACCCGCGCCCGGCCCTCGCTGAGCGCAGCGTTCCCCGCGGGAAACAGACGTGATGCGGTCGGGTAACACCGGCAACGCACGCTCCTGAACATGACCTCGAATACGCGTGTGGTGGTGATCGGCGCCGGCCTCGCGGGCGTCCGTCTCGCCCGGCGGCTCGGTGAGCTCCGCGTGCCCGCGCTGGTGATCGGCGAGGAGGAGCACCGGCCGTACAACAGGGTGCTGCTCGCCGAGGTGCTGGCCGGCCGCTACAGCCCCGACGTGATCGCCCTCCCGGCGCCTGCGGAGCTGACCCGTGCCCGGGTCACCGGCATCGACCGGGCCGGGCGGAACGTCGAGTGCGCGGACGGCTCGAAGATCGCATACGACACGCTGGTCCTGGCCACCGGCTCCAACCCGGTGCTCCCGCCGCTGCGCGGACTGTTCACCCCCGATCACGTGCTGCCCGAGGGCGTGCACGCGTTCCGCACCATGGACGACTGCCTGGGCCTGTCCAAGGCGGTACGGCCGGGCGTGCGGGCGGTCGTGATCGGCGGCGGGCTCCTCGGGGTGTCCGCGGCCCGCGCGCTCGCCCTGCGCGGCGCGCAGGTCGTCCTCGCCCAGCAGTCCGAGCGGCTCATGGAAAGCCAGCTCGACCCGGCGGCCTCCAAGCTGGTCCGCCGGCACCTCACCGACCTCGGCGTCGAGATCCACACCGAGTGCCGGGTGCGCGACGTGCGCTGCGTCGGCGGCGCGGTCCGCTCGGTCGAGATGGCCGACGGTTACGCCCTCGACGCCGACCTCGTGGTCCTGGCGTGCGGGGTCCACCCGCGTGTGGGTCTCGCCCAGATCGCCGGCCTCGACGTCCGCAAGGGCGTCGTCGTCGACGACGAACTGCGCACCTCCGACCCGCACATCCGGGCCATCGGCGACTGCGCGCAGCACGACGGCACGTTGTACGGGCTCGCGACCCCGGCGCTCGAACAGGCGGACGTCCTGGCCGAGTCGCTGGCGGGCGACGCCGACGCCCGGTACACCGGCACCCGTTCGCTGACCCGCCTCACCCTCGCCGGGCAGTCCGCCTTCGACCTCGCCGCGTTCGGTGAGACGGAGGCCCTCCCCGGCGACGACGTGGTCCAGCTCGCCGACGCCACGCGCGGCACCTACCGCAAGGTCGTCGTCCGCGACGACCGCCTGGTCGGCGGGGTCCTCGTCGGCGAACTCGGCACCGTCGGCGCGCTCGCGCGCGCCTGGGAGGGAGCAGAGCCGCTCCCGTCCGACGGCGGTCCTCTGCTCCACCTGCTTACCAACGATGGAGGCTCCTGATGTCCACGGACACCCCCACGATCGTGCTCGTCGGCCATGGCATGGTCGGCCAGCGCTTCCTCGAAGCGCTCGCCGAGCGCGGCATGACCGCCACGCACCGCGTGGTCGTGCTGTGCGAGGAGCCGCGTCCGGCGTACGACCGCGTGGCGCTCACCTCGTACTTCTCGGGCAAGACGCCCGAGGACCTCTCGATGACCGACATGGAGTTCATCGAGAAGGAGGGCATCGAGCTGTACGTCGGTGACCCGGCGGAGACGATCGACCGCGAGACGAAGAAGGTCACGGCCAGGTCCGGTCAGGTCTTCGACTACGACATCCTCGTCCTGGCCACGGGCTCCTACCCGTTCGTGCCGCCGGTCCCCAACAAGGACGCGAAGGGCTGCTTCGTCTACCGCACGATCGAGGACCTCCTCGCCATCGAGGAGTACGCCAAGACCCGCACGACCGGTGCCGTGGTGGGCGGCGGTCTGCTCGGCCTGGAGGCCGCGGGTGCGCTCAAGGGCCTCGGACTCACCAGCCACATCGTGGAGTTCGCGCCGCGCCTGATGCCGGTACAGGTCGACGAGGGCGGCGGCGCCGCGCTGCTGCGCACCATCGAGGAGATGGGCCTCAGCGTCCACACGGGCGTCGGCACGCAGGAAATCGTGGTCGACTCCGAGGGCGCCGTCACCGGCATGAAGCTGTCCGACGGCTCCGAACTCGCCACCGACATGGTGGTGTTCTCCGCCGGTGTCCGACCCCGCGACCAGCTGGCCCGCGACTGCGGCCTGACGGTCGGCGAG
Source organism: Streptomyces sp. SA15 (assembly GCF_002291145.1). GTDB lineage: Bacteria > Actinomycetota > Actinomycetes > Streptomycetales > Streptomycetaceae > Streptomyces. The sequence goes on from NZ_NTGE01000211.1 coordinate 66,740, forward strand.
CGTGGCGGCATCACGGTCGACGAGAAGTGCCGTACGGTCTCCGACCCGCACGTGTTCGCGATCGGCGAGTGCGCGCTGGCCGCCGACGGCCGGGTGTACGGCCTGGTGGCCCCCGGCTACGAGCAGGCCGAGACGGCCGCCGCGACCATCGCCGCCGACGAGGAGGCCGCCTTCACCGGCGCCGACCTGTCCACCAAGCTGAAGCTGCTCGGCGTGGACGTGGCGTCCTTCGGCGACGCGCACGGAGCCACCGAGGACTGCCTCGACGTCGTCTACTCCGACTCCCGAGCGGGCCTGTACAAGAAGCTGGTCATCGGCCGCGACGGCACGCTGCTCGGCGGCATCCTCGTCGGCGACGCGGAGGCGTACGGCACGCTGCGCGCCTTTACCGGCTCGGTCCCGCCCATCTCGCCGGAGTCGCTGGTGCTGCCCGCCGGTGCCGGCGCCCCGACCCAGCTCGGCCCGACCGCGCTCCCGGACGACGCGATCATCTGCTCCTGCAACAACGTCACCAAGGGCACGATCCGCGGCGCGGTCACCGACCACCAGTGCACGACCGTGCCCGAGGTGAAGAAGTGCACCAAGGCCGGTACGACCTGCGGCAGTTGCGTCAAGGTCCTCGGCCAGCTCGTCAACGCCGAACTGGAGGCCAGCGGCGTCGAGGTCGACAAGGGCCTGTGCGGCTGCTTCTCGCAGACCCGCGAGGAGCTGTACGAGATCGTCCTCGCCCTGCGCATCAACACCTACCAGGACCTGCTGGACCGTTACGGCCGCGAGGGCGCCCGGGGCGGCGACGGCTGCGAGATCTGCAAGCCGGCGGTCGGCTCGATCATCGCCTCCCTCGCCCCGACGATCGGCGCGAGCGGTTACGTCCTGGAGGGCGAGCAGGCGTCCCTGCAGGACAGCAACGACCACTTCCTGGCCAACCTGCAGAAGAACGGCTCGTACTCGATCGTGCCGCGCATCCCGGGCGGCGAGATCACCCCCGAGAAGCTGATCGTGATCGGCGAGGTGGCCCGCGACTTCGGGCTCTACACGAAGATCACCGGCGGTCAGCGAATCGACATGTTCGGCGCGCGCGTCGAGCAGCTCCCCCTCATCTGGGCGCGGTTGGTGGACGCGGGCTTCGAGTCCGGCCACGCGTACGGCAAGGCGCTGCGCACGGTGAAGTCCTGCGTGGGCCAGACCTGGTGCCGCTACGGCGTCCAGGACTCCGTCCGCATGGCGATCGACCTGGAGCTGCGCTACCGGGGTCTGCGTTCCCCGCACAAGCTGAAGTCGGCGGTCTCCGGCTGCCAGCGCGAGTGCGCGGAGGCCCAGTCGAAGGACTTCGGCGTGATCGCCACGGCCAACGGCTGGAACCTGTACGTCGGCGGCAACGGCGGCGCCACCCCCCGCCACGCGGACCTGCTGGCCCAGGACCTGTCCGACGCCGAGCTCATCCGCCTGATCGACCGCTTCCTGATGTTCTACATCCGTACGGCCGACCGCCTGGAGCGCACCTCCACCTGGCTGGAGCGGATCCCGGGCGGCTTGGACCACATCCGGGACGTGGTGGTGGAGGACTCCCTCGGCATCTGCGAGGAGCTGGAGTCCCTGATGGCCGCGCATGTCGCGAACTACCGCGACGAGTGGGCTCAGACCATCAACGACCCGGAGAAGCTGTCCCGGTTCGTCTCCTTCGTGAACGCGCCCGACACCCCCGACCCGGTCGTCGGCTTCGTCCCCGAGCGCGACCAGATCAAGCCCGACCTGCCGCTGCTGAGCATCGGCATGCGGCCCGCCGACAACCCGGCAGACGTCCTGGAAGGAAGTGCCCAGCGATGACCCTGGCACCCGAGACGACCGACCTGAAGATCCAACTGCGCCTGGACGACCAGGCCGACGACTGGTTCACGGTCTGTAACCTGAGTGCGCTGCTGCCGGGCCGTGGAGTGGCGGCCCTGCTGCCCGACGGCCGCCAGGTCGCCCTCTTCCGCGACCGCGCCGGCAAGCTGTACGCCATCGACAACCGCGACCCGTTCTGCGGCGCGGCGGTCCTCTCCCGCGGCCTGACCGGCAGCCACCAGGGGCGGCCGTTCGTCGCCTCGCCCCTGCTGAAGCAGCGCTTCGACCTGGAGAGCGGGCAGTGCCTGGACGACGAGACGGTGAGGGTGGCGACGTACGAGATCCGGACCTCGTAAGCCCGTAAGCGCCGTAGGAAACTTTCTTGACCGATCGTTCTGGTTGAGCCTAGGCTGCGCTACGTGGCCAGGACCAAGGAGTTCGATCCCGACGCCGCGCTGCAGTCAGCCCTCGAGCTGTTCTGGCAGCGCGGCTACGAGGCGACGTCGATGTCCGACCTCGTCGAGCACCTGGGCATCGGACGGGCGAGCATCTACGCGACCTTCGGCAGCAAGCACGAGCTGTACTTGAAGGCACTGGACCGCTACCAGGCACAACTCCCGGATCTACTGCGGGAGCTGTCCCAGCCGGGCCCGGTACTGCCCGCCGTACGAGCACTCGTGCGGCGCTATGCGGACGAGGCGGCCGGCGAGGAACAGCGCCGTTGCGGCTGCTTCATCACCAATACGGCTGCCGAGCTCGCCCCGCACGATCCGGCCGCGGCGCGGCAGGTCGAGCGCAACTGGGACCAGATGGAGACGGTCCTCCACTCCGCCCTGGTCCGCGCCCGGGCCCAGGGCGAGCTGCCCGCCGACCGGGATCCGCTCACCCTTGCCCGGATGCTGCTGGTGTTGCTGCAGGGGCTCAAGGTCGTCGGCAAGGCGTCGGCGGATCCGGCGCGCGTCCGGGACGCGGCGGAGCAGGCGTTGGCGCTGCTCGACTGAATTCAGTGAAACAAGGCCCTCATGGGGCCTTTTCTTACACCCGCATACTGAACCGATCGGTCAAGAAAAGGGGAGATCATGACCATCCGGAACACTGCCAACCGCTTCACCGGCAGGACCGCACTCGTCACCGGTGCCGGATCCGGCATCGGCCGTACCACCGCCCTCGCGTTCGCCGCCGAGGGCGCGCACGTCGTCGTCGCCGGGCGTCGGCGGGAACCGCTCGACGAGACCGTCCGGCTGATCGAGGCGCAGGGCGGCAAGGCGCTCGCGGTCACGGCCGACGTCGCCCGGGCAGCCGACGTACAGGCCCTCGTCGACGCCGCCGTGGACCGATTCGGATCGCTCGACGTGGCGGTGAACAACGCGGGCGTCTTCCGCGGCGGCGAGCCCCTGGCCGAGTTGTCCGAGGACGACTGGCACACGCAGCTCGACATCAACGTCACCGGCGTCTTCCTCGCCCTCCAGGCCGAGATCCGCCAGATGCGCACCCAGCCGGCCGGCGGCGCGATCGTGAACATCGCCTCCACCTTCGGCGTGCACTCCCGTCACCCCGGTGCCGCCGCGTACGCGGCCACCAAGGCCGCCGTCTCCGTGCTGACCAGGGGTGCCGCCCTCGACCACATCCGCGACGGCGTCCGTATCAACGCGGTCAGCCCCGGCGCCACGGACACCCCGATGTCGCTGGATGCCGGCGAGACGGAGGCCGACCGCGCCGAGCGCGTGCGGGCCGAGCTCCCCCTCGGCCGTATATCGGCCACGGACGAGGTGGCCGCCGCCGTCCTGTATCTGGCGTCGGACGCGGCCGCGTCGATGGTGGGCACCGACCTGGTGGTGGACAGCGGGGCGACGGCCTGAGAATCCGCCGGCCCGGAAATTCCGTGGTGGGGCGGAAGTCCCCGTGCTTGCATGGCAGGCATGGTGTCTGCCGACCGTCTGCTCGCCTTCGCGGCGATGTCGTTCCTGCTGATCGTGGTCCCCGGGCCCAGCGTGCTCTTCGTGATCGGCCGGGCGCTCGCCCAGGGGCGTCGTGCCGCCCTGACCACGGTGGTGGGGAACACGGTCGGCGCCTGCGTGCTCGTCGTGGCCGTGGCGCTCGGGGTCGGGTCGGTCGTGGAACGCTCGGTCCTGGTCTTCACCGCGCTCAAGCTGGCCGGGGCGGCCTACCTCGTGTACCTCGGCGTCAAGGCGTGGCGCGAACGCGGTGCGCTGCGCGCCGCGTTCGCCGGTGACGCGGCGGTCGCGCAGGGGAGCGTGCGCACGTTCTGGGAGGGGTTCGCCGTCGGGGTGAGCAACCCCAAGACCATCGTGTTCTTCGCCGCCGTACTGCCGCAGTTCGTCGACCGCGGGCAGGGGCATGTCGCGGTGCAGATGCTGCTGCTCGGCCTGGTCTTCAACCTCATCGCGGTGGCGTCCGACAGCGTGTGGGGACTGGTGGCGGCGACCGCGCGGGGCTGGTTCGCGCGCTCGCCGCGGCGGCTGTCGGCGGTGGGCGGGGTCGGTGGGCTCACCATGATCGGGCTGGGCGTGACGGTGGCTGTGAGCGGCCGAAAGGACTGACCGCTCGGCACGGAATGACCGGCGGCACGGAGTGACCGGCGGCGAGTGACCGGCCTCACGCCTTCAGGGCGTCGTACGTCACCCCGGTGAGCTGTTCGGAGGCGTCCCAAAGCCGTCCCGCCGCCTGGTCGTTGAGGGTCCACGGCGCCCGCCAGGACGACGCGGGCGACCCGCGCCAGCCGGCCAAGGAGGGCCCGGTGAAGGAGTCGGGGCGTACGTCGGGCGCGGTGGCGGCGTAGAGGGTGGGCAGCGCACCGGCGTCCGCCGACTGGGCGAAGAACCGGTTACCGATCCGCATGAACCACTCACTGAGCTTGCGGTCGGCCATGCGGGGCCCGGCGGTCTGCAGGTTGGTGGCGGCGTACCCCGGGTGTGCCGCCGCCGCGACCACGTCCGAACCGTGCGCCGCCAGCCTGCGCGCCAGCTCGTGCGTGAAGAGCAGGTTGGCGGTCTTGGAGCGGGCGTAGGCGGTCCAACGCCGGTAGCTCCGCTCGCTGTTGAGGTCGTTGATGTCGATGTTGGACATCGAGTGCATGGTGCTGGAGACGGTCACGACGCGCGCACCGGGGGTGGCCAGCAGCGTGGGCAGCAACAGCCCGGTGAGCGCGAAGTGCCCGAGGTGGTTGACGCCGAACTGCGTCTCGAAGCCGTCGGCGGTCGTCCCGTACGGCAGTGCCATGACACCCGCGTTGTTGACGAGCAGGTCGAGCCGCCCTTCCGGGAAGGTGGCCGCGAACTGCCGTACGGAGCCCAGGTCACCGAGGTCCAACAATGCCAAGTCGACCTCGGCACCCCGAACCTCGACGACCATCCGGCCCCTTGCCGCCGCGCCCCGCGCCTCACTCCGGCACGCGAGGACGACTCGGGCACCTTTGCGTGCCAACTCTCGCGCGGCGACGTACCCGATGCCGCTGTTGGCCCCGGTGACGACGGCGACGCGGCCGCTCTGGTCGGGAATGTCCTTCTCACTCCAGCCGGACATGACCGAACTCCCTCCGGTTACGGGATGGGTTCCAGCCTACGAGCGGTCAGCGCCGCGCGTAATCGTCCGGCATGGGCCGCGTGTCCAGGTAGAACCACTCGGCGTCGGGGCCGGGGGACTCCGTCGGCTGGGTGGGGGTGGGCGTTGAGGGGTCGGTGGGGGTGGTGCTCCAGGGGCGGTCGGGCGGGGTGTGTGACGGGTGGTCGGGGGTCGTGTCCGACGGCCGGTCGAGCGTGGTGTCCCAGGGTCCGACCAAGACTCTGGACGTCCATGTGGCCGCCCTGCGGCGGAAGTTGGGGCATCCGGCGTTGGATCCGGACCCTGCGCGGTGTCGGCTTCCGGCTGGCGGTGCACACCGGGCCGGAAGCGCGCGCATGACCCGCCGCCTGCTGCTCAGCTATCTCAGCCTGGCCGTGCTCGTGCTGCTCTGCCTGGAGATCCCGCTGGGCTTCGTCTACTCGCGCGGCGAACGGGAGCGTGTGGTCAACGCGGCGGCGGACGAGGCCGAGTCCGTCTCCGCGTACGCCGCGCTGTCCCTCGCCGCGGGCGGGCCGAGCGGAACCTGCCCGGGCGGGTGGCGCACTGCGCCGCACGGATCGGCGGCAAGTTGGTCGTCGTGGACGACTCGGGCGCGCCGCTCGCCACCTCCCACCCGCTGACCGCCGACGCGTCCCGCGCGCTGGCCTCCCGCCCGGGCATCGTGGCCGCGCTCCGGGGCACCGCCACGGCGGACGTGGTACGTCCAGCATCGGCGGGGTTCGAACTGCTGCCGCTTGACCGTGCACAAGCGCGCATTAGGCGAGTGTGACTGAGTGCCGGTGCTGTCGGCGAAGGTGCGCGGACGGGCTTCGCAGGGAGGTGAACGGGAGTTTGCCTATCGAATGCGTGACCTTTGGGGAGGGGGCTCGTTGGGTGGGGTGACGGATCTTGGACGTCGGGCCGGGGGTGAGGGGTGGGCGGGCTGCGGAAGGTGGCGGCATCGTTTGTGGTGCCCGGCCCCTCGGGTGTGGCGATCCGGGCGCGGCTGCGAGTCTCGGAGACCGACGCGACCGTGCTGCAGGAGGTCGGTGCGTTCCTCGGTGCGCTGGCAGCGCGGGATCTAGCGGTGCGCTCCCGGCAGGGACGGGACCATGATGCCGCCGCATGGGCGGGCCGGAAGCGGGAGCTTTCCGGTGTCTCGTCGGCGCGGTGGGCGGGCAGCATCACCAAGGCCACGCACGACCAGTGGGCGCTGGCCCGGCGCGGCCAGGCCACCCACATGGCGTGGCTGCGCGGGCAGATCGCCACGATCGAAGCTCGGCTGGCCCGTCCACTGCACGCCAAAGCCGACAAGCGGGCAGGGCTGGTACGCGGGTACGGCTCGCGGGCGGAGTGGCACGCCAAGTCCCGCCGCCTGCACGCGTTGCGGGAGCGGCTGGCGGCGCTGGAGGAGGACTGGGCGGCGGGCCGGGTGCACGTGGTACGCGGCGGCAAGCAACTCGCTCATCTGCGCCACCACCTGGACCAGGCCGGGCTGGACGAGCAGATGTGGCGGCAGCGGTGGCAGGCTGCACGGATGTTCCTGGCAGCCGACGGGGAGTCCGGCAAGCACTTGGGCAACGAGACCATCCGCATCACCGAGGACGGCCAGATCTCCATCAGACTCCCGGCCGCGCTCGCCCACCTGGCCAACGCCCCGCACGGTACGTCCTGGACGCCACTGCGGTGTTCAGGCACCGGGGCGAGGAGTGGCTGGATCGGATCACGAACAGCCGGGCGGTGGCCTACCGCATCCACCACGACACGGTGCGCGGGCGCTGGTATGTGACCGCCTGCTGGCAGCGCATCACCGCTGCCGTGCTGCCGCTGGAAGCGGCCCTCGCCCAGGGGGTGGTGGCGGTGGACATGAACGACGACCACCTCGCCGCCTGGCAGCTCGACATCCACGGCAACCCGGTCGGCGAGCCCCGGCGTTTCTTCTACGACCTGTCGGGCAGTGCCTCGCAGCGGGACGCCCAGATCCGGCATGCGCTGACCCGCCTGCTGCACCACACCCGTCGCAGCGGTGCCGCCGCCATCGCCGTCGAGGACCTCGACTTCACCGACGGAAAGTCCCGGGAGAGGTACGGCCGCAACAAGCCCTTCCGTCGTCTGATCTCCCGCTTCCCCACCGCGCGGCTGAAGGCCCGGCTGGTGTCGATGGCCGCCGAGCAGGGCGTTACGCTCGTCGCGGTCGACCCGGCCTACACCTCGAAGTGGGGCGCCCAGCACTGGCAGCAGCCCCTGACCAGCAAGAACCGTAAGACCACTCGCCACGACGCGGCAGCCGTGGCGATCGGAAGGCGCGCCCTCGGGCATCCGATCCGGCGACGGACGGCACCGCCCCGTAACGACCAGAGAGATCGTTGCGGGCATCGGACCGCCCAGGCCGGACCGGAGACCCGGCGGCGTGAGGGATCCCGCCCCCACGTACCCGGACCACGCACCAGATGCCTGCCGCCCGGACGCGGAGCGAACGCGGGCGACCAGCGTGCCCAACACCGTTCGGGGCACGCGGCTGAGCATGCGTCCTGGCAGCAGGACTCACTCCCGCTCAGCCTTTGAGAACGGTGCAGTACCTGTCGGTCTCCGCGCGCCGGTCGGCCAGGGCGCCCGCCCGGAAGGTGCCGTATGGCTCACGGTCCCGACGCAGATGGTGCACGAACGCGTACACCACGTATGGATGTTGCTCGCCCTCGGCGGACTCGGCGTCCGGCCTCGGGCTCGCGCTGGTCCAACGCCTGGCGCACGCGAGCGGCGGCGAGGCGAGCCTGCGCGCGGCGGCCACGGGCGGGCTGGACGCGGTGGTCCGCCTGCGCTCGGCCGAACCGCCCCCACCCGGCCACCCGGTCGGCAGACCGGGCGCGCGACGCCGGGAGGCCCCGGCACTGCCGGCCTGAAGGCACCGAACCGCGCCGAACGGGCCTGACCGGGCCGAAGTGGCCTCACACGCCCTGATGGTTCCAAGGCACACGGCATCGGACCACGTCCTTCGACGTCGCTCGAACAGCGCTGGTGGTGAGGATGCCCCGTGACCGAAACGCTTGACGTGACCGCACCGGTGACTATCCGCACGGCCGCCCGTTCCTCCGGGTAGGCGACTTTGCTCCACTCCGCCCACTCGACGGAAGGAACACCCTCGTGAACACCACCGCGTGGAAGACTACGGCCGAACTCGCCGCGTTCTTCGATCAGGCCACCGCGGATCTGCCCACCGCACAGCGGCGCCTACTCCAAGTGCTGAAGATCGGGGAAGAGTTCGGGGAGGCCGCCCAGGCCGTCATCGGGGCGACGGGCACGAACCCGCGGAAGGGAATGAGCCACACCTGGGACGACGTGACGGCGGAGATCTGTGACGTCATCGTCACGTCGATGGTGGCGCTGCACCGACTCGGCGTTCCTGACCCCGAGACCGCGTTCACCGAGCACCTGAAGCAGGCCGCGGCCCGCACCCTCGCCACTCGGGAGGCCTGAGGTGGAGCGAGTACTGCCCCGCGCGGAGTGGGTCAAGACCCTTCCGCAGGCCATCGTCGGGTCCTGCGTGCTGCTCCTCGACCACGAGGACCGGATTCTGCTGCTCCGCTACGCCGAGGGCCAGCCGAGCGCCGGAACCTGGGGGCTGCCCGGCGGAATGCTCGATCACGGCGAAGACCCGCTCAGCGCCGCGCAACGCGAACTGCACGAGGAGACCGGGATCGTCCTCGACCACCCTCCTCGCTTTCTCGGCTACGACCACCGGGCCGACGTGAAGGGAACGGGTCCGGTGATCGACTTCTTCTTCTACGGCGGCACCCTCGCAGCCGGTCAGACCATCAGTCGCAGCCCGGAACACGACAAGAACGGCCTCTTCACCCTGAACGAGCTGCCGACCACGCCCCTCACGTCCCACCCGCCGACACTCACCGCCCTGCACACCGCCGCCCGCTCCGGAACGGTCGTGTGCCTGCGCGAGGGACAGCCCCTGTGACTACGTCAAGGCCTGTGGTGGGGAGCCGCACCGACCCAGCGGCGATAGGCGTCGACGTCGACGTTGCTGCCGCACACAATGGTGACTACGTGTCGGCCGGCGAAGCGGTCACGGTCTTCGAGGATCGCCGCGATGCCGAGCGCGGCCGACGGTTCGACGACGAGGCCGGCGTGGTCGAGGAGCATCCGCATACCGGCGATGATCGACGCCTCCTGGACCAGGACGGCGTCGTCGGCGACCAGGAGGAGGTCGTCCAGGACGGCCGGGATGGGACACCGGCCGGCGACGCCGTCGGCGATGGTGTCGGTCGAGTCGGTGGTGACGACGCGCCGCCGGCGCCACGAGTGTGTCATCGCGGGTGCGCCCAACGGCTGGACGCAGATCACCTCGACTTCGGGCGCCAAGGCCTTCACCACATGCCCCACACCGGTGGCCAGCGCCCCGCCGCCGAGAGCGATCAGGACGGCGTCGAACGACGGCACCATGTCCACCAGCTCCAGGCCGATGGTCGCCGCGCCCTCGCAGGTCTCGAGGTCCAGGCTGTCTTCGACCAGCCGGATGCCGTCGCAGCGCGCGATGGCCGCCGCCCGCTCGCGAGCCATCTCGTGGTCGCCGTCCACCAGCTCCAACCTGGCGTCCAACGCACGGATGCGATCAAGCTTGGCCGCAGTCGCGAAGCGGGAGGCCACGACGGTGACGTCGAGCCCCCGGCCACGACCGGACCAGGCGAGGGCTTGGCCGAGGTTGCCCGCGCTGGCGCACACCACGGCTCGCGGGCCGCTGTCGGCGAGCAGGTTCGCGACGACCTCGGTACCGCGGGCCTTGAAGCTGCGGACCGGGTTCGCCGTTTCGAGCTTGATACTCACCGCGCACCCGAGGTCGGGCTCCAGCGCCTCGCAGCGGTACAGCGGAGTGTCGAGAAAAACAGGGTCGATCACCCGGCGAGCCGCCCTGATCCGAGCAGTGTCGAGGCGCGTCTCCTGCATGACACAGCAGCGTAGCGCCGTCGGCGCTGTTCCCATTGGTTCGTCCCGAAGGAGAAGAACTCCGCACGAGATGAGGGGCCGATTCCGCTCGTAGCGCGGCACCCCTGACGACGTGCATACGGAGAGCTACTTTCCAGTCACGTCACGTTCGCATCACGGGTCCGCCAATCCGCAGCAGCATCGAGAGGCCCTCAGTACGTTCATCACCTCAAATCCGACCGATCACCACATCGTGATCACGGTACGGATCTGCCTATGAACCGACTCTGGGGGCTCTCCGTGCACCTGTTCCGCAAATCCGCCACCGCGGCCGTCGCCGCGCTCACGCTGGCCGCCCTGCCGGCCACCGCCGAGGCCCATGACGGCAACCACCCGTTCGAGAACTGCACCGAGGCGTACGAGAACGGGTACTCCAACATCGCCGAGGGCGACGAGCACTACGGCGACCACCTCGACCGCGACGGAGACGGCATCGGCTGCGACAACCCGCCCGCCGGCTTCGTACCCGCCGAGGACGAGAACGACAGCGCCGGAGGCGTCGAGGACACCGAGTCCCAAGCCTCCGAAACCTCCGGCCGGCAGGACGACACCGACCTGGCCGCGACCGGAGGCGACGACACCACCCCGTACGTGGCGGCCGGCGGCACGGCCGTACTGCTCGCCGGCGGCGGCCTGCTCCTGGCGGCCCGGAGACGTCGCACGTCTCGCTGACGGGGGCTGTCAGGAACCGGCGGACGTACGGACTCGACTCCTGACGACAGCGCGCCCGGCGCCCTCGCCACGGGGAGCCGGGCGCCCTCAGCCCCTCACTACGGTGGAACACATGAGGCTCTCGCCCCTCGCCGCCCGGGAACGGTTCGTTGCGCGCCCCGTCGCCAGGCTGGCGACAGCCGACGCCCACGGGGTGCCCCACGCGGTCCCGGTCACCTTCGTCGTCCAGGACGACGTCCTGTACTTCGCGATCGACCACAAGCCCAAGAGCACGTGGGATCTGCGCCGGTTGCGCAACATCAAGGAGAACCCCTCGGTGACGGTCCTGGTCGACCACTACGCCGAGGACTGGTCCACGCTGTGGTGGGCCCGCGCCGACGGCCGCGGGGAGGTGCTGGAGGACGGACGGGAACGGCAGCGCGCGGTGGAGTTGCTGTGCGGCAAGTACGCGCAGTACAAGGACTCCCCTCCCAAGGGTCCCGTGGTCGCCGTTCGGGTCGAGCGGTGGAGCGGCTGGGCCTTCACGTAAGCCGGAATGGCGCAGAGCTGTTCGGGCGCCGCTCAGGCGATCGCCTGCACGCCGCGATCTGCTGTCGGCAGAACGGCTGGACGGCACACCGCAGCCTGCCAGGACAGCCGCATGGCGAAGAACACCGCGGTGCGTCGGCTCGACCTCGGCTACTTCATCAGGCCGGCTTCGGAAACAGGCGGCCCGCAACCGCGAGTTGAACCCGTGCTCGCGTATCTGGTGCAACACGACGAGGGACTGATTCTCTTCGACACCGGCATCGGCAGCGCTGACGCCGAGACCGAAGCGCACTACCGACCCCAACGCCGTGCGCTGCAGGCGGCCCTGTCGGCGGCTGGAGTCACCCTCGGCGACATCTCTCTGGTCGTGAACTGCCACCTTCACTTCGACCACTGCGGCGGGAATCCCCTCTTGGGCGGCAAGCCGATCCTGGTCCAGGAAGTCGAACTGGCCACCGCCCGACAGGCAGCGGACACCACCTGATCTGCGAGCTCTCCCTTTCAGGCGCCGGCGCCGCCGTCGACCGGCACGATCGCGCCGGTCACCATCGAGGCACGGTCGCTGAGCAGCCACGCGGCCACCTCGGCCACCTCGCGGGGCTCGGCCATGCGGCCGAGTGGGGTCGCCGCGTTATTGCGCTCGATGATGCCCGGGGATACGGCCTCCCAGGCGTCGATCATCTCCGTGGCGGTGCCGCCGGGGGTGATGCCGTTCACTCGGATGCCCTGACGGCCCCAGGTCACGGCCGCGGTCTCGGTGATGCTGTTGAGCGCGCGCTTCATGGCGCCGTATGCGGGGAGGGCGGGATTCGCGCGGCGGCTGCCGATGCTCGAGGTGTTGACGATCGCCCCGCCACCGCTCCGTCGCATTAGTGCGGCCTCGGCGGTCATGGCGGTCCAGTGCGAGCGGAAGTTCACGGCGAACTGCTCGTCGATGTCCTCGTCGCTCGTGGTGTCGAGCGGGCCGGGCTGCTGGATCGCCGCGCCGTTGTTGAAGGCGCCGTCGAGCCGTCCGTGCAGTTCCTCGACGCGGTCGACAGCCGCGCGGATGCTCGCACGGTCGGCGAGGTCCAGGATGACGGCGTCGGCGACGCCTCCGTCGGCGCGGACCTCGGTGACGATGCGGTCGAGGGCGTCCGTGCTGCGGGCGGCGAGCACGACGGCGGCGCCCTCGGAGGCGAAGAGCCGGGCCGCGGCCGCCCCGATGCCGCGGCTGGCGCCGGTGATGAACACAACCTTGCCGGTGAGCAGGCCGATGGGTGCGATGTCAATGTTGTTCGTCATGACGGCAGTGTCAGCCCGGCCTCCAGGCCGGATGCAGGCACAGGCGGTACCAGGATCCGTCGCCGCGCAGCGTGCAGACTTGGGGTATGAACAAGCAGGAGCTCGGGGCGTTCCTCCGTAGCCGTCGCGAGCGGCTCCGGCCGGAGGACGTCGGCCTCCCCTCCGGACCGCGACGCCGGACACCGGGTCTGCGCCGCGAGGAGGCCGCGGTCCTCGCGCACATCTCCACGGAGTACTACGTCCGGCTCGAGCAGGGCAGGGCACCGCGGCCGTCGGGCGAGGTCCTCGCCGGGATCGCAGGCGCGCTGCGGCTCACCGACGCCGAGTCCGACCACCTTCACGTCCTCGCGGGTACGGCGCCGACCCGTACCCGGGTGCACCGGCGCGACGTCCGCCCGAGCATCCTCACGCTCCTCGAGCGGCTGCCGCAGACGGCCGCTTTCGTGATTTCCGCCGCGCTCGAGGTGCTCGCGTGGAACGACCTCGCGGCCGCGCTCATGGAGGACTTCACCGAGGTCGCCCCGAAGGACCGCAATCTCGCGCGCCGGGCATTCCTCGGGCCGGCGCGACCTGACACGACGCTGTACGGGATCTCCGACGCCGCCGAGTTCCGGCACCACGTCGTCATGGAGCTCCGTGTCACCCTCGCCCGCTACCCGACGGATCCCGCGGTGACCGGCCTCGTCGACGAACTCCGCGACGCCAGCCCCGAGTTCGCCCGGCTCTGGGAGCGGCACGACGTGCAGGCCGCGCCGATGCTCACGAAGACCTTCCGCCACCCGGTCGTCGGGGAGATCACCGTCGACTGCGACACCCTCACGCTCACGGACCGCGACCAGCGCCTCGTGCTCTACAGCGCACCGCCGGGATCCCCTGGCGCCGAGGCTCTGGCTCTTTTGAATGTGCTCTCCTGCATGGGACGGCCCGCCGCCCCACAAGCAAGAGGGCGGCACCCCCGCACAAGGGTGCCGCCCTCTCTTCGTGATCCGGAATCGCCGCCCCGTCGGTGAGGGTCGGGGACAAAGGCGGCGTCTCCGGCGTTCAGTGGAGGCCGTGAGGCCTACCGGTGGTCACTCCCCGACGACTGCGAAGCCGCCCGCCCCGCCTCCAGTCGCGCCACCGGAATCCGGAACGGCGAGCAGGAGACGTAGTCCAGTCCCACCTCGTGGAAGAAGTGGACCGACTCCGGGTCGCCGCCGTGTTCGCCGCAGACGCCCAGCTTCAGGTCGGGGCGGGTGGCGCGGCCGGCCTCGGCGGCGAGCTTCACCAGGGAGCCCACGCCGTCCTTGTCGATCGTCTCGAACGGGGAGACGCCGAAGATGCCCTTCTCCAGGTACGCCGTGAAGAACGAGGCCTCCACATCGTCCCGGCTGAAGCCCCACACCGTCTGCGTCAGGTCGTTCGTGCCGAAGGAGAAGAACTCCGCCGCCTCGGCGATTTGACCGGCCGTCAGGGCGGCGCGCGGCAGTTCGATCATCGTGCCGATCGCCAGCTTCAGCTCCGTGCCTGTCGCCGCCTCGACCTCCGCGACGACCTGATCGGCCTCCTCGCGGACGATCTCCAGCTCCTGGACCGTGCCGACCAGCGGGATCATGATCTCGGCCCGCGGGTCGCCCTTCGCCGACTTGCGCTCCGCCGCGGCCTCGGCGATCGCCCGTACCTGCATCGTGAACAGGCCGGGGATGACCAGGCCCAACCTCACACCCCTGAGCCCCAGCATCGGGTTCTGCTCGTGCAGCCGGTGCACCGCCTGGAGGAGACGGAGTTCGTTCTCGTGGGGCTCCTGGCGGGACTCCGCCAGGGCGACCCGGACCGAGAGCTCTGTGATGTCGGGCAGGAACTCGTGCAGCGGCGGGTCGAGGAGACGGATCGTCACCGGCAGGCCGTCCATCGCCGAGAAGAGCTCCACGAAGTCCTGCTTCTGGAGCGGGAGCAGCTCCTTCAGCGACTCCTCGCGCTCGGCCTCCGTGTCGGCCAGGATGAGGCGCTCGACCAGCTCGCGACGGTCACCGAGGAACATGTGCTCCGTGCGGCACAGGCCGATGCCCTGTGCGCCGAAACGACGGGCGCGCAGCGCGTCCTCGGCGTTGTCCGCGTTGGCGCGCACCCGCAGGCGACGCTTGCGGTCGGCGAACGCCATGATCCGGTGTACGGCCTCGACGAGTTCGTCGGCGTCCTGGGCGCCCGCGTGCATCCGGCCCTCGAAGTACTCCACGACCGGGGACGGGACCACGGGCACCTCACCGAGGTACACCTTGCCGCTCGACCCGTCGATGGAGATCAGGTCCCCTTCCTCCACCACGTGGCCGCCCGGCACCGTCATCCGGCGGCGCTTCGTGTCGACCTCCAGCTCCTCCGCACCGCACACGCACGTCTTGCCCATGCCGCGCGCGACCACGGCCGCGTGGGAGGTCTTGCCGCCGCGCGAAGTCAGGATGCCCTCGGCCGCGATCATGCCGTCCAGGTCGTCCGGGTTCGTCTCGCGGCGGACCAGGATCACCTTCTCGCCCGAACGCGACCACTTCACCGCCGTGTACGAGTCGAAGACCGCCTTGCCGACCGCCGCACCCGGCGACGCCGCGATGCCCCGGCCGACCGTCTCGACCTTCGTGTCCTCGTCGAAGCGCGGGAACATCAACTGGGCCAGCTGGGCGCCCGACACGCGCTGGAGTGCCTCCGCCTCGTCGATGAGCCCCTGGTCGACCAACTGAGTCGCGATACGGAAGGCCGCCCCGGCCGTCCGCTTGCCGACGCGCGTCTGCAGCATCCACAGCTGCCCGCGCTCGATCGTGAACTCGATGTCGCAGAGGTCCTTGTAGTGGTTCTCCAGGGTCGCCATGATCTGCATCAGCTGGTCGTACGACTTCTTGTCGATCGTCTCCAGCTCCGCCAGCGGGACCGTGTTACGGATGCCCGCGACCACGTCCTCGCCCTGGGCGTTCTGCAGGTAGTCGCCGTACACGCCCTGGTGGCCGGAGGCAGGGTCGCGGGTGAAGGCCACACCCGTGCCGGAGTCCGGGCCGAGGTTGCCGAAGACCATCGAGCAGACGTTCACCGCCGTGCCGAGGTCATGCGGGATGCGCTCCTGGCGGCGGTACAGCTTGGCGCGGTCGGTGTTCCAGGAGTCGAAGACCGCGTGGATGGCGAGGTCCATCTGCTCGCGCGGGTCCTGCGGGAAGTCCCGGCCGGCCTCGGTCTTGACGATCTTCTTGAAGCGGGTGACCAGCTTCTTCAGGTCCGCGGCCTCCAGCTCGGTGTCCACCGTGACCTTCTTGGCCTCCTTGGCCTTCTCCAGCGCGTCCTCGAAGAGGTCGCCGTCGACGCCGAGGACGGTCTTGCCGAACATCTGGATGAGGCGGCGGTAGGAGTCCCAGGCGAAGCGCTCGTCGCCGGCCTGCTTGGCCAGGCCCTGGACGGACTTGTCCGACAGACCGATGTTCAGGACCGTGTCCATCATGCCCGGCATGGAGAACTTCGCGCCGGAGCGGACCGAGACCAGCAGCGGGTCGTCGGGCTGGCCCAGCTTCTTGCCCATGCGCTGCTCCAGGGCGTCGAGGTGCGCACTCACCTCGTCACGCAGTGCCGCCGGCTCGTCGCCGCTGTCGAGGTAGACCTTGCAGGCCTCGGTGGTGATCGTGAAGCCGGGAGGCACCGGAAGGCCCAGGTTGGTCATCTCGGCGAGGTTCGCGCCCTTGCCGCCGAGGAGGTCCTTGAGGTCCTTGTTGCCCTCGGTGAAGTCGTAAACGAACTTCACGCCCTCAACGCTCGCCGCCTGCTCAGCTACGTGGGGATCTTTGTTTTCCGACACGGGTCTCGACTCCTCGAGGACGCGGTGGCTGCCCTGACGGCGAGGAACATACCCAGATCGAAGGCGCCTGGGTACGTCCACTTGCGCGTCATACGCCTGTAACCACTCGTCCGCCAGCGGATCGAAAGTCAAGGCTCGGCAAGCAATCAACCGCTTATGTTTTCACTTCTTGAACGAATCAACTCCCGTAGATGCCGAATTTCGCTCACATGAGCGGCTCTCGGCACGTCTGATTTCGCTCGATGAACGATCAAAGCATGGCACTCAGTGCCACCCTTTGGAGAAGTGCAGTCGCTCAAGATCCGCTCATCTGAGCGCAACCCCTATCAAGGGTGGCGAGAATCACGCTGCCACAGGCGCCGGGATTTCACCATGCGGACGGCCGGCCGGAACAGAAACACCGACGACACAGGACGACACAACACGACGCGGAAGGCCTCACACCCCCAGCGCCAGCAACCGCTCCTCCACCCGCTCCGGCGCATACAGGTACTCAACGACCAACGCCCCGGCCCCCACCAGCCCCGCCCGGTCCCCGAGCCGCGAGGTGACGACGTCCAGATGAGCGGTGGAACGCGGCAGCGCCCGCTGGTACAGCAGCTCCCGTACGCCCGTCAGGAAGGGGGTTCCGGCCAAATCCCCCGCGATCATCAGCACGCCGGGGTTCAGCAGGGTGACGACCGTCGCCAGGACGTCCCCGACCAGCCGCCCGGCCTCCCGCGCCAGCGCCGCCGCCCCCGGATGCCCGGACGCGAGCAGGTCCCGCACATCCGATCCGGACGCCGCCGGCACCCCGGTCTCCGCCAGCCGCCGGGCCACGGCACCCCCGCTCGCGACGGCGGCCAGACAGCCGTAGGAACCGCATCGGCACAGCGCCTCGGCGCCCTCCGGGACCCGGATGTGGCCGAGGTCGCCGGCGCCGCCGTCGATGCCCCGGTAGATCGAGCCGTCGACCACGACTCCCGCGCCGATGCCCGTCGACACCTTGACCAGCACGAACGCCGAGCAGTCGGGATACGCCGTGCGCTGTTCGCCGTACGCCATCAGGTTGGCGTCGTTGTCGACGAGGACCGGCACCGCGCCCGCGCCCGTGTGCTCGCTGAAGGCCCTGGCCAGGCGGCCCCGTATGTCGTAGCCGTCCCAGCCCGGCATGATCGGCGGCTGGACGACCCGGCCGGTGTCGTTGTCGACGGGGCCGGGCACGGCGAGGCCGATGCCGCAGGCCTCGTCCGCGCGGTGGCCCGCCTTCTCCAGGAGTTCGGCGAACCAGCGGCCGAGTTCGCCGAGTACGGCGTCGGGGCCGTCCTCGATCACCAGCGTGCCGCCGTGCTCGGCCAGGATCTCGCCGCTGAGCGACAGGACGGCCGCGCGGGCGTGCCGGGTGTCGAGGTCGGCGGCGAGGACGACGGCGTGGGAGTCGTCGAACTCGAGGGTGATGGAGGGGCGGCCGCCGAGGGGCGAGTCGACCGGGCCGCCGGCGCCCTCGCGCAGCCAGCCGGCGCGGAAGAGGCGGTCGAGGCGCTGGCCGACGGTGGCGCGGGACAGTCCGGTGACCTGTTGCAGGGCGCCACGGGTCGTGGCGCGGCCACTGCGCACCAGTTCCAGCAGATCACCGGCCCGAGCCTGACCCCGAGCCTGGCCTCGTCCCGTCATGCGCACCCCCTTGTGTTTCTCAAGCCTGCATTACATATTGAGTTTTGCGTGTTAAATAGACGTAACCCTACGGTAGCCACTGCCGAACTGGTCCGCCGTACGTCTTCGGGGAGCCCTGAGTGGATCGCGCAACGCAGCTCACCGCCCGCAACAGTGGGCACTTGGATCCCGTAAGCACCATTTCCTCACCACCCTTTTCCGGCCATGGTGAGGTAACGGGCTCCGCGGGCATCGCATACGATCCAGCCGCGCCGAAACATTCGCTGCACGTACGGGCGGCGCAGGTGCTGGAGGGCAACTGGAGGGGCGCCTCCACGGTCCCCTCGCGCGGC
Organism: Streptomyces sp. SA15; assembly: GCF_002291145.1. Taxonomy (GTDB): domain Bacteria; phylum Actinomycetota; class Actinomycetes; order Streptomycetales; family Streptomycetaceae; genus Streptomyces. The sequence continues at coordinate 85,397 of NZ_NTGE01000211.1, forward strand.
CTGTATCCGCACCAGTGGTCCTGGGACTCGGCGTTCATCGCGATCGGCCTGCGCCACCTGTCGCCGTTACGGGCACAGACGGAGCTGGAGACGCTGCTGGACGCCCAGTGGGGCGACGGGCGGATCCCGCACATCGTCTTCAACCCCTCCGTCCCGCTCGACGCGTACTTCCCGAGCCCCGACTTCTGGCGCTCCTCGACCGCGGGGCGCGCTGCGGGCGCCCCGCGCACCGTACAGACCTCCGGGATCGTGCAGCCACCCGTGCACGCGCTGGCGGCCTGGCTGGTGCACCGCGCCGATCCCGGGCTGTCGCGGGCGCGTGGCTTCCTCGCCCGGGTGTATCCGCGGCTGGCGGCCTGGCACCGGTATCTGCTGCACCGGCGGGACCTGGGCGGGGGCGGTCTGGCGTCCGTCGTGCATCCCTGGGAACAGGGTATGGACAACAGCCCCTGCTGGGACGCCCCGCTGAGCCGGATCACGCCCGCCCCTGCCCGCTCCTTCCGGCGCGCCGACCTCGACCACGGGGCGGCGGAGGACCGGCCGACGGATCTGGACTACGGGCGGTATGTGCGGCTGGCGACGGACTACCGGGACGGTGGATACGCCGATGGATCGGGCGAGTTCGCTGTGGAGGACCCCGCCTTCAATGCGCTGCTCATCGCGTCCGAGCTCGCGCTGGCCCGGATCGCCGAGGAGTTGGGCGCGAGCGGCACGGCCCGGCAGGCGCGCGCGGAGCGGCTGACGGCGGCGCTGATCGAGCGGTTGTGGGATCCGGCGGAGGGGATGTTCTTCTGCCGGGACGTGCGGGGCGGGGAGCCGGCCGGGGCGCAGGCCGGCGGGCCGCGTGGGGAGTTGATTCCCGAGCGCAGCGTCTCGGGTCTCGTGCCGCTCCTGCTGCCCGGCCTCCCGCGCGAGGTCGCCGCCGCGCTCGTCCGTACGGTGAGCGGCCCGCACTTCGGGCTGGGGACCACGACCCGCCTCGTGCCGTCGTACGACCTCCTCGGCGAGGCCTTCGACCCGCACCGCTACTGGCGGGGGCCGGCCTGGTTCAACACGAGCTGGCTGCTGGAACGGGGACTCAGGGTGCAAGGCGAGCGGGAACGCGCCGACGCGCTGCGGGAGGCGGTGCTCACCGTCGCCGACTCGTCCGGATTCGCGGAGTACGTCGACCCGTACACCGGCGAGGCCTGCGGTGCGGCCGACTTCAGCTGGACCGCCGCGCTGACGCTCGACCTGCTGCACAGCGACACATCAGCCACCGAAGTAACCGAAGCAACCCAAGCAACCCAAGTAACCCAAGTCACGGAAATCACGAACGTCTCGGCGATCAAGGGAGGGGACCGGGGATGACGGACCGGCATCATCTGCTCGTGTACGGCGGGACGTTCGCCGCCGTGGGCGACAGCGGGGACATCAGCGGCGTACGGGGCGGCAGCTCCCCGGACGGGTTGTTCGTACGTGACGCCCGGCACCTGAGCCGGTGGCAGCTCACCGTCGACGGTGCCGTGCCGGAGGAGCTGTCGCCGGTCGCCGACGGGGACACCGCGCGCTGTGTACTCGTGCCGCGCGGCGGACGCAGCGAGCCGCCCGCGTACACCCTCTTCCGTGAACAGGCTGTCGGCGACGGCTCGTTCGTGGAGTCGCTGCGCGTGACCAGCAACCGTCCGGTGCCGACCACGGTCCGCCTCGCGGTCACCGCCGACGCCGACTTCACCGACCAGTTCGAACTGCGCTCCGACCACCGCACGTACGCGAAGATAGGAGCCACGCGCTCCCGCCACGTCCTCGACGACGGTGTGGAGTTCACCTACCAGCGCGGCGAGTGGCGCTCTTGTACGACCGTGAAGGCCGACCCCGCTCCGGACGGCGTCGAGGAGACCGGTACCGGTGCGCGCCGGCTCGTCTGGGCGCTGGATCTGGAGCCGCACGGGACGGCGGAGCTGACCTTGCGGGTCATGGCGCGGCCGCACGGCGACAAGCGGGCCCTGCGGGTGCCGCGCTCCCCCGCCGCCGTGAACGAACAACTCCTCTCCCTGGAGGGCGAGTACGTGGAGGGCGTGGCCTTCCCGACCGGCTGGCCGGAGCTGGCCGCGGCCTGTGCGCGCGGCCTCGCCGACCTGGCCTCGCTCCAGGTGCCGGCGACCGGGCCTGACGGCGAGGAGCTGCGGGTACCCGCCGCCGGGGCGCCGTGGTTCCTGACCCTGCTGGGCCGGGACGCCCTGCTCACCTCGCTGTTCGCGCTCCCCTACCGGCCGCGCCTGGCCGCCGCCACGCTCCCCGCGCTCGCCGCGACGCAGGCGACGGAGACCGGCGTCGACTCGGTCGCCCAGCCGGGCAAGATCGTGCACGAGGTACGGCACGGGGAGCTGGCGCACTTCGGGCAGGTGCCGTACGGGCGGTATTACGGCTCGGTCGACGCCACCCCACTCTTCCTCGTCCTGCTCGGCGCGTACGTGGAGCAGACCGGCGATGTGGCGATGGCCCGGCGCCTGGAGTCCCACGCCCGCGCGGCGATCGGCTGGATGCTGGACCACGGCGGGCTGACCTCGCGCGGCTATCTGGTCTACCGCGCCGACCAGGGCGGCCTGGCCAACCAGAACTGGAAGGACTCCCCCGGCGCCATCTGCTCGGCCGACGGCACGCGGCCGACCGGGCCGGTGATGGCGGCGGGGGCGCAGGGGTACGCGTACGACGCGCTGCGCCGCACGGCGTGGTTGGCGCGTACGGCGTGGGACGACCAGAAGTACGCGGCCCTGCTGGAACAGGCGGCCGGCGATCTGCGCGACCGCTTCCAGCGGGACTTCTGGATGCCGGAGCACTCCTTCCCCGCGCTCGCGCTGGACGGGGAGGGCCGCCAGGTGGACGCGCTGGCCTCCGACGCCGGGCATCTGCTGTGGTCGGGGCTGCTGGACAAGGAGTACGGCGAGCTGGTCGGCCGGCGGTTGCTGGAACCGGACTTCTTCTCCGGGTGGGGCGTCCGTACGCTGGCGGCCGGGCAACCGGCGTACCACCCCCTCTCGTACCACCGCGGTTCGGTGTGGCCGCACGACAACGCGCTGATCACGCTGGGACTGGCCCGTTACGGCCTGCACGACGAGGCCCGCTCGGTCGCGCACGCCCTGGTCGACGCGGCGACGGCGACCGGCCATCGGCTGCCGGAGGTCCTCGCGGGGTACGGCCGGGACAGCCACGCGGAGCCGGTGCCGTATCCGCACGCGTGCGTACGGGAGTCCCGTTCGGCGTCGGCGCCCTTGGCGCTGCTGACGGCGGTCGGGGGTGCGTAGCCGGGTGATCAGCGGGGTGATCAGCGGGATGATTGGCGAGGCGTTTGCCGGGTGTTTGCCGAGGAGTGGGCAAAAGGGCTGAACACCGGACGGAGGCGAACCGTACGGGACTATGGCGGATCCGATCCCCTCACATCGGATCCGCCGCTCCACCGGGCTTCGTACGGAAGGACCTTCGGGTGCCTGTCTTCACGCGCTTCCATCGGCCGACGGACACGACCGACGACACTACGTCTGTCATGACGCCAACCGAGGAGCAAACAGAGGTGCCGACGGAAGCCGTATCGGAGGAGAGGCCCGAAGGGGCGGTGCCTGACGAGGGAACCGAGCCGGGGGCGCCCGCCGGGGAGGCTGAGGCCCAACCACCCGCAGCCGCTCAACCAGCCGAAACCGCCGAAACCGCCGAAGACAACACCCCCTCCCACCCCACCCCCAGATCCCGCCTCGCCCACTGGCGCGCCTGGCGGACCCGTTACCCCATGGCCGCCCGCACCCTCTACTGGACCACCACCGCCCTGGCCGTCCTCCTCGTCTTCGGGGCGTTGTTGCTGCCCAACACCCTTGTCGCGCTGCAGACCAACCGGTTCACGCGGTTGCCGGCGGAGGCGATCGTGGGGGCTGCCCTGTTGATCGCGTTGCCGCGGCGGGTGCGGTTGGGGGTGGCGGCGTTGTTCGGGGTGGTGCTCGGGGCGTTGACCGTGGTGAATGTGCTCGACATGGGGTTTACCGAGTATCTCGGCCGGGGCTTCAATCTCGTCCTCGACTGGGGGTTGTTGGACGACGCCCAAGCGTATGTCGAGGATTCCATGGGCCGGGCGATGGCCGTCGGCGCCACCATCGGCGCGGGCCTCCTCATCGTCCTGCTGCTCGTCGTCATGGCTCTCGCGACCGTCCGGCTCAGCAACCTGCTCGTTCGCGACACCCAGGTCTCCACCCGCGCCACCCTGATCGCCGGCACCGTCTGGATCACCTGCTCCACCCTCGGTCTCCAGTACAACGGCATGCCGATCGCCTCCAACCGCGCCGCCGGCGCGCTGGAGTCCCAGGCCCGGCGGGTGCAGGACACCCTCCGGGACGAGGCCGCCTTCGCGAGGGAGGCCAAGGCCGACACCTTCGGCAACACCCCGGCCGCCCAGCTCGTCCCCGACCTGCGCGGCAAGGACGTGCTGTTCACCTTCATCGAGAGCTACGGCCGCAGCGCGATCGAGGACCCGGACATCGCTCCCGGCGTCAACCAGACCCTCGACGTCAGCAACAAGGCCCTGGAGAAGGCCGGTTTCCACGCCAAGAGCGGCTGGCTGACGTCGGCGACGTTCGGCGGCAGCAGCTGGCTCGGCCACTCCACCACCATGTCCGGCCTGTGGATCGACAACCAGCAGCGCTACCGCACGGTGACCGCCGGCGACCACCTCACCCTCACCAAGGTCTTCCAGAAGACCGGCGCCTGGGACACGGTCGGCGTCATGCCGGGCGTGCAGAAGGGCTGGCCGGAGCAGAAGTGGTACGGCCTCGACAAGCTCTACGACGCCTTCGACCTGGGCTACCGGGGGCCGAAGTTCAGCTGGTCGACCATGCCGGACCAGTACGCGCTGGAGGCCTTCCAGCGCCAGGTGCACGGCAAGAAGCGCGACAAGCCGCTGATGGCTGAGGTCATCCTGACGTCCAGTCATCAGCCCTGGGCGCCGATCCCGAAGATGGTCGGCTGGGACGAGCTCGGCGACGGCTCGATCTTCGGGCCCATCGCGAAGGCCGGCCTCAACTCCTCGGACGTCCTCACCGACTCAGATCTCTCCAAGCAGGAGTACGGCAAGTCCATCAGTTACTCCGTCACCAGCCTCACCCAGTGGATGGAGCGCTACGGCACCGACGACACCGTCCTCGTCTTCCTCGGCGACCACCAGCCCATCACCCGGGTCAGCGGCAACAACGCCAGCCGTGACGTGCCCGTCTCGATCGTCGCCAAGGACCCGAAGGTCCTCGACAAGGTCGCGGACTGGAACTGGACGGACGGCATCAAGCCCGCCACCGACGCCCCGGTGTGGAAGATGAGTTCGTTCCGCGACCGATTCCTGACGGCGTACGGCTCGACGCCCCATCCGTCCAAGGACTGACTGACCCTTTTTACGGATTCAGCCCCCGGACGTGTCCAGCTCCGCGTCCTCGCTCACGCCCACACAGTCGTAAGGGTCCTTCAGCCAGCCGTCCGGCAGCACCACCCGGTTGTTGCCGGACGTACGGCCGCGGGGCCCGTCGGCGCCGGCGGGCCAGGGCTGGTCGAGGTCCAACTCGTCCAGCCCGCCGCGGAGTTCCTCCAGTGAGGAGGTGATGGCGAGCCGCTTGCGCATCTCGCTGCCGACCGCGAAGCCCTTCAGGTACCAGGCCACGTGCTTGCGGAAGTCGATGACCCCGCGCGCCTCGTCGCCGATCCACTCGCCGAGCAGGCCGGCGTGGCGGACCATGACGTCGGCGACCTCCCGCAGCGACGGCTCACGGAAGTCCTGGTGGCGCCCTTCGAACGCCGCCACCAGATCCGCGAACAGCCACGGCCGCCCCAGGCACCCGCGCCCGACGACCACCCCGTCGCACCCGGTCTCCCGCACCATCCGCAGCGCGTCCTGAGCCGACCAGATGTCCCCGTTGCCGAGCACGGGAATCTCCGGCACGTGCTCCTTCAGCCGGGCGATGGCGTCCCAGTCGGCCGTGCCGCCGTAGTGCTGGGCGGCGGTACGGCCGTGCAGGGCGATGGCGGTCACGCCCTCCTCGACGGCGATCCGCCCGGCGTCCAGGTACGTGATGTGGTCGTCGTCGATGCCCTTGCGCATCTTCATGGTCACAGGCAGGTCCCCGGCCCCGCTGACCGCCTCCCGCAGGATCGCCCGCAGCAGGTTCCGCTTGTACGGCAGCGCCGAGCCGCCGCCCTTCCGCGTCACCTTCGGGACCGGGCAGCCGAAGTTCAGGTCGATGTGGTCGGCCAGGTCCTCCTCCGCGATCATGCGGACGGCCTTGCCGACGGTCGCCGGGTCGACGCCGTACAGCTGGATCGAACGCGGCTTCTCGGTCGCGTCGAAGTGGATGAGCTGCATGGTCTTCTCGTTGCGCTCGACCAGCGCCCGGGTCGTGATCATCTCGCTCACGAACAGGCCCTTGCCACCGCTGAACCCTCGGCACAGGGTGCGGAAGGGCGCGTTGGTGATCCCGGCCATGGGGGCCAGGACGACGGGCGGCTGGACGGGGTGCGGACCGATCTGCAGGGGCGTGGACATTCCTCCATTGTGCCGCGCGATGACCTGGCAAAATTCATTAGTTAGACGCACTATCGAAATCGGCGTACGATGGAGCGCATGCCCGAGCTCAGCCAACGCCGACGCATGCTGGTGCTCGCGATCTGCTGTATGAGCCTGCTGATCGTGAGCCTGGACAACACCGTCCTCAACGTGGCCCTGCCGTCCATGCAGCGCGAATTACACGCGAGTACGTCCGGCCTGCAGTGGACGATCGACGCGTACACGCTCGTACTGGCCTCCCTGCTGATGCTCGCCGGATCCACGGCCGACCGGATCGGCCGCAAGCGCGTCTTCATGGCCGGCCTGATCGTCTTCACGATCGGCTCGGCGCTGTGCTCCGTCGCCCCGAACCTGGATGCGCTGGTCGCCTTCCGGATGGTGCAGGCGGTGGGCGGTTCGATGCTCAACCCGGTCGCCATGTCGATCATCACCAACACCTTCACCGACCCCCGCGAGCGGGCCCGGGCGATCGGGGCGTGGGGTGCGGTGGTCGGCATCTCGATGGCGGCCGGGCCGCTGGTCGGCGGGCTGCTCGTGGAGTCGGTCGGCTGGCGGTCGATCTTCTGGATCAACCTGCCGGTGGGGCTGGCCGCGCTCGTGCTCACCCTGCGGTACGTTCCCGAGTCCCGTGCGCCCGAGGCTCGGCGCCCCGACCCGGTCGGGCAGGTCCTGGTGATCGCGCTGTTCGGCTCACTGACGTACGCGATCATCGAGGCGCCGAACTCGGGCGTCGTCGCGGTGCTGCCGTTCGCCCTGCTCGCCCTGGCCGCGCTGGCCGGCCTGCTCCGGTACGAGCCTCGGCGTGCCGACCCCCTCATCGACCTGCGGTTCTTCCGCTCGGCGCCGTTCAGTGGGGCCACGGTGATCGCGGTGAGCTCTTTCGCGGCGCTGGGTGGCTTCCTGTTCCTGTCGACGCTGTACCTGCAGAACGTACGGGGGCTCGACGCCCTGCACGCGGGGCTGTGGATGCTGCCGATGGCCGTCCCGACGTTCCTGTGCGCGCCGTTGTCCGGCCGCCTGGTCGGCACCCTCGGACCGCGCGTGCCGCTGCTGGTCGCGGGCGTCGCGATGACCGCGAGCGCCGTGCTCTTCGCCGCCTTCGAGGCCGAGACGTCGAACGTCACGCTGTTCATCGGGTACGTCCTGTTCGGCGTCGGCTTCGGATTCGTCAACGCGCCGATCACCAACACGGCGGTCTCCGGGATGCCGCGCAGCCAGGCCGGGGTGGCCGCGGCCGTCGCCTCCACCAGCCGGCAGCTGGGGCAGACCCTCGGCGTCGCGGTGATCGGGGCGGTGCTGGCGGCGGGGTTGGGGGCGTCGTCGTACCGGGACGTCTTCGTTTCCGCCGCCGCGCCGGGGTGGTGGATCCTCGTCGGGTGCGGTGTCGCGGTGCTCGTCCTGGGCGTCCTGACGAGCGGGCGCTGGGCCCGGCGGACGGCGGAGCGGACGGCCGAGCGACTGGAGTCGGTGGAGGTGCGGGACGCCGCGGGCGTCCGCGTGTGACCGCCATAGCTGTGGTCTGGAGCGAAGTCAGCCCCTCCGGTCAGTCGTCCGTGGCCGGCGAGCCTCCTTCACCTCGCGGGTGAGTGCCCAGGCGTCCGCCACCGGACCCACGTGGGCCAGCTTGTCGGGGTTGCTCACCGAGCGGATCATCTGGATCCGCCCGTCGAGTACGTCGAGCGTGAAGGTGTTGATCACCTTGCCGTCCCGGTCACGGAGGATCGCGCCCGGCTGGCCGTTCACCTCGCGTGGCTCGAACTCCACCCCGATCCGGACGACCGAGGGGAAGACCGAGGCAAGCAACCGGGCCACCTTCTCGGCGCCGATGATGTCCCTGGCCAGCTGCGGGACCTTGCCGCCGCCGTCCCCGACCAGCTGGACGTCGGCGGCGAGCAGTTCCCGCAGGCCCTCGACGTCGCCCTCCCGGAGCGCGTCGAAGAAGCGCGCCGCCAGTTCCTCCCGCTCCCGGCGGTCCGCCTCGAACCGAGGGCGCCCCGCGTCCATGTGGCGCCGCGCCCGCACCGCGAGCTGGCGGCACGCCGCCTCCGACCTGCCCACCGCCGACGCGACCTCGGGGAAGCCGAACCCGAACACCTCCCGCAGCACGAAGACCGCCCGCTCGAGCGGGCTGAGGCGCTCGAGCAGCAACAGGGCCGCCATCGACAACGAGTCGGCGAGCTCCGCCGAGCGCTCCGGGTCCTCGTAGGGGTCGGTCAGCAGTGGCTCGGGGAGCCACTGCCCGACGTACTCCTCCCGCCGCACGCGGGCCGACCGCAGCACGTCGATCGAGATCCGGGTGACCACGGCCGAGAGGAACGCCTTGGTCGACGTGGGTTGTGTCGCGGAGGCCGTGTAGCGCAGCCAGGTCTCCTGGACCGCGTCCTCCGCCTCGCCCACGCTGCCGAGGATCCGGTAGGCGATCGAGAACAGCAGCGGCCGTAGCTCCTCGAAGTCCTCGGTGCGGGTCACGCAAGCTCCTCCTTGAAGCCCTGGCGCCACGAGGGATAACGCAGCTCCCAGCCGAGCTCGCGCTTGGCCTTGGCGTTGGAGAAGCCGCGGCCCTCCGTCATCAGGGTCACCGCGAACTCCCCGGCCAGCAGCCTGGCCAGCCATCTGGGAACCCGCATCGGCCGCTTCGCCCCCGCGCACTCGGCCAGATACGGCAGCCAGTCGCGGACCTGGGCGGGCTCGTCGTCGACGATGTTGAACACGCCCCTCGCCTGTTTCTCCAGGACCAGTACGGTGGCGCTCGCCGCGTCGTCGAGGTGCACCCACGAGTTCCAGCCGGTGCCGTCCCCGACGAGGGGGAACTTCCGCTTGCGCACGAACTCGACCACATCGTCACTGGCGCCCGGCCCGTAGAACCCGCCGTATCGCAGGACCGTGCCGCCGGCCTTGGGCACCACGTCCTGGATGTGCAGGACACCCGCCGAGAGCCTGCGCGCCATGGTCCCCGTGCCCGGGTCGATCGGGTCCTCCTCGGTCAGCAGCCCTGCGCCGGGCCCGTAGCTCTGCGCGAAGCTCTGCACGACGACGTGGGGTACGCCGGTCGCCTGGGCGGCGGCCAGCAGGTGGTCCGTACCCTCGATGCGCAGCCGGTTGGTGGTGGCGAAAGTCCGGTCGGGGTGCCGCATGTCGGCCTTGCCGGAGATCGCGGTCATCTCATGCACGATCGCGTCCGGCCGGGCCGCGGCCACCGCCTCACCGACCGACATGGCGTCCAGCCCGTCCATCACGACGGCCTCCGCGCCCAGCTGTTTCAGCAGGCCCGTCTTGGCCGCGCTCCTCGTCGTAGCCGTCACCTGGTGGCCTCTGGCCACGAGCTGCGGCACCAGCCGCCTCCCGATGGCCCCGGTTCCGCCTGCCACGAACACCCGCACAACCCTCACCTCACTGATTCGATTCCGGAACTGCCTCTCATCACGGAGACGAGACAGCCCCGGACTTCTGTGACATGGGGATGGGAAAAGAACAGTCGGCAGAATCAAGCGGCCAAGCTCGGCCACCGTTTGAGCACGGCCTCCTCCACATACGGCAACGCCCGCTGCCCCGCCAGCGCCAGCGTGATCGCCGCCGCCACCCCCGCCCAGGCGACCGGACCCAGCGGTGTGCAGCCGAACAGCTGGCTCGCGCCCGGTGTCTCCACCAGGGCGACCAGCGCGGCCGCCGAGCCCAGGGACGTGAGGCGCACCAGGGGGCTGTCGCGGCGGTCGGCCAGGGTCTGGGCGAGCTGGGTGCCGACCACCGCGCACAGGGCCATGGTCGTCGAGCGGCGGGCCGTGCCGGGGGTGAAGCGGCCGAACAGCCAGGCGGCGGTCGCGCCGAGGCAGGTGGTCAGGGCGCGGTGCCGGATCTGGCGGATCAGGGGGGCGCCCAGGACGGACGTACCAAGAGGCTCGTCGGGCCCTGTGTCGGCGGCCTCCTCCTGCTGTTCCGGTGTCACCGCCACCGCCATCGCCGGGAACAGGTCCGTGAACAGGTTCACCAGCAGCATCTGCCGGGTGGACAGCGGCGCGGAGCCCGACAGCAGGGTGCCGACGATGCCGAAGCCCACCTCGCCCGCGTTGCCGCCGATCAGGATGGCGATGGCGTCGGCGACGCTGTGCCACAGGGCGCGGCCTTCGTGGACCGCCTCGATGAGCACCGACAGGTCGTCGCGGGTGACGACGAGGTCGGCGGCGTTGCGGGCGGCTGCCGAGCCGCGGGCGCTGATGCCGACGCCGATGTCGGCGGCGCGGATGGCGGCGGCGTCGTTGGCGCCGTCGCCGACCATGCCGACCACCCGGTCGGCGTCCCTGAGGGCCTCGACGACCTGGAGTTTCTGCTCGGGCGCGACCCGGGCCACGACGTCGGCGTCCCGCAGCATCCGGGCGCGGGCCGACCGGTCGGCGGCGGCGAGTTCGTCGCCGGTGACCACGCCGGCGTCGTCCGGCCAGCCGAGGTCCGCGGCGATGGCACGGGCGGTCTGCGGATGGTCGCCGGTCAGCACGACCGGCCGTACGCCCGCCTCGCGCAGCCCCCGCACCAGGGCGGGGGACGTCTCGCGGGGCACGTCGGCCAGGGCCAGGAGCCCGGTGAACTCCAGGTCGTGCAACGACTCTTCGAGTACGTCCGTCGCCTCGTCGTCCTCCTTCAGCGGGCGCCTGGCCACGGCCAGGACTCGGAGTCCGTCCCGGGCCAGCGACTGCGCGGCGTCGGAGATGTGGGCCGGGAGGCCGGCGCAGGCCGGCAGGACGGTCTCCGGGGCGCCCTTGACGACCAGGACCGGTGAGCCGTCCCCGGCCCGGCCGACGGCGGCGGCGTAGCCGCGGGCGGCCTCGAAGGGCAGGCCCTCGGTCTGGGTCCACTCCGGGTCGGGTCCGGCGGCGTCCAGGACGGCCTCGTCGGTGGCGTGGGCCGGGCGCGCGGAGTCGCCGTCGCCGTTCAGGCGGGGGCAGGCGCGGGCGGCGACCCGCAGCGGGCCGTCCGCGTCGGGCCTGTCGAGGGTGTGGACGGTGCCGTCGGCGTCGGCCACGCGCACCAGGCGCAGCCGGTTCTCGGTGAGGGTGCCGGTCTTGTCGAAGCAGATGGTGTCCATGCGGCCCAGCGCCTCCAGCGTGCGCGGGGTGCGTACGAGCAGACCGCGGCTGCTGAGCCGGCGGGCGGCGGCCAGCTGCGCCACCGTCGCCACCAGCGGCAGCCCCTCCGGTACGGCCGCCACCGCGACCGCCACTCCGCCGCTCACCGCCTGCCGGATGGGCGTGCCGCGCAGCAGCGAAAGGCCGGTCACCACGGCGCCGCCCGCCAGGGTCAACGGCAGTTCCTCGCGGGTGAGTTCCTGAAGTCGGGCCTGCACTCCGGCGGCCGGCGGGACGCGGGCGGCGAGGTGGGCGGCCCGGGCGGCCTCGGTACGGTCGCCGGTGTCCGTGACGACGGCCTGGGCGCGTCCGGCCACCACGGTCGTGCCCTCGAAGACCATGCAGTGCCGCTCGGCGACGGGGGCCCGCGGAGTCGCGTCCATGTCCTTGTCCACCGGCAGCGACTCGCCGGTCAGCGCGGACTCGTCCACTTCCAGGCCGTCCTCCCACAGCAGGCGGGCGTCGGCGGGCACGACGTCGTCGGCCTTGAGGTCGATGACGTCGCCGGGGCTCAGCTTGGCGGCGTCGACGACATGGGCTTTCTCGGGGGAGTCCGCGACCCGCGCCTTCTGCTTCTGCTGCGCGAACAGCCCGGACAGCGCGCGCTCGGCCCGCATCCGCTGGATGCCGCCGACGAGGGCGTTGAGGTCGAGGGCACCGAGGACCAGCAGGGCGTCCACGACGGAGCCGAGGATCGCCGACGCGGCCGAACCGACCGCCAGCACCGGGGTGAGCGGATCGTGCAGTTCGCCCCGTACGGCCCGGCCGAGTTGCAGCGACGATCGCGCCGGGGCCAGCGCGGGCAGCCGTACGACGGTGTCCGCGGCCTTGTGCACCCGGTCGGTCGCCCGCTCGAGGAGGGTCGTCTCCGGGGGCGCCTGGTGCTCCAGCCGGTCGCGTACGTCCTCCGGGTCCAGCGCGTGCCAGGCCACCCGGGGCCGGGGGTGCGGGGCGCGGGCCAGTGCCACACCGAGGGCGGCGCGCACACCGCTGAACAGAGCGGCCGCCGCGCTCGCGTCGACGGGCGCGTGCCGCAGACCGGGCAGGGGCGTGGGGCGGCCCCGGCGGGACTCTCCGACGGCCACGAGGAGCCCGGACAGCGCGGCGCCGGACCGGGCCAGGGTCTGGGAGCGGTGGCCGACGGCACGGGCCACCGGTACGGCGGTCAGCAGCCGCCAGACGTCGGACAGGCCGTGCGACGCGAGGACGTCGGCGCCCCACACCACCTGGCCGTCTCCGTCGGTGAGGGCGACGGCCACGTCACCGCGCAGGAGCCCGGTGGTGACGTCCGCGTCGTCGTACGGCCGGGGACGGGCGACGGTGATGACACCTCCCTCGTCGCGCAGTTCGTCCACGACTCGGCTCAACGGCCGGTCGGTGCCGACGACTTGGTCGGCGAGGCCGGTGAAGTCGGCGAGCGCGGGATCGTCGACGACGACTACCCGCAGTCCGGCGCGCCGGGCCGCGTCCAGTACGGCCTCGGTCCACGGGTCGGCGCCCGCGCCGGGTGTCCTGAGCGCGCTGGGATGAAGGACGACCGTGCCGGCCATCTCCAGTTGCCGCAGCCGGTCCGGGTCGCGCACCAGGACGCCGGTCCGGGACAGTGCGCCGCTCAGTACGGCGTGGAAGGCGGCGGGACCGTAGCGCGCGGCCTTCGGCGAGCCGGCGAGGACCGCCTCGGCCGCCTCGTGGACGTCGTGCTTGACGAGCAGGGTGGCGGCGGCGCCCAGCACGCTGCCGGCCGAGGCGTGGGCGGCGTACTCCTGAGCCGGGGAGGTCCGCAGCGGCGGGCGTACGGCGGGATCCGCGGGCACGCTGTCCCGGCCGGGCGCGCACAGCTGGTCGTGCACGGTCTCGAAGGTGGCCGTACGGACCAACGCCTCCGCGAGCTGGCAGGTGCGCAGGGCTCCGTCGAGGAGGAGCGAGGTGGGGGTGTGGCCGGCGCCGTGGGCGGCGGCGTTGGCGATGGCGAGGGCCATGTCCATACGGGAGTTGCCGAGCCGTCCGCGCAGCCAGGAGCGGAAGCGGGGGTTCTCGCGCAGCAGGGTCACGCCGGCGGTCACCAGGCGGGGCGAGGGCGGCAGCCGTAGCAAGGACCCGGTCAGCGCCGCCACGATCCCCACCGCGTCGGCGCCGAGTGTGGTGGCGGCGGCCCGCACGGAGGCCGGATCGCCGGGGTGGTCGAGTTCCTCCACGCTGTCCTCGTCCGGCACGAGCCCATGCCGCTCGGCGAGCGCGGCGGCCCGCTCGATCACCCGGTCGCCGACCGCCTCCTCGGTGGCCACCACGACCAGCCGGGCCAGCCCCCGGTCCCAGTACGCGAACGCCACGTCGGGGTGCTCGGCGAGGGCTTCGGCGACGCGCCGGGCGAGGTGTTCGGTACGACGGGACGGGGGGACCGCTTGCTCGAGGGCGGTGGATTCGGAGGGTGTGGGTTCGGAGGGTTCGGAGGGCGGGGGTTCCATGGCGGTCGGCTCGCGAGGTGGGCGCGGTTCCGCCGCTGTGGCCTCCCGCAGGGCCAGGTGGGCTCGAGTGCCGGAGCGCCAGTCGTGGGGGGCACCCGGGAGGGCCGTACGGGCCACTCGGGCCAGACGCAGCGCGAAGTCCGCGGTCCGGACACCGGCCCTGGCCGTGCCCGCCGCCGCTCCGGCCGCCACGCCCACCGCGGGTACCGTGCCGCGGGCGAGCAGGCGCGGGCCGGCCAGGACGACCCCTGCGGCCGCCGCCGACGGAAGGGTGAGAAGTCCACTGCTCATCATTCGCCCTCAGCCGTTCGTATGGGCGTGCGTGGGCAACTTGTCGGAGGGCGTGACAGGTGGTGACGCCGTATCCCGCGTCTCCTCCGCCTCCTGCACGTCCTTCGCCTCCTCCGCGGACGACCTGCCGGAGGTCCCTGCGGACGACCTGACGGAGGACGGGAGGTGCGACGGCATCACGCGCGGCGTGGGCGACTCGCCCTCGGCGCCCCCGGATGCGCCCCCGGATCCACCACTCCACGCGGTATCGCCGGTGGCCTCGCCGCTCTGTTCCTCCGCGTTCTTCCCCCGCGGCTGGGTGAGCCACGCCACCGCCGCCCCCGTGATCGCGACCGGCCACTCCACGACGCCCGCGACGCCGAGTACCCCGGCGCCCGTGTACACCGCGATCCGCCGCCCGCGCGGCGACACCGCTCCGATCCTGTCCAGCGTGCCCTCGGCCGCCCGGCCCACCAGCCCGGCGCCGGGCACCTTGCTCAGCACCGAGGTCGCCGCCCGCAGCGGCCGCGGGATCCTTTGTTCGGCCCTCTGTTCGGCCCTCTCCTCAACCCTCTGCTCAGCCATGGTCTTCTCGACTCTCCTCGGATCAGGACCTCACCTTCCGGACGGCCCGAGTTCCCGCACTTCGGAGAGTCATCCCAGGTCCGGGCGAGTTCCGGGCGAGTGACGGGCGAGTACCTCGGCGCAGAGCCACTGAGAGCTTGAGCACGGCTTGGCCAACTCACTGTGAAGGATCCCCTGTTGATGTTGGTCTTGCTGCACACTCCGTAGCTGCGTCGACAGCTGCGTCGACCGACTCACAGGGCGCGGCCTCTGGAGGCAGCATGTTGGAGATCAACACGAGCAAGGTGAGCCGCTGGGACCAGCACGGGCGCGAACACGTCGTCCGTGTACAGCGCACCGGCATACAGCGCACGATCAGATGCGACACGTGCGGCTGGCAGAAGGCCGCGCAGTTCCTGCCCTGGCTGAAAGCGGAGGAGCACCTCGCCGAGGCGCACCAGGCGACGGTGGACCCGGCCGGGGCGTGAGCGGTCCGCCGGACCGATGACTTTCGGCCGCGGCAGCAGTCGTATCCCTACGACCGCTGGACCGCGACGCACCGGAAGGCCCACCGATGAGCGCTCTGCACGACACCCTGCGACGGCATGTCGCCGACGGGACGGTTCCGGGAGCCGTCGGCCTCGTGGCCCGAGGCGACGACGTCGAGGTGGTGACGGTCGGCTTCCAGGACGCCGACGGCACCGCCCCGATGGCCCGGGACTCGATCTTCCGTATCGCCTCGATCACCAAGCCGATCACGGCGGCGGCGGTGCTGATGCTGGTGGAGGACGGGCGGATCGGGCTGGACGACCCGGTGGACGAGTGGCTGCCGGAGCTGTCGAAGCCGATGGTGGTGCGCACCCCGGTCGCCTCCGTCGACGACGTGGTCCCGGCGGACCGCCCGATCACGGTCGAGGACCTGCTCAGCTCCCGGGCGGGCTGGGGTTTCCCGTCGGACTTCTCGCTGCCTGCGGTGCGGGCGCTGTTCGAGGTCCAGAAGGACGGCCGCGCCCCGCAGGCGTACCCGGACCCGGACACCTGGCTGACCACCCTCGCCCGGGTGCCGCTCCTGAACCAGCCGGGCGAGGCCTGGCTGTACCAGACGTGCTCCGACCTGCAAGGCATCCTGGTCGCCCGGGCCTCGGGCCGGACGCTCCCGGAGTTCCTGGCGGAGCGGATCTTCGAGCCGCTGGGCATGACGGACACGGCGTTCGAGGTCCCGCCGGCCGCACGCGACCGCTTCACGAGCCTCTACCGCCCGGCCGACATGGGCGCCCTGGAACTGTCGGACCCCCCGCACGGCGCATGGGCCGCCCTCCCGGCCTTCCCCTCGGGCGGCGGCGGCCTGGTCTCCACCGCCGACGACTGGCTGGCTTTCGCCCGCATGCTGCTGGCGGGCGGCACGGCGGGCGGCCACCATCTGCTGACCCCGACCTCGGTGAGCCGCATGACCAGCAACCACCTCACCGCCTGCCAGCGCGAGCTGAGCTTCCTCTTCCTGGAGGGCCAGGGCTGGGGCTACGGCGGCCAGGTCGACGTCACCCCGATCGACCCCTGGAACGTCCCCGGCCGCTACGGCTGGGTCGGCGGCACGGGCACGACGGCCCACGTCATCCCGACGACGAACACGGTCACCATCCTCCTGACCCAGGTGGAGATGCAGAGCCCGACACCGCCGGACGTGATGCGGGACTTCTGGCGGTGTACGGCGGTGGGGGCATAGAGCTCTGTTCGGAGCTCACAGCGCAAGGACCCCTTAGGCCCGCAGCCCGCGCAGCACCAGGTCCACGACCGCCTCGAACTCCTCCTCCACCCCCGGCTGTTCCCACTCGTGGGCGTAGCACGGGTCGTGGAAGCGGCCCGTGGCCTGGAACAGGGCGCGGGCGGTGCCGGCCGGGTCGGGGGTGGTGAAGGCGCCGTTGTCGACGCCCGCCCGGACGATCCGGGTGAGCTGCGTGGTCAGGTCGGTGATGTGTTCTCCGACCACCTCGCCGGTCTCGCCGACCAGCACCGAGTACGTGGCGAACAGCTCGGGATCGTCACCCGCCTTGCGGCGCTTGGCCTCGAACAGGGCCGCGAGCCAGTCGCGCAGGCGGGCCTCCGGGGCGCGGGCCTCGTCGGCGACGATCCCGGACAGGGCCTCGGAGGTGCGGTCCAGCCACCGCTTGGTCACCGCCTCGCGCAGCGCCGCCTTCGTCCGGAAGTGCCGGTAGACGCTGCCGTGGCTGACGCCGAGCGCGCGGGCCACGTCGACCACGGTGGCCTTGGCCGGACCGTGACGGCGCAGCACCTCCTCGGTGGCTTCGAGGATGCGCTCGGCGGTCAGGGTCTCGCTGGTCGGTGGCATGAGGGAAAAGTACCCGGCGCGCGGTGTCAGAGCTCGACGTGCGCCATCTGAGCCGCCCCGTAGCGCTCGCCGGCGGCGGCACCGGGCGGTACGGCCTCCTCGATGGCGGCGAGATCGGCCGTGTCCAGCGTGACGTCCAGTGCGCCCAGGGACTCCCCCAGCCGTTCCCGGGTCCGCGCGCCGACGAGCGGCACGATGTCCTCGCCCCGGGACAGCACCCAGGCGATGGCGATCTGCGCGACCGAGGCGCCCTTCTGCTCGGCGATCTTCCGGAGTGCCTCCACCAGGTTCAGGTTGTGCTGGAGGTTCTTACCCTGGAAGCGGGGCAAGAAGTTGCGGAAGTCGTTCGCGGCGAGCGGTCGGTCGGAGGTGACGTGGCCGGAGATCAGCCCCCGGGAGAGGACGCCGTACGCCGTGACGGAGATGCCCAGTTCACGGGTGGTCGGCAGGATCTCCGTCTCGATGCCGCGCGAGATGAGGGAGTACTCGATCTGGAGGTCCGCGATCGGCGCGGTGGCGGCGGCCCGGCGGATCGTCTCGGCGCCGACCTCACTCAGGCCGACGTGACGGACGTACCCCTTCTCCACCAGTTCGGCGATCGCACCGACCGTCTCCTCGATCGGTACGTCCGGGTCGAGCCGGGCGATCCGGTAGACGTCGATGTGGTCGACGCCGAGGCGCTGGAGCGAGTACGCGGCGAAGTTCTTCACGGCGGCCGGGCGGCCGTCGTACCCGGACCAGCCGCCGTCGGGGTCGCGCAGCGCCCCGAACTTCACGCTGACCAGGGCCTGTTCGCGCCGGGCGGCGGGCGCGGACCGCAGCGCCTCGCCGATCAGCAGTTCGTTGTGGCCCACGCCGTAGAAGTCGCCGGTGTCGAGCAGCGTCACGCCCGCCTCCAGGGCGGCGTGGATCGTGGCGATCGACTCGGCGCGGTCGGCCTCGCCGTACAGGGCGGACATGCCCATGCAGCCGAGGCCGAGGGCGGAGACCTGGGGGCCGGTGCTGCCGAGGGTGCGAGTTTGCATCGTCATGACACCCACCATGACATGACAGCTGACAGATATCAATATCTGTCAGCTGTCACGGTCAGTGGTCGGCGGCCATCTCGATCCTTCGCGTCAGCGCCTTCACGGAACCCGGCGCCTGCCAGGCCCGGGGACCGGCCAACCGGAAGAACACCGGGACCAGCACGCCGCGGATCAGCACGGCGTCCAGGAGGATCGCGATGCCGGTGCCCAGGCCGAAGAACTTGGCCAGGGAGACCCCGGACAGTGCGATGGCGAAGAAGGAGACGGCCAGCAGTCCCGCGGCCGCGCTGATGAGGGGGCCGCTTTCGCCGAGCCCGGCACGGACCGACAGTTCGGTGGGGTCTCCGGCGATGTGCCGTTCCTTGATGCGGGACAGGAGAAAGATCTCGTAGTCCATGGACAGTGCGTACGCGACGCACACCAGGAGCACCGGCATGGTGATGGCCAGCGGCGACGGGGTGAAGCCGAGGAGTCCGGACAGGTGGCCGTCGTTGAAGATCCACACCATCGCGCCGACGACTGCTGCCAGCCCGAGCGCGTTGAGCAGGACCGCCTTGACCGGGAGGAGCACGCTGCCGGTGGCCAGCAGAAGCAGCACAAGGGTGATCAGCACGGTCAGGCCGAGTGCCCAGGGCAGACCGGCGGCCAAGGCGCTGGTGGTGTCCACGAGCTGCGCGGCCAGGCCGGCGACGAGCACCTGCCGGTCGCCGGGCACCGGTACCGCGCGTACCCGTTCGGCCAGCCGGCTGCCCTCGGGCGAGTAGGGCACGACGCGGGTGTGCAGGTCGAGCCGTACGGTCCGACCGTTGCGCAGGCCTGCCGCGGCGCTGTCCGCCCCCGTCGTCGCCTTCTGCGGCCGGCCATGGGCGAATCCGCCGGAGGGGCTGTTCACCCGGTCGACGCCGGGCACGCGGGACAGCGCCTGGGCGTACGTGGCCAGAGCGGTCCCCGAGGGGTCCCGGTCCCATACCGGCACGACCACGCTGATCGTGTCACCGCCGGCGCCGTCGGCGAAGCCCGTACGCAGCGCTTCGGCCACCTGCCGGCTTTCGGTGTCCTTGGGCAGGGCGCGCTCGTCCGGGATGCCGAACTGCGCGTGGCCCAGCGGCAGGGCCAGCACCACCAGCCCGGCGACCGCCACCAAACCCCACAGCGCGGGGCGGCGCATGGAGCCGCCGGCGATGCGGCCCCACAGCCGCCGTTCGGGATCGGCCTGCTCGGCGCGGGCCCGCAGCACGGGCCACTTGTCGACCCGGTTCCCCAGCAGCAGGAGCATGGCGGGCAGCGGCCCGAGCGCGCCCAGCACGGTGATCGCCACCGTCGCCACGCCCGCGAACGCGAACGACCGCAGGAAGTACAAAGGAAAGACCAGCAACGTGAGCAGCACGCTGGCCACGATCACGGCGCTGAAGATCACCGTGCGGCCGGCGGTGCTCAGGGTACGCCGCAGCGCCGCCGTGTCGTCGCCGCCGGCGGCACGCTCCTGCCGGTAGCGGGCGACGATCAGCAGGCTGTAGTCCACCGCGAGGCCAAGGCCGAGCGCGATGATCAGGTTGGTGGAGAACACCGAGACCGAGGTCAGCCGGCCCAGGCACCACAGCACGGCCATCGCCCCGACGATGGCCGACATCCCGACCGCCAGGGGCAGCAGCGCCGCGACGACGCCCCGGAAGACCAGGATCAGCAGCAGCAACGTGAGCGGGATCGCCACCGACTCGGCGAGCTTGAGGTCCTGCGCGGTCCGGTCGTTGAGGTCGTTGTTGATCTGGGTGATGCCGCCGAAGCGCACCTGGACGCCGTCTCGCTCTCCGGCGAGCTTGGTGTGCAGGTCCTTGACCTTGCGGGTGGCGGCATCCTCGTCGCCGGTGACGCTGATCGCGGTCAGACCCGCACCGTCGGCCGAGCGCAACGCCGGGTCGGGGGTGCGGTAATAGGAGGCCACGATGTGCACGCCGCTCTCGCGGGACAGCTCCTCGAGCACGGACTGTCCGGCACGGGTGGCCGCTGTACTGCTCGCGTCCCCGCCCTTGTCCCGTACCAGCACGAACAGGTTGGGCTGGGCGGTGGGGAACTTCTCCCGCAGCAACCTCATGGCTGCCGCGGAATCCGATGAGGGATCGTCGAATCCCCCGGATTTCAGTACGTTGAGCGTGCCGCTCGCCACGATCCCGGCCAGGACCACGAGCAACAGCCAGACCGTCAGGACAGTACGGGGGCCGCGCAGCGGCAGCGGAAGCCGGACCGGCCCGTCCTGGTGTGGTGGGCCGGCGGACGCCTCGCCGGACGTGTCGCTCGCTGTCCCCGTCGTGGACTCGGGGGATGTTACTGGGGGAGGCTTCACCGGGGCCTGTTCCTCGATTCGTATGAACTACTCGGTCGGGGGCGTCCGCGTGCCCGGGACACCGAGAACTCAACTGTTGAGCGACTGCCAGAGGGCGGCGAGCGTGGACACGCTGGACTCGATCTGCTGCGGGGTGTGCTCGCAGGTGATGAAGAACCGAAGCCGCGTCAGCTTCTCGGCCACCGCCGGGTGCAGGATCGGGTTGGCGCTGATCCCTTCGTCGAACAGTGCCGCCGACAGACGCAGGGCCTTGGACGAGTCCTTGACGATCGCTGGTACGACCGGCGAACCGAGGCTGTCCCCTGTGTCGATCCCAGCCCGCCGGGCCAGCTGGAGGAAGTGGTCGGCGTTCTCGCGCAACCGCTGCAGCCGCTCCGGCTCCTCGCGCATGACCCGGATCGCGGCGAGCGAGGCCGCGGCGTTGGCCGGGGTCATGCCCACGCTGTAGACGAACCCGGGCACGGAGGCCTTGAGGTAGTCGACGACCCGTGCCGTGCCGGCCACGTAACCACCGCACCCCGCAAGGGACTTTGACAACGTGCCCGACCACAGGTCCACTGCCGTCCGGTCCACGTCGAAGTGGTCGCCGACTCCGCCGCCGTGGGGGCCGACGACGCCGATGCTGTGCGCCTCGTCGATCATCACCATGGCGCCGTGCCGCTGCTTGACCTCGATCAGGGCCGGCAGGTCGACGATGTCGCCATCCATGCTGTAGACGCCCTCGACCACGATCAGAACGCGGCGGTAATGGTGCCTGATCCGCCCGAGCATCGTGTCGAGCGCGGCCATGTCGTTGTGCGGGAAGGGACGGCGCCTCGCCCCGGAGAGCTTGCAGCCCTGCAGGATGCTGTCGTGCGCGAGGGCGTCGTGCAGGATCAGGTCTTCCGGGCCCATCAGGTGGCCGATCACGGTCACGTTGGTGGCGTGTCCACTGACCAGGGCGATGGCCGCCTCGCAGCCGTTCAGGGCGGCGAGTTCCGACTCCAGCTCACGGTGCAGCGGCCGGTCGCCGGACAGGAAGCGGCTCGCCGAAACCGACGTACCGTACTGATCGACGGCCGCCTTGACGGCGGCGGCGACCTTGGGGTGGCCGGACAGGCCGAGGTAGTTGTATCCGGAGAAGGAGATCAGCTCCCGGCCGTCGACCCGGGTGGTGTCCCGCATCGTGCCCTCGTGCAGCAGGAAGTACGGGCTGCGTCCGAGGGACGCGCCGCGTCGCTCCATCTCCAGCAACTCGGGGAAGTCCTCGATACGGGTTTCCGGTCGCACCGGCGCGGCTGGGACCGGCTCGGCCGTGACCACCCTGGCCTCGACCGCGTGGCCGTTCGGAAACGTACTCGCAGCGCCCTCGGCGGCGGCGCGGGCGTGGCCGTGGCCGTTCGGCGACGGACTCACAGCACCCTCGGCTCGGGCCCGGAGCGCCGCGACGGACGCGACGGCAGCCATGGCCGGGACCGTACGATCCACCTCGAGCAGCTCGGCCATCGCGTCGACGACCTGGGCGATGGTGGGCCGCCGGAGAAGGAGTCCCCCGGTGATGCGCTCGGCGACCTCCGGGAAGGCCCGCCGAAGCCGCACCAGCAGCTCGGTGGTCATCAGCGAGTCGAAGCCCAACTCCTGCACGATGAGCAGCTCATCGGTCAGCTGCTCCACCGGGAAGGCGCTGACGGCCGACAGCTCGGCGTAGACGCGAGCGCGCACTTGGTCGTAGTCCGCCCCCGCGGCCGGCCCGCAGGCGTCACCGTCTTCGTCCGCAGGGTCTTCGTCCGCGGGCAGGCTGAGCAGATCCATGCCGACGGCCCGCTGCGGGATGAGCGGCGAGGCCGCTGGGCGGTCCGCTGCGGGGGCGGACGTGCCGAAGGTCTGCAGCAGGCTCAGCTGCTCCCGCAACAGCGTCACGACGTCATGCATCGAGAAATCCTTTTGATCGGAGGAACGAGGGGCAGAGGGAGCAGCCGAGGGCGCCTGGACCGCCCCTGAGGTGTGCCGCTCGGGCAGGGGGGCCGGAGCAGTCGGCCGGCCGTTCGGAGACCGGCGGGGTTCCGTGGCGGTCTGCTGGTGATTCCCCTCCATGGCGCCCGGACCAGGGACCGTGGGCGGGGCCGGGAACCGGGTGGCCACGCGGGGGTACCAGTACGACTTCGTCGTCAGCGGCGAGGGCGGCAGCGTCACCAGCGGCGTCCCGTCGGGCACCAGCGCGGCGGCGTCGATGTCCACGCCGAGCACGGCGAGCTCGCCCAGCGCGGCGAGAAAGGTACGGGCCTGGTCGGGACCGCCGTCGGTCATCGACACGCACCGGACCGCGCCCGGCTCCGGAACGCTGTGCCGTACGGCACCGAGCAGGCCGCTGCCCCCGCAGACCTGCACGAACACCCTCGCGCCGGCCTCATACGCGGCGCGAGCGGCGTCCCCGAACCGGACGGGGGCGCTGGCGTGGCGGCCCCACAGCTCCCGCAGCACGGCGGGGTCGTCCTCGGCCGCACCACTCACCGACGAGACGAATCCGTTCCCGGGGCGGGTGATCCTGCGGGTCGCGAGGTCCGCCACAAGATCTTCGAGGGCGGGATGGAGCATCGGGGAGTGGAAGCCGTTGGAGACCCGCAACGGTGCGGTTGTCAGGCCTGCCTGGGCGCAGCGCCGCGCCAGCTCCTTCAGCGCCCCGGCCGTGCCGCTGTACACCAGCTGGCGGGGGTGGTCGAAGCAGGCGGCCCATACCTCTTCCAGCCCCTGGGTCACAGGAGCGAGTTCGTCCTGCGAGGCTCGCACGGCGAGCATCCCGCCACGCCGCACCGACTCGACGCGGCGCATGCGGGCGCCGCGTGCCAAGAGCAGCCGGAGGCACTCGGAATCGTCCAGGGCACCGGCGAGGACCGCGGCGGGGAACTCTCCCACGCTGTGGCCGAAGCTGACGGCGGGGACCGCACCGAGTGACTGCGCGAAGCGTGCGAGCGCCACACCGAACGCGCCGAGCACCGGCTGGCAGACGTCGGTGCCTGTGAGCCGCTCCAGCCCTTCCGGGGTATGGCTGGCGGGCCCGTACACCGCCTCGAGCAGCGACGCTCCGTTCTCCGAGACGGCAAGCGCGTCCCAGGCGTCGACAGTGGAGCGCAGGGCGGGAAAGCGCTCGTACAGGTCCCGCGCCATCCCGGGATGCTGGCTGCCCTGCCCGGGGAAGACGAAGGCGATCTTACGGTCCGTCACCGGCAGCGGCGCGACCGCCGCGTACACCCCCTCGCCCAGCGCGCCCACTCTGTCCTGGGCAAGTGCGGACCGGGCCTGCTGTACCCGCGTACGCAACTCTGCGTGGCTGCCGGCGACAAGGGCGAGCCGGGCGGTGAGCAGCCGCCTGCTCGCCAGGGTCCGCGCGATGGCGGTCAGCGGCATGCTGGGGGTGTCCTGCAGCGTCTCCAGGAAGCGGACGAGGTGGGACTCCAGCCGGTTCACATCGCCGGCGGAGAAGAGGAAGAGCTGTGGCCCGCAGTCCTGCGCCTGCGGCGTCTCACGCACGTGCGCGGCTACGGTGGCCCGGCGGCCGGCGGCCGGCGACGTGGCGCCGCGTGGCAGCGCGCTGGGGTCCGGTGCCTCCTCCAGTACGGCGTGCACATTGGTGCCGCCGAAGCCGAAGTTGCTCACCCCGGCGCGGCGCGGCTGGTCCCCGGAGTGCTCCCAGGGCTCAACGGCCCGCGGAATCCGCAGTTTCGACGCGGCCAGGTCCTCCGGACGAGCGGGATCGGTGTCCGGCATGGGCACGATGGTGCGGTGGTGCAGCTCCAACGCGGTCTTGATCAGGGATGCGGCACCGGAGGCCCCCAGGGAGTGGCCGATCAGCGACTTCACCGAGGACAGGCAGGCGACGGCGTCCCGGTCCCCGCCGTCGGCCTCCTCGCGGAGCTTGGTGATCGCGTCCAGCTCCGCGGCGTCACCGACCACCGTGGCGGTGCCGTGTGCCTCGAAGACCCCGATCGAGCGGGGGGAGCATCCGGCATCCGCGTAGGCCCGGCGCAGCGTCGTGAGCTGGCCCGCGCTGCTCGGCGTCATCGGGCCCTCCGACGCCCCGTCGTTACTGATGCCGATGCCTTGGATCACCGCGTAGACCCGGTCGCCGGTGGCCAGCGCGTCCCGCAGCGGGCGCAGCACGACCACCCCGACGCCGTCACCCAGTACGAAACCGTCGGCGTTCCGGTCGAAAGGCCTGCACACGCCGGCTGCCGAGAGCGCACTCACCTTCGAGAAGGCCAGCAGCGTGCGCGGCATCAAAGTGAGATAGGCCCCGCCGACCAGCGCCACGCTGCACTCGCCGGTGGCCAGATGGCTCAGGGCCTGGTGCAGGGCGACCAACGTCGCGGAGCACGCGGCGTCGACGGTGAAACTGGGGCCCTGCAGGTCGAAGAACCGGCTCACATTCGCCGCCGCCATGTTCAGCAGCGCCCCCGGAAGCGAGAGCGGATGCATGGTGAGGACGTCGGGCACGAGCTCCATGTAATCGTTGACACCCAGGCCGAAGAACACACCGGCCGACTGGCGGTCGAACCCCTGCCGCTCCCAGCCCGCATCCTGCAGCGCCTCGCGGGACGCGTCCAGCAGAAGACGGTGCTGCGGGTCCATTCCTTGCACGCGGCGTGGTGACATCTGGTAATAGCGGGCGTCGAACTGGTCGACGGCGGAGAGCGGAGCGATGGTGTCGGTGTAAGTTCCGGCGCGGGCACGCCTGTCCTGCGGCGTATGGAAGGGTGCATGATCCCAGCGTTCGGGAGGCACTGCGCGAAACTGGCGCTCACCCTTCCGGAGCATCCGCCAATACTCGGGGAGATTCCGGGCTCCTGGAAATCTACAGCCCATGCCAACGATTGCTACGTTACGCAAGCGCAACTCCTACCGTAGACGAGGCGGACCAGTTGGCGATATTCGATGCCGATAGCACTGATGAGGCCATGTGAAGGCCCCTCAGGCTCGCCGGCTCAACTTTCCATCTGATGTTCAGTCATAACAGCACCAGGCGCGGTGCGCGCTGCCGGACGATCCATCTGAGGTAGGGCACCCCTCGCCTCGCGTGCCGCGTGAAAGGGTCTTTTGCCCGCGCTGTTCATCGCGCGAGGCCCCGAGGGTGCGGCGAGCGGCCTTTCGTGGGCCGTACGGGGGAAAGCCGGGTGACGCCATTTCCGGGTGGGCTGGGACGTCGTTGAAAAGAAAGGGGCAATTGCGTTCCGAAGAGTTCGAGTCCGTCCTAGAGGAAGGGTGCAGGTGCAGAAAATCAGGAGGGCTACACTGATGGCTCTGGCGGTGGGCTGCCTGACGTCCGGGGGTCCTGGAATCGCCTCCGCCGACGGCCACGGCGCCACCGCGTCAGGCGGCCATGGGGCCATCGGGAATCTGTTCCAGCAGAACATCGCCCAAGAGCACCGGCAGAACAACAACTGCGCCAACCCGAACACCGTGATTGTTCAGCCGGGAGGCCCTACGGCGACCCGCTGCGCGACCGGCGATGCCTCATTCAACAAGCGGACCGTGACCAAGGGCGGTGGCTCCAAGGCGACCGGCGGCTCCGGCGCGGTCAGTCAACTGGTCCAGCAGAACACCGCCCAGAAGGGCCGGCAGAACAACAACTGCGCCAACCCCAACGACACCCTTGTCTCGACGGGCGGCAGCCTGACGGACAGCTTCTGCAGCAACCAGAACCACTCCCGCAACGAGCACTCCGCGACCAAGGGCGGTGGCGCCAAGGCGACCGGCGGCTCCGGCGCGGTCGGTCACCTGGTCCAGCAGAACACCGCCCAGGAAGGCCGGCAGAACAACAACTGCACCAACCCCAACCAATCCGACATCGTTCTGGCCCACGGCCGACCGGACGATCGCTGCATCAACCAGGACCGTTCCCACGACAAGCACACCGTGAGCAAGGGCGGTGGCGCCAAGGCGACCGGCGGCTCCGGCCTGGTCAGTCACCTGGTCCAGCAGAACACCGCCCAGGAAGGCCGGCAGAACAACAACTGCACCAACCACAACGACACGTTCATCACCACGACGACGACTGAGGCGCAGGCCCGTTGCGCGACGCTCGACCACTCCCGCAACGAGCACACCGTGAGCGAGGGCGGTGGCGCCAGGGCGACCGGCGGCTCCGGCCTGGTAGGTCACCTGGTCCAACAGAACACCGCCCAAGAAGGCCGACAGAACAACAACTGCGGCAGCCGTAACGGCTTGGCCGTCATCACCTCCGGCGGCGCCCAGGCCCAGTGTGTCGCCGTCGACAAGTCCAGGAACATCGGCACCGTCCACCGGTAGTCACGGCACAAGACGCGAAGGTCCCACGCCTGATCGGCCCCACCCGGCACCCCGGATGGGGCCGTTTCCATTTCCGGCAAACCGTCACTTTTCGATCGTCTGGGCGTTCTCGACCGTGACAACGGTCGCCACCGCGCGGCAGATCGCTAGGCCGCGGCACAGCGGACTCGACTTCAACGGCAGGGGATCATGATGATGGGACGCCGGCGACGGAACTCGGCGGACAGTACAGCGGCGCAGAAGGTCCGCAAGGTGGTGGCAGTCGTGCTCACCGCCGGTGCGCTGGTGTCCGCGGTCGGCGGCAGCGCCTTCGCCGACGCGCTCAGCGCTCCGCTCAACGGGCAGCAGAACACCGACCAGGACGGGGAGCGGAACCTGAACTGCGGCAACTCCGCCCGCCTGGTACGCGTCAACCTCGTCGAGACGGTCAACCGGAAGCGGGTCTGTGTCGACACCGACGGTCGTACCCGTCGGTACAGCGGCCCCCCGGGGGGCGCCCGGGCGGAGGGCGGAGTCACCCTGGGCCCCCAGGTCAACACCGCGCAGACCGGCCGGCAGAACCTCAACTGCGGCAACTCCGCCGACATGGTCACCGTCAACGTCCTGGGCACCATGAACCAGGAGACCACCTGCGTGGCCAAGGACCGCCGGCACGCCTCCGGCAGGGACCGCGGACACGGCCGCGGTGAACACGTCGGCGGCGCCCGGACGGAGGGCGGAGTCACCCTGGGCCCCCAGGTCAACACCGCGCAGACCGGCCGGCAGAACCTCAACTGCGGCAACTCCGCCGACAAGGTCACCATCAACGTCCTGGGCACCGTCCGAAGGCACACCACCTGCGTCGCCGCCGACCACTCCCGCCGTTCCGGTCCCGCAGCGACCCGCCGAGGCCAGGCCTCCACCGACACCGACCTGGTGGTCGGATCCGAGACCAACACCGCACAGAACGGCCGGCAGAACCAGACCTGCGGCAGCCTCGGCACGGTCATCGACCTTCCCCTCGGCCGGACCGAGCGCAAGACCGAGTGCACCGTGGAGGACAACTCCGGCCCCCGGGCACGGTGACCGCGGGGGTGTAGAGGACAGCGCGTGTCCGGCCGGCGGCCGATGCCCGGTTCGGGCAGATGTTGATCAAGCATCGGTCGCCGGCCGCACCGCAAAACGGCCCTCCAGCCCGAGCTGTTTCCTTAAGGCCGAGGCGTGACTCACCAGGGAGCACCCGCCGGGAACCGGCTGCTGACCTGGCTCGCTGACGCGGCCCTCAGCCCTGCTTCAGGGGCAGCGCCATGTCCACGACCGCCCGGCCGCCGTCGAAAGTGCCGGTGCGTGTGACCGAACCGTTCAGCAGATCCACGCGGTAGAGGCGCTGGGCGCCGCCGACCGTCAGGACGCCGTACGCCGTGTTCGAGCCGGTGCGCCGTGAGGTGTAGACGTCGAAGCCCGCGCGCGGGCCGGCGTCGACGCCGAGCTTGCCGGTGGGCGCGAGGTTGCCCGCGTTGGCCGGGGACTGGACGGAGACCTGGTCGTTCACCGTGTCCACGTCGAAGAGGGTCGTGGCGGTGGTCGCGGAGAGGTCGTTGTTCGTGTACGCCGCACCCGTCACGCCGGTCGCCGTGGCACCGGTCGTCGCGGGCGGCACGGGCGGGTTGGTGAGGGTGCCGTCGACCGCGGTGGTTCCGGCGGCGGGCGCGCCGGCCGGGTCGTCGAGGTTGTGGCGGAGGTTCTGGCCGGTGTCGCTGATGACACGGAGCCGGTTGGCGGCCGGGTTGAAGTCGACGCCGAAGTTCGCGCCCTGTAGGGCCACGCTCAGCTGCGAGACCTTGGTGGCCTTGGCGCCGATCTCGCGGATCGTGTAGATGCCGCCCTTGTCGCCGACGCCGTACAGCTTGCCGTTCTGCACGCGGTAGTCGATGCCGACCAGCTTGGTGTCGCCCTTGAGGCCGCCGACCCTGCCGAGCGGGAGGACGCGGTCCGGCCGGTCGACGCGGAAGCTGACGAGACGCTGGTCGCCGGTGAGGCCGACCGCGGCCAGCCGGTCGCCGGCGGCTCCCCGCACTCCGACCGCGGAGCCGCCCTGGGTGCTGATCGACGAGGAGTCGCTCTCCTGCCCCCCGTCGCTCGCGGCGACGTAGCCGACGGAACCGATGGCCAGGCCCAGAACGGCCGCGCCGATGACTGCTTGCTTGCGCATGATGCCCCCGTGAAGGTCACCGCGCCTCGCACCCTGCGAGCCGCGTATGACCTCCCCTTCGGAGCCACATGTGTCCTGGATGGGCGAAACCCCGGTTCCGTTACATCTGTTACGGAACCGGGGTTTTCGTGTGTCCTTGGTGACGTGCCCTTGGTGCCCTTGGTGCCCTTGGGTCTTGCGTGCCTTTGGTACCTGGGGTGTGCCTTTGGCGCCTGGGCGTGCCGTGGTGCCTTTGGTGGCTTTGGTGCCTAGCAGCCGATCAGTCGGCTCGCCAGGTACCCCTCGATCTGGTCCAGCGACACCCGCTCCTGCTTCATCGAGTCACGCTCGCGTACCGTCACCGCGTTGTCGTCCAGCGTGTCGAAGTCGACCGTCACGCAGTACGGCGTACCGATCTCGTCCTGGCGGCGGTAGCGGCGGCCGATCGCGCCCGCGTCGTCGAACTCGATGTTCCAGTTCTGCCGCAGCGCCTGGGCGAGACCCTTGGCCTTCGGGGACAGCTCCGGGTTCCGGGACAGCGGCAGCACCGCGACCTTCACCGGCGCCAGGCGGTGGTCGAGGCGCAGCACCGTGCGCTTCTCCATCTTGCCCTTGGCGTTCGGGGCCTCGTCCTCGATGTAGGCGTCGAGCAGGAAGGCGAGCATCGCCCGGCCGACACCGGCCGCCGGCTCGATGACGAACGGCGTCCAGCGCTCGCCGGCCTCCTGGTCGAAGTAGGAGAGGTCCTGGCCGGAGGCCTTGGAGTGGGCGCCCAGGTCGTAGTCCGTGCGGTTGGCGACACCCTCCAGCTCGCCCCACTCGTTGCCGCCGAAGTTGAAGCGGTACTCGATGTCGGCGGTGCGCTTGGAGTAGTGGGAGAGCTTCTCCTTCGGGTGCTCGAACCAGCGCATGTTCTCCTCACGGAGACCCAGGCCGGTGTACCAGCTCCAGCGCTGCTCCATCCAGTACTCCTGCCACTTCTCGTCCTCGCCCGGCTTGACGAAGAACTCCATCTCCATCTGCTCGAACTCACGGGTGCGGAAGATGAAGTTGCCCGGCGTGATCTCGTTGCGGAACGACTTGCCCATCTGGGCGATGCCGAACGGCGGCTTGCGCCGCGAGGTGGTCTGCACCTGGGCGAAGTTGGTGAAGATGCCCTGCGCGGTCTCGGGACGCAGGTAGGCGATGGAGCCGGAGTCCTGGGTCGGGCCGAGGTGGGTGGAGAGCAGACCCGAGAACTGCTTGGGCTCGGTGAACTGGCCCTTGTTGCCGCAGTGCGGGCAGTTGACGTCCGCCAGGCCGTTCTCCGGGGGGCGGCCGTGCTTGGCCTCGTAGGCCTCTTCCAGGTGGTCCGCGCGGAACCGCTTGTGACAGGAGGTGCACTCGGTGAGCGGGTCCGTGAAGGTGGCGACGTGGCCGGAGGCGACCCAGACCTCGGGGGCCAGGATCACGGACGAGTCGATACCGACGACGTCCTCGCGCGAGGTCACCATGTAGCGCCACCACTGGCGCTTGAGGTTCTCCTTGAGCTCGACACCCAGCGGCCCGTAGTCCCAGGCGGCGCGCTGTCCGCCGTAGATCTCACTGCAAGGGAATACGAAGCCACGGCGCTTGCTCAGGCTGACGATGGTGTCGATCTTGTCGGCGGCCACGGTGCTCTCTTCATTACGACGACGGGCGACGAAGCGAGGTGCTTCCAGCGAATGCTTCAGGTTACCGGCGCAGGCTCCCCCTCGACCAAATCGGGCTGCCCTTCGGCTCACTCTGGACCTTTGTTGACAATCGTTTCCAGATTCGTTGAAAATGACTGTCATGAACGTACGACGTCGCCTGATACCCACCGCAGCGGTGACCGCCTTCGGTCTCGCTGCCCTCTCCGCCTGCGGCAGCGACAGCGAGGCTGCGGGCAACACGGACAAGTTCGACGTCGTCGCGTCGTTCTACCCGATGCAGTTCCTCGCCGAACAGATCGGCGGGGACCACGTCAACGTCACCACCCTCACCGAGCCCGGTCAGGAGCCGCACGACCTGGAGCTCAGCACCAAGCAGACCGCCGACCTCGGCGAGGCGGACGCGGTGCTCTTCCTCAAGACCCTCCAGCCGGCCGTCGACGAGGCCGTCTCCCAGTCCCAGGTCAAGAACAAGATCGACGCGGCCACCCTGACGAAGCTCGAGGACCACGGCAGCACCGAGCACGAACACGAGGGTGAGGAGGCACCCGCCGAGGAAGAGCACGCCGAGGAGGAGGAGCACGCCCTCGACCCGCACATCTGGCTGGACCCGGTGAAGTACGCCGAGGTCGCCAAGGGCGTCGGGGCCGCCTTCGAGAAGGCCGACCCGGACCACGCGGACGACTACAAGAAGAACAC
This sequence comes from Streptomyces sp. SA15, assembly GCF_002291145.1. Lineage (GTDB taxonomy): Bacteria > Actinomycetota > Actinomycetes > Streptomycetales > Streptomycetaceae > Streptomyces. The sequence continues at coordinate 116,918 of NZ_NTGE01000211.1, forward strand.
CGACGCGCTGGTCAAGAAGCTGGACGACCTCAACACCCAGTTCACGAACGGCCTCAAGACCACCGACACCAAGGTCTTCTTCACCAACCACGCCGCCTTCGGCTACCTCGCCGAGCGCTACGGCCTGACCCAGGAGGCCATCTCCGGTCTCGACCCGGAGAGCGAGCCCAGCCCGGCCCGGATCAAGGAACTCCAGACCGAGGCCAAGGCCGACGGCGTCACCACCGTCTTCTACGAGACACTGGTGTCGGACAAGACCGCGAAGACCCTCGCCAAGGACGCGGGCCTGAAGACCGACGTTCTCGACCCGCTCGAGGGCATCACCGACAAGTCCAAGGGCGACGACTACTTCCAGGTCATGGAGTCCAATCTCAAGTCCCTGGAGACGGCCTTGGGAGCCAAGTGACCATCAGCAGTTCGGAGGACGACCCATGGGTGAGCCCGTCATATCGATGCGCGGTGTCCGCGCCGAACTGGGCTCACGCCCCGTCCTGCGCGGCATCGACCTCACCGCCCACCGCGGTGAGGTCGTCGCGCTGCTCGGCGCGAACGGCTCGGGCAAGTCGACGGCCGTGCGCAGCCTGATCGGCCAGGTGCCGGTCAGCGTCGGCGAGATAGAGCTCTTCGGCACCCCGCGGCGCCGTTTCCGCGACTGGGCGCGCGTGGGCTACGTCCCACAGCGCACCACCGCCGCGGGCGGCGTGCCCGCCACGGTGACGGAGGTCGTCTCCTCCGGCCGCCTGTCCCGGGCCCGCTTCGGCATGCTCCGCAAGGCGGACCACGAGGCCGTACGACGCACCCTGGAGCTGGTGGGGATGGCCGACCGGGCGAAGGATTCCGTGAACGCGTTGTCGGGCGGCCAGCACCAGCGCGTCCTGATAGCCCGCGCCCTGGCCTCCGAACCCGAACTGCTGATCATGGACGAGCCGATGGCGGGCGTGGACCTGGCCAGCCAGGAGGTCCTGGCTCGCACGCTCAGGGACCAGGTGGCCTCCGGTACGACCGTCCTGCTCGTCCTGCACGAACTGGGCCCCCTGGAGCCCCTGATCAACCGCGCGATCGTGCTCCGCGACGGCTGCGTCACGCACGACGGCCCGCCCCCGGAGGCGGTCGGCCAGCACGCGCTGCCCGGCCACGACCACGTCCACCCGCACGCGGCTCACGACGCCGAACCGATCCGGACGGGACTGCTGAGCTGATGGAGATCCTCGACTACGCCTTCATGCAGCGGGCCCTGCTCGCCGCCGTCCTGGTCGGCATCACGGCCCCCGCGATCGGCATCTACCTCGTCCAGCGCCGCCAGGCCCTCATGGGCGACGGCATCGGCCACGTGGCGATGACCGGAGTAGGCCTCGGCTTCCTGCTCTCCTGGTCCCCGGTGTGGATGGCGACGCTGATCTCCGTCCTCGGCGCGGTCCTCATGGAGCTGATCCGCTGGTACGGCAAGACACGCGGCGACATCGCCCTCGCGATGCTCTTCTACGGCGGCATGGCCGGCGGCGTGATGTTCATCAACCTCGCGCCGACGGGCTCGAACGCGAACCTGACGTCGTACCTGTTCGGCTCGTTGTCGACGGTGTCGGAGTCGGACGTCACGGCGATCTGCCTGCTCGCCGCCTTCGTGGTCCTGGTCACCCTCGGCCTGCGCCGCCAGCTCTTCGCGGTGAGCCAGGACGAGGAGTTCGCGCGGGTCACGGGCCTGCCGGTGCGCGTGCTGAACCTGCTGACGGCGATCACGGCGGCGGTGACGGTCACGGTCGCGATGCGGGTGGTCGGCCTGCTGCTGGTGTCCGCCCTGATGGTGGTACCGGTGGCCGCGGCCCAGCAGCTGACCCGCAGCTTTGCGGCCACTTTCGCGATCGCGGTGGCGATCGGCGTGAGCGTGACGATCGGCGGGACGGTCACCTCGTACTACCAGGACGTGCCGCCCGGCGCGACGATCGTGCTCCTGACCATCGGGGCGTTCATCGTCCTGACCGCACTGGCGACCCCGCTGGCCCGGCGCCGCGCACGGGCGATGACCGCCGAACACACCACCGGGGACCCGGCGGAGTGTGCGATTCCGGCCACCCGGGAGGCCGACGGGAAGGTCGGCGTCTGACCGCCCACAGGCCGGGCTGGCACAATGGCCCGGCAAGTGCAGACGTGAGGAGGCAACCGGTGACGACCGCTGGACCGCCAGTGAAGGGCCGCGCGACCCGGCAGCGGGCCGCCGTGGCGGCGGCGCTCGACGAGGTCGACGAGTTCCGCAGTGCGCAGGATCTGCACGACATGCTCAAGCACAAGGGCGATTCCGTCGGCCTGACCACGGTCTACCGCACGCTCCAGTCCCTCGCCGACGCCGGCGAGGTCGATGTCCTGCGCACGTCCGACGGCGAGTCCGTCTACCGCCGCTGCTCCACCGGCGAACACCACCACCACCTCGTCTGCCGCGTCTGCGGCAAGGCCGTCGAGGTCGAGGGCCCGGCGGTGGAGAAGTGGGCGGACGCGATCGCGGCGGAACACGGGTTCGTGAACGTGGCGCACACGGTGGAGATCTTCGGGACGTGCGAGGACTGCGCGGCGGCATCGGCATAGGCCCGGCTGCGGACATTCGTGCCGCCCAGGCCTGTCTCCAGTCATGATCAAGTGCGGGACGCCCTGCGTACCGGCCGGGCGGTGACGTGCCGCAGCGGGCGATCTCGAAACACGGTCGTGCGGGCCGCTCCGGCAGTGGTTCGGCTGTCCGGGGGATGGCAGCGAAGGAAGCCTTCGTCGGCCCCGCAATCGTTCTGACCAGCCGATCCGTGTCTGCCGCCGGTGAGGCAGCCGCGCGCAGCGGGTGCGCTCTCGCGGAAATCCCGCCAGCGTTGAAGCCGTCGACCCACCGTCCCGTGACACCGGGGCGAGTGAACTGCTTCAGACGCATTGGGGTGCTGACGGACATGCGAGTGACTGGGCTAGGACATGCGGGACTGTTCATCGAGTCGGCCGCGGGATCAGTGCTGTGCGACCCCTGGGTCAACCCGGCCTTCTTCGGGTCGTGGTTCCCCTTTCCGGACAACAGCGATCTGGACTGGGCGTACTACGGGCACGCAGCCGACTACCTCTACATATCGCACCTGCACAGGGACCACTTCGACGCGAAGAACCTGAGCGAGAACGTGCGCAAGGACGTCACCGTGCTGCTGCCCGCGTTCGCCACCGAAGAGTTGGAGCGCGAGCTGTGTGAACTGGGGTTCACGGACTTCCTGCGCACGCGCAGCGGCTCCCCTGTCGAGCGGGACGGGCTGCGGATCATGATCACCGCTCTGACCGGACCCGGCGACGGCCCCATCGGGGACTCCGCGCTGTCACTGGACGACGGCGAGACGGTACTGCTGAACCAGAACGACGCTCACCCGCTCGACATTCCGGCGATCCGGGAGTTCGGCGAGGTCGACGCGTACTTCGTGCAGTTCTCCGGCGCGATCTGGTACCCCATGGTGTACCAGATGCCGCAGAAGGCGAAGCGGGAGTTCGCCGCCCGCAAACGCCAAGGGCAGTTCGAGCGGGCGGTGCGCTACATCGATGCGGTGCAGGCGAAGCATGTGTTCCCCAACTCCGGGCCGCCGTGCTTCCTCGACGACGACCTGTTCGACTTCAACGGCACCGGACTCGACGGGGAGAGCATCTTCACCGACCAGCGGGAGTTCCTTGAGCAACTCGCCGAGGCACGGCCCGAGACATCGGCGCACCTGATGCTGCCGGGCAGCGTGGCCGAAGTGAGCGGGAGCGACTGCAAGGTCATCCACAGCCGCACCGCAGGGCAGATCGACCACATCTTCGGCAACAAGCGCGAGTACCTGCGGGACTACGCCCGCAGGCAGCAGCCCAGCCTCGCAGCCGAACGCGCGTCGCGTGCCCCGGCCCTGCCTCGGGAACGACTCGTCGCGGCGCTGAAACAGTGGTGGGAACCGCTGCTCGCCCGTGCGGACCGTATATGTGCCGGCGTCGGCGGCCCGTTGCGGCTGGATGTCGACGACATCCCGATCGTGATCGACTTCCCCGCGCGGCAGGTCCGCCCGTGGGACGGAGAAGCCTGCCGCTACACGTTGTCCACCACCGGCGACCTGGTGGCCACCAACATCACGCGGCGCGAGGTCGACTGGTCCAACAGCCTCCTGCTCTCGCTGCGGTTCCGCGCGAGCCGGATCGGGCCCTACAACGAGTTTGTGTACACGTTCTTCAAGTGCCTGTCCGCCGAGCGCATCGACTACGTGGAGAACTACTACGCCGCCGCCCAGGAGGAGGACGAGGACATCGAGCTCGACGGCTGGCTGGTACAGCGCCGCTGCCCGCATCAGCAGGCCGACCTCAGCCGGTTCGGACGCATCGAAAACGACGTCCTCACCTGCACCATGCACGGCTGGCGCTACCACCTTCCCCTCGGCCGCTGCCTGACGGCGGACAACCATGACATCCGTGCCACGCGCGCCACCTGACGCGGTTCTCCCCGGGAGGACCCACTACTCCTGCTTGCCCTCCATGGCCAACAGCTCCTCGTTGGGAATGGCCCCACCGAACCGCCGGTCCCGCGAAGCGAACTCCACGCACGCCCGCCACAGATCACGCCGGTCGAAGTCCGGCCACAGCACGTTCTGGAACACCATCTCGGCATAGGCGCTCTGCCACAGCAGATAGTTGGACGTACGCTGCTCACCACTCGGCCGCAGGAACAGGTCGACGTCCGGCATGTCCGGGTAGTAAAGGTACTTCGCGAAGGTCTTCTCCGTGACCTTCGACGGATCGAGCCGCCCGGCCCGTACGTCCTCCGCCAGCGCCTGCGCCGCATCGGCGATCTCGGCCCGGCCGCCGTAGTTCATGCAGAAGTACAGGGTCAGCTTGTCGTTCCCCTTCGTCTGCTCCTGCGCGACCTGAAGCTCCTTGGCCACCGACTTCCACAGCTTGGGCATCCGCCCCACCCACCGCACCCGAACCCCCAGCTCATCGAGCTGATCCCGGGTCTTACGGATGAAGTCACGGTTGAAGTTCATCAGGAAGCGCACCTCGTCCGGAGACCGCTTCCAGTTCTCGGTCGAGAAGGCGTACAGCGAGATCGCCCCCACGCCCATCTCGATCGCCCCCTGCAACACATCCAGCACCCGCTCGGCACCGACCTTGTGCCCCTCGGTACGCGGCAGCCCCCGCTCCTTCGCCCACCGCCCGTTCCCGTCCATGACGATCGCCACATGCTTCGGGACCAGCTCGCCGGGCAGCTTCGGCGCGCGGGCACCGGACGGGTGCGGCTCCGGCGTCTTGTACTCGCGGCGCTGGCGCCCCAGGAACCCGCGTGTGGCCATGTGTTTCTCGTCTCCCTAAGCGTGTGCTTATTTCTCAGCTTATTTGTCAGTGCTTATTTCTCTACGTACCGAAGTGAGCGCAGCCCGCGCTCCAGATGCCAGTGCAGGTACGCGGACACCAGCCCGCTCCCCTCCCGGACGTACCGCGGCTCGCACGCGTCCGCGGTCTCCCAGTCTCCCGTAAGCAGCGCGCCGAGGAGTTCCAGGGTCTGCGGCGACGGTACGACACTCCCCGGCACCCGGCAGTCCACGCAGACGGACCCCCCGGACGCCACCGAGAAGAACCGGTTCGGCCCGGCCATACCGCACTTCGCACAGTCGCTGAAGCTGGGGGCGTACCCATTGACGGCGAGGGAGCGCAGCAGAAAGGCATCCAGAACAAGGTGCGGCGCGTGCTCACCCCGGGCGAGCGTCCGCAGGGCGCCGACGAGCAGCAGATACTGCTGCACCGCCGGCTCGCCCTCGTGGTCGGTGAACCGCTCGGCGGTCTCCAGCATGGCCGTCCCGGCGGTGTACCGCGCGTAGTCGGCGACGATCCCGCCCCCGTACGGCGCGATGGTCTCGCTCTGTGTACACAGCGGCAGCCCGCGCCCGACCAGCTCACTCCCCCGCGCGAAGAACTGCACGTCCACGTGCGAGAAGGGTTCGAGCCGCGCCCCGAACTTCGACTTGGTCCGCCGCACACCCCTGGCCACGGCCCGTACCCGACCGTGACCGCGCGTGAGCAGCGTGATGATCCGGTCCGCCTCACCCAGCTTCTGGGTGCGCAGCACGATGCCGTCGTCGCGGAACAGACTCATGAAGCCATTCTCGCCTACGGCAGGTGCGCGCCGTGTTTCGAGTGCTTCGACCGCGGGTTTCAAGGGACCTCACCTCGGCTGCGGGCGTTGGCGTACGCCGTCGCCGCGCTGAGACGCTCGGCCTGGGTGGCGCGGCGCACGGCCCCCGGCTCGGCGTCCCACTCCCGCCCGCCGCCGTACGGTCTCAGCTGTACGTAGGGCCCTTCGTGCCCCATGACGATCCCGAGCCTGCCCGTACGGGTGTCCACGACATACGACCCGACCGGCGGTTTCATCGCAGCACCGCCGCGAGTCGCTGCGCGGTCTCGACGGAACATCGGCCCAATTCGACGAGTGGACACGGTGCCTCCCGCGCAAGACTCACCGGGTCGAGCCCGAGTGACGGCAGAATAATTCCGGCCTTCCTGAGCGCCGCGCGCAATTCTTTCACCGCGTCCTCCGCTTCTTCGACGCAGAGCGCCGAGTGCTGTGCCTCCACCGTGCTCCCCTTCTTTCCGGGTTTCACTCTTCGTGTCTCCACGATGCCCCTCCGCAACTACACTCGGCAGGAGTCTGTGCACTACAAGTGCGGGTCAGCGCAAGGGGGTTGGCCGTGGCCAACGGTTCACGACAGGCGGCCTGGGAGTTCTTCGGGACGGAGTTGAAGCGGAGGCGGGAGGACGCGGGGATCACTCAAGTGGGGCTGGGGGAGCGGGTCTTCGTTTCCGGTGGGTATATCGGTCAGTTCGAACAGGCGATCCGAAGACCACAGTTGGATGTGGCAAAGCGGATTGACGATGAGCTACAAACCGACGGCTTTTTCGAGCGGATGTGGCGGAAGCTCATCAAAGAACAGCGGTACGCGGATTACTTCGCGCATGCGGCTGAGCTGGAGCGGCTGGCGACGAGCATCTGCGAGTGGGCGCCCGCCGTGGTCCCAGGCCTCCTGCAGACACCCGAGTACGCCCGTGCGATCTACCTGGCGAGCAACCCGCTTGCCACGGACGGCTACATCGAGGAGATGGTCAGCCTCCGCATGGAGCGCGCCCAGCTCCTCAAGGACGCTACACGGCCCGTGTATTGGGCGCTCCTGCACGAAGTAGTACTGCGCGTCCCGGTCGGCTCCCCCGCAGTGATGGCCCAGCAGTTGGACCACATCGCGGCGATGGTGCGCAGCCGCGAGGTACTGGTGCAGGTACTGCCGTTCTCTGCGGGGGCACATCCGCAGATGGGCAAGCTGATGAGGCTCATGGAGTTCGAAGACGCCCCGCCAACCGTCTATACAGAGGGGGTGTTTTCGGGGAACCTGCTGGATGATCCGGCCGTAGTGAAGCGGACACAGGCGGATTACGATCACCTCAGGGCCGCCGCTCTGCCACTGGAGGCGTCCCTGGCCCTGATCGAATCGGCGGCGGAGGACTACAGACGATGCGCGGGTACAACTTGACCAACGCCCGCTGGCGCAAGAGCACCTACAGCGGCGGCAGCGGGGGCGAGGAGTGCGTCGAGGTCGCGTACGACTTCCCAGGCGCCGCCCGCTGGCGCAAGAGCACGTACAGCAACGGCGAGGGCGGCAACTGCGTCGAGGTAGCCGACGGAGTCCCCGGCGTCGTCCCGGTCCGTGACAGCAAGGTGCCCGGCGGTCCTGCTCTGCTCATCGGGTCGGCCGCCTGGACGGAGTTCATCGGCACCGTGGGGGCCGCCCGCTTCTTTGCCAGTGTCGTGCTTCCACGACCCGAGTAAAGGGCGCTTCGCGTCGGCTACGCCGATGGCCCTTCGGGCACCCTTGACTCGGCTCGCTCCAGCACGGGTGAGAAGCGAGCGAGCGGCCCGGAAAGAGCGGGTGGCCAGGTGGGCAATCCCTTGGGTTGGTTGAGCGGTGGGCCGGAGACGGGGGCGCGCTCGCGCCTCGCCAGCACGCCGGGCCGGCTCAGCGGCGATCGGTGAGTGAGCGGCTGGGGACGCGCCGTCCAGACCCGCGAGCTCCAGCGTTACCTGCGCCGCCGCAACGCCAACGCTCGCCACCCCGACGTCTTGGCCGCGCAGCGCCGTGAGCGCGCCCGTGTCCGCAGGTAAAAGGGCATCCGCTGAGGAGGACGCCCTCTTGTCGGGGCAGCCTGATCCCACCGGTGAACTCCTGCCCAGTGCGTCAAACCAGTGCGTCAAAAAGGCAGGCCCTGTAGGTCCACGCCGACGGTGGGCTGGGGCAGCTCGGCCAGGTCGTAGGTCATGGTGGCCAGCGGGCAGAGCCGGGTGCCGGCAGGCTGCCGGAAGGTGACCGGCGCGGATGTCTGGCGCCATCCGAGCTGCGTGTAGAGCGGGACCAGCTCCGGGCGGCAGAGCAGCATCGCCGTTTCGGCACCGGCCGCCCGTGCGTGTTCGACCGCGACGCTGATCATGGTCCTGGCGATGCCCCGGTCCCGATGGGCAGGGTGCACCAGCACATTACCCAGCCCGGCGACACGGCGCGGTGCCCCATCGAATGCCATCTCCCGCAGCAGCCACCCGGTAGCAGCCACCAGCCGCCCGTCACAGACGGCCGTGAGCGTGTGTTCCTTGTCCGCCCAGACCAGACCGGGCCCGTTGACTCCGAAGGGGTCGGGCAGACCGTCGCGGAGTGAGGCGTAGTCCTCCCGATCGCCGGGGCCGGGCGCATAGCGCAGTCGGAGGTCTGCATCACCGTCAGTACCGTCGTCCACCGCATGCTCCGCTGCGGTCGGGCTGGCGGTGGGGTCAAACCGGTACCGCAGACAGTGCAGTCCGCTGGACTGGACGGTCCCGGCTGCCTGAGCACCCAGGCGGCGCAGTACCGCGATCGAGCCCGTGTTGCCGGGCAGGACGAACGCGAAGACGGCCGGGAGCGCGAGTCGACGAAACGCCAGGTCCAAGCAGGCACGGCCTGCCTCTCCTGCGATGCCGCGGCCCTGCGCCCGTGGATGCACGGCGAAGCCGAGGTCGGCTCCGTACCGGGCCCGGTTACGCAGTCCCACCCGCCCGAGAAAGGCACGGGTTGCCGCGTCCCTGACCGCAAAGTCGCCGTAGCCGTGCCTGGCCCAGTGTGCGACGTGATCGTCGCACATCGCCTCGGCCGCAGACCGGCTGTCCGCCCGCCCGGTCGCCAGCCACCGCATGACGCTGTCCTGACTGACCACAGCCTCGAAGAGATCGTCGCTGTCCTCACGGCGGATCGGCTCCATCACCAGCCTCTGAGTGCGCAGAACAGGTCCATGTAACCGATCCACTCGGCAACTCCTCCCAGCCAACGAGAGAGGAGAGTATCCGGCAACCCCTTGGAGCGATCTGGTGACCCGGATGCCGCGCTCGGACTGCGACCGCGGCTCGGCCGGCCTAGCGTGGCTTCAGTCTCTTTGAGTGTTGGTCAGGCGGGAGTAACGGCATGTATATGCTTCGCGAGGTCTACCAGGCCGAGCGCGGAAAGGCGCCGGAGATCGTGGCGGCGTTCAAGACGCTCTCCGGCGTGTTGGAGAAGGCCGGGTGCACGAACCGGAGGATCTACGTCGATTACGCGGGTCCCATGGACACCGTCTTCGCCCAGTGGGAGTTCGACAGCCTCGACCAGTACTTCACCCTGGAGCGGGAGTTTTTCAAGAACCCGGACGCGGAAGCACGGGCTCTGATCGACGCCTTCAACAGCAACGCGAAATCCGGCTACAAGGAGATCTACGAGGTCATCCAGTAGCGCTATGAGCTGAGTGAGTTGCACCGGTCAGCGGCTCAGCCTCGCCGTCTGCCAACAGCCGTACCGTGCGTCCGAGTACCTACGTTCTCGATCAATGAGGCAGGCCTGGTGACCAACATCGACGTGGTGCGCTCCATCTACGACGCATTCGGGCGTAAAGACATCGACGGCCTCATGGGCCTCCTCGACCCCACGGTGGAGATCTATCAAACCGACCAGCTGCCGTGGGGTGGTCGCTATCGAGGCCTCGAGGGCGCCCAGGAGTTCTTGGGCAAGTTGGTCTCACACATCGATTCAGCGGTCGAGCCAGAAGAGTTGGTCGAAGCGGGCGAGCGAGTTGTCGAGATTGGGCGCAGCCGCGGTCTCGTGAAGGGAACCGGGCGCGAATTCGACGTTCGCGAAGTCCATGTGTGGGAATTGCGCAACGACAAGGTAGTCAGCTTCCAGTCGCACATCGACACCCCCGAAATGCTGCGCGTACTGGAGTGAAGCGGCCTCAACTGGCCGACACCGGTGTCCTCGGACCCGCCGCCCGCGAGCAGTTCGCCACACCGGAGGGAGGCAGCCGACGCCGTTGCCCAACCTTCCCTGACCGCTGCCCAGTTGCGGGAGATCACTGGTGTACTCGCCTCCCCCTGACCCGGACACCGGGTCGGTTCAGCGGCGTGCGGCCGGTGGGCGGCTGGGGGCGCGCCGACCGAGTGGCGGCACGCCGGGGCGGTTTGGCGAGCGGCGGCCGGGGACGCGCGGGGAGTGGCGGGACGCTCGGTCGGATCAGCGGATAGCGGGCCGGTGGCGGTGCGCGGGTGCGCAGCTGCGACGGCCGGCCGGGCCCTTCCGGCCGACTCGGCGACTGACGACAGGGGAGGTAGGGAACAAAACGGACACTCACCCAGTAATTGGCAGATCTGTTCCACCGGTGCGGGCGCGTGACCTGGGGTTTTCCTTCGCGGGGGTGGAACAGATCTGCCAATTACTGCTCGGGGCCGTCCCTCTCGAGGCCCGGGGTGCGGAAGCTCCGGATGGGGCGGTCGTCGCCTCGCTGGCCGCAGTCGATGAGCCGGGGCGGGGTGCCCCCGCCCCACCGACGCGCTACCGCCACCATCCACTCACCGCAAGCCGCCCAGCCGGCCCGGCGTGCCGCCGCCCAGCCGGTGCGCCCCGCCCCCAAGCCACAGACGGGCCGATCGCCGATCGCCGATCACCGATCACCGCTGAGCCGAGGCGAGCCCCACCTCAACCACCGGCGGCACCACCACTCCCCCACTCACCGATAGCCGCTAAGCCCACCCGGCGTGCTGGCGAGGCGCGACCGCGCCCCCGGGCCCCAGCCCACCCCCCAACCAACCCCAGGGACCGCCCACCTGGCCCCCCGCTCTCCCCCGGCCGCCCGCTCGCTTCTCCCCCGTGCTGGAGCGAGCCGAGTCAAGGGTGGCCCGAAGGGCCATCGGCGTAGCCGACGCGAAGCGCCCTTTACTCGGGTCGTGGAAGCACGACACTGGCAAAGAAGCGGGTGGCCCGACGGTGCCGTCCAAACGGTCGGTGGGACAAGTGGCCTCAGGGGCGCGACCAGGGGTGGTGCTGGGGTAAACCCCCGGGGAATCAGGGCCGTTTCCCGGATGTGGAGGATGCCGGAGTTCCGCGAGGCTCGTTCGCATGAACTCCATGAACCGCACGAGCGGTATGAACCGTATAAAGCCCATCACGCGCCACGCCCCCGTCATCGCCGCCTCCGCCCTCCTCCTCGGCCTCACCGGCCCGCTGACCGCATCCGCATCCGCATCCGCATCCGCATCCACCCCCTCTCCCAAGTGGACCAAGTGCGAGGGCAACGCGCCCGACCCGCGTCAGCAATGCGCGACCCTCGAAGTGCCCATGGACTACGCCGACCCGGACGGCAGGACGATCGATCTCGCCATCTCCCGCATCCCCAGCGAGAAGCCGGACGCCCGCCGAGGGGCGCTGCTCATGATTCCGGGCGGGCCGGGTGGCTCCAGCCTCAACGCGCCTTCCGGGAAGGGGCAGAAGTTACCGCAGAGCGTGCGGGACGCCTACGACCTGATCGGGTTCGCGCCGCGCGGGAACGCCCCCTCCAGCCCCGTCAGCTGCGGCCTCGCCACCGGCGACCTCGCCACGACCACACTGCGCCCCTGGCCTGCCCCTGACGGCTCGGTCACCGGGAACATGGCCGCCGCGCGCCGGATGGCGAACGCCTGCGCGCGGAACGGCGACGAGCTGATCCGGCACATCAGCACCGTCGACAACGCCCGCGACGTCGACAGCATCCGGGCCGCCCTCGGTGAGCGGAAGCTCTCCGTGTGGGGCGTCTCGTACGGCACGTATGTCGGCGCGGTCTACAGCCAGCTGTTCCCGTTCCGCACCGACCGCATCGTGCTGGACAGCAACGACAACCCCGACCCCACCCGGGTCAACCGCGCCTGGCTCGCCGCGCACGAACAGGGCGTCGAGGACACGTTCCCCCACTTCGCGGCCTGGGCGGCGGCGCCCGGCAATCCGTACCGGCTGGCCGAGACGGCGGCGGACGTACGGCCGCTGTTCCTGCGCCTGGCCGCGCGCCTCGACCACGATCCGATCCCGTGGCCCGGCGCCAACCCCGCGGAACTGAACGGCAATGTGCTGCGCCAGAGCCTCCTCAACACCCTCTACGAACCCGACAGCTACCCCAACCTGGCCAAGCTGATCCTCGCCGCACAGGACGGCACCGTGCCGCCCGCGCCTGCCTCCCCGCCGCAGTCCGCGCTGCAGAACGTCGCCGCCGTCGGCGCCGCCACGCTGTGCAACGACGTCGCCTGGCCCAGGTCGGCCGCCGCTTACCAGAAGGGGGTCGCCGAGAGCCGGGCCACGTACCCGCTGACCGCCGGCATGCCGCGCAACGCGATGGTCTGCGCCGCCTGGCCGTATCAGCCGAAGGCACCGGTGCACATCACCGACAGCGGGGCGTCCAACATCCTGATGGTGCAGAACGAACGGGACGTCGCCACGCCCCTCAGCGGCGCCCTGAAGCTCCGGGAGGCCCTCGGTGACCGTGCCGTCATGGTCACCGTGAACTCCACCGGCCATGACGCCTACCTCGCCAACGGCAACGCCTGCGGCGACCGGACCGTCTCCCGCTTCCTGGCCACGGGAGAGCGGCCGGACGAGGACGTCTACTGCGAGTGACGCGAGTGACGTGACCGGCATGCCCTGGCGTAGCGCTGCGCCAGGGCGTGGAACGCCTCCTTCGGCTCCCAGTGCCAGTCGGGGTTCGGGTCGTCGGGACGGTCCTTGAGGGGCTTGGTGATGGCGTTACCCACGGCATGGCCCACAGCACGGATCGGCTCAGTCGCGCACCGGAAAGTACTGCCTGGGTGTCACCCCCACCAGCCGATGGAACGCGGCCGTGAAGGAGCTGGCCGTCGCATAGCCGACCCGGTGGGCCACCGACTCGATCGGCAGGCCGGCCGCGAGGTGCGGCATCGCGGCCTGCATGCGTGCCCGCTCCCGCCACTGCCCGAAGGCGAGACCGGTCTCGGCGACGAAGAGGCGGGCCAGGGTCCGGCTGCTGGCTCCGGCTTGGGCGCCCCAGTCGGTCAGGGTCCGGGCGTCCGCGGGGTCGGCCCGCAGTGCCTCGGCCACCGTGCGGGCGCGCGGATCGCGGGGCAGGGGCGCGGAGACGCTCGTCACCGGCACCGGACGCAGCTCGTCGAGGAGCACCGCCTCGGCGCGCGAACGGGCGTCCGGCGCCAGGTCCGTACGGATCAGATGATCGATGAGCGCCCGCAGCAGGCCGGTCACCTCCACGACGGTCGGCTCGGGCCAGCCGATGTGCTCGCTGCACGCCGGATCGACGTACGGACTGCGCATGACGGCGTCGCCCGCCGACTCCGTCGTATGCGGAATCCCCGCCGGAATCCACAGGGCCAGCGACGGCGGCAGCAGCCACACGCCCTGCTCGCTGCCCACCCGCAGCAACCCCTTCGCCGACCAGGCGAGTTGGTGGAGGTCGTGCCAGTGCAGGGCGAAGGCGCTGCCGCGGGGCATGCTGAAGTGGCCGACGAAGATGCCGGTACCGGCCATGTCGTACGTGCGGTACTGTCCGTTCCGCGACATGGGACGGCAGCCTAGCGCGTGGTGGACAGCCGCACGCGCGGCCTAGCGTCGACGGCATGCCGATGAACCGAGCCCACCGCAGGATTTGCAGCTCCGAGAACTGGGCGCAGAAGACGAAGGACCTGATCCTTCCCTGGGCCCTCGAACACGTGGACCTCGGCAAGGACGTACTGGAGATCGGCCCGGGCTACGGCGCCAACCTCCGCGTCCTCGTCGACCTGGTGCCGCGTCTGACGGCCGCGGAGATCGACGCCGACACGGTCCGTCTACTGCAGGACCAGTGGGGCGACCGCGCCCGCATCGTCCTCGCGGACGGCGCGGAACTGCCGCTGCCCTCCGCGTCGTACGACTCCGTCGTCTGCTTCACGATGCTGCACCACGTGCCCACGGCCGCCCACCAGGACCGCATCTTCGCCGAGGCGTTCCGCGTGCTGCGCCCCGGCGGCACCTTCGCCGGCAGCGACAGCCAGCCGAACCTCCGCTTCCGCATCCTGCACTTCCGGGACACGATGAACACGCTCGACCCGGCGACCCTGCCGGCCCGCCTGAAGCAGGCCGGCTTCACGGACGTGACCGTCGACCTGCACCCGAGCGGTGGCCTGCGCTTCCGCGCCCGGCGGCCCTAGAAACCTGGAACCGCCGCACATACCTCCCCTGCCAAGGCGTCTCCACCGCATGCCGGTCATAGTGCCCGCGGACGTACGCGACGGCCTCCTCGGGCGGTACGCCGTCCAGCACCGCCAGACACGCCAGCGCCGTCCCCGTACGTCCCCGCCCGCCACCACAGGCGACCTCCACACGCTCACCGGCGGCCCGCTCCCAGGCCTCGGTGAGCACCGCGCGGGCCTCCGTGCGGTCGGCCGGAAGGCGGAAGTCGGGCCAGCGGAGCCAGCGGGACTCCCAGGGGACATCCGGGGGCGGCTTTCCGAGGAGGTAGACGCCGTACGACGGAATCGGCGCCCCCGGTTCCAGGGGGCGCCGCAGGCCCCGGCCCCTCACCAGCCGCCCGGAGGGCAGCCGCAGCACACCGGCGCCCCGCTCCTCCCACAACTCCGCGCTCCCCAAGACACCCTCCACACCGGGGAGGATCTCACGCTGCGTGTTCCCTTGACCACTCTCACGGCCCCACCTATGGTCACGCTGTTGTCAGGGCGTAGGACGTCGTATCTCCTCCCTCGTAATCCCTCGTAATCCCTCGTAATCCCTCGTAGTGCCTCGTAGTGCCTCGTAGTGCCTCGTAACCGCATGCTTTCCAGCCCCCACCTGGAGGACCCGTGCGCGACGTGACCCACGACGTGCCGGCGCCGGACCGTCGGACCTTCCTGAAGCGCACCGGGGTGCTGGGGATGGCGGTCGCGTCCCTGTCGTCCTGTTCGTGGGGCCCCGAGTCCACCATCGACCCCGGCGGTTCGGGGGGCGGTGACCGGACTCTCACCGCGGTCATCGGCTACGGCAACGACGGCACCTGGGATCCCACCCAGACCGCGTCCGCCTTCAGCATGGCCGCCAACCACCACATCTACGAGGGGCTGCTCGACACCGACCCGATCTCCCGCGAGCCGTACGCCGCGCTCGCCACCCGGGTGCCGGGGAATCTCGACGGCACGTCCTGGAGGTTCACGCTGCGTCAGGGCGCCACGTTCCACGACGGCAAACCCGTCACCGCCGACGACGTGGTCTTCGTCTTCGACCGGATCCTCGACCCCGGCACCCAGACCCTCGCCAAGGGCTTCTTCGCGAGCTGGCTGAAGGAGGTCCGGAAGATCGACGCGCGAACCGTCGAGCTGGTGCTCAGGTTCCCCTTTCCGGAAGGAGTTTCGCGGCTGACCCTCGCCAAGATCATGCCGAAGCACGTCTTCTCCCGGCCGGGCGCGTGGGACGACGCGATCAAGGGTCTTGCGGTGGGCTCGGGGCCGTACCGGCAGACCGCGCACCATCCGAAGTCGAACACCACCTTCGAGGCGTTCGCCGACTACAACGGCCCGCGCGGGCCCGCCTTCAAGAAGATGAACTGGCTGACGATCGTGGACGCCGCCCCGCGCGTCGCCAGGATCTCGGGGTCGAGCGCGGGCGCGCAGATCGCCGACAACATCCCGTACGCCAACATCGAGCAGCTCAGGAGCGGCGGGCTGTCGGTCGCGGGCGCGGCCGGCATGAACAACCTGTTCCTGATGTTCAACACACGGCACAAACCCTTCGACGACGTGCGCGTGCGGCAGGCGCTGCACTACGCCATCGACACCGAGAAGATGGTGGAGGTCGCGCTCAAGGGCCACGGCACCCCGGCCTCGTCCTTCCTCAACGAGGGCAACCCGTCCTACCGGCGGGCGAAGACGGTCTACGACCACGACCCCGAGAAGGCGAAGGCGCTCCTGAAGGAGGCCGGGGTCAGCGGGCTGAAGGTCGACATCCTCGCGGTCAACGTGAGTTGGATCGTCGACTGCCTGCCGACCATCAAGCAGTCCTGGGACGCGATCGGCGTACGGACGACCCTCTCGCCGCAGGAGACCACGGCCGTCTTCACCAAGATGGACCAGAAGCAGGACTACCAGGTCGTCGCCGCCGCCTCGAACCCCAACCAGTTCGGCCTGGACGCCGACCTGATCATGCGCTACAACTACGGCCCCACCAACCTCTGGATGGGCTACACCCGTTGGGCCGGTGACCCGGTCGCCAAGCAGCTCTTCAGGGACATGGACCGGGCGACCCGGGAGCCGGACCCGGAGAAGAAGACGACGATGATCCAGGACTACATCGACGTCGTCGCCCAGCAGGCCGTGCTCTACCCGGTCGTCCACAACGAGCTGATGACCGCCTGGGATCCGAGGAGCCTGTCCGGGACAAGGGCACAGCCGTATCCAGGCATCAATCTCCTTCAGGCCAAGTGGGTCTAGATCCGTCCAGACCCGTCTAGGTCCGTCTAGGTACCTCTAGATCCGTCTAGATCCATCTAGATCCGTCTAGATCCGTCTAGGCCAGTCCAGAACCAGGGAGTTGTCGGCACGTGGTAGCCATCGCCAGGATCCTGCTCCGCCGTATCGCCCTGCTCCTCCCGCTGATGCTCGGCATCGTGCTGTTCGTGTTCCTGGTGATGCGGTTCTCCGACGTCGACCCGGCGTCCGCGTTCTTCCAGGGAGCCAACCCGACACCCGAGCAACTGCACGACTTCCGCGAGCAGAACGGCCTGCTCGACCCGTTCCCCGTCCGCTACGTCCACTTCGTCGGCGACCTGCTCCACGGCGACCTGGGCATCAGCGCCCTGACCCGGGCGCCGGTCGTCGACCAGGTCACCACCGCGCTGCCGCTCACCCTCCAGCTCACCTTCCTGGGCCTCGGCATCGCGGTCGTCCTGTCACTGATCGGCGGCGTGACCGCGGCCATCTACCGCGACCGCCTCCCCGACCAGATCATCCGGGTCGTGTCGCTGACCGGCGTCGCGGCCCCCGGCTTCTGGCTGGCGCTGCTGATGATCCAGTATCTGGCGGTCGGCCTGGGCTGGTTCCCGACCGGCGGCTACATCAACCCGGCGGACTCCTTCACCGGCTGGCTGAAGACGATGACCCTGCCGGCCTTCGCGCTGTCCCTCCCCGTGGCGGCGCAGCTGACGCGGATCGTGCGGACGTCGGTGGTGGAGGAGCTGGACAAGGACTACGTACGGACGGCGATCGGCAACGGGCTGCCGCCGCGGGTGGTGGTCGGGCGGAACGTGCTGCGCAACGCCCTCATCAATCCGCTCACCGTCCTCGGTCTGCGCGTCGGCTATCTCCTCGGCGGCGCGGTCGTCATCGAGACGATCTTCTCCCTGCCGGGGATGGGCAAGCTGATGATCGACGCCGTGAAGAACGGCGACCCTGCCGTCGTCCAGGGCGTCGTCCTGACCACGGCCATCGGCTTCGTCGTGGTGAACCTCGTCATCGACGTCCTCTATCTGCTGGTCAACCCCCGACTGAGGGACGCGACCCCATGAAAACGCCGAACAAGCCGAAAACGACGAACGCGCCGAAAACGACGAACACCCCGAACACGCTGTTCACGCTGTTCACGCGCAAGAGCCTCACCGAGGCGCTGTCCCGGCCCGGCGTCCGGCTGCGCGGCCGGCGCAGGCTGCCGCCGCTGTCGAAGGTCGCGGTCTGCTTTCTGGCGGTGGTCGTGCTCACCGCCCTGCTGGCGCCGCTGCTCGCGCCGGACGACCCGCTCGACCAGCAGCCCCTGGTCGACGACACCGGGCATCCGTCCGCCGAGCACTGGATGGGCCAGGACAGCCTCGGCCGGGACATCCTCAGCCGGCTGATGTACGGGGCCCGCTGGTCCCTGGCCATCGGGCTCGGCGCGACCGTGCTCGCCCTGCTCGTGGGCGCGTTGCTGGGGGCGATCGCGGCGACCTCCCGCAAGGCGGTCGACGAGACGCTGATGCGCTGTCTGGACGTCGTCATGGCGTTCCCCGGCATCGCGCTGGCCGCCGTACTGGTGGCGGTGTTCGGCGGCGGGATCACGGTCCTGATCTGCGCGATCGCGTTCCTGTTCACGCCGCCGATCGCCCGGGTCGTACGGGCGAACGTCCTCGACCAGTACGGCGAGGACTATGTGACCGCGGAACGGGTGATCGGGGCGCGGACGCCGCACATCGTGCTGAAGCACGTGGCGATCAACTGTGCCGCCCCGGTGCTGGTGTTCTGCACGGTCCAGGTGGCGGAGGCGATCGTCTTCGAGGCGTCGCTGTCCTTCATCGGCGCGGGTGTGCGGCCGCCGGATCCCTCCTGGGGCAGTGTCATCGCGGACGGCAAGAACATGGTGCTGACCGGGGGTTGGTGGGCGACCGTCTTCCCGGGCCTGCTCATGCTGGTCACCGTGCTGTCGCTGAACGTCCTCTCCGAGGGCGTGTCGGACGCGTGGGCGGCCCCGTCGGCGCGGGAGGTGGAGGTACGCGACGAGGACCGCCTGGAGACCCCCGAGCCCGGCAGCGGCGAGGTGCTGCGACTGCCGGGCCTGGCGGAGGCGGCGCTTCGACTGCGCTCCCGCGCTCGCCCTCTCCCCCGAGGGCAGCAGCCGGTGCTCGCGGTGGAGAACCTCGCCATCGGCTTCGACGGCCGCCACCAGGGCGTGGACATCGTCGACGGCATCGGTTTCGAGGTGCGGCCCGGTGAGGTCCTCGGCCTGGTCGGCGAGTCGGGCTGCGGCAAGTCGCTGACCGCGCTGACCATCATGGACCTGGCGCCGAAGGGAGCGCGGGTGAGCGGCCAAGTGCGCTTCAACCAGCGGGAGTTGCTGGCGGAGCCGATGCGGGTACGGCGCCGGCTGCTCGGCCACGAGATGGCGATGATCTACCAGGACGCCCTGTCCTCCCTCAACCCGGCGATGACGATCCGCGCCCAGCTGAAGCAGCTCGTACGCCGCGGAGGCCGCCGTACGCCCGCCGAACTCCTGACCATGGTGGGCCTCGACCCCGACCGCACCCTGGGCAGCTACCCGCACGAACTGTCCGGCGGCCAGCGTCAGCGCGTCCTGATCGCCATGGCGCTGTCCCGCGACCCGAAACTGATCGTCGCCGACGAGCCGACGACGGCCCTGGACGTGACGGTGCAGGCGCAGATCATGGAGCTGCTGCTCCGGCTGCGGGAGGAACTGGACTTCGCGCTGATCCTCGTCTCGCACGACCTGGCGCTGGTCGCGGACGTCACCGACCGGGTGGTGGTGATGTACGGCGGGCAGATCGTGGAGACGGGCGTGACCGCCGACCTGGTGGAGGCGCCGGCCCACCACTACACGCGCGGGCTGCTGGGCAGCGTGCTGTCGCTGGAGTCGTCCCAGGAACGGATGACGCAGATCAAGGGCGTCGTCCCGTCCCCCGCCGCCTTCCCGGCCGGCTGCCGCTTCGCGGACCGGTGCCCGTCGGCGGACGAGGTGTGCCGTACGACGACACCCGTCCTCGCGGGGACGGGGACGCACACGGCGGCCTGCCACCATCCGGCGGTCGACCTGGGGAGCGCAGAAGGCCCGGGGAGCCCTGAGAGCCCGGAGAGCCCGGAGAGCACGGAGGCCGTGACATGAGCGCCCTGGTGGAGCTGTCGGACGCGCACGTGGTGCACAAGGCCCGCAGCGGCGGGCTGTTCACGCGGGACAAGGTGTACGCCCTCACCGGCGCCGACCTCGCCATCACGCCCGGCGAGACGGTCGGCGTGGTCGGCGAGTCCGGGTGCGGCAAGTCGACGCTGGCGAAGGTGCTGGTGGGCGTGGAGCGGCCGACGTCCGGGACGGTGGCCTTCCGGGGCCGCGACCTGTGGACCATGCCGTCCGCCGAACGCCGTGCGGCCGTCGGCGGCAGCATCGGGATGATCTTCCAGGACCCGTCGACGGCGCTGAACCGACGGTTGACGATCCGGCAGATCCTGCGGGATCCGATGGACGTGCATGACCGGGGTTCGAGGGCTGAACGCGAGGACCGGGTAAGGGAGCTGATGTCGTTGGTGGGGCTCCCCCGGGCTCTCTCCGACGCGCTCTCCGGCGGCCAGCGCCAACGGGTCGCCATCGCCAGGGCGCTGGCCCTCGATCCCGACCTGGTGGTGGCCGACGAGCCGACGAGCGCGCTGGACGTCTCCGTCCGGACGCAGATCCTGAACCTGCTGCTGGACCTGAAGGAGAGGCTGGGGCTGGCGCTCGTCTTCGTCTCGCACGACATCCAGACGGTACGGCGGATGAGTGACCGTGTGATCACCATGTACCTCGGCCGGATCGTGGAGGAGACCCCGGCCGGGCTGGTCACCGACCGGGCCAGGCACCCGTACACCCGGGCCCTGTTCTCCGCGACGCCCGGCCTGCTGCACCCGATCGACCCGATCCCGCTGGTCGGACCGGTCCCGTCGGCGACCCGTCCGCCGAGCGGGTGCCCGTTCCGTACGCGATGCTGGAAGGCGGACGAGGTGTGCGCGCGGGCGATGCCCGCCTTCTCGGCCGCGTCGGCGGCCGGGCACCGCTTCCGGTGTCACCATCCGGTGGAGGAGAACGAATCGACGCGCGACCTCGTACGTCACAGTGAGTCCAAGGAGCCTTGATGACCTTCCCCGCCCCGCTGACCGGTGTCGTTCCGCCCGTCTGCACGCCCATGACATCGGACCGCGAGGTGGACGTCCCCTCACTCCACCGGCTGATCGATCATCTGGTGAACGGCGGGGTGCACGGCCTGTTCGTGCTCGGTACGACGTCGGAGGCGGCGTATCTGACGGACCGGCAGCGCCGGCTGGTGGTGGAGACGACGGTCGCCCACGTGGCCGGGCGGGTGCCGGTGCTGGCCGGGGCGATCGACATGACGACGCCCCGGGTCCTGGACCGCATCGCGTCCGCCGCGGCGGTGGGCGCGGACGCGGTGGTCGTCACCGCGCCCTTCTACACCCGTACCCACCCGGCGGAGATCGCCCGCCACTACCGTCTGGTCGCGGCCGCGTCCCCGGTGCCGGTCCTCGCCTACGACCTTCCGGTGGCCGTGCACACCAAGCTCCCCGCCGATCTGGTGCTGTCGCTGGCCGCCGAGGGGGTGGTGGCCGGGCTGAAGGACTCCAGCGGCGACCTCGGCGCCTTCCGGGAGGTGGTGACCGGCGCCCGTGAGCACCCGGACATCACCGGCTTCAGCGTGCTGACCGGCTCCGAGCTGATCGTCGACGCGGCGTTGGCGGTGGGGGCGGACGGGGCGGTGCCGGGGCTGGCGAACGTGGATCCGCGGGGGTACGTCCGTCTCGACGCGCTGTGTCGTGCCGGGGACTGGGCGGGGGCGCGGGTCGAACAGGAGCGTCTGTGTGCTCTGTTCGGGATGGTGGGGGTCGGTGACCCGGGGCGGATGGGGGGCAGCTCGTCGGCCATCGGCGCGTTCAAGGCCGCGCTGCATCTGCGGGGGGTCATCGACTGCCCGGCTACGGCGGAGCCGCAGGTGCCGCTGGACGGGGCCGAGGTGGAGAGGGTGGGCAAGTTCTTGGCGGCGGCGGGGTTGCTGTAAGGGGTTCCTCGCCCCCGCCGCCCCTACCCGTCCCATCCCCAGGGGCTCCGCCCCTTCGACCCCGCCAGGGGGCTCCGCCCCCTGGACCCCCATCGGCCTGAACGGCCTCGTCCTCAAACTCCCCCAGAGGGGATACCCCCAGACGGGCTGGCCTGCCGGCCCCCTACCCGAGCTCAGCCACCGGCACCCGACGGAACTCGATCGTCTCGTACGGCCCCGTCACCCCCGTCTCGTACAACACCCCGACCGTCCCCCCATCCACCCGCACCAGATCCGAATACGCGGCCCACCGCCCCGACAGCGCCAGCACCTTCTCAAAGGTCACCCCCGCATCGTCACTGCGCCACACCGCCATCCCCCGTCGCGCCGTGGGAACAGAAGGACCGGAGAACAGCAACGGGCCGCCCACACCCGGCAGTTGAAGAACACTCCCCTGCACCACCGGCACATCGTTCAACGTGGCCTGCACCGCATACGGCCGGTCCACAGTCGACCCCCCGTCACTGGAGTACGTGTCCAGCCGGTTCCCCACACTCGACCCGTGCTGGTCCCGCGAGCTGAAGTACAACCGCCCGTCCCCCAGTTGCGCCGCCGTCGACTCATTCGCGTTGTCGACACCGTCGTAGGAGTCGTCGACGAACCCCAGCCGCCAGCTGTAACCCCCGTCGTCGCTGTACAACGCATGCGCACCGTAGTACCGAGCCTCCTCCCCCGTATCCCCCGAGCCCGCCCCCGGCGCCACCGAGTGATTCGCCGCAACCACCAACCGCCCCGCATACGGCCCCCGCGTCAGCGCCACCGCATGCCCGGGCCCGGTCGCATACCACCGCCACCCCGCCGGCTTCACCGCCCCGGTGATCTCGCGCGGCGCCGAGAATCGCCGCCCGTCGTCACCGCCGCGCTGCACGAACACCCGCCGACTCTGCTCCGCCGTCACCTCCCCCCGCATGATCTGCGCCTCGGTCACCCCACCACCGTTGTAGGAGGTGACGAGGACGACCTCCCCGGTACGCGGGTCGACCACCGGCGCCGGATTGCCCCGCGTGTTCCCCTCCCCGGCCGCGACGACCGTGAGCGGACCCCACGTACAACCCCCGTCCTCGGACCGGCGCAGCACGACGTCGATGTCCCCGGAGTCGCCCGCCCCGTCGTGTCTGCCCTCCGCGAAGGCGAGGACGGTACCCCGGCGGGTGGTGACGGTGGCGGGGATGCGGTAGGTGGCGTAGCCACCCTGCCCCGAGACGTACGGCACAGAGGACACGCACCGAGAGGCGGCGGCCGAGGCATGGCCGGCCGCCGTGAGCGGGGTGAGAAGCACCGCGGTGGCGAGGAGGGTACGGCACAGAAGGGTCATCGCTCCCCTTACAGAGAACCTTTGCAGAGTGACTGACAGAGTGACTGACTGTCCGTCACATGCTGCCCGGCGTGACCATCCCCGACTCGTACGCCACGATGACCAACTGCGCCCGATCCCGGGCCCCCAGCTTCCCCATGATCCGGCTGACGTGCGTCTTCGCGGTCAGCGGGCTCAGCCCCAGCGCCTCGGCGGCCTCGGTGTTGTTGAGGCCGCGCGCGACCAGCGTCAGCACCTCGCGCTCACGCTCCGACAGGCATTCGGGCCCACGCCCGGTGATGGCCGGCGACGGGCTGCGCAGGAACCGTTCGATCAGCCGAGCCGTCGGCCCCGGCGACAGCAGCGCCTCCCCTGCCGCCACCGTGCGGATCGCGTCGAGGAGTTCGGCCGGACGGGTGTCCTTCACCAGGAACCCGGAGGCCCCGGCGCGCAGCGCCTCGACGATGTTCTCGTCGGTGTCGTAGGTGGTGAGGACCAGCACCTTCACGCCCGCCAGGTCCTCGTCGGCGGCGATCAGACGCGTCGCCTCGATGCCGTCCAGGTCGGGCATGCGGATGTCCATCACCACCAGGTCGGCGCGCTCGCCGCGGGCCAGTTCCAGCGCCTCCCGCCCGGTGGCCGCCTGCCCGACCACCTCCATGTCCCGCGCCGACTCGACGAGCATCGCGAACGCCTCCCGTACCAGGGTCTGGTCGTCGGCGAGCAGTACGCGGATGGTCATCCGGTTCCCCCTCCAGGCAGTACGGACGTGAGCGGCAGTACGGCGGTCACCTCGAAGCCGCCCCCGGCCCGTGGTCCGGCGTCGAGTGTGCCACCGACACTGCGGGCCCTCTCGCGCATGCCGACGAGCCCGAAGCCGGGGGTGCCGCCGGGGGTGGGTCCGGTGCCGTCGTCGGTGACCGAGAGGCGCAGGGCGCCGTCCTCCTCGTACAGGTCGACCGATACGGCCGGTTCGGGCCCCGCGTGCCGTACCGCGTTCGTCAGCGCCTCCTGCACGATGCGGTAGGCGGCGGCGCCCACGGCGGGCGGCGCCTGCCGTACCCGTATGTCCTGTTCGACGCGGGCGCCCGCGAGCCGCGCGGTCTCCACGAGGTCGGTCACGCCGTCGAGGCCGGGCAGCGGGCCGCGCGGGTCCCCGTGTTCGGAGGCGCGCAGCACCTCCAGCGTCGTACGGAGTTCACCGCGCGCGGTCCGGCAGGTCTCGGCGATGTCGTCGAGGGCTTTCGCGACCGTCTCGCGGTCCAGGCGTTCGGGGTCGGCGGCCAGGACGTGCGCGGCGACGGAGGTCTGGACGCCGATGAGCGTGATGCTGTGGGCGAGCAGGTCGTGCAGGTCGCGGGCGATCCGCAGGCGCTCCTCCGCGACTCTGCGCCGCGCCTCCTCCTCGCGGGTGCGTTCGGCGCGTTCGGCGCGTCCGACGATGGCGGCGACGTACTGGCGGTAGAAGCGGGTGCTCATGCCGCAGAAGAGGACGGCGATGACCCAGCCGGAGATCCGCAGGATCTCGCGCACACCATCGGGGTTGGTGACGGCGTTGACGATCAGTGTCACGCCGAGGATGGTGCCGCCGGTGAGCAGCGCACGGCGCGCCGTGCCGGTCGCCGCGATCGTGTAGAGCACCGTCATGGTCGCGGGGATGGGCGCGGTGTGGTTGTTGTCGAGGGCGTGGTACGGGGCGACGCAGGCCAGCACCGCGAGCAGGACCAGCACAGGACGCCGGCGCCGCCACACCAGGGGCACGTGGGCGATGAGCAGCAGGGTCCAGCCGAGCTCGTCGGGCCGGCGCCCATGGCCGCCGAGCAGGGCGATGGCCGTGGCGAGGGCGGCCATCGCCACGGCCAGCAGCGCGTCGTTGCGGGTGCCGTGCGGGGCGGTGCGGGGATCGCGGTTGATCGCCGCCATGATCCGCTCACCGCGGCGGGGCCGGGCCGCCGACGTGGTCGCCCGGACGGGCGCGGTGGTTGCCTGCACGCGCTCATCCTCCGTCACGGGGGCGCCCCTTCGGGAGCGAAGGGACGCCCTACGTGTCACCGTCACCTCACACCGGTTCCGGTCACACGGGTTCCGGCTGTCGTTCCGCCCGCTCCGGCTCCGGTTCCGGCGCGCGCGACAGCGGGCCCGGCCACCACAGCTTCCGCCGCAGCGCGACGGCCGCGCTGGTGACGAGGTACGTGCGGACGAGGAACGTGTCCAGCAGCACGCCCACCGCGATGACGAAGCCGAGTTCGACGAGCTGCACCATCGGCATGTTGGTGAGCACCGCGAAGGTGGCCGCGAGGACGAGTCCGGCGGAGGCGATGACCCCGCCGGTCGTGCGCAGCGCCGTCAGTGCGGCCGGTACCGGTTCGGCGCCGTTCAGGGACTCCTCGCGCATCCGGTGCATCAGGAAGATGCCGTAGTCGACGCCCAGCGCGACCAGGAACACGAAGGACAACAGGCCAAGCCCGGGATCCGTGCCCTCGAAGCCGAAGACCGGCCCGAAGACGAGTCCGCCGATGCCGAGGGCCGCGCCCCACACGGCGACCACGGCGGCCACCAGGAGCAACGGGGCGACGAGCGATCGCAGCAGGCCCATCAGGATCAGCAGGACGGAGGCCAGGACCAGGGGTACGACGATCTTGCTGTCGCGCGCGCTGGTGTCCTTGAGGTCGATCTGTTCGGCGCTCGGCCCGCCGACATAGGAGCCGTCGAGTGTGTCGCGCA
The DNA here is from genome assembly GCF_002291145.1 of Streptomyces sp. SA15. GTDB lineage: Bacteria > Actinomycetota > Actinomycetes > Streptomycetales > Streptomycetaceae > Streptomyces. The sequence continues at coordinate 142,869 of NZ_NTGE01000211.1, forward strand.
GTGCCTCGATGGTGGCGGTCTCGCCCGTCGACTGGGGCGGGGCGGTGGCCAGGACGGAGATCTCGGTCCAGCCGTCGCCGCTGCGGCCGCGCTCCGCGCTGTCGACGCCGCGGGTGTCCTGGATCTCGGCGAGGGTGGTGTCGGCGCGGTCGGTGGGCGTGATGACGGTGAGGGGCTGGGTGCCGCGCTCGGGGTAGGCCGCGGCGAGGGTCTCCATGGCGGTGACCGCGTCGGGCTTGCTGGTGAAGGTGTCCTCCTGCTTGATGCCGCCGGGCAGGTTCAGCGCGCCCAGCGCGAGCGCGCCGAGCAGCACGGCACCGCCCGCGAGCACGGTGAGCGGCCGGCGTCCGGCGGAGCTGCCCATCGCGGCGAACAGCGACCGGCGGGCCTTGGGCGTGCTGCCGTAACGGGGCACGAGCGGCCAGAAGACGCGGCGGCCGAGCAGGACGAGGATCGCGGGCAGCAGGGTCAGCATCGCGACGAGCGCGCACAGCACGCCCACCGTGCCGAGCGGGCCCATGCCCCGGCTGCTGTTGAGGTCGGCGGCGAGCAGGCAGAGCAGGCCAGCGGCGACGGTGCCGGAGGAGGCGAGCACGGCCGGCCCGCAGCCGCGCAGGGCGGCCACCATGGCGTCGTACGGCCGCTCGACGCGTCGTAGTTCCTCGCGGTAGCGGGAGACGAGCAGCAGGGCGTAGTCGGTGCCCGCGCCGAACACGAGGATGGTCATGATGCCGGAGCTCTGGCCGGACACGGAGGTCCCGAACCCCTGGTTGAGCCCGTACGCCACGCCCATCGACAGGTAGTCGGCGATGCCTGCGACGGCGAGCGGGACGAGCCAGAGGAACGGGCTGCGGTAGATGAGGATCAGCAGCAGCGCGACGACCGCGGCGGTGGTGTAGAGCAGCGGTCCGTCGAGGGAGTTGTAGACCTCGCTCGCGTCGGTGGCCAGCGCCCCCTCTCCACCGACCTCGACGCTCAGCCCGTCGCCGCCCTTGGCGACGTCCCGTACGTCGTTGACGAGGGCGTCACGGGCCTCCTCGTCCGTGCCGGGTTCGTTGCTGGCGACCGGGTACATCAGGGTGGTGCCGTCCTGGGACGGGACGCCCCGCGGGTCGGCGGTGAGCCGGTGCGTGCCCGCGATCCGCTCGATCTGCTCCGCGGCGGTCGTCTTGTCGGTTGCGGTCAGTCCGCCGTCCCGGTGGTAGACGACGACCATTTCGGTGGTCTCGCCGCCGGGCAGCCGGTCCTGGATCTCGGCGACCTGGGTGGAGTCGGCGCTCGCCGGCAGGTAGTCGACGGCCCGGTCGCGCTGGACGTCCGAGAGTTTCGCCGCGAACGGCGAGGCGAGCGCGAGCACGGCGATCCACAGCCCGAGCACGAGCCAGGGCACGGCCCGCCGTCGCCGTGTGCTTGTCGTTGCGGCCCCCATGTGGCGGGCCTCCCTCCGGTCGGGTTGTCTGGGTCGGTTCCAGACTCCCGGCGGGGAGGGGCCGATTCGTCGGGCGGGAGGGCGAGTTGGGGGTTACTGCCAGGGGTGACCGGTCGGGCCCGTTACTCCCTGGGGAGTAATCCCGATCGGGGCCCGCGACGGCGAATGCGGGGGCTGGTGCTACGACGGCGGACGCGAGGCCGATGCTGCGATCGCGAACGCGGGGCCGGTGTTACGACGGCGTCCGCGGGCCGGTATTGCGACGGCGAACGCAGGGCCGGTGCTACGACCGCGAACGAGGGGCCGGTATTACGACGGCGTCCGCGCCGCCGCCAGCAGTCGGGTCACGTCGTCCGAGCAGATGGTCAGGGCGGCGCCCACGGTCGCGAGGACGTCCCGCTCGGCCGGGGTGTACGGCCCGTCGGCCAGGGCGATCCGCGCGCCCTGCAGCAGGATCGATTCGCGGCCGGCCGGGGCGAGGTGCGGGGCGAGCGGGTCCAGCGCCTCGTGCAGCTCTATGGCCAGCCCGGTTCCGCAGGGGCGGTCGTAGACCCGGCCGGTGTCCGCGGCGAGGGCATCGACCAGGGCGTCGAGCTGATCCTCGGTGCAGTCGTCGAAGCCGGCGGCGCGGACCGTGGCCGCGGCGGTCTCCAGGGACGTACGGGAGCAGGTGCCGCCCGCGGCGAGCACCGCGAGGGCGACCGTGTGGACGGCGTCGCGGAGCATCGCGGAGAAGCGGGTGGTGGTGGGGTGGTCGAGGACATCGGTGCCGAAGTGGTGGCGGCAGGCTGCGCACTCCACGACGGGACCGGTCTCGCCGCGCGGGACGACGGGCACGCTGAGGAAGGTGAAGCGGCGGCGGCCGGTCAGCCGCTGGTAGTTGCGGTCGCCCCCGCACCCGGGGCAGAAGAACTCGCCGTCGCCGACGGTCGTCCACGCGGTACGGGTGCCCAGGAGGCGCACAGGCCTGACGGCACGGCCGTTTCGTCCCCGTCCTGGCAGCACGTCGCACCTCCGTAACCACGCGGCAACATCGCCGCGCTTGCGTGATGTTAGCCACATCTGGGAGGCGTAGTCAGTACCCGCGACGAGACCTACCCGTGACCTGCACAGGGATTGGCCGGTATACGACGGGACCCCGCCCGCCGTGAATCGGCGAACGGGGTCTTCAAACCGCCGGTCAGGCTGGTCAGCGAGCCGCCCGGTTGACGGCGGAGACGACCGCCTTCAGCGAGGCGCGTGTCGTGTTCGCATCGATGCCGATGCCCCACAGAACCTTGCCGTCGATCGCGCATTCGATGTACGAGGCGGCCAGCGCGGAGGCACCCTCGCTCATCGTGTGCTCCTGGTAGTCCAGCAGGCGGGCGTCGATGCCGATGCCCTGCAGCGCGTGGAAGAACGCGGAGATCGGACCGTTGCCGGTGCCCACCAGGGTGGTCTCGACGCCGTCCACCTCGGCCTCGACGGTCAGCGTGTCGACGCCGTCCTTGTCCGTGGTCGACTGACCGTTCTTGACCTGAATACGCCCCCAGGGGTTGTCGGGGTTGGGCAGGTACTCGTCCTGGAAGGTCGCCCAGATGTCGTTGCCGGTGACCTCGCCGCCCTCGGCGTCCGTCTTCGCCTGGATGATCTTCGAGAACTCGATCTGCATCCGGCGCGGCAGGTCCAGCTTGTGGTCGTTCTTCAGGACGTACGCGATCCCGCCCTTGCCGGACTGCGAGTTGACCCGGATGACCGCCTCGTAGGAACGACCGACGTCCTTGGGGTCGATCGGCAGGTACGGCACCGCCCACTCGATGTCGTCGACGGTGACGCCCTTGGCGGCCGCGTCGGCCTCCATCGCGTCGAAGCCCTTCTTGATGGCGTCCTGGTGGGAGCCGGAGAAGGACGTGTAGACCAGGTCGCCCACGTACGGGTGGCGCGGGTGGACCTCCATCTGGTTGCAGTACTCCCACGTACGACGGATCTCGTCGATGTCGGAGAAGTCGATCTGCGGGTCGACACCCTGGGAGAACAGGTTCATGCCCAGGGTGACCAGGTCGACGTTGCCGGTGCGCTCGCCCTGCCCGAACAGACAGCCCTCGACGCGGTCGGCGCCGGCCATCAGGGCCAGCTCGGCCGCCGCGACGGCCGTACCGCGGTCGTTGTGCGGGTGGATGGACAGGCAGACGTGCTCGCGGCGGGACAGGTTGCGGCCCATCCACTCGAAGCGGTCGGCGTGCGTGGACGGCGTCGAACGCTCCACCGTGGCGGGCAGGTTGAGGATGATCTCGCGGTCCGGACCGGGCTGCCAGACGTCCATGACCGCCTCGCAGACCTCCAGCGCGAAGTCCAGCTCGGTGTCGGTGAAGATCTCGGGGCTGTACTGGTAGCCGAACGCTGTACCGCCGGCCTCGGGGCCCAGCAGATGCTTCTCCGCGTACTCCATCACCAGCCGCGTACCGTCCACGGCGATCTGCTTGATGTCGTCCTTGGAGCCGCGGAAGACCACGCGACGGAAGACGGGCGCGGTGGCGTTGTACAGGTGCACGGTGGCGCGCTTGGCGCCCTTCAGCGACTCCACGGTCCGCTCGATCAGGTCCTCGCGGGCCTGGGTCAGTACGGAGATGGTGACGTCGTCGGGGATGGCGCCCGGCTCCTCGATGATGGAGCGCACGAAGTCGAAGTCGGTCTGGCCGGAGGCGGGGAAGCCGACCTCGATCTCCTTGTAGCCCATCTTGACCAGCTGGTCGAACATCCGGCGCTTGCGCTCGGGCGACATCGGGTCGATCAGGGCCTGGTTGCCGTCGCGCAGGTCGGTGGAGAGCCAGCGGGGGGCGGCGGTGATCCGCTTCTGAGGCCAGGTGCGGTCGGGGATGTCGACCTGCTCGTACTGGCCGTACTTGTGGATCGGCATGCGGCTGGGCTGCTGGCGGTTCTGGCGCTTCGCCATAAGGCTTCGGGCTCCTCAGGATGTCCGGAAGGACGGCCGACGACGCAACGCCAAGCTCCGCGGGGAGGGAGTCGGCCTCGACTACAGGCCCTCGCCGCGGCAGCTAAGGAGAAGCAGCCCGAAACGCATGATGCTCCGTAGCGTAGCGGAGCCACTCCGGTTGCGCGGGTGCGTATCAGTATGCGGGACCGGAGGGATCAACGGGACAAAAAGTGCTCCATACCACTTTCGCACCCGTCTCCACCCCTCTTGTCCGCACATTTCACCAATCATGGTTGCGGGTAATGACAGCGGAATAACTCGGTGCAAGGGTGCCGGGCATGACGACCAACGGGGGCTTCGAGCCCGTCTTCTGCACCGTCGTACCGCCACACGTCCTCGACAAACTGGCACGGAACGACGACCCCGCACTCTCCGGTCCCGCCCGGCGCACCCTGATGCGCGACAGCGAGCTGCGCGGCCGTCGCCGCGTGACCACCGAGTTCCGCCTGGCCGCTGCCCCGACGGCGAAGGCACCGTCGGACCAGCCGCTGCGCACCATCTACGACGCCGAGCACAAGACCGACCTGCCCGGCACCAAGGTCCGCGGCGAGGGCACGGAACCCGGACAGGACGCCACGGTCAACCGCGCCTACTCCGGTCTCGGCGCCACCTTCGACCTCTTCCTCAAGGCCTACGGCCGCCACTCCATCGACGGCGACGGCCTGCCCCTGGACGCCACCGTCCACTACGACGAGAACTACGGCAACGCCTTCTGGAACGGCGAGCAGATGGTGTTCGGCGACGGCGACGGCGAGGTCTTCCTCGACTTCACCATCCCGATCGACGTCATCGGCCACGAACTCACCCACGGCGTCACCCAGTACACGGCCAACCTCACCTACTACGGCCAGCCCGGCGCCCTCAACGAGTCGATGTCCGACGTCTTCGGCGCGCTCATCAAGCAGTACACGCTCGGCCAGACCGCCGCCGAGGCCGACTGGCTGATCGGCGCGGGCCTGCTCGCCCCGAGCGTGACCGGCAAGGCCCTACGCTCCATGAAGGAGCCGGGCAGCGCGTACGACGACGACGTCCTCGGCAAGGACCCGCAGCCCGCGACCATGGACGACTACGTCCGCACCGGCCGCGACAACGGCGGCGTCCACATCAACTCCGGCATCCCCAACCACGCGTTCTACCTGGCCGCGACCGCCCTCGGCGGCTACGCCTGGGAGAAGGCCGGCCAGATCTGGTACGACGTCCTGACCGGCGGCGAGCTGACGGAGCGGGCGCTGTTCACCGACTTCGCCAAGCTGACGGTGAAGGCGGCGCGGGAGCGGTACGGCGACGGGGGCGAGGAGCTCCAGGCCGTGGAGAAGGCATGGGAGCAAGTCGGGGTGCGCATCCTCTGACTCCGTACTAGACAGGAACCCATGCGTATTCAGGTGAGGCGCACGGGCGGATTCGCGGGCATCGAGCGGCACGCCGAGGTGGACACCTCGGGGCGGCCCGATGCCCAGGAGTGGCACGCCCTGGCCGAAAGCGCGGTGGCGTCCGGCCGGGGCACGCCCCCCATCGGGGTGCCGGACGGCTTCAGCTACCAGATCACCGTGGACGGTAAGACGGTCTACGCGGCCGATCCCCGGCTCACGGACGAGCAGCGGAAGCTGATCTCGAAGGTCTTGAAGGAGGGCGCGTAAAAGGAGAGCGCGTAACTCGCTGTTCACGCCTGCCGGTTGACTTCCGTTACCGCCGATACGGATGATCCGGCGCATGGCGACGAACCCGATACCCGTACCTGAGCTCCCGGCGTTCCCCGACTTCCCCGACGGCTTCCTGTGGGGCGTCTCGACCTCGGCCCACCAGATCGAGGGCGCGGCGGACGAGCGCGAGCCGTCCGTCTGGGACGCCTTCACGGCCGAGCCCGGACGGGTGAAGGACGGCTCGACGGCGGCGGTGGCCTGCGACCACTACCACCGCTACCGCGAGGACGTGGCGCTCCTGGCCGACCTGGGCGTGGACGCGTACCGCTTCTCGATCTCCTGGCCGCGAGCGCGCTTCGAGGGCGGCCTCGACTTCTACGACCGCCTGGTGGACGAGCTGTGCGCGGCGGGCGTACGGCCGGTGCCGACGCTGTTCCACTGGGATCTGCCGGTCTCGCTGGACTGGCTCGACCGGGACACGGCGGCCCGCTTCGCCGAGTACGTGTCCGTGGTCGCCGAGCGCCTGGGCGACCGCGTCCAGAAGTGGATCACCATCAACGAACCCGCCGAACACACCCTGCTGGGCCACGCCCTCGGCACCCACGCGCCGGGCAAGCAGCTCCTGTTCGACGCGCTGCCCGCCGCCCACCACCAGCTGCTGGCCCACGGTCTCGCCGTACGGGCCCTGCGCGCGGTCGGCGCCACGGACATCGGGATCGCCAACTCGCACGGGCCGACCTGGCCGGCGTCGGAGGAACAGACGGATGTGGAGGCGGCGGACTTCTACGACGTACTGCTCAACCGGCTGTTCGCCGACCCGCTGCTGCTGGGCCGTTACCCGGAAGGCATCGGCGAGTTGATGCCCGGGGATGTCGAGTCGGACCTGAAGGTCATCTCCGAACCACTGGACTTCTACGGCATCAACTACTACGCGCCGACCCGCGTGGGCGCCCCACAGGGAACGGAGATCGAGTTCGGCGGGGTGACCATGCCCGCCGAACTGCCCTTCTCCGTACGGGAGATCGAGGGCGTGCCGACGACGGACTTCGGCTGGCCGGTGGTCCCCGAGGGCCTGACGGAGCTGCTCACCGGCTTCCGGGAGCGGTACGGAGACCGGCTGCCGCCCGTCGTCATCACCGAGAACGGCTGCAGTTACGAGGGCATCGACGACCAGGAGCGGATCGCCTACCTGGACGGCCACCTCCGCGCGCTGCACAAGGCGGTGGAGGCGGGGGTGGACGTACGCGGGTACTTCGTCTGGTCGCTGCTCGACAACTTCGAGTGGGCGGAGGGGTACGCGCGGCGGTTCGGGCTGGTGCATGTGGACTACGAGACGCTCGCCAGGACCCCGAAGGCGTCGTACGGCTGGCTGCGGGACGTGCTCCGGGCGCAGAGGTGACTACCGCCCGTCTTTCGGGCGCCCTCGCCGAACCCGTCGACCGGGTCGGCCGGGGCTGGACGGCGGCGCTGTCGCTGGCCAACGTGGCGATCTGGGTCGGCTGGTACGGCCCGCTGCAGATCCTGCTGGCCCAGCAGGCGGAGGACTTCGCGCCCGGCACCGGGATGTCGAAGGAGACGCTGCTGGCGTGGGTGACCGGCATCGGCGCGGTCGTGTCGCTGGCGGCGAACCCGTTCTTCGGCGCACTGTCGGACCGCACCACGGCCCGCTGGGGCCGCCGTACGCCATGGATCGTGGCCGGCGCGGCGGGCGGCGCACTGTCGGGGTGTTCATGTCGGTCGACTTCGCGCTGATGACGGACGTCCTGCCCGAGGCGCGGGACCGCGGGAAGGACCTCGGCGTCATCAACGTGGCCAACGCCCTGCCCCAGGTGGCAGCGCCCGCCCTCGCCGCGCCGATCGTCACCTACCTGGGCGGATACCGGGTGCTGTACGCGGTGGCGGCGGTGGCCTGGTTGGCGGGGGCGGTGCTGGTGGGGCGGATCAAGGGGATGGACTAGTCAGCCGCGGTTCGGAAACGCCCCCAAGGGGTGCGGGGCTGTATCGATATGCGGCTACCGCCGCGTGGGCGCGACCAGCCACAACGGCCCCGCAGACGCCCGACTACCATCGCGGCACCCCCTCAGAGCGCTCCTGCGTCCCGGGCCGCATAGACGCTCGGGTACAACGGCCGATACCCCAGCTCCCGGCGGATCCGCTCGGTGGAGGTGATCACCAACCACGGGTCAGGATCGGTACGCGCATACAGCTCGTCCGGCACCTCAACCCCGTTGAGCTGGTGCAGCTCAACCGCCGTAACAGGCGCATCGTCGGCGATGTTGTAGACACGGCCGGCGATCCCCGGCGCGTGCAGGATCCGCAGCAGCGCCTGGGCGACATCCGCGTGATGGCCCATCTGCAGCCGCTGCGTCGCCGCCCAGCTCCCCGCCCACATCAGGGACTGGGCGAGATGCGGATCGCCCTCGCCGTAGACGAACGGCAGCCGCCCGACGCGCACGTCCAGTCCCTCCAAGGCGAGCAGCTCCCGCTCGGCCGCTGCCTTGGACTCGGGGTAGGCGCCCCACATCGCCCCGCCGGGCCTGCTCTCGTCGTCCTCGGTCAGCGGGCGGCCCCGTCCGACGCCGTACACCAGGCCTGTACTGACCTGCACGAACCTCTGCACACCGGCGGCCACCGCGGCACGGCCCAGCTCCACGGCCGCGTCCCGGTTGACGGCCCACGCCTCCTCGTCCGGGACCCCGCGGAAGGAGGCCGCGACGTTCACGACCGCGTCCACCCCGGCGACCGCCTTGCCGAGCGCCTCGGCGTCCCGCAGATCCCCGACGACGACCTCGGCGCCCAGCCCCGCGAGCGGCTCGCCCCGGGCCGCATCGCGCACCAGCACCCGCACCCGCTCCCCGGGCCGGGCCTGCGCCAGCAGCCTCGGCACGAAGCGCCGGCCGACCTGACCCGTCGTCCCTGTCACCAATGTCAGCATGATCTGCTCCTCTCGTCGCCGACCACCCTCGAACGGAGCCGGTACGAGCGGGAGAGACCCGTGGATCAGGGGATCGGCAGTCCCTGGATAAGCCGGGCGGTGTACAGGAGCCTGGAGGGGTGAACCGAGCCGAACTCGCCGACTTCCTGCGCCGCGGCCGTGGCCGCCTCAACCCGGCCGACGTGGGCCTCACGGCCGGCGCCCGCCGCCGTACGCCGGGGCTGCGCCGGGAGGAGGTGGCGGCGCTGACCGGGATGTCGGTGGACTACTACACGCGTCTGGAGCAGTCCCGCGGCCCGCGCCCGTCCCGCCAGATGCTGACGGCGCTGGCCCGCGCCCTGCGGCTCACGGACGACGAACGCGACCACCTCTTCCACCTCGTGGGCGAGGAGCCCCCGCGCCGCGAGCCCACGACGGCGCATGTGCGCCCGGGCCTGCTGCTGCTCCTGGACCGGCTGTACGACTGCCCCGCGCAGGTGGTCACGGACTGCGGTGACGTGCTGGCGCAGAACGCGATGGCGCGGGCGCTCGTCGGGGACGTCTTCGCACGCCCGCCCCGGGAACGCAACCTGACCCGTCTGTTCTTCCTGGACCCGGCGGCGCGCGACCTGTTCCCGCCCGAGGACCGGCCGCGGCATGCACGCGACCACGTGGCGAGCCTGCGGGCGGTGGCGGCCGCACGTCCCGACGACCCGCATCCGGCCGCGCTGGTGGCCGAACTGCGCGCGGCCAGCGAGGAGTTCGCGCGGCTGTGGGACAAGCACGAGGTGTCGCTGCGCCGCCCGTCGACGAAGCGCTTCCGGCATCCCTCGGTGGGCCTGCTGGAGCTGGAGTGCGAGGTCCTGCTCAGCCACGAGCACCATCACCTGCTGATCGTCCACACGGCCTGCCCGGGCACGGAGTCCTACGAGCGCCTCCAACTGCTGCGGGTGGTGGGCCTGCAGGACATGTCCCCCAGCGGGAGTGGGGCGGGCCGGGACTGAACGGCCGGGGCACCGACCGCCGTCCAGCCTTACCCTCTTGTCACTGTTTGCTCATGTGGCTCCGCTGGGCATCACCTGCCTGCTAGACAGTTCGCACGGCGAACCGGGGGGCGGCGCGGTGCGGAACAACACGGTCGAGGACCTGGTGGTGGTCGTCCCGGGGATCATGGGCAGTCGCCTGGCGGTGGCGGGACGCGAGGTGTGGAGTCCCTCGCCCGGGGCGGTGTGGGAGGTCATCAGGACGTTCGCGGGCTCGGTGCGGGACCTCGGGCTGCCGAAGGACATCGGCGACGACCATCCCGGGGACGGCGTCGAGCCGGTCGGGCTGTTCGGCTCACTGCACGCGTTACCCGGGGTGTGGCCGCTGATCGCCGGGTACGACGGCCTGCTCGAGTGGCTGCGGGGGACGTTCACGCTGCGGGAGACGACGCCCGACGCGCCGGGGAACCTGGTGGAATTCGCCTATGACTGGCGTCTGTCGTGCCGCTACAACGCCCGCCTCCTGCACCGCCGGATCGACGAGGCGCTGGGCCGGTGGCGGGCATCGGCCCCCGGGCGCGCGAACGCGCAGGTGCGGCTGATCTGCCATTCGATGGGCGGCTTGGTGGGCCGCTACTACGTCGAGTGCCTGGGCGGCGCGGAGGTCACCCGCACTCTGATCACCCTGGGCACGCCGCACCGGGGCTCGATCGGCGCGCTGGACTCCCTGGTGAGCGGTCACCGTATCGGCGGGCGGGGACCGAGGGTGGGCATCCTGACGGACTTCGCCCGCAGCCTCCCCTCCTTGCACCAGCTCATCCCCGACTACGCCTGCCTGGAGGGCCCCGCCGGGCTGGTGTACCCCCGTGAGGTCGCCGGTGGCCTGCCGGGGGTGGACCCGCACCTCATGCGGGACGCGGGCGACTTCCACACGGAGATCCGTACGGCCGCCGAGGCCCGGGTCGAGCAAGGCGGCAGCGACCAGCTGTGCCTGCCCGTGGTGGGGGTACGTCAGCCGACTCCGACGACCGCCGCCCTGGACGGTGAGCGGCTACGGCTGTGCGAAACCATCGAGGGCGTGGAGGAGGGCGGCGATGGGCGCGTACCACGGTTCGCGGCCTACCCCGCCGAGGTCTCCCTGGAGAGTGCGGCCGTCGGGGAGTCCTACGCCACGCACGGTGCCCTCAAGGCCCACAAGGAGGTACGCAGGGACCTGCTCAAGTATCTGTCCCCCAAGCCACGGGTCTGGCGTGGAGCCGAGCCCGCCTACCCGATGAGCGTGCGCGTTCCGGATCAGGTGCCCGCCGGCGAGCCGCTGACCGTACGGGCGGAAGCCGCCACGGCTCGGGAAGGAGCGGACGAACTGGCCGTCCAGGCGCTGCTGAAGGGCCCGAATCGCTTCAAGCAGCAGCGCACGCTGCGCAATCTCGGCGACGGCCGCTACGGAGGCCGGTTCACGGACCTCGCCCCAGGGCCGTACAGCGTCACGGTGCACGCGGTGGCGGACGACGCGGACAGTGGGGTGACGGTGCTGGTCCTGGTGGGGGACGTATGAGCAGCTTTCCCAACGACCCACAGGCCGCCACGGGCACGTTCCTGGCCGTCGTGTACCAGGCCTACGACGATCCGCGCTTCCAGCCCCTGGACGGCGCGGTCGGACAGATCGACGATCTGGCCGGTGCGCTGGGCCCCTTCGGCTTCCGGCCGACCGTGCTGGCCGATCTGGGGCAGCGAGCCCTGTCCGACGAACTCACCGACTGGGCCGGGGCATGGAAGACGGACGGAGGCCACGGGCCTGCCGTGGCGGCCTGGTCGGGGCACGGCGAGATCACCCGTCAGGGCGAACTGCGTCTGGTGACCCGCGCGACGAGGGATCTCCGGGACGCGGAGCAGTACTTCACGGCCGAACGCCTCGCGGGCCGTGCGCTGTCGGCCGGGGCCGACCAGATCCTGATCCTGTTGGACACGTGCTACGCCGGTGCGGGTGCCCCGGCCGCCCTGGAAGAGGCGTTGAACGCCATGGCCGAACGGACTCTGCCGGAGCCCCGCCGGGCCTGGCTGGGTATCCTCGCCGCCTGCCAGGCCCACGAGCCGGCCGAAGGGGCCCGGGGCCTCCTGCTGGAGACGGTGCTGCGGGTGCTGCGCCACGGCCCGGCGCGGGGCAGCGCGCGTCTCGAGGGCGGGTACCGGCACGAGTGGAGCGTGCGCAACCAGGGCATCAGCGGCGAGACACTGGCGCTGGCCGTGATGGAGGACTGGCCCGACAGCGGACAGATCCCCGTACGGGCCTCGGCCGGCCGCCCCGAACGCATCTTCCGCAACCCGCTCTGGCGCCCGAACGCGGGCGAGGCCCTCGTGGAACACCTGGTCCTCGCGGCGAAGGGGATCGACCCCACGGAGGAGGGCTGGTTCTTCACCGGCCGCAACCGGATCCTGCGGGAGATCACGGACTGGCTGGCGGAGGGGAAGGCGGGCCTGCTGCTGCTGACGGGCAGCGCGGGCTCGGGCAAGTCCGCGGTGGCGGGACGTATCGCCGCTCTGTCCCACGCGGAGGAACGCCGAGCCCTTTTCGTCCATGCTCCTCTGGGCGACGACGATCCGGACCCGGGTGAGGGCAGTGTCGAGGCGGCTCTGCACCTGCGGGGCATGCACGTGCAGGACCTTGCCGAGGCGCTGGCCGAGCAGCTGGGTCTGCCCGCGCCGGAGACGCCGGCCGGTCTGATCGCCGAACTGGAGGGCCTGGAGGCCCGCGGTGCACGCCGCCACGTTCTGGTGCTGGACGGCCTGGACGAGGCTGCCCCCGACCAGGCCGGTCCGATCGCCGACCGGCTCCTCGTCCCCCTGAGCCGGTTGTGCACCGTACTTCTGGCCTCGCGCGACCGCCCGTTCCAGCCCCACCGCGAGCCCGGCGAAACCCTGAACGCGGCACTGACCCGCACCATCGGAGCCACAGTGCGCGTGCTGGACCTCGACGAGGAGGAGGACACCACCGAGGACATCGCCGCGTATGTACGCCGACGGCTGGTGGCCGACGACATTCCTGAGGGCACGGCCGACGACATCGCTCCCGTAGTGGCCGAACGAGCCGTCGGCAGCAAGGGCGGATTCCTCTTCGCCCGTATCGTCGCCTCCGCGCTGGCCCGCCATCTCGCCTCGGATCCCACCCGGTCCTGGCGCGAGCAGATCCCGGAGGGCATCACCGACGCCCTCGACCGCGACCTCGCGGCCGGCGCGGTGCGGCACCGCGACGGCCACCGGGTGCCGCACGCGGCCGACGACCTGCTGACCGCTCTGGCCTGGGCGGCCGGCAACGGCATGCCCGCGCACGGTGTGTGGGAGACGGTGGCGAAAGCCGTGAGCCGGGACGGTACGGCCTACGGGCCCGAGGACATCGACTGGGTACTGGCGCACTACGGCCGGTACATCGTGGAGGACAGCGACGGGCAGCAGGCCGTGTACCGGCTCTATCACCGGGAGCTCGTCGCTCATCTCCAGAGCTTCGGGGCGAGAGATCTGCCGGAGGGCAGGACACCGGCTCCGTGGGCCGTCATCGATGCGCTCGTGGCGCTCGTCCTGCGGCAGACCGGGGGTGGGAGGCAGCCGGAGGAGGCGAACGGCTATCTGCGGCGGCACCTGGCGGATCACGCCCTGCCGGCGGCGAACGTCGGGATCGCCGTGCTGAGGAAACTCGTGGCGGTCAATTCCGCCGCGTATGTTCCCGTTCTCGCGTCCGCGTTGCACGCTCTCTCCGTGTACTGCCGGCTGGCCGGACTGCCTCTGGACTCGGTAGAGCTGGCCGACGAGGCCGTTCGCATCCACCGTGAGCTCGCCCACGACAACCCCTCAGCCCACCGGCCCGACCTGGCGGCCTCGCTCAACAACCTCGCAGCCCAGCTTGGGGAGGCCGGGCGGCGGGACGAAGCCCTGGAAGCGGCCCGGGAAGCCGTCCGCATCCGCCGCGAACTCGCCCACGACAACCCCTCAGCCCACCGGCCCGACCTGGCGATCTCACTCAACACTCTGTCCAGTCGCGCATCGGACGTCGGACGCCTGGACGAGGCCCTGGAACCGGTCCAGGAAGCCACCTCCCTCTACCGCGAACTCGCCCGCGACAACCCCGCCGCCCACACCCCCTATCTGGCGGCCACACTCAACAATCTCGCCAGACAGCTCTCGGAAGCGGGGCGGCGGGAAGAAGCGGTGCACATCGTCGAGGAAGCCACCTCCCTCTACCGCGAACTCGCCATGACCAGTTCGGCCGCCCATCTGCCCGACCTCGCGGCGTCACTCAACAACCTCGCAGCGCAACGGGCGGAAGTCGGACAACGGGAGGAAGCCGTGGCGCCCGCCCAGGAAGCCGCCTTCCTCTACCGGGAATTCGCGCGTACCAGTCCGGCTGCCTACCAACCGAAGCTGGCGATGGCCCTCAGCAACCTCTCCAACCGGCTGAGGGCGGTGGGGCGGCGGCAGGAAGCCGTGGCGCCGGCCCAGGAAGCCGTCCGCATCCGTCGCCAACTGGCACACGACAACCCCGCCACCCACACCCCCGGCCTCGCCTACTCGCTGAACAACCTCGCGCTGCGGCTGGCAGCGGTCGGACGACGTGAGGAGGCCGTGGACCTGGCTGAAGAAGCCGTCCGCATCCGCCGCGAACTCGCACACGACAACCCAGCCGCCCACCTCTCCAGCCTCGCGGTTTCGCTCAACAACCTCGCCCTGCGGCTGGGGGAGGTCGGACGGCGGCAGGAAGCCGTGGACCTGGCTGAAGAAGCCGTCGGCATCCGCCGCGAGCTGGCCCGGGACAACCCCGCCGCCCACACACCCGGCCTGGCGGACACGCTCGACACCCTGGCCCTGCGGCTGGCAGCCGTCGGGCGGCGTGAGGAGGCCGTGGACCTGGCCGAAGAAGCCGTCCGCCTCCGCCGCGACCTCACCCGCAAGAACCCGGCCGCCCACACCCCCGGCCTGGCAGACTCGCTCAACACGCTCGCCCTGCGGCTGGGGGATGTCGGACGGTGGGGCGATGCCATGGAACTGGCCCAGGAAGCCGCTTCCCTTTACCACGACCTCGCTCGCAAGAACCGCGCAGCCCACCTCCCCGACCTCGCCATGGCACTCACCAACCTCGCCCGGGGGCTGGGGAACGTCGGACGGCCGGAGGAAGCGATGGAACCGGCCCAGGAAGCCGTCCGCCTCCGCCGCGAACTCGCACACGACAACCCAGCCGCCTACCGCCCCAAGCTCGCCTTGGCGCTCAACAACCTCGCCAGCCAACTGTCAGCGGTCGGGCGGCTCGAGGAAGCCATCGAACCGGCCGAAGAGGCCGTCCGCATCTACCGCGAACTCGCCCATGCCGGCCCCGACGCCTTCCTGCCCGGACTCGCCATGGCACTCAACAACCTCGGAGTGCACCTGGCGGCGGTCGAACGGAGGGAGGAAGCCGTCGAACCGGCGGAAGAGGCCGTCCGCATCCGCCGCGATCTCACCCGCGCCAACCCCGCCGCCCACGCACCCGACCTCGCCGACTCACTCGTCCACCTCGCGCGTCGACTGGTCGAGAGCGGACAGGAGGAACAGGCCCGGCGGAGGTACGAGGAGACGATCGACGCCTTCAGAGCCCAACCGCCTGTCGCCGCGCGACTCTCCTACGATTTCGCCGTATTCCTCCTGGGCCGCGAAGCTCACGGCGCGGCCGTGCACCTCCTGTGCTCGCTCGTCGCCTGCCCCGAACCCGACGACGCGCCGATCGTCGTCCGGTCCCACCAGCTCCTCCGCCAGGCAACGAGGTCCCACCCCGATCAGCGTGCGACCGTGGTGCGCCTGTGCGGCGACGGGGACCACGCACCGGAGTGGCTGGAGGTCACGGATGCGGCACTGGAACTGACGCATGCCTGGCTCGCCGCCCCGACCTGGGAGGACTCCCGTGTCTTTCTGCACGCCCATCCCGGTCTGCTCGACGGCGAAGCCGTACCGGCGCTACGGGAATGGGCGTTGCTCGACACGACTGCCGACCTCCACACGGAGCTGCTGGAGCACATCGCGGGCGGCACGCCGATCGACACGGCGTACCGTCCGCTGATCCTGCAGGACTGCCTCAAGCGGTGGTTCCGAAGCAGCGCCGAAGGAACCGACTGGGCCGGCTCGGCGGCCTGCCTGACAGCGCATGCCACCGACCTCCTCACGCCGGACGCCGCCCTGGTACTGGCCGACGCGACGGCATCCGGGCCCGGCATGGATCTGCTGGTCCAGGTGCACCGGGCCATCCTGGCGCTGGCCACCCGGGACGGAATCGAAGCCGCCTACCGCCTCGTCATGGACCGGCGGGCGTTTCTGGGAGGTGTGCGGGACGCGGTGAGCGCCGCGGATGGAGAAGTCCTTGGGTGGCTCGCGGTGATCGAGGAGGGTGTGTTCGGGGCACCGTGGGCATCCGCCGTGCACCGGCTGACCGCGCAGGCCCTGTCGGACGGGTCCGAGGGCTTCGACGGGTCGGACGGGTCCGACGGATCCGACGGCCAGGCGGCCTCCGCCCCCGCGGCCGTCCTCGCCACCGCGGCCCAGCAGCGGGAGCCCAGCGCGGAGGAGCGCAACCTCGCCGTGTCCGAGATCGCCGCGCTGCTCGCCGTCCGCCCCGACCGGGCCGCCGCGCTGAGCCCTGTGCTCAGTGCGGCGTTGGCCACGCCTCCGGCCGGGTGATGGGGGAAGATGATCCACGCATCGTGGCACAACCGGGGAGGACATGATGCGTGACAGCGGTTGGGGACTCGAACTGGTCTGCGCCTGCTACCTGTTGATCGTCTACATCACCAGCCGAGGCCTGATCGCCGCCCCGCGCTACCGTCTGCTGCTGGCACGTCTGCGCGACTGCCGCGCCAGGGCGACGGCCCTGGCCGCCCTCCACGATGACGATCCGGCCCGGAAAGCGGCTCTCACCGCCGTGACGACCCGGCTCGACGACCTCGAACGGGGCGGCACGGTGGTCTGGCGGCTGAACTCCCGTTTCGGGGTGATCGCGATCCCGCTGTCGAAGCTGGCCGCCGCATGGCGGGCCCTGCACGTCGCGGAACGTCGGCTGCTCGGCGTCGAGCCTCCGACAGAGGCCCTCGCCCAGCGCCAGTGGCTGCTGCACCGGCTCGCTGCCTCCTCAGACCCCGCCGACACCGAGCTGGCCGAGAAACTCGCCGCGGAACCGGCCGCTGATCCGGACACGCCCGAGGCGCGTGCCCTCCTGCTCGCCGCCGCCCAACACGTCCACGACCTGGAGGACAGCGTCTCCGAGCAGGACTACGAACAACAGCGCATCGCCCTCTGGCTGGCCACGATCGGCCTCGGCTCGGTCCTGTTGATCGGCACCGTGCTGGACCACCGGGAGACGATGCTCCTCGGTGCGCTGGGTGGCTTCCTGTCACCGGCCATCGGAGTGATGCGCTCGCAGCGGCCGTCGTCCTGGGGCGTGCTCGTCCTCGCACCGGTCGGCGGCGCGCTCGCCGCGGTCGGCGGCCTCCTGCTGGTCCGCATGCTCGCCGACCCCGAGCTGAACCTGCTCGGCCAGGTGTTCCTGGAGAACTCCTGGGGCGCACCCGAGCGTCCGATCGCCCTGGCCATGGCCCTGCTGTTCGGATTCTCCGGCACGCTGTTCTCCCGGCTCGCCCTCACGGCCACCGGGCAGCTGACAGCGTCCGCCCCGCCACTCCGCCCCGTCTGACGCGCCGGAGAGTCAGAACCCCAGCCTCCGCAACTGCTTGGGATCCCGCTGCCAGTCCTTCGCCACCTTCACATGCAGGTCGAGGAACACCGGCGTCCCCAGCAGCGCCTCGATCTGCTTACGGGACTTGATGCCGACGTCCTTCAGCCGCTTGCCCTTGGGGCCGATGATGATCCCCTTCTGGCTGGGCCGCTCGATGAAGAGGTTGGCGTGGATGTCGAGGAGCGGCTTGTCCGCCGGCCGGTCCTCGCGGGGCAGCATCTCCTCCACCACGACCGCGATGGAGTGGGGAAGCTCGTCGCGTACGCCCTCCAGGGCCGCCTCGCGAATCAGCTCCGCGATCATGACCTGCTCGGGCTCGTCCGTCAGATCACCCTCGGGGTAGAGGGCCGGGCCCTCCGGGAGGAGCGGGACCAGCAGGTCCGCCAGCAGGCTCACCTGCTTGTCCCCGACCGCCGACACCGGGACGATCTCCGCCCACTCGAAGCCCAGTTCCTTGCCCAGCTGGTCGATCGCGATCAGCTGCTCGGCGAGGGTCTTGGAGTCCACCAGGTCCGTCTTCGTGACGATCGCGACCTTGGGGGTCTTCCGGATACTCGCCAGCTCCTTGGCGATGAAGCGGTCGCCGGGACCCAGCTTCTCGTTCGCCGGCAGACAGAAGCCGATGACGTCCACCTCTGCCCAGGTCGTCCGCACCACGTCGTTCAGCCGCTCACCCAGCAGCGTGCGCGGCTTGTGCAGACCCGGGGTGTCCACCAGGATCAGCTGCGCGTCCGGGCGGTGCACGATCCCCCGTACCGTGTGCCGCGTCGTCTGCGGCTGATTCGCCGTGATCGCCACCTTCTGCCCGACGAGAGCGTTCGTGAGGGTGGACTTGCCCGCGTTGGGGCGGCCGACGAAACAGGCGAAGCCCGCCCGGTGGACGGCCTCCGACGATTCCGACGGCTCGGATGACTGGCTGCGAACGCTCATGGCGCCCATTCTCCCTGATCCACAGAGCCCCGCCGTACAACAGACCGACCGTGCCCCTCGCCGCGCGGAGCGGGAGCACACCGGCCCGGACCTTACGGAGCACGCCGAGACCGTCATACGATCACGGCGTCCTGGGCCACGGCGCCCGTCACCGCCTCCCCGTCCCCTCCCCCCAGAAGGTCAAGACCAGGCATGAAGCTCATCACCGCGATCGTCAAGCCGTACCGCCTCGACGAGATCAAGACCGCCCTCCAGGAACTCGGCGTGCACGGCCTGACCGTGACCGAGGCCAGTGGCTACGGCCGTCAGCGCGGCCACACCGAGGTGTACCGCGGCGCCGAGTACCAGGTCGACCTGGTCCCCAAGGTCCGTATCGAGGTCGTCGTCGAGGACGCCGACTCGGACGCCGTCATCGACGCGCTCGTCAAGGCCGCGCAGACGGGGAAGATCGGGGACGGGAAGGTGTGGGTGCTGCCGGTGGAGACGGTCGTACGGGTGCGGACGGGCGAGCGCGGCCCCTACGCGCTGTAGGCGACGCCGGGACCGCGCGCGTCAGGACGTCAGTCGAACACGAACGGGCCCGGCGACTGCGGTCCGGTCGCCGTGCAGGTGATGGTGATCCCGATGACGGTCATGCGCAGGGAACCACCGAACGCCTCCAGGCTGTCCCCGGAGGCGACGGTCCCGGCGAGCGGGCCGACGGTGACGGGGTCGCCGGCGGCCATGGCCGGGTTCTCGGTGCCGGTGAACGCGGTGGTGCCGCCGCCCGCCGTCACCAGCGTGAGCGTCGACGAGATCGAGTCCTCCCCCAGCGCGATCGGCGCGGTGATCGCGGAGGAGTTGACGGTGATCGTGGCGGCGGTGCCGTCCTGCGTCGCCGTCAGCGTGGCCTCGCCGCCGCCGAAGGTGCCGCAGTCGGCGGTGATCGTCGCGGTGTCCGGGGTGACGGCCACGGCGGTGGGGGCGAGGGCGAGTCCGGCGATCGCGAGGGCGCCGACGGCGAGTGCCGCACCTGATGTCGTTCGCTTGTGTCTCATGGGATCCGATTCCCTTCCCAGGATTGCCATGTGGGGATGGACGGGAGAGGAAAGCTCCGACGGACGACTGCCTCGCGGGCGCGGTGCGGAGCGCCGGGCGAGGCACGAATCTGACGACCCGTCGGAACTACCGATTCCATTGATGCGCGAGTGCCGACAGCTGACAAGGGCTGTTTTTGCCCACGGTTCGGCCGGAGGCCGAAAGCGGATCCCCCAGGAACCTCAGTCCGCCGTGACCGTCAGCCGTACCACCCCGTCCGGCCCGGCCACCAGCACCGGCGTCCCCGGCCCCCCAAGGTCCCGTACCGCAGCGCGGTCCTCGGCCGAAACCTCCTCCGCCTCGGTCACCACCGCCGCCGCCTCCAACGACTTCGCCCCCGAAGCCACCGCCATCGCCACCGCCGTACGCAACGCGCTCAGGCGCAGCGACTCAAGGGCAACGGTCCCGGCGACATACGTACGGCCCGTCTCGTCCCGCACGGCCGCCCCCTCCGGCACACCGTTACGGGCCCGGGCGGAACGGGCCAGAGTGATGATCTTGCGGTCCTCGGGGTCAAGCGCGCTGCTGTCGGTCATGCCCCGAGCATACGTAGCCGCACTCCCGGAGGTCCCAGGGGTGTCCCGCGCCGCCCTCAGGGCCGGTCGAGGCGGAGCCGCTCGGCCCTCGGCAGGCCCGCCACCACCAGGTCGTACGAGTCCTCGATGAGCTCGCGGACCAGCCGGTCCGGGAGGTCGCCGTCTACCGTCACCGTGTTCCAGTGGCGCTTGTTCATGTGCCAGCCAGGGATGATCAGGCCGGGGTGCTCGCCGCGCAGGCGGATCGCGTCCTCCGGGGCGCACTTGAGGTTGATCGTGAGCGGGCGGGCGTCCAGGTTCGTGAGGGCGAAGAGTTTGCCCTGGACCTTGAAGACCGAGGTCTCCGGGTTGAACGGGAAGTCCTCCACGGCCGCGTTGAAGGACAGGCAGAACGCGCGCAGCTCCTGCGGGGTCACTCCGCCTCCTTGTCCTCGTCCTCCGGCGGATCCAGCTGGCCCACCGGCTCCACCAGCACCGTCACGATCTTGTTCCGGCGGCCCGCCGCGGCCTCCGCCGTCAGGCGCAGCTCCCGGCCGTCCGGGAGGCCGACCGCCGACGAGGCGCCGGCGATCGGGACCCGGCCAAGGGCTTTGGCGAGCAGGCCGCCGACCGTCTCCACGTCCTCGTCGTCGTACTCCTCCAGGCCGTACAGCTCGCCGAGGTCGGTGATGTCGAGGCGGGCGGTGACCCGGTAGCGGTCCTCCCCGAGGTCCTCGACGGGCGGCAGCTCGCGGTCGTACTCGTCGGTGATCTCTCCGACGATCTCCTCGAGGATGTCCTCGATGGTGACGATGCCGGCCGTGCCGCCGTACTCGTCGATGACGACGGCGACGTGGTTGCGGTCCTGCTGCATCTCGCGCAGCAGGTCGCCGGCGTTCTTGGTGTCGGGGACGAAGGCGGCCGGGCGCATGGCCGTCGACACCAGTTCGGACTCCGCGTCGCGGCTGATGTGCGTCTTGCGGACCAGGTCCTTCAGGTACACGATCCCGACGACGTCGTCCTCGTTCTCGCCGGTCACCGGGATGCGGGAGAAGCCGGAGCGCAGGGCGAGGGTGAGGGCCTGGCGGATGGTCTTGTAGCGCTCGATGACGACGAGGTCGGTCCTCGGGACCATCACCTCCCGTACGAGCGTGTCGCCCAGCTCGAAGACCGAGTGCACCATGCGGCGCTCCTCGTCCTCGATCAGGGACTCGGCCTCGGCGAGGTCGACCAGCGCGCGCAGCTCCGCCTCGGAGGCGAACGGGCCGCGGCGGAAGCCCTTGCCGGGGGTCAGCGCGTTGCCGATGAGGATGAGGAGGGAGGGGATCGGGCCCATGACACGGGCCAGCGGCAGCAGGATGTACGCGGCCGCCGTCGCCGTGTTCAGCGGGTGCTGGCGGCCGATGGTGCGCGGGGAGACGCCGACCGCGACGTACGACACCAGGACCATGACCCCGATCGCGATCAGAAGGGCCTCGGTGGTGCCGGCGAACTCCTGGAGGCAGGCGTAGGTGATGAGGGCGGCCGCCGCCATCTCGCAGGCGACGCGGACCAGCAGCGCCACGTTGAGGTAGCGGGTCGGGTCGGCGGCGACCTGGGCCAGCTTGGCGCTGCCCCGGCGGCCGGTGCGTACGGCTTCCTCGGCGCGGAAGCTGGAGACGCGCGCGAGGCCCGCCTCCGCGCAGGCGGCGAGCCACGCGACGACGACCAGGGCGATCGCGCCCGAGACGAGGGTCGGGCTCATGACACGGTCGGGGCCGGGGACGGGCCGGTCAGGCCCTTCTCCGCACGCCAGCCGTCCACGATGGCCGCCTGGAGGCCGAACATCTCGGCCTTCTCGTCCGGCTCCTCGTGGTCGTAGCCCAGCAGGTGCAGCACTCCATGGACGGTCAGGAGCTGGAGCTCCTCGTCCATGGAGTGCTGCGTGGGCGCTTCCGTCCCCTGCTTGGCGGCGACCTCGGGGCAGAGCACGATGTCGCCGAGGAGCCCCTGCGGGGGTTCGGCGTCGTCCTTGGACGGCGGGCGCAGCTCGTCCATGGGGAAGGACATGACATCGGTCGGGCCGGGCAGGTCCATCCACTGGATGTGCAGCTGTTCCATGGCGTCGGCGTCCACGACGATCACCGAGAGCTCGGAGAGCGGGTGGATGCGCATCCGCGCGAGCGCGTAGCGGGCGATGTCGAGGATCGCCTGCTCGTCGACCTCGGTTCCGGACTCGTTGTTGACGTCGATCGACATGGTGGTGCTCGGTCTACTTCCCCTTGTGCCCGGACTTGCCCCGGCCCTTGTGCGTGCCGTTCTGGGTGCCGTGCTTGTTGTCGTACTCCTCGTATGCGTCGACGATACGGCCGACCAGCTTGTGCCGTACGACATCGTGGGACGACAGCCGGGAGAAGTGGACGTCGTCCAGGCCCTCCAGGATGTCCTGGACCTGGCGCAGACCCGAATGGGTGCCGGTCGGCAGGTCGACCTGCGTCACGTCGCCCGTGATCACGATCTTCGAGTCGAAGCCGAGGCGGGTGAGGAACATCTTCATCTGCTCGGGGCTGGTGTTCTGGGCCTCGTCCAGGATGATGAAGGCGTCATTGAGGGTGCGGCCTCGCATGTAGGCGAGGGGTGCGACCTCGATGGTTCCCGCCGCCATCAGCCTCGGGATCGAGTCCGGGTCCAGCATGTCGTGCAGCGCGTCGTACAGCGGGCGCAGGTACGGGTCGATCTTCTCGTAGAGCGTGCCGGGCAGGAAGCCCAGGCGCTCGCCCGCCTCCACCGCCGGACGGGTCAGGATGATGCGGTTGACCTGCTTGGACTGCAGGGCCTGCACCGCCTTGGCCATGGCGAGGTAGGTCTTGCCGGTTCCGGCGGGGCCGATGCCGAAGACGATCGTGTGCTTGTCGATGGCGTCGACGTACCGCTTCTGGTTGAGGGTCTTGGGGCGGATCGTGCGGCCGCGCGAGGACAGGATGTTCTGCGTGAGCACCTGGGCCGGGGTCTCCTGGCCGTCGCTCTCCCCGTTCTCGCTCGCCTTCAGCATGGCGATCGAGCGTTCCACTGCGTCCTCCGTCATCGGCTGCCCGGTGCGGAGCACCAGCATCATCTCGTCGAACACGCGCGAAATGAGGGCGACTTCCGTGGGTTCGCCGACCGCGCTGATCTCGTTGCCCCGGACGTGGATGTCGGCCGCCGGGAAGGCCTTCTCGATCACGCGCAGGAGGGAGTCGCCGGACCCCAGCACGGTCACCATGGGGTGCTGGGCGGGGACGGTGAACTGCACTCTCGCCTGCCCCTGCGCGGGTGTGTGAGCTGTGGATGTCTGAGTCATGGGCCGGCTCTGTAGGCCTTGCTCGTCCTCCTCGATCGACTCCCCCGCCACTGGGGGCTTGGTGATTTCCAGAGTACGCCGGGGGACTGACAACGCCGTAGGCCTTTTCATGGCCTCCTCACGCCGGACTTCTCACGGCCTCCTCAGGCCGACCTGCGGAACCCGATCGTCGGCACCGCCCGCCTGAGCGGCCACGGCCGCGCCGCCTCCTCCTGCGGTACCAGTCCCGCCAGGAACGCGTACCGCCTGAGGGCCGCCGGATCCTGCTGGTCCAGGGACTGGACCTTGCGCCACCACGCGCCGATCTCGGACCAACCCGGCGCCGACAGTGACCCCCCGAACTCCTGGACGGAGAGCGCGGCCGTCAGGCCCGCGAAGGCCAGGCGGTCGGCCAGCGGCCAGCCGGCCAGCGTGCCGGTGACGAAGCCCGCCACGAAGACGTCCCCCGCGCCGGTCGGGTCGAGGGCCTCTACGGCGATGGCCGGTACCGAGGCGGCCTCGCCGGTCTGCCGGTCCACCGCGTACGCGCCCTCCGCGCCGAGGGTGACCACCGCGAGCGGTACGTGCTCGGTGAGCGCGTGTGCGGCGGCGCGCGGGCAGGTCGCGCCCGTGTAGCGCATCGCCTCCTCCGCGTTCGGCAGGAACGCCTCGCAGTGGGCGAGGTCGGCCAGACTCGCCAGGTCCCACGCCCCGGTGTCGTCCCAGCCGACGTCGGCGAAGACCCGGGCGCCCTTGCTCGCGGCCTGGGCGATCCAGGGGGCGCTGGTGCCGGGCGTGAGGGAGGCGATGGCGGCACGCGCGCGTGGGGGGCAGTCGGGCGCGGGCTCCTCCGGGGGCGGCTCGTGGCCGTGCGAGACCATCGTGCGCTCGCCCTCGTACGCCATGGAGACGGTGACCGGGGAGTGCCAGCCGGGGACCGTGCGGGACGGGGCGAGATCGATGCCCTCGCCGGTCTCCAGCGCGTCCCAGCAGTAGTCGCCGTAGTGGTCGTCGCCGAACGCGGCCGCCAGCGAGGTTCTCAGGCCGAGCCTCGCCAGCGCGGTCGCCATGTTGGCCACGCCGCCGGGGCTCGACCCCATCCCGCGCGCCCAGGACTCGGTCCCGCGCACCGGGGCGGAGTCGAGCCCGGTGAAGATGATGTCCAGGAAGACCGTGCCCGTGAGATACACGTCCCAGGGCGGATCGTCCGGCCTGCGCAGGGCGGCCAGCGGGTCGACCTGGGGCCGGTTGCGGTGGTCCTCTCCGAGGGATGCGGTGGACGCGATCACGGTGCGCTCCCATGACGTGGTGCCGATCAGGTCAGTCTGCACCACACCACTGACAACAGTGCCGCGCTCATTACCGAACCGCACCTCGCGTGAGGTCGCCGCAGGGCCCGGGCGGGGGTCCCGGCAGCTCCCGGAGCCGCCCCGCTACCAGCGAGGGACCGACGGCGTGACCCACTCCGGGTCGGCGACCCGCATCGCCGCCGCGTCGTCGCGCTCGCGCAGCGAACCGTCGTCGTCGAGCCACCGCCGGTGCAGGAACTCCAGCTTGTCGCGGTCGAGTTCGACGCCTAGGCCGGGCGCGTCGGAGACGGTGACCTTGCCGTCGTCGAAGGTCAGCCGCTCGGTGAGGACGTCCTCCGACTGCCAGGGGTAGTGGGAGTCGCAGGCGTGGTGGAGGTTGGGGACGGTGGACGCGACGTGGGTCATCGCGGCCAGGCTGATCCCCAGGTGGGTGTTGGAGTGCATGGACACCCCGACGCCGAAGGTGCGGCAGATGGCGGCCAGTTGCTGGGTGTTGCGCAGCCCGCCCCAGTAGTGGTGGTCGGAGAGCACCACCTGGACGGCATCGCGGGTGAACGCCTCCTTGATCTCGGCGAAGGTCGTCACGCACATGTTGGTGGCGAGCGGCACGTCGGTGCCGGCGGCCACTTCGGCCATGGCGGGCGTGCCGAGCGCCGGGTCCTCCAGGTATTCGAGGACGTCCCCGAGCTCCTTCGCCACCTTCAGGGAAGTCTCCACACTCCAGGCGCCGTTGGGGTCCAACCGCAGCGGATGCCCGGGAAACGCCTCGGCCAGCGCCCGTACGGCCGCGATCTCCTCCTCCGGCGGGAAGACACCGCCCTTGAGCTTGAAGGAGGTGAAGCCGTACCGCTCCTTGAACTTCCGCGCCTGTTCGACGACCCCGGCCGGGTCGACGGCGGCACCCCAGTCGTCCTTCTCCGCCGTCACGCCCTCAGGGTGGTCGGCCCACTTGTAGAACAGGTACGCGCTGTACTCGACCGCGTCCCGCACCTTGCCGCCGAGCAGCGCGTGCACGGGCAGGCCGAGCGCCGTGCCGAGGGCGTCGAGGCAGGCGACCTCGAAGGCGGAGACGACGGACAGCCGCAGCTTGTCGGCGGTCTGGACGCCGCGCAGTCCGCCGACGTCGACCTGGCCCAAGACGCGGGAGTCGTCCACGGAGACTTCGTCGGCGATCAGGAACAGGCCGTTCAGATCACTGACTTGGCGTCCCTTGAGCTTCTCCGCGAACGGCCGGGCCAGCTCCAGGTACTTCGTGTCCCCGTACGTCTCCCCGACCCCCGTGATCCCCTCCGCCGTCACGACCTCCACGATCAGCCGGGGCGTGTACGGCTGGTGCACGCCCTGCGTGTTCAGCAGCGGCGGGTCGGCGACCAGGATCGGGGTCAGCCGTACGTCCGTAATGGCGAGGTTCACAGTGCGGCTCCTACGAGGTCGAGTCCGGTGGTCAGCAGCCGCTTCAGGTCGGCCAGGTGTCATCTCCCCATGTAGACGTCATCCATGTATGAAGATTGAGATTAGATAGGCGAACGTGGCCCCGTCCGCTGGGCGTGCCGCGCAGCGCGACGGGCTACCCGAACTCGTACGCCTCCACCTCGGCGAGGTACCTCCCCCGCCGCTCCTCGTCATGCTCCAGGAAGGACGCGACGAAGGAGTTGCGGGCCAGTTCACGCAACCCGTCCTCGTCCAGGCCCAGCGCCTGCCGCACCGCGTCGAAGTTGTCCCCGGCGTACCCGCCGAAGTAGGCCGGATCGTCGGAGTTCACCGTGCACAGCAGCCCGGCGTCGAGCATGGCCGGCAACGGGTGGTCGGCGAGGACGTCGACCGTGCGGAGCCGGACGTTGGAGAGGGGGCACAGGGTCAGCGGGACTCGGTCCCGGACCAGGCGGGCGACCAGCGCCTCGTCCTCCATGCACCGCAGCCCGTGGTCGATCCGCTCGACACCGAGCACGTCCAGCGCCTCGGTGATGTACTCCGGCGGCCCCTCCTCACCGGCGTGCGCCACGCGCCGCAGGCCCAGGGCGGCGGCGGCCTCGTACACCTCGCGGAACTTCACCGGCGGATGCCCGACCTCGGCCGAGTCGAGGCCGACGCCGACGATCCGGTCGAGGTACGGCCGGGCCGCCTGAAGGGTCTCCATGGCCGAGGCGGCGGACTCGTCGCGCAGGAAGCACATGATCAGCTGGGTGGAGACGCCGTGCGCGGCCTCGCTGTTCCCCAGCGCCCGCCACAGTCCTTCCACGACCGTGCCCATGCCGACGCCCCGCGCGATGTGGGCCTGCGGGTCGAAGAAGATCTCCGCGTGCCGGACGCCCTGCGCGGCGGCGCGGGCGAGGTAGGCGTTCGCGAGGTCCTCGAAGTCCCGCTCGGTGCGCAGGACGGCCATGAGCTCGTAGTACAGGTTCAGGAAGGACTGGAGGTCCTCGAACTGGTACGCCTTGCGCAGCTCGTCGGTGTCGGCGTACGGCAGCTCGACGCCGTTGCGGGCGGCCAGTTCGAAGGCCAGCTCCGGCTCCAGCGTGCCTTCGATATGGAGGTGCAGTTCTGCTTTGGGGAGGGGCATCGAAGCATCGTACGGCGGTTTCACCGACGCTTCGGGACCGGCACCCTCAGCAGATCGTGCGCGATGGTCAGCTCGCCCTGGAACCCGGCGGCCCGCGCCTGTCGCTCGAACTCGTCCGGCTCCAAGTAGCGCTGGCTGAAGTGGGTGAGCACGAGGTGCCGTACGCCGGCGTCCCGGGCGACGCGGGCCGCCTGAGCGGCCGTCAAGTGACCGTGCTCCACGGCCAGTGCCACGTCCTCGTCGAGGAACGTCGACTCGATGACCAGCATGTCGCAGCCCTCGGCCAGCGCGTGCACGCCGTCGCACAGCCGGGTGTCCATGACGAAGGCGAACCGCTGGCCGAGGCGCGTCTCGCTGACGTCCTGGAGGGAGACGCCGTTGAGTACGCCCTCGCGCTGGAGACGGCCGACGTCCGGGCCCTTGATGCCGTGCGCGGCGAGGCGGTCGGGCAGCATGCGGCGGCCGTCGGGCTCGATGAGGCGGTAGCCGTAGGACTCGACGGGGTGGGACAGCTTGCGGGCCTCCAGGGTGTAGCCGCCGGTCTCGGCGATCACCCCGTCCGACGCCACCGGTGCCTCGACCAACTCGACCGTCTCGCGGTAGGCGGTGGCGTACCGCAGCCGGTTGAAGAAGCGTTGCCCGGAGCGCGGGTAGTGGGCGGTGACCTCGTGCGGGACCTTGTCGAGGTTGATGCGCTGGATGACGCCCGCGAGGCCCAGGGAGTGGTCGCCGTGGAAGTGCGTGACGCAGATCCGGTTCAGGTCGTGGGCGGCGACCCCGGCGCGCAGCATCTGCCGCTGCGTGCCCTCGCCGGGGTCGAACAGGATGCCCTCGCCGTCCCAGCGCAGCAGGTAGCCGTTGTGGTTGCGGTGCCGGGTCGGGACCTGGCTGGCGGTGCCGAGGACGACCAGTTCACGTACGGACACGGTGGCTTACGTCCTTCGGGTCACCCGGGGGGCCACTGCATGCCGCGGCCGCCGAGGACGTGCGCGTGGGCGTGCCAGACGGTCTGGCCGGCGCCGCTGCCGGTGTTGAAGATGGTGCGGTAGCTCTCCAACTTGTCGTCGTCGGCGACGGCCTGGGTCTCTCGCAGGACGTCGGCGGCGAGTTCCGGGGCGCCGGTGGCGAGGGCGGCGGCGTTCTCGTAGTGCGCCTTGGGGATGACCAGGATGTGGGTGGGTGCCTGGGGGTTTATGTCCCGGAAGGCTACGGTCGTCTCGGTCTCGCGGACGATGGTCGCCGGGATCTGTCCCGCGACGATCTTGCAGAACAGGCAGTCGTCCTGGGGTTCCCCTGCCATACGGACTCCTCCGGAGGGTTGATCGAGTACGGGGGCATCGTAGTCGCCCCAGCTGCGGGCAGTCGTGCCGCTGGGGCGGCTCCCGACCCACAGAGAGCGGCACCCCGCAAGCGCCGGGCTGCGCGACCCACCCCTGCCCAGCCCCCTCGCCGGGTTACGGCAAAGCAGGCGGCACCTTGGCAGGCGTCTCCTCCAACGCCGCCAGCGCTATCCGCACCGCCTCGTCCAGCTGCGGATCCCGCCCGGCCCCGTAGTCCTGAGGCCGCTGCACCACCTCGACATCCGGATCCACCCCGTGGTTCTCCACCCCCCACTCATAACCCTCCAGCCAGAACGCGTACTTCGGCTGCGTGATCAGCGTCCCGTCGACCAACCGGTACCGGCTGTCGATCCCGATCACCCCGCCCCACGTCCGCGTACCGACCACCGGCCCGATCCCCAGCGCCTTGATCGCCGCGTTGACGATGTCCCCGTCGGAGCCGGAGAACTCGTTGGCGACGGCGACGACGGGCCCGCGGGGCGCGTCGCCCGGATAGCTGTACGGCCGCATCCCGCGCGGCACCGCCCAACCGACGATCCGGCGGGCCAGCTTCTCGACGATGAGCTGGGAGGTGTGCCCGCCGCGGTTCTCGCGGACGTCCACGACCAGGCCCTCGCGGGCCACCTCGACGCGCAGGTCACGGTGGATCTGGGCCCAGCCGGGCGCCTGCATGTCCGGCACGTGCAGGTAGCCCAGCCGTCCGCCGGACTTCTCGTGGACGTAGGCCCGCCGGTCCTCGACCCAGGCGTGGTACCGCAGCGGCTCCTCGTCGGCGGTCGGCACGACGACCGCGTGCCGTACCTCGCCCCCGCCGGCCGGCGAGATGGTGAGCTCGACCGGCTTGCCCGCCGTACCGACGAGGAGGGGGCCGGGGCCGGTCACCGGGTCGACCGGCACGCCGTTCACCGCGACGATCGCGTCCCCGGCGTGCACCGCGACGCCGGGTGCGGCGAGCGGGGAGCGGGCGTCCGGGTCGGAGGTCTCGGTCGGCAGGATGCGGTCGATGCGCCACTGTGCCGATCCCTGGGGGCCGTCCTCGTGGCGGGAGATGTCCGCACCGAGCAGTCCCTGCCGGGGTCCGCCGCCGTGTCCGCCGCGCGGGACGACGTAGGCGTGCGAGGTGCCGAGCTCGCCCTGGACCTCCCAGAGGAGATCGACGAGGTCGTCGTGGGTGGCGACGCGGTCCAGGACGGGGCGGTAGCGGTCGAGGACGCCGGTCCAGTCGACGCCGTTCATGTCCGGCCGCCAGAAGTGGTCCCGCATGACGCGGCCGGTCTCCTCGTACATCTGCCGCCACTCGGCCGCCGGGTCGACGGTCTGCCGGACCCTGCTGAGGTCGACGGTGATGTTCGTGTCGCTGTCGTCGTCGTTCGAGGCGCGCCGGTCGCTGGGCACGACCTTGAGGCGGCCGTCGGTCCAGAGCAGGACCCGTTTGCCGTCGCCGCTGACCTGGAAGTGGTCGGCGTCGGCGGCGAGATGCTCGATGCGCTGCTGGGCGAGGTCGTAGCGCTCCAGCTCGGTCTGCGGGTCCGGGTCGTCCGGGGTGGCCCGGGAGGAGCCGAGGACACCCCGCACGGGATGCCGCAGCCACAGCACGCCGTCCTTCGCCGCGCGCAGGTTGGAGTAGCGGGCCGCCTCGACCGGGAACGGCACGATCCGGTCGGCGAGGCCTTCGAGGTCGATACGGGTGGCCGGGGTGCCCTCGCTGTCGGGTGTCTCGTCCTTGTCCGGTGCCTCGAAGGGGCGGCCGTGCCGCTGCGGGCCGAACGGCGAGGGCGTGGTCGCGGCCAGCGTGATCAGGTGCGGGCGGTCGCCGACGACGAAGGCCAGGTCGAAGACGTGCTCGTCGTAGACCGGGTCGAAGGAGCGGTTGGAGAGGAAGGCGAGGTGCTTGCCGTCGAGGGTGAACGCCGGCGCGTAGTCCTGGAAGCGCAGCGGGGTCGCCTCGGTGACCGACAGGTCGGTGGTGTTGGCGAGCCGCAGTTGGCGCAGCGGGCGCGGGCCGGGGTGCGACCAGGCGAGCCAGGCGGAGTCGGGCGAGAAGACCAGCCCCGTGACGTCTCCCTCTTCGCTGCGGTCGACCTCGCGGACCTCGCCTGTCTCGCGTTCGACGAGCAGCACGCGTCCGTCGTGCGCGGCAACGGCGGCCCGGCTGCCGTCGGGCGCCATGGCGAGTCCGAGGACGCGGCCGAGCTGTCCGGAGGCGAGGCGGCGCGGGGTGGCGCCGGGGGCGAGGCCGGTGGCGGGCGCGAACTCCAGGGCGTCGTCGCCCTCCGCGTCCGTCACCCACACCACCCACTCCTCGCGCTCCACGCGGAAGGTGCGCGGGAGCCGGGCCCGTACGCCGGGTTCGGCGGCGAGCGCGCGGGCCGGTCCGGAGCGGTGGGTGACCCAGTGGACGGCACCGCGCACGGCGACCGCGCTGCCGCGCGCGGTGTGGTCGGGGGCGGCGGACCCGAACCAGCGGGAGGCGTTCGCCTGGAACGGCTGCCGGTCGGTGTGCTGCCCGCCGAGCCGGATGTCGAGCCGACGGGGTTCGGCGCCGTCGAGGTCGTCCAGGATCCACAGTTCACCGGCGCTGGCGTAGACGACCCGGGTGCCGTCACCGGCGGCGTGCCGGGCGTAGAAGCCGTCGAGGGGGGTGTGCCGTCGTAGATCGGACCCGTCCGCGAGGGAGGAGTACAGCGCGCCGACGCCCTCGTGGTCGGACAGGAAGGCGATCCGCTCCCCCGCCCACAAGGGGTACTCGAGGTTTCCGTCCAGCTCTGCGTGCAGCCGTACGAACTCGCCGTCGCCCTCGCGGTCGATCCACAGCTTGCCCGCCGTACCGCCCCGGTACCGCTTCCACCAGGCGGCTTCCCGGCCCATGGGCGCCGACAGCAGGACGGCCGCCGGGCCGTGGGCGACATGGCCGACGGGGCCGTACGGCAGGATCGTGGACGGTCCGCCGTCGAGCGGGACGGCGTGCGCCCAGCTGCGGCGCAGGCTCGCCTGGCCGTAGGTGCTGATGGCGAGGACCTGTCCGTCCGGCGTCCAGTCGCGCACCTGGGTGCGGTTGCTGCCCCAGTGCGTCAGGCGCTTGGCGGGGCCGCCGTCGACCGGGGCGATGTGCACCTCGGGCGCGCCGTCGCGGGTGGAGGTCCAGGCGACGGTGGTGCCGTCGGGCGAGATGCGGGGGTGGGTCACCGGCACGTTGTCGGCACTGACCCGCCAGGCCCGCCCGCCGTCCAGGGGCGCGAGCCACACGTCGTCCTCGGCGGTGAAGGCGACCAACTCGCCTCGCAGGTGCGGAAACCGGAGATACGAAGAAGACCCCGTCGTTGCTGGCTGTGTCACCCGATCACCCTATGCACGCCCGGCGACCTGGGACAGGGGTTTGGATCACTTGCCCTCGGGCCAGCACTCGGGTGCCTTCTGGCAGTAGACGGTCTTGGTGACGGTCACCGTGACGGTCGGCCCGGGCTGCCCCGGGTTGTTGACGGGCGGGGTGGTCTTCGCGTCGCAGTTCCCCAGCCCCTCCACGTGGAACCACTGCTTGCCGTCGATCTTGGCGGTGAGGTCCCCGCGGACACACGCGCCGCTGACCGCACGGGTCACCTTGCCGGTGACGGTGATGTCCTTGCCGTCGTCCGTCTGACCCTCGCAGTCGACCTCGGCGACGGCGTTCTCGGTCGCGGTCGGCGTCGAGGCGCCGTCCCCGTACGAGGCCGTGCAGGTGAGCCAGCGCACGTCGGCCTTCTGCCGCTCCAGCTCGTCCGTCACGGTCTGGTCGGTCGTGTACGCCACAGTCGCGGAGTTCAGCCCGGCCGGGTCACAGGCGACCGCTCCCCCCACCGTGAGCCCCGCGAAAGCCACCGCGACCGCCACGCGCCGCCCACGCGGCCGACGCCAGATCCGCCTCAACGCCCCCATGCACGGCAGCCTGCCACCGCCGCGCCCGCCGCGGTAGGGCGCATACGGTCACCCCACGCGCCGTTCTCCCGACATCAGGACCAGCGGCCCGAGCGGCCGAGGAGCAGGGCGGTCGCCGCGGTCCCGGCGGTCGACGTACGCAGCACGGTGGGCCCCAGCCGGTAGGCCTTCGCGCCGGCCTCCTCGAAGAGCGCCAGCTCCTCGGGGGAGACGCCGCCTTCGGGACCGACGACGAGCACGATCTCGCCGCGGTCGGGCAGTTCGGCGGTGGCCAGGGGTTCTTCGCCGCTCTCGTGGAGTACGGCGGCGAAGTCGGCTTTGGCGAGAAGTGCGGCAACCTCTTTGGCCGTCGCCGCGTCCGCGATCTCCGGGAAGCGGACCCGACGGGACTGCTTGCCGGCCTCGCGGGCCGTGGCGCGCCACTTGGCGAGGGCCTTCTGGCCGCGTTCGCCCTTCCACTGGGTGATGCAGCGAGCGGCGGCCCACGGCACGATCGCGTCGACGCCGGTCTCGGTCATCGTCTCGACGGCCAGCTCGCCGCGGTCGCCCTTGGGGAGAGCCTGGACGACGGTGATGCGGGGCGACTGAGGGGGTTCCTCGGACACGCCGGTCATGTGGACGATCAGCCGGTCCTTGCCCTCGGCGCCGATCACCTCGCACTCGGCCCAGCGTCCGGCGCCGTCGGTGAGGACGACTGTCTCCCCCGGCCGCAGCCGCTTCACGGAGACGGCGTGCCGTCCCTCGGGGCCGTCGAGCACGTACTGCCCGGCTCCGCCCGCACGGAAGTGCTCGACGACGAACACCGGCGCGGTCATCAGACGCCCCCCGCCTGGTGAAACATCGACAACGCCGTCCTGGCGTCGGCGAGTTCACCGGCCAGCACCTCCACCAGCTGCCCCGCCGGCAGTTCGCGGGCCATACGGTGCCCCTGTCCCGCCCACAGCGCCATGCCCTGCGCGTCGCCCGCCTTGGCGGCCGCCTTGCGCAGCGGTGAGGTGAGGTGGTGGATCTCGGGGTAGGCGGCGGGCGCGTACGGGCCGTGCTCGCGCAGGAACCGGTTGACCAGGCCGCGGGCCGGGCGGCCGGAGAAGGCGCGGGTCAGCTCCGTACGGACGTACAGGGGGTTGGTCAGCGCCTGCTTGTGCACGGTGTTCGCGCCGGACTCGGGCGTGGCGAGGAATGCCGTGCCGAGCTGCGCCGCGCTCGCGCCCGCGGCGAGGGCGGCGGCGATCTGGCTGCCGCGCATGATGCCGCCGGCGGCGACGATCGGGATGCGCACGGTCTCCCGGACCTGGGCGATCAGGGAGAGGAGTCCGATGCCGGAGCCGTCGTTCTCCGGGATGTCACGGTGGGTGCCCTGGTGGCCGCCGGCCTCCACGCCCTGCGCGATCACCGCGTCGGCGCCCGCCCGCTCGACGGCGAAGGCCTCCTCGGCGGTGGTCGCGGTGACCAGGGTGAAGGTGCCGGCCCGACGCAGTGAGTCCAGTACGTCAGGGCTCGGCGCGCCGAAGTGGAAGGAGACCACCGGTACCGGGTTGTCGAGCAGGACGGCGAGCTTGGCCTCGTAGCCGTCGTCGCGGCCGCTTTCGGGGTCGCCGAGCTCGGTGTCGTACCAGGCGGCCTCGCCGGCCAGCTGGTGGGCGTAGACGTCCACGGCGGCGGGGTCGGCGTACTCGGGCTGCGGGAGGAAGAGGTTCACGCCGAAGGGGCGGGCCGTGAGGCTCCGCAACTGCTTGATCTCCTGGTACAGCCCGTCGGCCGTCTTGTACCCGGCGGCGAGGAACCCCAGCCCGCCGGCCTCGCACACGGCCGCGGCGAGCGTCGGCACGGAGACGCCGCCCGCCATGGGGGCCTGCACGATCGGATAGGGGAAGAGATCGGTCAGTGCGGAGGACATGACGGCATGTTGTCACGTCCTCCGAACAAGTCCGAATCGAACCTTCCCTTTGGCATAGGCCAGCTGCAACTAGCCCGTCAGGCGTTTGCGAGGGTCACTTCTTGGCCGACCGAGTCGAGTGGTGGGCGGGCATAGGCCCGGGGGTCCAGGGGGCGGAGCCCCCTGGCGGGGTCGAAGGGGCGGAGCCCCTGGGGACGGGACGGGAAGGGGCGGCGGGGGCGCTGCATCCATCAGCGGCTCCGCCGCGGGCAGCCGCCCGCAGCCACCCCGTCAGCGCCCGTTGAACGCATCCTTCAACCGCGAGAACAACCCCTGCTGCCCCGGCTGGAACTGCCCCTGCGGCCGCTCCTCGCCCCGCAGCTTGGCCAGCTCGCGCAGCAACCGCTCCTGCTCGGGGTCGAGCTTGGTCGGGGTCTGGACCTCGACGTGGACGATCAGGTCGCCCCGCCCACCGCCGCGCAGATGCGTGACGCCCCGCCCGTGCAGCGGGATCGACTGGCCGGACTGGGTTCCGGGCCGGATGTCGACCTCCTCCAGGCCGTCCAGCGTCTCCAGCGGAACCTTGGTACCGAGGGACGCCGCGGTCATCGGGAGCGTGACCGTGCAGTGCAGATCGTCGCCGCGCCGCTGGAACTGCGAGTGCGGCAGCTCGTGGATCTCGACGTACAGGTCACCGGCGGGACCGCCGCCGGGTCCGACCTCGCCCTCGCCCGCGAGCTGGATGCGGGTGCCGTTGTCGACACCGGCGGGGATCTTGACCGTGAGCGTACGGCGGGACCGTACGCGCCCGTCGCCCGCGCACTCGGGGCACGGCGTCGGGACGACCGTGCCGAAGCCCTGGCACTGCGGGCACGGACGCGAGGTCATGACCTGGCCCAGGAAGGACCGCGTCACCTGCGACACCTCACCGCGGCCGCGGCACATGTCGCAGGTCTGCGCGGAGGTCCCCGGCGCCGCGCCCTCACCACTACAGGTGGTGCAGACGATCGCCGTGTCGACCTGGATGTCCTTCGTCGTACCGAAGGCCGCCTCGTCGAGCTCGACCTCCAGCCGGATCATCGCGTCCTGGCCGCGCCGGGTGCGCGAACGCGGACCCCGCTGGGACGCCGTACCGAAGAAGGCGTCCATGATGTCGGAGAAGTTCCCGAAGCCACCGGCCCCGAAGCCGCCCGCGCCCGCGCCGGCCGCCTGCGAGAGCGGGTCGCCGCCGAGGTCGTAGACCTGCTTCTTCTGCGGGTCCGACAGCACCTCGTAAGCGGCGTTGATCTCCTTGAACCGCTCCTGGGTCTTCGGATCGGGGTTGACGTCCGGGTGCAGCTCGCGCGCGAGCCGCCGGAAGGCCTTCTTGATCTCTTCCTGCGACGCGTCGCGACGCACGCCGAGAACGGCGTAATAGTCCGTGGCCACTTACGACTCCGCCAGGATCTGTCCGACGTACCGTGCCACTGCGCGTACCGCTCCCATCGTTCCCGGGTAATCCATGCGGGTCGGTCCGACCACGCCGAGCTTGGCGACTGCCTCGTTGCCCGAACCGTAGCCGACCGACACCACGGACGTGGAGTTGAGTCCCTCGTAGGCGTTCTCGTGACCGATGCGTACGGTCATGCCCGAATCCCCCGCCTCGCCAAGGAGTTTGAGGAGCACGACCTGCTCCTCCAGGGCCTCCAGGACGGGCCGGATGGTGAGGGGAAAGTCATGTCCGAAGCGGGTCAGATTGGCGGTGCCGCCGATCATCAGCCGCTCCTCGTTCTCCTCGACCAGCGTCTCCAGCAGGGTGGAGAGGACGGTCGAGACCGTGCCGCGGTCCTCTATGTCGAAGCCTTCGGGAAGGTCCTCGACGAGCCTCGGCACATCGGTGAAGCGCCGCCCCGCGACCCGGCTGTTGAGCCGGGCCCGCAGATCGGCCAGGGAGGCCTCGCCGAACGGCGCCGGGCAGTCGATCATCCGCTGCTCGACCCGCCCCGTGTCCGTGATCAGCACGAGCATCACGCGCGCGGGGGCGAGCGACAGCAGCTCGACGTGCCGCACCGTCGACCGCGTGAGCGACGGGTACTGCACGACGGCGACCTGCCGTGTGAGCTGCGCGAGCAGCCGTACGGTCCGCGCCACCACATCGTCGAGATCGACGGCACCGTCGAGGAAGTTCTGGATCGCACGCCGCTCGGGCGGGCTCATCGGCTTGACGCCTGCCAGCTTGTCGACGAAGAGCCGGTAGCCCTTGTCCGTGGGGATCCGCCCGGCGCTGGTGTGCGGCTGGGCGATGTACCCCTCGTCCTCCAGGGCGGCCATGTCGTTGCGCACGGTCGCCGGGGACACGCCGAGGTTGTGCCGCTCGGTGAGTGCCTTGGACCCGACGGGCTCCTCGGTGCCGACATAGTCCTGGACGATGGCGCGCAGCACCTGAAGCCGTCGTTCACTCAGCATCGCGCACACCTCCAGAAGTCGTCCCCTCGGCGCCTGGCCTGGCACTCTTCACAGCCGAGTGCCAACGTTCCCCGGCCCAGTGTACGGCCGTGGGGTACGCCCCGGGCAAGGGCGGTCCTGCGTGGCCGTGCCTGGACGTGCTGTCTTGGCTAGCGTCGCGGTATGACGGTGACTTGGGAAGAGCTCGGGTGGGAGCGGTTGGCGGCCGGGGTGGGCCGGTGCCGGCTTCCCGGCTGGGACTGCACGGTGGGGCTGGTCGTCGGGCAGGGCACGGCCTTGCTGATCGATGCGGGGTCGAGCCTCGGGGAGGGCGCGCGGCTGCGGGCTCAGGCGGAGGCGTTCACCGGTCACCGTGTGACTCATCTCGCGCTCACGCACCCCCATTTCGATCACGTCTTCGGGGCGGCGGCGTTCGCGGGGGCGGAGGTGTTCGGCGCGGTGGGCATCGACACGGTGTTCACCGCCCGGCACGCGCGCGAGGGGCTGCGCGCGGACGCGGTACGCAACGGCCTGGAGGCCGACTCGGCGGACGAGGCGATGGAGTCACTCACGCCACCCCGCCATCACGTCTCCGGCGAGTGGACCCTCGACCTGGGCGGCGGCCGCCAGGTCCTGCT
The DNA here is from genome assembly GCF_002291145.1 of Streptomyces sp. SA15. Lineage (GTDB taxonomy): Bacteria > Actinomycetota > Actinomycetes > Streptomycetales > Streptomycetaceae > Streptomyces. The sequence goes on from NZ_NTGE01000211.1 coordinate 180,433, forward strand.
GGCGAACGTCGGCCCGGGCCACACGGCCCACGACCTCGCGGTCCTGGTACCGGGCGCCCCGGAGGTCGTCTTCTGCGGCGACCTGGTCGAGGAGTCCGGCGAACCGCAGGCGGGCCCCGACGCCGTACCGTCGCACTGGCCTGCCGCGCTGGACCGGCTGCTGGACCTGGGCGGCGAGGACGCGCTGTACGTGCCCGGTCACGGAGCAGTGGTGGACGCGGCGTTCGTACGGGCGCAGCGGGACGCGTTGGCGACGCGTTTCGGCGTGTCGTGAGCACGCGCCGACCGCTTCTCCTATCGTCACCCGAATGCGCCAGTACTCCGCCGATCTGACTCCTCCCTGGAAGAAGCCGAAGCCCGTCCCCGAGGTCGCGGCGGAGCCCGGCCTGGTGGTGGAGGAGCCCGGCACCGGCTTCTGCGGCGCGGTGATCCGCTGCGAGGCGGGCACGGTCACCCTGGAGGACCGCTTCGGCAAGCACCGGGTGTTCCCCCTGGAGCCTCGGGGGTTCCTGCTGGAGGGCCGGGTGGTGACGCTCGTCCGGCCGTCGTCGGCGGCTCCGGTACGTCCCACCCGTACGGCCTCCGGTTCGGTCGCCCTCCCCGGCGCACGCGCGCGCGTGGCCCGCGCCGGGCGCATCTACGTCGAGGGCCGGCACGACGCCGAACTGGTCGAGAAGGTGTGGGGCGACGACCTGCGCATCGAGGGCGTGGTCGTGGAGTACCTGGAGGGCGTGGACGACCTGCCGTCAATCGTGGCCGATTTCGCACCGGGTCCGGATGCGCGGTTGGGCGTCCTGGTGGACCACTTGGTGCCGGGCACGAAGGAGTGGCGGATCGCGGAGGCGGTGACGAGCGAGCACGCGCTGGTGGTGGGCCACCCGTACATCGACATCTGGGAGGCGGTGAAGCCGTCGTCCCTGGGGATTCCGGGGTGGCCCCGGGTGCCGCGCGGGCAGGACTGGAAGACGGGGGTGTGCCGGGCGCTGGGGTGGCCGGAAAACACCGGGGCGGTGTGGCAGGGGATTCTGGGGCGGGTGGGGTCTTACAAGGATCTGGAGCCGGAGTTGTTGGGGCGGGTGGAGGAGTTGATCGACTTCGTTACGGCCAGCGGTGAGGCTTGACGTTCTTGTAGGTGTCGAAAACTGTGGTGTCCAGCTCGACGCCGAGGGCTTCCAGCGGCATGAGAGCACCGAACTTGGTTTTCCGCTGCAACTGGTACTCCGCGTCCTCGCCGTCGCCGGTCGGCTCAGCGAATAGCACGCACTGGGCCATGATGGGGTCGATGATCAGATAGGCGGGCACCTTTGCCGCCGCGTAGATCGAGCGCTTCACGCCGTAGTTGCGGTCGACACTGGTGTTGGAGACGACCTCCACCAACGCAGTGATGGTTGCGGACGGCATCAGCGCCCCGTGATCCGGTGCAGCGCCACGCTCGATCACCACAAGGTCGGGCACGGGCGCGCTGACACCGTCGAGCATGTCGACGCACAAGGTCTGAAGCCGGGACCAGCGCTTCCTCGGAATCTGGTCCACTGCCTCCATGACGTTCCCGTTGTGCACCAGATCCGGACTGGGCGACAGTACGATCTCGCCGCACAGCAGCTCGGCCCTGACGCCCTCGGGAGGCTCGAGCTCCTCGAAAAACTTGATCATTCCGCGATCGTTCACAGCGGCACCCTAGGAATCTGAGCCCCGCCGAACCGGCGTTCCGCACCGAATCACCCGCCCGAGTGATCAATCCACGAGGTCCCTGACCACCGCATCCGCCAGCAACCGCCCCCGAAGCGTGAGTACCGCGCGCCCTTCCCCGTACGGCCCTTCCTGGAGGAGTCCGTCGGACAGGGCCCGGCGGGAAGCCCGGAGGCCTTCCTCCCGCAGCAACTCCAACGGCACCCCCTCCCGAAGCCGCAGCTCCAGCAGAATCCGCTCCACCCTGCGGTCCTCCTCAGACAGCAGCTCCCGCCCCGCCCCCGGCGACCGCCCCGCCGCCAGCGCCGCCGCGTACGCCCCCGGATGCTTCACGTTCCACCACCGCACCCCGCCCACATGGCTGTGCGCTCCCGGCCCCGCGCCCCACCAGTCGGCGCCCCGCCAGTACAGCTCGTTGTGCAGGCAGCGGCCGGATTCCGACGTCGCCCAGTTCGACACCTCGTACCACTCGAAGCCCGCCGCCGACAGAGCCGACTCCGCGATCAGGTACCGGTCCGCGTGCACGTCGTCGTCCGTCATGGGGACCTCGCCCCGCCGGATCCGCCGCGCCAGCTGCGTACCCTCCTCGACGATCAGCGCGTACGCCGAGACGTGGTCCGGACCGGCGCCCAGCGCCGCCTCCAGCGACGCCCGCCAGTCGTCGTCCGACTCCCCCGGCGTGCCGTAGATCAGGTCCAGGTTCACGTGCTCGAAGCCAGCCGCCCGCGCCTCCGCCACGCACGCCTCCGGACGCCCCGGCGTGTGCGTGCGGTCCAGGACCTTCAGCACGTGCTGCTTCGCGCTCTGCATCCCGAAGGAGATCCGGTTGAAGCCGCCCTGCCGGAGAACCGCCAGATACGCCGGATCCACCGACTCCGGGTTCGCCTCTGTCGTGACCTCCGCGTCCGCCGCCAGCCCGAACTCGTCGCGGATCGCCCCCAGCATCCGTACGAGATCGCCCGCGGCCAGCAGCGTGGGCGTACCGCCGCCCACGAACACCGTGCGCACCGGGCGCGGGTCGTCGCCGAGGACCTTGCGGGCCAGGCGGATCTCGTCGATCAGGGTGTCCGCGTAGTTGTCGCGGGAGGCGAGGACGCCGCCCGTGCCGCGCAGCTCGGTCGCCGTGTAGGTGTTGAAGTCGCAGTAGCCGCAGCGGGTCGCGCAGTACGGGACGTGCAGGTAGAAGCCGAGCGGGCGGTCGGCGGCCCCGGCGAGCGCGGACGCGGGGAGGGCGCCGTCGTCGGGGACGGGCTCGCCGTCGGGGAGTGCGGAAGGCATGCCTTCATTGTCCAGCACCCACCATGGTTACTCCGCCTGCAGGACCAGCAGCGCCAGGTCGTCCTCCGGCGGCCGTACCCCGAACTCGTGCACCAGTCGCTTGATGCGCTCCGCGATCAGCTCCGCGTCCAGCCCCGCGCACCCCTCCAGCGCCGCCGCGAGCCCGTCCTCGTCGTCGAACTGGCGGGATCCGCTGCGTCGCTCGGTCACCCCGTCCGTCACGCACAGCAGGCTGTCGCCGGACCGCAGCTCGAAGGTCTCGCTGGTGTACGTCGCGTCCTCGATGACCCCGAGGAGGGTCTGCGGCTGCGCGGCCGTACAGACCTCGCCGCCCGCCCCGAGGAGCAGCGGCAGAGGATGTCCGGCGGAGGCGAGGGTGCACCGCACGCCGCCGTCGAAGGGGACCAGCTCGCCGTAGAGGAGAGAGAGGAAGCGGGTCTGCGGGCCGTCCCCGGGGCCCGTCGGCCGGCCGCCCGCGGACGCCAGCGCGCGGGCGGCGGCGTCCGCGGCCTCCGTCGCGTCGTCGAGGAGCAGCTGGTTGAGGCGGTCGAGGACGTCGGCGACGCGGTAACCCTCGCGGGCCAGCAGCCGCAGCCAGGGCCGCGCGAGGCCGATCACTACGGCGGCCTCGGGTCCCTTGCCCTGGACGTCGCCCACGGCGAAGCACCAGCGGCCGTCGCCGGCCGGGAAGAGGTCGTAGAAGTCGCCGCTGGGCCCGCCCTTGTCGCACGGCTCGTAGACCAGGGCGCTGCGCATCCCGGGGATCTCGGCGACCGCGCCGGGCAGCAGACCGCGCTGCAGTACGGCGCTGATGGTGGCCTGCCGCGCGTACTGGCGGGCGGCGCTGATGGCGAGCGCGACCCGGCGGCTGAGGTCCTCCACGAGCCCGGTGATCTCGTCGGGGAACCGGTCGGGCCCGGACCGTCCGATGACCAGGGTGCCGAGCGGGCGGCCGCCGGCCGTCAGCCGGTAGGCGAGCGCGCAGCCGTGCGTGCCGTGCGGGCCCAGCGCCTCGCCGGGCCAGGGGAAGCGGGCGGGTCCGGACCGGAACGCGTCGGACGGGTGCGGCGGCTCCTTCTCCAGGGCCCGGCGCAGCTCCTCGATGCGGTTCTCGCTGCTGTGCCACACCCGGGCGAGCCGCGGCCCGGTACCGCCGGCCCCGTCGGCGGCCCAGCCACCGCGGCCGGTGACCTCGTCCTCCAGCCACACCGCGCACCAGTCGGCCAGCCGGGGCACGATCAGCTGTCCGGCGAGGGCGGCCACCAGGTTCTCGTCGAGCTGCCCGGCGAGCAGGTCGGAGGCCTCGGCGAGGAAGGACAGGGCGCCGCGGCCGAGCCAGTCCCGGTCGCGCTCGGCGCGATGCGGGTACCCCCGCTCGGGCGCGGTCGACAGTGGGGGAGGCTCGGGGGCGAGTATCCCGGCGACGCGCAGCCCGCGCTCGAGGGCGCGCTCCCCGGCGTACGCCTGGATCCCGTCGGCGGCCTCCTTGCCCTCGGCGGGCAGCCGCGCCCACACGGTCTTGGCGCCGGTGCGGTAGGTGATGCCCCAGGACTCGGCGAGCGCGGCGACGAGCCGCAGGCCGCGCCCGAACTCCGGGGTGTCGTACGGCGGTTCGGCCGGGCCGTCGCGCGGGGCGCGGGAGGGGTGGTGGTCCAGGACCTCGACGACGAGGGCTCCGGTCTCCGGCTCCAGCCGGCAGTCCAGCTCGACGTCGGTGCCCGCGTGCACGATGGCGTTGGTGACGAGTTCGCTGACCACGAGCAGGGCGTCGTCGGCCAGGCGGTCGGTGAGGTGCTCGGCGCCGGGCAGGCCGCGTTCGGCCCACTCGGCGAGCGTGGCGCGCAGGAGTGCGCGGGCGGCGCCGGGCGCGAAAGGGCTTCCGGGCAGGGTCGCGTGCGCCTCGGCGCGAGGGGGTGCGTCGGCGTGTGGTGGCGTATCGGGGTTGCTGTTGCTGCGCTTCGGCGCGTCGGCACGGGCATGCGCCCCGGCGTGCGCGGGC
>NZ_NTGE01000046.1 GCF_002291145.1 Streptomyces sp. SA15
GCCGGTCGAGCGCGGCGTCGCACGACTGAAGTCCTGGCGGATCTTCCGCAGGGCACGATGCAGCCCGAATCGAATGTCGTCAGTCGCCGCGGCCATCCTCACCCTGGAGCGGCTCCGCTGAAAACGCCCCTTCACTGGCGACCGTGAAGCCCTGCAAGACCACCTGTCAGGCGCGTGCAGAACCGGGGCCTGGTCAGGGTCTCCCGGAGGGCGGGGCTCTGGGTGAGGGTGGGGCGTCGACGAGAACACCCCACCCTCGCAGCCTTCGCCGACCCGGGGGTCAGCCTTCGCCGGACGACCGCCGCAGCTCGATCCTCAACGCCGCCGGGTCGCGTACGGACTGCACACTCACGTACGTCACCACCGATTTGCCGGGGGCTATCTCACCGTCGGAGTCCACCGTTCCCTCCCACAGCGAGGTTGCCCCCTCGTCGCGTGAGGAGTACACGCTCAGGCGCATCTCGACACGTCGCTGCGCATCGCCGGGGTTGGTGAGCACGACGGGGATCTTCGCCAGGCGCATGTCCTCGTCCTCCCATACCGCCTCGTGGGCGGTGGCGACCGTTTCCCCACCTTCGCGGCCAGTGGCGGCACTGGGTCCCAGTGCGGCGCGCTGCGTTGTGGTGAGGGTGTCGCCGACGGGCTGCTGGGCGGGAGGTCGGGAAGCGCTCGGGGCAGGGTCGCCGGATTCGGCTTCCATGCTCTTGGCGAACGTCACTCCTCCCCATGCCGCGCCTCCGACGAACAGGCCGCCGATGAGCAGCACCGTTCCCACGCCTTTGTAACGCGCCACGTCAGCGCCCCATTCTCTTGCCGGCCTCGCTGACGGCAGCCTCGTTCTTGTTCTTGAAGGAGTCAAGGGCGGGCCGGTGCTCGGCGATGATCGCCGTTTGGATCTTCGATTCTTCGGTGAACCAGGTTCCGATCAAACCGGTCTCGGCCTTGCAGTCGATCTCCGCCAGGGCCAGGGCGATCTCCTGCTGGTCGGAGGGGGCGCCTTCGGGGCGGTTGACAGAGCGGGCGGCTTCGAAAGGATCCTTGAGGCCGGGGTGGCCCTTGCCGGTCATGCAGACCGACCAGTCCTTGAACGCGGCGGCGACGGCGGGGGTCTTCATCGACTCGGTGAAGCTGGTGCCGTTCATCTCGGAGATGCGGGTCAACTCGTCGTCGGTGGGGGCGTTGATCTCCTGATCGGCCCATCCGCTGCAGCCACGTTCATGGATCTTCTTGCCGTTGTGGCTCTCGCGGGCCTTCTCACGGGCTTCCATGGGCGTGTTCGGCGCCGTGCTCCCGTTCTGCCCCGTGGGGGCCTTGCGGCCGGTGAGGACTTCGGTCTGGACCGCATCGAGCTGGGGGAACTGCTGCTTGGTGCGGGGCTTTGCGTCCCCGGCCAGGCCGTAGCCGTACGTGGCAGCGGTCTCGCGGTCGGTCAGCCCGTAGCGCCGTTCCATGTTGGCGTCGTTCTCGGTCGGTGAGGGGTTCAGCCCGTACGCCGGAAGCTGTACGTCGAGGCCGTAGGTCTTCATGCAGTCCTCGGCGAGCAGGCGCTTGCCGTTGCCAATGGTGACGGTGTCGGCGTAGTCCTGCATGTAGGTTTCCAGCGGCAGATTCAGGCCCTTTGCCAGGCCCCGTTCGGGTGCGGAGGGCGGGAAGGTCTTGGTGTCGGCGACCGGGCTGGGGGCGGCGCCGGTGGTGCGGGCCTGGTTTGCGGGGGTGGCGCATGCGGTCAGCAGCACGGCTGCGGTGGCGGCGGTGAGTGCGAGGGCAGCGGGGGTGCGGGCGTTCATGGAAAGCGGGTTCCCTCTCGGGTCAGGCGAAGTGCTGGGAGGCGTTCTCGTTCTTCAGCGCGGAGATCAGGTCGGTGTGGACGCAGTCCTCGTAGGGGTCGCGGTGGCGGAAGAACTGGGAGGTACCGCCGTACCCGGAGTTGTAGTACACGCGGTAGTTGTCCTGGCCGGAGCAGTTCCAGACGCTGGCCGCGTTGTTCTTGACGTATTGGCCGTGGCCGTTGGTGGCACTGTCGAAGACGTAGCGATAGGTGACCAGGGTGGAGCCCTGGTACTGGCTGGAGCCGTAGTAGTCGTGGACGTTGCCGTAGAACGTGGCGTAGGCGGAGACGATGCTGCCGTTCTGGATGGCGAGGGATTTGCTGTTGTAGAACAGCCACAAGTCGCCTTCGCTGCAGGTGATCCACGGCACGTCGCAGTTGGAGGACACGGTGCCGGAGGCGGTGTGCGCCGTGGCGGGGGTGACACCGGTGGTGAGGGCGGCCGCTGCCGTCAGGGTGGTGAGGGCGGCTCGTATCGGGGCGCGCGCATTCACAAGTATCCGGTTCCTTCCGGGGGTCAGGCGAAGTGCTGGGAGACGTTCTCGTTCTTCAGGCGGAGATCAGGTTGCAGAGGACAGCGGGCCGCACTTTCGGGAGGGTGCGGCCCGCCGTTTCTCCTTGCCTGCGCCCGGAAGGGTCAGAAGCGGACGACGAAGTTGTTGACCGTGCCGGTGTTGCCGGCCAGAACGTCGTCGACGCGGAGCTTCCACCAGCCGTTGGCCGGGAATGCGGAGGCGTCCACGGTGTAGATCTTCTTCAGGTCCCCGGCCCTCGTGATCTGCCCGGAGGCCTGGAGCAGGTGCACCGAGCCGTCAGGGGCGACCAGGTCGATCTTGAGGTTGGCCAGGTACTGGTGGCTGGCGTCCACGTAGACCTGGAGCTGGTTCGAGGCGGAGCCGACCAGGCCGTCAGCCTTGGTCCACAGCTCCACGTACGTGCCGGTGGCGTCGGGGATGGCCATCTGCGTCTGGTTCTCGTAGGAGGGGAAGCCCAGCGACCAGCCCTTGAGTTCGCCGGTGGAGCCGGTGGCACCGTCGGTGACCTTGAGCTTCCACGTGCCGTTCGCGACGGCGGCCGTGGCGTCCACACCGTAGGTGGTGGTCAGGGTGCCGCCGGGCTCGGCGCCGTAGGGCTTGAGCGTGTACACCTTGCCGTCGGGGGAGTCCAGCGTCAGACGCAGGTTGCCGATCTTGGCGTGGGTGAGGTTCACCCACACCTGGGTCGGGCCGGCCGCGCGCCCGTCGATACCGTCCACGTCGAGGGTCGACACGATGGTGCCGGTGTCGGGGATTGCTTGGAGGGCGGTGCTCTCGAACGGGGTCGGGAAGATCAGCGACCAGGTGTTGATTTTGCCGGTGTCGAGGTCGTCGTGGTCGGTGGCGCGCAGTTTCCACGTGCCGTTGGCGTCCTGGCCGGCGGCGTCCACGGTGTAGGTGGCGACGACGTTGTCCGCGGCATCCGTGCCGGAGACGTCCTTGAGGAGGTACACCGTCCCCGACGGGGCGACCAGTTCGAGTTTGAGGTCACCCCGGTAGGTGTGGGTGATGTTCACGAAGACCTGGGTCTTCTTCGATGCCTTGCCGGGGTACTCCGAGACGGTCACGGGGGACTCGGCCGGGGCACCGGGGGCGGGGGAGCCGACACCGTCGGGGATCGGGGTTCGCTTGTCGTTGTCGACCTGGAACGCGCGGGGCTTCTTGTCGGCCTCTGGCTTGGGCGCGATGGCCTGCACGGCCTTGCCGACGTCGATGCGCGGGGTGGTCGCACCGGTGTAGGAGATGGGAGTGCCGGAGGTGGCCAGCAGCGACACCAGCGAGTCGATGCCCTCGGTAGGGTAGGTCTGCTTCAGGACGGCGAGGGCTCCGGCGACGTGCGGGGCGGCCATCGACGTGCCGTTCTTCGCCGCGAACGCGCCGCCCGACACCGAAGACGTCACCGCGTTGCCCGGGGCAAGCAGGTCCAGCAGCGTGCCCCGGTTGGAGAACGCCGAAAGCTGGTCGTCATCGCTGGTCGAGCCGACGGTCACCGCCGACGACACACAGCCGGGGGCGGCCACGGCGTCGGTGTGCCCGTTGTTCCCGGCCGCGATCACCGTGGCCACGTTCGCCGACCACAGCCGGTCGACGATGCCCTTACGCGGGTCCAGGTCACACGGGGCGGTAAAGCGGCCCGCACCGAGCGACATGTTCGCCGCCACGATCGGCTTCCCGGCGCTCTTCCACGCCAGGACCTTCTCCAGGCCCTTCATCTGCGACGACGAGTACGACAGCACACACGGCGAACCGCCCGCGCCGCAGTATGCGTCGTTGTCGAACAGCGAGAACACCTGCACAGCGGCGATGTTCGCCCCCGGAGCGACACCGCGTAGGGGGGCACCGGCAACGCCCTGACCGTTACCGGCAGCGATGCCCGCAACGTGGGTGCCGTGGTCGCACGCCCCGGACAGCGACGCACACGCCGACTGGGCCGTGTCGGCAGCGCCCGTACCCTCCTGGGCTTCCTGGCCGTTCGGGCACAGGCTGGACACGCCCAGTTCCACGTTGTTCACCGAGAAACACGCCTGGTCGGTGACCCGGCCGCCGAGGAACGCGTGCCCTGCCTCAACACCGGTGTCCAGAACGGCGACCGTGGCGCCCGTACCGGTCTTGCCTGCGATGGCTGCCGTGTCCGAGCCGATCTTCGCCGTGGTCTCGGTCAGCGACGGCGGCAGCGGAACGTCCTCCGTCACCGACACGACACCCGGCTGGGACTGGAGGTCGGTCAACCCGGCCTGCGTCACCTCAAGGGTCACCACCGGCAGGTAGTCGAACGTGGTCAGCACGGTGCCCGCCTCAGCGGCACCTGCCACGTCCTCACGCTGGTCGGTGACCACGTTCACGCGGACGGGCTTACCGTCCTGCGTCTGGTCGAACAACGGCGGGTCAACAGGCCCGTTCGTGCTGGCCGAAGCCGTCTGCGGGCCGAAGCCCAAAGGTATCGGGGCGGGGAACGCGGTGGCCACCATCGCGGCTGCCACAGCGATCACACCCGTGTAGATGCGTCGTCTCACGCTGCTTTTATCTCCCTGTGTGCAACATGGAGGAGGCCGGGGCGAAGCAACGCCCCGGCCTTCAACTGGCTTGCCTAGCGAGTGGCGTTGGCCCCGTTGAGGGGGCTGCCGTACTTCACGACGAACCGGTAGTACGTGTAAGCCGTGTTCCTGCAAGCGGTCGTGAAGAAGTAGTCGGGGCAGGTGTAGTGGTAGAGCTGCCCGTAGAAGGCGTAGTCGACAGCCAGGCCCTTGTTGTAGTCCAGGTACCAGGTGTAACGCTTCCAGGCGTTGCCGATCGTGCCGTAGCCGTAGTCGTGGGAGGCGCACGCAGGCTTGAAGTTCCAGCCCATCGGCGTGTCCAGCGAATCGGTGCAGTAGTCGTTGTAGATACCGACGACGCGCTTACCGGTAGGCGTGTTGAAGAAGTACGGGTACCGCCAGCCGTAGTGGGCGACCTTCGTCGCACAGCTCGTGTACCACAGGTACATCCACGACTCAGCGGTGTTGCAGTAACGCGGATTCGCGTACGGGGTGTTCAGCTCCGTCTCGGAGAACCCCTCCGCCGGGGGAGCCGCGCCGTCGTCGCCCTGCGCGACTGACGGGGTCTGGTCCATCGGCGCTTCGGGACCGGCGACCTTGCCGGTCAGATCCACAGCGGCCGGGGCCGCCTCGTCGCCGGCGAAGGTGAGCTGCCACTTGTCGCCGCCGTCGGTGGTGGCGGTCGCAAGCCGCTCCTGCGCGTCGTAGGTGTAGACGTTCAGGTCCTCACCAGCGGACGGGTTGGTGACCTTCCGCAGGAGCTTGCCGCCGTCGTACTCGTAGCGGGCCAGAGTCTGGGTGGTCGTGCCGATGGTGGCGGAGATCTCCTTCACCTGACCGGCCACATCGCCCAGCGTCTCACCCGAGGCGGTCGTCGCGGTCGCATAGGAGACCTTCACCGTCGCCGCGGGCTTGTCGCCCAGCGCGGGCTCCTTCACCTGCGACACACGGCCCTGCGCGTCGTACAGGACCGTCGCGGACTTCGTCTCCTTCGAACCGGCAGAAACGATTCGCCAGTTGTCGCCGCCGCCGCCGACCTGCTTCCACGTGAACGTGGGCTTGAGATCAGCCGCCGCGATCGGGCTCCCCAGCGCGTCCTTCGGAGCCCCATCGCCCGTGCCGTAGGCGTTGGTGAGGTCCACGTTCGTCGTCTCGACCACGCTGGTCTTGAGTTCGCCCGCAAGGTCGTCCCACACCGTCGAGTCGACGGCCGTGGAGCCGTCAGCGGCGGTGTAGGTCTTCACGTGCCCACCGAAGGGGGCGTCGAGAGTTTCGGTCAGCGAGTAGACCGTCTTCTCACCCGTGTCCAGGGCCGTCGTCGTCAGCTTGTCGCCGCTGACCGACAGGGATCGCTGGAGCTGGCCTCCCAGGAACTCCGCCTCCCAGGAGGGGCCGAACACGCCGAGGTCCGACCGGGTCGAGGGCGCGTCCTGCGCCTGCGCCACGCCCTGGGACTGACCGGTCACCGAGTGGACTCGGCCCATCAGGCCAATCGGCAGGTCGTTCTCCGAGACTCGATATGTGTCATCCGACGACGAATACTGGCCAGGTCCGGTCTGGGCGAACGTGCCGGTGTTCAACGCCGGTTGAGGCAGCTCCTCCGCGCTGGCCTGCTGCGGAAGCAGCAGACTCATCGACAGAGCGGCTATCACCGGAAGCGCTGTTTTGCGCACAGGGGTGCCTTTCGGTCAGGCCGGTTTTTGATCTTCACCGGTCGGTCACGGACCCTAGAGGTCAACTCCACACATGCGCAAGCATCTTGAATGAGAGTCAATTATTCCGCTTCGGGGTGAGTACGCGTACTCATGGCCATGTCAGCGCGCGACTGTAGGTTGACGTCATGCCCCGCATCGCACACACTGCAGCTGCCCTCGCTCTGGGCGCGCTCGCCCTCACCGCCTGCTCCAGCACTCCCCCGGCCGCCACGATCGGGACGGACAATGTCGCCTCCGTACCCGAGGGCGGGGACGCCGACAAACCGCAGCTTGACTTCATGAAGCTGTTCCTCAAGATCACCGACGGCTGCCCGGCGCTGGACGGCACCAAGACCGGCACACCCCTCGGCCCCAGCGACGTCCCCACCGTTCCCCAAGGCCCCTCCAGCAAACCCACCGGCACGCCCGGCGACCGCGTCCCCCTGCCCGCCGACCCCGCCGACCCGCCCGCCGCCGACGACCCCGTGGGGCCCATGCCCGATGGGAACCTCCTGGAGCCGGTCACGCTCACCAAGCCCGAGACCTGCTACGCGGACAAGTTCGCCGCGCACGTCACCACCGCCCTCAAGGACACGGGTGAGAACGCCGCCGAGGTGCGAGCCGCACTCAAGCGCGCCGGATACCCCGACGAGCGGATCGTGGACATGAAGCCCGAAGGCGGCTCCCCCCGCGTGCGGATCGACCTGCGCGAACAGGACACCCGCGTCGCCCTCCAGGTCGTGCACGTCGGCACCAGCGGCACCGTCGTGGACAAGTTCGGCGCACAGCCCACAGCGCCCCTCAAGGACGTCCGGTACCTCCCGGAGCTGGCCGAACCCCTGAGCTGAGACCCCGTGAACGAACTGATCTGTCGGGGACGGATGGGAATCGGCGAAGTGACGTGCACGGCCAGGACCTCTTGGTAGCAACTGCGGTGTCGAAGCCCAGTCGCGCCAAGAGGTCCCGTCATACCGTTGCACCCCGCTGTCGTCCGAAGGGGCAAGCCGCCCTGCCCGTGCCTGGCCTGCCGGTTCGGTCACGGCCGCCGCCATCCGGGCCCGGTCCCGCCGCTGCACCTCGGACACCACGGACAGTGGGAGGTGCAGCGGCGCCGACGTGGCTGGACGGCAACGGGGGCCGCTCCGAGGGCCGGGACGCCGACCCGACCGCCGCGATCACCGACTCGCAGCCGGTACGCGCCGCGGAGACGGTCGGCGCCGACAGCCGCGGGTACGACGCGGGCAAGAAGGTGGCGGTCGTGCAGGAACTCGACCAGCCAGCCCCAGCCGAACGCCGCCTCCAACGCCACCGGCGTGCCCGCCGCAAGCTCCCTGATCACGCCCAGAACGAGTCATCGTTGGCAGGTTCTGCGGCTGCAAACCAACCAGGCGCCTGAATGCGCGGCAGAACATCGGAGGCCAGCAATTCATCCAGTTCTCTGGACGTCAGTTGCAACAGCGTTGCCATTTTCGGGCGCTGGTGCGGTTGCGGGTCTGCCTCGCCCCGTTCCCAACGCTGCACCGTGGTGCGGTCGACTTTCAGGGCGTCTGCGAACTGTTCTTGGGTGTATCCGCTCGCCTTCCGGCGCTGCGCTAGACGCTGCCGCTTGCCTGACATGCCCGACTCCGTCCGGGTGCCGTCTTCCCTGGTCAGGGTAGCGCGTGCAGCCAAGATGCCGCCTGAATGCGGCAGTTCTGCCGTGGTGCGGCCAGCGTGCGGCGAGGGAACGTGGTCGGAAGCAAGGACCCCCGCGACCGTGCGACCGGTCCGGGGGCTTGGCCGACGATGCGAAGGAGCGCCAACATGCGATTCGTACCACACGCACTCGAATGGGTGAGAGCCCTACTGTTCGGGACACGAAAACCCGACGGGTACACCACCCCTGACCAGCGCACACAGGCGCCCGCGTACGCGGTGCAGCCGTCGCCGGAGTTGTGGGGCGCCCTGCTTGCGCTCGCGCGTCTGCGCCGCGCCGGACATGCCCCCGACCCGTGCGGTGATCAGCACGACCAGGACGCGACACACCCCCTGGTGCGCACCTACGTCCTCCCCCTCGAAGAACGCCAACCTGCCCCGTACGTATGGCAGTTGGTGGAGGCGAGCCGATGAGCGACGCCAAGGCCGAGTCGCACGTACCGACTGCTGAACTGCCGATGCTGCGCGCCTACCGCCTGTGGTTCGAGCACACCCGCAAGTGCGACGGCTGCAAGGGTGTCCGCAAGGCGCAGGAAGGCTGCGAGACGGGGCGGGAACTGTGGGGGCGCGTACCGCCTCGTGCGCGTCGGGAGGACGTCATGACGTGGGAGATCAAGCGCACCCCGGGGAGCCGTGTGCACCGCACCGACGATGACCACGTCGCCGTTCCCCTGCGGCTGTCTCGGAACGGGGAGCACGCGACGGACACTGAGCTGTGCCTGTCCTTGGCCGACGCTGAGCACCTGCACGCGGCTCTGTGCCGCGCCCTCGACGGCTACCCTGCGCCCTCGAATGCGCCGGAGTGCCGCAAAGGCGCAGGCATTGCCTGCGCCCTGAGTTCCAAGGTGGCCGAAGCGAACCGGCGCAGCAGGAGGGCGCTATGACGCGTTCGATCATCAAGGCTGCTGAGTGGACGCTAGGGCCGGAAACCGGCGAGGGCGCCCCGCAGGGTATCTACTCGGCCGTATGCCTGACCTGCGGGGCAAAGGCGCAGCCGACGGACGATGAGCGCCTGCCGGTGGAAGTCTGGGCGCTCGAGCACACGGGCCTGAACCCTGGTCACCGGCAGTTCAAGGCGGTAGCGGAGACGTTCTGGCGCGTGACTCCGGCAGAGGGCAACCCCTACCGCGAGATCGACGCGCCCAGCGCCCAGGCGGCCGTGTAGGCGGCCGCACGACAGCACCACCCCCGATGGCTGCCGCTTCCGGGTACAGGGCAGCGACATGCGCGCAAGCGCCCGCATGACACCTGTTCCGGCTTCCCCCGTCCGGATCGGGTCTGAGCCTCCAACTGCTGTATATGCAACAAAGGCAGTTGGGGGCGCGGCGCTCTTTACGGGTCACTGGGGCGTTGTGGCGGGTTCAGCGGAACGCCGACGGGCTTGTGCCACGGCGCAGGGGGTGAGCGCGGCCTCGCGGGCACGGTGGCCAACTCACCTCGCCGGGCATGGGGATGACGGTGATGGCGGTGGCGTCGGTAGCGGTGACGCTGTTGGCTGGTGCGGGGGCTGCGGCGGTGACCGGCGATCGACGGCGGCCTCACCTTGGTCAGCCGAGCTTGTCGACCGCCTGGTAGTAGGTCCAGGCCGTGGCGTCGCACGATGACTTCTTGAGGCTGGTGTAGGCCGCGCACACCCGCTTCAGATCCGCGTAGAACGCCTCGTCCAGGCGGGACTTGTTGGCGTCGAAGGTGCCGGCCGCCGTGTAGTTGCGGTAGCCGAAGTCGTGGCGGACGCAGGCGTTCTGGAAGGGGAAGCCGAAGGAGTTGTCCGGGAGGTCGTGCAGGAGTCGGTGGACCAGTCGAAGCCGTAGGCGCTCCAGGTGCCCTGGTTGGCGCGGGCGGCGAAGAAGGCGCTGTAGCTGGTGGCGCTGGTCTGGGTCCAGCTCGAGAGGACCGCGGCCTTGTCGGCGGGAGCGGCCTGGGCCGTGGCGGCGGGCAGCAGGGCGGCGGTGACCAGCGGGGCGGCGAGGCGACGGAGTATGGGCTCTTCCTCCGTGGGGGCGTGGACTGCCCCCGCGGGGATTCGCCGGGGCAGTCCGCAGCGTTCGCCACGGAGCTATCGCGCCTGCATGCCGCGTCTGTACGGATGTGGGAAGAAGTCGTGGGATCCCGGCCCGGGTCAGGACCGCAGGTAGGCGAGGACCGCCAGGACCCTGCGGTGGGTCTCGTCGGCCGGAGGCAGGTCCAGCTTGGTGAGGATGCCGCTGATGTGCTTGCCGATGGCGGCCTCGGAGACCACCAGCTCCTTCGCGATCGCGCCGTTGGACTTGCCCTCCGCGATCAACGCCAGCACCTCACGCTCGCGCGGGGTGAGCCGCTCCAGCGGATCCCGCCGACGGCGCAGCAGTTGACGTACGACTTCGGGGTCGACGACCGTACCGCCGTCCGCGACCTCGTGCAGCGCGTCCACGAACTCCTCGACCTGGCCGACCCGGTCCTTGAGGAGATAGCCGACGCCCGTTCCGTCGCCGGAGTCCAACAGGTCGGAGGCGTACGTCCGCTGCACGTACTGACTGAGGACCAGGACCGGCAGCGTGGGGCGCTTCTCGCGCAGCCGCACCGCCGCGTGCAGGCCCTCGTCCTGGAAACCGGGCGGCATGCGCACGTCCGTCACCACGATGTCGGGGGTGTGCTCCTCGACCGCGGCGACCAGCGCCTCCGCGTCCCCGACGGCCGCCACCACCTCGTGGCCGCAGCGGCCGAGCAGGCCGATGAGGCCTTCGCGCAGCAGCACGCTGTCCTCGGCCAGCACTACGCGGAGCGATCGGCCGCCTTGGTCAACTCGCAAGGAAACTCCACACGCAACAGGGTCGGTCCACCCGGCGGACTGGACAGGGCAAGTCTGCCATCCAGAACGGACACCCGGTCCGCGAGACCGGTGAGCCCGCTGCCCGCCGAGGCGTCCGCGCCGCCCCGGCCGTCGTCGCGCACCTCGAGGGACAGCCGGCCGTCGCGGTGACCGCCGCTGACCCGCGCACGGTCGGCACCGCTGTGCTTGGCGACGTTGGCGAGCGCCTCGCAGACCACGAAGTACGCCGCGGACTCCACCGCCTGGGGCAGCCGACCCGGCAGTTCGAGGTCCACGTCCACGGGGACCACGGAACGGTCCGCCGCGTCGGCGACCGCGGCCTCGAGACCGTAGTCCGCGAGGACCTTGGGGTGGATGCCGTGGATGAGCTCGCGCAGTTCCGCGAGCGCTTTGCCCGCTTCCTCGTGGGCCTTGGTGAGCTGGTCGGCGAGCGGGCCCGGCGGGGCGTCCAGCCGGGCCAGGCCGAGGCTCATCGTCAGGGCCACCAGCCGCTGCTGGGCGCCGTCGTGCAGATCACGCTCGATGCGGCGCCGCTCCGCCTCGAAGGCGTCCACCAACCGCACGCGGGAGCGGGCCAGTTCGACGACCTTGGCGCCGAGCTCGCCCTCGCGGGAGGCGATCAGCAGTCGGGTCAGCTCGGCGCGGGCGCCTGCCGCGACGCCGAGCAGGTAGGCGCACAGGACCAGCAGGAGCAGGCCCAGTACGGCGACGCCGAACGCGGTTGGCCAGGTGGTGACCGTCCACTGCTTGAGCACCTTCGCCTCGTTGCCGTCGCCGACCGTGGCCATCAGCAGCGGGGTGGCGACCATGGACAGCGGGAAGAGCAGGGCGACCGTGATGACCAGCGCGTCGACCGGCCACAGCAGCCCGGCGAACAGCAGCGCGTACCCGAGCTCCCGCCAGGTCGCCTGCTCGCGCAGCCGGGTGGTCACCCAGGTCCACAGCCCGGGCGCGGCCGGCTCCTGGTGCTGGCCGGAGGCCGGATCGTGGTCGATCAGGCGCAGCCTGCGCCGTTCCACCCCGGCCACCGGGATACCGCTGAGGGCGACCACGACGAGCAGCGGGATGCCCACGACGACTATGGCGAGAGCCCCGCTGACCGCCGCCACCGTCACGATCGCCACCAGGGCGGCGACGCCGGTCACCGCGCCGGTGATCAGGTACGCGACGGAGCGCCAGGGCCAGGCCGACAGCAGGAAGCCCGGCCGGGACATGGCCTGCCACACATTCCGAGGGTGCATGGGGGTCACCGTAGGAGGGCGAAGCCGTGCGGTGCCATCGGTCCAGGGCGCGGATCGGGGGTAGGGCCGGGCCTACCCCAGGTCTCGTCCCTGCCGCACTGCGCCGCGAGAGGCTCTCGCGGTTTCGTGGAGGCAGCACGGAGACGAGGGGCGCCCGGTGACGGCATGGCCGGCCGAGCGCCACCGCCGGTGGTCCGTCCCGCCCAGACGCGCGGGAGGACCGACACCGACACGAGTGGGGACACATGAGCAACGACGCGATCCAACTGCGCTCCGTAAGCCGGCGGTACGGATCGGGCGGCACGTCCGTCACCGCCCTCGACCAGGTATCGCTCGCCTTTCCCAAGGCGACGTTCACCGCCGTGATGGGCCCGTCCGGCTCCGGTAAGTCGACCCTGCTGCAGTGCGCCGCGGGCCTGGACCGGCCCACGTCGGGCTCGGTCTCCGTGGGCGGGACCGAGCTGACCAAGCTGAGCGAGACCAAGCTGACCCTGCTGCGCCGCGAACGCATCGGCTTCGTGTTCCAGGCGTTCAACCTGCTGCCCTCGCTGACCGCGGAGCAGAACGTCGCCCTGCCGCTGCGGCTGGCCGGCCGCCGCCCGAAGAGCGCCGCGGTCCGTGAGGTGCTCGAGCAGGTCGGACTCGGCGACCGGGCGCGGCATCGGCCGACGGAGATGTCCGGCGGCCAGCAGCAGCGGGTCGCCCTGGCCCGCGCGCTGATCACCCGTCCCGAGGTGCTGTTCGGCGACGAGCCGACCGGCGCGCTGGACTCGCAGACCAGCCGCGAGGTGCTGACGCTGCTGCGCGGCATGGTCGACCGGGAGGGGCAGACGATCATCATGGTCACCCACGATCCCGTCGCCGCCTCCTACGCCGACCGCGTCGTCTTCCTCGTCGACGGCCGCGTCAACGGCGAGCTCATCGGCGCCTCCGCCGAGGACATCGCGTCACGCATGACCAAGCTGGAGGCCGTGCCGTGCTGAGCACCGCCCTGCGCACCCTGCGCACCCGCTGGGTCACCTTCGTCGGCAGCTTCGTCGCCCTCTCGCTGGGTGTGGCGCTCATCGCCGTCATGGGGCTGGCCCTGGCGTCCTCGCTGGACGCACCCGACCGGGCCCCCGAGCGGTTCGCGGCGGCGCCCGTCGTCGTCAAGGGCCAGGACACCCTCGAGGTGCCCACCTCGATCGGCGACCGCACCCAGAAACTCGCGCAGCCGCGCCCCGTGCCCGACGACGCGGTCGCGAAGCTGCGGGACCTCGGGACCGTCGTCGAGGACCGGTCGTTCGAGGTTCGGGCCGAGGGCGGGCCCGGCGATCTGGTGGGCCACCCTTGGTCCACCGCCGCCTTCGCGCCGTACGAGCTGGACGCGGGACGCGCGCCCGAGGCCGCCGACGAGGTCGTCGTCAGCGGTGACTGGGCCCGCCCGGGCAGCCGGGTGCGGACCGACGCCGGCACCGTGCGGGTCGTCGGCACCGTCGCCGGGCTCGGCTTCGAGGACGCCGTCTTCTACACCGACACCCGGGCCGCCGAGCTGTCGCCGCGCAGCGTCCAGCTCGTGGTTGACGCGGACGCGGCGGCCGTGCGCGAGGCGGTGCGCGGCAGCGGCGGCGTCGAGGTCCTCACCGGGAACGCGCGCCGGTACGCCGACGCCGATCCCGACCGGGACAGCGAGGCTCTCACCGCGATGAACGCCATGTTCGGAACGGCCGGAGGGGTCACCGGGTTCGTGTCGGTGTTCGTGGTGGCGTCGACCTTCGCGTTCGCTGTGGCCCAGCGGCGCCGGGAGTTCGGGCTGCTGCGCACGGCCGGGGCGACTCCGGGGCAGATCCGCCGCATGGTCCTCTCCGAGGCCCTCGTGGTCGGTGTGCTCGCCTCGGCCACCGGGTGCGTGCTCGGCTCCTACGGGGCGCCGAAACTCGCCGAGTGGGCGGTCGACGAGAGCCTCGCGCCCCGCTGGTTCGGCATCGGCGACTACACCTGGCCGTACCACATGGCCTTCTGGACGGGCCTGTTCGTCGCGGTGTGCGGGGTGCTGGCCGCGTCCTGGCGGGCCGGGCGGACCGGCCCCACCGAGGCGCTGCGCGAGGCCTCCGTGGACACCCGGGCGATGACGTGGGGCCGCTGGCTGTTCGGCGCCGGCCTGCTGATCACCGCCGCCGTGACGCTGGCCCTGGCCCTGGTGAGCGACCCGAGCGACCTGCTGCACCGCAAGACCTATGTGAGCCGGCCGATGGTGCTGATCACCGGGGTCGCGCTGCTCGCGCCGGTGCTCGTGCGCCCGCTGGCCCGGCTCATCGCCTGGCTGCCCGCCCAACTGCCGGGCGCCGCCGGGATGCTGGTACGGGAGAACGCCGCCGCCGGCGTCCGGCGCACCGCCGCCGTCGCGGCGCCCGTCCTGGTCACGGTCGCGCTGGCGGGCTCGCTGCTGGGCGCCACCGCCACCCTCAACGAGGCGGAGGCCACCGAGGTCCGCGAGCAGACAGCCGCCGACTTCGTGGTCGCCCCGGCGGGCGACGCCGGCTTCGACGAGGCGACACTGCGGAAGCTGCGCGCCGTGCCCGGCGCCGATGTCTCCGCGACCGCGTCGAGCGCCGTGTACGTCCTGGAGGAAGGCGTGGCGCTCATCAGGTCCGACGCCCGCGCAGCCGATCCGGAGCTGCTCGCGGACACCGTCCGGCTGCCGCTCGCCGCCGGGAAGGTGAGCGAGCTCGACGACGACTCGATCATCGTCAACGAGGAGTGGGAGAAGCACGCCGTGGGCGAGCGCGTGGACGTGTGGCTCGGCGACGGCACGAAGAAGTCCCTGAAGATCGCCGCGGTCATGACCATCGGCACCGGCAACAACGGCGTCTACGTCACCCCGCGCAACGCCCCGGCGGCCCCTGTCGACCGGGTTGACGTCAGGCTCGCGGACGGCGCCGACACAGCCGCCGTGGCCGCCGGACTGCGGGACGCGGTTCAGGCGTCGGGCGGGCAGGTCCTCACCCGGGACACCTGGGTGCGGGCGACGTACCCCGAGACCAACCGGACGACCCGGATGGGCTTCTTCCTGGTCCTCGGCATCGCCCTCCTCTACACCGGCATCTCCCTGGCCAACACCATGGTCATGGCGACCTCCGACCGGGTCCGCGATCTGGCCGTGCTGCGGCTGGCAGGGGCCACCAAGTGGCAGGTGCTGCGGCTGGTGGGCGCCGAGGCGCTGATGGTCGTCACGGTCGGCGGAGTCCTGGGGGCGCTGGTCGCCGCGCTCAACCTGATGGGCATGTGGAGCGCGCTGGGCCTGCTCTCGGTGTGGACGTCGATCGAGATCCCGTGGGCGACGCTCGGCGGGGCCGTGGGCGTCTGCGCGGTTCTCGCCGTCATCTCGGCCGTCGCCCCGGCCGGCCTCTCCCTGCGCCGCAGGGCGGTGGAACTGGCGGGCGTACGGGAGTGACCCCCTGACCGGCGCCCGGCGGTCCGTTCCCCCGTCCCGTCCGGGCGCCGCCCCCTCCGCCTCGCGCGGCAACCCCGTGGCCGGCCCGACAGCCGGACAACCCTCAAGCCCCGTCTCACATACGTTCGTCCTTCTTCTTCGCGGCCCTCGCCATCCAGGACCGGCAGGCCTCTCGGGCAAGCCCACCTACGGCGAGGGACACGAGAATGGCTCCCCAGTCGATGACGTGCGGCAGTCCAGGAAAGAGGGCAAAGAACGCGAGCGTCGCGACAAGCCCCACGAGGAACGCGACGATCCCGGACCGGCGTCGCCGTGTCTCATGCGCCTGGTCTGCGCCATGCCCCTGCTGCTCGATCATGACGACTCGCTTCGTGATGTGGTGGCACTGACTCACACGCCGCACCCTGTTGACGTGGAGATGGGCGCACGCCTTTCCATAACGAGGCAGCGTCCGGGGAGAGTTGTTCCGCATCGGGTCGATCTTGCACTCGCTGTGCGTCCTGCCGCGCGAGGTGCGGTAGATGCGGGTGTTGGTGTCAGCGTACGTGAAGTCGATGTACTCGAAGGTGCGGGCGTGAGGGCCCCCTCCCCGACGTGACTTCACACAATGCACACAAAGCCTGGCCAAAACTTTAGGTTTCAAGGGTTACGCTCACCGGCACTGCAGTGGCCAACGGCGGCCCCCGCCGCGGCCACTCGCTCCCCCCACGCAGGCACAGGAGACTCGTTGTGCATGACGGCGACGTAGTGGTGATCGGCGGTGGATACGCGGGCGTTCGTCTGGCGAAACGGCTGGACGGGACGGCGCGGGTCACGCTGGTGGACCGTAAGGAGATCTTCTTCCATCGCATCGCCTCCCTGCGC
Source organism: Streptomyces sp. SA15 (assembly GCF_002291145.1). GTDB lineage: Bacteria > Actinomycetota > Actinomycetes > Streptomycetales > Streptomycetaceae > Streptomyces. The sequence goes on from NZ_NTGE01000046.1 coordinate 16,635, forward strand.
GCCGGCGTGCGCCCGGAGTGGACGGTGACCCCCTTCATCCCGTACGACCGGCTGTTGCGCAACGGACGCGTGGCCGTGGGCAAGGCGGTCCGTATCGACACCGCCGAGCGGCAGGTGGTGCTGGCCACGGGCGAACGGCTGCCGTACGACGTGCTGGCGATCGCCACCGGCGCCGACTACCCCGAACCGGCCCGCTTCACCGGCACCACCACCGAGGAAGCGGCCAAGACGTTCGCCGCACACCAGCAGAAGATCGCCGCCGCCGAGCACGTCCTCGTCGTCGGCGGCGGCCCCTCCGGCGTCGAGCTCAGCGCCGAGATCCGGCTGGCCCGGCCCGACGCCCGGGTCACGCTCGCCCACGACGGGCCGGCCCTGCTCCACTCCACGGGCAGCGGGCGGGCCGGGGCCAAGGCCCGCTCCTGGCTGGAGTCCCACGGCGTGGAGGTCCGGCTCGACTCCTTCATGTCCCCCGGCAACGACTTCGGCACCTACCGCGACGCCCGGGGCAACATCGTCGACGCCGACGTCTCCTTCTGGGCGACGGGCACCACCCCCAACACGCTCTGGCTGCGGCTGGCCGGGCACGGCGACTGGCTGAACCCGGCCGGGCACATCAAGGTCGACCGCACGCTGCGGGTCGAGGGGAAACAGGACGTGTTCGCGGTCGGCGACGTGAACGACGCCACCGAGCTCAAGATCACCCCCGCCGCGCTCGCCCAGGCGGACCTCGCCGCCCACAACATCCGCGTCTACCTGCAGAGTTCCGGCAAGCACCGCAGGGAGCCCCGCTTCTACCGGCCGATCCATCGCCTCCCGCTCATCGTGCCGTTCGGCTCGGCCGACGGAGTGACCGTCGTGCCCGTGCCGGGCGGGGAGAGCGCGGTCCTCGGCGGCCGTACCAGCACCTTGGCCAAGGCGAAGACCCTCATGACGCCGTACATGAGGCGCCAGCTCGGATATACGGCGGCCTGAGGCGCCGTTGAGCCAGGGGTGGTTGGTGCGCCAGTCTGTACGTCCATGGACCGTGACTGGAGCACATCCTTCCGTACCTCCTTCCGTCCCTCGTTCCCTTCCTCCTTCCGTCCGACGCGCCGTCAACTCCTCGCCGCCGCAGGCGCCGTACCGCTCGTGGGTCCGCTCGTCGGCGCGGCAGCAGCCCCCGCGGCCCCCGCGACCGCACACCCCCGTACCGGCGCCCTCTCCCTCACCTTCACCCGCGCCACCAACGGCTCGGCGACCCTCGCCCCCGCCGGCGACCACCTGGTCGCCGAGGTGCAGAGCGTCCTGTGGTCCCTGCCCCGCGCCGGCGGCACGGCCCGCCCCCTGACCCCGGCGGACCTCGAACCGGGCCGCCCCACGCACGCCCCGGACGGCGCTCTCATCGCCTTCTGCGCCTACCGGGGCGGCGGCTTCCACCTCTGGACCGTGCGCCCCGACGGCTCCGGCCTGCGGCAGCGCACCGACGGCCCCTGGGACGACCGCGGCCCGGCCTGGTCCCCCGACGGCACCCGCCTCGCCTTCGCCTCCGAACGCGGCGGAGACCCCGTCGACGGCAGCCCGTACCGCATCCACGTCCTCGACCTGCGCACCGGCCGGATCGCTCGCGTCACCGGCCTCCCCGGTCAGGACGGCCCCTTGCAGGACGGCCCGTGGGAGGACTTCGACCCCACCTGGTCACCGGACGGCACCCGCGTCCTGTTCGTCCGCGCGAAGACCGTCACCACACCGCAGGGCGTGAGCCTGGAAGCCCGTACGATCGCCGCCGTCCCCGCCGACGGCACCGGCCCGGTCGCCGTACGGCACACCGAGACCGAGGCCGCGCAGGTCATGACCCCCGCCCTCGCCCCCGACGGCAGCCTGGCGTACCTGCGCACCACGGCCTCCCCGAACGGCTCCTGCACCCTCGTCGTCGACGGCCGCCCCGTCCCGGTCGGCGGAGGCACCGGAGGCACCGGAGGCACCGGAGCCACCGGAGACATTGCCCCGGTGCCCCCGCGCTGGACCCCGGCGGGCGAACTGCTCCTGACGGTCGACGGCGCCTTCACCCTCGTACGACCGGACAGACCCGACGACGACCCGGAGACCATCCCCTTCGAGGGTGTGCTGCCCGTGCGGCGGCCGCGGTACGAGACCAAGCAGTACGACCTCGCAGACGCCCGCGCCCGCCCGGTGCGCGGCATCCACCTGCCCGCGCTCTCACCCGACGGCCGGCAGATCGCCTTCGCGGCGCTCAACTCCCTCTGGCTGGTGAGCAGTTCGGGCGGACGTCCGAGGCGACTGCGCGGGTCGGCACCCACCCGGTACCTCCTCGCGCCCGCCTGGGCGCCCGACGGCAGGTCGCTCCTCTACGCCGACGACCGCGACGGCCTCCTCGGTGTGTACCGGCACGATCTCGCCACCGGAGACGAGACCGCGCTGGCGACCGGCGGCCGCGTCTTCCCGGCGCTGTCGCCCGACGGGCAGCGCCTCGCCTGCCTCGACCTGACCGGACGGCTCCTCGTCCGCGACCTGGCGTCCGGCGAGGAACGCGTCCTGGCCGCGCCCCTGGGCGCCGGCGGACTGCCCGGCCGCCCCAGCTGGTCGCCCGACGGCCGCCACCTCGCCCTCTGCGACCGCAACCGCCTCAACTCCCGCTTCCGGGAGGGCTACAACGTCATCCGGATCGTCGACACCACGACCGGCACCGACCGCCTCCACCTGGTGGCGCCCCACACGTCGATCGCCGACCGGTACGACTCCGGGCCCGTCTGGTCGCCCGACGGCCGCTGGATGGCGGTGATCGTCGAGTCGGCGCTGTGCCTGCTGCCGGTCGCCCCCGACGGAAGCCCGCGCGGCGACCTGCGCCCCCTCGTCACCACCGAACCGGCCGACCACCCCTCCTGGTCCGGCGACTCCCGCACCCTGCTGTACCTCTCCGGCACCCGCCTGCGCCTCGTCGACATCGACGGCGGCCCCGCCCGCACCGTCCGCGTCCCCCTCGACGCCTCCAGACCCACACCCGCCGACGTGGTGGTGCACGCCGGCCGCCTGTGGGACGGCACGGGCGAGACGGTCCGCGACGACGCCGACATCGTCGTACGCCACGGACGCATCACGGCGGTGGAACCCCACCGCGCGACCCGACGGGCCACCCTCCGCCGCATCGACGCGTCGGCCCACACCGTCCTCCCTGGCCTGTGGGACACCCACACCCACCCCTGGCAGAGCACCTACGGCGGCCGCCAGACCGTCGGCCAGCTGACCTACGGCATCACCACGGCCGTCTCCCTCGGCGGCTTCGCGTACGAGCAGGCCCGCATCCGCGAGGCGGTGGCCACCGGACAGCTCGCCGGACCCCGCCTGCTGACCACCGGCGAACTCCTCGACGGGGCACGCGTCGCGTACAGCATGGCCCGCGCCCACGGGACCCGGCAGGGCCTGCGCCGCTCGCTGGAGCGGGGCGCCGCGCTGGACTGGGACTTCGTCAAGACGTACGTTCGCGCCCCCGGTTGGGTCATGGAGGAGGCCGCCCGCTTCGCCCACGAACGCCTCGGCGTCCGGACCGGAGGCCACCTGCTCTCACCCGGAGTCCAACTCGGCCAGGACGTGACGACCCACCTCCAGGCCACGCAGCGCGCCGAGTTCGGCCACGCCATCACGGCCACGGGCCGCGCGTACCAGGACGTGGTCGAGATCTACGGCGCGCGAGGCGTGGACTTCTCCCTGATCGCGACCCCGTTCACCTCGGCCCCCCTCCTCGGCGCGGACCCCGCCCTCGCCGACGACCCACGCGTCACCGTCGTGATGCCCCCCTGGGACGCGGTCGCCGTACGCCAGGCCGCCGGCACCCCACCCACACCCGCCCAACTCGCCGCCCTCCGCACGGAGACGGACATCTACCGGCGCGTGCTGGCCGCCGGCGGCCTCGTCGCCCTCGGCACGGACCAGCCCCTCGTCCCCGTCGGCCTCGCCCTCCACCTGGGCCTGCGCGCCCTGCACCGCGGCGGCCTGTCCCCGGCGCAGGCTCTGCGCACCGCGACGGTCCTGCCCGCCCGCCTCTTCGGCGTCGACGGCGACCTGGGCACCGTCGAGGAAGGCAGGCTGGCCGACCTGACGGTCGTCGACGGTGACCCGTTCACGGATTTCGCGAGCCTTGTCCGTACGGTGTCGGTCCTGAGGGGCGGAGTGCCGTACGCCACCGAGGAGTTGGTGGCTGCCTTCGAGCCGTCGGCCCGGCGTGCGACGGCGGCGGAGGAGGACTGGCTGGGGGTGGGGCGGCTGATGCGGAGGGACGGGTGCTGTGACGGGCATGGGGGCTAGCCCCCAAATACTTTGACGGGCTGTTCGGCTCCCGTTACGTTCACGCGATGCAGATTCTCCGATACACGGCGTTCACGACCGACCCGGTCGGTGGCAATCCGGCAGGAGTGGTTCTCGACGCCACCGGAGCCGACGAGGCGACGATGCTGGCGACGGCCGCGGACATCGGCTACTCCGAGACGGCGTTCCTGGTGCCGCCGTCGGAGGAAGACGGGGGTGACGGGGGAGACGGCGGAGACGGGGAAGGCGGGGGAGACAGGGACAAGGGCGAATTCGGCATTCGTTACTTCAGCCCGCGCGCGGAGGTGCCGTTCTGCGGACATGCCACCATCGCCATGGCGGTCGCCCACGCCGAGCGCCATGGTGTCGGCACGCTGCGGCTGAGCACCAAGGCGGGCCCGGTCACCGTCACCACCCGCACCACGGAGGACGGTCCGGTCGTCGCGACGCTGGTGAGCGTCGCACCGCGTACGGCGCCGATTCCCGCCCCCGTCCTGGCCGAACTGCTCGCCGCTCTGCGCTGGTCGGCCGACGAACTGGACCCCGGCCTGCCGCCACGCGTGGCATACGGCGGCGCCTGGCACCCGATCATCGCCGCCGCCGGCCGCGAACGGCTGGCCGACCTGGACTACGACTTCGACGCTCTTGCCAAGCTGATGGACCGTGAGGGCTGGGTCACGGTCGACCTGGTCCATCGCGAGTCCCCGACGGTGTACCACGCGCGCAACCCCTTCCCGCCGGGCGGAGTCGTCGAGGATCCGGCCACGGGCGCGGCGGCCGCCGCCTTCGGCGGATATCTGCGGGAGCTGGGACTGGTGACTCCGCCCACCAGCTTGACGGTTCATCAGGGGTACGACATGGGACGGCCCAGCACCATCACGGTGTCGGTGCCGGCAGAGCCGGGCAGTGGTATCGCGGTGTCGGGAAGCGCTGTGCCGCTTGCGCGGTAGGACAGCCGTGGCTTGATGGCGAGGACACCCTGAGGTTCCGGGACCCCTCCCGGCACTCCCGGCGAATGCTGGTGCGGGCCAACTGCAGGGGTGAGTTCGATACGGGGCTGCGCATGCGCTACGTCGTTGCCCTGCGCGTCGTCAAGTACACCCCGCCGGATGTCAAGTCGGTCCCCGAGGAGGTCGGATGGGGCCAGTACGCCGTCGGAGAGGTCACGGTGGACGCGTTCGTCATCGATCTGAAGCGGGGGGACGTCCCATGCCGCTTCCGTGCGAGCGGGCAGACGGCGGATTCGGTGTTCTGGACGGAGGGCACTGCCGAAGAGGCGATCTACAAGGACATCCGCGAGTCACTCTCGATCGAGATCTACCGCATGCTCCGCAAGATGGGAGCTGGTGTGGACTGACGTGCTGTGGCCGCCGGTCGGCCTGTGGCTCAGCTTCGGGCCACAGGCGTGATGTGGCTCAGCACGCACAGCCAGCGACCGTCTCGTTTCACGAACACGTCGGTCGTCCACTCGTCCGCGTCGTAACGCGTGCCTTGGTAGTGGGCTGTGTTCGTCACGCGGCCGGTGAGCACCGCCGCATCGTTGTAGACGCGAATCCTGGGTGGCGTGACGAGGTCCATCGCCGAGTGGGTCAGCTCCCCGGACTCGACGAGGGAGAGGAACTGCTCCTTCGAGGCGACGCCCGACTCGGAAACGATCACCCACTCGTCGGCCATGAAGCCGGCGATTCGCACAGGGTCATTGGCGACGATCGAAGCAGCCCAGTCCTTCACCAGGCCGATCAATCGAGCGTCTGCCGCGTCTGCCGCGTCTTCGCCTGGCGCCCGCGGGTCCGAATGAGGTTCTTCGTCCACGTCCCGACCGTAACCGCGCCAGGCCGGCTCGGCGAGCGCGGTCAGGGCAACCGCGTAATGGTCAAGACCTGTGGATCGCTGAAGTCATCGTCCGATGCTCCCGTGCCATCGGATCTCGCCTTCCTGCCATGCGTCGGTGGGTGCGAGTCCGGCGGCAGCGGCGACGGCGGCAGATGCCCGGTGTTCGGGGTGGATGTGGGCGATGACGGTGTGCACCGGCTGCCGGCTGAGCCAGGCGACGAGTCCTTGGGCTGCTTCGGTGGCGATGCCTCTTCCCTGCCACGGCGTCCCCACCACCCAGGCGATCTCGGCGACGAGTCCGTGAGCGGAGCGGCTGACCGTCGCCTGGACTGTGCCCGTGAGGCAGGACTTGTCACGGAGCCGGATCACCCAGTTCAGCCAGGAGATGGCCGGATCACCAGAGCCTGCGGTCATGCGCTGGTAGCGCGAGCGCAGGGCTTGCGGGGAGTCCGGAGTGCCGCCGATGAAGGTGTGCAGGGCCGGATCGGACAGCACCACGGCCATCTCCTCGGCGTGCTCGACGCGCAGCGGCAGCAGGTCCAGCCGCCTGGTGCTGATGGCCTGGGCCGCAAGGGTGCTCACGCCGTGCCCCCCTCGGGGTGTTCGACGAGCCGGCCGCGTTCGAAGCGGGTCCCTCGGGCGTGAGCACGATGGACAGGCCGTCCTTCCGCGTCGGGTCCCCGATCACCCAACGGTCCCCGATCAACTCCAGCGGCGCCAGGTGGCGGCGCGGGCCGGGCGGGCTTCGATCCGCCGGGCGTCACCCCGTCCCCTGCCGGGCGGAGGGTTGCTCCATGGCGTGGTCCAGATGAGTGATGACGGCCGGCACGTCGTCACTCTCGGTGCTCCGGATCAGCTGCAGGGCCGGCCGGACGAGACCGCCCGGTCGCGCTGTCAACCGTGCGAGCACGGCGGCCCGGATGTCGAGCCGCTCGATGGTCGCCTCGCGCTCCTCTTCGCTCTGCCCGGCCAGCAGTACGGCGTTGTACCACGCCTCCTCGCGGGACTGACGGACACTGAAGTCGAGGATCCGCTCGTCGGTGCGGGCTCCGACCTGATCCAGCAGCGACATGAGTGGCGACAGGGCGCCGACCGAGTCCTGCACCGTCAGCGCCACCCGCGCAAGGATGTCGTTGATCAGCAGAAAGTCGCGCCGCAACGCGTGGATGGCCGCACCCGGGCTGGTCCGCGCGGCGGCGATGGCCAGGTCGAGGTTGATGTGCGCGTTCACGCCGAGGATCAGGTGCTGGACGATGACGGTGTCGGCGTCGTCGAGCAGCCCGAACGCCTCGCGCCAACAACGCGGCCCGCTCCGGTCACGCCGCCAGGCGTCGTACGCGTCGAAGTAGCGGTTGCCGAAGAGCGTGTCGAAACGGTCCATTCGGGCGCCGTCGTCGAACAGCCCACCGTGAATGGCCGTGCGGACCTCAACGGTCACCTGTCGGTACAGCGCCGCGAAATACCCGACCCGGTCACCGGCGCGGCCGGCCTCCCGCACGATCCCGGCAAGCCCGTCCACGACATCGTCGATGTTCTCTGCCGCCATGCCCAACTCCCCTCTCGCGGCCCCTCGTTCTGGCCCGCACTCTGGCTGCTGTCCGCAGTGCTGATCGCAGCCCCAGTCCTACCACCGCACACCGGGGAGGGTCCCCGCCCTGCAGGAACCGGGACGGGAGCCCCGCTCGTAGCTAGGGTGCCCGGGTGCCTCTGGTGAATCTGCGTCATTCAGTTCGCGCTCCCTGGCCCTGACGCCGCTGAGCCGGCGCTGACGGGTGTCACAGATCACTGCGCGTCGAAGGTGCTGGGAAGCGTGGTGGCAATCGGGTATAGGTTTTCGAGTGTCGGAGTAACGGAGGGGGCGGTCCGAGCAATGGATCCTGTGTCGCTTGTCGTCGCGGCGGTGGTGGCCGGTGCGACGGCCGGGCTGAAGGAGCAGGCGCAGTCGGCCGTGCGCGATGCGTACCTGGGATTGAAGAACCTGATCGTGCAGCGGCACGGGGTCGAGGTCGGCGCGGTGGAACGGCGACCCGACTCGGAAGCCAAGCAGGAGTCGTTGCGGGAGGATCTCGCCGACGCTGGCGTCGGCGAGGACGCCGAGGTACTCGGGGCGGCGCACGAGGTGGTCAAAGCCGTGCGTGAGCACGATGCGGCCGCTGCGAGGGCGGTCGGTGTCGACCTGAACGACGTCGATGCCGAGCTCATCAGGATCGTCAACGTGAAGGTTCGCGGCGACGCGACCGGCGTCGACCTCGATCGCGTGAGGACGCGGGGCGGCATCGTCATCGAGGGCATCCAGGTCGACGGAGGTGATTCCCCCGCCCACCCTTGACAGCGGCCGGTCCGGCCCCGTTCGCCGCACCCTCACTGGGGTTTCGCGACATCGAAGCCGGCCGCGACATCATCGTCACCGTTCACCAGCAGTTCACGGCGCCACCGCCGTTGCGGCCGGAGGAGAGCTGGCCCAAGCGGGTCGGAGCGGTGCCGCCGGCGGCTGAATGCTTCCGGGAGCGGGCCGTCGCGGCGGACCTGGACGCCGGTGGGGCCGTGGTGCTGGTCGGGTACAGCGGTGCGGGGAAGACCCAGCTGGCCGCCCGGCACGCCGAGCGGCTGTGGGACGCCGGTGAGCTCGACCTGCTGGTGTGGATCACCGCCGGCTCGCGGGACGCGATCCGGCTCGGCTACCTCGCTGCCGCCAAGGCGCTGAACGAAGAAGCCGCAGGCGACGAAGCGGTCGAACGCTTCCTGACCTGGTTGACCGAGACACCCCGACGGTGGCTGATCGTGTTCGACGATCTGTCCACGGTGGACGACCTGCGTGACCTGTGGCCGCCCCGGCACGGGCGGACCGTGGTGACCACCAGCCTCAAGGACGTCGATGCGTTCGGCGAGGACGTGCACGTGGCGTTCGTCGGTGGGTTCGACGACCAGGAAGCCGTGGAGTACCTGCACGAACGGCAAGACGGAAGTCCCCATCGGACCGTAGGCGCGGCGGAACTCGCGAGTGAGCTGGGACGATTCCCCCTCTTGCTGGCGCACGCCGCGAACTACGTGGCGAGCCGTGACACGACGTACGCCGAATACCATCGCCTGTGGTCGGCTCGCTACGAGCAGGTCGCCCCTCGGCACGAGTGGCTCGCGCGTACCTACATGCCGCTGCGGCCCGGCTTCGCATTCCACATCCCCGTGGTGGCCGCGTGTTCGTTGTTGCTCGACCTCGCGAGCGGGCTGACCCGTCCGGTGCTGGACCTGGCCTCGCTGGTGGACGGCGGCGCCATTCCCCTGGCGTTCTTCGGGACCTCGGCCGTCACGCGGCACCTCACTGCCGGCCAGGGCAGAACCGTCGACGCGAACGACGTCCGAAGCGCGCTGGCCCAGGCGCACGGCTTGGGCCTCGCCACGATCGACGCGCATCGGATGCTCCGGCTGGACCCCTGGATGCGACGCGTCCTCCTGGAGTACCAACAGATCGCCGTCCTCGACGAGCGGGCCAGGAACACGCCGAACGACTGGGTCTCGCCGCGGCCGGACCGGCCCGACATGGGTGAGCGCGCGGCAGGCGACGCCCTGGTGGAAGCGTGGCCGGGCGCGCGCAGCGACCCCGTGGGCAGCCAGGTGTTCTTCGCGGCCGCGATGGCCCTGCGTGGCTGGGCCGACGGACAATTCTGGCTCAACGGCGGGCACCCGGTGCTGATCCGAGCCGGAACGGCGCTCAAGGACGCCGGCCTGCTCGGCCCCGCCGCTGTCTACTTCGAGTACCTGCACGGCATGGCGCACAGCCGACTGGGCGAAGACCACCACGAAACCCGGAGCATCCACGGCCACCTCGTGACCGTGCGCAGCTTGATCGTGCGCGGTGACGCCACCGAGCTCCAGGAACTGCTGGCGGAACAGACCCGGACGCTGGGCCCCCGCCACCGGGAAACCCTGGCCACCCGCAGCCAGGTGGCGTTCGCCCACGCCTTGGCCACACCGGGCGATCGCGGTAACGCAGCCGAACTCGAGAACGTGCTCGCCGACCAGCGGCGCGTGCTGGGCCGCAACGACCAGGACACGCTGTTCACCCGCTACCTCCTCGGTTACCTGCGGGTGATGTCGGGCAACGTCGACGGCGGGATGAGCGACCTCAAGAAGGTGCTGAAGGACCAGCGGCGGGCGTTGGGGTTCGACCACGTCCGCACGCTGTACACCCGACAGATGCTCGCCGAGCTGCGCCTTTCCCAGGACGACACATCGGGTCTCGACAAGGTCCTGCACGAGTTGATCGAGGACCAGAAGCGGGTGCTCGGCCGTAACAGCGGGGAGACTCTGCTCACCCGGCACAACCTCGCGGTCGTCCGCTTCAAGCGCGGCGACACGGCCGAAGCCGCGACAGAGATGGAAGAAGTGCTCGCGGATTTCACGAGGGTGTACGGCGCGGACCATCGCGAGACGTTGGCGGTGCGGCGAAACCTCGCCGCCACCTACAGCAAACTCGGCGACGAAGTGGGTGCGCTGGCCGAGCTGGAACTCACGATGAACTACGCGAACCGCGTGTTCTCACCCGACGACAAGGACTTCAAGAGAATCCGTGAGCTGCTCGAGCACCATCGGCACCGCGCCTACTGGCAGGTGATGGACGAGTACGAGCGGGAATGGGGATCCGGTGAGTACCTTCTGTCGCAGATGAAGGACATCATCAGCTCTCAACATTTCCACAACGAGGCCGGCGCGATGGCGGGCTTGTGGGAATCCCTGTTGAGCGAGCACACGGCGCCGAGGGACGCGGAGGGCACGCTGTCGATCCGCCGCATCGCGGCCTGCTGGCGCGGGCTGGGCGGCAACGCGGCGGGTGCGGTGGCGGAGCTGGAGCAGATCCTGGACGGTTGCGTGGAGGCGTTGGGGTCTGAGCACCTGCTCACCCGGTTCACCCGCCGCAACCTCACCTTCTGGCGGGCGCGGGCCGGCGGGGCTGGTAGAACGCCGCGGTGACGCGACGCGAACTGAGTGACAGTGAGTGGGAGTTGGTCGAGCCGTTTGTGCCCATCGGCCGGTCCGGCCCCTGCCCGCACCACCTGCGCAGGCAGTTCGAGGTCGTCATCTGGAAGTTCCGCAGCGGGGGCCAGTGGCGGGAGATGCCAGCTCGCTGTCCTCGAACCAGTGGAAGAGGGTTTCGAGGAACTCCGCAGTCATGCCCACGCCGCCGGCGAATTCCAGGGCGAGGCCCCGGTCGCCGCAGCGGCCGAGCGCGCACGCGGGCAACTGCCTACTGCGGCTTGGTCGCGATCTGGATCAGGTTGCCGCAGGTGTCGTCGAAGACGGCGGTGGTGACCGGGCCCATCTCCAAGGGCTCCTGGGTGAAGCGGACGCCGAGACCGCGCAGGCGCTCGTACTCCGCCTTCACGTCGTCGACGGCGAACTGGGCGAGTGGGATGCCGTCCTGGATGAGCGCGTCGCGGTAGGTCTTGACGGCCGGGTGGCCGGCGGGTTCGAGGAGGAGTTCGGTGCCGTCGGGCTCGTCGGGCGAGACGACGGTCAGCCACCGGTCCTTCTCGCCCACCGGGACGTCGTGCTTCTTCACGAAGCCGAGGATCTCGGTGTAGAAGTGCTCGGCCTTGGCCTGGTCGTCGACGAAGACGCTGGTCAGGTGGATCTTCATGGGGTGCTCTTCTCTGGTCCGGATGTGTCGGGCACGGGCCATCGCTCGGTGATCCGCCGCAGTGGGGCTGTGTTCAGGTCGTGGAACTTGTAGCGGCCCTCTCGCCTGGTCTCGACGAGCCCGGCGGCCTCGAGCACGGCGAGGTGCTGGGAGACCGCCTGGCGCGAGATGCCGAGCTGGTGCTTCGTGCTCAGTCGCGAGCAGATCTCGAACAGTGTCTGTCCGGACTTCTCCGTGAGCTCGTCGAGGATGGTGCGGCGGGTGGGGTCGGCCAAGGCTTTGAAAAGGTCGTCGGCCACGACTGCAGAATAGGCAAGTCCTCACTTGCCTATCAAGTCGGTCGTGAAAGCATGACGGGAACGATCCCGTGCCGTGGCGGTACGGAGGCAGCGCCCCCCCGCACCTCACCTACCGCCTCCCTACCACTCACCGCCCTTGTTCCAGGTACTCCCTGAAATGCTCCAGATCGCTGCCGACGAGCCGTTCGATCGCGTTTGCCTGGGCGAACCCCTTCGGCCCGCCGAACGCTTCCCTGATCGTGTCGGGGTCGTACTCGAGTCGTGCCTGGACCCGGGTGTGGTTCTGGTCGAGCGGCTGCAGCGAGAAGGAACCCGTCAGCTCCGGGGCGCCCGTGGTGTGCCACTCCATCACGCGTCCCCCCTCGTGGTCGGAGACCTCGGCCTCGATCTCCCGGGCCCGGCCGCCGGTCTCGACGTCCAGGTGCGCTCGGCGCCCCGCCTCCGTACGGGCGTCGCGTACGCCTTCCACGAAGCGTGGGTAGTCCTCCATCCGGTGAAGGCTGTCCCAGGCCTCGGCGATCGGAACTCCGACGTCGACGTGCTTTTCGAGGGTGCTCATGGCTCACCTCCACGTTCGGCTCACGATGCATGGGCTTCTGCATGCATGGCCTCCTGCTTCCAGTGTGCGCCCGGCACCGACGGGCAGCAGCCGAGGCGGCCGTGGCTTGATTCGGTTGGCGTGATTGACCGTGTTCCGCCAGATCGCGATTCTGAACAGCAGACACGCCAGTAAACCTCGGCCCCGCTGCCGCGGGCTCTGCTACCGCAGGGCGGCAAGGCCCCTCTGCAGTTCGTCCAGGTTCATGACCGGCTCGAACGTGACCTCGGCGCCCATCTCCTGGAAGAACGGATCGGCGATGGCGGGCAACTCGGAGCTGTCCTTCATGTCGAACACGAGGATCATGGAGCGCCCGCCCTCAGGCGTGAAGTAGGCGGCCTCCGGCTTCAGCCGCTCGATGGCCGACTTCACCGAGTCGGGCATCGCCCCGCCCTTCGTCACCCGATTCGACATCTGGGTGTCCATCCGAGCCTTCATCATCATCCGCATCGCACGCTCTCCTCACGCACCGCGACCTGGGCGGTTCCGTCCGCGCTCGCTGGGATCCGGTGCATCGCGCTCAGCGTCACTTCCGCTGATCCCCGCGGCAACATCTGGTACGCCCTACGTGATGCCCTTGGGTGTCAGCTTCTGGCCGGCGCGGTGCGCACGGGCGCCGTGCACGTCGAGCACGGCCTGGAACTGCTCGCGCGCCTCGCGGACGCGGCCCGTCGCCAGGTAGGCGCGGCCCAGGCGGGAACGGATGTCCATCTCGAGCCAGTCGTAGCTGGGGTCGGTGAGCGGATTCAGCAACTGGTGCTGAAGGAAGGCTTGGCGGTGGAGGGCTATGGCCGCGGTCGGGTCTCCCTCGCCTCGCTCTGCCGTGCCGAGCCGGGTCAGGCTGCGCGCGCAGAGGAAGATGTCCCCGACCTGCTCACCCAGCTCGACCGCCTGACGGAACCGGATCTTGGCCTCGCGATGGTGGCCGAGGAGGAGGTGGGCGTCGGCGGCGCAGGTCAAGGTCCTGCCGAGTACGCGCGGTCTGCCGTCCGTCTCGGCGTGGGTCTGGGCGAAGGCGAAGCAGGCCAGCGCCTCCTCGTTCCGTCCCGCGAACTGGTGGGCGAGGCCGAGGATGACGAGTGCCATCGAGGCGAGCCAGTCGTTGCGCAGCCGCCGGGACAGGTCCACCGCAGCGGTGGCACGGGTGATCGCCCCGTCGCCCTCGCCCACGCTCAGGTCGACAGCCCCCAGCAGGGCGAGAGCCCGGGCCTCTTCGAACGGGTCGGTGCGGCGTCGGCTGAGGTCCAGTGCCTCGGTGACGAAGGCGCGGGCCGGCCTGTACTGGCGTTGGTATACGGCGGTGTAGGCCAGGCAGTTCCGCAGTGTGGTGGGCATCCGCCGGTCGGTGGCCTCGTCCACGTGCGCGAGTGCGATCTCCAGAGCTGTCTGGCTCTCGTGGTAGCGGCCCTGCCGTACGAAGTAGTCGGTCAGCGACTCGGCGATCCAGCAGGCGTAGTCGGCTTCGCCCACCGCCGCGGCGTACCCGACGACGTCGGCGAGCTCTCCACCGGCGGCGTCCAGCCAGGTCTCCGCGTCCTGCCAGTGAGCGAACGGTGCTTCGGTGGGCTGGGGTCCGGTGGGAAAACCGGCGGAGCCCCAGTCGCTGGTCGTCCGGGCCGCGTCCAGGTAGAGCCGGAGTACGGCGGTGCGTGCGGCGGCGGCTTCGGCGGGCATGGCCTCCGCGAGGCGTCGTGCGTGCACCCGCACCAGATCGTGCAGCCGGTAGCGGCCCGGACGCGGCTCCTGCACCAGACTCGTGTCGACCAGGCTTTCCAGGATCCGCTCGGTGTCGCGGGGCGGCCGGTCGAGCATGGTCGCCGACGTCAGCACGTCGAACTCGACCGTCGGTGCCAGACCCAGGGCACGGAACCCGCGCTGCTGCTCGGGCGCGAGTTGGTCGTACGACAGCTGGAAGGCCGTCTCCACGCTGCGGTCCCCGACACTCAGTTCGCCGAGCCGGTGCTCGTCGTCGCCCGCCATGCGGCTTACCAGGTACTCCACCGTCCAGGTGTCGCGGTTCTGCAGCCGCGACCCCGCGATGCGCAGCGCCAGCGGCAGCCCGTCGCACAGCCCGACCAGCCGCCGCGTCGCCTCCTGCTCCCTGCTCGCCCGCTCGTCTCCGATGATGTGCGTGAGCAGGGACACCGCGTCCCCGCTGTTCAGGGTCTCGAGGGTGACCCGCCGGTCGGCGTCCAGTTCGGCCAGTCGTCGCCGGCCGGCCACCAGCACCCTGCTTCCCGCTCCCGCGGGCAGCAGCGGCCGTATCTGGTCGGCGTCCAGGGCGTCGTCCAGTACGAGGAGCAGCCGTAGCGGGCTGGTCGCCGCGCGCCAGACGGCGGTGAGTTCCTCGAGGTCGCTCGGTAACTCACCCTTGGCCGCGCCGAGCGACCGCAGCAGTCGCTGCAGCGCCCGCTCCGGCGTCTGCCGCCGCTGCGTGCTGTGGGCGCGCAGGTCCACGAACAGGCAGCCGTCCGGGTACTGGGCGCTGAGTTCACGGGCCGCGCGTACGACGAGCGCGGTCTTGCCGACCCCGGCCGTACCGTCCACCGTCATGATCGAGACGGATCCGGCCGGCGACGGCGCGATCAGTTGCGCCAGTTCGGCCTCCCGTCCGATCAAGTGGCCCGCGTCGCCCGGCAGATCGTTGACCGTGCGGCGGGGCCCGGACCGGGAATCCTCATGAGCCGCACCGGGAAGAGCGGCGGAGCGCGCCGCGGCCGGACCGAGGAGACGTTCGTCGTCCTGGTGCAGCACCGCGTCGTACGTCCGGCGGAGGTCTTCGCCGGGATCGATGCCGAGCTCCTCGCGCAGGCGTCCCCGCATGTCCTGATAGGAGTTCAGGGCTTCCGCCTGGCGTCCACTGCCGTACAGAGCGCGCATCCTAAGCGCCAGCACCGACTCGTCGAGGGGATCGGACGCGGACAGCGCGGCGAGCTCGTCCAGCGTGTCGGCGGGCCGGCCGAGCAGAACCAGACACTCGAGTCTCTCCAGCCGGAGCGAGAGCCGGCGCTCCAGCAGCCGCCGCCGCTCCGCCTGTGCGCGGTGTCCCGGCAGGCCGGTCAGGGGCTCGCCACGAAACAGGGCGAGCGCCTCGGAGAACCGGTCCATCGCGGTGGTCGCGTCGCCGGAGACCTTGGCGTGCCGTGCCTCGCCGGCCCGTTCGTCCAGCTCGGTCACATCGAGCCGGACCCCGTGGCCGACGAAGCTGTACCAGCCCTTGCCGCTGCGGATCACCGACTCCGCCGGCCCGGCGCCCGCCACGTCGAGTGCCTTGCGCAGGGGGTGGATGTGGCTCGGCAGAACCTTGTGGCCCGACCCCGGCGGCCGTCCGTCCCACAGATCGTCGAGCAACTGCTCATGGCTCACCCGCGTGTCCGCACGCAGCACCAGCGCGGCGAGAACGGCCTGTCGCCGAACCGGCCCCAGGTCCAGCGGCGTTCCGTCACGCCAGGCCCTCAGCGGTCCGAGTAACGCCATCCGAAGCCGCTGAGGAGTTCCCCCGTCCACCGAGAAGCCTCCGCTCCCGTACATCACCGGAATTTCATCAGCATTGCAGCACCCCCGGCCATGGTGACGGAGACGACATCGCACAACCCGCACAACTGAGGGGAGGGGTCCCAGTGACCGAAGTGGAGTTGGTGACCACCGCGTTGGCCACAGGGGCGGCGGCCGGACTCACGAACACCGGGCGCGGAGCCGTCCACGACCTCTGCGCCGCGCTGAGAGAGGCGGTCCGACGGCGGTTGGCCGGGGGCGGCGGCAACAGCGGGTGCGGCGGTTACGGCGTACGGGTGCTGGACGCGTACGAGACGGACCCCGACGTGTGGCGGACCCGGCTGCTTCAGGTGCTGACGGCTTCCGGGGTGGAGACGGACGAGGAGATCCTCGCGGCGGCCCGCGCCGTGCTCCGCGTGGAGCGCCGGACCGGGCACATGATCGTGGAGGCCTTCGCGGCACCGGGAACGCCCGAGGGCGGCGTCCCGTAGCCGGGATGCCGCCCTCGGATGTCAGGTACCGCGCCCGTCAGCCCTGGCGGGGAGTGCCGTGGACGACGAGCTCGGTCGCGTCCAGGTACTCGCAGCCCGAGGGACCCGGGTTCTTCGCGCAGTCCACGCCGTTGTCGACGGCCTGGTTGCCGAGCATCACCAGGCGGACGTACCGGACGTTCTCGCCCGTGCCGGCCTTGAGGGGCACGGCGTTCTCCCGGCCGGTGTCGGCGGGGCCGAAGTGGCCCTCGGCGGCGGTGGTCCAGGTGGTGCCGTCCGTCGCGGTCACGGCGGAGAAGTCGGCGCCGGGGAAGCCGGAGGCGTGGCCGCTGATGCTGACCGCGACCCCGCCCACCGGGGCACCGGACGCCTCGTCGGTCACCTTGTTGACGCGCTCGTTGTGTTCGGGATCTCCGTCGAACCGCCGGCGAACCCAGGAGCGCGTGAGCAGTCCACCCAATCCGAAAGTGAGAAAGACCCCGACCAGGACCGGAGCCTGGGCCCAGATCGGCACATGCGAAAATCCACCGGACACTCCCACAGAGATGCCCTCGCGGCGCTTCGGCTACGCCCGGATAGCATCGTGGCTCCGGCGTGGCTCCCAGCAGAGGCGAAGATCATGGAACCGGCCGCGGTACCTCCACCCCCAGCAAACATCGGCCTGCGCCAGTTGCTGATGGCCCTGGGCGATTCCCTGGTGGAGGTGCAGACCGCTCCCGCCGGGCTGGACGTCGAGATCCGCGGCGTCTCCCTGCTCGACCCCGAGGACCCGCCGACCGCCCAGCCGGGCGAGCTGGTGCTCGTCATCGGGGCCCGTGGCCGAGCCGCCCATCCCGCGCTGCGGGCCGCCGGGCGGGACGGGGCCGCCGCCGTCGTGGTCAAACTGGACGGTCCCGGCCAGGCCGAGGCCCTCAGCGAGACCGCCGCCGAGGCCGGGGTCGCCCTGCTGTCGTTGCGCAGCGAGGCACGCTGGGAACAGGTGAACGCGCTGGCCCGCGCCGCCCTCGACGACGCACCGCCGGGCCACGCCGGCGAAGGGGCCGAGGAAGGCGACCTGTTCTCGCTCGCCCAGACCACCGCCATCCTCACCAGCGGCATCGTCAGCATCGAGGACGCCGCCAACCGGGTGCTGGCCTACTCCCGCTCCACCGACTCCGACGAGATCGACGACCTGCGGCGGCGCTCCATCCTCGGCTGGCAGGGACCGGAGGCGTATCTGGCGAAGCTGCGCGAGTGGGGCGTGTTCCAGCACCTGCACTCCAGCGACGAGGTGATCAGCATCGACAGCCACCCCGAGCTGGGCATCCGCCGCCGGCTCGCGGTGGCCATCCGGTCCGGGGACCGGCAACTGGGGACCATCTGGGTGCAGGAGGGCTCGACGCCGCTGTCCGAACGCTCGGACCAGGCGCTGCTGGGTGCCGCCCGGGTCGCCGCGCTGCACCTGGTGCGCCGCCGCCGGGAGCTCTCGGAGGACCTGACGCTCACCCGGACCCTGCTGGCCGGCCTGCTGGAGGGGAGCACCGGGCCGCAGCCGCTGGCCACCCACCTCGGATTCGACGCGACCCGCCCGGCCGCCGTCCTGGGCTTCTCGTACGGGAACACAGAGGTGTACGGGACGCCGGAAACCGTCGCCGCGCCCGAGCTGACCCACACCGAGGTCACCAACCTGGTCTCCGTGCACATCGCCGCCCGGCACCGCAGCGCACTGGTCACCCAGGTCGATCCCCGTATCTACGTGCTCCTGCCCCAACTGCCCCGCAGCATCGACATAGACACGATGCGCGGCTGGGGCCAGGAGATCACCGACGCCGTACGCCGCCACCTGGGCCTGCCGCTGCGCGGCTCGGTCGGTTGCGTGGTGCCCGGACTCGGGGACGTCCCCGAGTCACGCCGGGAGGCCGACCGCATCCTCGACGCCATGGCGGGGGCGGACGTGTCCACCGCGGTCGCCGCGCTGCCGGACATCCAGGCGGAAGTGCTGGTCAGCGAAGTACTCACGCTGCTTTCCGCCCATCCCGAGATACGGGACCCACGGCTGACCGCCCTCGTCGAGCACGACAGCCGGCACCAGGGCCGCCTGGCCGAGTCCCTGCTGACGTACCTGAACTGCTTCGGTGACGTACGGGCGGCCGCCGCCCAGTTGCATGTGCACCCCAACACGCTGCGCTACCGCATGCGCCGGGCCGAGGAGCTGACCGGTCTCGACCTGAGCCGGCCCGACCAGCGTCTGCTGGCCATGCTCCAGCTGCGGCTGCCGCCCAGCGGCTGATCCCGGTTCGCGGCTGCCCCCGACCGGTCGACCCCGGTTCCGCATTGGCCGGTCGTACAGCCATCGAGGGCGAGTTTGTTCAGCTTTCACAAACACGTAGCCCCGTGACCCCCCATACGCTTGCGCAAATCCATTTCCGCAAGTGATGTGACCCACCTCCCACGAGGAGACGCTTCCGGGAATCGGCAGTGCCCTGACCGCACCTCCCGCGCATGCCCGGCCCGCTCTTCCCCCGCCACCGAGGCGATCCGGGCAACCACGCCCCCGCACGGCACTCCCCAACCACCCAATGGATGTCGACATGACTACACGTCCCCCTGACTCTCTGGCCTCTGACACCGCTCCGCCCACCAGTGGTCAGCCTCCGGAGCAGCAGGCAGGTCTCCAGGCCGGTCTCAAGAACCGCCATCTGTCCATGATCGCCATCGGCGGCGTGATCGGCGCCGGCCTCTTCGTGGGCTCCGCCTCCGGTATCGCCGCCGCCGGGCCCGGCATCCTGCTGTCGTACGCGCTGGTCGGCGCCCTGGTCGTCTTCGTGATGCGGATGCTCGGCGAGATGGCCGCGGCCAACCCGACCTCCGGCTCCTTCTCCGCCTACGCGGACCGCGCGCTGGGCCGCTGGGCCGGGTTCTCGATCGGCTGGCTGTACTGGTTCTTCTGGGTCGTCGTGCTCGCCGTGGAGGCGACCGCGGGTGCCGTGATCCTGGAAGGGTGGGTGCCGGCCGTACCGCAGTGGGCCTGGGCGCTGATCGTGATGACGGTCCTCACCGCCACCAACCTCGTTTCGGTCGGCTCCTTCGGCGAGTTCGAGTTCTGGTTCGCCGGCATAAAGGTCGTCGCCATCGCGGGCTTCATCCTCCTCGGCGTCCTGGCGATCTTCGGAGTGCTGCCCGGCTCCGACAACGCCGCGACGGGCTTCGGCAACCTCACCGAACACGGCGGCTTCCTGCCGAACGGGCCCGGAGCGATCCTCACCGGCATCCTGCTGGTCGTCTTCTCCTTCATGGGCAGCGAGATCGTCACCCTCGCCGCCGGTGAGTCCGCGGACGCGCAGCGCGCGGTCGCCAAGGCCACCAGGAGCGTGATCTGGCGGGTCGGCATCTTCTACGTCGGCTCGATCCTCGTCGTCGTCGCGCTGCTGCCGTGGAACGACCCGGCGATCGAGAAGAAGGGCTCGTACGTCGCGGCCCTGGACTCGATCGGCATCCCGCACGCCGGCGAGATCATGAACTTCATCGTGCTGACCGCCGTACTGTCCTGTCTCAACTCCGGCCTTTACACCGCCTCCCGGATGGCCTTCTCCCTCGGGCAGCGCGGCGACGCCCCGCAGTCCTTCGTACGGACGAACGCGCGAGGTGTCCCACAGCCCGCGATCCTGGCCTCCGTCGCCTTCGGCTTCGTGGCGGTCGGCTTCAACTACCTGTGGCCGGACACGGTGTTCCAGTTCCTGCTGAACTCCTCGGGCGCGGTCGCGCTGTTCGTCTGGCTGGTCATCTGCTTCTCGCAACTGCGGATGCGGGGCATCATCCTGCGCGAGAACCCGGAGAAGCTGGTCGTCCGGATGTGGCTGTTCCCGTATCTGACCTGGGCGACGATCGCGATGATCTCGTTCGTGCTCGTCTACATGCTCACCGACGACAAGGAGGGCGGTGGCCGGAGCCAGGTGCTGCTCTCCGTGCTCGTGGCCGCACTGGTGATCGCGGTCTCGCTGGTCCGGGAGCGGATGCGGCCGAAGACCACGGAGGAGGCGGTCGCGTCGCGGTAGGCGCTGCGCTGCCGACTGCCTGCCGTATGTACGGCCTTCAGGCTCCCCGTCTTCTTCGGCGGGGAGCCGACGCCTGGGACATCAGCACTGAGTCCCGGGCACTAACCTCCTCCCGCACAACCCGCAGCGCCCGCTCGTCAACACGGCCGAATGGGAAGAGCACCAGGCGGGCGATTTCCCGGGGCCGGGCGCGCCGATGACGCCGGCCGAGATGGAGCACAGCACCGAACGGGTCATCGGAGTACGTCTGCCCTTGACCCCGCCGCCCGAAGGCGCGCCCACACTGCTCCGCCGCCTGTGCCACCGCAACTTCCGGCAAGCCGACCGCTACCGCGACAGCCGAGTCTTCATCGCCGGCGACGCCGCACAGGTAAGCCACGGGCCGACCCACCGACGACGGACACACGCGGCGCCTTGCCGGGCTCCTGCGCGACGCCCGCCCCCATCGCTTTTCCTGCGGCGAGGGACGCCGCGTTGCCAAGGCTGACGCAAAGTCTTGACCACCATACCCACCTGCCCCTACGGTCTCGCCGACACTGCGAACCACGTTCGAAAAGCCGAACAATTGGGCCGAGTTGAGAGAACCCGTGCGGTCCCGCCGCAGGGCGGTGCCGCCTCGCCACCACCGAAGAACCGGCGCAGCCGCGCGCCGCGTTCCGCGACACCTGACCCGCCCGTGACACCTGACCCGCCCGTTACGCCTGACCGCCCGTTACGCCTGACCACCCGTGACACCTGACCACCCGGTCGGCCCCCGCCAACCGGCAAGAGCCGCTGTGGACGCTGTCGAACCGGTTCGACAGTTTCCTGAAAGGACGTCACCATGCCATCCCCTGACGCAACCGCCCGGCGCAGAGCCCCGGCCGCCGTGGCGCTGGCCGTCGGCGCGGGCCTGCTGGCCGTGCCGGCCGTCCCCGCGCAGGCGGCGGACACGCCCCAGCCCACCGCCCGTTACACCTTCGACCAGGACGACCTCGCCTCCGGGAAGATCACCGACAGTTCCGGCAACGGTCTGACGGCGAGCCTGGTGAACGGCTCCACCGCCCAGTCCGTCGAGGGCACGGGCGGAGGCAAGGCGCTCGCGCTACCCGGCGGGGCACCCGACTCCAACGGCGCGTACGTCCGCCTCCCCCGCGAAATCCTCGGCGACGCGGCCGACTTGACGGTCTCCGCCCGCGTGAAGTGGGGCGACGACAAGTCGTCCTGGCAGCGGATCTTCGATCTGGGCACCAACAACACCAAGTACCTCTTCACCACCCCGTCGAACAACGGCGGTGTGCTGCGCACGGCCGTGACCACCGGCGGAGGGGGCGCGGAAGCACAGGTCAGCGGGTACGCGGAGCTTCCCGCGAACCAGTGGCGTACCGTCACCGTCACCCTCGACAGCACCGCCCACCGGGTCACCACCTACCTCGACGGCGCGGCGGTCTCCTCCGCCGCGACCGACGTCAAGGCCAGGGAACTGCTGGACAGTTCGGCCACGGCCGCCGGTTACATCGGCAAGTCCTTCTGGCCGGACCCGCTGCTCAAGGGCGCGATCGACGACTTCACCGTGTGGCACTCGGCGCTCAGCCCCGAGCAGGTGGCCGGCACGGTGGGGACCGTGCCCGCCCTCCAGCAGCTCTCGAAGACGTCCTTCGACGTCCGTACGACGACCGGGACCGCTCCCTCCCTCCCCGCCGCCGTCCGCTCCTCCTACTCCGACGGCTACGACCGTGACACGCCGATCACCTGGGACGCCGTAGCGCCCGAGCAGTACGAGCGGCCCGGGACGTTCACGATGGCCGGAACCGCGGCCGGACGCGCGGTGAAGGCGACCGTCACCGTGGTCCGCGAGGGCCAGCTCACCGTCGACCTCGGCTCGGACACCGGCGCCTTCCACGGCGGCGCCTCCGGCACCCTCTACGGCGTGTACGGACCGGACGTCCCCACCAACAACCTCATGGAGGGAATGGGCCTGCGCACGGTCTCCACGAAGGCGCAGGACGGCCCGCAGCACCCAGGTGCCGACGCGCTGGAGGTGGTGAAGCCGCTGGCCGACTCCACCGACGGTGACGTGTACATCTACATGACCGACATCCACCGCGGCTTCCCGTACCAGTGGCCGGGCGACACCCCCGAGGAGAAGCTCAAGCTCTACCGGGAGAAGATCGCGGCGCAGGTCGACCAGGTCCTGAAGCTGCCGAAGGAGTACCAGGACAACATCGTCTTCGTGCCGTTCAACGAGCCCGAGGGCAACATGTTCGGCACCGGCGAGTGGAGCTACAACAAGGTCAGCTGGCTGAATGACCCCGACGACTACTTCGCCGCCTGGGACGACTTCTACAAGCTCATCAAGAGCAAGATGCCCGACGCCCGCATAGCCGGCCCCAACACCAGCGTCCTGTACGACCAGGTGAAGGGCTTCCTCACACACGCCCTGGCCGCCGGCACCCTCCCGGAGGTCATCACCTGGCACGAGCTGAGCCACCCGGAGGCGGTGCGCGCGAGCGTCGCCAAGTACCGGGCATGGGAGAAGGACCTCTTCAAGGGCACCGACCGCGAAGGCACCCAACTCCCCATCAACATCAACGAGTACGCGTTCAACTACCACACCTCGGTCCCCGGCCAGATGATCCAGTGGGTGTCCGCGATCGAGGAGTCCAAGGTGGACGCCGACATCGCGTACTGGAACATCGACGGCAACCTCTCCGACTCGGCGGTGCAGTCCAACCGAGGCAACGGCCAGTGGTGGCTGCTGAACTCGTACGCCTCGATGAGCGGGCACACGGTGAAGGTGACCCCGCCGTTCCCCGGCCAGAACTACACGATGCAGGGCGTCGCCACGCTCGACGAGAAGAAGAAACAGTCCCGGCTGATCTTCGGCGGCTCCACGGGCAAGGGCCACATCACCTTCGCGGGCGTCCCGAAGAAGCTCTTCGGGGACCGCGTACACGCCTGGGTGAAGGAGATCGACTGGAGCGGGCAGGTGGGCGACAACTCCGGCCCGAAACTGCTCTCGGAACAGAACCTGAAGGTCGGTGA
This sequence comes from Streptomyces sp. SA15, assembly GCF_002291145.1. Lineage (GTDB taxonomy): Bacteria > Actinomycetota > Actinomycetes > Streptomycetales > Streptomycetaceae > Streptomyces. Next base: position 40,343 of record NZ_NTGE01000046.1, read on the forward strand.
CGACGGCACGGTCGTCGTCGACTTCGGCGACGGCGCGCTGCCGACGCTGAAGGAGTCGTCGGCGTACGAGATCGTCCTCAGCCCGGCCGGAAAGGCGACGGGCACGCAGTCGCCGCCCGTGCGCTGGCAGGGCTCGTACGAGGCGGAGGACGCCGCCCACACCGGGTCCGGCTACTCCAAGAACGGCCCCGAGGGCTCACCCCGCGACGTGTCGAAGTTCTACACCTCCGGCGGCTACGACGTGGGCGGCCTGCGCACCGGCTCGGACGTCACGCTCGACTTCACCGTGGACGTACCGCAGGACGGCACCTACGACCTGAGCGTCTTCGCCAACTCCCTCAACACCTTCGACAGGGTGAAGGACCAGGGCCCCACCAACGTCTTCCTGCGTGTGGACGGCAAGGCCGACAGCGAGCAGGAGCTGTACCTGCCGCTCGGCTACAAGTGGGTGGTCTGGGACCACACCGACACCAAGGTCCACCTCACCAAGGGCAAGCACACCCTGACGCTCGCCGCGAAGAGCGCCGACGGCAAGCGCGCCACGAAGGGCGACGCCATCGTCGACCGTCTCACCCTCTCGCTTCCGGAGGCTTCGGCGGGAACCCAGGTGTACGAGGGTGAGCTGGCCTGGCTGGGCGGCGGGGCGCGCCCCGTCTACGACCTGCCGAAGCAGGCGGCCACCGGCTCGGGCGCGGCCCGGCTCGCCAAGGGCCAGACCGCCACGTTCTGGGTCTACTCACCCGCCGACCGCGAGGCCACCCTCAAGGTCGACACCCTCGCCGGCTCGGGCGCCCGGCTGTCCGTCAACGGGCACGAGGTCCGGCGCCTGGGCAGCGGCACGAGCAGCGCGGCGGTGTCCCTCTCGGGCGGCGTCAACAAGGTGACGCTGACCGGAGGTTCGTCCACCACCCTCGTCGACCGCCTCCGGGTCACGCCGACCGAGGGCGCGCTCCCGGCGCGTACGTACGAGGCGCAGGACGCCAAGCTGGCGGGCTCGGCCACGCTCAGCCCGCTCTCCCTGGCCACCGACGGCACGGCGATCACCGGTATCGGCGGCGATCCCGGCAACGGCAACACCGCGACCTTCACCGTGGCCGCCGACCGGAGCGGCCTGTACGCGCTGCGCATCCGCTACTCCAACCCGGAGCAGTCCGAGGCCACCCACTACAACCCCGACCCGCTCGCCCGACACGCCGACATCAGCGTCAACGGCGGCGAGGCACAGCGCGTCGGCTTCCCGCACAGCTTCCACCAGAACAACTTCTGGGAGCTGACCGTCCCGGTCCACCTGAAGAAGGGACAGAACACGATCGCCCTCCGCTCCGAGGAACTGCCGAACTTCGACGGCACGACGTACGCCTCGGACACCTTCCCGGGCGTACTGCTCCGGTCCCGCTACGCGCCGCTGATCGACCGGATCACTGTGGCGCCGTATGCGCGGCAGGTGCGATGAGCCACTAACCGCCACCACCGGCGGCGGCCGCCGCCGGTGCCGTAGGAACGTGCCCGGGTCCGTCGAGTTCGGCGGACCCGGGCACCTGCTGTTCGGCTGTTCGGGCTGTTCGGGTCAGGACTTGGAAAGCGTGATCGTCGACTCCTGCTGTCCGGTGTCGGCGGTCACCGGGTAGTCCCGGTCATCGGCTCGGGCCCTGCTGCGCATCGTCGCCGTACCAGGCTGGAACGAGGTGCCGGGTTCCCCGCTGGTGAGGCTGACAGACCAGGGGACGGGCGCGCCCGGGGTGCAGGCCACGGTCGTGTCATAGGTCGCGCTCGGCGTCTCCTTCTTCTGGATCTGGAAGACATGGCCGACGATCCAGACGCTCGTAGGCTTGTTGCACGTCACGGTGCCACCGACGGTGATCCGGCCATCCGGTCCGTCCACCGTGCCCTCGGGGTCGACGTTCATCCCCATGGCGAGTTCGACCGGAGGTTCGGGCATGACCGCGTGAACCGCACCGCGCACAGGCACCGTCGATCCGTTGCAGTACTGCTCGAAGGTGGCATCGAGCTCGCGGACGTAGCCGTAGGGGCCGAAAGCGATGTGCTGGATGGTGAAGGAGCCAGAGCTGGTGCTACACCATTTTTCGGTTCCGTTGACGTTCCCGCCGAACACCAGTTCCGGATCCTCCGGCTGGGCGTAGGGCCACTGCTTCGTCCCGGTGTACGTGGTGCCCTCAGTCAGCTTCTGACCATCGGGGGCGGCGACGATGAGACGCCAGAGCGTGCCCTCTTCCACATCGATCGCGACGTCAAGGACGTTCTGGTTGCTGCTGGCCTGGACGTCGAACATCTGGACCGCTCCAGCCGTGTACTCGTACGACTGGCCGCCAGAAATCGGCTCACCCGGATCGCCACTGAAACTCAGCGTTCCCGACGCCGCGCCATAGGCCTGCGCGGTGTCCACCAGCGGTGCGGCCGTGAGCGCGACTGTCATTGCCGTGACGACGCCCAGGGTGCGGGCGAGTATGCGTCTCGGCGTGGTGCTTCTCGTCAAGGTTCCCCCAGGGAGTTTTTCGCAAGACTTTGGTGAGGCCGTCAGCCCCACTAGGGAAGCGCTTGACCTTTAACAAACGTCACAACGGCCTCAGAAGCCCCGTCCGCACACGGCCTCGGGCGCGTGTCGGGGCGGCCGGTGTATCGGTAGTGGCGCGAGCTGGTGCCGACGGAGTGTGCGCGCTACCGGCGCCCCCCCGTCGGCCGCCTCAGCAGGAACTTGCCCCGCTTGCCGATCGGCTTAGGCCACTCGGGGCGACGTGCCCAATGGTTGCGGGCCGTGTCGTAGGGGCGGCCGTGGCGGGGACTGAAGTTGAGCAGCCCCCGAGACGGCATGTGTTCCGTCTCGGGGGCCGTCTGCTGCCCGCGCCCGCCACGGGGTGGGCGTTTCGACTCAGCGGAGATCACGGACCATGCAGTCGTACAGCGGCGCCTCGTCCCACGGATGGGACACGCCGACCTTCCGGTACCCCCATGCCGCGTAGGCGGACTGCGCCGGCGCGGCCTCCGGTTCGGGCCGCATCGTCAACGTGACCCGCTCGACATCCAGGCCGTCGAGGAGCCGCGTGTGCAGCGCGGCGGCGATGCCGCGCCGCCGCCACGCCTTCCGTACGGCCAACTCGATGATGACGAACGTGCGGTAGCCGTCCTCGCGTGTGAAGTCCTCCGGCAGCTCGATGCGCTGGAGGTTCTTCCACCAGTGGGTGTCAGGGGCGAGGTAGTAGCCGTACGTGAAGCCGATGACCTCGTCTCCGTCGCGGGCCAGTACGAGACGGAAGCCGGGCCGCTGGGCGTGCACCTGGTAGTGGTCGATGAACTCGGCGACGTCGCCCGGGCCCTCGCAGTACGGCGGCTCGGCGTACACCTCCTCGTAGGCGGGGAGGAAGGCGTCGAGTTGGTGGGCGCCGCCCGGACCTTCATGCCGCTCGTACGTCAGGTCGGCCATCACACGGCTCCCTTCTGCTGGGTGGTGTACTCGGTCAGCTCACCGGTGGCATCGCGGGCGCTCACCGCGTCGACGCTTCGAAGGAGGTCCCGCACCTCGGCCACCCGGCGGTTCACGCGGCCGGACTCCACCTCTTCGAGGTGGGTGAGGCTGCCGACCGCTTCGGCCGCGCCCTCGTCGACTTCGCCGGCCTGGACCAGACTGCGGGCGAGGGTCATCCGGTACAGGGCTCGATTGCGCCCGTACGACCGGTCTTGGTGGGCGAGCGCTGCCCGCAGGAAGGGCACCGCGGCCTTGTGATGCCCGGTGTCGGAGTACAGCAGGCCCTGGGCGTAGTCGAGTTCGGCGTGCCCGTGGAAGGCGGCCCAGTCCGGGGCAGGGTGTCCGCGGTCGAAGCGGTCCACCATGCGCATGGAGTCGGCGAGTCGCTTGCGTGCGCTGCTCTGGTCCTTCATGAGGGCCAGGGCGCGGGCCTCGCGGGCGGAGATCAGGGACAGCAGTACCGGGGAGCCGAAGGGGACGGCCAGCGAGTGGGCGGCGCGCGCCAGGTCGTAGCCGTCGCGGGGCCGTCCTTCGTAGCTGGCCTGCATGCTCAGTGAGACGAGGACCAGGACCTGAAGGCCTGCGTCGTGGAGCATGGTCGCGGTGGTCAGGGCCTCGCCCCAGTAGCGGCGGGCGGTGTCCTGTTCGTCGGCGTCGTAGTACAGCCAGGCACAGTGCTCGGCCGTTTCGCCCGCGAGGAGCTGGAGTTGGCGGCCGATGGTGTCCGGATAGCTGCTGGTGTTGATGATCCGGCGCACACGCCGGAGGTGGCGGACGGCAAGGGACCGGACGTCGCCGCCTCCGTATGCGTCATCGAGCGTGTACAGCGACCGCAGGCCCTCGCGGAGTTCGAGAAGGTGAGCGGTCCCCACGGCATCCGGGATCCCGGTGCTCTCCCGAGGTCCCACCGCCAGGCCGGCGGCGAGGCCGACGGAGTCGGCGACGAAGGTCCTGCGGTCCACGTTCACCTCTTTCGGCGGTGTTTGAGGTGCGTCCGCCGTCGTGCTTGGCCCTGGCCCCGGGAAGCCGAGGTCAGCGGGGTTCATGCCGAACATCGCGTGCAGCACCCGCCAGGCCGGGGGGTGTGGCCTGGGTGGATTCGGCTGCCGCCACCGCCGGAACTGGCGATCGGTGACGGTCACCTGTTCCCCGACTAATTCGGCGGTCGCCTCGAAGGCCGGGATGAACGTCGCCGGTTTGGCCCATCCACGCTCTATGCAGGCACGTGCGAACGGCGTCAGCGTTTCATCCACCCCTGGCCTCCCCGAAGGTGTCTGCTCTCGTCGACCGTAGCCGCCGTGCTGGACTCGAAAAGTCCGGCGGCTGAGAAAAAGTCCGGCGGAAGGTCCGCGCGTACGTCCGGTGGCGCTCCGTGAACGACGGTTGTCTCTACGTGACAGCAGAGGCGCTGTTGACGTCGAACGCGAGAACCACCGAGGGACGCGACGATGACCATGACCGCTGTACCCGTAGGACCACAGCGCTATCAGGAGCGCTATCCGGCGACGCTGGAGGCCGCCACTCAGGCACGGCGGGACATAGCGCTCGCACTGGAGACGTGGGGCCTGCCTCAGCTGGTCGACGTCGCCAAGCAGGTCGTTACGGAGCTGGTGGCCAACGCGGTGGAGCACACGGACGCCGCCACGGTCGGCGCTTCGATCACCCGCACCGGCACCGTGTCCGCGCGGGTCGTCGTGACGGACACCTCGCGCACCAGACCCACCCCGGGCACACCGGCGGCCGACGACGAGAGCGGCCGCGGCCTGGTCCTCGTCGACGCCCTCGCCCACGCGTGGGGCAGTGAGCTGGTGCACGGCGGGAAACGCGTGTGGGCCGAGCTGCGCGCGGACGGCGAACAGTGAGCGCGCCCGCCGTGGCCGAGCTGCCGCGCGTGGACCAGCTCAGCCCGCGCCAGCGATCGCCCTCGACTGCGCGCGCTGCGCCCGCCGGTTGGGGATGGCCGGCCTCGTGTGGAGCCGGTCCGCCACCCTGGCCGGGAGCTGCACGAACACGAACTGGGACAGCAAGAATGACGACACCGCCGCCCCGTACCTGATGCGGTGACACAGCATCTGTCCGGCGGCCCGGTGCTGGTCGTCACCAAGGAACTAGACCCCGCAGCGGACCTGGTGATCGACGAGCTGACGATCCGGCACGTGCCGGTGATGCGGTTCGACATGGGCGACTTCCCGCTCACCGTCTCTCTGTCCGTCGAGCACGCTGCAGCACCTTGGGCGGGGGTCCTGGCTGACGAGTACCGCTCCGTGCGGCTGGAGGAGGTGAGGGCCGTCTACTACAGGCGGCCCCGCCTTCCCGCCGTCTCCGAGCGGCTGGAGGAGCCCCACCGCTCGTGGGCGAACGAACCGGCGTTGGCCGGCCTGCTCGGCACGCTGTACGCGCTGCCGGGACGTGGGTCAACCGACCCGAGGTGGACGGCATGGCCTCCCACAAGCCGGGACAGCTCCCGGTAACGGCTGCGCACGGACTCCGTACGCCCCGCTCACTGATCACCACGGAGCCGGAGGCGGCCCGGAAGTTCTGCAACCAGGTCGGCGGCCGGATGATCTGCAAGCCGCTCATGGGCGGTCCGCTGGAGTACCCGGACGGCCGCCGCACCGGGGTCCCCACCCACGTGGTCGACCCCGACGCCATCGACGACTCCGTGTCCCTGACGGCGCACCTGTTCCAGGAGTGGGTGCCCAAGTCGCACGAGGTGCGGCTGACCGTCGTGGGCACGGACATGTTCGCCGCCGAGATCCACGCGGGCAGCGACACGGCCCGCGTGGACTGGCGCAGCGACTACGACGCCCTCACCTACGACGTGTGCAAAGTCCCGGACGACGTACGGACGGGCGTGCTGGGCTGGCTGGAGCACTTCCGGCTCAACTTCGGCGCGTTCGACTTCGCGGTCACCCCGTCCGGAGAGTGGTCCTGGATCCAGAACAAGACGGGCCTACCCATCGCCGCGCATATCGCTGATCTACTCGCCAAGGGACGACCATGACGACGCACACCGAAGAGCGCGCTGCCGAGCTGCGCGTGGCGCTGGCTGACGGCCTGGAGGCCAGCGGCCAACTCACAGACCCAACATGGCGGAAGGTGTTCGAGACCGTTCCGCGCCACCCGTACGTGCCCGAGTTCTGGGCCTTGACAGGCGAAGGGCAGCGGCGAGTGACGTCCGCCGACCCGGACTGGCTTGACCTGGTGTACACGGATGACGCGCTGGCGACGCAGCTGACCGACGGCGTGGCCACCTCGTCGTCGACGGCCCCCGGCCTGATGCTCACCATGCTCCAGGCCCTCGACGTCGTCGACGGTCACCGGGTGCTGGAGATCGCGACCGGCACGGGCTACAACGCCGCGCTCCTGTCGGAGCGGCTCGGCAGCCACCAGGTCGTCACCGTGGAGGTTGACCCGGTGCTGGCGCGGCTGGCGGGATCGCGGCTACGGCGCTCCGGATACACCCCGCTCGTCCACGCCGGGGACGGCCGCGAGGGCCACCCGGGCCAGGCCCCCTACGACCGGCTCATCGCCACCTGTGGCTTCAGCACGATCCCGGCCGCGTGGCTGGAGCAGGTGAAGCCCGCAGGCCTGATCGTGTGCCCGGTGGGCTGGGGCACGGTGTGCCTGGTCGTCGCCGACGACGGCCGTGCCGAGGGCAGGTTCCTGCCCGCCCGCTCGTACTTCATGGCCGTACGCGACGCCGGCACCACCGGCACTCCGGCCCACCCGGGCAGGCCGGACGCGACGAGCGGCCGACTGACCGGCCTGGAGCTGGCCGCCGTCGCCGAGGACGAGGCATTCCGCTTCGTGCTGTCCCTCGTCGCTCCCGACACCGGGTTCGCCTTCGAGCGCGGCGACGATGGCCTCGTGACGGCCGTGGAGCTGTGGGGCACTGACGGCGCGTGGGCGCGCGCCGAGGACGGCGCCGTACGGCAGGCAGGGCCGCGCCCGCTGTGGGATGCGGTGGAGGCCGCGCACGAGCTGTACGTCGAGCACGGCCGACCGGGCCGGGAGCGCTTCGGGGTGACCGTGACCGCCGAGGGACAGAGCATCTGGCTCGATACCTCGAGTCGGCCAGTGCCTCGGGCCGCCGCGACGGCCTGAGCCCCCGACTCGCCTGCACGGGGCTCTGCGCGACCTACTGGGCGTTGCGCGGAGCCCCGTCCTTCTGCTTGGTCAGTGAGCGCTTCTGGAAGAGATCCGGTGGCACCCGCTTTAGGAGTTCGATCGCTCCTCGGCACCATCGGGGAGCCACCTGGCCACGCTGGCCATGCCAGACCGCCTGGGAGTGCTGACGTCCGGCCCCGTTGACGTCACTCGTGGATGTCAGAAGGGGGCAACCGCGTGCACTCGCTGACACGATGGTCCCGTGGTTGACCTGGAGCGCATCAAAGCAGAGACCATGACGTATTTCCGAGCACTCGATGAAGCCGCCACCCAGCGGCACCACTTCCGCCACGCTGACGAGGAGGGTGGCTTGTGGTACATCGAGGCCGTACCTGACCGCGGTGAGTTGGTCGTCATCAAGCAAGCCGAGCTGACTTCGGCCGGCCAACTCCACCGGTACAGCTGGGAGCACCTGGAGGACGAGCACGGCTTCCTGACGGACCAAGCGATCGATCCTGAAGAGGATCCGCTGGAAGCCATCCCGGCCGAAGAGTTCCTGCGGGTGTGGACTCGGTGAGCGGGCTGGACAACCACCTTAGGAGAGAGGCTGGGGGATCGTGCCGGTGAGCTGCGGTCTTGTTACCAGGTGAGGCGCCCGGCAACTCGACCGCAGGACACCCTCATTGACCGTGGCTGACCTCTGCATCTGGCACGGTTGTGGCACGAACCTCAGCCGACGACAGTCAGCCACGACGGCGGGTGCGCCGGCCGATCAGGCACGCGTATGCCTCGCTGTACCCCCACCGGTCTCAGCCACGCTACCGGCTTGTGTCGTCGACCAGAGCAAGCTGCGACGGTCGGCTCGCAACGGTAGCTTCGGGGCCCTCAGCTTGGGAAGCTGCGAGCATTTGGGGCTGGTTCGGGTGCTGACCTGGGCGAACGGCCGGGGCGTGGCCTCGTCGGGCTGGGCTGCGTTCCCCGTGGTTCCCCGCTGTTCCCGCTTCTTCTGGTGCGCTTGTGGTGCGGCTCGCATCATCGGCCTGCTTCAGTGGGGCCCTCGTCTATGCCCTGGTGTGCATGGGGTCTTATTCACGCTCACTGCGCTCGTCGGGGTTCGATACAGTCGCACCTTTCCCGCTGGGTGTACTTGCCGGAAACGTCAACGCTGACAGAGTCCCAGAGGGGCTCGGACTCGGGGGAGTGTCCGCCTGCCGTGTGCCACTGAACTTTGGGGTAGGCGCGGCGCAGGGACCGGAGAGCGGCTTGGGCTTCTGGTTGAGCGAATCAGGCATTAGCCCTCCCAGCTTGGCCGGACACCCTTCAGACAGTGGGCTGATGCCAACTCTCAGGCAGCAGCAGGCTCGACGGAAGTGGCCTTACGTCTGCTGGTGGCAAACCATCAGGCGCGTTCCCCACCGCCTGTCGAAGGTCAATCGTGCCACCAGAGAACGCCGTGCCGTCGAAGGAAACCTCGCATCCGGTGAACTCCGAGCGGTCGAAGGAGACCTCGCAGCCCGAGAACTGGGCGTTGTTGAAAGACACCTTTCCGCCAGAAAAATCAGAGACGAAGGTGATCTTTCCTTTGGAGAACGCCGCAGCGTTGAAGGAGACATCGCAACCTGAGAACTCTGCGGTGTCGAAGAACACCTGGCCGCCCGAGAATTGTGCTCCTGTGAAGGACACCTGGCCGCCGGAGAATTGCGCCTCCTCGAAGATGACCTCACCGCCGGAAAACTCCGCGAACATGAAGTGGACGTGGCCGTCTACGAACTCGGCAGCGCCGAAGGAGACCTGCCCACCTGAGAACTCCGCACCTCCGAAGGAGAGGTCGCCCCCGCAGAACCGTGCGCCATCGAAGGCGACGTGGCCGCCAGAGAACCGCGCTCGGGTCCAGTCGCCGCCGTCGAAGACAACGTTGCTGAAGTCGAAATCATGCCCTTGCCAGGAGCGCGGATGGTCGGGTGTCAGGCGCAGGTGATCTCGGATGAGTCGGATGATGGTATGTCGTACTTCACGCAGAGCCAGATAGGCGTGCCGGGCTTCGGCGTCGTCGGCAGGGATGCTGGCCTCGGCCGTATAGGGAAGTCGGAGGTAGGCGCACAAGACATCGATACAGGTCTGGCGCAGATCGCGGGTCGGCGCGTCGTCGGCAAGACCAGCCAGAGCGTGCACCCCGCCCAGGCGCACCGCGGCGGACTCCTCACCTAGCTGGGATACCGCGGTGGTGAAACGCTCGGTGTGCAGGCGGGTGGCTTCCCGCAGCGCAGCATCCTCGTCGACACGCTGACGCCGATAGGCCACGATCAGAGCGACCAGAGCACCGGCCCCAGCGACGACGCCGAAGGAGAGCTTGACCAGGTCGAAAAGAGTCTTCGAATCGACCCGACGTTCGGGCTTGAGGCCTTGGACGCCGAGCAGGTCCCATGCTGTGAAGAACACTGCGCCGGCAACAGCGATGGCGGTGATGAAGGCCAGGGTGAGGACTGGGCCGACGGGCCAAAGACGCAGGCCCCGGCGCGGGGACAGGTTAGGTTTCACACGGCACAGGACCGTCCAAGCGCCCAGTCGGTTGCATGGCTTCTATTCGCGAACCTAACCGGATGGATCGATCGCCAGTTGGCCAACCGTAGCTGCGCATGGCCAACTGTTGCCTACTCGCAAGACTCTCCGCTCGCGGAGCCTGGGTCTTCGAGGGACGACTACGGCACCGACCTGCGGCGGAGCGGTGTACCAGCCCTGGCGATCGGTGGCTGAGTCCTCGCTCCCCCCCCCGCGAGTCCCCGGAGGATCTGGCACGCAATTGGCAAGCCCCCGAGGCACCTTGAGCGGGGGCCAGCCTTGGGGTCGTCTGAGCCTCAGCCGACGACAGTCAGCCACGATGGCGGCTGCGCCGGCCGATGAGGCGCGTGTGTGCCTCGCTGTACCCCCACCGACCTCAACCACGTTACCGGCTTGTCGTCGACCAGAGCACGCAGTGACGGCGGGCCCGTGACAGGGGCACCAGACGTGTTGCAAGCGTCGCGGCCTCGTCACCTCGTCGTGGTCGGCACCTACGGCGCGACGCTGGCGAACTTTACAAGCTGCCCGTAACTTGAAGGTCACAAACTGCGACGAAGACGGAGTAAAAGTGAGCCGAGTGGTGCACCATTGTCCCTGATGCGCCATCAGGCAACTGGTCGGCGTGACTTACGTACTTGGCGGCGTGACTCGGGTGAAGCGCTCGCGCGCGAAGCACAAGCCTGCCCGGCCTGGGGGACTCAATGGTTAGGCGCAAGCGGAAGAGCAAGGGACAAAGCGGTGAGGGTGGCGCGCCGACGGCCTCGGGCGCGGCGGCTGTTGAGCTGCAGACGCCCCAAATCCCCGCTCAGCAAGCACCGCAGCCCACGCTCAAGTTGCCTAAGAGCTCGTAACACGATCATGGGCGGGCCTTCTTGAGGCGTCTCCAGCAGATGAGGCTGCAGGCCAACGAGACGAAGGCGTCGTGGAGTTCGGTTCGGCGTTCCCAACGGACGGCGAGGCGTTTGAACTGGTGGAGCAGGGCGAAGGTCTGCTCGACGACGTAGCGGAGCTTGCCCAGGCCCTTGATGTTCGGGGCGCCCTTGCGGGAGATGACCGGCAGGATCCGCCGCTTGCGCAGTTCCCGCCGGGTGGGGTTGGAGTCGTAGCCCTTGTCACCGAGGAGTGAGTCGGGGTGGCGGCGTGGGCGGCCGGTTCGTCCGGCCACGGGCGGGATGCCATCGATGAGGGCGAGGGTCTGGGTGACGTCGTTGACGTTGGCCGCGGTGGTGATGACCTTGAACGGGGTGCCGCGTCCGTCGCAGATCAGGTGGTGTTTGCTGCCCGTCTTCCGCCGGTCGACCGGCGACGGACCAGTGTCGGCGCCCCCTTTTTCGCGCGGATGTGGGAGCCGTCCACGCACGCGCGGGACCAGTCGAGTTCGCCGGCCGAGTTCAGCTCGGCGAGCAGGATGCGGTGCAGTTGGTCGAAGACCCCGGCCTGCTGCCACCGACCCAGGCGCCGCCAACAGGTCTGCCCGGAACCGAATCCCAGCTCCAGCGGCAGGAGTTGCCAGGCTATGTCGTTGTGCAGGACGTACAGGATGCCCTGCAGACACAGCCGGTCCGCCACCGGCCGCGGGCCCGGCGACTTCTCCGGCCAGGGCGGCAGCAGCGGCTCGATCAGCGCCCACAAGTCGTCGTCCACGATCCACGGCCGGGTGCTCACATCCTCCCGAACGGCGGAATCGTCACATCGGTCACGCCGGACCAGGGCACTTCAACAAGATCAAGTTACGAGCTCGTAGGACACGGTCTGATACTGCAACAGTCTTCGGCATGACTGGTTGCCAGGCTGTTCGCCGGCCTGGGCATGGATGGGGATCTTGATGGTGTCAGGGCGTAACGGGGAGGCTAGCGAGGTGCCGCGAGTACGTCCCGGAGTACGTTCTCGAGCGTGACGCGGGCCAGCTCGTGTCTCAGGGTCTCCTCGATGCCCTCGTAGATGCCCTGCATTGCCGGCTGGATGCCGTGACCCACCACGCATTC
>NZ_NTGE01000144.1 GCF_002291145.1 Streptomyces sp. SA15
GTGCACGAGAACTGGCAGTTGGCGGCGCCGATCGGGCCCGCGTCCGACCTGTGGGCGTTGGGCGCGCTGCTCTTCCGGGCCGTACAGGGGCATGCGCCGTATCCGGAGGAGTCGACGGCCGAGCTGGTGCAGATGGTGTGTGCCGAGCCGCCCGCCTTCGCCGAGGAGTGCGGGCCGCTGCGGCCGGTCGTGGAGTCGCTGCTGCGCCAGGACCCCACCGAGCGGCTCGACTTCGAGGAGTTGCGCGGCTGGCTGCGTTCGCTGGTGCGCTCGGCCCCCGAGCCCGAGGCCGGCGCGCATGTCGTCGCGGCTCCGCCCGCCGACACGAGCCGGCTGCCGATCGTACGGCGGCGGGGCGAGCTGGTACGACGGCGGCGTGCCGGGCTGCCCGCGCACCACGGGCGGCACAAGCGGGCCCGGGAGGAGGTCCGTTCGCCGCGCAGACTCGGCCGGAACCTGCTTGTGCTGATCCTGCTCGCACTGGCCGCCGCGATCGTGTACGCCATGTACTTCATGCCGAAGACGGAGCCCGCCGCGGAGGGCGGCACGGACCGGACCGGTGCCGCAGGTGAGGTCAGCCCGGCGCCCGAGCCGTCCTCGGAGGCGAACAGCGAGCCCCGGCCCGACCAGACCTCGCCCGGGACCGACGACAGCCCCTCGTCGTCCGCCGATGCCGGCGAGACGCAGGCCACCGGCCCCGAGGTCGCCGACGGCTTCACCCTGCGCAAGGACGCGGAGGGCTTCCAGGTCGCCGTAGCCAACGGCTGGGACCGCACCCCGGTGAACGGGCGCGGTCAGGTCGTGTACACGCACGGGAACTTCGAGCTCATCGTCGTACCGGGACGGGACACCGCCGACGAGGACGGCAGCGATCCCATGGTGTACCAGCGGGAGAAGGAGCCGGAGCTGCAGCCGTACCGCGACTCCAGCTGGGCCACCGCCACCGGACTGAAGACGATCCAGGTGGGCGGACGGACCATGGCCGAGGGGCAGTTCACCTGGACCGGCGACGACGGGCGCGAGTTGTTCGTGCGTAATCTCGCGATGCTGATCGACGGGAAGTACCACGTGGTGCAGGTGCGCGGCCCGGAGGCCGAACGGGACGAGGTGACCCGGCTGTACGAGCAGGCGTCGGCGACGTATCAGGTCACCGGCTGACGCCGGACGGGACGCCGGTGGCGGCCCCTGGGTTCACTTGTGTCGCTGGAAGCGACAACCGTCACAGTGCGGTCACCTTGGCGTCTCCGTGGTTCCCCTCAGTACGGCAAGGTCCTTAATCTGACCCTGTCAAGAACATTGCGGGGCAACGTGAATCAGATGCAGGGCCTGCTCCTCGCGGGGCGCTACCGGCTCGCCGACCCGATAGGCAAGGGCGGCATGGGCCGGGTGTGGCGTGCCCACGACGAGGTGCTGCACCGGGCCGTAGCGATCAAGGAGTTGACCGCCGCGCTCTATGTGTCCGAGAGCGACCAGGCCGTCCTGCTCGCCCGCACCCGGGCCGAGGCGCGGGCGGCCGCCCGGATCAACCACTCCGCCGTCGTCACCGTGCACGACGTGCTGGACCACGACGGCCGGCCGTGGATCGTGATGGAGCTGGTCGAGGGCCAATCGCTGGCCGACGCGGTCAAGGAGGAGGGGCGCGTCGAGCCGACGGAGGCCGCGCGCATCGGGCTGTGGGTGCTGCGGGCGCTGCGCGCCGCGCACGCGGCCGGCGTGCTGCACCGGGACGTGAAGCCTGGCAACGTTCTCCTCTCCCGGGACCGGCGGGTCCTGCTCACCGACTTCGGCATCGCGCAGGTCGAGGGCGACACCGCCATCACCCGTACGGGAGAGATCGTCGGCTCGGTCGACTACCTCGCTCCCGAGCGGATCCGCGGCCACGACCCGGGAGCGTCCTCCGACCTGTGGGCGCTGGGCGCCACGCTCTACACGGCGGTCGAGGGCAGGTCGCCCTTCCGCCGCACCACGCCCCTGAACACCATGCAGGCGGTCGTCGACGAGGAACCCGCCGAGCCGCGGTACGCCGGTCCGCTCGGGCCGGTCATCACCGCACTGCTCGAAAAGGATCCGGCCAGGCGGCCCGACGCGTCCGAGGCCGAGCAGATGCTCGCCGAGGCGGCGGAGGGGCGGCGGCCGAGCGCGGCGCAGGCGTATGTGGTGACACAGCATGTGGGACAGCTGGGTTCGCACCATGAGACGGAGGCCCGCACCGGGCCGAACGCAGGGGCGCACACTCCCGTGACCGGCACGCCGTACCACCACGGCACGGGGCCAATGGGGCCGACGGGTCCGGTGGGTCCGACCGGGACCGGTCCGGCGTACGCCCCCTCCGGCCGCCCCCCGTCCAAGCGCCGCCGCCTGCGCACGCTGGCCCTCGTCGTCGCCCTCGCGGCGATCATCGGCGGGGGCACGGCCGTGGCGCTGCAACAGTGGGACGAGTCGCGGCAGAAGGAGTCCGGCGCGTCCGTCGCGCCGAGCCCCATGCCGACGAGCGGGAACACGCAGAGCGCCGGGGGCGCCATTCCGGCCGAGTGGGAGCGCCGCGACGACCCCGTGGGCTTCAGCCTCTACCTGCCCAAGGGTTGGAAGCGGGAGGTCTACGGCGTCGAGGGCGACCTCACCCAGATCGACTACACACCGGACGGCGGCAAGCACTTCGTCCGTATCGCCGTCGACACCTCGCCGGACTTCAGTGACCCGTACCGCCACCAACTCGACATGGAACAGCAGGTCCAAGGGCTGCACAAGTACGAGCGCGTGAGCCTGGAGGAGGACCTCTACCGGGACCGCAAGGCGTCGCGGTGGGAGTACACCTGGACCGCGTTGGCGAAGGACCCGCCCTATCATCCCGGGCCGCGGCGGGCCGTGGACGAGACGTACATGTCCCGGGACGGCGTCGAGTACGCGATCTACATGTCGTCGCCCGCCAAGGACTGGCCGACCACGCGCAAGCAGTTCAAGGCGGTGCTGCAGGGCTGGCAGGAGAAGACGGGCTGACCCCGCCCGTGTGGTGACGGTCCTAGCCGGTGTGGTGACGGTCCTGGCCGGTGTGGTGACGGTCCTGGCCGGTGTGGTGACGGTCCTGGCCGGTGTGGTGACGGTCCTGGCCGGTGTGGTGACGGTCCTGGCCGGTGTGGTGACGGTCCTGGCCGGTGTGGTGACGGTCCTCGCCGGTGTGGTGACGGCCCTCGCCGGTGTGGTGACGGCCCTCGTTCGTGTGAGGGCGGTCCGCGCGCGTGGCGTGACGGGGCTCGTTTTGGCCGGTCGACGCCCCGGAGGGGGTCCGTCCGGTGCGGCATGATGAGGCGCATGGGGACCGAGGGGGACGAGGAGACGGGCAACGCCCGTGTGATCGCGGGCCGTTACCGGCTCGAGGTGCGGCTCGGGCGCGGCGGCATGGGCGTGGTGTGGCGGGCGACCGACCAACTGCTCGGTCGGCAGGTGGCGGTCAAGGAACTCCCCCTCGACGAGACCCTCTCCGCGGACGAGGCCCGGTGGCGGCGGGACCGCACCCTGCGCGAGGCACGCGCGGTCGCCCAGTTGAGCCACCCGAACATCATCGTCGTTCACGACGTCGTCGAGCACGACGAACGCCCGTACATGGTCATGGAGTTGATCAACGGCGGCTCCCTCGCCGACCGGATCGCCGGCCGCGGCCCGGTCGACGCCGCCGAGGCCGCCCGGATCGGCATCGCCCTGCTGGGCGCGCTGCACGCGGCGCACGCGGCCGGGGTCCTGCACCGTGACCTCAAGCCCGCGAACGTCCTGATCGAGGACGGCACCGACGGCGACGGCACCGACGGCATCGGCCGTATCGTGCTCACCGACTTCGGCATCGCCCAGGTCGCGGGCGCCACCACGCTCACCGAGAGCGGGTCCTTCGTCGGCTCGCCCGAGTACACCGCGCCCGAACGCATCTCCGGGGCCAGGACCGGACCCGAGTCCGACCTGTGGTCGCTGGGCGCGCTGCTGTGCACGGCCCTGAGCGGCGAATCGCCGTTCCGGCGCGACTCGTTGGGCGGCATCCTGCACGCGGTCGTGTCCGCCGAGGTACGGCCGCCCGCGCAGGCGGCGCCGATCCTCCCCGTCGTACAGGGCCTTCTCGAACGCGACCCGGTCCGACGGCTCGACGCGGCTGAAGCCGAGCGGATGCTGCGGGCCTTCTTGGACACGGGCCGTATGCCGAAACGGTTCGGCACGGGGGACCGGCGTGGGTACTCATCCCGCAGCGTGCTGGTGAGCGCGCTGCTGGTCGCCGCGATGGCGGGGGCGGGCGTGTCCGCGCTGGCGCTGCTCATGGACCGGGACGGGGACGGGGGTGTGGTGCCTGCGAGTTCGCCGCCGGAGACTTCCGTCAGTACGCCGAGTGGGCCGAGTAGAGCGAGTACGCCGAGTACGCCGAGTACGCCCAGGCCCTCGAGCACGCCCCCCTCGCCCAGCCCCAGTCCCCGCCCCTCCGGCTCAGGCTCCGCCCCCACGAACCCCAGATAAAGGGGAGATAAGCGGCAGTCCGAGTCACGGCTCTGTGACTGGAAAGAACCAGACGTGGAAGGGGAAGCGCTTGGCGCGATATGGATGAACCCATGAGCAGCAACGGGGGAGCCCCTTACGGGTCCGACGAACCAACGAATACGACGCACGAGGGCAAGAAGGCCGCCGAGACCAAGGTCGTCTACACCACCGACGACACCCAGAATCCCCGCCCCGCGAGCTGAGGATCTTCTACTACAAGACGTCCGCCGGCGACATGTACAAGCTCACCATCAGCTACCCGGGCAAGGGCGACTTCACGGAGCGGGGCCGCGAGGTGGCTCGGACGGCCATCGCGAACCTGGACATCGACAAGCTGTGATGACGGGTGACAAGGCCCGTCACTTCAGCTTGCCGACCATCGCCTTCACCAGCTCGGTCTTCGCCACCAGCAGCGCGAACCGCTGCTTGCCGGCGTCCGGCGCGGGCTTGGCGTACCGGGGCATGGCCCGTCTGCGCCACTTGGCCGCGGGGAACCTCTCCGGCAGGGCGGGCAGCGGCACCGACCAGCCGCCGAGCCGGAGTTCGCCGGTCCAGAGGCCGGCGGACAGCTCGGCGACGTCCACGCGGGCGGTGAAGAGGTCGGTGTACGGGGTGCGTGCGGCGGGGACGACGGCTCTCTCGCCGCGGTCGTTCGTCAGTACGACGGTCAGGTCGCCGTCGGGATACGCGTCGAGCCTGCTGTGCCCGGTGACCACCAGCTGGGTGGGGTAACTAGCCGACCAGCGCGGCGAGTCGAGGGCGAGACGCGGGGCCACCTTGTGCTTCTTCTCGCCGAGGTCGAGCGTGAGGTTGCCGTACGGCTTGGTGGTGTAGAGCGTGACCGCGCGCAGGCCGCCGGGCGTGACGACGACGCGGGTGCGTGCCGTCGGGGAGACGGTGTCGGCCCGCTTGCTGCCGACGCGGACCTCGCGGGAGACGCCCTGGGCGCCGACGGCGAGGGAGATGTCCCACAGGCCGTCGACGAGGGGCTTGCCGTCGGCGGCCGTGCCGATGTCCAGGGAGGCCTCGAAGCCCGCGTACTCGTACCGGAGCCGTCCCTCGTCCTCGTCGGCGCCGAGGCCGGGAGTCGCGGTGTGCGTGACGGGTAACCGGTACTCGGTTCCGCTGTCGCGCTCGCGCAGGACGAGTTCGGTGGTGACGTCGGTGGCGGCGTGGGTCTCCACGCGGTGGAGGTAGGCGTGTCCGGCCAGGCGCAGGGTGGTGCCGCGCAGTTCGGCGCGGGTGATGAGGTGGCGGACGCTCAGCTTGTCGGTGACGTCGTAGCAGCTGTCGGGGACGGCTCGGGCGGGGTCGCGGAGGAAGGGATAGCGGGTGTAGGCGCGGCCGTTGTCGCACAGCAGCGGGGTGGTCGCCTGGATGCGGGCCGGCTCCTTCTCGAAACGGGTCAGTTCCAGCACCTCGTCGAGCATCCGGTGCCGGATGAGGTGCAGTCGCAGCCGGGCCATGGCCGAGAGCTGCTCGTTCATTCCCTCGTGCCACAGCGGGGCGATGACCTCGGCGAGCCGGTCGAGGGCCTTCTCCTGGGTGGCGCGGGATTCGCGCGGCAGGTGGTCGAGGAGCTGCTGTATCTCGACGGTCAGATGCCGGTGGGCCAGGTGGTCGCGGCCGGGACCGGGCGGCACGTTCTCCAGGACCATGTCGACCACGCGCGGTAGGAACGTCAGCCGGGGCTCCGTGCCCCCGGTCCGCAGGGTGATGTTGCCGCTGTCCTCGCGCTCCACCCAGAACAGGCAGTCGTAGTCGGCGAGAACCGAGATGCCGGACGCGTGGAAGTAGGCCGGGCCCACGAAGAGCTGGTCCTCGCCGATCTTCAGGTCCGTGGGGAAACGCAGCCCGAGCCGCTGCAGCAGCTCCCGGCGGAAGAGCTTCATCGGGTTGAGCGTCCAGTAGACGCGCGAGGAGAAGACGTCCGTCTTCGGCTGGTTGCGCTGGAACATCGACTTGGGCGCGCCCCGGCCGCCGACGCCGACCATCTTGCCGAGGACGATGTCGGTTCCGTTCTCCTCGGCCATGGCCACCATGCGCTCCAGGGCCTCGGGGCCCAGATGGTCGTCGGCGTCGAGGAAGAAGACGAACTCTCCCCGGGCCTGGTCGAGCCCTCTGTTCCGCGGGGCCGACGGGCCCCCGGAGTTCTCCTGGTGGATGACCTTCAGCAGACCCGGATGGACCCCGGACAGCCGGTCGAGCTCCTTCGCCGTGCCGTCGGTGGAACCGTCGTCGACGACGACGACCTGTAACGCGTCCTGGCCGATGCTCTGTTCGGCGACAGAGGTGATGCAGCGCGTCAGATAGGGCATCGCGTTGTAGGCAGCGATGATCACCGAAACGGTGGGGTCGGCCATCGTCACGTTCTCCCAGGGCAAGTACGGGGCACGCCCCGATTTATGGCCGACTTCGCTGGTCAGTGCGCGGCATGTGGTTGCTCAGGGAATGCGCCGGAAAGAAATGTGAAGATATCATGATAAGCATGTTCATGTCGTGTTCTGTAACCTCGTGGTGAGGCAGCTGTCCCCGGTTCGTACGGAACGCCGCGCCTTTTGGTTCAAACGGCGACCCTGATGGTGCACTTGTGACACCTGCCCCGCGTCGACAACCAGCCGCCCCGCACGGTACTGATGGGACATGAGCAACGACGGGGACGGCGCGGACCCCAAAGGCCTGCTGCTCGACGGGCGCTACCGGCTGATCGAGCGCATAGGCGCCGGCGGGATGGGCACCGTCTGGCGCGCGCGTGACGAGCTCATGGAGCGCGAAGTCGCCGTGAAGCAGCCGCGGTTGCCGGGTGACCCGGAGGACGAGAAGCACCGGCGCGCGGCCCACCGCCTCTACCGCGAGGCCCGCGCCGCCGCCCGCGTCGACCATCCCGCCGCCGTCTGCATCCACGACGTCGTCGTCGAGGAGGAGGACGGACTCCCCTGGATCGTCATGGAGTTGATCCGCGGCGAGTCCCTGCACGAAGCCCTCCGGCGCGGCCCGCTGCCGCCCGCCGAGGTCGCCCGCATCGGCCTCGCCGTCCTCGGCGCCCTGCGCGCCGCGCACACCGTCGGCATCGTGCACCGGGACATCAAACCCGCCAACGTCCTGCTCGGCCCCCATCGCCGGGTCGTCCTCACCGACTTCGGCATCGCCCACATCCAGGGCGAGGAATCCCTCACCGCCACCGGCGAGTTCGTCGGCTCGCTGGAGTTCGTCGCCCCCGAGCGGATGGCGGGCACCGGCGCCGGCCCCGCCTCCGACCTGTGGTCGCTGGGTGTCCTGCTGTACGCCGCCGTCGAAGGCGGTTCCCCGTTCCGCCGTACGACACCGGAGGCCACCCTCGCCGCGATCGTCACCGCCGACCCGCCCGAGCCGACGCGGGCCGGACCACTCGGACCGCTGATCACGGGGCTGTTGGCGAAGGAACCCGAGCGGCGACCGGACGCTGAGGAGGTCGCACGGGCACTGGAGGGGGTGGCGGGGGAGCGGCGGCCGGAGGGGGACGTACAGCAGGAAAGGGACGTACAAGGAGACCTGCCGGTCGACGCCGTACCGCCACCCGAACCTGACCTTGCCCCTGCCCCTGACCCGGCCCCTGCCCCTGCCCCTGACCCCGCCCCTGCCTCTGACCCGGCCCCGGAGTCCGACTCCGCCCCCGAACCGCGCCCCTCTTCCACCCGCCGCACCCTCGTCCGCACCGCTGTCGCCTCCATCGGCGTCCTGCTCGCCGGAGGCATATGGCTCGGCACCTCGTTCGCCGACGGAACGGCGGGGCAGGGCGGCTGGGTCGCCCACCGGGAGCAGGGCATGAGCGCCGTCCTTCAACTCCCCCCGCAGTACAAGGAGATGTACCAGGTGGGCGAGGCCGACGACGACACCCGACTGGCCGTCTACGGCGACGGGGAC
The DNA here is from genome assembly GCF_002291145.1 of Streptomyces sp. SA15. Taxonomy (GTDB): domain Bacteria; phylum Actinomycetota; class Actinomycetes; order Streptomycetales; family Streptomycetaceae; genus Streptomyces. Next base: position 8,416 of record NZ_NTGE01000144.1, read on the forward strand.
GCGATCGAGGTCCACCTCGCCGAGTGGGACAAGGCGCCCGGCTCCCCCCTGGGCGAGGCGAAGGACACCGCGATGGGCCGGGAGGGGCAGGAACGTTCCCCTGGCCAGTACACCCCGACCACCTTCCACGGCCACGAGGCCGCCCTCTCCGACGTCACATACGACCCGCACGGCACGCCGACCCGCGTGATGCGGCTCATCGTCCGCACCGACGACAGCCGTATGTACGAGCTGCGTGTGGACATGCCCAAGGGAACGCCGGACGAGAAGAAGGGCACGGCGGTGTTCAAGGCGGCCCGTGACCGTCTCGAGATCGGAAACAACTGAATCACAGCCGACAGCCACCGATCGAAACGGACCGCCACGGACCGACACGGACCACCACCGGTCAACGCCCTGATCAGCCGGTTTGTTGCCAGTGACCACTGGCGCCGTGTGAGCACTCGGTGAATCCCGATTACCGGCGGGTACCCAAAGCCCCCGCTCCGGAATACCCTGCGGCTCATGACGGACGCGCAGGCCCCGGCCAAGACCGGCACGAACCCCATCGCCCCCGCCCCGGCGGGCGCCCGTACCGCCGCCGACGTGGTCACCCCCGAGCTGGTCGCCCAGCTCACCAAGGGCGTGGTCGGATCGGGCCGGACCGCCAACCACACACCGTTCAGCGGCGAGAAGCTGGCGGACCTGCCCGAGTCCACGCCCGAGGACGTACAGCAGGCCTTCGAAGCGGCCCGCAAGGCGCAGTCCGTGTGGGCGCGGACTCCCGTACGGCAGCGCGCCGCCGTCCTGCTCCGTTTCCACGACCTGATCCTGGAACGCCAGGCCGAGGTCCTCGACCTAATCCAGCTGGAGACCGGCAAGGCGCGTCTGCACGCCCACGAGGAGGTGCAGTCCGTCGCCGTGGCGGCCCGGCACTACGGCCGCAGGGCCGCCGCGTATCTGAAGCCGAAGCGGCACGCGGGCGCGGTACCGACGCTGACAAAGGTCACCGAACTCCGCCACCCGCGCGGTGTCGTGGGCCAGATCGCCCCCTGGAACTACCCCCTGGAGCTGTCGGTCGGCGACGCGCTCCCGGCCTTCGTCGCGGGCAACGCGGTCGTGATGAAGCCCGACACGGAGACCTGTCTCACCGCGCTGTGGGCCCGTGACCTGCTGATCGAGGCCGGTCTGCCCGCCGACGTCTTCCAGGTCGTCCTCGGCGAGGGCCCGGTCGTCGGCCCGGAGGTCGTCCGGCACGCCGACTACGTCTCCTTCACCGGCTCCACCCGCACCGGCCGCGAGGTCGCGCAGGGCGCCGCCGCCCGCCTGATCGGCGTCTCCCTCGAACTCGGCGGCAAGAACGCCATGTTGGTTCTCGAGGACGCGGATGTGGAGAAGGCCGCGGCCGGTGCCGTCCGCGCCTGCTTCTCCTCGGCCGGCCAACTCTGCATCTCCATCGAGCGGTTGTACGTCCACGAGTCGATCGCCGACACCTTCGTCGAGCGCTTCGCCGCCCGCACGAAGGCGATGCGGCTCGGCACGTCGCTGGCGTACGGCGCCGACATGGGCTCGCTGGTGGGCGAGCGCCAGTTGGAGACGGTCACCCGGCATGTGGAGGAGGCCGTCTCGAAGGGCGCGAAGCTGGTGGCCGGCGGTGTGGCCCGTCCCGACATCGGCCCGTACTTCTTCGAGCCGACGATCCTCGACGGCGTGACGGAACCGATGTCGGTCTGCACGGAGGAGACCTTCGGCCCGGTCGTGTCGATCTACCGCTTCAAGACGGAGGACGAGGCGGTGGAACTCGCCAACTCCACGCCGTACGGCTTGAATTCCTCGGTCTGGACGAAGGACGGCCGCCGCGGCCGCGAGGTCGCCGCCCGCCTGCGCACGGGAACGGTGAACGTCAACGAGGGCTACGCGGCCGCGTACGGCAGCGTCCAGTCCACGATGGGCGGCATGAAGGACTCCGGCCTGGGCCGCCGCCACGGCTCCGAGGGCATCCTCAAGTACACGGAGGCCCAGACGGTGGCGCAGCAGCGGTTGCTGCCGTTGGCGCCGTCGCTGGGGATGGACGACGAGAAGTACGCGCAGTTCATGAGCCGCAGCCTGCGGGTGATGAAGGCATTCCGGTTCCGTTAGCCAACACTTGGCCGACCGCGCGGACCGCGCGGACAGCGCCGACCTCCCGGCCGACTCGCACGGACACTCAACGAGGAGCACACGTGCCCCAGGACGCTTACGACTATGACGTCATCGTCGTCGGATCAGGCTTCGGCGGTTCGGTAACCGCCCTCCGCCTGACCGAAAAGGGTTACAACGTAGGCGTCCTGGAGGCCGGCCGCCGCTTCACACCCGACACCCTCCCCAAGAACTCCTGGGACCTCAAGAACTACCTCTGGGTCCCCAAACTGGGCATGTTCGGACTCCAACGCATCCACCTGCTCGGCAACGTCATGGTCCTGGCCGGCGCAGGCGTGGGCGGCGGCTCCCTCAACTACGCCAACACCCTCTACGTACCGCCGAAGCCGTTCTTCGAGGACCCGCAGTGGCGGCACATCACGGACTGGCAGGAGGAGCTGAAGCCGTACTACGACCAGGCGCGGCGCATGCTCGGCGTACGACTCAACCCGACGATGACCCCCTCCGACGTGCACCTCAAGGCGGCAGCGGAGCGGATGGGCGTCGGCGACACCTTCCACATGGCACCGGTCGGCGTGTTCTTCGGGGACGGCGAGGACGCCGACGGCTCGGTGAAGGCTCGGCCGGGCGAGCAGGTCGCGGACCCGTACTTCGGCGGCGCGGGCCCGGCCCGCAGGGCCTGCAACGAGTGCGGCGAGTGCATGACCGGCTGCCGTCACGGCGCGAAGAACACCCTCAACGAGAACTACCTGTACCTCGCCGAGAAGGCGGGCGCGGTCGTGCACCCCCTGACGACGGTCGTGTCGATCACGGACGACTCGCAGGGCGGCTACGCGATCGCCACCCTCCCCACGGACGACCGCCGCAAGGCGAAGGGCAGGACCTTCAAGGCCCGCCGTGTGGTCCTCGCGGCCGGCACGTACGGCACCCAGACCCTCCTGCACCGCATGAAGGCCGGTCGTCAACTGCCGTACATATCCGACAGGCTGGGCGAGCTCACCCGCACCAACTCCGAGGCGCTGGTCGGCGCGCAGACGGACAACCGCCGCTACCGCAAGGTGACGGGCGAGAAGAAGGTCGACTTCACGCGCGGGGTGGCCATCACGTCCTCGATCCACCCGGACGCCAACACCCACATCGAGCCGGTCCGCTACGGCAAGGGTTCCAACTCGATGGGCGGCCTGTCGATCCTCCAGGTCCCGTACGCGGAGGGCTCGTCGAGGGTCATGGCCTGGCTGGCGAACGCGGCCCGCCACCCCCTGCAGGTCCTGCGCTCCCTCTCCAACCACCGATGGTCGGAGCGGACGATCATCGGCCTGGTCATGCAGTCCCTGGACAACTCCCTGACGACGTACCTGAAACCGGACGGAGTCGGCAAGGGCCTCCTCACGGCCCGCCAGGGCCACGGCTCCCCGAACCCCAAGCAGATCAAGGCGGCGTCGGAGGGCGCCTCCGCCATCGCGGCCGAGATCAACGGCTTCGCCGGCTCCAACGTGGGCGAACTGATGGGCACCCCCCTCACCGCCCACTTCCTCGGCGGCTGCCCGATCGGCTCCTCCCGCGAGACGGGAGTCATCGACCCCTACCACCGCCTCTACGGCCACCCCGGCATCTCGGTCGTCGACGGCGCCGCGGTCTCGGCCAACCTGGGCGTGAACCCGTCCCTCACGATCACCGCCCAGGCCGAGCGAGCGATGTCGTACTGGCCCAACAAGGGCGAGACGGACCCGCGTCCGGCGCCGGGCCGGCCCTACGAATGCCTGAAGCCGGTGGAGCCGAAGTCACCGGCGGTCCCGGCGGAGGCGTTCGGGGCGCTGAAGCTGCCGTTCTTGGGGGTGCCGGCGGTGCCGCCCAAGAAGTGACCGGTGAACAAAAAGAAGGACCTGCGCCCCCCTCCGAGCGCAGGTCCTTCTCGTCCGTGCGTGAAGCTCTCGCGTGGGGCGTCAAACCCTCGCGACGTTGCGTTTACGCGTCGGCACCGGCCCTACGGCGCTTCATCGCGAACACGACACCAGCACCGGCGACGATGGCGATCCCGCCGACCGTGCCGATGACCGGCAGGTTGGAGCTGGAACCGGTCTCGGCGAGGTTGCCGCTGATCTCCTCGACCTGGCCCTGCGGCTTCTTGCCGTCGACGCCGGTGGGCTTCTCGCCGTTCGGCTTGGCGTCGCCGACGTTGCCCGGCTTGCTGCCCGCGGCGAGCACCGTGAAGTCGTAGAAGTCACCGTTGCCGTAGCAGGCGGACTCCTCGCCCGCGTAGATCGCCTGGCTCAGGGCGAATGACGCACCGGCCGGGGCGGACTCCTTCACCCGTACCCGAAGGTCCAGCGTTGCGGTCGAGTTCTTCTCCAGGGAGCCGAGGGTGGCGACGAAGCTACCGGTGAAGACGACCTTGCCGTCCTCGTCCTTGTAGAAGTCCTGGTACTTGCTCGTCCACTTGCCGTCCTCGTTGGCCTGGATCTCGGCCAGGCTCGCGAACAGCGAGTCGTCCTCGTTGGTGTCGTCCGCGTACTCGGTGAACGCCTCCATCCAGACGTTCTCCAGGTCCTTGTCGGAGTTGTTCTCGACGACGAACTGGAAGTTGTGCCAGCCGGAACCTGCGACGATCTTGTTCGGCAGGCCCGAGATGGTGGCCGTGAGGTTGTCGTCCAGGTTGAAGGACTCGCAGTCCTCGTACGGGTTCCACGGCTCGTCGCCGCCCTCGCCCGGGGCCGGGGTGCTCTCCTCCGCGGCCGGCGTGGACTCGTCCGCGGCCGGCGTGGACTCGTCCGCGGCGGGGGTGCTCTCCTCAGCAGCCGGCGTCGACTCCTCGGCGGCCGGGGTGGACTCCTCCTCGGTCGGAGTCGACTCCTCGCTCGTGGGTGTGCTCTCTTCGGCGGCGGGGGTGCTCTCCTCCGCAGCCGGCGTGCTCTCCGACGCGGTCGGCGTCGGCGTCTCGTCCGTGGCGAACGCGGCGGGCGCGGACAGCAGTGCGAGCGGCGCGATGACGGCCGTAGCGGCAGCCGCTGCCATGGCACGGCGAAGCTTCATGAAGACCTCGTGAATCCGGTGTACCGCGTGTCGCGGCAACCCTTGGGGGAGGCCTCCGCGTGTGGGGCGCGGGTGTGGCCCTTGGTACGTCGTGTTTGATCCGTGAATCCTGTGAATGGTTGTGCCCGCACTCACAGAATTCTTATGTGACCTGAGTCACTGTCCGGAGCGCCCCGTTTCGGCTGAGATTGTCATGTGACTGTCATCGCATTGGTGATCGGGAACCATGTGAAGGGCTTGTGCGTACGCCGCCGATCGTTTTAAGACTCTCACTCTTTGTTCCATCCGGGTGGGGGGATCCGTGCGACCAGCACGTCCGTTTGTTGCCGCTGTTGCCTTCGTGCTGGCCGTACTGGCCGGAACCGAACATGTCGCCCTGGCCGCAGACCAGTTGACGAGCGGTTCCGCGGGCGAGACCCCCGACCAGTCCTGGGGTTCGGCTGCGGGGCGCCGGCATGCCGCTTCCGCGGACGCCACGGACGCCTCCGCGAAGGGGGGCCACGACGGTCCGCTCACCGGCCGCGGTGAGCTCCCCGCCGAAGAGCCGGTCGGCGTCACCCGGTTGCCGAGCACGGCGAAGACACCCGAGCCCGGGATGGTCCGGCGGGTTGACGCCCCTGACGCGGCTACGCCCAAGGGCTTCGACGCCAAGCACAGCAAGGAGGTCAAGGCTGAGCGCGAGGAGCAGCGGCGCACGTACCGGAACCCGGACGGTACCTACACCACGCGTTTCTACAATCAGCCCGTCAATTTCCGCGCTCCGGACCATAGTTGGCAGGCGATCGACGCCACTCTGGTGCCCCGGGACGGCTCGGGCCCGCGCACGATGGGCCTGGGCGGCGACGGCTGGGAAACCCGGTCGACCGAGGCGGAGATCCAGTTCGCGGGGTCCGCCGACGCCGACGCGCTGGTGCGGATGCAGGTCGGCGAGGGCCTTGCGGTCGGATACGGCGTCGATGACGCACACGCCACGACCGGGACGGCCCACAGCAGTACGGTGACGTACCGGAACGTGCGCGACGACGCCGACCTGGAGTTCGTGGCCGGCGGCGACTCGGTCAAGGAGACCCTGGTCCTCAACGACGCGAGTGCGCCCACCGAGTGGCGGTTCCCGCTGCACCTCGAAGGACTCACCGCGGGCCTCGACGACCACGGCAACGTGCTGTTCACCGACGGGGAGGGCGTCGATCGTGCCTGGATGCCGGCCGGCTGGATGGAGGACTCGAACTTCGCTACCGGAGCCAACGAGGGAGCCATCTCCTCCGGTGTCCGCTACCGCCTGGCGGAGGAGAACGGCCGTCAGGTCCTCGTCGTCACGCTCGACAAGGAGTGGCTGAGCGCACCCGAGCGCGTGTTCCCCGTCCGGGTCGACCCCTCGGTCCAGTCCTTCGACTCCACCTCCGGCACGTATGTCGAGTATCCGTACGACCAGAACTTCGCCTCCAGCACGGTACTGAAGACCGGCACGTACGACGGCGGCAGCCACAAGGCCGCGGCCTTCCTCCGGTTCAGCGGCGTCGAGAGCACGCTGAAGAACGCCTGGGTGCTGAGCGCCAACCTCGCCCTCTACAACACCTGGTCGCAGTCATGCACCGCCCGCCCGGTGACGGTGCATCCGATCACCTCGAACTGGTCGGAGTCCACTACCAGCAAGTACCCGGGCCCCGCGACCGGCGCGTCCCTGGCGTCGAAGAGCTTCGCGCACGGCTGGCGACCCGCGGACACGGAAGCGTGGGCCTGCGGTGCGGCCTGGGAAAGCATCAAGCTCGGCTCGGCCGGCCGCAAGCTGGTGGACGACTGGACACACGGCCATAAGAAGAACTACGGCCTGGCCGTGAAGGCCTCCACCACCGACTCCAAGGGCTGGAAGCAGTTCGGCTCCGACGAGTACCCGAACGGCAAGCCCAGCCTGGACGTGACCTGGACGAAGTACGGCGCCACCTACAAGCTCGGCGACTTCACCGCCCCCGTGACGGCGACCAGCGAGGGCGTGCAGAAGGTCACCGTCACCAACCGCGGGCAGGCGACCTGGCCCGCCGGCGGCAACTACAAGCTGCGCTACAACCTGTACGACTCCGCCGGCAAGGAGATCACCGACAGCGCGAAGATCCGGTGGACGGCGATGCCCGAAGCGGTGTCACCCGGCGAGAGCGTGACGCTGGACGCGAAGATCGCCCCGCTGACACCCGCCACGTACACCGTGCAGTGGACGATGGACGACGTCGGCGTCAGCCGCTTCACGAGCGCCGGCGTACCGGGCCCCGCCGTCAAGATCGCCTCGGTCAACATCCCGCCTCAGCTGACCGCCGAGTCACCGGGCACGGGCGTCACGGTCGACACGCTGACCCCAACCCTGTGGGCGAAGGGCACGGACGCCGACGACTACCCCACGACGACCCTGCAGTACACCTTCGAGGTCTGCCAGGTCGAGGGCAGCAACCTGCGCAAGAACTGCAAGAAGGGCACCCGTAGTGATGAGCAGCAGTGGGCGGTGCCGACGGGCTGGCTCTCCTGGGGCAAGCCCTACGCCTGGTACGCGTACGTCTATGACGGTGCCGCCACTTCGGCTCAGCCCGGCCCCGCCCTGCTGACCCCGCAGGTGCCGCAGCCGACGGTCACCAGCCACCTGGGCGGCGCCGACGACGGCAAGGAGATCGGCACCCGGGCCGGAAACTACGTCACCGCGGCGACCGACGCTGCGCTGACCACCGTAGGACCGGAGCTGTCCGTCACCCGCACCTACAACTCCCTCGACCCACGCCGCGACGGCTCCTTCGGCACCGGCTGGTCCACCCGCTGGGACATGCGCGTGCGAGAAGAGCCCGAGACGTCGACCGCGCTGGTGACGCTGGCCGACGGCTCCCAGGTCCGGTTCGGCGAGAACGCCGACGGTACGTACGCCGGCCCGTCGGGCGGCTCGTTGACGCTGACCAGGCAATCCGAGGGCTGGGCGCTGCGCGAGCGGTCCGGCACGACGTACACGTTCCTGATCGGTGGTGCGCTGGCCACGGTCGCGGATGGCGCCGGACGGGTGCAGCGGCTCACCCACGAGTTCGAGGACGGCGGTGAACTGCGCGAGGTCACCGACGTCATGTCGGGTCGTTCCCTGAGCTTCACGTGGACCGGCGGACACGTCGACTCGGTGACGACGAGCGCGATCGACGCGAACACTCCGGGACTCACCTGGAAGTACACCTACACCGGCGGCCGGCTCACCACTGTGTGTCCGCCGTCGTCCACCACCAAGTGCACGGTCTACGAGTATGGCGACGGCTCCGTGTACCGCAGCGGCGTCCTCGACGCCGCCCCCGCCTCGTACTGGCGCCTCGGTGAGCGCGAGGGCGCGACCGCGACGAGCGAGGCCGTCTCCAACACCGGCCTGAACGAGGCTCTGTACCGGGACGTCCAACTCGGCACCGACTCCGTCGTCGCGGGGACGACCGACACCTCCGTCGCCTTCGACGGCACCGACTCGGTGATCGAGCTGCCCGCCGATACCCTGAAGGCCGCTGCCTTCCCGGCGATCGAGCTGTGGTTCAAGACCAGCACGCCCTCCGCCGTCCTCGTCGGCTTCCAGGACACCGAACTGGGCGACAAGCCCGCCTCCTGGCGGCCGGTGCTGAACATCGACGGAGCGGGCAAGCTGCGCGGCGAGTTCTACCTCTCCGGAGCCACCGGGGCGACGCCCATCGTGTCGACACGGACCGTGACGGACGGCACGTGGCATCACGCGGTGCTGTCCGCCGGGGCGAGCGCCCAGACCCTGTACCTGGACGGTGTCAAGGTCGGTTCGCTTAGCGGCACGCTCACCGAGCAGTCCCGCACCTACGCCTACCTCGGCGGAGGCTATGGCAGCTCCGGCTGGATGGGCCTGGCCGCCGGCGAGTACCGCTTCAAGGGCCAGATGGACGAGGTGGCCGTCTACCACCACCCGCTGGATGCCGCGACGGTCGCCGAGCACTACGCGGCCCGCACCGCGATCGGGCAGGTCAAGAAGGTCACCCTGCCCTCCGGCCGCATCCACGCGACCGCCACGTACGACCCGGCAGACGGGCGACTGACGCAGCACACCGACGCCAACGGCGGTACCTGGAAGGTCTCCGCGCCGTCGTACTCCAACGCGTCGTCCTCTTACGCCGACGTGATCCAGCGCAGCGGCCCCAAGGGGTACTGGCGGCTGGGCGAGGGCAGCGGCGCGGAGGCGACCAGCCCGCTGGGCGACGCACTGGCCGGCGGTTACCTGGGCGACGCCAGGCCCGGCACAGCGGGCATCTTCACGAACGGCGACGACACCTCGGCGAGCTTCAACGGCGACGGCGCCGTGGAACTGCCCGTCGAGTCCCTGGGCACGAACGCCCAGATGTCGGTTGAGCTGTGGTTCAAGACCACGGATCCGGGGGTGCTGGTCACGAACCAGGACGCGGAACTCGGCGACACGCCAGGGCAGTGGCGGCCGATGCTGCTGATCGACGCTGACGGCAAGCTGCGGGGCAGGTTCTCGGGCGGCGCGAGCAGCATCCTCTCCAAGAGAGCCGTCACCGACGACGAGTGGCACCAGGTGTTCCTCACCGGCGCCGCCGACGCACAGGCTCTCTATCTGGATGGCGAGCTGCAGGGCACGGCGCAGACGGGCGTAGACACCACGCGATTCGCGCGTCTGTTCGTCGGCGGTGGCTACTCCTCCTCGGGCTGGGACGGTCAGGCGGCCGGATACCGCAACTTCGTCGGCCAGATAGACGAAGTCGCCGTGTACGACCGTTCCCTGGTGCAGTGGCTCAAGCCCTCGGCGGAGTGGCTGGGCTGGACACCGGTCGGGACCGCGCCCCGCGACCACTACCAGGCCCGCAAGTCCCTGGTGACGGGCACCGGCGGGCAGTACCGCGGAGTAGCCGTGGCTGACGCCCCGGCCGCCTACTGGAGGCTGGACGAGACCGACGGTCCCACTCTCTCCAGTGAGGTGGGCGGTGCCGGCATGGCCGCCACCTACCATCCGGGCGGTTCCTCCGGACTGGATACCGGCGGCGTCTTCGGACCGGGCGACGACCGGGCGCTGATCCTGGACGGCAAGAGCGACGTCCAGGTTCCCGGTGACGTGTTCGCCGGTGCGACCAATCTGTCGGCTGAAATGTGGTTCCGCACCACCAGCACCGACCCCGCCGTCCTTCTGGGCTTCCAGAACGCGCCCCTCGGCCAGACGCCGACCTCGTGGCGGCCCGCGCTGAACATCGACGGAGCGGGCAAGCTGCGCGGCGAGTTCTACCTGTCCGGCGCCTCTGGAGCCACCCCCATTGTGTCGGCGCAGGCGGTGACGGACGGTGCCTGGCACCATGTCGTGTTGTCCGGCGCCGGCACGACACAGACTCTCTACCTGGACGGTGTCAAGGTCGGTTCACTGAGCGGCACCATCACGGACCAGTCCCGCCCGTACGCCTACGTCGGCGGGGGCTACGGCAGTTCCGGCTGGATGGGCGTGAGCGAAGGAACTTACCGCTTCCAGGGGACGCTGGACGAGGTCGCCCTGTACCGCAGCACTCTCACCGCCGACCAGGTCTCCGCCCACTACCGGGCCCAGGCCGAGTCCGCGGGCTCAGGGCTGACCGCCAGTGTGCAGGTCACCGACCCTGCCCAAAAGACCAGCAGCACCAGTTACGACGCCCTGCACGGCCTGCGCGTGGTCTCCCGCACCGACGCCACCGGCGCGCTCACGAGCTACGCCTACGACACCGCTGGCAACCTGCACACCGTCACGGATCCGAACGGCCACGCCACCGTCACCGGCCACGACACGCGGGGCAACACCGTGTCGGCCACGACCTGCCGAGACGCCGACTCCTGCTGGACGAGCTTCAGTTCCCACTACCTCAACGCGAGCGACCCGCTCGACCCGCGCAACGACAAGCCGCTCACCTACCGCGACCAGCGCTCGACCGACTACAACGACAACCGGTACCGCACGGCCTACACCTACAACACCCTTGGTCTGCCCCTCACCGCCGTCCGACCGGACGGCAGCACCGCCGCCACTACGTACACCGCGGGTACCGAGGCGGCGGTCGGCGGCGGCACCACCCCGGCCGGGCTGGTGCTGACCGAGACCACGCCGGGCGGAGCGAAGACGTCCTACCGCTACTTCGCGAGCGGCGACTTGGCCGAGGTGACCTCTCCGTCCGGACTTGTCACGAGCTACACCTACGACGGGCTGGGTCGGAAGACCTCCGAGAAGCAGGTCTCCGATACTTTCCCGGCCGGTGTGACCACGACCTTCGGCTACGACAAGGCCTCGCACGTCGTCACCGAGACCGGTGCGGCGGTGAAGAACGAGATCACCGGCACTCTCCACGCCGCCAGGATCACGCGTGAGTACGACGAGGACGGCAACCTGCTGTCCGAGGCGACCACGGACACCACCGGCGGCGACGCCGAGCGCCGCACCGTCCATCACTACGACGCGCACGGTCTGAACGACAGCGTCACCGACGCCGAGCAGAACACGACCCTCTTCGACCATGACGAACTGGGCCGCGTCAGCGGGACGACCGACCCGGCGGGCACGCACCTCACGTACACCTACACGGCACGCGGCCAGCACGCCACGACGGTTCTGGACGACTGGACCGGCGACCCTTCCGGCACCGTCCGGGACCTGACCGTACAGTCCAACGCCTACGACCCGGCCGGCCGCCTGGCCTCGACGACCGACGCGATGGGCGCCACCACCGCCTACACCTACTTCGACGACGGACTACCGGCCACCACCACGGCCAAGCAGGTCACCCAGGCCGACGGCACCCGCCGCGACATCGTCCTCGAAACCCACACCTACGACGCCGCGGGCAACCTCAGCCAGCAGGTCACCGGCGGCGGCAGGACCACGCAGACGTACACGGTCGACGCGTTGGGCCGCACCACGACCAGCGTCCTCGACCCCGGTGGCCTGAACCGGACCACCACCTTCACCTACGACGGCGACGACCGCGTGAAGGAACAGACACGATCCATCACCGCTGACAAAAAGCTCTCCGTCTCGTCGGAGTACGACACCGGCGGCAACGTGACGAAGCAGACCGTCACGGACGGCACCAGCACCCACATCACCACGCACACCTACGACGACCGCGGCCTGACACTCACCACCGTCAGCCCGCGCGGCAACGTCACCGGCGCCGACGCGACCGCGTATACCACCGCCTACCGCTACGACGCCCTCGGCCGCCTGGTGGAGCAGACCGCTCCGTCGGTGCAGGCCGAGGAGAACGGCCAGGCCGCCACTACGGTCAAGCCCACCACCTCGGTCGGCTACAACACCTTCGGTGAGACCACCGAGACCAAGGATGCCCGAGGCAAGGTGACCCGCACCGCGACCGACCGCCTCGGCCGCACGACCGCGGTGACCCTGCCCGACTACATCCCGCCGGGCGGCACCAACGCGCTGACGGCAACCACACGCACCACTTACAACCCGCTCGGCCTGCCGCAGGCGGTCACCGATCCGCTGGGCCGCGTCACCCGCTACGGCTACGACCAACTCGGCCAACTCACCAGCAAGACGGACCCCGTGGCCGACGCCACCGCGGCCGCCTTCGCGCCGGACACCGACCTGACCCCGGAATCCCTCGCGAGCGCCGACGGCGGCGGAGTCACCGCCTACACCTGGACGCCCACCGGTCTCCAGCTGTCCGCCACCGACCCGACGGGCGCCCGCTCGGAGGCGACGTACGACCAACTGGGACGGCAGCTCACCGCGACCACGATCGAGCGCTACCCGAGTCTCCAGAACCTGATCAGCCGCTACACCTGGGACGACGCGAGCAACCAGACGGCATCGGTCACCCCGAGCGGGATCACCGCGTCCGCAACCCACAACCCGGCGGGAGAAGTCCTCACCACGAAGGACGCGTACGGCACCACCCGGTTCGGCTACGACGGCCTGGGCCGTCGGACCGAGACCACGGACGCGACCAACCGCCGTACGACCACCACCTACGACGCCCTCGGCGACGTCACCGCGACCACCGACTACGGCACCGGCATCACGGCACTGCGCACGGCGGCGGCCGAGTACGACGCGGAGGGCAACCGCAAGGCCGTCATCTCCGCGCAGACCAAGGCCCGTACGACGTTCGCCTACGACGCGCTCGGCCGTATGACGACGCAGGTGGAGCCGGTCACCGCCACCGAGTCGATCACGACGACCTTCGGCTACGACGCGGCGGGCAACCGCACCCGGCTGACGGACGGACGCGGCAACAAGACCGTCTACACGTTCAACAGCTGGGGCCTGCCCGAGTCGACGATCGAGCCGTCCACGACGGCGCACCCGGCCACCGCCGACCGCACCTGGACCATCGCCTATGACCAGGCCGGACAGGCCGTGACGGAACTGCTGCCGGGCGGTGTGAAGCGGGAGCGCGCGTACGACGGCCTCGGCCGGCTCACCGGCGAAACCGGCACCGGCGCGGAGGCGGCCACCACCGCCCGTACGCTGGAGTACGACCTCGCGGGCCGTCTCACGGCGGTCGGCACGGCCGGGGGAGCAACCCCGAACACCTACACCTACAACGACCGCGGCCAACTCCTCACCGCGGACGGCCCTGGCGGCACCGCCGGCTACACCTACAACGCCGACGGCGCCATGACCCTGCGCAAGACCACGGCTGGGACCACCAGCTACGGCTACGACCTGGCCGGCCGTCAGGACTGGGCACGGGACTCCATCACCGGCAAGGACATGTGGTACGACTTCGACGCGGCCGGCCGGCTGCGCCTGGAGCAGTACGTGACGAGGCCCGACGGCACCACGTCGTACACGACCACGGCCAATCGCACCTTCACCTACGATGCTCTGGGCCGCCTTGGCGGCGACACGGTCACGAGTGCCGACGGCACGACCACGGTCGCGTCCACGACGTACGACTACGACCTGGACGACAACCTGACGTCGAAGAAGACGACGGGCACAGCGGGAGCCGGAGACAACACCTACGGCTACGACTATGCGGGACGCCTGAAGTCCTGGACGAAGGGCGCGACGACGACGTCGTACGCGTGGGACGCCGCCGGCAACCGCACCCAGGCCGGCTCGACCACGGCGACCTTCGACGCCCGCAACCGCCAACTCACCGACGGCGCGACGAAGTTCACGTACACCGCACGCGGCACCCTGGCCACGGTCGACAGCGGGACCCCGCGCACCCTGACCTTCGACGCCTTCGAGCGGAAGATCACCGACGGCGGCACGACGTACACGTACGACTCACTAGACCGCGTCCAGACCCGTGGCTCGACGACCTTCACCTACGACGGAGGCTCCAACAACCTCGCGGGCGACGCCACCACCAGCTACAACCGCACCCCCGACGGCACCCTGCTCTCCACTGCCACGGGCACGACCAAGCAGTGGGCCGTCACCGACCAGCACACCGACCTGGTCGCCGGCCTCGCCACCGACGGCAAGCAGGTCACCGGCTCCACGGCCTACGACCCCTTCGGCACGGAAACCGCCACGGGCGGCACCATGCCCGCCATCGGCTACCAGTCCGGCTGGACCGACCCGGCTTCCGGCGACGTCAACATGGCCGCCCGCTGGTACCAGCCGGGGACAGGCTCCTTCGCCTCGCGGGACACATGGCAGCTGGACCCGGTGCCCTCGGGGCAGGCCAACCGTTACAGCTACGGCAGCGGTGGCGCACTCAACGGAACGGACCCCAGCGGGCACTGCTTCTGGGACGCGTGCGTGATGGAGGCATACGGGGCGTACATATTGATCGGTGCGGGGGTGGCCGCGGCCGGATACCTCTCCTACGAACTCAGCCACGGCAACTACTTCTCCAGCAGCGGTTCGGGCACGACGACCGGCCACTACTCGTACAGTCACACGACCGCGCTGTCCCAGTCCTACGCCGGCAACCTGTCCGGCTCGCTCTCGGCCCAAGCCGACGCCATGTACCTGGGCTCGGGCAGCTCCTACCTCGTCTCCACCGGGACCGGGGCCGGCACCGGCAGCTACGCCTGCACCTACTCCTGCCGCGGCGGCACCCTCACCTACGCCCAGCCCCGCGTGATCACCCCGCCCAAGCCGCCCATCGACCAGAACCCCAACAACGGCCCACACCCCCGCCCCGCCCCAACCCGGCCCAAGCCCGAGCCGGACTGGGATCCCAATGGGGGCAAGTGGGAGCCCGGCGATGCCGTCAAGATGATCGTCGGCGCCCTCAAGATGCTCGACCTCGTCGACAACGAGCAGTACACACCAGAGCTACAGGACGCCTATGAGACAGCGCCCGCCGAAGGCAGTGACCCGGGCACCCGGAGCCACGACGGACAGGACTGCCGACGCGGCGGCGGCTGGGTGGAGTATGGCGACCTGGACAGCGCGCACGGTGGCCGCGCCACGGGCGTGGAAGCCTGCTTGGACAGCGCCTACCTCGCAACCCATCAAGGCTCAGCGACTCAGCCGGACAAGGTGGCGCCTCCGGGATATCAGTGGGCGCGGGCGTACGCTGGTTACCTTGGAAACCGGCCACCCGGCCAGTGGGTCAACGCCTGTCATCTGCTCGGCGCCGACTTGAGCGGCGACGGCACCGAGCTCGAGAACCTCTCGACGTGCGCCCGGTCGGCCAACGCCAACCGCGTCTCTTCGAACGACCCGGGGATTCCCGGGCACATGTACAACTTTGAGCGGCAGGTAAAGAGTGCGATTGACAGCGGACAGGTCGTGCATTACCAGGTGACCCCCGTGTACTCGGGACCGAGGACGGTGCCCGTGGCTTATGAGATGACTGCTCGAGGAACCGTGAACGGTAAGCCGGGACTGGAGCTGGACGATGTCGTCCCCAACATGATGTACAGCAACAAGTTCGGCAACTGGCGCAACATCGGTCTCGTCTCCTACAAGGGCAAGCCTGTCCCGCCGGTCGGCACGCCATAGGGAGGTAACTGTGAGCGACCCGTTTGGACAG
This sequence comes from Streptomyces sp. SA15, assembly GCF_002291145.1. Classification (GTDB taxonomy): domain Bacteria; phylum Actinomycetota; class Actinomycetes; order Streptomycetales; family Streptomycetaceae; genus Streptomyces. The sequence goes on from NZ_NTGE01000144.1 coordinate 24,522, forward strand.
CTGAGGCAGGTCGTGACCCCGCTGCACGCGGTGGGAGACACGGTGGACTGGCGCGCGGCTGCAACCGAGCTCAGTGTCGAGGCCTTCCCCGGCGACTATCGAAGATTCGTCTCGGCCTACGGCGCGGGATCGATCGAGGACAGCCTCTACGTGTCAATCCCGCGCCCCGGTGAGTCGACGGCGCCGCTAACGGTGGGGCGGTTGCCGGACGATACTCTCCGGGCTGAGTCGATGGGCGGCTGGCGGGATCGGGGGGCAGCCTCCCGTTACGAGCTGGAGGACATGGTTGTTTGGGGGCAGACGAACGGTGCGGACGCCCTGTGCTGGGCGACTGCGGATCGAGACCCGGATCGCTGGCCGGTGGCGGTGTGGGCACGCCAGCAGGGTGGCTGGTCCGTTTACGACTGCGGCTTCGCGGAGTTCATCCTGCGGCTGTTGAGAGCTGACTTTGCCACCTGTCCAATCAGCGTCGCGTCCTTGTGGGGTAAGGGGACAGCCCGCTTCTTGAACCTCAGGGAGGAGGAGCGGCTCCGCGACGAGGGGCTCGATCCCTGGACCGGTGAGCCGGACCCGTTCGCAGGGATGGAATTCGACTGAGGCCTGCGGTCTGCCAAGGAGGCCCAGCCGATAGAGCTATGCGGATATGAGGCGTTGCCGGGTGCGGAGGGTGACGAAGGAGAGTTCTGGTTCGGCCCCGAAAGACCGAGCATGCCGGACCGGGCGGTATGAGCCCCGCATAGAGCGCGAGGGAAATCGCCAAGGATCGCGGTCGCGTCGCTGATGAAGGGCGACGAGGATGCCATCGCGGCACAGGTCCGCACCGGGGAAACGGTCTACCCCCGGGGCATCCCGCCCTACGAGGGCAGCAGCCCCGCCGCCAACTACCTCACCATGACCTGGGCGGGCAGTTCACCGATTCCTGTGGATGGCCTTCCATTCCGGTGTTTGACGGCGAGCCGACGCTTCGCTCATCGGCGGAGTGGAGCTGTGATGTAGGCACCACTCCGACTCTGCGTGCCCGCCAACGATCCGAAGGCGGAAGAGTGGGCGGCGCGCGGTCTGCCGACGGATTACAGGGAACTCGTCGACGCGTACGGCACGAAGGCTGACCAGGCCTCCGGCGTCAGGGCCAGCCGAGGGCCAGCGGTGTTCTTGGAATCGCGTACGTGGACGGTGCCGGGGGCGGTGGCAACCTCGACGCAGGAGTCGCCCTCGCTGCCGCTGCTGTAGCTGCTCTTGAACCACGCCAGGTCGGAGTGGTCCCCGGCGGAGGTCTTGCGGATCATGTTTCCCCCAGCAGTTGCTCGATGAAGGCGGTGGACTCACGTGGGGTGAGAGCCTGAGCGCGGATGATGCCATACCGCAGTTCAAGGATACGGAGCTGCCTGGGCTCGGCGACCGGCCGGCCGTTGGCCACCACGGGTGACCGTCCCACCGCTGATCCGTCCTGGAACTTCAGAACCTCGATCCCACCGTCCACCCCGGCGTGCTCCTCGCGATCCATCGGCATCACCTGAAGCTCGACGTTCCGCAGCTGCCCCGTCTCCAGCAGGTGTTCCAGCTGGCGTCGCAGCGCCGCCTTCCCTCCGAGCGGACGTCGCAGTGTCCATTCCTCCAGGACGAAGCTGATTTCCGGCGCCGAGTCCCGTTCGAAGAGGGCCTTGCGGGCCACGCGGGCGGCGATGAACCGCTCCACCTCGTCCTCGGTGTACGCGGGGCGCCGCATCAGCAGGAGCCCGCGTGTGTACTCCGGCGTCTGCAGCAGCCCGTGGACGTTCAGCGGATCGTAGAGCTGGAGCTCGACCGCCTTCGCCTCCATCTGCGCCAGGTCCCGCACCTTCTTCGGGTACCGGACCTTCTTCACGTCCTCCTTCATCGCCGCGAGCAGCCCACCCGCCCCCAGCACGTCGTCGGCCTTCTCCAGATACTCGGGCCGGGGGATCCGCTTCCCGGCCTCGATTTTGTACACCATGTCCTCGCCGTACCCGACCGCGTCCCCGAAGTCGGCGGCCCGCATGCCCACCGCCTCCCGCCGCAGCCTCAGCTGCCGCCCCACGGTGGCGACGACCGCCACACCCCAGTCGTCGTCCGGGTCCACCTTCCAACCCGGCTCGTCCGCCTCGGTCTTGAGCCGCCCCGCTACGCCGTCCACCTGCTGCATCCGCACCCCTCCGTCGTACGACCGTGCCGCGACGCCCCCTACCCGTACGGCCGGTCTCGATAGCCTGGACACGACCGGACAACGCCCGGACAGTCACCGTACGCAACGGGTTCGTCACTATTCACGGTAAGCGTGGACCGCCACTCTGAGTGACGTGATCCACGAAATCGCCGCCCCGAGGGCCGACTCGCCTACCCCATCCGCAACTTCAGCGTGCAGCTGTCCCCACACCACGCGGCGCCCGCCTCGCCTGCCTCCTGGCCACCGAGCAAGTCCGCGTCTCGGAGCTGCCGTTGGGCCCGGCACGCCAAGTCATCGCCGAACTCGCGGCCAACGCGGCCACGCACAGCCGCGTCCCGGGCAGGGACTTCCGGCTCGTCCTCTACGTCGTCGGCGGCATCCTGCGCATCGAAGTGACCGACACCTGCGGCGACCGCCTGCCCCGCCTGCAGGTCACCACTCCCGACGCGGAGTCCGGCCGGGGCCTCCTCCTCGTCGAGGCCCTCGCCCACCGGTGGGGCGTCGCCCAAGGGCCGTATCCGCGCAAGACGGTCTGGGCGGAGCTGAACCTCGCACCACCGGAGTACAGAAACGCGTGCTCCGGTGCGAGGGGCGCTCTTCCCCAAGAACCACGACGGTGAAAGGACCCCCACCAAGCCCCACCCCACCCTCCCGCCGCCCAGCGCGCCGCTCACCCACGCGAGTGAACATCACCAACTCGGCTGGATTCCCGGCCGGTTGCCTGCCCTACGCTCAGCGCAACACAACCGCAGACATGCGACGGCCCCCGCCGGGACGGCAATCCCAATGCGAGGGCCTGACCACCGAGGAAGAGAGAGCTTCCCGATGGATGTGCAAGACCTTAGCGTGCCCTCGCACGCCCAGTCCCGGCATGCCGCCAACAACCACCCGAACCGGCGGCACCCCCACTCCGGCCACTCCGGCGGCGGACTCGACCACGACCACACCCGCCACACCACCCGCTTCACCGTGGTCGGCAACCACCTCGCCCAGCACCCCGAGCTCTCACTCGTCGCGATCGGGCTGGCCCTGCACATCCAGTCGCTGCCCAAGGGCGCCCGCGTCGACATCAAGACCCTCGCCGCCCGCTTCCCCGAGGGCACGACCCGCATCGCCGCCGCCCTACGGGAACTGGAAGCCCACGGCTACCTGCGCCGTGTCCGCGAACGCATCCCCGGCGGCCGCATCATCACCCGCACGATCTCCTGCAACCAACCGGGCCATCACCGCGCCGACGACCACGATGCCGAACGGCCGCCGGCACACCCGGCCCCGAGGAAGCGAGCACGGGCACCCCGCAAGCCCCTCCCCGCCGTACCGCAGCCCGCCTGCCCGGCCCCCGCCCTCCTCCAGACGGCCACCGACCTCCTGGCCGACCTCCGCCGCCATGACCCCCACCTACTGCTGTCGTCCTGCGACACGGCCCACCTCGCCCCCGGCGTCGCCGCCTGGCTGGAACGCGACATCACCCCCACCGCCGTACGACAAGCCCTCACTGCCGAGCTGCCACCGGAAGGCCCACGACGCCCCGCCGCCCTCCTGGCCCACCGCCTCACCGCCCAGCTGCCACCCCCACCCCCATTCCGCGCCCCCACCCCACCGCCAGCCGCCCGGCACCCGCTCCAGAACTGCGACGGCTGCGACCGCGCCTTCCGCGCGCCCCACCCAGGCCACTGCCACGACTGCCGGTCCAAGTCGCCCGCAGTCCTCTGAAGATCCGTCCAAGCACAAGGAACCGCATGGTCAACTCGTCCCACGAGGCGATGCACCGCATCTTCCAGGAGTACCCCGGCCTGTTCGCCGGTGTCTCCAAGGTCCTCAACCTCCCGTTCATCCCACCCGAGTCTGTGACGGTACTGACGACCGATCTCACCGAGATCCAGCCCGTTGAACGCCGTGTCGACACACTGTTGCGCTTCGACGGCGCCCAGCCGATCCTGCTGGCTGTTGAAGCGCAGAGCGCCAAGGACCCGAACAAACCCGCCAGCTGGGCCTACTACCTGTCCTTCCTCTACACGAAGTACAAGATCCCGCCCCTGCTGCTGGTCGTCTGCCAGGACCGGGCCACAGCCGAATGGGCCGCCCGCCCCGTAAGCATCGGCCCTCGGTGGTGGGCCACCCTCACCCTGCGCCCGCTCGTGGCCGGTCCGCACAACATGCCCTTGATCACTGACCCGGACGAGGCCCGCGCCGACCTGGCGCTGGCCACACTGTCCGCCATCACCCACGCGAAGGATCCGGCCGTCGATGGGATACTGAAGACCCTGTCCACAGCTCTGCAGGGCGTGCCCGAAGCCGTCGCCGACCCGATCATCGAATTCACCGCACAAGGCCTGGGTGGCAACCGCCAGGCCGCAGAACTCTGGAGGAACCTGGTGGCCGTGGACCTCTCTTTCTACAAGTCGTACCTCGCCGAGGAGATCCGGGATGAGGGCCGGGACGAGGGCCGGGCAGAAGCTCTCGTCCAGAAGGGTGTCGAGGACGTCCTCCTCGTCCTTGAGACACGCGGCATCGACGTCCCCGACGAGATCCGCGAACGCATCACAGGCTGCGACGACCCCGACCTCCTACGCCGCTGGCTCACCCGCGCCGTAACCGCTCCGTCCGCCGAAGCGATCTTCACGGAAGAAGGCGCCTGAGCTTCGGGTCGAACATGCGAAGGGCCCCGCGGGGACGGACCGCGGGGCCCTTCTTTCGTCAGCACCGACGTCAGGGCAGCGTCGGTGCCTGGGGAGCGGCGCCGGGGGGTTGCGCCGCTGGTCTTTTGGTTGTCGGTATTCAGTCGGCCCTCAGTGCCTCCGGTCGGCTCCCCGGCGCGTTCGGGGCGCGCAGGTGGTCTGAACCTTTGGCAGTGCGACTGTGCAAATCAATGCGGTTGTCCGGGATGGGACTTGGGGGCTTTCTAGGCATCGTGCTGGATGGACGCGGCCGCCGCAACCGTTTGACTCAGACTTGGACATTTTGACTCGACGTTTGGCTTGGGGCGTTCCCGCCGGTCGGCCCCGGGCGTCCCCGGAGCCGACCGGTCTCTTGGGTGACCGGGCTGCTGTCCCCTGCCGTCCGGTCACTTCGCCGGAGCGAGGTCCCACGACGCACAGCACGATCCGTACGTCTCATCGCTCCAGCGAGCCACGCGTGGTTCTTTCGGGCCCGCCCCTGGCCGGCACGGACACCGGGACCAACGAAGCGATTCCGGCGGCGGTCACGCGCCGTACGGGTGAGAGGGCATGCGTACGTCTGTGCCGGGAACGGGGATTCAGCAGGCCCGGGATTCAGCAGGCCCGCCGCTTCAGATCTTGCCCCGGCACAGCTCCAGCAGCGTCATCGCCAGCGACGTGCCCGGCTTGCCCAGCGCCTCCCTGTAGTGGCTGAGGACGTCCATCTCGCGGGAGAGGTTCACGCGCCGGCCGCCGGAGGCGATCCGGGCCTCCTGGATGACGGCGGACACGGCCATCCGTTCCTGGATCAGCCCGATGATCCTGTCGTCGAGCGCGTCGATGCGTTCACGGGCGCCGGTGATCACGTCGGCGGCCTCGGGGGTGCGGGCGCCGGTCAGGTCGGTGGCGGTCATTGGGGGCTCCTCGTCGGTTCGGTAGGGGTGCGGTGCCCCGGAGCGGCAAGGCCCGGAAAACGACAGGCGCCCCGGGCCTTGTCGGCCCGGGGCGCCTGGGAAGTCGCTTGTCAGTTGCTCAAGCAGCACGACCATGGCAGCCGGCGGGCCGGTTGCCATAGGTAAAGACGAAGGTCGGGTGCGTGAGCATGGGGCCAGTATGCCACGGGATCATTTCGGTGCCGGTCGGCATCACACAGCACACGGGACACGTCCGACGCCCACCTCGGTAGAATTGGCCAGCACAGAGACCCCGCCCACCGCCGGAAGGCCCCCGTGTCATCAGCGACCCCCGCTGCCGCCGCCCCCGACACCGTCCTGGTCGTCGACTTCGGCGCGCAGTACGCCCAGCTCATCGCCCGTCGCGTCCGTGAGGCCCGGGTCTACAGCGAGATCGTGCCGAGCACTATGCCGGTCGCCGAGATGCTCGCCAAGAACCCGGCGGCGATCATCCTCTCCGGCGGCCCCTCCTCGGTGTACGCCGACGAGGCCCCCCGCCTCGACCGCGAGCTCTTCGAGGCCGGCGTCCCCGTTTTCGGCATGTGCTACGGCTTTCAGCTGATGGCGCAGGTGCTCGGCGGGACGGTGGACAACACCGGCGCCCGCGAGTACGGCCGTACGCCTCTGCATGTCTCGAAGGCCGGCTCCACCCTCTTCGAGGGCACCCCGGACGAGCAGTCGGTGTGGATGTCTCACGGCGACGCCTGCTCCGCCGCCCCGGAGGGCTTCACCGTGACGGCCTCCACCGACGTCGTCCCGGTCGCCGCCTTCGAGAACGACGAGAAGAAGCTGTACGGCGTCCAGTACCACCCCGAGGTCATGCACTCCACGCACGGCCAACAGGTGCTGGAGCACTTCCTGTACCGGGGCGCGGGGCTGAGCCCGAACTGGACCACCGGCAGCGTCATCGACGAACAGGTCGCCGCCATCCGCGAGCAGGTCGGCGACAAGCGCGCCATCTGCGGGCTGTCCGGTGGCGTGGACTCCGCCGTCGCCGCCGCCCTCGTCCAGAAGGCCATCGGCTCCCAGCTGACCTGCGTGTACGTCGACCACGGCCTGATGCGCAAGGGTGAGACCGAGCAGGTCGAGAAGGACTTCGTGGCCGCGACCGGCGTGCAGCTGAAGGTCGTCGACGCGGAGGAGCGGTTCCTGTCCGCTTTGAAGGGCGTCTCCGACCCCGAGGAGAAGCGGAAGATCATCGGCCGGGAGTTCATCCGGGTCTTCGAGCAGGCACAGGCGGAGATCATCGCGGACGAGGGTCCGGCGGTGGAGTTCCTCGTCCAGGGAACCCTGTACCCGGACGTGGTCGAGTCCGGTGGCGGTACCGGCACCGCCAACATCAAGTCCCACCACAACGTGGGCGGGCTGCCGGAAGACCTCGAGTTCAAGCTGATCGAGCCGCTGCGCAAGCTGTTCAAGGACGAGGTCCGGATGGTCGGCCAGGAGCTCGGGCTCCCGGAGGAGATCGTCCAGCGCCAGCCGTTCCCCGGCCCCGGCCTGGGCATCCGTATCGTCGGCGATGTCACCAAGGAGCGGCTCGACCTGCTGCGTGAGGCCGACGCCATCGCCCGCGAGGAGCTCACGGCGGCCGGCCTCGACCGGGACATCTGGCAGTGCCCGGTGGTCCTGCTCGCGGACGTCCGCAGCGTCGGCGTCCAGGGCGACGGCCGGACCTACGGCCACCCGATCGTCCTGCGTCCGGTGTCGAGCGAGGACGCGATGACCGCCGACTGGTCGCGGCTGCCGTACGAGGTCCTCGCGAAGATCTCGACGCGGATCACGAACGAGGTCAAGGACGTCAACCGGGTCGTGCTCGACGTGACCAGCAAGCCGCCGGGGACCATCGAGTGGGAGTGAGCTCCTTGCGGGTCAGGTCCGCTTGAGCGTGCGCACCGGCTCTCCGGGCTTCCAGACCTGGACGACCAGGTACTTGTCGTCCTCGACGTAGGTCCGTACGACCTCCGTCAGCTCGGTGCGGAAGAGGTGGAACGGCTCCGGCGGTTCCACCTCTTCGGTGTACCTGGCCTTCGTCTCCGCGTCCTCCACCTCGATCGCCCGGCCGCTGATCCGGACGTCGCCGCCGCCCATGCCCGTGCCCTCTCCCGGGTTCGCCTGCAGCGCGAAGCGCGGGTCGCGGCGCAGATCGAGCGCCTTGAGCGAGTCCGGCATCATGCCGAGCCACAGCTCACCGTTCAGGAAACGCACCTCCAGGCCGGTGGTGCGCGGGGAGCCGTCCTTGCGGAGAGTCGCGAGGACGTGGTGCGTGAAGGCACCGAAGCGCGCCTCGACGGTCCTGGCCAGGTCCGGTTCGGCGGCGGAGAAGGCGGCCCAGTTCGTAGCGGCCCAGTTCGTTGCGGCCGAGTTCGTCCGGGTGCTCATACGCGGGTTCATACGAGCCAGTCTCGCGCCGATACCCGACATCTTCTGTCCGGTATGGCTCGATCTTGTGTCCGGTACGGCTCGCGCGCGGCATCTTTACAAACCAGCGCTGTTCTCTTGTGCTGACCGACGGTAGCTTCCGGCCCGTAAAGCAACGTGCTGGAGGACGACATGCACGGGACGCCCGGGGCCGGGCACACTCCGCCCCCGCCCCTTCCCACCGACCAGCTGCGGTTCGCGATGCCGCCGATGCACGAGTCGCTCGAGGACGAGCGCCGACATCGCAAGGAGCGGCTCGCGGGCGCGCTGCGGATCTTCGGGCGGTACGGCTTCGAGGACGGGGTGTCGGGGCACATCACCGCGCGCGATCCGGAGTTCAGCGACTGCTTCTGGGTCAATCCCTTCGGGATGCCGTTCAAGCACGTCACCGTGAGCGACCTGGTGCTGGCCAACTCCGACGGGCAGGTGATCGACGGCCGCTACCACGTCAACCAGGCGGCGTTCACCGTGCACTCCCAAGTACACGCCGCCCGCCCCGACGTCGTCGCCGTCGCCCACTGTCACTCGGTGTACGGGCGGGCACTGTCGGCGCTGGGGGACCTTCTGGACCCGATCACCCAGGAGAGTTGTGCCTTTTATCAGGACCACGCCCTCTACGACACCTACACCGGGGTCGCCGTCGACGCCGACGAGGGCCGCCGGATCGCGGCCGCCCTCGGGTCCCGCAAGGGCCTCGTGCTGCGCAACCACGGGCTGCTGACGGTCGGCGACTCGGTGGACGCGGCGGCCTGGTGGTTCCTGTCCATGGAACGGTCCTGCCAGGTGCAACTGACCGCGAAGGCGGCCGGACGGCCCGTGCTCATCGACCACAAGCCGGCGGTGGCGACGCGGGAGCAGACGGGCGGGGATCTGGTGGCTTGGATCAACTACCAGCCGTTGTGGCAGGACATCAGCCGGAGTGAGCCCGACTTGTTGAGCTAGAACCCAGCTAGAACCCTCGGAGTACGGCAGCCTTGGTCATCGCGAACTCCTCGTCCGTGAGGACCCCGTCACGGTGGAGTTCGCCCAACTCCCGCAGCCTGCGCAGGAGTACGTCGTGATGGTCGGCCGGCGGCGGAACGGACGCCGCCAGCCGGGGGCGGGCGGCGCGCCGCTCGTCCTGCTCGATTCCGGTGCGGGTGGACGGGTGCGGCAGCCGGGCGGTGACCGCGGTGGCGACGAGGGCCGTGAGCAGGTCGCGGCGGGCGCTGCCCCACAGGTCCAGGGCGTACGGGTCCTTCTCGGGGGGCAGTTTGGAGAACACCGTCTCCTGGGTCACGAAGCGCAGGAAGCCGTCCTCGTAGCCGGAGTTGGGCAGCCACTCGACCTGGACGAGGTCCCCGAGGTTGACGATCCGCGGGCCGGTGGCGCGTTTGACCCGCTCGGAGGTGTCGGACCAGTCGATACGGACCTGGGTCCCGTCGAAGGAGACCGTGCCGTCGGAGGAACGCACCGACACCGGGACCGGCGGGCCGGGCAGGAGGTAGGCCTTGGTCGGTTCTTTGGGGATCTGGTCCAGGAGCAGGGCGTTGCGGATCTCCTCGGCCACGTACTCGGCGACTCCGGCGCGGTCGATGTCCACCAGCAGACGGTACGGGTCGGCCGGATCGGGCAACCGTCCGCCGGTCGCCTGGAGGAGGGGATCGGCACCCTCGCGCAGCCGCATGCGCAGCCGGCCGCGCTTGCGTTCGGGCTCGAAGACGACGCCCGCGACGGCCTCCAGGGGCACGGCGATCTCTCCGTACGTCTGCCGGAACAGCGGCACGGAGCGGTGGAGACCCGGCGTGATCCTGACCGTGCTGCCGTCGAAGGCCCAGGTCCCGTCGCGCTGGATGATCTCGGCCATGGACAAATTCTCGCAGCCGGGTCAACACGGCGGGCCCGGCTTCACCCACGCTGAGCAGAGCCGGCGGACGGGGCGGAGTGAGGTAGGGCACAATTCGCTGTCGGTGGTGGGGAGTTGTGGATGTGACACAGCCTCTGAGGGTCCTGGGAAGGCGGGCGTCGGGCGTGGCGGTGCAGGAGGCGAGACAAGGCGATCCGGGTGGTGCTCGCGGTGGTGCGTCCGGGGGTTCGTACGGCGGGCCGTATGGCGGCGCGCACGGCGGCGCGTATGGGGTTGCGCACGTGGGCGGTTGCACCTGCGGGGACTGTCCGCACGGGGCGCGTGCGGGGCATCGGCAGGCGGTGGCGGAATTCCTGCTGAAGCGGGACGGGTTCGCGGCGGGGCAGGGGCTGCCCGCGGGCGTGGCCCACTCGGCGTCCGCCTCGCGGCAGTGGGTCTCGGAGGAGCTGACCCAGTCCGCGGAACTCGTCGCCGAACGCGCCCGGGCCGAGGGCGAGGCCTGGCTGGCGCTGCTCTGGCGCCGTACGGCGTGTGCGGTGTGGGCGCTGGTCGTGGTGTTGCTGCTGGTGCAGGCGTTGACGGCGATCGGGGCCGGCTGGACCGCCGCGCGTACGGCTGGGCTGCTCGCGGCGTTGGTGATGGCCGGCGCGCTGACGGCTGCGTCGTGGTTCCACCGGGCGCGGGGCGGTGCGCTCGCGCCGGTGATCGGCGAGGACAACCGGCTGTCGACCTCGCGTGCGGTGGCGGCGGGCTGGGTGCTGTTCGTCGCATACGCGGTGTTGGTGCTGGTGGGCCGTCTGGCGGCTGCCTCCGGGCATGCCGAGCGTGACGCGCTGATCTCCGGGCTCGGGCTCGCCCGGGGCGCGGGTGTGGTGACCGTGCTTGCCGTGGTGTGCGCGATCGCCGTGCTGGTGCGGCGGGTGGTCGGGCTGCGGGTGCTGGGGCAGCGGTTGCAGAAGGTGCGGGCGGACCGGCCGAGGGCCGCCGATCTGCTGACGGACGATGCGGGGCGGGGGACCTTCGCTGACATTCAGTACGTCGTGATCAGCGGTGTGGCTCTGTTGTTCGCGGCGGTGCGGTTGGGCCGGCGGCCGGATCAGCTGCCGGATCTGCCGTGGGGGCTGGCCGTGGTGGTGCTGGTGTCGGCGGGGACGTATCTGGCGGGCAAGTACGCGGAGGGAGGCCGGCCGGTGATTCTCTCCGTGGTGCGCGCGCGGGAGGCCGGTGACCTGGACGGTCCGATCCGCACCGGCGACGACGTCGAGATCCGGGGGGCCGGGTTCGTGCCGCCGGGGGCGCAGGAGGCGGATCGGTTGTCGCGGATGGTCGTGCGTATCGGTGCGGTGAATGTGCGGGTGCCGTTGGTGCCGGTGACCGGTGGCTTCAGCAACCCTGCGGACGCGGTCCTGACGGTGCCGGTGCCGGTGGATGTGGAGCCGGGGCGGGTGGAGGTGCAGGTGGTGACCGCGGCGGGGGTGGAGACGAATCGGTATGCGATCGATGTGACGGAGTAACACTGCGGGTGCGCGGCATCTCCGACCCAGGAACGCGGTCTCAAGTCTGAGAACTTTGGTCGCGACAGGAGTGAGCGGGTTTCGCCTGTCGTACGTATCGTCTTTTTGAGGGGTCACGGCACGCGCGGGCGAGAGGCGGCTACGAGCGATGACTCACGGCATTCGTACGGACACGCACACCCCCTATCTGAACGGCGGCCGGGACTGGCGGGACACCGCCACTCGTTACGCCCTGCTCCCACTCCGCGTCTTCCTCGGCGTCACCTTCATCTACGCCGGCCTGGACAAACTCACCGACAGCGCCTTCATGAAGGACGCCGGATCCGGCTCGGTCGGCGACCTGATGCGCACCGTCCGGGACTCCTCGGCCATCCCGGCCCTGGTCGACCTGTCCCTGAAGAACCCCGTCGGCTTCGGTTACGCCATCGCCATCGGTGAGCTCGCCGTCGGTATCGGCATCCTGATCGGGCTGCTCTCCCGTCTGGCCGCGGTCGGCGGCGCGCTGATCTCGCTCAGCCTGTGGCTGACGGTGAGCTGGGCCACCGAGCCGTACTACTACGGCAACGACCTCATCTACCTCATGGCCTGGCTGCCCCTCGTCCTCGCGGGCGCCCCCGTCCTCTCCCTGGACGCCGCCCTGCGCACACGGCGACGACAGCGGGCCGGGGCCTACCGGTAGCCGTAACGCCGCCATCGTCATAGGGGCGGCTCCGGTTGTGTCCCGGAGGGATTCGGCTGTGCCCCGACCTGCTCCGTACGGCCCGGTCCGCGGCGTTTGCGGATGGCCCGGGTCAGGACGCCGACCGCGCCTGCCAGGCAGAGGCCGACCGTGACGAGCGGGATGATCGCGAACCACGGGGTGTCCCAGAGGCCGCCCGCGTCACCGGAGTAGATGACGCCCGCGAGGATGAGGAAAAGCCCGGCGACCAGCTTTCCGGGCTGGAACTCATGACGTAGCACGGCTCACCTCCGCCTGCCCGATGCCGACCCTGAGGTCGAGGTCGAGTGTGCCGGTGTCCTTCGCGACGGTCGTCGGCCGCAGGGTCACCTCCTCGTGCTTGCCCGGTGCCACGTCCACGTCCTTCTCGTCGTCGCCCGGCAACTGGATGTCGCCCACCCCCACGTCCATGCTCACTTTCACGGTCACGTCCGCGGGCACGATCACCCGCAGGTGGCCCATGCCGACGTCGGCCTGTGCGGCCACCGTCTGCCCCTTGGCGAGGTCCAGTCCGCTCAGGTCCAGGGTGCCGACGCCGGTGCCGAGTTCGTAGTGCGGCTGGACGTTCGTCGCCGTGGCGGGCCGCCAGGTCGTGCGCTCCCAGTGTGTGCTGATGTCCTTGGGCAGGGCCGCCGAGGCGGCGAGCAGGGCCGCAGTGACGATCGCCAGGAAGATCGACCCCGCCCCGGTCCGGCCCAGGAACGCGCTGACCGCGATGCCCAAGCCGAAGACGACGAGCGCGCACGCCAGGCCGGTCTGCAGGCTGGTGCCGAGTGTCTGGTCGTCCCACGTCAGGCGGGTGCCGAGGCCGCCCGCGAGCAGGGCGAACAGGAAGACCCAGCCGCCGATCCAGCGGGGGCCGCGCGGCTTGGGCTGGCGGGCGCGCGGGGGGTGTATGTCCGGGCGGTCGCCCCACGGGGTGCGCAGGCCGATGTGGACGGCGGCCGCCAGGTCCCGGTCGCGGGAGTCCCCGGGGCCCCACAGATAGCCCGTGCCGCCCACGTGCGTGCCGTCCTTGACGATGGGGTCGCGCCACCACGACTGGTAGGCGGCGGGCACCGGCGGTGCCTGGGCCTCCGGCGGGGCGTCGGCGACGGCCTGGGCCGCCAGCGGGTCGGTGTCGGGGGCGCCGCGGTGCCGCGACCAGTACCCGGCGCCCGCGAGGAGGAGGGAGAGGACGATGGCGAAGGTGAGCACGCCGCCGTTGCTCAGCAGCGTGAGGAACACCCCGCAGCCGATCAGCGCGAACAGCACGGCCGTCAGCGCCTGGCCGTCGACGCGGCCGGTCAGCAGCTTGCGCACCTCGTTCTCGTCCTCGTCGTCGTACGGGACGAAGAGCCAGGCGAAGCCGTAGAAGAGGAGGCCGATGCCGCCGGTCGCGGAGAGCACCGCGAGGGTGATCCGGAAGATCACCGGATCCATGTCGCACTGCCGCCCGAGCCCCGCGCAGACCCCGGCGAGCATCTTGTACCGCCGGTCGCGCCGGAACTTGCGGGGCAATTCGGCCACGCCGGCCTCGCCGGGCGCCGCCGCGCCGGATCCGTCGGCCACGGTCGGCTGCCTGGCGGGCGCGCGCGATTCCTCACCGGCCTTGGCTGCGGCGCCCGCGTCGGACGAGGTGCCCTCGCCGGGCACGGCGTCCGCGGCGTGCTGGTGCTCTGTCATGTGTCCATGGTGACGGGCGCCGCGTCGCGGCGGCAGTCGGCATGACCCTGGCCGGACCCTGATATCTGCCCTGAGCCGGCGCCGGGGAAGCGTTCGACGGGCCTGGGCGCCGAAGATCAGGGGAGTCTCCGGGGCCGACCCTGATGCCCGGGCCCTCCGGCCGTGTGAACATCGATGGCATGCCGGAAGCCGCAGCAGCGCCACTCGTCGAACCGCGGCCGCCGCGCAAGCTCTACCGCAGCAGTGACGGACGCTGGCTCGGTGGCGTGGCGCGGGGGCTCGCCGGACACCTCGGGCTGCCCGTGATCTGGGTGCGGCTCGTCTTCGTCGGCCTGTTCATGGCGGACGGCCTCGGCGCCCTGCTGTATGCCGCGTTCTGGTTCTTCGTGCCGCTCGGGGTCGGCGGGGTCGGCGGCCAGCGGCCCCCTTCCCTCGTCACCGCCGAGACCGCGCCGGACGGCCGCCGCAGACTCACTGCCCGCAGGCCGGACAAGGGCCAGATCGTGGCCCTGCTCCTCATGGTCGTCGTGGCCATGGTCTTCGTGGGCAATGTGAATCTCGGCAACGGCGCCAGGGCCTACCTCTGGCCGACCGTTCTCGTCGGCGCGGGCGTCGCCCTCGTCTGGCGCCAGGCGGACAACGCCCGGCGGGCCCGCTGGGCCGAGGTCGGCCGACGCCGCCGTACGCTCACGCTGCTGCGCGCAGGCGCAGGTGTACTCCTGGTCACCGCAGGTGTCTCCGGCATCTTCGTCCTGCAGGGCTCCGCCGCCCACCTCGGCTCGGTCCTCCAGGCGGCACTCGCGGTCCTCGTCGGCATAACGCTGCTGGCCGGCCCCTACCTGGTGCGTATGACCCAGGACCTCTCCGAGGAGCGCCTGATGCGCATCCGCGCCCAGGAGCGCGCGGAGGTCGCCGCCCACGTCCATGACTCGGTGCTGCACACCCTGACCCTGATCCAGCGCAGCGCGGAGAACGCGGCGGAGGTGCGCCGCCTCGCCCGCGCCCAGGAGCGCGATCTGCGCACCTGGCTCTACAAACCCGAGGGCACCGGCAAGGACGAGGCCGACGAGCCCACCACCCTCGCCGACGCGGTGCGGCGCAACGCCGCGGAGGTGGAGGACAAGCACGGTGTCCCCATAGAGGTGGTCGTGGTCGGCGACTGCCCGCTCGACGAGAGAATCGGCGCACAGATGCAGGCCGCACGCGAGGCGATGGTGAACGCCGCCAAGTACGGTGGCGAGGGCGGCGCCGTCCAGGTCTACGCCGAAGTCGAGGGCAAGACGGTCTTCGTGTCCGTCCGCGACCGCGGCCCCGGCTTCGACCTCGACTCGATACCCGCCGACCGCATGGGCGTTAGAGAATCGATCATCGGCCGCATGGAGCGCAACGGCGGCACGGCGCGGCTGCGCGCGGTGCCGGACGGCGGCACGGAGGTCGAGCTGGAGATGGAGAGGGCGGAGAAGACGTCATGAGCGACCCGACCGAGACGAACGCGGAGCCCACGGAGCCGACGCCTGGTGGCGGCACGGGCGAGCGGCACGTGCGCGTGGTGCTCGTCGACGACCACCGCATGTTCCGCACGGGCGTCCAGGCCGAGATCGGCCAGACCGAGCAGACCGGCGTCGAGGTCGTCGGCGAGGCCGCGGACGTCGACCAGGCGGTCACGGTCATCACCGCGACCCGCCCCGAGGTCGTCCTCCTCGACGTCCACCTCCCGGGCGGCGGAGGCGTCGAAGTCCTGCGCCGCTGCGCCCCGTTGATGGCCGACAGCGAGCAGCCCGTCCGTTTCCTCGCCCTGTCCGTCTCGGACGCGGCGGAGGACGTGATCGGCGTGATCCGCGGCGGCGCGAGGGGCTACGTCACGAAGACGATCACCGGCACGGATCTGATCAACTCCATCTTCCGCGTCCAGGAGGGCGACGCCGTCTTCTCCCCGCGCCTGGCCGGCTTCGTCCTCGACGCCTTCGCCTCCACCGACGCCCCACCGGTCGACGAGGACCTCGACCGCCTCACCCAGCGCGAGCGCGAGGTGCTGCGGCTCATCGCCCGCGGCTATGCGTACAAGGAGATCGCCAAGCAGCTCTTCATCTCGGTGAAGACGGTCGAGTCCCACGTCTCGGCGGTGCTGCGGAAGCTCCAGCTCTCCAACCGGCATGAGCTGACGCGGTGGGCGACGGCCCGGCGACTGGTGTGAGCCCGACGGGCGGCAGGTCCGGCCGGGAAGTCCCAGAAACGGGCGCAGGGCTCCTCAGGCCACCCGCGTAGCCCCCGAGAACGGCATCTCGTCGAGCGGCGCCGCCCGCACCGGCGCCGACGGCCTCGGGGCGTGGATCATCTGGCCGTTGCCGATGTAGATGCCGACGTGGCTGATGCCGGAGTAGAAGAAGACCAGATCGCCGGGGAGGAGTTCCGAGCGGGAGACGCGGCGGCCGGCGTCGATCTGGGCGTAGGTCGTGCGGGGCAGGGAGATGCCCGCGGAGCGGTACGCGGCCTGGGTCAGGCCCGAGCAGTCGAAGGCGTCCGGACCGGTCGCGCCCCAGACGTAGGGGCTGCCCAGCTTGGCGTACGCGTACGAGACGGCCGCCGCCGCACGGGAGCTGGGCGCCTGGGACGTGACGGATCCGGGGGCCGCGAGGCCGTCCCGTGTGGCCGTCGAGGACCGGGAGGCGCGGGCCGCGTCGCCGCCCGCCCCGAGCCGCGCGCGCTCCTCCGCCGAGAGCTGGGACATCAGCCGTCGTGCCGCACCCAGCTTGCCGTTGATCGTCTTCTTGTGCCGTTGCAGCTCCGCCTGACGCGATGTGAGCGAGGTCAGCTCGATGTGAGAGGCCCCGCGCAACTGCTCGATCTCCCGCAACTGCTCGCGGACCCGTGCGACGGACGAGGCCTGACGGCTGCCCGCCCGCTCGGCGAACTCGGCCCCGTCCAGGTACCGGTCGGGATCGGCGGAGAGCGCGAGCTGCAGCGCGGGGTCCAGGCCGCCGTCGCGGTACTCGGCGGCGGCCATCGAACCCAGCGCGTCCCGCGCCGAGTTGAGCTCCTGCGTCCTGCGGGCCGCCTCGTCCTGCAGCGAGTTCAGCCGCGTCCGGGCCGCCTCCGCCTTCTCCTTCGCGCCGTTGTACTTCTCGGTGGCGACCTCCGCCTCCTGGTACAGCTCGTCCACCTTCGCCTTGACCTGCGCCGGCGTCAGCCGCGGCTCGGCGTGTCCGGTCCCGTCGAAGCCCGTCGCGGTCGCCGCGCCCGCCAGGGCGATCGTCGCCGCTGTACGGGCCTTGGTGCCGCCGGCCGGGCGTTGTCGGGGCTTGCGGTGCGCTGCCACGTGGACTGCACGTCCTTTCGTACGACTCGTACGGCCGCCTCGTCCGTACGGCGCCGAGCGGAGCGGACGTACGGCCGCCCGAGGGCGGATGGCGCGTCCGGCGGCGGCCCGCACAGGGGAAGCGGACCGCCGCCGGACCTTCTCGGCGGTGGTGGCCGACTGCCGCCCCTGGCCCGGGCGGCGGTGGGGAGCCGGTCACCTGGTGGAGGACGCTAAACCTCGCCGTGTCGGCGCGGTAACGGGTTGTGCGGAAGTGCCGGGAGCGGACCGCCGGGGACCGTATGTGACCGTGATCCCGTGTCGCCGCCGTCGACTTCACGCAGCGCGATGACCGAAGTGCCGATTCAGGACACGCGCGAGTGAGGGGGTGCTATGGGCCGCATATATGCAAGATCCAGGTAAGGAGGGGTGGCCCGGTGTCAGGAGGCGCACAAGCCCCTCATTAGGCTCCGGCCTCATGGACGTACTCATCCATCTCTTCGTCGGCCTGCACATCATCGGCATCGCCTCGCTGCTCGGCGGCTTCCTCACCCAGATGAAGGCGATGGGCGAGGGAACGGCCCGGTTCAACCCGGCGATGCTGCACGGCGCCCTGACGATGCTGGTCACCGGCGCGATCCTGGTCGGCCTCAACCAGGCCGACGACCAGAGCGTCAACAACGTCAAGATCGGCGTGAAGCTGGCGCTGCTGATCGTGATCCTCGGCCTCGTCTATGTGAAGCGGGACGACGAGAAGGTGGACAAGGGTCTGTTCGGCCTGGTGGGCCTGCTGACGACGGCGAACATCTTCATCGCGGTGCTGTGGACGTGATGCCGGCCCCGACGCCGGTGTCTCAGGCCGGTCGCACCACGCTGTGGATGGCCGACTCGCCGTCGTAGTAGATCGACTCCTCGCGGACGTACGCGCCCGGCTTCGGGGCGTGGATCATCATGCCGTTGCCGATGTACATGCCGACGTGGCTGACATCGTCGTAGAAGAAGACCAGGTCACCGGGCTGGGCGGCGGCGAGGGAGACCGTGGTGCCGGCGTTGACCTGGTCGTAGGTGACGCGGGGGATGTCGACGCCGGCCGCCTTCCACGCGGCCTGGGTGAGGCCGGAGCAGTCGTAGGAGCCGGGGCCGGTGGCGCCCCAGACGTACGGCTTGCCGATCTGGGCGCGGGCGAAGGCGAGCGCCTTCTCGGCCTTGGTGGTGTAGGAGGCGTCGGTCGCGGGAGCGCTGGGAGTGGCGGCGTCCGCGGAGCTGTTCTGCTCCTGCTGGGCCGCGGCCTCCTGCCGGGCCCTTTCCTCCGCCGCCTGCTGCCGCGCCAGCTCCGCGGCCTTGCGTGCCGCCTCCTGCTGCCTCTCCTTCTCGATCGCCGCGAGCCGCGCCTTCTCCTCGGCGGTCAGCTTCGACAGGAGTGCGCGCGCATCGGCCAGCTTCTTCTGGACGGTCGCCTTGGCCGTCTTCAGGTCGCCCTGCGACTCGGTGAGCGTCTCGAGGCTCTGGGCGGCCTCCTGGCGCTTCTTCATCGTCGCGGACTGCTCGGTGATGTAGTCGTCGACCGCGCCCTTCTGCCGACTGGTCATGCGACTCATCAGCTGGGTCTGGTCGAAGTAGTCCTGCGGGGAGTCCGCGAGCAGGAAGGTCGAGGTGTCGGGGGCGGAGGCCCCGGTACGGTACTGGGCGGCGGCGAAGGAACCCAGCTCCTCCCGCGCCTCGTTGAGCTTCTGGGTGCGCTGCGCGACGTCGTCGAGGAGGGTGTCGACGCGCCCCCGCTGCTTCGCGGTCTTCTCCTTGGCCGCGTTGTACTTGTCGGTCGCCGACTCCGCCTGGCGGTACAGGTCGTCGACCTTCTTCTCGACCTCTTCGAGGCTCGGTTTGTCATCGGCCGGGGCGGCGTTGGCCGACTGGGACAGCAGGGCCACGGAGGTCAGGGCCGCCGTGGCGAGGGCGGGGGTCCGTATGCCTGCTACGCGCGTACCTGAAGGACGCGACTTGCGGTGCGACGCCAAGGGAGGCGACTCCTTCCATGTTCCGCCTACCGAGTTAGCTGTCGGGTTCGGGCGGGTGGTTAGGAAGGTTTGCCCTACGGCCCTGCCCCGGAGGGCATTCGGGCCGATTCACCCCAATTTTCGGTGGGTCCCCGGCTCCGGTCGCGCGGCGGCGTACCGGACTCGGCGGAGGCCGTGCGGCCCGGCGACGTTCGCCGGTGGGTGTCGTACGGCCTGCCCGGCACGGTAGCCAACGCGTGTGGCCCCTGTGAAGGTTGATGTTCGATATGCCCGATACATTTTCGTGACCTAGGGTCAGGGCGTCGCGCATCGTGGCCGATCCGGAGTGATCTGCGGTGACCTGTGCGCATTTTCGCCGGAGTGATGCCATCCGCCCGGTTCGGGGGGCTAGGTCCCAGCCGGCCCTGCAAGATCCTCGGCCAGATGACCAAGGTCTCGCACGGCACACGTACGAGCGTGAAGGTGCCGTGCCCGGCGGGTGTGGCCGTCGACCCGTACGACGGCAAGGTCTACGTCTCGGCCTGGTCGATCGCGGAACGTGACCGTACGGTCATGGAGGGCGAGAAGCGCCGGGCGGGCGGCTCTGGAAGATCCTCGGCTTCTGAATCCGGCCAGGGAAACCGGTGATGTTCTCAGGGCGGCGGCGGACTGTCAGTGAGGCGCCCTAGACTCGGAGAGCGATGAGCAGCCTCTTTGACGACAGCTTCCTGGCGGACCTCCAGGCCCCCCGTGGCCACGAGGAAGAGACCCCGCCGCCGCCCGAGGACGATCACGTACCGGAGCCGGTTCCGGACGATCTGTTCGGCGGGAAGTTCGACGTGCCGCCGGACCGGGACGCGTACTACAGGGACGGCGCCCCCCGCCCGGCGGTGGACGCGGCCGCGCTCCTGGAGGGGCTGAACGAGAACCAGCGTGCCGCCGTCGTGCATCACGGCACTCCGCTGCTCATCGTGGCCGGCGCCGGCTCCGGCAAGACCCGTGTGCTCACGCACCGCATCGCCCATCTGCTCGGCGAGCGGAACGTCCACCCGGGCCAGATCCTCGCGATCACCTTCACCAACAAGGCCGCCGGTGAGATGAAGGAGCGCGTCGAGCACCTCGTCGGCCCGCGTGCGAACGCGATGTGGGTGATGACCTTCCACAGCGCGTGCGTGCGGATCCTGCGGCGGGAGAGCAAGAAGCTGGGCTTCACGTCCTCCTTCTCGATCTACGACGCCGCCGACAGCAAGCGTCTGATGGCCCTGGTCTGCCGCGACCTGGACCTCGACCCCAAGCGCTTCCCGCCGAAGTCCTTCAGCGCCAAGATCAGCAACCTCAAGAACGAGCTGATCGACGAGGAGGACTTCGCAGCCCAGGCCACCGACGGCTTCGAGAAGACCCTCGCCCAGGCCTACGCCCTGTACCAGTCGCGGCTGCGTGAGGCGAACGCCCTCGACTTCGACGACCTGATCATGACGACGGTCAACCTGCTGCGCGCCTTCCCGGACGTCGCCGAGCACTACCGCCGCCGCTTCCGGCACGTCCTCGTCGACGAGTACCAGGACACCAACCACGCCCAGTACGCCCTGGTCAGGGAAATCGTCGGCACGTCCGAGCACCCGGTGGACGTCCCGCCCAGCGAGTACGACGTGCCGCCCGCCGAACTCTGCGTCGTCGGCGACGCCGACCAGTCGATCTACGCCTTCCGCGGTGCGACCATCCGCAACATCCTCCAGTTCGAGGAGGACTACCCGGACGCGACGACGATCCTGCTGGAGCAGAACTACCGCTCCACCCAGACGATCCTGTCCGCCGCCAACGCGGTCATCGAGCGCAACGAGTCCCGCCGCCCCAAGAACCTGTGGACCAACGCGGGCGCGGGCGCGCGCATCACCGGCTACGTCGCCGACACCGAGCACGACGAGGCACAGTTCGTCGCCGACGAGATAGACCGCCTCACGGACGCGGGCGAGGCGAAGGCCGGTGACGTCGCCGTCTTCTACCGTACGAACGCCCAGTCCCGTGTCTTCGAAGAAGTCTTCATCCGCGTCGGCCTGCCCTACAAGGTCGTGGGCGGCGTCCGCTTCTACGAGCGCAAGGAGGTCCGGGACGTCCTGGCCTACCTGCGCGTGCTGGCCAACCCGGAGGACTCGGTCCCGCTGCGGCGGATCCTCAACGTCCCCAAGCGGGGCATCGGCGACCGCGCCGAGGCGATGATCGACGCCCTGTCCCAACGGGAGAAGATCAGCTTCCCGCAGGCGCTCAAGCGCGTCGACGAGGCGTACGGCATGGCCGCGCGGTCGACCAACGCCGTCAAGCGGTTCAACACGCTGATGGAGGACCTCCGTACGATCGTCGAGTCCGGCGCGGGGCCGGCCACCGTCCTGGAGGCGGTGCTCGAACGGACCGGCTACCTCGCCGAGCTGCAGGCCTCCACCGACCCGCAGGACGAGACCCGGATCGAGAACCTCCAGGAACTCGCGGCCGTGGCCCTGGAGTTCGAGCAGGAGACGGCCGAGGGCGAGGCGTCCGGCTCGCTCGCCGACTTCCTGGAGCGGGTCGCGCTGGTCGCCGACTCCGACCAGATCCCCGACGAGGACGAGGACGGCTCGGGCGTCATCACGCTGATGACCCTGCACACCGCCAAGGGCCTGGAGTTCCCGGTTGTCTTCCTGACCGGGATGGAGGACGGCGTCTTCCCGCACATGCGCGCCCTCGGCCAGACCAAGGAGCTGGAGGAGGAGCGGCGCCTGGCGTACGTCGGCATCACGCGCGCGCGGGAACGGCTGTATCTGACGCGGTCGTCGATGCGGAGCGCGTGGGGGCAGCCGTCGTACAACCCGCCGTCGCGTTTCCTGGAGGAGATTCCGCCGCAGCACGTGGACTGGAAGCGGACGGGGGCGACCGCGCCCGTCTCCTCCGGCCCGGCGTCCGGGGTGGTGGCCTCGCTGTCCTCCTCCCGTTCGCGCTCGTCGGCGTCGGGCGCGTCGGGCTTCGCCACGCGCCGGGCTTCGGAGAAGCCGGTGGTCTCGCTGGCGGTCGGGGACCGGGTGACGCACGACCAGTTCGGGCTGGGCACCGTGACAGCGGTGAAGGGCACGGGGTCGAACGCGGAGGCGACGATCGACTTCGGGGACGAGAAGCCGAAGAGGCTGCTGTTGCGGTACGCGCCGGTGGAGAAGCTGTAGCTCTCCGCAGTGAGCTCCCGCTGAACGGCGGGAGCTCACAAGGGGTTGCTCACGGTTGCTTACGTCGGGTCGACGCCGTGGCTGCGCAGCCAGGGAAGCGGGTCGATGGCCGAGCCGCCGGCCAGGTGTACCTCGAGGTGCAGGTGGGGGCCGGTCGAATTGCCCGAGTTGCCGGAGTACGCGATCGGGTCGCCGGCCTTCACGGTCGTACCGGAGGAGACCCGGTAGCTGGAGAGGTGGCAGTACCACGTCTCCGTGCCGTCCTTCGCCGTCACGATCATCATGTTGCCGTACGCGCTGTTCCACTCGGTACGGACGGTGCCGTCGGTCACGGCCATCACCGTCGTGCCGTAGGAGACCGGGAAGTCGATGCCGGTGTGCACGGACATCCAGTTGATGCCGGACTGGCCGTAGTAGGCGCTGAGTCCGTGCTGTGCGACCGGCAGCGCGTACTTGGGGCGCAGCCGCTCCTTGCGGGCCGCCTCCGCCGCCGCCCTCTTCTTCTCGGCGAGCTGCTGGGCCTTGAGGTCGATGCGCTCCTGCGTACGGCTGACCCGGTCGCTGAAGGCGTCCGCCTCGGCGGAGAGGCTCTCCAGCTGGGAGTCCAGCTTGTTGTTCGCGGCGGACGGCTGCACGGGCGCCGCGGCCGCCGCGGTCGTCGTCGCTTCCTTGCCGTTGTCGGTCAGGGTGCCGACGGAGGCGGCGGCGATCCCCGCGACGCCCATCACACACGCCGAGGGCACGGCCACCGTGAGCAGCGCGGAGCGCTTGGGGGGAGGACGGCGGCGGGAACGCGCCGCGCCACGAGTGGCCGCGCGGGATGCCGGTGCCGGGACCGGAACGACCTCTTCCTGGTCGTCGAGGAGGGGGGCGTCGGCTGCGGCGGGCATGTCGCCGGGGGTGGCCGACTCGCCGTCGTGCGGGGCGGTTTCGCCGAACGTTTCTTCGTAGGTGACCTGCTCGAAGGTGGCCGTCGCCTGCTGGTCGAAGGACGCGGACTCGGCCTGCGGCTCGTACTCCTCGGTGGACGACGTGGCATGGCCGCCGTCGGAGTTCCACTGCGTGGCGTCGTACGCGCCGGTGTCGAAGGCCTGCGTGCCCCATTCCCACTGCTGCGTCGCGTCGGCCGGGCCGCCGGACTGGTCGGACTGGTCGGGCTGGAGCCAGGCGTTCGCATCCCACTGGCCGCTCGCGTCAGGGCCCGTGGCCTGCGACGGGATCACGGCGAGCGGCTGGTGGCCGGCGGCCCAGGCGGTGGCGTCGTACACGCCGGTGTCGTAGGCGGCGTGGTGCTGGGCCGCGTACATGTCGTAGTTCGGGTTCTGGTGGCCGCCCGTGGACCACGTCGTGGCGTCGTACGAGCCGGTGCTCTCGCCCGGGAGGCTGCCGAAGAGGGGGTCGGCCTCGAAGGTCGCGGTGGCGTTGCCACCCGTGTCAAAACCGGTGGCGTCGTAGTTGCCGTACGTGGTGAAGTCGCCGTACTGGGCTTCCTGGGTGCCGTACGACGCGTAGTGCGACGAGTCGGCGTCGGAAGCCGGAGCCGGGGAGGTCATGGTCCCCGACGGGTGACGGTCGTTCACCAACTTCTCTTTCGCCTCGACAACAGGGGCTGCCAGAGCAGTGCGGCGACTGTACCCGGCAGTACGCGGGCACGACAATCTTCGTCGGGTTTCCCGCGCGCAGGAAACGGGCAATCAGCCGTGTTTCGGGGGACGGCGGGCGCGGGTTTGGCTCTGTGTTCGAAGAGTGTTCGATGGCGAATGGGTGTCTGTCGGCTGGTCGGGGTCGCTACGCCACCGTCAGTCCGCCGGCATGCGCGGCGGTTTCCGCTTCCGTGTGTGCCGTGTCGAGGACCTGTCGTATCCCGGTCGCGACGGCCGGGTGCACGGGCAGGGCGAGATGTCCGATTCCGCTCACTCGCACGTTCTGCGCCATCAGGTCGGGGTGGTCGATGCAGGCGGTCTCCAGCGGGTCCATCAGGTGGTCCAAATCGCTCCAGAAGCTGACGAAATGCGTACGGCAGCCCGGTGCGGGCCGGGCGAGCTCCTCGAGCAGCGCCGAACCGGGGCGCATCTGGCGCACTATCGGGTGCGCGTTCGCCAACGGCACCACGCGGGTGCCGGAGTGCGGGGTGCCGAGCGTCACGAGCGTCCGGACGCGAATGTCACCGCCGAGGCGCTGGACGTAGTACCGCGCGATCAGTCCGCCCAGGCTGTGTCCGACGATGTCGACCCGTTTGCTGCCTGTACGTTCACAGATGTCCTCTATGTGCCTGCCGAGCAGCTCCGCCGCGGTGCGGATGTCGCAGGTCAGCGGCGAGTAGTTGAGCGACTCGATCTGCTGCCTGCCGTGCTGGGCGAGGCTGCGGCGCAGCAGGACGAAGACCGAGCGGTTGTCGATGAAGCCGTGCATCAGGACGACCGGGGGCTTGGCCTGCGTGGGCAGTTGTGCGGCGCCGTCCCTCGGAGCGGGGATCGGCACCGAAGCCCGGCGCTCCTGTGTGATGCCGGAGGGGTAGAGGAGGAGGTGTCCCGCCAGGATCGCGATCTCCAGGGCGGTCGCCTTCAGGAGGGCCAGGGAGAGTCCCGCCAACTTGTCCGGGAGCTTGCCCGGGAGAAGCCGCTGGCAGAACGGAAGAAAGGGCAGCGCCGCCCCGGTGACCTTCATGGTCGCCCTCCTGTCGGCACGTAGGAGGGCGAATCTGCCCCCCGGGTGCCCTCGTGGGAGGCCGCGACCGAGGTCGTCGGCGGGGCGAGAGTGGAGCGCGGTGCTGGTGTTGCGCCGATGACGAGACGAAGTCCCCTGTCGATGTGGCGACGAGGTTCCCCGCTGTCGTGCCCTACCTGTGCTGCGTGCCCTGCGTGCCGTCGCAGATGCGTCGCACCGCCGCGGCGCGTGGCATGCGGCGCGGCGGTGCGACGACCTCGGTGCGGCTCCCGAACGTGTCCCATCGTGTGATTTGCCCCTCGGTATCGACCACGAAACTGCCGGTTGCGGGATGCTAAGCGATAACGTTCGTTCACTTTCCCGGCGGGTGGGTTACTTGTCGGTATCGGCGGATGTATCGGTAAGGATGGATGTAGTCGCTTCATGGAGGCAGTGATGGGTGTGGCAGCCGGTCCGATCCGCGTGGTGGTGGCCAAGCCGGGGCTCGACGGCCACGATCGCGGGGCCAAGGTGATCGCGCGGGCGCTGCGCGACGCCGGTATGGAGGTCATTTACACCGGCCTTCACCAGACTCCCGAGCAGATCGTCGACACCGCGATCCAGGAGGACGCCGACGCGATCGGGCTGTCCATCCTCTCGGGGGCGCACAACACGCTGTTCGCGGCCGTGATCGATCTGCTCAAGGAGCGGGACGCGGAGGACATTTTGGTCTTCGGTGGCGGAATCATCCCAGAAGCGGACATCGCTCCGTTGAAGGAGAAGGGCGTCGCGGAGATCTTCACGCCGGGGGCGACGACGCAGTCGATCGTGGACTGGGTGCGGGCGAATGTGCGGCAGCCTGCTGGGGCTTAGGCCGTTGTGCACTGCGGGTCGACTGGGGTGACCGTGCCCTGGGGGCTCCGCCCCCAGACCCCCGTTCGGCCTGAACGGCCTCGTGCTCAAACTCCCCCAGCCCCAGACGGGCTGAGAAATGCAGGCCGGCCCATCAGCGCAGGGACGCCCTACGCCCCCAACTCCTCGGCCATCGCCGCTCGCAACCTCAGCGTCGTGACAAGCCGCTGAAACGCCTCCGCCCAGTACCCCCCGGCCCCGGGACTCGCGTCCTCCGACTCGTCCGGCACCGCCAGCAACCCGTCGAGCCGACCCGCCTCGGAGGGCTCGAGGCAGCGCTCGGCCAGCCCCATCACGCCACTGAAACTCCATGGGTAACTCCCTGCATCCCGTGCGATGTTGAGCGCGTCCACCACGGCCCGCCCGAGCAGCGCGGCCCACGGCACCGCGCACACCCCGAGCAGCTGGAAGGCCTCGGACAGCCCGTGCGCCGCGATGAACCCGGCCACCCACTCGGCCCGTTCGGCGGCGTCCAGCGTGGCCAGCAGCTTGGCCCGCTCGGCCAGGGACACCGCGCCGGGGCCGCCGGCCTCGGGTGCCCCGGGCGCCCCGAGGAGGGCTCGCGCCCACTCGGCGTCCCGCTGCCGCACCGCCGCCCGGCACCACGCCGCGTGCAGTTCGCCCTGCCAGTCGTCCGCCACCGGCAGCGCCACGATCTCCCGCGGTGTACGGCCCCCGAGCCGGGCCGGCCAGGTGGGCAGCGGTGCCGCCTCCACCAACTGGCCGAACCACCACGACCGCTCCCCCCGTCCGGCCGGCGGCTTGGGTACGACACCGTCGCGCTCCATGCTCGGGTCGCACTCGTGCGGCGCCTCGACCGTGAGGGTGGGTAGGTCCTTCGTGTGGCTCGTATGGTCGACGGCCACGCACGCGCCCGCCCTGACCGCCATCCGCGCGGCGAGCGCCGAACCGGGCAGCGCCGACAGCAGCTCCGCCGCCGTCGCCCGGACGTTGCGGCTGCGGTCGGTCAGCGACTGCTCCAGGAACGGCTCGTCCTCCGGGCTCAGGCCGGTCCGCAGTGAGTCGAGGAACATCAGCCGGTCCTCGGCCCGTTCCGTCGTCCACGTCGTGGCGAGCAGCTCGCGCGCGGTGGCGGGCTCTCGGGCGCGCAGCGCGGAGAGGAGGGCGACGCGCTCGGCGAACAGCCCTTCCTGCCAGAGCTGTTGGATCTTGTCGGTGTCCTCGGGCCGGGGGAGCGATGTGCCGCCGCCCGGTGTCGCGCGCAGGGCGAACCGCCAGTCCGGGTTCAGCCGGGCGAGCCACACGGCACGCGGTCCCGCGAAGGTCAGCGCCGCCGGCCGCAGGTCCGTGCGTCCCCGGGCCGCGTCCAGGAGGGCGGGCAGCATCTCTGGGGGTGCGGCGAAACCACGGGCGTTCGCCGTCGCGAGCCACTGCGGCAGCAGCTCCATGAGGTCCGGTGCCGTACCTCTGCGGCCACCGCCGCCCGTGCCGGGGCGGTCGGACAGCAGCATCGACAGCCTGCGGGCCGCCGCGACGGGCAGCGGAGGGCGCGGGTCCTCGGCGGCCGGTTCGGGAC
>NZ_NTGE01000124.1 GCF_002291145.1 Streptomyces sp. SA15
ACGCCCCGTGGAGGTTGCCGTGGTCGGACATCGCGATGTGGGTCATGCCCATCTCGTTGCACGCGTTGAACATGTCCTTCAGCCGCGCGGCACCGTCCAGCAGCGAGTACTGGGTGTGGACGTGCAGATGCGTGAATGGTTCGGGCACTCCTGCTCCTGGGTCGGTTCGGGAATCAGATGTGCACGTGCCGTTCGCGCGCAGCGACACGTCGTCGAGGCCGTCATCCAAACCCGCCGCCCAAGGCGGTTTCAAACAACGGGAGTACACCGCCGTACAACCATCGGTTGTCGACTGCTAGCGTCTGAGCGATGAACCTGGAGTCGGTGCGCGCCTTCATCGCGGTGGCGGAGGAAGGGCAGTTCCGGCACGCGGCGAGTCGGCTCGGCCTCACCCAGCAGGCGGTGTCCAAGCGGGTCGCGGCGCTCGAGTCCTTCCTGAGTGTCGCTCTCTTCCGACGCGTTCCCACCGGTGCGGTACTGACCTCGCACGGGGAGTCGTTCCTCCCGCACGCGCGCGCCGTCCTGATGGCCGTACGGGCGGCCGTCGCGTCGGTGCGGACCGCCAGGGAGCCGCTCCGGGTCGACGTGCTGCGCAGTCATCTCGCGTCGGCTCAGATGCTGAGGGACTTCCATCTCGCACACGGGGAGATCCCGCTGGAGACCCTGACCCTTGCCAACGCCGCCGCGGCCCTCCGAGCGCTCCTGGACGACGAGATCGACGCGGCGTTCGCGTACCTGCGCGCCCCTGTCCAGGAGCGCGAGCCCCTTCTGCGCAGTTCCCTCGTACGCCTGGAGGCACTGCAGGTCGTCATCGGCGACGAACACCCCCTGGCCGGTGCCGCATATGTCCGGCCGGAAGAGCTGAGCCCGTACACCGCGTGGGTGCCGGGAATCGTCAAGGACAGCGAATGGGGGGATTATTACCGCGCGTTCGGTGAGGAGTTCTCCGTCGCCATCGACCCGAGCGGGCCCAACTTCGGAACGGGACCGCTTCTGGAGGCGATCAGTCCGTCCAGTTCGTTGATCACGTTCGTGGGAGAGGGGACCCGTCTGTCGTGGGCGGGCGAGCGGAAACTGCACCGGATTCCGATGGTCTCCCCGACGCCCGTCTACCCGTGGTCCGTGGTCTGGCACGCGCGGAACGAGCACCCCGCGCTGCCGGAGCTCCTGGCGCATGTGCGCGCCGGCTTCCGCCCGGCTTCCGAAGCGACCGTCTGGACACCCCACCCACAGGGGGCCCGGACGGAGTAGCTCAGCGCAACTCCGCCCGAAACGCCGCCGGCGTCATCTCCGTGTGCAGGTGGAAGAATTTGGAGAAGTTCGCGGCGTCAGGGAAGCCGACCGCCGCGCCGATGCGGCCGATGGGCATGTCCGTGTGAGCCAATAGCCGCTTGGCCTCCAGGACGACGCGTTTGTCGATGAAGCCCTTGGGGGTCTCGCCGGTTGCGGCGCGGACCGCGCGGACGAGGGTGCGGCGGGAGTAGCCGAGGGCGTCGGCGTAGGCGCTGACGCTGTGGTTGGCGGCGAAGCCCTTCTCGACCGCGTCCCGGAAGAGGGTGAAGGTGGTGTCCGACTGACGCCGGGCCGCCTCCGCGGAGCTTGCCGCCAGGTGGGCGAGGCGCAGCAGGAACGCCGTGAGCGAGTGGCGCAGGACCGACGTGTGCAGGCTGAGCGGGAGGGTCGTCGTGTCCTCGTACTCGCGTTGGAGTTGGGCCAGGGCGGAGGTCAGCGCCGCCAACTGCGGCTCGTCGGGGTGCAGCAGGGGCGGCAGGTCGTAGCGGTAGAGGCCGGTGGCTTCGACGGTGGCGCGGGGCAGGAAGCCCGGTTGCATGGTCAGTACGGTTCCGCGGTACTCGCTCGTCCGCGAGAAGCGGTGGACCTGCCCCGGGCGGATCCACAGCAGGTCGCCGGCCGTCGCCTCGTACCCGGCGAAGTCGATCATGTGGCGTACGGGGCCGTCGTCGAAGAGCATCACGACGTGGAAGTCGATGCGGTGGACGCGTTCCAGCGGCGCGTCGGCGTGCCAGGTGCGGCCGGTGCCCATCGGGCCGACCTGCATTCCGACGCCGCCGACGCTCAGTTCGACCGGGAAGGGGAACGTTCTGATCCCGTCCACTCCGCCGTCACCGTCTCCGCCTTGGATGGTTCTGTCCGCCATGTCCTTCTCGCGTCGCCTCGACCAAGCCGTCCGTGTCCCACTTTCACCACAGGCTGACACACCGCGACCTTCCCCCGTAAAAGTCAGACTTTTAAGTTTGAACGCGTCAGACCAGCTACTTCGCTCCCATCGAGGATTTGTTGAAGATGAGCACGCAGACACCGGACAGCTTCGAATGGACCGAACTCGACCGGCGTGCCGTCGACACCGCCCGCCTTTTGGCGGCCGATGCCGTCCAGCGGGTGGGCAACGGCCACCCCGGCACCGCGATGAGCCTGGCCCCGGCGGCGTACACGATCTTTCAGAAGGTGATGCGTCACGATCCGGCCGACCCCGAGTGGACGGGTCGTGACCGCTTCGTGCTGTCCCCCGGGCACACCTCGCTCACCCTCTACACGCAGCTGTACCTCGCCGGGTACGAGCTGGAGCTCGACGACCTGAAGGCCTTCAGGACCCACGGTTCGAAGACGCCCGGCCACCCCGAGTACGGGCACACGGCCGGCGTCGAGACGACGACCGGGCCGCTCGGACAGGGCGTAGCCAACGCCGTCGGCATGGCGATGGCCGCCCGCTACGAGGGCGGCCTGTTCGACCCGGACGCCTCCGAGGGCGAGTCCCCCTTCGACCACACCATCTGGGCGATCGTCTCCGACGGGGATCTGGAGGAGGGCATCTCCGCCGAGGCTTCCTCGCTGGCCGGCCACCAGAAGCTGGGCAACCTCGTCTTCCTCTACGACGACAACCACATCTCCATCGAGGGCGACACCGCTACGGCCTTCTCCGAGGACGTACTGGGGCGGTACGAGGCATACGGCTGGCACGTGCAGCGCGTCGAGCCCGCCGCCGACGGCGACATCGACGTCCACGCTCTGCATACGGCACTCAAGGCCGCGCAGGCCGAGACCGCGCGGCCCTCGATCATCGCGATGCGCACGATCATCGCCTGGCCGGCCCCGAACGCCCAGAACACCGAGGCCGCGCACGGCTCGGCGCTGGGTGAGGACGAGGTCGCGGCCACCAAGCGCGCCCTCGGCTTCGACCCGGAGAAGACGTTCGAGGTCGCCGACGAGGTCCTCGCCCACACCCGCCGGGCCCTCGACCGGGGCGCCGAGGCGCACGCCGCCTGGGACAAGCGGATCGACAAGTGGCGCGGCGACCGGCCCGAGCGCGCCAAGCTGTTCGACCGGGTGGTCGCCGGTCAGCTGCCCGAGGGCTGGGAGGACACCCTGCCGGTCTTCGAGGAGGGCAAGTCCGTCGCGACCCGCGCCGCGTCCGGCAAGGTGCTCCAGGCGCTGGGTGCGGTCATCCCGGAGCTGTGGGGCGGCTCGGCCGACCTGGCCGGCTCCAACAACACCACGATCGACAAGACGTCGTCGTTCCTGCCGGCGGACAACCCGCTGCCCGAGGCCGACCCCTACGGCCGGACGATCCACTTCGGCATCCGCGAGCACTCCATGGCCGCGGAGATGAACGGCATCGCCCTGCACGGCAACACCCGGATCTACGGCGGCACCTTCCTCGTCTTCTCCGACTACATGCGCAACGCCGTACGGCTGTCCGCGCTGATGCAGCTGCCGGTGACGTACGTGTGGACGCACGACTCCATCGGCCTGGGCGAGGACGGCCCCACCCACCAGCCCGTCGAGCACCTGGCCTCCCTGCGCGCCATCCCCGGTCTGAACATCGTCCGTCCCGCCGACGCCAACGAGACCGCCGTCGCCTGGGCGGAGATCCTCAAGCGGCACGCCACCGCCCCGGCCCCGCACGGCCTCGCGCTCACCCGTCAGGGCGTGCCGACGTACGCGCCGAACGCGGATGCCGCCAAGGGCGGTTACGTCCTGAAGGAGGCGTCCACCGGGACCCCGGACGTCGTTCTCATCGCCACCGGCTCCGAGGTCCAGCTCGCCGTGGCCGCGCGGGAGCGGCTGGAGGCCGAGGGGGTCGGCACGCGGGTGGTGTCGATGCCGTCCGTGGAGTGGTTCGAGGAGCAGCCGCGGGAGTACCGCGAGAGGGTCCTGCCGCCGTCGGTGAAGGCCCGCGTTGCCGTCGAGGCGGGAGTCGGTCTGACGTGGTACCGGTTCGTGGGTGACGCAGGACGCATCGTCTCCCTCGAGCACTTCGGCGCCTCCGCCGACGCGAAGACCCTGTTCGCCGAGTACGGCTTCACCGCCGAGAACGTCGCCGCCGCAGCCAGGGAATCGCTGGCCACCGTCCGTGGTTGATCCGATCGCCAGAAAGAAGATGATCACAGTGACCGAAGCAACCGCGACCGCGGGAGCGCTCAAGCGCCTGTCCGACGAGGGCGTCTCCGTCTGGCTGGACGACCTGTCGCGCAGCCGTATCGAGTCAGGCAATCTCGCCGGACTCGTCGAGACCAAGCACGTGGTCGGCGTCACCACCAACCCGTCCATCTTCCAGGCCGCCATCGGCTCCGGCGAGGGGTACGAGGAGCAGCTCACCGACCTCGCCGCGCGGGGCGTGACGGTGGATGAGGCCGTCCGTATGCTGACGACCGCCGACGTGCGTGCAGCCGCCGATATCCTGCATCCTGTATATGAAGCGACCGGCGGTCGGGACGGCCGGGTCTCCATCGAGGTCGACCCGCGTCTCGCCCACAACACGGCGGCGACGATCGCCGAGGCCAAGCAGCTCGCCTGGCTGGTAGACCGCCCGAACGTGATGATCAAGATCCCGGCGACGAAGGCCGGCCTCCCGGCGATCGCCGAGGTCATCGGCCTCGGCATCAGCGTCAATGTCACGCTGATCTTCTCCCTGGAGCGCTACCGCGAGGTCATGGACGCCTACCTCGTCGGCCTGGAGAAGGCGAACGCCAAGGGTCTGGACCTGGGCGAGATCCACTCGGTGGCCTCGTTCTTCGTCTCCCGCGTCGACTCCGAGATCGACAAGCGGCTGACGGTCGTAGGGACGGCGGAAGCGCTTTCCCTCAAGGGCCGAGCCGCGCTCGCCAACGCGCGGCTCGCCTACGAGGCGTACGAGGAGGTCTTCGCCGGTGAGCGGTGGACAGCCCTCGCCGGGGCCAAGGCCAACAAGCAGCGTCCGCTGTGGGCATCGACCGGTGTGAAGGATCCCGCATACAAGGACACGCTGTATGTAGACGATCTGGTCGCGCCGGGGACGGTCAACACGATGCCGGAGGCCACGCTGAACGCCACCGCCGACCACGGCCAGATCATCGGGAACACCGTCACCGGCGGCTACGCGCAGGCCCGCGCCGACCTCGCGGCCGTCGAGCGGCTCGGGATCTCGTACGACGAGGTCGTGCGGCAACTGGAGGACGAGGGCGTCGCCAAGTTCCAGGTGGCCTGGCAGGACCTGCTGGACGCGGTGACGAAGTCCCTGAACAGCAAGGGGGTCGACGCGGAATGAGCACAGAGCTTCCCGACACGACAGCCGAGGAAACCACGACAACCGAGAGCACCACGACAACCGGGAACACCACGACGCGGCCGGCCGAGCAGGAGGTGACCGTCCCGGTCCTCCCGGCCGCAGACTGGTCCAACCCCCTGCGCGACGCCCGCGACCGCCGGCTCCCCCGGATCGCCGGCCCGTCCGGTCTCGTCATCTTCGGCGTCACCGGCGACCTGTCCCGCAAGAAGCTGATGCCGGCCGTCTACGACCTCGCCAACCGCGGTCTGCTGCCGCCGGGCTTCTCGCTCGTCGGGTTCGCCCGCCGGGACTGGGAGGACCAGGACTTCGCACAGGTCGTGCACGACGCGGTCCGCGAGCACGCGCGCACGCCGTTCCGCGAGGAGGTCTGGCAACAGCTCGTCGAGGGCATGCGGTTCATCCCCGGAGACTTCGACGACGACACGGCGTTCAAGCAACTACGCTCCGCCGTCGAGGAGTTGGACGCCTCCCGCGGCACCAGCGGCAACTACGCCTTCTACCTCTCCGTACCGCCGAAGTTCTTCCCGAAGGTGGTCCGGCAGCTGAAGAAGCACGGGCTGGCCAAGGCACCCGGGGGATCCTGGCGGCGCGCGGTCATCGAGAAGCCGTTCGGGCGCGATCTGAGGAGCGCGCGTGAGCTGAACACGATCGTGCACGACGTCTTCGAGCCGGACCAGGTCTTCCGCATCGACCACTATCTCGGCAAGGAGACCGTCCAGAACATCCTGGCGCTGCGCTTCGCCAACCAGATGTACGAGCCGATCTGGAACCGGTCGTACGTCGACCACGTACAGATCACGATGGCCGAGGACATCGGTATCGGCGGCCGCGCCGGCTACTACGACGGCATCGGTGCCGCCCGTGACGTCATCCAGAACCACCTCCTGCAGCTGATGGCGCTGACCGCCATGGAGGAGCCGGCCGCCTTCGACGCCGAGTCGCTGCTCATGGAGAAGCTGAAGGTGCTGCGCGCGGTGAAGCTGCCGGAGGACATCGGCGCACACACGGTGCGCGGGCAGTACGCGCCCGCCTGGCAGGGCGGCGAGCAGGTGCGCGGCTACCTGGAGGAGGACGGCATCGACCCGGCCTCCACCACCGACACGTACGCCGCCATCAAGCTGAACGTCGACAACCGGCGCTGGGCCGGGGTCCCCTTCTACCTGCGGACGGGCAAGCGCCTGGGCCGCCGCGTCACCGAGATCGCGGTCGTCTTCCAGCGGGCGCCGCACTCCCCCTTCGACTCCACGGCCACCGAGGAGCTGGGCCAGAACGCGATCGTCATCCGCGTCCAGCCCGACGAGGGCATGACGGTCCGGTTCGGTTCGAAGGTGCCGGGCACGTCGATGGAGATCCGGGACGTGACGATGGACTTCGCGTACGGCGAGTCCTTCACGGAGTCCAGTCCGGAGGCGTACGAGCGCCTGATCCTGGACGTTCTCCTCGGGGACGCCAACCTGTTCCCCCGTCACCAGGAAGTGGAAGAGTCCTGGAAGATCCTCGACCCGATCGAGGAGCACTGGGCGACGCACGGCCGGCCGGCGCAGTACGCGTCGGGCAGCTGGGGACCCGGGGAAGCCGACGAGATGCTCGCACGAGACGGACGGAGCTGGCGCAGGCCATGAAGATCGACCTGAGCGACACCACGGCAAGCAAGATCAACAAGGCGTTGGTGCAGGGTCGCCGCGCCATCGGTACCCCCGCCGTGGGCATGGTCCTGACGATGGTGATCGTCACGGACGAGGAGAACGCCTACGACGCGATCAAGGCGGCCGAGGAGGCCTCGCACGAGCACCCCTCGCGCACCCTGGTCGTCATCAAGCGGCACGCCCGCACCCCGCGCGACCGCACCAACTCCCACCTCGACGCCGAGGTGCGGGTGGGCGCCGACGCGGGCACCGGCGAGACGGTCATCCTCAGGACGTACGGCGAGGTGTCCGACCACGCCGACTCCGTCGTCCTGCCGCTGCTGCTGCCCGACGCCCCGGTCGTGGTGTGGTGGCCGGTGGACGCGCCGGAGAACCCGGCGAAGGACCCGCTGGGCGCGCTGGCCCAGCGCCGGATCACCGACCTGTACGCCGTGGAGAACCCCCTCGCGGTGCTGGAGACCCGGGTGCGCTCCTACGCGCCCGGCGACACCGACCTCGCCTGGACCCGGCTCACCCCGTGGCGTTCGATGCTGGCCGCGGCCCTGGACCAGGCCCGGGTGAGGGTGATCTCGGCGGCGGTGGAGGCCGAGGAGGAGAACCCGGCCGCCGAGCTGCTGGCCCGCTGGCTTCAGGCCCGCCTCGGCGTCAGTGTCGACCGGGTCGTCACCGCGGGGCCGGTCGTCACGGCCGTACGGCTGGGCACCGAGAACGGCGAGATCCTCATCGACCGTCCCGAGGGCCCGCTGGCCACGCTGTCCCTGCCGGGCCAGCCCTCGCGCACCCTCGCGCTGAAGGTCCGCTCCACCTCCGAACTCATCGCCGAGGAGCTCAGGCGCCTCGACGCGGACGAGATGTACGCCGTCGCGCTGCGCGGCGAGCCCACCAAGGAGATCCCCTCTCATGTCTGACTCCGTTTCCGGCTCCCCCAAGCTGACCCGGCGGCCCGAGTGGGTCGCCCTGGAGGATCACCGCGCCCAGTGGCACGCGCATCTGCGGGAGCTGTTCGCGGCGGACCCCGGGCGCGCGGAGCGGTACGTGGTGCGCGTCGGCGACCTGCGCATCGACTACTCCAAGAACCTCGTCACCGACGAGACGCTCGCCCTGCTCCAGGAACTGGCCACCGCCACCGACGTGTTCGGGCTGCGCGACGCCATGTTCGGCGGCGAGAAGATCAACACCACCGAGGGTCGCGCCGTACTGCACACCGCGCTGCGCGCCCCCTCGAACGCGGTGATCGAAGTCGACGGTGAGAACGTCGTCCCCAAGGTCCACGCGGTCCTCGACAAGATGGCCGACTTCGCGAACCGGGTCCGCTCCGGCGAGTGGACCGGCCACACCGGCAAGCGGATCAGGAACGTCGTCAACATCGGCATCGGCGGCTCCGACCTGGGCCCGGCGATGGCGTACGAGGCGCTGCGGGCATACACCGCACGGGAGTTGACGTTCCGGTTCGTGTCCAACGTCGACGGCGCCGACCTGCACGAGGCCATCCGGGACCTGGACCCCGCGGAGACCCTGTTCATCGTCGCGTCCAAGACCTTCACCACCATCGAGACGATCACCAACGCGACCTCGGCCCGCTCCTGGCTGCTCGCCGGCCTCGGCGGCGAGGAGAAGGCGGTCGCCCGGCACTTCGTGGCCTTGTCGACGAACGCGGAGAAGGTCACCGGGTTCGGCATCGACCCGGACAACATGTTCGAGTTCTGGGACTGGGTCGGCGGCCGTTACTCCTTCGACTCCGCGATCGGCCTGTCCCTGATGATCGCCATCGGCCCGGACCGCTTCCTGGAGATGCTCGACGGCTTCCGCATCGTCGACGAGCACTTCCAGAACGCGTCCGCCGAGGACAACGCCCCGCTGATCCTGGGCCTGTTGGGCATCTGGTACGGCAACTTCTTCGACGCCCAGTCGCACGCGGTGCTGCCGTACAGCCATTACCTGTCGAAGTTCACGGCCTACCTCCAGCAGCTGGACATGGAGTCCAACGGCAAGTCCGTGGACCGTGACGGACGCCCCGTTCAGTGGCAGACCGGGCCCGTGGTGTGGGGCACACCCGGCACCAACGGGCAGCACGCCTACTACCAGTTGATCCACCAGGGCACCAAGCTCATCCCTGGCGACCTGATCGGTTTCGCCCGCCCCGTCGAGGAGCTGGGCGACGAACTCAAGGCGCAGCACGACCTGTTGATGGCCAACCTCTTCGCGCAGGGGCAGGCACTCGCCTTCGGCAAGACCGCCGACGAGGTGCGCGCGGAGGGCGTGCCCGAGGAGCAGGTGCCGCACCGCACCTTCAAGGGCAACCACCCGACGACCACGATCCTGGCGAAGGAACTCACCCCGTCGGTCCTCGGCCAGCTCATCGCGCTCTACGAGCACAAGGTGTTCGTCCAGGGCGCCGTCTGGAACATCGACTCCTTCGACCAGTGGGGCGTGGAGCTCGGCAAGGTCCTCGCCAAGCGGGTCGAGCCCGCGCTGACCGAGGGTGCCGACGTGCCCGGCCTCGACCCGTCCACCGCCGCCCTCGTGGCTGCGTACCGCGCTCTTGGGAAGTGAATTGACATGCAGTTGGGACTCATCGGCCTCGGCAAGATGGGCGGCAACATGCGCGAGCGGATCCGCCGCGCCGGCCACACCGTCATCGGCTACGACCGCAACCCCGAGCTCTCCGACGTCGCCAGCCTGGCCGAGCTGGTCGACAAACTCGAAGCCCCCCGCACGATCTGGGTGATGGTCCCGGCCGGCGCCCCGACCCAGTCCGTCGTCGACGAGCTCGGCGGCCTGCTGTCGCCCGGCGACACGGTCGTCGACGGCGGCAACTCCCGCTGGACCGACGACGAGAAGCACGCCGAGGAGCTCGGCACCAAGGGCATCGGCTTCGTCGACGCGGGCGTCTCCGGCGGCGTGTGGGGCCTGCAGAACGGCTACGCCCTGATGGTCGGCGGCGACAAGGAACACGTCGACCGGCTCCAGCCGATCTTCGAGGCGCTCAAGCCGGAGGGGCCGTACGGCTACGTCCACGCCGGCAAGGTCGGCGCCGGGCACTTCTCCAAGATGGTCCACAACGGCATCGAGTACGCCATGATGCAGGCCTACGCCGAGGGCTGGGAGCTCCTGGAGAAGGTCCACTCGGTGACGGACGTGCGCGAGGTCTTCCGGTCCTGGCAGGAGGGGACGGTCATCCGCTCCTGGCTCCTCGACCTGGCCGTGAACGCCCTCGACGAGGACGAGCACCTTCAGAAGCTGCGCGGGTACGCGGAGGACTCCGGCGAGGGACGCTGGACCGTCGAGGCGGCCATCGACAACGCGGTGCCGCTGCCGGCCATCACCGCCTCCCTCTTCGCGCGGTTCGCGTCCCGCCAGGACGACTCACCGCAGATGAAGATGGTCGCGGCGCTGCGCAACCAGTTCGGCGGGCACGCCGTCGAGTCGGCGAAGGAGTAGGCGCGCCGTGGGGGATCTCCTGCTGGTCCGCCACGGCGAGACGGAGTGGAGCGCGTCGGGACAGCACACCAGCTGGACCGACCTGCCCCTCACCCAGCGCGGCGAGGAACAGGCCAAGTCCCTCGTCCCGCTCCTCGCCCACCGGACCTTCGCCCTCGCGCTGACCAGCCCGCTGGGCCGCGCGATACGCACCGCCGAACTGGCGGGCCTGACCGGGGTCGTGACCGACCCCGACCTGCACGAGTGGGACTACGGCGCCTACGAGGGCGTCACCACCGTCGACATCCACCGCACGCGCCCCGACTGGTACCTGTGGACCGACGGTGTGCCGCCCGGCCCGGACGGACACCCCGGCGAGTCGCCCGAGCAGGTGGGGCTGCGTGCCGACCGGGTGCTGACCCGGGTGGAGGCGGCGCTGCCCGACGGGGACGTGATCCTCGTGGCCCACGGTCACTTCCTGCGGGTGCTGACGGCCCGTCGGCTGGGGCTGGCGCCGGCCGACGGTCGACTGTTCCAGCTCGGGACGGGAACAGTCAGTCGACTGTCTACAGAACACGGTCGCCCGGTGATCGTGGAGTGGAACAGCCGGACGTGACTCATCATGGCCGGGGGCGAGTTGACAGCCCCCGGCCACCGCGTCAGAGTCCCCGCTGATGGAGATCAACGAGCTGACGCCGGCCGAGGCGCGGGTGTGGCGGGCCTTTACCTGCGGGGAAGCTGTGGACTTCCGTACCGCCGCGGACGAGGACTCCGCAGCGGGGGCGGACTGGGGACCTGAACGGACACTGCGCGCCTCGGTGCTGAGGTCGCTGCTGGTCAGCGCACCGCAGGAGGACGGGGAGATCGCCGCCCTCAGGGTCATGGGCGCCCGGATCACCGGCGCGCTCGACCTCACCCACGCCGTCGTCGACGCTCCGGTCCGCCTGGCCCACTGCCATTTCACCGACCCACCCGATCTGTACGGCATCCAGCTGCGCAGACTCAGCCTGCGCGGCTCCGTGCTCCCGGCCCTGGACCTCGGCAGCGCGCGGGTCGACGGCGTGGTGCGGCTGTCGGACTGCCGGGTCCGCGGGCGGATCCAGCTCAGCGGCGCCCAGATATCCGGTGCCCTGTTCCTGGACCGCACGGAACTCACCGCGCGGGACGGCTCGCAACCCGTGCTCAAGCTCAACCAGGCGTTGATCGAGGACGACCTGCGGGCGAAGGAGCTGCGCGCCCACGGCGAGATACGGCTCAACGGCGCCACCGTCAACGGATCGGTCGATCTCAGACAAGCGCACCTCACCCACCCGGGCCAGATCGCCCTCGACGCACAGACGCTCACCGTGAACGGCGACGTCATGCTGCGGAACACCCACGTACGCGGCTGGATCGGCCTGCGCGGCGCCCGCATCACCGGCCGCCTCGACCTGTCGTACGCACGCCTGTCGAATCCCGGGGACGCCGCGCTGCGCGCAACCAGCTGCACCATCGGGGAACTCTGGCTGCGCAAGGGACCCCCACCGGACGGCTTCCTCAATCTGCGCCGCGCCCAGATCGACGTGCTGTTCCTGGAACCGGAGATGGTGCCGGACCGGATGCTGCTCAACAGCCTCGTCTACACCTCCCTCACCCCGCACGAGCCCGCCGAGCGCCGCCTGCCCATGGTGGAGTGCGACGGCGACGGCTATGTCCCGCACGCGTACGAGCAGTTGACCTCCGCCTACCGACGCATCGGCGACGACGACGCCGCCCGGCTCGTCCAGCTGGCCAAGCAGCGCCGCCACCGCGGCACGCTGCCCTGGTACGGCCGTGTGTGGGGCCACGTCCAGGACGCCACCGTCGGCTACGGGTTCCGTCCACTGCGGGCGGGCGGCTGGCTGCTGTCCCTGCTCGCCGTCGGCTCGGTCGTGTACGGCCTGCACCATCCACCACCGCTCAAGGCGTCCGAGGCCCCGCACTTCAACCCGGTGTTCTACACCCTCGACCTGCTGCTGCCGGTTATCTCCTTCGGCCAGGAGGGGGCCTTCGCCCCGCGCGGCGGGTACCAGACGCTGTCCTACGCCCTCGTCATCGCCGGCTGGATCCTGGCCACGACGGTCTTCGCCGGCGTGACCCGGACCGTCAGCCGCCAGTGAGCCGCTTCACCGCGTGCTGGGCCGCGAGGCGTACGGGGGCGTTCTGGGCGCCGTAGCCGCGGTAGTCGCCGTCGCGCTGGACGAGCTCGAAGAAGACGCGGCCGACGGTGCGGGTGTAGCAGTGGCGGAACTCGCCGTGCGCGTCCCGGTCGTAGAGGATGCCGAGTTCGCGGTACGTCGCCAGCTCGCCGTCGGCGAACTCGTACCGGGCCGCCAGGTCGTCGTAGTAGTTCGCGGGGATCGGCAGCAGGCGGCCGCCGGCCGCGACGAAGCGGCGGGCCGCGGCGACCACGTCGTCGGTGGCCAGCGCGATGTGCTGGGCGTGGACGGTGTCGTCGGTCGGTGCCGGGCCGACGGTGAGGGCGATGCGCACGCTGCCGTCGGCGTTGGTGACGGCACGGCTGCGCAGCAGGCCGTAGGGGTCGGCGACGTCCACGCTCTCCTGGGCGTCGAGGCCGAGCACGCTGCGGTGGAAGAGGGCGGCCTCGTCGAAGTGGTGCCAGGGCTGAGTGAGCGCGAGGTGGTCGATGCGGACCGGCTCCGCGGCGACGGGCAGGTGCTCTGCGTTCTTTACGTCCTCGTCCTTTACGTGCCCATCCTTTAGGTTCCCATCCTTCACGTCCTCGAAGTCCGCCCGCCAGTTTGGGAGTTCGGGGCGGTCTGTGGCGCAGAAGAACAGTTCCGTGCCGTCGGGCGCCGCCACGGCGTCCAGCGGGGCGTCCTGCGGGGCGTCCTGCGGGGCGCGGCGGCGTGGCAGGACGGGAGCCAGCATCGCCTCGGCGCGGCGGGCGGCGGCCCTCGGGTCCGGTGACTCCAGCCCGATCGCGGCGAGCCCGGTGCCGTCACGGCGTACGGCCGTCCCGGTGTTGACCAGGACACGGGCCTCGCCCCACTGCCACAGGTCGACCGGTTTGCCGCGGTGCCGTGCCGTGCGGGCGAAGCCCAGCGCGCCGAGGACCGCCGAGACGGGCTCCGCGTCGGGCGTGACCAGTTCGGCGAAGGCGATGCCCGTGGGGACCACCGGTGCGGGCGGCGCGGCCACGCCCACCGCCTCCTGGAGGACGAGGAGGGAGCGCCGGGCGTCGACGGCCGTGGGACCGGCTTCGGCCTGGCGGAAGACGTCGTTGAAGATCTCCAGGGACAGCGGACCACCGTATCCGGTATGCAATACGCTGCGTACAAGATCCGCTATATCGAATCCGCCCTGGCCCGGGAAGCAGCGGTAGTGCCGGCTCCACTGCAGAACGTCCATCGCGAGCAGCGGGGCGTCGGCCAGCTGGAGGAAGAAGATCTTCTCGCCGGGGATGTCCTCGATGCCCTTGGGATCGGAACCCCGGGAGAGGATGTGGAAGCTGTCGAGACAGGTGCCGAGCGCCGGATGACCGGCCGTCTCGACGATGTGCCAGGCGTGGTCGTAGGTACTGACGTGCCGGCCCCAGGCGAGCGCCTCGTACGCGACACGGATGCCGAAGTCCTGCGCCAGGTCCGCGAGTCGGCTCAGCTGCTCGGCGGCCAGCGCGTCGTCGTCCACGGCGAGCGGGGAGACGCTGGAGCAGACCAGGACGGTATCCACGCCGAGCCTGCGCATCAGCTCGAACTTGTGCCGGGCGCGGCGCAGATTGCGGGCGAACTCCTCTCCCGGCACCCCCTCGATGTCGCGCATCGGCTGGTAGAGGTCGATGGTGAGGCCGAGGTCGGCGCAGCGGGCGCGGATCCCCTCGGGGCCGAGGGGGCTGGCGAGCAGGTCGTTCTCGAAGATCTCGACGCCGTCGAAGCCGGCCCGGGAGGCGGCCGTGAGCTTCTCGGTGAGGGATCCGCTGAGGGAGACGGTGGCGATGGACGTACGCACGTCGGTACCTCGGTTTCTCTTCAGGTCCCTTGCTTACGGGATGTTCGCGACTGTTCGCGGACTACTGGTGGGCCCTACGGCCCCGTCCCCGCTCCCGGCCAGCTCGGTGAAGTCCGCGAGCATCCGGGCGCTGTCGGGTTCCCGGCCGGTGAACAGGCGGAAGGCGTCCACGGCCTGGAAGACGGCCATGCCGCCGCCGTCGAGGGTGGCGCAGCCGAGCGCGCGGGCGGTGCGCAGCAGCTCGGTCTCCAGGGGCCGGTAGACCACCTCGGCGATCCACAGGCCGGGGTGGAGCAGTTCGGCGGGCAGGGGCAGGCCGGGGTGGGCGGCCATGCCGGTGGGGGTGGCGTGGACCAGGCCGCCGAGGCCGTCGGCACGCGCGAGCAGGTCCGGCAGCCGGTCCGGGGTGGCGGAGACCGCCCTGCCGTCCCCGAAGTGGTGGTTGAGGGAGTCGGCGAGGGCGGCGGCCCGCTCGGGCAGCGCGTCGACGACGGTGACCCGCTCGGCGCCGAGTGTGAGCGTGGCGTGCGCGACGGCCGCGCCCGCACCGCCGGCACCCAGCTGCACCACTCGCTCCAGCGGTGCGTCGGGCAGACCACGCGCGAAGGAGGCGGCGAAACCGGTGACGTCGGTGTTGTGGCCGACCGTGCTGCCGTCCTCGAAAACCACGGTGTTGACCGCACCCAGCGCCTCGGCCTGCGGGTCGAGGGCGTCCAGGTGCCGGAGGACATGCTGCTTGCACGGGTGCGTGATGTTGAGCCCGTCGAAGCCCAGGTCGCGGGCGGCCCGTACCAGATCGCCCACCGCCTCGGGCGGGACGCCGAGGGCGGCGATGTCGATGATCCGGTACAGATAGCGCAGGCCCTGACGGTCTGCCTCCCGCTCGTGCAGCGCCGGGCTGAGCGACGGGCCGATGCCGGAACCGATCAGTCCGACGAGATACGAGTCCTTGGACAGCACCGAAGGGCCTCCTGAGCGGCTCACTAATGTACGAACTAGTACGTTAGCTATAGCAGCAAAGTGGATACCGAGGGAAGGGCTCTGCGGGTACCCGACGCGAGCGGGCTTCTACAATCTCGGCACTGGCCCCTCGCCCGAAGGAACCCGATGACCAGCGTCGAAG
Organism: Streptomyces sp. SA15; assembly: GCF_002291145.1. Classification (GTDB taxonomy): domain Bacteria; phylum Actinomycetota; class Actinomycetes; order Streptomycetales; family Streptomycetaceae; genus Streptomyces. The sequence continues at coordinate 15,743 of NZ_NTGE01000124.1, forward strand.
AACCGGCACGACCGAACGGGCGCATCCGCGACGCCGCCCGCACCCAGGCCGAGATTCTCGACGTGGCGACCCAGGAGTTCGCCCGGGCCGGCTACGACGGGGCCCGGGTCGACGAGATCGCCGCCCGCACCCGTACCACGAAGCGGATGATCTACTACTACTTCGGCGGCAAGGAGCAGCTGTTCACGGCCGTGCTGGAGCGGGCGTACGCCGTGATCCGCGAGGCCGAGCAGCGGCTCGACGTCGAACACCTGGACCCGGTCGCGGCCATCCGGCGGCTGGCGGAGCTCACTTTCGACCACCATGAGCAGCACCCGGATTTCATCCGGCTGGTGAGCATCGAGAACATCCACGGCGCGGAGCACATCGCGGCCTCGGCCAAGCTGGGGAAGATCGGCTCGCCGGCCCTCGACGTGATCCGCCGGATCCTGGAGTCGGGGCAGAAGTCGGGGCTGTTCACGGCCGACGTCGACGCCGTCGACCTGCACGCGATGATCAGTTCCTTCTGCTTCTTCCGGGTCGCCAACCGGCACACCTTCGGCGCCCTGTTCGGCCGTGACCTGGTGGATCCCGCCCAGCGCGAGCACTACCGCGCGATGCTCGGCGACATGGTGATCGCCTACCTGACGGCGGACCGCGCGGCCGACTGAGCACCCGCCCCGTACGGGTCGACCGCTCACGAAGATCCTTCGGCACGACCTCTTGACACCCGGGAAACGTCGGCGCAACATCCCACCCACCGCTACTAACTACCCAGTGGGTTAATTAGCCGAGATCCGGCACTACTCCCCTCCGCTCACTCCACTTAGGTTGGAGTTCCCCCGAAGGAGCACGCCGTGTCCGTCCCCGCCGCACCGCCCGGCCAGCCGAAAAAAGCCGCCACGGCGGCCTGGATCGGCAGCGCCCTGGAGTACTACGACTTCTTCATCTACGGCAGCGCGGCCGCGCTGATCTTCCCCGAGGTCTTCTTCGACGAGTCCGACCCGGCCACCGCGACCTTGCTGTCGCTGGCCACGTTCGGCGTCGCGTACGCGGCCCGTCCCATCGGCGCGCTCTTCCTCGGGCACTTCGGCGACAAGGTCGGCCGTAAGAAGATCATGGTCTTCACGCTGATCCTGATGGGCGTGTCGACGTTCCTCATCGGCTGTCTGCCCACCCGGGAGCAGGTCGGCACGCTCGCCCCGATCCTGCTCGTCCTGTGCCGTGTGCTGCAGGGCATCTCGGCGGCCGGCGAGCAGGCCAGCGCCAACTCCATGACGCTGGAACACGCCCCACCGCACCGGCGCGGCTTCTTCACCAGCTTCACGCTCAGCGGCACCCAGGGCGGCCAGCTGCTCGCCACGCTGGTCTTCATCCCCGTCGCCGCGCTGCCCGAGGACCAGCTGATGTCCTGGGGCTGGCGGGTGCCGTTCTGGCTGAGCGTCGCGGTCGCCGTCGTCGGCTACGTCATCCGCCGCACGCTCGACGAGACCCCGGCCTTCGCCCAGCAGGCCTCCGACGAGGGCGTCGCCAGGCTGCCGCTGGCGATCCTGATGCGCGAGCACTGGCGGGACGTGCTGCGGGTGATCGCGGGCGCGCTCATCGCCTCCGTCAGCACGATCTTCACGGTCTGGGCGCTGGCGTACGCGACCAGCGACTCGGTCGGCATGTCCCGCTCGTCCATGCTGTGGGTGGGCGCGCTCGCCAACCTCGTCGCGCTCGCCGCGATCCCGCTGTGGGCCACGCTGTCGGACCGCATCGGCCGGCGCCCGGTGTATCTGATCGGCGCGGCGGGCAGCGCGGTGGCGATGTTCGTCTACCTGTGGGCGATCTCGACGGGCTCCTACCCGCTGACCCTGCTGCTGGGCATCGTCGCCTTCGGTGTCGTCTACAGCGCCGCGAACGGCGTGTGGCCGTCCTTCTACGGCGAGATGTTCGCCACCCGCGTCCGGCTGTCGGGCATGGCGATCGGGACCCAGATCGGCTTCGCCGTGGCGGGATTCGCGGTCACCTTCGCCGCGCAGATCGCCGGCCCGGACGGTGACGACTGGATGGCGGTGGCCCTGTTCACCGCGGCCCTGTGCGTCCCGCCGGTGATCGCGGTCCTCTCGGCCCGCGAGACCCACAGGGTCCCGACTCAGAAGCTCGGCGAGCGCTCGCCCGGCCAGGCGCGGCAGCCGGAGAGGGTGACGGCCTGACCCCGCGCGCCTCCTCGCCGCACGTCCCCTCGCAGCCGCCGTGGCCGCGGGGGGCCGTGCCGTCCCGCCCGGACCGCCGTGGCGTCCCGCTCAGCCGCCGGCGTGCTGTCACCCGTTGGACCACGCCCGCTCGCAGAGCACCAGCCGGTATCCGTCGGGGTCCTCGACCGTGACGCCCCACCGGTTCCAGTAGGGCGACGCCACTTCCGACGCAGGCCCTGGGACCGACGCCGCTTGCGGGGCACTGCCCGTGCACGACACCGCGGCGATCGACGATCATCGCGATACGGGGGACCGTTCACCTGTTCCTGCGCGACGATGATGTCTGAGGCCGTTCCGGTGGGGTATGCCGGACCGCACCTCGACGAACGCGACGGAGGAGAACGATGGCACGACTGCGGCAAGAGGCGGACCCGGGTGAGGCGGGGCTGGATCCGAAGGCGCTGGACCGCCTCGACCAGCACTTCGCCCACTACGTCGACGAGGGCCGCCTGCCCGGCTTCCTCGTGGCCGTCTCGCGCGGCGGACGTGTCGCCCACCTCACCACGCACGGCCGCCGTGACATCGCCGCCGGGCTCCCCGTCGAGACCGACACGCTGTGGCGGATCTACTCCATGACCAAGCCGGTCACCGCGGTCGCCGCGCTGCTCCTGGTGGAGGAGGGCCGGCTGTCGCTGGACGACCCGGTCGACCGCCACCTCCCGGCCTTCGCCGAACCGCGGGTGTACGTCAGCGGCTCCGGCGCCGACACCGTGACCCGCCCGGCCGCCGGACCGATACTCGTACGGCACCTGATGACCCACACCGCGGGCCTGACCTTCGCCTTCTACCATTCCCACCCCGTCGACGCCCTCTACCGCGACGCCGACCTGGAGTCGTCGGTGGTTCCGGGATCGGACCTGGCGCACACGGTCGACGTGTACGCGAGCCTGCCGCTGCAGTTCGAGCCGGGCACGCAGTGGAACTACTCGGTCGCCTCCAACGTGCTCGGCCGGGTCATCGAGGTGGTGTCCGGGCAGCCGCTCGACACGTTCTTCGCCGAGCGGATCTTCGGCCCGCTCGGGATGACCGACGCCGGGTTCCGCGTCACCGACGAGCAGGCGGGCCGGCTCGCCGAGCTGTACGGCGACGCCGACGGCGGCGGCATCGAGCCGATCCCCGGTCTTCCGCTGCGCGGCCGTCCCCGCTTCCTGTCGGGCAGCGGCGGGATGGTGGCCTCCGCCCACGACATGCACCGCTTCATGGAGCTGCTGCGCCGCCGCGGCGAGCTCGACGGCATCCGCCTCCTCGCCCCCGAGACGGTGGACCTGATGACCTCCAACCACCTCCCCGGCGGCGCCGACCTGCGCGCCTTCGGCAGCAAGCCCGCGCACGACGAACCGGGCAACGACGGCGTCGGCTTCGGCCTCGGCGTCTCGGTGGTGATCGACCCGGCGCGCACCCAGGCTCCCTCGGGCCTCGGCACGTACGGCTGGAGCGGCGTGGCGACGACGACGTTCTGGGTCGACCCGAGCCGCGACCTGACCGTGCAGTTCATGACGCAGGTACGGCCGAAGAGCTCCCACACGATCTTCCCGGACCTCAAGCGGCTGGTGCACGAGGCGGTCGTCGGCTAGACCGTGGACCAGCTCGTCGGCCACCGACGACCGCGCCGTCTCCTCGCAGCCCGGCCCGGCCACGAGGAGACCGATCCGCCCTCCGGGACGGCGACGACCGGCCCACCCGGTCAGGACAGGTGCGCCACCGCGTCCAGATGGGGCAGGTGGTGGTCCAACCGCTCCCGCTTCGTGCGCAGATAGGTGATGTTGCTCTCGCACGGCGGTATCAGCAACGGCACCTGCTCGGCGACCTGGACGCCGTGCCGCAGCAACGCCTCGCGCTTGCGCGGGTTGTTGGACATCAGGCGTACGGAGTTCACGCCCAGGTCGCGCAGGATCTCCGCGGCGACGCCGTAGTCGCGGGCGTCCACCGGCAGGCCGAGCGCCAGGTTCGCCTCGACGGTGTCCAGGCCCTCCGCCTGCAGGGCCATCGCCCGCAGCTTGGCGAGCAGGCCGATGCCCCGCCCCTCATGCCCTCTCAGGTAGACGACGACACCGCTGCCTTCGGCGACGACGGCGCGCAGCGCGGAGTCGAGCTGGTCGCCGCACTCGCAGTGCTGGGAGCCGAAGGCGTCGCCGGTCAGGCACTCGGAATGCAGCCGGGTCAGGACGCCGTCCGTGGCGATGTCACCGTAGACCAGGGCCACTTGCTCGTCACCGCGGTCGTGGTCGAGGTAGCCGACCGCCTGGAAATTCCCGTACACGGTGGGCAGCGGGGCATTCACCACGCGTTCCACGCCCGTGCGCTGTGGCGACTTCTTGCCGAGCACGCCAATTTTTTCTGTCATGATCTGGTTCCTAAGCAGAGACGAAAGGCCGTGGAAAGATGAGTGGTTCGGGAATACGGTCGGCGGCGTACGGTCTGGTGCCGGCGGACACTACCGAAGACGTACGGACGCGCGGGGCGGGCGTCTCAACGCAGGTGGCCGTCCTTCCGGTCGGCAGCTTCGAGCAGCACGGTCCGTACCTGCCGCTCGCGACCGACACGCTCGTCGCCTGCGCCGTCGCACGGGAGATCGCCGCCGCGTACCCCGTGCACCTCCTTCCTCCGGTGACCATCGCCTGCTCGCACGAGCACGCGGACTGGCCGGGAACCGTCAGCATCTCCTCCGTGACCCTTCACGCGGTGGTACGGGACATAGCGGCGTCGCTGCGCCGGTCGGGCGTCGAGGCCCTGGTCGTGGTCAACGGGCACGGGGGGAACTACGTCCTGGGCAACGTGGTCCAGGAGTCCTCCGCGCGCGGTGAGCGGATGGCGCTCTTCCCGGCCCCGGAGGACTGGGAGGCGGCGCGGGAGCGGGCCGGTGTCGCGACCTCGCTGCTGACCGACATGCACGCGGGGGAAATCGAGACATCCATCCTTCTGCACGCCCATCCCGAATTGGTCCGACCCGGTTATGAGTCCGCCGATTTCGTCGCGGACGACCGCCGTCATCTGCTCACCACCGGGATGTCCGCCTATACCGATTCGGGCGTCATAGGCCGTCCTTCCCTGGGATCCGCGGAAAAGGGGAAGGAACTGCTGGCGAGCCTCGCCGATTCCTTCGAGTCGTATTTCTCGCTGCTCACTTCGGAGCCCGAGTAGGGTCCGTCAGGCGCCAGGTGGGGTTCCGGGTCCGTTACGACGGCCCGGGCCCCGGAGCCTGCGCCGCGCAGGCCCGTGTACCAACGGGCGACCAGAACGACGGCCCCCGGCAGACTCGCCACGAAGCTGAGCACGCCGTACACCACGGCGACCGCCAGTCCGCTGCTCGCGCCCAGGCCCGCGGCGCCGAACGCCCAGGCGGTGACGCCCTCGCGGGGGCCCCAACCGCCGACGTTCAGCGGCAGGCTCATGGCGAGCAGCGCGAGTACCGCCAGGGGCATCAGGACGACGGCGGAGGCGGCGGATCCGGCGACCCGGGCGGCGACGACGAACATCGCGAGGTGGCCGGAGAGGACGATGGCCGAGGAGAGGGCGACGCCGGGCCAGTTCCGGCGGGACAGCAGGCCCTCGCGGGCCTCGCCGAGACTTGCGCGCAGGGCCCGCCCTCGGCGGGAGGGCGCCCGGTTCATCCGAACGGCCACGACGACCGCGAGCGCACCCAGCGCGGCGAGGCCGAGCAGGGGGGCGAGCTGCCGGGTGTCGGCCAGCACGGGTGACGGCATCGTCAGCAGCACCGCCACGCCGACGACGGCCAGCACGGCCTGTCCCGCGGCCCGTTCGAGAACGACCGAGCGGACACCGCGCCCCAGGTCGCCGGCGTTCTGCCCGTGCCGTACCGCCCGGTGGACGTCGCCGAGGACACCGCCGGGCAGGGCCGCGTTCAGGAACAGCGCGCGGTAGTAGTCGGCCACGGCCGGGCCGAGCGGCAGCCGGATCTTCAGGCCCCGGGCGACCAACTGCCAGCGCCAGGCGCTGAACACGGTGGTGACCAGGCCGACGCCGAGCGCCACCAGCAGCGTCGGTCCGTCGATCCGCCGCAGCCCGTCCAGGAAGACGCCGGTGCCCATGCGCCACAGCAGTACGGCGAGGATGGCGATGCCGGCGACGGTGCCGAAGTGGGTGCGTAGGGCGCGGGAGTTGAGGCGCGACAGGAGCGTGCGCAGAGCGGTACGGATCCGGGATGTGCCCGAGGCGGGGTCCGTACGGGCCTCGGACACGATCACGCCGATCCGGGCCTCGGAGACGGCCGCGTCGGTGCGGGCCGTCTGCTTCCGTCCGGCCGGGACGAGCGGCACGGCGGACCTCACGCGGTGCACCCGCTGGTCCGTTTCGGGCCGTACGACCCACGCCCGCACCGTCTCCACGCTCATGACGCCCCGCCCGTCGGCCGGGACAGCGCCAGCAGGTCGCTGTGGTGGACCAAGACCCGCAGCTCCCCCGCCGCACAGGCTTCGAGGCGCTCCCGCAGATACCGTTCTGCGCGGGCCCTCAACTCGGGGCGCTGTTCGACGGCCGCCCCGACCCAGCCGCGCAGCCACTGGGCCGTCAGCTCGGATTCGGCCGGGCCGAGCCGCCAAGGGCTCGGGTGCAGTCGTACGGTCGCACCGCGTTCGGAGAAGGCCTCGCACGCCACGTTGACGGCGTCCGGGCCCAGCAGGCCGTCCCGGCGCTGATGTTCGTTGAACGCCTCGGCGATCTCCTCGTCCAGCGGGTCGGACGGGGTCAGTTCCACGCGACCGGCTACGGAGAGCGTCAGCAGGGCCGGGCAGCCGGCTCCGGTGCAGGCGGCGGCGAGGGTGTCGATCTCCTCGCGGGTGAGGACGTCGAGCAGTGCGGAGGCCGTCACCAGCGAGGCGCCGGCCAGGGCGTCGGGGGTGAGCCGGGCGACGTCACCGCGCCGGGTCTCCACCGTGACCCGGCTGCCGTCGGCGGACGAGCGCGGGGAGGAGACGGCGGCGAAGTGCAGCAGGTAGGGGTCGCGGTCGTGCAGGATCCAGTGCTGGGGACCGTCCAGGCGGGAGGCCAGCCAGCGGCCCATCGAGCCCGTGCCGCAGCCCAGGTCGTGAATGACCAGCCCGTCGGCCCGTCCCGGCAGGTTGGCGAGCCGGATCCGCAGCGGATCGAGCAGCTCCGGCGCCCGCGCGGCGGCGTCGGCGCCCTCCCGCAGCTCCAGCCACTCGGGGGCGTAGCGTGGCGGGTCGTCGGGGCCCGCGTCCCGCAGGCGTACGGTGGGCCGCTCGCCGGGGCGGAGGGTGGGGCCGGCGCCGGGGATGACGGTGTCCACCGGCTCGGCACCGGCCATCCAGGCTGCGGCCGACTCGGCGCCGGCCGCCAGGGTTTCCGTCGACTCGGCGGCTTCTCGCGGCCCGGGCTGGGCCGGAATCCTGCCCGCGTGCTGTGTCATTGCCGTCTTCCTCATGCCGCCCTCCTGGGTTCGTTCGGCAGTCGGCCCAGTACTCCGGCCAGGCTGCGGGCCGTGGCCGCCCAACCGCCCAGGGCGGCTCGTCGGCCTCGTGCGGCCGCCTTCAGGCGGCGCCGTACGTCCGCCTCGCCGAACCAGCCGCGCAGTTCGGAGGCGAGAGCGGCGGGGTCCTCCGGCGGGACGAGAATGCCGGGCACGCCGCCGTCCGGGGCGCGGCCGACCGCCTCCGCGACACCGCCGACGTCCGTCGCCAGCACCGGGATGCCGCGCGCCAGCGCCTCGGTCACCGCCATGCCGTAGGTCTCGGCGTAGGAGGCGAGGACCATGAGGTCGGCGGCGGCGTAGCTGGCGTCGAGTTGGGCACCGGCCTGCGGGCCCGCGAGGTGCAGGCGGTCCTGAAGGCCGTACTTCTGGATCATGACCTGGAGTTTGGCCACGTACTGGGGGTCGTGGCCGAGGCCGCCGACGCAGACGCAGCTCCAGGGCAGGTCGGTCACCGCGGCGAGGGCCTCCACCAGCCGGTGCTGCCCCTTGCGCGGGGTCACGGCGGCGACGCACAGCAGGCGGGAGACGCCGTCGGTGCCGGAGGCGAGGGGGGCGATGTCGGCGCCGGGGGCGGCGACATGGACCCGGTCGGGGGCGAGTCCGTGGTGGGAGACGAGGCGGCGCACCGCCCAGTCGCTGGTGGCGACGACCGCGGGCACGGCCCGCAGTACGGCGCGCTCCTTGGCGTCCAGTTCGGCCGCCAGCGCAGGCTCCAGTCCCGTCTCGTCGCCGAGTGGCAGGTGGACGAGGACGACGAGCCGCAGCCGCTCGGCCTCGGGGACGATGATCTCGGGGACGCCGCAGGCGACCAGTCCGTCGAGCAGGACGACCGTGTCGTCCGGCAGGTTGGCCAGGACGCGGGCGAGTTCCGTCCGGGCGGCGGCCCCGGGGCGGGGCCACTCGCCGGGCACGGCGTGCTGGTGCACCTGCCAGCCGAAGCCGGGCAGGTCCAAAGTCACGCGCCGGTCATAGGCGTTGCCGCCGCTGGGCGCGCTCGGGTCGTCGACGCCGCCCGGCATGACGAAGTGCACGGAACGCAGGGACATGGGGATGATCTCGGCGTTCTTCAGGGCGGAGTGCTGCACGGGCAGGTAGCCGAGCCGCTGCTCCGTGCCGCCGGCCGTCACCTGCTCCACCATTTCCAGGGTCACGTCGGTCACAGGGCACGCTCGTAACTCGCCCAGGCGACGTGCGACTCGTGCAGGGTGACGGTGAGGCCCGCGAGGCCCTTGGCGCCCTCGCCCAGCGCTCCCTTGTGAATGCGCTCGGCGAGACGGTCGGCGATGACCTTGGCCAGGAACTCCGTGGAGGTGTTGATTCCGGCGAAGTCGGGCTCGTTGTCGAGGTTCCGGTAGTTCAGCTCGCTGACCACGGCGCCCAGTTCCTGAGTGGCCAGTCCGATGTCGACGACGATGTTGTCGTCGTCCAGCTGTTCGCGCCGGAACGTGGCGTCCACGAGGAACGTCGCTCCGTGCAGGCGCTGCGCGGGTCCGAAGACCTCGCCGCGGAAGCTGTGGGCGATCATGATGTGATCGCGGACGGTGATGCTGAACAACGGACGACCCTCCAGGTGCGGCGCGTCTGGTCCCCCGCCGATCCCTGCCGGGGGATGCCGTGTAGTACGGCTCTTCGCTTCCCGTTGTTCAGCCGAGTCTCACTCTTTTCTCAGGTCAGGCGCTCTTGCCCTGAGGAGACGGCACGGAATTGAGCCGGAATTGAACGGTGTGTCAGGCGTGGCCGTCGTAGCGGACCCGGTGGCACAGCGCGGGGATCGCGCCGGAGGCGAGCCGCGGCAGCACGTCCGGGAGCTCCTCGAAGGCGCACTCGCCGGTGACCAGGGCGTCGAGGGCCGGGTCGGCGAGCAGGTCGAGGGCGAGGGCGAGCCGGTCGGCGTAGCTACGGCTGGAGCGGCGGGCCGGGGAGACGGAACCGACCTGGCTGCTGCGGATGACCAGACGCCGCGAGTGGAAGGCCTCGCCGAGCGGGAGAGCCACCTGCCGGTCGCCGTACCAGCTCAGTTCCAGGACGGTGCCCTCGGCGGTGAGGAGTTCGAGGGAGCGGGCGAGGCCCTGTTCGGTGGCGCTGGCGTGCACGACCAGGTCGCAGTCGCCGAGGGCGTCCTGAGGCGACGCGAAGTCGACGCCGAGGGCCTCGGCGGTCTTGGCGCGGGCGGGGTCGGCGTCCACCAACTGCACGCGCACGCCCGGGAAGCGGGCCAGCAGCGCGGCCACCGAGCTGCCGACCATGCCGCCGCCGACCACCGCGATCCGGTCGCCGACCAGTGGCGCCGCGTCCCACAGGGCGTTGACGGCGGTCTCCACGGTGCCGGCCAGCATCGCGCGTTCGGCGGGCACGGTCTCCGGCACCGGCGTCACGGCGCTCGCCGGAACGACGTAACGGCTCTGGTGCGGGTAGAGGCAGAAGACGGTCCGGCCGACGAGGTCCTCCGGTCCCTCCTCCACCGACCCGACGTTGAGGTAGCCGTACTTCACCGGTCCCGGGAAGTCGCCCTCCTGGAACGGCGCTCGCATGGCCGCGTACTGACTCTCCGGCACACCGCCGCGGAAGACGAGGGTCTCCGTGCCGCGGCTGACTCCGGAGTACAGCGAGCGGACGACGACCTCGCCCTCGGCGGGGTCCGGCAGGGTCACGTCGCGTATCTCGCCCTGCCCCGGGGAGCTGAGCCAGAACGCACGTGCGGTGCGCTTCATCGGCATCCTCCTGAACGATCGGGAACCTGTTCACGTACCGAGGTGCACAGGCCGCGCACAGTACGCGGCGTTGATCGACTCTGTCACCTGGCCGGAGGAATGTGCGGTGGCCCTGAACAACACTTACGACGCGAAGCTGGTCCAGCAGGAGACCGCGGTGGGAGCGGGCTTGCAGATCCTGCTGCTGGCTCTGCTCGGCACGGCGATCGGCATGGGGCCGGCGGGCTGGTTGACGGGCCTCGCCTTCGCCATCGCCACCTGGGCGGTGCTCTCGCGGGCCCTGCATCGCACGCGGCCGCGCTCCTTCGGCCCCGCCAACCGGGTCACCCTCGGCCGGGCGACCCTGGTCGGCGGTGTGACGGCCCTGGTCGCGGACTCCTTCGAGAGCTCACCGCCGGTGACGCTCTTCGTGGGCCTGACGGCGGTGGCTCTGATCCTCGACGGGGTCGACGGCAAGGTGGCCCGCGCCACCGGCACCTCCACCCCGCTGGGCGCCCGCTTCGACATGGAGGTCGACGCGTTCCTCATCCTCGTGCTCAGCGTGTACGTCTCGATGTCGCTGGGCCCATGGGTCCTGCTGATCGGCGCGATGCGCTACGGCTTCGTCGCCGCGGCCCGCGCCCTGCCCTGGCTCAACGCCCCCCTGCCGCCCAGCACGGCCCGCAAGACGGTGGCCGCGCTCCAGGGCGTCCTGCTGCTCCTGGCCGCGTCGAACCTCCTTCCGTACGTGGCGACGTTCGCGGTCGTCGCGACGGCGCTGGGGCTGCTGGTCTGGTCGTTCGGGCGGGACATCCTGTGGCTGTGGCGGACGTCGCGGTCTCAGAAGGCTGAGGCGCGTGAGGTGGCTGAGGTTCTGGAGCTCGTGTCCGAGTGTCGGGAGCCGGTGGCGTCCTGAGGAGGCGTCAGGCAGTCGACGGTGGACGGTGGACGGTATACCGTCATCGGCAGCGACGGACCCTGTCCGCGCGGATCCACCCCTATCCGCGCGCCCCTTCAGCCTCCCGTCGCGGCAGCAGCCCGATCGCCGCGGCCGGTACGGCGGCCAGCACCAGCCACGGAACCGCCGACGGCAGTCCGCGGTCCAGGAGCATGCCGGTGGCCGAGCTGCCGAGCAGGACGATCAGGCCGGACACCGAGGACAGGGCGCCCGTGTAGAGGCCGAGTCGACCCTCTTCGGCCAGGTCGGGGACCCAGGCGCGGGCGACGGGGGCGACGAGCATCTGGCCGACGGTGAGCAGGACGACGAAGGCGGCCGCGGGCAGGAGGCCCGCCGTGCCGGTCCAGTCGGCCGGTCGCGCCACGGCCACGACGGCGAAGCCGACGGCGATCAGCAGCAGCCCGGCACCCATGGACCGACGCAGGGTGAACCGCGTTCCCGCCCAACGGGTGACCGGCAGCTGGGTGGTCACCACCAGCAGCGAGGACAGGGCGAACAGCCAGGCCAGCGGGGCCTGTGAGCCGGCCGCGCGTTCCACCTCGGCGGGGAGGGCGAGGTAGAGCTGGTTGTAGGCGAGGAGGTAGGCGCCGTAGGCGCAGCACAGCGCCAGGAAGCGGCGGTTGCGCAGCAACGGCCCCATGCCGCCCCGGACTTGGACGGGCTCCCGCCCGGGGATGCGCTGCGGCAGCAGCCACGCGTGCCCGGCGAGGACGAGGACGAAGATGCCGGCTCCGGCCAGGCAGACCGTGCGGAAGTCCACCGACAGCAGCAGCGCGCCCAGCAGTGGCCCGACGAACGCCCCCGCCTGTCCCGCGACGGTGAACAACGCCAGGACGCGCGTACGGGATCCGCCGCCCGTCTCCTCCCAGACCACCGCCTGCCGGGCCACCTCGGACTCCACCGCGGGCGAGAACAACGCCGCGGCGAACCCGATCAGCAGGACGGCACCGATGACCGCCCAGGTCTGCTCGGCGTGTCCGAGCCAGACGAATCCGGCGATTCGCAGCACGCATCCGGCGAGGACCACCGGCCGTATGCCGTACCGGTCGGCCAGCGCCCCGCCCACCACGAACAGCCCCTGCTGGCTGAAGGTCCGCAGGCCCAGCACCAGGCCGACCAGCCAGCCCGCCATGCCCATGGCCTGTCCCAGGTGTTCGGAGAGGAAGGGCAGGACGGCGTAGAAGCCGATGTTGAAGGCGAGTTGGGTGAGGATCAGCAACCGCAGCAGAGGCGAGAGGCGGAGCCGCCCGGATGTCCCGGTCCCGGGTGGCTTGCGTCTCAGGCCGATCGACGGCGAGGTCATCGGGTTTCCACCAACTCTCTTGTGGGTGACGGTTGTTCGGTATCCACCGTCACGGCGGTACGAGGTCCGGTTCGCCGGCGTCGCAGGCGCACTCCGCCCGCCGCGCTCACCGCCAGCGCTCCGAGCAGGGCGAGGACGGCGGCGGGGGCGAGGACCGCCCAGGGGGCGCGTTCGGCGTAGGGCTGGTTCTCGGCGAGGAGCAGGCCCCACTCCGGGGAGGGTGGCTGGGCGCCCAGGCCGAGGAAGGCCAGGGACGCGAGTGCCAGGGCGATGCCGGGCAGGCGGAGCAGGGCGTGGCGGGTGACGGACGGCAGCACGGCGGGCAGCAGTTCGTGGCGCAGGAGGTACCAGCGGTCCGCGCCCAGGCCCCGGGTGGCGGCGATGTGGAGGGCCGCGCGTTCCTGGCGCAGCAGCGCGGAGGTGTGGGCGGCGAGGGGCGCCCAGGCGACGGCGCCGACGGCGAGCGCGGGCGTGGCGGGGCCGCTGCCCGCGACGGCGGTGACGAGGAGCGCGAGCAGGACGGGCGGCATCGCCGTGACGGTGTCGACGAGCGGCCCGGACAGCCGGGGCACCAGCCCCAGCAGAACGCCGGTGAGCAGCGTGGCGGCGCCGATGACGAGGGCGAGCAGCAGGGTGTCGAGGGCACCGTGGCCGACCCGGGCGAGGACGTCACGGCCGAGTGCGTCGGTGCCGAACGGGTGGGCCCAGGAGGGTGACCGTAGACGTTCGCCGGTGTCGAGGGCGAGCGGGTCGCGGGGCAGGCCGAGGGTGATGACGACGGTCAGCAGTCCACCGTAGACAAAAGGCAGGATCCTGCGAGCAGGTGGCGTCGGCCTGTGCAGGGACGGCAGGGCGCCGTCGCGCAGGGCGGGGCCTATGAGCAGGCGAGTCCCGAGGCGGGCGAGCCCGGCGGCGACCGCGGCGAGCAGGACGAGCAGGAGCGTGCCGGCCTGAAGGACGGGCAGGTCCTGGGCGAGGGCGGCCTGGAGGGTGGTGCGGCCGAGGCCGGGGATGTCGAAGATCTGCTCGACGGCTACCGCCCCGCCGGTCAGACCGACCACGAACAGGCCCGTGTTGGGCAGCAGTCCGGGCACGCAGCGGCGCAGCGCCTGGCGGGCCATGGTCCGGCCGGGCAGTCCGCGCGCGGTGGCGGCCAGGGCCCAGGGCTCGGCGAAGGCGCCGGGCAGCAGGTCGTCGAGCAGCCGGCCGATGACGGCCCCGGCGGGCAGACCGAGGGCGAGCGCGGGCAGGACCGTCCACTGGAACCCGTACCAGCCGAGAGCGGGCAGCCAGCCCAGCTGGACGCCGACGACGGTGGCGAGCACGGATGCGGTGAGGAACTCGGGAAGCGCGGCGAGCACCGCCGAGCCGCTGCCTCCCGCGCGCCGCCCGTCGAGCCGTCGGTGCGCGCCGAGCCAGAGTGTGCGGGCGCAGATCACAGCGGCGGTGACGGCGGCGACCAGCAGGGCCACCGCCATCAGCAGCAGGGACGCGCCGAGGGCCTGGAGCACGGCGGGCGTGACCTCGTCGCCGGAGAGCCACGACCGCCCCGCGTCCCCGCGCCACAGCCCGCCGAGCCACTCACCGAGCAAGTGGAAGGGACCGTGGTCGAGGTCGAGTTGGGCGCGGATGTCCGCCAGTACCTCGGGCGTGGGATCGCGGTCCGCCGACCGTGCCTTGAGTACGGTGAGCGCCGGATCGGTGTGCGACAACCAGGGCAGCATCCCGATGACGCACACCAGGGCGACCGCGATCCCCGCACGCCACAGCAGCGTGACTGCCTGTTGCCGCATGCGTCAGCGCCTGGTGCCGATGCCGACCAGCGTGCGCTCGTACGGGTCGAGGAGCGCGCCGCGTACCGAGGGGGCGACACCGGTGATGACGCGCTGGTGGACCAGCGGGACGACGGCGTCGGTGCCGAGGATCCGCGCCTCGGCGGCCATGGCCGCGTCCTGCCGCTCGGCGGTGTCGGCGGTGGCCTCGGCCTTGGCCACGGCCCGGTCGACGTCCGCGTCGCACAGCTGCGCCAGGTTGAAGTCGCCGTCGCAGGTGAAGTCGCCGGCGAGGACGGAGACGGGGTCACCGGTGTCGACCAGGGCGTTGCGGGCGAGGACGACCGCGTCGAACTTCCCGGCGAGCGCGTCGCTCTCCAGCCGCGAGTACTCGCGCACCTCCAGCGTGACCTTGAATCCGGCCTTCTCCAGCTGCTGCTTCAGCACCTGGGCGACTTCGGGGAGTTCGGGCCGGTTGTCGTACGTGGCCAGGGTGATCGAGGTGCCGTCGGGGGCGCCGGCCTGCGCGCGGCCGACCGGCTTGCTCCGCTTGCCCTCGGCCCAGGAGACGGCCGGACCGTAGATGCCGACGCCCGCGTCCGCGTATCCCTCGTACACGTCCTTGGCGAGCACGGACGTGTCGACGGCCTCGCGCGCGGCGGCGCGCAGCTTCGCGTCCTGGAAGGGGCCCGATTCGGTGTTGAGCAGCAGGCTCGTGGTGCGGGTGGTGGCCGTCGCCTTGCGGGTGGCCTCCTCGAGGGTGGCGGCCTGCGCGACGGGGATCGCCTCGACGAGGTCGGCCTGATCGGTGCGCAGGGCGTTCGCGCGGGCGGTGCCGTCGGCGATGAACTTCACGTCGACCCCGGGGGCCTGGGCGCGGCCGCCCCAGTAGTCGTCGTAGCGGTCGAGGGAGGCGGCGCTGCTGCCGGTGACCTCGGTGAGTTCGAAGGGGCCGGTGGCGGTGCCGACCGGATCGACCCGGCCGGTCCTGCCGTAGGCCTTCGTGGCGAGGACGGCGAGGTTCGGGCTGGACAGGCGCAGCGGAAGGATCGGGTCGGGGGCCTTGGTGGTGATCCGCACGGCCCTGGCGCCGTCGGCCTTCGGGGTGAGGGTGACACCGGTCAGGGCCCCGGGCGCGGGCTTGGCCGCCGCGGCGTAGGTGAGGGCGTTGACCACCGCGGCCGGGGTGACGTCGGTGCCGTCCTGGAAGGTGGCCTCGCGCAGGGTGAACACCCAGGTGCGGTCGTTCTCACGGCGCCAGGACTCGGCCAGGGCGGGGGCGGCGGCGCCGTTGGCGTCGAGGGCGGTCAGGCCCTCGGTGACGCCGAGGCGGCTGAGGATGGTGCCGTCCCAGCCGTACGGCGAGAGGTTCTCGACGGGCAGGAAGGCGAAGTCGACCCGTAGCCGGGAGCCGCCCTCGGCATCGCCGGAGGAATCGTTTCCGTTGCCGGAGGCGAAGCAGGCGGTGAGGACGGGGGCGAGCAGGAGGGCGAGGAGCAGGCGGAGTCGGCGCATGGTCTATCGCCCCATCGGTAGCTCGAAGTGGATGACCCCGTTGCCACCATCGGGATCCTCGCGTTCGTCGTGCACGACCTTGCCGAGCGATCGCCAGAAGGCCTCGGCGCCGGGGACGGCCGGGTCGGTGTGCAGGTAGACGGCGCGGTAGCCGCCGTCCGCGGCCGCGAAGGCGAGCAGTTCGTCGACCAGGCGTCGGGCGAGGCCGCGCCTTCTGTGCTCGGGGCGGACGTACACCCGGCGCAGTTGGGCGGTCTCGCCGGAGGGGTAACGGTCGGCGACGTGGCGCGGGTTGGGCGGGTGGGCCGGGCCCCGGGAGTCGAGCGCGGCCGTGGCCACGACGGCTCCGTCCTGCGGGGTGCGGGCGACGAGGAGGGTGTGACGGGCGGGGACGAGATAGGCGGCGGCCGGATCGATGATGTCGCCGTGCCAGCGGGGCACGTAGCCGGTACCGAAGTCGCGGTAGACGGTGTCGAGCATCACGGCTCGCGCACCGTCGAGGTCGTCCGGGCTCGCCGCCCTAATGCTGTAGTTACGCACTTGCACATCATATGCATTAAGCGGGGAGTGTGATCACGGCGGGTGGCCCTCGGGCGACTTGACACCGGTCGGCGATTTGACACCCGCAGACCAGCCCCCTAAAACCTACTCACATGACATCCATTTTCAAAAAGCTGGAACGATAGAAAGATGGAGCGCTAGTGCGGATCGCATTCGTCGGCAAGGGCGGCAGCGGCAAGACCACCCTGTCGGCGCTCTTCACCCGGCATCTGGCAGGCTCCGGCGCGCCGGTCCTCGCCATCGACGGCGACATCAACCAGCACCTGGCCGAGGCCCTGGGCCACGACGGGGATCCCCTGGGAGCACCCCCACTGGGCGCGCACCTCGGCGAGATCAAGGACTTCCTGCGCGGCTCCAACCCGCGCATCGCCTCCCGTGAGGCGATGATCAAGACCACCCCGCCCGGACGCGGCTCCCGTCTGCTGCGTCTGCTCGGCGACGACGAACTGCACGCGCGGCACGTACGGCGCGTCGGTGACGTGCCGCTGATGGTGACGGGCGAGTTCGACGAGAGCGACCTCGGGGTGGCCTGCTACCACTCCAAGCTGGGCGGCGTGGAGCTCTACCTCAGCCACCTGGTCGACGGCCCCGGCGAGTACGTCGTGGTCGACATGACGGCGGGCGCCGACGCGTTCGCCTCCGGCCTGTTCACCCGCTTCGACCTGACCTTCCTGGTGGCGGAACCCACCCGCAAGGGCGTCTCCGTGTACCGCCAGTACCGGGATCACGCCCGGGAGTTCGGGATCCGGATCGCCGTCGTCGGCAACAAGGTGACCGGCGAGGACGACCTGCTCTTCCTCAAGGAACACGTGGGTGACGACCTCCTCACCCACCTGGTGCACTCCCCCTGGGTGCGCGCGGCCGAACAGGGCCGCGCCCAGGACGGGTTGGACTCCCTCGAAGCCCACAACCGGCACGCTCTGAACGTCCTGCGCGAGGCCGTCGACTCCCGCCCCAAGGACTGGCCGGCCCTCCAGCGGCACGCCGTCGAGTTCCATCTGCGCAACGCCCGGGCCTGGGCGGACCAGGCGACCGGCCAGGATCTGGCCGCGCAGGTGGACCCGGACTTCGTACCGGGCCCGGCCGCACTGGCCTGATCGCCTCCCACCACCTCGCACCGCTTCGCAACGAAATTCGCACCGGAATTCCCTACGGAATTCGCAACGGAACAGGAACCCCTCACATGTCTCTCGACGTCTCCCCGACGCTCCTCGCCGAAGCCGAGCACGGTGACATCCGCGAGGAGGACTTCGTGGACACCGTCCGCACCTCCTTGCCGTACGCCTACGACCTGATCGCCTCCCTCGCCGCCGAACTCCAGGGCGGCCAGGCGGAGTTCACCGACAACCAGACCCCTCCCCCGTCCGAGCAGGAGCGCGGCCAGCTGCTGCGCGCCCTGGCCAGCGACGCCATCCGCGGCAGCCTGGAGCGCCACTTCGGGGTGACCCTCGCCTTCCAGAACTGCCACCGGGTGGCGGCGTTCCGGCCCCAGGCGCGGGGCGGCGAGACGCACACCCGGTTCACGTCCGTGCGGTCGCAGGTGCTGAACCAGTCGCCGGAGTTCAGGGACTGCTGACTGGATCACCGGCCCCGGCCAGGAAGTCCGCCACGGTCGCGGCGAACCGGTCGGCGTCGTCGAGCCAGGGAAAGTGGCCGGCGCCGGGCTGGACGACGAACTCCGCATTCGCGAACAGTCCGGCGTACTCCCCCAGCGCCCGCGGAGGCCCCGCCACATCCACCTCGCCGGCCAGCACGAGCACCGGCCTGGGGAAGGCGGCCAGAGCCGGGCGCGTGGCCTCGGGGGTGAAGGCGCCGTCCGAGGCGTAGCGGGCCGCGGCCTCGTCGTTGCGCTGTTTGTCCTCGGCGGCCTTGAAGGCCCGGGCTCGCTCGTCCCAGCGGCCGAAGGAGAACGGAGCGATCGCCTGCCAGGCGTCGGAGGCCGGGCGACCGGCGGTGATCGTCTCCAGGGCCTCGTACGCCGGGGTGAACCACGGTTCGCCCCGGCGCAGGCGTGCGGTGCGCAGACGGTCCTCGGGGGTGACCTCGATGCCGACCGCGTAGACGCTCGGGGTGATCAGGGCGAGCCGCGCGACACGCTCGGGGTGGCGGGCCGTGTACAGGGCCGCCAGATTCGCTCCGGCCGAGTGGGCCAGGAGGTCCATACGGTCCAGGCCGAGTTCCTTGCGCAGCGCCTCGACGTCGTCCACCTGGCGGTCGCAGCGGTACGACGCAGGGTCGGCGGGCGTCGCCGAGTGGCCCGTTCCTCGCAGGTCCAGCCTGATCAGGGTGCGGTGGGTGGTCAGGCCGCCCAGGTCGCCCAGGTAGACGGAGTCCTGCATGGGGCCGCCGGGCAGGCAGATCAGGGGCGGGCCGTCCCCGGACACGTGGTGGGCGAGGCGGGTTCCGTCGGGCGCGCAGAAGGTGGGCATGCGCGCGAGCCTGTCACCGGGCGCTGTGCCGGACAACTGGATTGCGGCGCCGCATGATCAGCGGGGGCAGGCTCCCTGGCTGACGGCGGCCCCGCCCGCGTACGGGAGGGGCCGCCTCGTGTGCTACCGCGCCGACGTCGCGACCGGCGCCGGGGCGTGGCCGGTGGGCCGCGTCGTGAAGGTGCCGCGGCCCTGGGTGCGGCTGCGCAACCGGGTCGCGTAGCCGAAGAGCTCGGCCAGCGGCACGGTGGCGGTGACGACCGCCGTGCCGGGCCGGGCCGTCGAACCCGAGACCCGCCCGCGGCGCGCCGCCAGGTCGCCGAGCACCCCGCCGACGGCGTCCTCGGGCACGGTGACCGTGACCTCGACGACCGGTTCCAATACGGCCATCGCGCAGGCGCGCAGGGCTTCCCGGAGCGCGAACCGGCCCGCCGTACGGAAGGCCGCCTCCGAGGAGTCCTTCACGTGCGTCGCCCCGTCGGTGAGGGTGACGCGCAGCCCGGTCACCGGGTGCCCGCCGAGCGGTCCCTCGCCCAGGGCGTCCCGGCAGCCGGCCTCGACCGCCCGGACGTACTCCTGCGGCACGCGCCCGCCGACCACGGTCGAACGGAACGTGAAGCCACCGTCCTCGAAGGGCTCCACGTCCAGGACGACATGGGCGAACTGACCCGCCCCGCCGTCCTGTTTGACGTGCCGGTGGACCAGGCCGGACACGCCCCGGACGACCGTTTCACGGTAGGCCACCCGGGGGCGGCCGACGCCCACGTCCAGCCCGTGGTCACGCCGTACCTTCTCCACCGCGACCTCCAGATGCAGTTCGCCCATGCCGGACAGCACCGTCTGACCGGTCTCGGGGTCGGTCCGGACCACCAGCGACGGATCCTCCTCGGCCAGCCGGGCGAGCGCCGAGGCCAGCCGGTCGGTGTCGGTGGACCTGCGTGCCTCGACCGCCACGGAGACCACCGGTTCGGCCACGCTCGGCGGTTCGAGGACGAGGGGAGCGTCCGGTGCGCACAGGGTCGAGCCGGCGCGGGCGGACTTCAGCCCGACCACGGCGACGATGTCCCCGGCGACCGCGGTCTCCAGCTGGGCGTGCCGGTCGGCCTGGACCCGCAGGATCCGCCCGATGCGCTCGGTGCGCCCCGCGCTCGTGTCCCGCACGGCGTCTCCCTTCAGAATCGTTCCCGAGTACACCCGCAGGTACGTCAGCCGTCCCGTCGGGGTCGCGTTCACCTTGAACGCCAGTGCCGCGAACGGCGCCCGCGGGTCGGCGGCGCGCTCCTGCCGCGCTCCGTCGCACGTGCCGCGTACGGCGGGCACGTCCAGCGGCGACGGCAGGTACGCGACGACGGCGTCGAGCAGCGGTTCGATGCCACGGTTGCGGTAGGCCGAACCGCACAGGACGACCACGCCGTCGCCGCTGCGGGTGAGGTCGCGCAGGGCGCCGACGAGCGTCTGCGCGTCGAGCAACGGCGCGTCGAGCAACGGCGCGTCGACTGTCGACCGCATACAGAATTCCTCCAACGCTCCCGGGTGGAGTTCGGCCACGGCCTCCTCCAGCAGCCGGCGTCGCCGTATCGCCTCCTCGCGCAGGGCGTCCGGCACAGGGCCCTCCTCCACCGCACCACCGCCGTCGGGCCAGTTCAGCGCCCGCAGCCGGACGAGGTCCACGACGCCGGTGAAGGCGTCCTCGCGGCCGATGGGCAGCTGTACGACCAGCGGGGCCGGGTGCAGCCGGTCCCGGATCGACGCCACGGCCGTGTCGAGGTCGGCGCCGGCCCGGTCCAGCTTGTTGACGAACGCGATCCTCGGCACGCCGTGCCGGTCGGCCTGCCGCCACACCGACTCGCTCTGCGGCTCCACGCCCGCGACGGCGTCGAACACCGCGACCGCGCCGTCGAGCACGCGCAGCGAGCGCTCCACCTCGTCGGCGAAGTCCACGTGGCCCGGGGTGTCGATCAGGTTGATCCGGTGACCGTCCCAGGCGCAGCTCACCGCCGCGGCGAAGATCGTGATCCCGCGATCGCGCTCCTGCGGGTCGAAGTCGGTGACGGTGGTGCCGTCGTGGACCTCGCCGCGCTTGTGCGTGGTCCCGGTGGCATACAGGATCCGCTCGGTGACGGTGGTCTTGCCCGCGTCGACGTGGGCGAGTATGCCGAGGTTGCGGACGGTGGTGAGAGGGTTGAGGTGAGTGCGCACGGCCCTTTTGGCCTTTCGGACGGTGAGTGACAGGGCAGCGCGATTCCCGGACGAAACGAACCTTGCGGAGACACGCCGACGGGCAGGCCGGAGCGAGCCGTCAGGGTGAGTCGTTGAGATGAGCCCTCGGGCTGAGCGTCGTCGTCAGTCGTTCGTCGCGGGCATCCGGTACCGGCCGCGCAGCGGGCACCGGAGGAACGAGGACACGAGGATCACGTCGTACTGCGGCCGGGGAGCGACGACAGCGGTGCGGCAACGCACGACCGGTCTCCCCTCACTCGTCTGGCACGACTCGTCTGTCACGTCATGGCACACGCGGCCCTGTCATCGGGCGGCGTATGCCGCGTGGTGAGTGTAGGGAACGGGGAGCGGCGGGGCACGGGATTTTCGTCGCCCGCGCCCGACCGGGGATGCGACACAGGCTCTCAGCCCGGCCCCGGGCCCACTCCGCCCTTGAGACGTTCCAGGTCGGACGGGCGGACCTGGATGACCAGGACGGCGATCAGCGCGGCGACCACGGTGAAGATCGCCGCCGCGATGAAGGCGGCCGCCACCCCTGCGGTGAGGACCTCGTCGGCCCAGGGCGGCGGAAGATCACCGGTGCGTTGGAACCGCAGGCGCTCGGCCGGGGTCACCTGCGACAGGAAGCGCGGGATCTGCTCCTCCGCCTCGTTCGTGCCGGCCGTACCGAACATCGTGACCAGGATGGACAGCCCGAGCGAACCACCGACCTGCTGGGTGGCGTTGAGCAGTCCGGAGGCGGCGCCGGTCTCCCGGGTGTGGACGTTGGAAAGCGCCATGAGGGTGAGCGAGACGAACTCCATGCCCATGCCGAGACTGAAGACGAGGAGCGGCCCGAGGACGCTGCCCGCGTAGGTGGAGTGGACGTCGGTCAGGGTCAGCCAGGCCAGGCCCGTCGCCGCCAGGATGGCCCCCACCACCATGAAGGGCTTGGGGCCGTACGTGGGCAGGAACCGCGAGGCCAGCCCGGCGCCGATCGCGATGACCGCGCTGACCGGCAGGAAGGCGAGCCCGGTTCGCAGAGGGCTGAAGTCCAGCACATTCTGCACGAAGAGCGTGAGGAAGAAGAACATGCCGAAGATCGCGGCGGCCAGGCACAGCATGATGCCGTAGGTGCCCGCGCGGTTGCGGTCGGCGAACATGTGCAGCGGTGTGATCGGCTGCCTGGAACGCCGCTCGATCAGGATGAACGTCGCGAGGACGACGACGGCCGCGGCGAACGAGGCCAGCGTGAGCCCGTCCCGCCAGCCGTCCTGCGCGGCCCGGATGAATCCGTACACCAGCAGCACCATGCCCACGGTCGAGGTGAGCGCGCCGGTGATGTCGAAGTGGCCGGGACGGCGTTCGGACTCCCTGATCCAGCGGGGTATGGCGAGGGCGATGAGCAGCCCGATCGGAACGTTGACGAAGAGCACCCACCGCCAGTTCAGCCATTCGACGAGGATCCCGCCCGCGAGCAGTCCGAGCGCGCCGCCGCCCGCGGAGACCGCGGCGAACACCCCGAAGGCACGGTTGCGTTCGGGCCCCTCGCGGAAGGTGGTGCTGATCAGGGCGAGGGCGGTCGGGGACGCGATGGCGCCGCCGACGCCCTGGAGGGCGCGGGCGGCGAGGAGTTGGCCGGCGTTCTGGGCGAGCCCGCCGAGCAGGGAGGCGAGCACGAAGAGCAACACCCCGAAGACGAACACGCGCCGTCTGCCGAGGATGTCGCCGACCCGGCCGCCGAGCAGCAGCAGACCGCCGAAGGTGAGGGTGTACGCGTTGACCACCCAGGACAGGCCGGCGGTGGAGAAGTCCAGGGAGCGCTGGATGTGCGGCAGCGCGATGTTCACGATGGTGATGTCCAGCACCACCATGAGCTGACACGACGCGATGACCAGCAGGGCCATGGGGCTCCCGCCACCGCCGGGTTCCCGGGCGGTGGTCCGTGCTGGGGGCGTCGGCTGCGGGCTCGTCATGGCAGGTCGCACTCTCGGGGGCAGAACCCTCACGAGGGGCGGTGAACGGTTCCGTCCACCGCAGTCCACCGTTCGACCGTACGCCCGTGCCGTGGCCGTCACCACTCGATCAAGGGCGATCAACGGCGGTCTCCTCGGCCGCGGCGACCTCGGCGAACTGCCCGCCGAATCAGTGCCGTTCCGCCCGGGCGCGGGCGCCGGCCCGCCTCGAGCGGTCAGCCTCGTCGGACGGGCTGTGCGCACCAGCCGGCGATGAGCGACCGGGCTGCCGCATGGGTGGCGTCCCGGTCGAAGTGGTCCGTCTGCCAGGTCGTCGACCGCAGGTCGCCCCGGTGCCGGTAGGCGCGCATGATCCGCAGGTGGTCGGGGCGGGCCACGAAGCCCCTCAGGTCCTTCTCGTCGCGCCAGACGGAGACCGAACCCGAGCGAGGATTCAGGGGATCGAGCACCGACCACAGCCAGAGCCCGACCGCCCCCTCCACGTCCTGCCAGCTCCGGCGCAGGGCGATGCCGGCGACATTGACGCCGAGCGCGGTCCACGGCCGGTGCGGCGCGAACCCGGTGACGCTCACGACGACCCCGCCGCCGGGATCAGCACCGGGCGCCGGGTGGTCCGCCGGGCCGGGCTTCCACGGTGCGAACCAGATGGTGGGCGACACGGCGCTCTCCCTAGGCGGGCGGAGTCGTGACCCCCAAGGCATGCGGGAGTCGTGGACTCTGAGGAAACAGTAAAACGGCACGATCGTTCGTGCTAATATAACACGCCTCTGACGCCGATCGAGGAGCGATCATGAATCCCACCGAGGCCGTCGCGAGCACCGTCCTCAACACCGTCTCCCGCGTCTCGGGTCGGCTGGCGGGCACCGGCGCGTACACCCTGTTCCACATGCCGCTCGCCCGCAGCGGGCTGCGGTCCGCCGAGCGCGAGCTGTTCGACGCCGCCCAGGTGGGGCGCGTGGACGTCGGCGGCAAGCAGGCCGTGACCTACCGGTGGGGGGACGGCGCACGCCCCGTCCTGCTGGTGCACGGCTGGCAGTCGCGCGCCTCGCGCCTGTCCGACTTCGTCCCCGGGCTCCTCGACCGCGGTCACAGCGTCGTCACCTTCGACGCCCCCGGCCACGGCGACGCCACCGGCCGGAGCACCACCATCCTCGACTACCGGGCGATCATCACCGCGCTCCACGACCAGTACGGCACCTTCGAGGCCCTGGTGGCGCACTCCCTGGGCGCCCTGGGGTCCTTCTTCGCGATGAAGCACGGGGTGAAGGCGGAGCGGATCGTCACCATCAGCGGGGTGTGCGACTTCGACTACCTGGTCGAGGAGTTCTGTTCCGAGCTCAGGCTGCGTGCCCCGCTCAAGGCCGAGCTGCACCGCCGGATCGCCGAGGACCTGTTTCCGGACCTGCCCGCCGAGCAGGTGCCCTTCACCGTGACGGACACGACCGACGACGTACGCTCACCCGTCCTGGTGATCCACGACGAGGACGACACCAGGATCCGGGTGACGCAGGGGCAGCGGCTCGCCGCGGCCTTCGGCGACCGGGCCCGGCTGGTCACCACGAGCGGCCTCGGGCACCGGCGGATCCTGGGCGACCCCGACGTCGTACGGACCGTGCTGGACTTCGTCGCACACGGACCGGAGCGGACCGGCGAGGCGGGCGTGCGCACCGCCTCGGCGGACTGAGCGGTCGACGGGCGAGCGGTCGAGGGGCGAGCGGTTGAGGGGCGAGCGGTTGAGGGGCGAGCGGTTGAGGGGCGAGCGGTCGTCGGGCTGGAACAATCCGTTCCGCACTAACCGCACGAACGTCCGCTCATTGGCTACACTCGAGTAACCTACGCCGAAGGGGTCACAGGAGAGCGGGTAACACATGGGCGTGGCAGGCACTCAGGAGGACGGGCGGATCGCTCGCGGCAACCAGAGCCGTCAGCTGATCCTCAGGCGCGCCGTGGACATCGCGTCGGTCGACGGACTGCAAGGACTGTCCCTCGGCCAGTTGGCGAACGAGCTCCAGCTCAGCAAGAGCGGCGTGTTCGCCCTGTTCGGGTCCAAGGAGGACCTGCAACTCGCCACCATCCGGGCCGCCATCACCGTCTATCTGGAGCACGTGGTCCAGCCGGCCCGCGACCTGCCGTCGGGAGTCGGCCGCCTGTGGCGGCTGTGCACCGCCTGGCTCACCTACTCCAAGGAACGGGTCTTCCCCGGCGGCTGCTTCTTCTTCGCGGTCTCGGCCGAGTACGACGCCCGGGAGGGCAAGATCCACGACACGCTCGCCGCGGCCCGCACCAACTGGTTCACCTACCTGGAGCAGACCGTGCGGGAGGCGCAACTGGCGGGCGAGATCGACGGGGACACGGATGTCCCCCAGCTCGTCTTCGAGATCGTCGCGCTGTTGGAGATGGCGAACGCCGAATCCGTCCTGCACAACGAGTTCACCTGCTACGACAAGGCGGCCAAGGCCATCCTGAACCGCCTGCGGGCCGTGGCCACCGACCCGTCGCTTCTGCCCGAGACTCCCTGAGCGCGCGGATCACGGACGGCGGCCCGTTCCCCACGGGAGCGGGCCGCCGCCGGTGTGTCCGAGGCCGGTGTCATGCGCCGACGGCGTGCACACCGCCGTCGACGTGCACGATCTCCCCCGTGGTCCGGGGGAACCAGTCGGACAGCAGCGCGACGACGGCACGGGCGGCCGGTTCGGGGTCGGCCAGGTCCCAGCCGAGGGGAGCACGCGTCTCCCACACTTCACGGAAGGTGTCGAACCCCGGGATGTGCCTGGCCGCCATGGTCTTGACCGGCCCCGCCGCGACCAGGTTGCAGCGGATGTCACGCGGGCCGAGGTCACGGGCGACGTACCGCGAGGTCGCCTCCAGCGCGGCCTTGGCCACGCCCATCCAGTCGTACGCGGGCCAGGCGATCCGCGCGTCGAAGTCCAGGCCCACGATCGCCCCGCCGCGCTCCTTCATCAGCGGCAGACAGGCCATGGCCAGGGCCTTGAGGGAGTAGGCGGACACCTCGAGCGCGGTCGCCACGGAATCCCAGCCGGTGGCCATGAAGTCGCCCCCGAGCGCGTCCTGCGGGGCGAAGGCGATGGAGTGCACCACGCCGTCCAGCCGTGTGTCGCCGCCCGCGCACTTCCTGATCCGGTCGGCCAGGCTGTCGAGCTGGGCCGTGTCCCGGACGTCGAGTTCGACGAGCGGCGCCGGGCGGGGCAGCCGCCGGGCGACACGCTCGACCAGGCCGAGCCGGCCGTAACCGGTGAGCACCACCTCGGCGCCCTGTTCCTGGGCGAGACGGGCGGCGTGGAAGGCGATCGAGGACTCCATCAGGACGCCGGTCACCAGCACGCGCTTGCCCGCGAGGATGCCGCTCACCGCGCCGTCACCCCGGCCGGACGGCCGGCCCGGGCGGCACCGCCCGCCACGAACTCCGTGATCTCCTCGACGACTTGGGGCGCGCCGAGGATCCGCCGGTGGCCGAACCTGCGGGTGGTGACCAGGCGCGCCCGCTCGCCGAAGGTCTCGACGATCCGCTCCGCCTGCCCCGGGTCCACGGCCTCGTCGTCCTCGTCGTGCACGACGAGGAGCGGGAGCGGGACGTCCCCGGCGCGATGGAGGACGGAGAACCGCGTCCACATGTCCTCTTCGCCCGGGTAGAGATCCCGCTCGATGCGGTGGCGCAGTTCGTCCCCGAGGTGCGGCCGCAGTCGCATCCGTGCGCAGAACGTGTCGACGAGGTACGCGAAGTCCGGAACCGGGCTGACCGCCACGATCCGGCCGGCCCGCAGGCCCTGCCGCAGCGCCAGGAAGGTCGCGAGGACGCCGAAGGAGTGCCCGACGACGGCCTCGAACTCCCCGTGCTTACGGTGGAGTTCGGCGATGATGTCGCGGTACTCCAGCAGGGTCGTACTGTCTCCCTCGGACTCCCCGTGCCCGGGCGCGTCGAAGGACACCGGGCTGTAGCCCCGCTCGACCAGCCGGGCGACGACCTTCGCGTACCGCGAGGCACGCGACTCCCAGCCGTGCACCAGGAGTACCGGGCGCTCTCCGTCGCCCCAGCCATACGTGACCGCCGCCGCGCCACCGGCCCGCAGCTCGCCGGTCCGGGCGCTCTCGATCACCGCCCGCTCGTCGGGCCGGGGCCTGCTGCGGCCGTGCGGCCGGCGGAAGAGGTCGAACAGCTCCTCCCCCTCGGCGCTCAGGGCCGTCCTGACGGCTGCCGTCGCGGGATCCATGCCACGCCCTCCAGATCGATCAGGGATGCCGGATATTAGCACGATCGTTCGCTCACTTTTCTCGGGTATCAGATAGCTCTCCAGATGCCCGTAAAAGTAAACGCACGGTCGTGCTATTGTCGGGTGTCAGCACTCCCCCTTGGAGGACGCCATGACGCTCGCGCACTTCGCTCCCCACCTGGGTGACACGGCGGACCGGCAGCCCGGTCCCAACCAGTGGATCAAGGACCACCTGGACGCC
This sequence comes from Streptomyces sp. SA15, assembly GCF_002291145.1. GTDB lineage: Bacteria > Actinomycetota > Actinomycetes > Streptomycetales > Streptomycetaceae > Streptomyces. The sequence goes on from NZ_NTGE01000124.1 coordinate 43,284, forward strand.
GTGATCGACGCCCAGTTCCTGAAGGACTGGCCCGAGACCCCCGCCGGCACCATGCCGCGCTCCGAGAACGGACCGGCTCGATGAGCGGGCAGGTCACCCCGGGCCGCATCGGCATCGCCGTCGCCTCGGGCATGCTGAAGGGTGTCTACGGCCATGGCGTGCTGTCAGCATTCGAGGAGCGCGGACTGCGCGCCCACGTGTACGGCACCGCCTCCTCGTCGGCGCTGTCCGGCGGCCTCGCCGCGGTGGGCCTGGCCCGGCACACCGGCGTGGAGTACTGGCTCGACGCCGCCGCGGGCGCCGCGCACAAGGGCATGAGCCAGGTCGTGCTCGACAGCATCGCGCAGTACGGGCCCGTACTGCGCGAGGGTCTCTTCCGGCCCTCGGCCCCCGAGTTCCTGCTGGCCACCAGCAAGGTCACCACCTCGGCGGGCGCACAGGCCACCCAGGGCCCCGAGGCGAAGACGCTCGGCCGGCAACTGCTGCGCAACGTCTTCACCGGCGACCGCGGCTGGGTCCTGGAGAACCTGGCCACGGCCGTGTTCTCCTCGCGTGCCATCCCAGGCGGCGAGGAGCCGCGGCTGACGCCGGCCAACTACGACGCGGTGGCCTACGCCTCCACGCGCATGCTGCACGCCTGGGACGTACCGGCCGAGATCGCCGGGGAGGCGTACGTCGACGCCTCGTACACCTGCTCCTGCCCGGCGCGCGAGGTCGCCGCCAAGGACGTGGCCGTGCTGATCGCCATCGGCTGCGACCCCTTCCCGCTCTTCCGCGACCTCTACGCGTCCGAGGAGATCGGCGACGGCTCCGCGTTGCACGGGGCGCCGGTCCTGGTCGTCAAGCCGGACCAGGACCTCAAGGACCTGGGCGTCGACTATGCCGCCGCGACGTCCGGCGGGCTCGTCAAGGCGTACGAACTCGGCCTCGACGCCGGACACCGCTTCGCGGACCGGCACGGCGAGTTGCTCGGCGTGCCGAGCGGACTCGAGGAGGACGGCGCGTGACACATGTGGTCACCGAGCAGTGCGTGCGCTGCAAGTTCGCGGAGTGCGTCACCTACTGTCCCGTCGCCTGTTTCCGGGAGGCCGAGACCTTTCTGGTGATCGACCCCGCGGAGTGCATCGACTGCGGCAACTGCGTCGAGGCGTGCCCGGCCGACGCGATCTACCCGGAGGACGAGCTGCCCCCGGAACTCCAGCCCGCCCTGGAGTGGAACGCCCGGCTCGCACCCCGGCTCCCGCTGGCCACCACGGCGGACGTCGTGCCGCTCGCCGACGGCGAGGAGTGGGTCGGCCGACCCGACAAGTGGCACACCCTCATGGCGGAACAGACTCCCCAGGTCCCGCACGGCTGACCCTGGTATCGCCCAGGGCCCGTGCCGGAAGTCAGGCCCTGACGTCATATCCCCGCCTTGCCCGCACAGCCGGCGGCACGCGGGCCGGCATCACACTCGTGCCGGCCCGCACGTCCGGCTTTGCCCCGCGATCGCCGCCTCCCGCACCGCTCTCGGCGCCGGTCCGGCAAGGGAGCCGCAGTGAGGGGCCCTCCGGCGCGGTCGGTCGGGGCGCGAACGCCGAGGGGGTGACCGGGTCGGATCCCGGTCACCCCCTCGGCTTGCCGTCGGCGGTGTCAGGCCGCCGCCTCCCGTAGGGCCCGTGCCGCGCGGATGCCCTCGCGGCGGTCTGTGAAGGACGTCGCCTTCTTGTCCAACTGTGCGACGAAGGCGGCGAGTTCTTCTCGCGCCGCCTCTCCCGCCGCCCCGAGCCCCGTCCGTTCGAAGATCCGCAGCTTGCGCAGGATCGGCATGACCACGCTGTCGTGGTGCAGCCGCAGATCGTAGATGCCCGCGATGGCGATCTCCGCGGACTTGCGTCCGAAGTCCTTGATCGTCGATCCGGGCATCTCGAACCCGACGACGACGTCGCGGACGACCTCCATCGCGGTGCCGGGTGTCAGCTCGAACGCGGCCTCGACCAGGTTGCGGTAGAAGACCATGTGCAGGTTCTCGTCCGCGGCGATCCGGGCGAGCAGCGCGTCACAGACCGGATCGGTGCTCGCCTGGCCGGTGTTGCGGTGCGAGATGCGGGTGGCGAGCTCCTGGAACGCGGCATACGCGATGGCGTGCAGCGCGCTGAAGCCGTCGGGGCGCGCATAGCCCCCCGACATGTGTGTCATCCGTGCGCGCTCCAGGGCTCTGGGGTCGACGGCCCGGGTGACCAGCAGGTAGTCGCGCAGCGCGATACCGTGCCGGGCCTCCTCGGCCGTCCAGCGGTCGACCCAGGTGCCCCAGGCGCCGTCCTTGCCGAACTCGGCGACCGCGAAGTGATATCCGGGCAGGTTGTCCTCGGTGAGCAGGTTGACCACGAGCGAGGTACGGGCCACCTCCGGCAGCGTGGCCTCGTCCGTCGTCCACGCCCGGCCGCCGAGCGGACCGTCGAAGGTCCGGCCCTCGCTCCACGGGACGTACTCGTGCGGGAACCATTCCTTGGCGACGCCGAGATGACGGTGGAGGTTGCTCTCCACCACCGGCTGCAGCTCGGCCAGCAGAGAGTGCTCCGCTCGCGCGGCGGAGCGGTCGGACCGGTCGATGGGAGGCATGGCGCTGTCTTCTTCCTCTTCTTCATATCGTCGCGGGAGCGGTGAACTCCCGTCGCGGGCAAGCGGATATGTCAGGAAGTCCGCGAGGACCGGACGCGGATCGCCGGCGCGGCCACCGCTGCCGCCAGTGCGCCGACGGCGCAGGCGAGGAACACCTCCAGGTATCCCTGGTCGTCGAGGACGTCGTACCGCTCGAGAATGGCCGCCAGGGCCGCGATGCCCAGCGCACCACCGACCTGCCGGGTCGTCATGAGCAGGCCCGTGCCGGAGGCGAAGCGCTGCGGCGGCAGCGAGGCCGTGGCCGCGTTGGAGATCGCCGTCAGCGCCGCGCCGATGCCGAGCCCGCCCACGATGCCGAGGGGCAGCCACACCGCCGCGTACTGCCGCTCGTCCCCGAGCAACAGCCACATCGCCCCGCACGAGGCGCCGAACAGCACGGAGCCGACGGCCACCGCGACCCACTGGGCGGCCGGGCGGACGCGCCGCCCCACCACCATGGCGCCGACCGCGGCGGCGAAGGCCCCCGGCGTGACCGCGAGGCCCGCCTTCAACTCGGAGTAACCCCACACCGCGTTGAGGAACAGCAGCGAGGACAGGAGGTAGGAGTACATGGCCGCGCCGAAGAGCACGGAGGTGACGTTGGTGGCCGCGAAGGCGCGGTTGCGCCACAGGTCCCACTCGACGGCGGGCGCCTCGTGCCGCCGGGACACCAGCAGGGCCACCGCGAGGAGCACCGCACCGCCGATCAGCAGGCCGAGCACGCGTCCGCTGCCCCAGCCCCATTCGGTCCCCTGGGTCACGCCGAAGACGACGCCGCCGACACCCAGGGCCAGGGCCAGCGTCCCCACCGGGTCGGGCAGCCGGCGTCCGCTCGGTGTGTCTCCGGCGAGCCGGGTCGTGATCATCACGATGGCGAGCCCGATCGGCAGGTTGATCAGGAAGACGCTGCGCCAGCCCCACACGTCCACCAGCAGTCCGCCGAGGCTCGGGCCCACGGCGGCGGCCATGCTGCCCACCGCTCCCCAGACGCCGACGGCGATCTGCCGCCGGGCCGGGGGCGTGTGCTGGAGTACCAGGCCGAGCGCCGCCGGGATCATCCCCGCGGCCGCCACACCCTGCAGGGCACGGGCGGCGACGAGCAACTCCACGCTCGTGGCGAGCCCGCTCAGCAGCGAGGCGAGGGTGAACAGCGCCGTGGACCTCAGGAACAGCTTCTTGCGGCCGGTGACGTCCGCGACCCGGCCGGCCACGGCCAGCAGCGCCGCGAACACGACGGTGTACGCCGTCACGACCCAGGTCAGCTGGGACAGGGAGGCGTCGGGGAAGTCGACGCGGAGGTCGGCGAAGGCGATGTTCACGACGGTGGTGTCGAGTACGGCGAGGAACGTGGCCCCGGACGCGACGAGCAGCGCGCGTTTCGCCGAGGCCGCGGCCGACGCGGCCGTCGCGGTCGTCTCCGGAGTCCCCGGCGCCCGCTCACCGTCCGGTTCCGCGGTCTGGGCGGGTCCTGCGCCCGGTGAGGGGGAGGAGGCGGTGGTCATGGGAGGTGATCCCTTCGTCGTCGATGCGCGGGCGTCGCCCGGTCCGCAGCGACCGGACCGGCACCGCACAAACTAAACGACCGTGCGTGCATTTAAAAGGGGGATCCGGCGGGCGCCGACGTGATGAAGTCCATCGCATGGTCGACGACCGCCTGCTCGCCCAGCACCTTGCGGTGCCCCAGGCCACGGGTGAGCACCAGCTCCGCCCGGTCGCCGTATGCGGCCTTCAGCGCGTGCGCCTGCGCGACCGGGACCATTTCGTCGTCCGTGTCATGAATGATCCGCATCGGTACGTCGATCTCCTCGGGCGCACGCGTGGCGTCGAACAGCGCCCAGCAGTCCGGGACGGACGCGAACAGCCGGTGCTCGATCCGGTGGCGCAGGTCGCGCCGCAGGCCGGGGCCGAGCCCCAGCAGCCGTACGAACTCGTCGGGAAAATGGCCGAAATCCTTCACCGCCGACACCGTGACGAGCCGCCCGCACCGTACGCCGCCGCGCAGCGACAGGAAGGCGCTGGTGGCACCGAGGGAATGGGCGACCACCGTGTGGAAGGCGCCGTAGCGGTCCTGGAGCCGGCGCGTGATCTCCCGGTACTCGAGGAGGGTGGTGCTGCGACCCTCGGAGTCCCCGTGCCCCGGCGCGTCGAAGGAGAGCGCGGTCAGGCCCAGCGCCTGAAGGCGCGGTACGAAGCCCGCGTACCGGGAGGCCCGGGACTGCCAGCCGTGCAGCATCAGCACCGGGCGTGTGCCGTCGCCCCAGCGGTAGACCCGCACCCGCCGGCCGGAGAGGGTCAGTTCCTCGGTCGCCGCCCGTTCGTGGACCGCGCGTTCGCGGGGCAGGACGCCGCCGCGCCGGAGCGGATGGCAGAACAGGGCGTAGGCGGCTCGGCCCGCGAACGCGGGCGCCGGGCGGGCGAGGGCGTTGAG
>NZ_NTGE01000092.1 GCF_002291145.1 Streptomyces sp. SA15
GGGTATCAACATATCTGGCGTTGACTTTTGGCACGCTGTTGAGTTCTCAAGGAACGGACGCTTCCTTTGTACTCACCCGAGAGACTCTCTCGCGGCTTTCCTCCGGGCGCTTCCCTTCGGTCTTGCGTTTCCGACTCTATCAGATCCTTTTCCGATCCGATTTCCTCGGTGCCTTCCAGGTTCCCGCTTCCGCGTTTCCCTTTCCGGCGACTCCGACTTTATCAGAGACTCTGAGTCGGAATTCCCGCCCCCTCGGGGACTGGTTCCGGCGCACGAGGTGGCCGGTTCCCGTTCAGGCGGAGCCGTAAACGTACTGGAGCGGGGCGCCTCGATGCAAATCGAGGCGCCCCGCTCCGGGTTCGCGCGTACGAGGGCCGACGGTCCGTCAGACCTCCACCACCACCGGCAGGATCATCGGCCTGCGGCGATAGGTGTCCGAGACCCACTTGCCGAGGGTCCGCCGCACCAGCTGCTGCATCTGGTGGGGCTCGACCACGCCGTCCTGAGCGGAGCGCTCCAGGACCTCCGTGATCCTCGGGATCACGTCTCCGAACGCCGAGTCCTCGATGCCCGAGCCGCGGGCCTGCACGTGTGGGCCGCCCGTGATCTTTCCGGTCGACGAGTCGATGACCATGAAGACCGAGATGATGCCCTCGTCGCCGAGGATCTTGCGGTCCTTCAGGGCCGGCTCGCCGACATCGCCGACCGACAGGCCGTCGACGTACACGTAACCCGCCTGGACCTTGCCCGAGATCTTGGCCTTGCCCTCGATCAGGTCGACGGCCACGCCGTCCTCGGCGATGACGATCCGGTCGTGCGGGACGCCGGTCAGGGCGCCCAGCTCGGCGTTGGCGCGCAGGTGGCGCCATTCGCCGTGGACCGGCATCAGGTTCCTGGGCCGGCAGATGTTGTAGAAGTACAGCAGTTCGCCGGCCGAGGCGTGGCCCGAGACGTGGACCTTCGCGTTGCCCTTGTGGACGACGTTCGCGCCCCAGCGGGTCAGGCCGTTGATGACGCGGTAGACCGCGTTCTCGTTGCCGGGGATCAGCGACGACGCGAGGATCACCGTGTCGCCCTGGACGATGCGGATCTGGTGGTCGCGGTTCGCCATGCGGGACAGGGCCGCCATCGGTTCGCCCTGGGAGCCCGTGCAGACCAGGACGACCTCGTGGTCGGGCAGGTCGTCGAGTGTCTTGACGTCGACGACCAGGCCCGGCGGCACCCTCAGGTAGCCCAGGTCCCGTGCGATGCCCATGTTGCGGACCATCGAGCGGCCGACGAAGGCGACCCTGCGGCCGTACTCGTGGGCCGCGTCCAGGATCTGCTGGATGCGGTGGACGTGGCTGGCGAAGCTGGCCACGATGATCCGCTTGCGGGCGCCCGCGAAGACCTGCCGCAGGACGTTCGAGATGTCCCGCTCGTGCGGGGTGAAGCCGGGAACCTCGGCGTTCGTGGAGTCGGAGAGAAGGAGGTCGATGCCCTCCTCGCTCAGACGTGCGAACGCGTGAAGATCCGTGAGGCGGTTGTCCAGCGGGAGCTGGTCCATCTTGAAGTCGCCGGTGTGGACCACCATGCCGGCGGGCGTGCGAATGGCCACCGCCAGGGCGTCGGGGATGGAGTGGTTGACCGCGACGAACTCGCAGTTGAAGGGGCCGATGCGCTCGCGGTGTCCCTCCGCCACCTCGAGGGTGTACGGGCGGATGCGGTGCTCCTGGAGCTTGGCCTCGATCAGGGCGAGGGTCAGCTTGGAGCCGATCAGCGGGATGTCCGGCTTCTCCCGGAGGAGGAACGGGACGCCGCCGATGTGGTCCTCGTGGCCATGTGTGAGGACGATGCCCTCGATGTCGTCGAGGCGGTCCCGGATGGACGAGAAGTCCGGCAGGATCAGGTCGATTCCGGGCTGCTCCTCCTCGGGGAAGAGCACTCCGCAGTCGACGATCAGCAGGCGGCCTCCGTACTCGAAGACCGTCATGTTTCGGCCGATCTCGCCGAGGCCGCCGAGTGGCGTGACCCGCAGGCCGCCTTCGGGGAGCGGCGGGGGCGGGCCGAGTTCAGGATGCGGATGACTCAAAAGACTCTCCTCAACCACACGCGCCACGTACCGGTGGGCACGTGGCGCGCATGACGTTCGTGCAGAAGCAGTTGTCGTTGGGGACGCAGGCACCGGTGGCCTGCTTATTCAGTTGTGAAGTCTGGTGGCGCGACGCGGCGCGCGAAGTCTGTTGCTAGAGCTGTACCCCGCCTGCGGCAAGATCGATCTTGAGCTGCTCGATCTCCTCGTGCGTGAGCTCGACCATGGGGGCGCGTAGCGGTCCGGCGGGCAGGCCCTGGAGGGCGAGCGCCGCCTTCGTGGTCATGACGCCCTGGGTGCGGAACATGCCGGTGTAGACCGGGAGCAGCTTCTGGTGGATCTCGGTGGCCTTCTGGACGTCGCCGGAGACGAACGCCTCGACCAGGGCGCGCAGGTCCGGGGTGACCACGTGTCCGACGACCGAGACGAAGCCGACCGCGCCGACCGAGAGCAGCGGCAGGTTCAGCATGTCGTCGCCGGAGTACCAGGCGAGGCCGGAGCGGGCGATGGCCCAGCTGGCGCGGCCGAGGTCGCCCTTGGCGTCCTTGTTGGCGACGATCCGCGGGTGCTCGGCGAGGCGGACGAGCGTCTCGGTGTTGATCGGGACGCCGCTGCGGCCGGGGATGTCGTAGAGCATGACCGGGAGCTCGGCGGCGTCGGCGATGGCCCTGAAGTGGCGGTACAGGCCCTCCTGCGGGGGCTTGTTGTAGTACGGCGTCACGACGAGGAGGCCGTGTGCGCCCACCTTCTCGGCGGCTCGGGCCAGCTCGATGCTGTGGTGGGTGTCGTTGGTGCCGACGCCGGCGACGACGTGGGCGCGGTCGCCGACGGCCTCCAGGACGGCCCGTACGAGATCCGATTTCTCCGCGTCACTGGTGGTGGGGGACTCGCCGGTGGTGCCGTTGATGATCAGGCCGTCGTTGCCTGCGTCCACCAGGTGGGCGGCGAGCCGCTGCGCGCCGTCGAGGTCGAGTGCGCCGTCCGCCGTGAAGGGCGTGACCATGGCGGTGAGGACCCGCCCGAAGGGGGTCTGCGGAGTGGAGGTCGGAGCCATGGGTAACACGCTACTCGTTGCTCAGGGCGGGGTCTGCCCTCGGGGTAGGCGACAAGTCGTGACAAAGATGGAGCCCGGCACTGCCTGCTCGGGGGTTCAAGCAGTGCCGGTCCCTTTGATCAGGCTAGATGAACTTCTCTAAATGCCGCAATACGGACACTTCACGAGGCTGATCCGTACATCTGTGCGCGAGGGGAGAACGGACGTGCGTTATGGCGCCACACGGCCGTTCGCATTGAAGGCGGCGTGGGTGAGCGGCATGAGCTCGGCCCACTCCGCCTCCATCTTCTCGCCGACCATCTCGATCTCCCGCTGCGGGAAGGACGGGACCTTCGCCAGCTCGTGCTGGGTGCGCAGGCCGAGGAAGTGCATCAGCGAGCGGGCGTTGCAGGTGGCGTACATCGAGGAGAACAGGCCGACCGGGAGGACCGCGCGGGCGACCTCGCGGGCGACGCCCTGCGCCAGCATCTGCTGGTAGGTCCGGTACGCCTGGCGGTACGACTCTTCCATGGCGTGTCCGACGAGCTCGTACTGCTCCGGGGTGCCCTCCACGAACACGTACTTGCCCGGTCGCCCCTGCTGGACCAGCTTCCGCGACGTGTCCGGCACGTAGAACACGGGCTGCAGCTCCCTGTACCGACCGGACTCCTCGTTGTACGACCAGCCCACGCGGTGCCGCATGAACTCGCGGAAGACGAAGATCGGGGCACTGATGAAGAACGTCATCGAGTTGTGCTCGAACGGGCTGCCGTGCCGGTCGCGCATGAGGAAGTTGATCAACCCCTTCGACCGCTCCGGGTCCTTCTTCAGCTCGTCCAGGGACTGCTCCCCGACGGTCGACACACGGGCCGCGAAGAGCACGTCGGAGTCCGCCGCGCTGTGTTTGACCAGTTCAACGGTGACATCGCTGCGGAGGTCGATCTTGAAATCGTCGTCGGGGTTGGGGGTCACGATGCGGAGGGTCCTTCCCGTCTTGTCTCTTGGTTGTCTCATGGCTTGTCTCTCGGCGACGCCACTCTACGGCCCACCAAACGGGACGTTCACTGTCGTGCCCGAGTGAAGTTGGTGAAAACGGGCACCTTTTGAGCCGCTCGCTCGTCTGTGTTGGTGACAGCGATTCGTTCGAGTCCCTGAGAGGAGAAGCACCCCATGTTGCGTCGGCGCGAGCCCGTACCGTTCGCCTTCCTCGCCGAAGCCGACAGGTTCCGCAGCAATGTCACTCCCCCACCCCGTGAGCGGGCGTCCATGAGTCAGATAGCCGGGCGCTGGCTCCTGGGGCTCACGATCGTCGCCGCGCTCGTGGGCTCTCTGGTTCTGGGGATGCCGGCGCTCTCACCCGACCAGTCGTCCGCGCAGACACAGCAGTCCCAGGCGTCCGAGGGGCGCTGAGCCGGGGCTGGCTCCATCCGGACCCCGGGAGTGGTGGGCGGGGACACGGGTCGATAACCTCACCGGGCACAGCCCACGCATGGATTGAGTGAGGACCAGCCGTGCCCCTGCCCTTCCTGACGGCCGACCGCGCCTTCGAGGCAGCCGACGACGTCGCGCTGCCCTTCGACGACCGCGACCGCTGGCGGCGCCCCTACCGGCCCGGCCCGTGGCGCGTGGGCGTGGCCGCGATCCTGCTGCTGCTCGCCTCGTACGTGCTGTTCGCGGCGGTCATCATCGCGCTGACGGGCTCGGTGTCCGAGGCCGGTGTGGTCTTCTGCATCGCGCTGGCCGTCATCGCGGGCGCCCTGCGGCTGCTGCGGATGGGCGTGTGGGTCAGCGCCCGCGGGCTGCGCCAGGTGGGGTTCCTGCTCACGCGTACGGTGCCCTGGGAGCGGGTCGTCACCGTGCGGACGGTACAGCGGCCGGTGCGCTGGCTCGGACTGCCGCGCACGGTTCAGGGGCAGGCACTGGTCGTCGTACGGCGGGATCGGGCCGCGGATGACATGCCGGCGCTGCTGACCACGCACAATGCGGACTTCCTGGCGCGTCCCGGCTCCTTCGACCGGGCCGCGGACTCTGTCGAGGCCTGGGCCGCGGAGTGCGGGCGGGGCGTCTGACACCCCGGTTGCGGTGATCTCCCCGCGACCACCGCAACCATCAGTTGAGGAACCACGACGGCGATCAACCAGGTCCGCGAGAGCGGCGCCGGTTCAGGCGCAAAAAGGGGCCTTGCCGTCGTGCAGGGCTATGGCCCGCTGCATCGCTTTGCGGGCGCGCGGGGTGTCGCGGGCGTCGTGGTAGGCGATGGCGAGGCGGAACCAGCTGCGCCAGTCGTCGGGCGCCGCCTCCGTCTCGGCCTTGCGCTTGGCGAAGACCTCGTCGGCCGATGCGCGGTCGATTCGGCCGCTGGGGGTGCGCTTCAGCTCGTCGACGGGCAGGCCGCCCTCGGAGTCGAGCTCGGCGGCGAGCTGGTTGGCCTTACGGACGAACTGAGTGTTCTTCCACAGGAACCACAGGCCGATCACCGGCAGGATCAGCACCGCGACCCCGAAGGTGACGGTGAGGAGCGTGCCGGACTGGATGAGCATGACGCCGCGGCTGCCGACCAGGGCGAAGTAGAAGACCAGGACGGCGGCCGTTATGGCGTAGGAGAGCTTCGCGCGCATGGCTGTCGGGGCTCAGTTCAGGTCGAGGAAGTGTTCCAGACCGAAGGTCAGGCCCGGGGTGGTCACCACGCGGCGGGCGCCGAGCAGGATGCCCGGCATGAAGCTGCTGTGGTGGAGGGAGTCGTGGCGGACGGTGAGGGTCTCACCCTCGCCACCGAGGAGGACCTCCTGGTGGGCGAGCAGGCCGCGCAGGCGGACGGCGTGGACGGGGATCCCGTCGACGCTGGCACCCCGCGCGCCGTCCAGGGCCGTCACCGTGGCGTCCGGCGCCGGGGCGGTGCCGGCCTGACGACGGGCCTCGGCGATGAGCTGGGCGGTGCGGGTGGCGGTTCCGGACGGGGCGTCCACCTTGTTCGGGTGGTGGAGCTCCACCACCTCCACCGACTCGAAGTAGGGCGCGGCGATCTGCGCGAACTTCATGGTCAGGACGGCCCCGATGGAGAAGTTGGGCGCGATGAGCACGCCCGTCTCCGGGGACTGGGCGAGCCAGCCCTTCAGCTGCGCGAGGCGCTCGTCGGTCCAGCCCGTCGTACCGACGACGGCGTGGATGCCGTGCCGTACGCAGAAGTCGAGGTTGTCCATCACCGAGGCCGGCGTGGTCAGTTCGACGGCGACCTGGGCGCCGGTCTCGGCCAGCGTCTCCAGCTTGTCGCCCCGGCCCAGAGCGGCGACCAGCTCCATGTCCTCGGCGGCCTCGACCGCCCGTACCGCCTCGGAGCCGATCCGGCCCTTGGCACCGAGGACCGCCACGCGCAGCTTGCTCATGTCCTTGCTTCCTTACCGATGACGTACCGATGACGGGTGTCAGGTGACGGGTGTCAGGCGACGGCGTCGTGCAGCCGGGAGGCCTGCTTGTCCTTCAGCGGGCCGATGACCGACAGCGAGGGTCGTCGGCCCAGGATCTCGCGGGCGACCAAGCGGACGTCGTCCGGGGTGACCGAGGCTATCCGGGCCAGCATGTCGTCGACCGACATCTGCTCGCCCCAGCACAGCTCGCTCTTGCCGATGCGGTTCATCAGCGCGCCCGTGTCCTCCAGGCCCAGGACCGTGGAGCCCTGGAGCTGGCCGATGGCGCGGCCGATCTCGTCGTCCGAGAGGCCGTGCTCGGCCACGTGGTCGAGTTCGTCGCGGCAGATCTTCAGTACGTCGTGCACCTGGCTCGGGCGGCAGCCCGCGTACACGCCGAACAGGCCGCAGTCGGCGAAGCCGGAGGTGTACGAGTACACGCTGTAGGCCAGGCCGCGCTTCTCCCTGACCTCCTGGAACAGGCGGGAGGACATCCCGCCGCCGAGGGCCGTGTTCAGGACCCCGAGGGCCCAGCGGCGCTCGTCCGTGCGGGACAGGCCGGGCATGCCGAGGACGACATGGGCCTGCTCGGTCTTGCGGCCGATCAGGTCGACGCGGCCTGCGGTGCGCAGGGCACGCCGGCCCTCGCGCGGGGCGACGGGCGTGGCGTCGAGGTCCTTGAAGGCGCCCGCGTTCTCGAAGGCGGCACGGACCTGTCGTACGACCTTGTTGTGGTCGATGTTGCCGGCGCACGCGACCACGAGGTGGGTCGGGTCGTAGTGCTTCTTGTAGAAGCGGCGGATGCGGTCGGCGGTGAGGGCGTTGACCGTGTCGACCGTGCCCAGGACGGGGCGGCCGAGGGGGTTGTCGCCGAACATGGTGTGCGCGAACAGGTCGTGCACGCAGTCGCCCGGGTCGTCCTCGGTCATCGCGATCTCTTCGAGGATCGCGCCGCGCTCGACGTTGACGTCGTCCTCGAGGATCAGCGAACCCGTCAGCATGTCGCAGACGACGTCGATGGCGAGGGGCAGGTCGGTGTCGAGCACGCGCGCGTAGTAGCACGTGTACTCCTTCGCCGTGAACGCGTTCATCTCGCCGCCGACCGCGTCGATGGCGGAGGAGATGTCGAGCGCGCTGCGTCGCGTGGTGCCCTTGAAGAGCAGGTGCTCCAGGTAGTGCGTGGCGCCGTTCAGGGACGGCGTCTCGTCGCGGGAGCCGACGTGGGCCCAGATACCGAAGGTGGCGGAGCGCACAGAGGGCAGGGTCTCGGTGACTACGCGGAGGCCGCCGGGAAGGGTGGTTTTGCGGACCGTACCGATGCCGCCCGCGCCTTTGATGAGGGTTTGGGTACGGGCGACGGCCCGCGCCTCCGAAGAGGTGCGGGCCGTCGCCGTGGAGCTACTGGACGTCACTGGTCGGCGTCGTCCTTCTTGTCGTCGGCGGAGTCTTCCTCGCCCTCGATCACGGGGATCAGGGAGAGCTTGCCGCGCGAGTCGATCTCGGCGATCTCGACCTGGACCTTGGCGCCCACGCCGAGCACGTCCTCGACGTTCTCCACGCGCTTGCCGCCGGCCAGCTTGCGGATCTGCGAGATGTGCAGCAGACCGTCCTTGCCGGGCAGGAGCGAGACGAACGCGCCGAAGGTCGTGGTCTTGACGACCGTGCCCAGGTAGCGCTCGCCGACCTCCGGCATGGTCGGGTTGGCGATCGAGTTGATCGTGGTGCGGGCGGCCTCGGCGGCCGGGCCGTCGGAGGCACCGATGTAGATGGTGCCGTCGTCCTCGATCGTGATCTCGGCGCCGGTGTCCTCCTGGATCTGGTTGATCATCTTGCCCTTGGGGCCGATGACCTCGCCGATCTTGTCCACGGGGATCTTGACGGTGATGATCCGCGGGGCGTTCGGGGACATCTCGTCCGGCGTGTCGATCGCTTCCATCATCACGTCGAGGATGTGGAGGCGGGCGTCACGGGCCTGCTTCAGGGCCGCGGCCAGGACGGAGGCCGGGATGCCGTCCAGCTTGGTGTCGAGCTGGAGGGCGGTCACGAACTCCTTGGTGCCGGCGACCTTGAAGTCCATGTCGCCGAAGGCGTCCTCCGCACCGAGGATGTCGGTGAGGGTGACGTAGTGCGTCTCGCCCTCGATCTCCTGGGAGATCAGGCCCATGGCGATACCCGCGACGGGGGCCTTCAGCGGCACACCGGCGTTCAGCAGCGACATGGTGGAGGCGCAGACCGAGCCCATCGACGTCGAGCCGTTGGAGCCGAGGGCCTCGGACACCTGACGGATCGCGTACGGGAACTCCTCGCGCGTGGGCAGCACCGGCACGAGCGCGCGCTCGGCGAGGGCGCCGTGGCCGATCTCGCGGCGCTTCGGGGAGCCGACGCGGCCGGTCTCACCGGTGGAGTACGGCGGGAAGTTGTAGTTGTGCATGTAGCGCTTCCGGGTCACCGGGGAGAGGGTGTCCAGCTGCTGCTCCATGCGGAGCATGTTGAGGGTGGTGACGCCCAGGATCTGGGTCTCGCCACGCTCGAACAGCGCGGAACCGTGCACCCGCGGAATGGCCTCGACCTCGGCGGCCAGCGTACGGATGTCCGTGACGCCGCGGCCGTCGATGCGCTTCTTCTCCTTGATGACGCGCTCACGGACCAGGGACTTGGTCAGCGAGCGGTACGCGGCGGAGATCTCCTTCTCGCGGCCCTCGAACTGCGGGAGCAGCTTCTCGGCGGCGAGCGCCTTGACGCGGTCGAGCTCGCTCTCGCGCTCCTGCTTGCCCCCGATGGTGAGGGCCTGCGAGAGCTCGTCCTTGACGGCGGAGGTCAGCGCCTCCAGGACGTCGTCCTGGTAGTCGAGGAAGATCGGGAACTCGGCGGTCGGCTTGGCGGCCTTCGCGGCGAGGTCGGCCTGGGCCTTGCAGAGCACCTTGATGAAGGGCTTCGCGGCGTCCAGACCGGCGGCGACGACCTCCTCGGTCGGCGCCTCGGCGCCGCCCTTGACCAGCTGGATGGTCTTCTCGGTGGCCTCGGCCTCGACCATCATGATCGCGACGTCGCCGTCCTCCAGGGTGCGACCGGCGACGACCATGTCGAAGACGGCGTCCTCGAGCTCGGTGTGCGTCGGGAACGCGACCCACTGGCCGTTGATCAGCGCGACGCGGACGCCGCCGATCGGGCCGGAGAAGGGCAGACCGGCCAGCTGCGTGGACGCGGAGGCGGCGTTGATCGCCACGACGTCGTACAGGTGGTCGGGGTTGAGCGCCATGATCGTGGCGACGACCTGGATCTCGTTGCGCAGGCCCTTCTTGAAGGACGGGCGCAGCGGGCGGTCGATGAGGCGACAGGTGAGGATGGCGTCCTCGGACGGCCGGCCCTCACGGCGGAAGAAGCTGCCGGGGATCTTGCCGGCCGCGTACATCCGCTCCTCGACGTCCACCGTCAGGGGGAAGAAGTCGAGCTGGTCCTTGGGGTTCTTGGATGCGGTGGTGGCCGACAGCACCATGGTGTCGTCGTCCAGGTACGCCACGGCGGAGCCGGCGGCCTGCCTGGCCAGGCGGCCCGTCTCGAAGCGGATGGTGCGGGTGCCGAAGGAGCCGTTGTCGATGACGGCCTCGGCGTAGTGGGTCTCGTTCTCCACTAGCGTTTTCTCCTCGTCTTCGTCCCTCCTCGCCCGTGTTGGCGGGGGGACGGTGGCGGAGAAGCGCTCCGTCTGGTGCGGGCCGGTCTTCGATCGAAGCACCCGGGGCTCACTTTCCCCCGGGGGCCACTACCGAGGACCGGCGGCGGCGAGGCGCGCTTCTCCTCGTTCGTCTTGTGATGTCGCCCTGCCCCTGTGGGCTCGCGCCATCACGCTGCGTCGTACGTATTGCGTTGTGCTACCACACTACAAAGCGTCAGTGACACTCCGCACGTTTCGCTTGTGCGGCAGCTGTGCGGCAGCGCTTGAGTGCGGCAGGACTCTGCGTGGGCAGAGCCCGTATGTCCTGCGTGCGAGCCTGTATGTACAGCAATGCGAGCCTGTGTGTACAGCAAAAGGAGCGGTCCCCATACCCCGGGAACCGCTCCCCTCAAGGCGTCCTACTTGGCGCCCGCCGCACCGCGGCGGATGCCGAGACGGTCGACCAGCGCACGGAAGCGCTGGATGTCCTTCTTGGCGAGGTACTGCAGCAGGCGGCGGCGCTGACCGACCAGAATCAGCAGACCACGGCGGGAGTGGTGGTCGTGCTTGTGGGTCTTGAGGTGCTCGGTCAGGTCGGAGATCCGACGCGACAGCAGAGCGACCTGGACCTCGGGGGAGCCGGTGTCACCCTCCTTGGTGCCGAACTCGGTCATGATCTGCTTCTTCGTAGCGGCGTCGAGCGACACGCGTACTCCTCATAGTCTGTGAAATGCCACCGAGTGCCCCCGGTCTGCATCGCGGGGGAGCTTCCGTTACTCGGGAGGCGGGGATCCGCTGGGCGCGGCCTCCAGGGCCTGAGGCTCCGGGGGCGCGTACACAAACGGCCATCGCACAGCTTACCAGCCTGGAACGATGCCTCTGTCCGGGGGCGGGAGCGGGCTGCCGGGGACGGTCGCAGGCGGCGTCTGCACCGTACCGGCGCTGACGTGACGGGACCGTACCGGCGCTGACGTGGCGGGCCTCCGTACACAGCGGCACGGCCGCCCTTGTCGGACGGGAGTTCGACGCGGCCGCCGGTGTCACGGGCACGCATCCGCGAACCCCTGACCAGGAGGAACGACGGCAAGTAGGGTGGCCGCACAGCTCGTTGGCACAGCAGAAAGGACCGAGCCGCGATGGCCGAGGCCGAGGACAAGGAACAGCTCAAGGCGCGCAAGGAGCGGGAGAGGGACGAGCTGTACGCCCTCGACATCTCCGGCGTCGAGTGGCACAGCGCGCCCGGGACCGAGGAACACGAGGAGCGCGTCGAGATCGCCTACCTTCCCGGCGGGGCCGTGGCCATGCGGTCGTCGCTCGATCCGGACACCGTCCTGCGGTACACGGAGGCGGAGTGGCGGGCGTTCGTGCTGGGCGCGCGGGACGGGGAGTTCGATCTGGAGCCAGCGCCGCACAGCGGAGGGCTTGCCGCGGAGTGACGGACGGGGGCGGGTGACCGACAGGGGCGGGACCGGTGGGCGCCGGTTCCGCGTCCGTCGCCCCGCCTTGTCGTCTCTTGTCAGATCCGGTCTTGTCAGATCCGGAGGCCTCGGTACAGCACAGCCGCGTGCCCTGGTCCACGTCACGACGACCGTGGCGCGGACCAGGGCACGCTTGGCGATCCCTTCGCTGCCGGTGGCATTCATCGACCGCCGGGGCAGCTCACGGCAGGGTCAGCTCGTCATCGACCGTGCCGTCGCGTACACGTCGAAGACGGCCAGTGCCAGCGGCACCAGGGTCAACAGCACGAAGCCCTCGGCGATCTCCAGGAAGCGTCCCCAGAACGGGGTGAGGCCGCCGCGGGAGACGATCAGGCCGATCGCCGTGACGAGCGCGGCCACCGCCGCGATCGCCGCGACGAGCCAGATCGTCCGGATGTCGAGGTCGGTGCGGTCGCCCGTGAGGGCGTCGCGGACGATCGAGTGCGGCGGGTTGAGCGCCAGCCCGAGGCCGAGCAGCACGAGGCAGGCGAGACCGCCGGCCAGGACAGGGGCGACCTGGGCGGTGTAGCGGAAGAGGTGGGCGCGCATCAGCAGGGCCACGCCGGTCGCGAGGGCGAGGAGTTGGCCCCAGACGTTCGAGGAAAAGCCGAGGACGGCCGAAGAACCGACCGCGATCAGCGCGCAGCCGCCCACCAGACCGACCAGGAGTTCGTGTCCGCGCCGCGCCTTCGCGGTGACCCGCTCGGCGTCGACCGGCTCCTGGGGGGTGGGGTCGGTGTCGTACGCGCTGCGCGGGGCGGTGTTCGGGGTGTCGAAGCCGATCGGGAGCCGGGCGAAGCGCATCGACAGGCCCGGCAGGAAGGCCAGGCCTCCGACGGCGATCGGGGCGCACAGGGCACCGATCTCGGAGGGCGTCCAGTCGGCGAGGGTCGCCGCGAACAAGGCGAGCAGCCCGATGGCGGAGGCGAAGACGAAGGCGACGAACGGGCCGTCCCCGCTCGGCGAGCACAGGGTGAGCAGGACCGAGGCCAGCAGCACGGCCGCACAGGCGAGGAGGAACTGCAGCTTGCCGATGCCCTGTCCGTCGGCGAGCGGCAGGAGACCCGAGCCGGCCACGCCGACGTTGGGGAGGGCGCCGAGTCCCAGGGCGATGGCCGAGGCCCGGTCGTCGTAGACCCGGGCGCGTACGCACGCGAGGACGACCAGGAGGACACCGGCGACCCCGGCGAGGATGCCGGGCAGGCTGTGCATGTCGTGGAGCGGGTCGCCCATCCAGGCCACGAAGGCGAGCAGGACCGGCAGTACGCCTCCTCCGACGAGGCCCGCGGCGCGCGTCAGGTCGCCGCTCCACAAAGTGCGTTCGCTGGTCACGGCGGAGGCGACCGCTTCGGAGACGTCGTCGAAGACGGCGGGGGGCAGCGACTCGGAGAAGGGGCGCAGCGTGAGGAGCTCGCCGTCGAGGATGCGCTGGGCGGCGAAGGAACGGGAGCTGTCGAGAACGGTGCCGTCCCGGCGTACCAAGTGGTAGCCGACGGGTGCGCTCTCGGCGGGGCTCTGCTGGGAGAGCCTGAGAATCTCCGGATAGATGTCGGCGACGGGGATGTCGTCGGGCAGCGCCACGTCGATCCGGCTGTCGGGCGCGACGATGGTGACCCGGCAGAAACCGAGACCCGTACCCGCCCCGGCAGGAGTTCCCGTACCGGGTCCTCCCCCGGTGGCTGCCGCGGAGGCCGTCATGCTCACCTGCTGCTCCCCCTCAGTGATGATTCTGTGCCTACGGTATGGAAATCCAGCGTGACTTTTCCCGCCCCCTGCGACCGATGAGGCGGCGAGGTGGCGAGAACGGTGCCGTCGTGCCGTCGCAGGGGTTCCGCATCTCGCCAGATCGCACGGAATGCCCCAATACTCCAGCTCAACTCGCGTGTGCTGACGCGAACATCCGGCACCCTACCGCCCCCTTGTGTCAGCTGAAGTCAGTAGGATCGCGCGGCGGCCTGCGTCCGCCTGACACGGGGCGGCGGACGGACTCTCGGGCCGGCCGAGGGAATGGATGACAGTGAGCCACATCGTCGTGAAGCGCCCGCCTCGGGTGCTGCCGTCCGAAGTGTCCACGCAGGAGATCGTCCTGCAGCCTCCGCCCGAACTGCCGCGGGGCAACCAGGACAGCGTGCTGATGCAACTTCTGCCGACGCTCGGCATGGGTGGCTCGGTGGTCTTCTTCTTCACGAGCGGGCAGCCGTTCATGAGGATCATGGGCATGATCATGATCGCTTCGACGATCGCCATGTCCATCGCGATGGTGGTCCGCTTCCGCCGTGGTAACCAGGGCCAGTTGGCGGACATCCGCCGCGACTACCTGAGTTACCTGGCGCAGACCCGGCGCAGGGCCGTCGACACGGCGAAGGCGCAGCGCGACGCGCAGTACTTCCTCCACCCCTCCCCCGAGCAGTTGTGGGCCCTGGTCGCCGAGGGCAGCCGGGTGTGGGAACGCCGCCCCGGCGACGAGGACTTCGCCCAGGTCCGTATCGGCCTCGGCTCGCAGTCCCTGGCCAGCGCCCTGGTCGCCCCCGAGACCGCCCCGGTCGAGCAGTTGGAGCCGCTGACCGCGGGTGCGATGCAGCGCTTCCTCGCCGTCCACAGCACCTTGGACGACCTGCCGATGGCGGTCTCGCTGCGCGCCTTCTACCACGTCACGATCAGCGGCGAGCCACAGTCCGTACGGTCCTCCGCGCGGGCCATGGCCGGCTCGCTGGCCGCGCTGCACTCCCCCGAGGACCTGCTCATCGTGGTCGCGGCGGGCCGCGAGGCCCTGCCCCACTGGGAGTGGGCCAAGTGGCTGCCGCACGTCCAGGCGCCCGGTGCCGTGGACGGCGCGGGCAGCCGCAGGCTGATCGACAGCGACACCCGCGAGCTGGAGAACCTGCTCGCCACCCGGCTGACCGGCCGTCCGCGCTTCCACCCGAACGCGGCGCCCCTGCCGGAGGAGCCCCACATCGTCGTCGTGCTCGACGGCCTCTCCCTGCCGCCGGACTCGGTCCTGGCCAACCCCGAAGGGCTCCAGGGCGTCACCGTCCTCGAGGTCGTTCCGGGCGAGCTGACCACGGGAGGCGGCGAGCTCTCGATCGTCGTACAGCCGGAGGTACTGCACCTGGAGTCGGGGCACGGTGTGGTCTACGAGGGCACCCCCGACGCCCTCTCGTACGAGTCCGCCGAGGCCCTCGCCCGGCAACTGGCCCCGCTGCGGATGGCCTCCGGCGGGGACGACGACGAACCGCTGCTCGCCAACCTGGAGTTCACCGACCTGCTGAACCTCGGTGACGCGGCGTCCGTCGACACCCAGCGCACCTGGCGGCCGCGTTCGCTGGCCGAGCGGCTGCGCGTGCCGATCGGCGTCGGCGAGGACGGACGTCCCGTGATGCTGGACCTCAAGGAGGCCGCGCAGGAGGGCATGGGCCCGCACGGCCTGTGCGTGGGCGCCACCGGCTCCGGCAAGTCGGAGCTGCTGCGCACGCTCGTACTGGGCCTGGCGGTGACGCACTCCTCGGAGACGCTGAACTTCGTCCTCGCCGACTTCAAGGGCGGCGCGACCTTCGCGGGCATGGCACAGATGCCGCACGTGGCGGCCGTCATCACCAACCTCGCGGACGACCTCACCCTGGTCGACCGTATGGGCGACTCCATCCGCGGCGAGCTCAACCGCCGCCAGGAGATGCTGCGCGACGCGGGCAACTACGCCAACATCCACGACTACGAGAAGGCGCGCGCGGCGGGCGCGGCCCTGCAGCCGATCCCCTCCCTGGTGCTGGTGATCGACGAGTTCAGTGAGTTGTTGACGGCGAAGCCGGACTTCATCGAGATGTTCGTGCAGATCGGCCGCATCGGCCGTTCGCTGGGTGTGCACCTGCTGCTGGCCTCGCAGCGCCTGGAGGAGGGCCGTCTGCGCGGCCTGGAGACCTACCTGTCGTACCGGGTCGGTCTGCGGACGTTCTCCGCCGCGGAGTCCCGGGCGGCGATCGGCGTACCGGACGCCTATGAACTGCCGAACGTCCCGGGCTCCGGCATCCTGAAGCACGGCACGGGCGAGATGGTGCGCTTCAAGGCGGCGTACGTCTCCGGCGTGTACCGCTCGGGCACGCAGCGGGCGGCGCTGGGCGGCGGCCCGCTGCCGATGGACCGGCAGCCGGTGCTGTTCACGGCGGCCGAGGTACCGGTGCAGTACGTACCGGTGCCGCAGCAGCGCCCTTCGGCTTCGGACGGTCCGGAGGTCGACGACGCGCTCGCGGACACCGTGCTGGACGTGATCGTGCGCCGGCTGGAGGCGCAGGGCCCGGCGGCCCACCAGGTGTGGCTGCCGCCGCTGGACAGCCCGCCGTCGCTGGACGGGCTGCTGCCCGGGCTCACGGCGGTGCAGGGCCGCGGACTCACCCAGCCCGGCTACGACGGCGCCGGCCGCCTGGTCGTGCCTGCGGGCCTGGTGGACAAGCCGTACGAGCAGCGCCGCGACCCTCTCTGGCTCGACTTCTCCGGCGCGGCCGGCCACATGCAGATCCTCGGCGGTCCGCAGTCCGGCAAGTCCACGCTGGTGCGCACCCTGATCTCGGCGTTCGCGCTCACGCACACGCCGCACGAAGTGCAGTTCTACGGCCTCGACTTCGGCGGTGGCGGCATGGCGGCGGTGGCCGGACTGCCGCACGTCGGCGGAGTCGCCTCGCGCCTGGATCCGGAGCGGGTGCGGCGCACAGTGGCCGAGGTGTACGGCGTGCTGACCCGCCGCGAGGAGTACTTCCGCTCGTCCGGCATCTCGTCGATCGCGGACTTCCGGGCCAGGCGGGCCCGAGGCGACATCTCGGTCACGGACCAACCGTGGGGCGATGTCTTCCTGGTCATCGACGGCTGGGGCAACTTCCGCGCCGACTATGAGGCGATGGACCAGGTCATCCTCGACATCGCGGCGCGTGGTCTCGGTTACGGCATCCACCTGATCCTCACGGCCTCACGCTCGATGGAGGTCAGGGCCAACCTCAAGGACCACCTGATGAACCGCCTGGAGCTGCGGCTCGGCGACACGATGGACTCCGAGCTGGACCGGAAGGTGGCGGCAAACGTCCCGGCGGGCGTGCCGGGCCGCGGACAGGCCCCCCAGAAGCTCCACTTCATGGCGGCGGTGCCGCGCATCGACGGTCTGACCTCCGACACGGATCTGGCGGACGCCACGGCGGCGCTGGCGACCGAGGTATCCCGGCACTGGCAAGCGCCCGGCGCCCCCGAAGTCCGCTTGCTGCCCCGCGAGTTCCCGGCCGAGCAGCTCCCTCCGGGCCATCGCTTCCCGCGCCGCGGTGTCGCCTTCGCCCTCGACGAGGACAACCTCGAGCCGGTCTTCGTCGACTTCGAACAGGACCCGTTCTTCCTCGTCTTCGGCGAGAGCGAGTCGGGCAAGTCGAACCTGCTGCGGCTGCTGATCAAGCAGGTGACGGAGCGGTACTCGGGCGACGAGGCCAAGCTGTTCGTCATCGACAACCGCCGCTCGCTGCTGGATGTCACCCCGTCCTCCCACCTCGCCGAGTACATCCCGATGTCCAACGCCATGGACCATCACATGGCCGCCCTGGCCGACCTGATGAAGCGCCGCACACCGACGGCCGACGTGACGGCACAGCAGCTGCGGGATCGGAGTTGGTGGCGCGGACCTACGGTGTTCGTCGTCATCGACGACTACGACCTCGTGGCCACGTCGAGCGGGAATCCGCTGGCGGGATTGACGGAGCTGTTGCCGTTCGCCCGGGACGTGGGGGTGCGGTTCGTCATCGCGCGGTCTACGGCGGGTGCTGGGCGGGCGTCGTACGAGGCGTTCATGCAGCGGGTGAAGGAGCTGGGGGCGCAGGGGGTTGTGCTGGCCGGTGATCCGGGTGAGGGGGACCTGCTGGGTGGGGTTCGGCCTCGGCCTATGCCTGCGGGGCGGGGGGTCTTTGTTTCTCGGCGGCGGGGGAAGCCGTTGGTGCAGGTGGGGTTGGTGGCGGAGAGGGTTTACTGAGGTGCGGCGGGGGCTTGTTGAGTTTTCGTACTTGGCGTACTTCGCGTCGGGAGGGACGTTCTGATGGTCGGGGTAGGAATCTTCATGCTTCTGCTCGCCCTCTGGCTCGGCGGAATGGGCCTGGTCGACCAGAAAGCACTCTGGTGGCGCTTCCAGGCACGCCGTTTCAGCGACCCGGAGGCGAACGAGCCGTCGGAAGCGGGGTACAGGGCCCGGCGAATTCTGCTGCTCTCACTCGCGGCGGCAACGGTCGTGATGGCCGTGTGGTGGTTCACCAGCATTGACTACATCGAGTCTGGTGGGCTTGATGACTGAGACCAGTGGACCACTCACAAGGGCTTGTAAAGGGTACGAGTAGCAGCTCGAACGGGAGAGTACGTCTGAGTACGTCTGGCTACGCTGACCAGCGCGCGATCGTCCGGGAACAGGCGGAGCGCAATCGTCCGGAAGTCGGCCGGGCGAAGACATGGGGGAAGGGGCACACCGATGGCGTGGGATGAGTGGGAGCAGCTGAAGTCGCAGGCAGCTCAGAACGGGTCGACCCAGATGCAGCTGAACCAGCTGGACCCCGGCAGCGGCGGACGGCCTGCGCCGGATCCCAGCACGTACGGCAACCTGAAGGTCAGCCAGAAGGACCTGGCGAAGATCGGCCAGAGCGCCTTCGATCTGTACGACGACCTGTGGAACAAGGGGCGCAGAGCGGTGCCCAGTAGCGAGAGCGCCGCCGGGACCCTGACGAAGGGCGGCTTCGCCCTCGGCAGCGCCCTGCAGCACGTCGCGCTCCGCTGGGACGAGCAACTGTCCTCCCTCCGGGACGCGTGCGCACACATCTCGAATCACATGAGAGTCACCAAGAACCTGCACGCCGATGACGACGACTACATCCGTCGGCAGATGAGCAGCATCGACCTGCTGGACGCGGGCTTCGACGAGCGTGTCGGTCCTCCTGGCAAGCAGAACTCGATCTACGGCGAGCCGGATGACAAGAAGGGCAAGAACTGATGGATTTCGACGCCCTTCGGAACGCCGACTTCAGCCAGCTCGACGATGCCGTCGACGACTGGTCGACGATGGTCAAGGACCTGGAGACGCTGAAGGAGGAAGCCGAAAAGGGCCTCCGAGGCACCGCCAACAAGGCCGAGTGGGCGGGTGTAAACGCCACCGTCTCCAAGGAGTTCATCGGCAAGACGACCGAGGAATTCAAGGACGCGCATGGCCAGGCAGACTCCATTTACAAGATCCTCATGGACACCCGGAATGAGCTGAAGCTCTACAAGGGGCAGCTTGTCGACGCCATTGAGCGCGGCCGCCAGAAGAACCTGACGGTCATCGGTTACGAGGGCGGCTTCACCGTCACCACGAATGTCCCGCCAGAAGGCCGTGCCAAGCAGGACGAGGACAACAAGGGCGAGATCATCGCACTTCGGGACGAGATCCAGAAGATCCTCGACAAGGCCACCGAGAGCGACAAGTCAGCTAGCACGGTCCTCACGGCCATTGCCGACCAGAGCAAGCTGGGCTTCTCCGACGCCAACTATGGCAGTCGGGACGAGGCAGCCGAGGCGATCAAGACAGCTGACGAGCTGGCCAGGCTGGCGAAGAAGAAGCCCGAGGACCTGACGGTCGAGGAGTTCGACCGTCTCAACAAGGGGCTGAAGGACTACGCGGACGACGAACTGTTCTCGGAACGCTTCGCCACGAGCCTCGGACCGGAAGGAACTCTCAGCTTCTGGACCGGCATCAACGACCCGCACAGCGCCTGGGAACTGGGACAGAAGCGGGTCGACCAGTACGACGACCTACAGAAGAACCTCAGCCTCACCCTCGCCACAGCGTCGCAGAGCGACAACGCCGGTATGACGGAGTGGAAGTCCAGGATGACCGACCTGGCCGACAAACCCGTGGGCCGCAACGGCGGTTTCCCCCTCGGGGCGCAGGTCATGACCAACCTGATGCGGTTCGGCGACTACGACGACCGATTCCTCGTCAACTACGGCGACAAGCTGATCGAGACGGAGAAGAAGTTCACGGACAACGGACGCCACGGCGCATGGACCCGTACGGGTGGCGACCCACTCCTTAACCGCACGGGTACCGACTCGGGTTGGGACCCGATGACGGGCTATCTCAAGGGGCTGTCCAATAGCCCGGATGCGGCAACGGAGTTCTTCAACGGCACCTTCGTCACGAAGGACGAGGATCACGACTTCAAGCAGGATCTCGATGAGGACGGCAAGGAAGCGAAGCGGGAGCTGAGCAACTTCGACTACCTCTTCGAGGAGCGGGACTGGCCGCAGGACGTGGACGACAAGGGCGAGGACAGCATCGCCGGGCGGAACAATCTGGCGCTGGCGTTGGAGGCGGCTACTACGGGGCATCCGGCGGGGGAGACGCCCACAGTGGATACGCCTCCGCACAATCCGGAGCAGGCCAGGCTTATGGAGAACCTGGTGGGATCGATCTCAGAGAACCCCGGGCGGCTGACCGATAACGGGTACATGTCTGACAGCATGGGCCAGATCGCTTCTGAGTACCTGGCTGACATCAACCGTGCTACGGCCGACGCTCCCGAAGGCAATGACAGCGTGGCCCGTCTCTTCCCGATTTCTGGGACACCCGCTGAAATGCAGCACGTTGACGTCACCCGCTTCCTTGTCGCCGTCGGGCAGGATCCGGAAGGCTACGCCGCTGTCGAAGTCAGTCAGAAGACCTACATGGCCAGGCTCATGGACCACCACCTCAACCCAGACCTCCCAGCAGACCAACGCTACGACCAGAGCGCCGAGGCCACGGTGAAGGAGATCGCGCGCAGGTCGGGCGAGATCGGTGGCACGCTCGCGCTCGGACGAAATGAAGCTGTTCTAGGGCCTGCAAAGGAAGCCGATGGCGACTTCGAAAACGCCGTCAACCAGAAGAAGAACTTGATCTCGGGCACTGTTGGCACGCTCGTCGGCGTGGGCACATCCTTCATCGCCAGCCCCGCAGTCGGCGCCGGCGTCGGCGGGGCTGCGGGCACTGCCACCAGCATGGTGTTGGAGCAGTTCTACAGGGATTCCGAACCCGAGTTCACCAAGGAACTGGGTAGGGACATCGGCGAGCGCTGGGAGAACTCCAAGGATGCCAACACGGCGATGGCTCACAACGCAGCTGTCGCGGCGGCCAACGCCCACCACACGCCGTACGCCGACAGCGTGGACGAGTGGACGCGCATCGGCACCGCAGACGGCTTCAACGACGCATCCACTGCAGGCCACCAGATGGCCAGGGACCTTGAGACGGAGATTCCTGACTGACCGGTGCCTTGGAGCCTGGCACGCCGGCTGGGTTGATTCCTGCATCGCACTGACTAAGCGTCTCTCAACGTCCAAGTAAAGGGACCCCGTGAAAAAGATTCGCAACGCCGCGCGGCTGAGAGCTCGCGCCGTTCTCACCCTTGTCACCGCAATGACCGCGTTGCTGCCCATCGCCGGGTGCTCGTCTTCTGACAAGCAATACACGGTCCCCGAGTCGCTCTGCGGGATAAAAGTCCCTCAGAATGCGCTGACGTCAGTTCTTCCGAACGGCGAAGAGCTCACGGAACATCCGGAATCCTCCGGAAGCACCAAGCGCTGCCGCATTCATGTTGACGGCGAGTCAGTCCTTTCCGCCAGCACAGAGCGCTGGGAAGACGAGACGACGGCAAGCGATGTCGCCCAGTCTGCGCTCGGAGTTGACCCGCAGGATCAGCAAAGCGACGGCGGCCGATACATCTACTCGTCGACTGGAGCCGTCGGCAAGGTCGACTGCGCCAAGGCGGAAGAGGCTCACGAGCCGCTGTGGGCTTCTGTCAGGGTCACACATGACGATACGAAGGATACGGACATGCTCAAGCTCATCAGGGCTTACGCAGAGGCTGTTAGCTCTTCAGAGGAATGCACCCAGTGACGGCGCCTTCCTGCCGCGCACGCCGACACGGGTACCTTGCCACTCTCGCTATGCCCTTGACGGTTCTAGTCGGCTGCGGTGGAGACGCTAACGAGGAATTACCCCTCAGCGTGCAGGAAACAACGTCGGTGCTGCCGGACGGCAAAGCCATTCCAGGATGGGATGTTGCGGCCGAGCCTTCGGCCTACGCGCAAAAGAAGGCTCTTGAATTCGGTCTGACCTCTTGCTATACGAAGGAATCCTGCGACAACGTCCACATCGCGGGCCGGTCTATGTTCATGAAGGCACAGAAGCCCGGGATCACATTTTCGATCATGACCTATCAAGACGCAGAGACTGCGCAGTCGGCCTACGACCCGGTATGGGAGGCTTGGAATGACCGCGTCCCTGACGCTAAGAGAGTAGACCTCGGGAAGATCGGGGAACGCAACGACGCAGTGACCGGGATGGATATCTCGGGCGTCCCTGGGTCGAAGTCTGTGCTCTCACAAGTGCGAGTGGGCAGCGTCATTCTGCTGACGCATGGTGCGGCAGTACCGAAGGTCGAGTTGTCGGATTCCCTGATAGGCAAGTGCGCCACCGCCTTCGCCGAACGTGCTCGGCAGGCGCAAGACGGCGAGACGCCGTCGGCCGGCCTTGAGAACGTCTGACGGGATACGTTCCGACGACTGCTGACGGGAGCCCGCGAACAGTCGTCACCGAGCCGTACACGACGAAGTGTCCGCACCCATGGTGGGTGCACCCCTGACCGGTGCCTTGAAGCCACGGCCCCGACCCACGTCTCGACGTAGGTGGCCTCGAGACAAACCGGTGTCCGCAGCGCTGCAGGTTGTGCTTGGACCAGACCGCAGCCGCGAGAACGGGCGCGGGTCGGTGCTTCGCTCGCACCCATTTGCTGAGCGGGACGCCCTCGCCGTCCCGTCCACCGCTGGACAACCCGCCGTCGCTGGACTGGCCCCGGGCACAAGGCGGGTATAGGGCCGCGGGCTCACGCGCCCCTCTAGGAAGGCGACGACCGCCTGGTCGTACCAGCAGGCCTGACCGGGCCAGGCTCTCGGTCACCTGGCAGGGCGCGCCGGTCGCGCTCGCCCCGACCAGTGGACAAGCCGTACGAGCAGCACCTCGGCCCTCCATGCGTCGACTTCTCCGGTGCGGCCGGCACATGCAGATCATCAACGGCCGCAGTCCCGCAAGTCGACGCTACTGCGCACCCGATCTCGACGTTCGCGCTCACGCGCCGTATGAAGGCTCCGAAACTGTGGAGCTCTGATGTGGCCCATGGGCAATTTCACCGATTCTGGTTGCATCCGCTTCACGGAACTGATCGGTTGTACGTCAAACAGGAAGCGGCCCTTCACGTGACGGACCGCGGCGACAGCAACCGGGGGAAGGTGCCGCACGTGGCATGGGACGAGTGGGAGCACCTCAAGGCACAGGCGGCCGAGAAGCAGTCGGCCGGAATGCAGCTCAACCAGCTTCCCGCCGACCCGGGCAGAGGCGGCGGAGCGGGTGCCGGCGACTTGGTGGTGAACCAGGACGACCTGGGTGCCGTCGGCCACGAAGCCTTCATCCTGCACGACCACCTGAGCAAGCAGGCTGACATCGCGGGCGCTGGAGTGAACAAGGACGGCGCCGGTTCCACGATGCAGGCCGCAGCCAGCCTCAAGAGCCATGGCTTCGCCATGGGCTCAGCCATGGAGACGACGGTGGAAGTCTGGACTACGCAGGTCAAGTCCGTGCTGCAGGCGTGCGCGCACATCTCGAACCATCTGAACTTCAGCAAGAAGCTTCACAGTCAGGACGACGCGCTCATCGCTGCTGATCTGCGCAACCGGGACGGTACGGCCGAGTCCGTGTCGCGGCTCAACGACTACTTCAAGTAGGGGCGACGATGACTCTCAAGTACACCGACCTGGTGGACGTCGACCTCGGCAAGCTCGGGACCGCCGTATCGGACTGGAAGAAGGCTGTCACCGATCTCAAGACCCTGGCGGAAGACGCGAGAAGGGGACTGCTGGCGAAATCGGAGTCAGCACGCTGGGCGGGCGTGAACGCCACCGTGACCCGGGAATTCGTCAAGAAGACGACGAAGGAGTTCGCAGACCTGCACTCCGAGGGGAACAGCGTCTTCCAAGTCCTGGACGACGCGCAACAGGAGCTGGCTGAGTTGCAGCGGAAGGTCAGGACGCTGGTCGCGGAGGCCGAGAAGAAGCGCTATGTGATCACCGACAACGGCGACACGACCGTCACCGTGGTCGAATACGTCGGCCCCGGTGAGCCGCCCAAAGACGGCGCGCAGGAGGAAGCGCAGCGTTACGCCGACCAGATCACCGCGAGCCTCGGACGCGCCAACGACATCGACCAGTCGGTGAAACTGGCCCTCACCCGCGCCCACGGCAACGACCCGAACAACGCGGGGCACAACACGTACGAGTCGCTCAACGACGCTCAGGCCGAGCGCGCGGTCGAGCTCGCCAAAAAGGGCGACAAGATGAGCGACCAGGAGCTGGCCGAACTCAACCGCATCATGAAGTTCAACGGCCGCGAGGAAGATGGTGAGTTCGCGACCGAGTTCTACGAGGGGCTCGGCGGACCGGAAAAGGCCCTGGAGTTCTACGGGCAGGTATCCACCAGTGGCACCGAGAAGGAGGCTGGCCAGACCCGTCTCGACGCCGTTCGGGAGCTCCAGAAGAACATGGGCTACACCCTGGCCAATGCCACTGAGCCGGACGCCCCCCACGGCGTGGACAAGAAGTACCACCTGCCCGCCAGTTGGGGGGCAGAATTCCGCAGGCTCGGTACTCAGCAGATCGAGTGGCAGCAAGGCATGATGAAGAAGCCGTATGGCTACCAGATTCTGGGAGGAATCCTCAGGTACGGGAACTATGACCCTAGCTTCATCAATCCCATTGCCGAGCACATCACCCAGCTTCACCAGCAGGACCCGGGTAAACTCCTGACACATGTTGGCAGCGGCGAGGGCGAGAACTACGGATTCAACCCCTCGGGCAAACTCGGCTCAGGCGAAGACCCCATGAACAGCGTCCTTGAGGCTCTGGGGCACAGCCCGGACGCTTCGGAAAAGTTCTTCACCGATGCCCCAACCGCCTACAACGAGGACGGTACAGTCAATTCCAAAGGGAAGGTCGAATTCAAGTCGTATCTCGACCTCTTTACGGATGAGGACTTCCTGTGGAATGCCGACTCGAACAACGCCTACCTCTACGGCGACGAAGACAAGCTGGAGGCCGCTCGGAACATTGGTCCGCAGGCGCTGGGGCACGCACTTGAATCGGCCACCACCGGCCGCCCGTATGACAGCGATGACTCCGGAGACGCTGTGCGCCACACGGCAGAGCGGGCGAACCTGGCCAGTGAGATCGTCAAGAAGTTCGGCGAGAATCCCGAGCTGATCCGGCACAACGAGAACGGGAAGCTTGAAGGAGGGTCGGGCCCCCTCTACGCCATGCGTGAGAGCCTCGGTGACATCACGGCCGAATACATGGGTGACTTCCAGACAACGCTCGCCGGCACGAACAACGACCGCTTCGGCACATTCGGCGTGTCCGCGCAACTGGACCCGACCACCGCGGAGCGGTTCCTTGCCGAGGTCGGGCAGGATCCACACGCATACGCGGCCATCACCAGTGCTCAGCAGGCGTACACGGCGAACGTCGTCAATGACGTCATGAATGGGCACAGTGACTCAACCGTCCCGGCCGCAGAGCAGCTACGCAACGCCACTCGCCCGGGCGGCATCATCGCCGGCATCATGAGCGAGTCCCGGGCTGACGCCGTACTGGACTATCACTCCGCGTCCGACCAGGAGTTCAACGATGCCGCCGCGGAAAAGCAGAAGTGGGTGGACCGTCTGCTCGGCATGGGCGTCGACAAGGCGGCGGAACGCGTGCCGATTCTCGGTGCTCCGATCGGATGGGCTTCCGAAGACATCCAGGAAAGCATCATGAAGAGCATCGAAAGGGATACGTCGGATCAGGCCGAGGGCGATGCGACCCGCACCTATCTGAAGGGACGCGAAGCTGTCATGGACTCCGCGCGAACCGCCGTCGAGGCTGCGGCACGGAACGGCAACTACAACTGGGACACCGTGCAGGACCTTCAGGATTCCGCCTCGAATGGCGCCGATGATGGTCACACCACTGGCGCCAAGATGGAGAGTTCCGGAGACGGGTCATGAGACGAACCGACCTGATGAGCGCGCTTGTCCTCGTCTCGCTCCTCGCCCTCTCCGGATGCTCCGGCGAGGACAAGAGCTACTCGACACCGTCCTCGATTTGCGGAGTATCGGTCGACAAGGATGCCCTCAAGGGGCTGCTGCCTGCCGGCAACAAACTGACTGTGAAGGCATCGGCGAACCACGAAAAACCGGAGACCCGGTTCTGCAATGTGATCGTCGACGGAGACATCGAGCTGTCCAGCGAAGGTGCTTGGCGGAAGGCCGGATACACCGCCAAGGACGCGGCAGAGGACGCGCTGGCCTTCAACTACCGTGCGACCGGCGGGGGGAGATACGCCGTGTGGGACGACGGGGCCGCCACAGTCTTCGACTGCAGGAACTCCGCACAGGACGCGGCGCGGTTCTCCGTCGAGTTCCACGTCGTACACCCACAGGGGAAGATCGAGGGCAAGGTGGAGAGGTTCATCGGCGACTACGCGGAGGCGTACCGGAAGACGGTGTCATGCGAAGAATGACCGTCCGCCCGCAGCGGAGAATCGTAACCGTCTGTGCCGCCCTGGCACTCCTGTCGGCCTGCGGCCAGAGCAGTGCGAACGACAAGGCAGCCGCACCGCTCAGTGAGCAGCAGACCAAGACCGTGGTGCCTGACGCGAAGGCCATGCCAGGCTGGGAGGTGACCAACCCGCCAGATGCGTACTCCTTGGAGAAGGCCCGGTCCGCTGGACCGGATCCGTGTCCGAAGGAGCTACGGAAAGGCTGCGAGGGCATCCGCTACGCGGGATCGTCCGAATTCTCCGGCACGAAGAAGCCGAACGTCTCATTCACGGCCATGGCTTACCAGAACGAGGCGGCTGCCAAAGCGGCGTACGACGTCTTCTGGGCTTCGTACGTCAAGTCGCTCGCGAAGCCCGAGAAACTGGACATCGGCGCGCTCGGCGATCGCCGCAACGCTGTCGTCGGTGTCGGTGGCTATGAAGGTGAAGAGGCCGCAATCGCCCAGGTCCGGGTTGGTACGGTCATCGTCTCTCTTACTGCTGGAGTTGGTCGGAGCACCCGTCTTGACCACGCTCTCGTCAAGAAGCTCAGCGCTGTCTTCGCGGACCGCGCGCGGGAGGCTCAGGCCGGAGAGAAGCCGTCGGCCGGTGTCGATACGGGATGACGGCGAATGGCATTCGCGCCCAGGCGCTGTCGAGCCGCCCCGTACACGATTCTGGCCCGCTGATGACGGGCACCGGCGCAGCTTCGTAGCGCGTCGCGCCGAAGCGGCGAATCTTGCACTGTCAACCCGATCCCTCATAGGTTGATTTCGTGGGCTTCTTCGACAAGCTGACCGGAACCAAGCACCCCGCCGATGGTGTCGCGCCGTGCCCCGCCGACGAGGTTCGGGCAGCCGTGCTCGGCGTCAACCGGCCCGATGCCCCGTTCGTCATCCGCGACGGCGCCCCGGAGGACGCCGACCTGGTGGCGGAGTGGCGCATGGCGGAGCCCGCCTGGCAGGCCGTCTTCGTCGAGTCGCAGCTGACCCGGAAGGTCCGGATTCGGATGCGCCTAGTCCCGGAAGACCATGAGGTGCGCGCCCTCGAGGAATCGTGGGAGGTCACCCGGGTCGGGAATCCGCCGGCTCAAGATTTCAGGGGCGTACTCACGCGGGCCCGACAGGACCGTCACCCGCCACTACACGGTCCAGCGCGGGGAAGGCGGCGGCCTCGAAGCGACGGAGACTTTCCGCTTCAACAGCGCGCACCTGCGCGACCCCCTGCAGAACGCCGTTCTCAAGTCGGGCTGGACCTGGCGAGGTGTGGTCTTCGGCAGCCTGTGAGGTTGGCCAGCCGTTGTTACAACGGCTAACCGTCTGAGCCGAGTTGTCGGTGGGTGATCAGGCAGCTTGATGAAGAGAGCGTTTGGCGGATCTGTAACAGCTCCGAGGCCCCGCAGTTCATGCCGGTCGCCGGTGGAGGAATCCGCCCGTTGCTCCCAGCTGCTTTACCGCATCGCCGTACGGCCCGCACCGACTTCGAACCACAGCAGTTTCCCCTTGCCGCTGTCGAGCAGGCCGTCACCGAGAGCCCAACCACCCCACGAGTCGGCGTACTCCTGGATGAGGAACAACCCACGCCCACCGACGGCGTCCTCCGGGGCACGCGCGACACGGTCGCCGAGCGGCTTGTCGAAGGGGGCAGGGATGTGGCAGCTCGTATCCCATACGCCGACCCGCAGCCGCCCATCCCCAAGCGCAGTCAGCCGCAGGGAGGCGGGGCCCTTGGTGTGCCGGTAGGCGTTGGTAACCAGCTCTGATGTCAACAGCTCGACCGCGTCTAGCACTTCGGGCATGCCGTGTCCGTTCAGCGCTGCTCGTACGGTCATTCGTGCGACGCGTGCGGCGCGAGGGTCGTGAGGCAAGCGGAGGGCGTAAACCCAGGTGTCGGGCGGGGATACGGTGACCATGAAGGGGCTCCTGGAGGAAGAGGAAGGGACTTGGCTTCGCTCAACGGCTGCGCCCAGCGACGGCATTGCCCGGGCCGGTGCACGTCGCGGCGTATGGGCGCGGGCAGTTGGCTGCGTGACACACACCATAGAGCGTGCGATGTGATACTTAACATCGAACGAGCACTAGACTTCACAATTCCCTCCTGTGGGTGACCGCGGGAACGCCATGACGAGAGAGAACCCAGTGCCACCCAGCGCTACCCCCACCCTGCGCCAGCAGCGACTAGGTGCCGAGCTGCGCAAGCTCAGAGAGCATTCGGGGCTGACCTCGACTGCGGCCGCACAACTGCTCGGCCTCAAGCAGGGTCAGCTCAGCAGCATCGAAGCAGGCCGCTACGCCGTCAGCGCCGACCGCGTACGCACCCTGGCCCGTGCGTACAGCTGCGCCGACCCGGAGCTGGTCGAAGCCCTCACGGCGATGACCGGGGGCCGCACTCGCGGCTGGTGGGACGACTACCGGGAATACTTGCCCGTCGGGTTGATCGACCTTGCCGAACTTGAGCACCATGCGACTGCGTTGCGCGTGGCCCTGTCCCTGCACATCCCTGCACTGCTGCAAACTGCGGATCACGCACGAGCCATGCTTCAAGAGGCAGTTCCGCCCTTCCGCCCGTACGAACTTGAGCACCGCCTCTCGTACCGCATCAAGCGGCAGGAAGTCCTCCACCGCTCAAACCCGCTCCGCTATACGGCAGTACTGCATGAGGCGGCTCTGCGCATGCAGTACGGCGGACCGGAAGTTGCCGGCGCACAGCTCGCCCACCTTCTTGACCTGAGCGAGCAGGACAACATCACCATCCGCGTCATCCCCTTCACCTCGCCCCATTTCCCTGGGAACGGGCAATCCTTCGACTACGCTGCCGGGCCGGTCTCCCAGCTCGACACGGTCCAGCTGGACACCCACCACGGCGGGTGCGAATTCCTGGACGCGGAGGCCCAGTTGGCGAAGTACCGCACCGTGCTGGACCGAATGGAGTCGTGCGCTCTTGAGAACTCCGAGTCACGCAAGATCATCGAGAACGTTATGCAGAACCTCTGAAAGGGACGACATGCACACACTTGCCTGGCAGAAGTCGACCTACAGCCCGGACGGCTCGAATTGCGTCTACGTCGCCGCCGCCTCCACCGGCACCATTCACCTCCGTGAAAGCGACGAGCCGGAGGTCACCCTGGCTACGACTCCCGCCGCTCTGCACGAACTGATACGCATATTCAAGACGACACCGAAGCCGCACTGACGCATGGCGCCCGCATCCCGCACCCTTGAAGATATCCAGTGCGATGACGTTGCGAGCCTCGTAATGCAGGCGTTGAAGGCCGGCTGCCGTCGGTCGCCGGATCCACCACTCCGCTGACGGCCGACGATCTGGTCTACCCGTTCCGGGTTGGCCCTTGCCGGTCACGAGAATCTCCTGGGGGCGAACCAGGCCGTAGACACGCTACGTGCTTCGCCCACACCAGGGCGGTCGAGGCGGACACCAGGGTGGCGGACGCCGCAGTGCCGTCTCCGTCTGGTCCTTGGCCGGCCCACTGTCACGGCTGGGAAAGCCTGCCGGAACACGGCCCTGCGGGAGCCCGGGTGCCGGGCACGACACAGGGTGGGCACCTCCCGTGCGTGCCCACCCTGGTTCCGCAGACTGCGCGTTCCTACTGGAAGTAGCTGGCGCCCTTCAGGTCGCCGCCTCGGTAGTCACCGCCGGCGGTGTGGACTCGCTGCGAGATGTTGACCAGCGCCTGGTGGATGCCGCGCGCGTGCGTGTCCCACTCCTTGGACTTCTTCTGGAACTCCTCGAACGCCTCGCCGCCCCAGCCCGAGGACACGTTGAGCACGGCCTGCTTCAGGGCCTCGAGGTCCTCCTCGAGCTTCTTGGCCTGATTGCCGAGCTCGGTGGCGAGCGCATCCATGGTGCCGTAGGTAACGGCAAGTTCGTCGTAGTGGACTCCGGACATGTTTCCCTCGCTTCTGTGAAGATTTCAGCCGGACTGCGCAGCCCGGACAACGGTGCGGCTCAGTGCCGCCGATGGCTCCTCAGTAGCTGTTGAGCGCCGAAGTCTTTCCACCGAGATCGTCTACCGAGATCTGCTTGAGGTCGGCCTCGATCTGGTCTTCGAGGTTGCGCTTGTCGGTCTTGTTCATGTTGATGCCCTCGAGGAAGTCGTCGAGCATCTTGCCGATCGCGACCATGTGCTGGTTGATTTCCGTCTGCTTGGTGTTGAACGCCTGGGCGCCCTGTCCCCTCCAGGCCTTCTCGATCATGTCGATCGTGCCCTGCAGCTTCGCGAGCGATCCCCTGATGTTGTCGTATCGATCGATGACCTCAGTCTGAAGCCTCTGTACGTCGCTGTCATTGAGCTTGCGGTCGACCATTTCGGCACTCCTTTTCGTGAGAGCTGTGGTTCGTTTCTGCGCGCATCACCGCGCCAGAATGGTTGGGTGGGACTGGTCGTGGTGCGTGCGTCGTCATGCGCTGCGCCGTGAACGAACCACCGCGAAGGCGCCGCCGCCGATCACCAACACTGCCGCCGCGGCTCCGAGGGCCACCCACATAGTGGTGTCGTCGGAGGAGTTCGAGCTTGATCCTTCCGCCGAGGCCGCGCCGACTGAAGTGTCCTTGGGTGCTTGTGACGAGGTTGATGCGGAAGGGGACGGTGAGTTGTCGTCGGTGACGCCCGTCGCGTTTTCCTTGGCGAGTGGGTCGGTGTTGGCCGACCCGGGGTTGAAGTCGCTGTTCTCCAGCACCTTGCGGGGGCGGATCAGGCCGTAGCCGAGGTACGTGCTCGGGTCGTCCTTCGCCCAGTCGCGTCCAGCGGTGTCTATCAGGCTGGCGAGGACCTGGTTGGCCGTCCACTTGGGGTGGGCGGACCAGATGAGGGCGGCAGAGGCGGAAGCGATGGCTGTTGCTTGGCTGGTGCCCTTGCCCGTGCAGTACACGCGGAACGTCTCGTCGCACCAACTCGGGATGTTGAGGCCGGGAGACGCCAGGTCTACGTAGTTGCCGTGATCCGAGAACTTTGTGACCGTGCCGTTCTCGTCCGAGGCTGCGACTCCTACGACATATGGGTAGGCAGCCGGATAACCAACGAGACTTCGCCTCTCCCCATCGTTGCCAACGCCGGCAAACATCAGCTTGCCCTTGGATTGGGCGTACTTGATTGCCGCCTCGCCCTCAGAGCTGTCACCGGGACTACCGAACGACATGTTGATGATTTTGGCGTCGCTGTCAGCGGCAGCCCTGATCGCCTGGGCGGACGTCGCGGTCTTCTTTCTCTCCGCCTTGTCCTTCAACTCGTCGAGCCTGATCCGATAAGGAACGATCTTTGCTCCGGGAGCAAGACCTTTCAGACCGTCACCGGCCCCAGTGCCAGCGATCAGCTCCGCCATGGTCGTTCCGTGGCCGTCGTAGTCCTTTGCCGCGCCGTACGCCACGGCCTGCGGTACCTCGTCGACGAGTACCTGCCCCTTCAGAGAGGAGGTGTCAGGGTTGACGCCCGTATCAATAACAGCAACTTTGACGCCCTTGCCGGTACTCGCCTTCCACATCTCGTCGGCCTTCATCGCCGACAGGTACCACTGTTGGGACTGGACGTCTGCCGCTGCCGCACTTGGAGCCAGACCCGTCGACAGGACGGCCAAGGCGCCAAGTGCTGAACAGACGGCGGACGCCCGTCTTCCGATTCGTCCCACGGAAGGCGCGCTCCACCCGCCGCGCCGGCTGATCCCTGACACCATGCCTTTGTCTGTCCTCGCTCTTGTCCGGTCAGTCGGTCGACGACGCCTCGTCACGCCGCTCGTCGCGGCGCGAACGTGTCCCGCCGGAACCCTGGTTGCCCGCAGAGCCCCGCACCGTACCGGGGCCGCCGGGCGTGTTTCCGCTGTTCCTGCTCCCCGGAGCTCGTCCCTTCGGCGTCCCGACCACTCCGTCAGGGCTGCCCACGGGGCGGC
This sequence comes from Streptomyces sp. SA15, assembly GCF_002291145.1. GTDB lineage: Bacteria > Actinomycetota > Actinomycetes > Streptomycetales > Streptomycetaceae > Streptomyces. The sequence continues at coordinate 32,183 of NZ_NTGE01000092.1, forward strand.
GAGCCGCCTGCGCCGCGCTCGTCGTCGAGCCGGGGGCACCAATCACCCCACGCTGGCCGGGCCTCTCGCCCGTCGCGCGCGAAGCGGATGCGCCCTCACCGCCGACGACCGTGCCTCGCGGCAACCTGGAACCGTTGGCGCCAGGTGCGGCCCCGGTGACAGGCCTCCCGCCGACAACGCCATCGCCGGTACGCGCAGCGCCTGGACGCCCGGGGTTCGTGGCGCCCATGCCAGTGACAGGACCTCGCGGGACACCGCCGCCACGTCCGGCCGCCTGTCCCCCCGCCTTCGGCACCCCGCCGACCACGCCTCGCCCCAATGGACCAGTCGCTCGGCCGCTTGCCTGACTCGGTGCGGACGTACGTCCCGCCTGCCCCATGGGACCGGTTCCCGTACGCCCTGCCGAGGTGCCGCTAGGCACACCGCCGACTCGCCCCTGTGCCGAGGTAGGAAGCCTGCTCCCCGGCACGCCCCCGAACCCTGAGGTGCGCCCGGCCTGCCCTCGGAAGGTAGGGGGTACCGAAGTGGGAGCAAAGGGAGGAGTCGTTCCGACCGGAGTTACGTTGGGGCCTGTCGTCGACGGCGGTGTGACGGTCGTCGGCTTCATGGTCTCCTGCGGTGGCAACGTACCGACGCTGTCGATCTCCGTACCAACATGCCGATCCGGGCGGGTGACGGAACCGTCCTTGGCAGATGGCAGAGAGACATCCGACTGTGGTCGCTCGGCAGATACATTCACCGAATGATGACGCAGCGTTTCCGAGTCACTCGTACTCGAAAGCGAGCGCGTCTGCCCGGCAACAGGAGGATCAACCCCAATGCGCCGCTCCGGCTCCGGCACCCCCACATCGGGCATCTTAGGAAACGTAGGCTCCTCAGCCAGCTGCATCATCCCGCCAGACACCGTGTAGAAAGACGACAGCCGATACATCTGGTTGATGGCTTCCTGCCGGTGCTTCTCCGCCGCGACCGCCGCCGTGTAATCGTCGTTGCTGTCGACCCGCTTCGCCTCGGGAATGTCGTCGACCGTCTTGGGGTCGGAGCGGGTGTCGCGCGGGGGCATGGACTTGCGTACGGAGGCGAGGCCGGAGCTTGCCGCCATGACCTGCGTGCCCACCTCGTCGGCGTAACTGGCGAGCGCGAGGGCGGTTTCGGTCAGGTTCATGCCCCAGGTGTAGAACGCGGTGTGGGCCTCGCCCTCCCAGTCGACGTTGCCGAGGTTGCGGCTGAGTTCGTCGGCGGCCTCGTTGATGGCGTCCCGGGCGTCGACGAGGGCCGTGGCAGCGCTCTCCAGGGTCTCCGGGCTCGCCGACTCGACGATGTCGATCATCTCGTTGAGGTCGTGGCCCTCGAAGTTGGTCTTGCCGAAGCCGCCGGGCTTGCCGGGTCCGGCGGGGCTGATCACCGCGGCCTTGTTCACGGCGTCTTCGACGCTGGTGTTCTGCTGGGCGGCGTCCTGGCGTTCCGCCTGGTAAGGGTCCGGCTGCTTCTTGTCGCCGCTCATCAGTACCCCGCGTCAGTGTGGTCGGCGTTGTTGTCGCGCTTGAGATGCTGGTTCAGCATCTCGTCACGTTCCTGGTTGACCTCGGTGCGGATCTCGTGGAACCGGTAACGAAGGTCCTCTTCGAGGTTGTCGAAGGTGACGTCCACGCCGTGGACAGCGATCTGCATCGCCTCCAACTGGAGGCCGAGTGACTTGGAAAGCGAGGTGATGCGCTCGTGCACGCGCTCGTACTCCAGGTGGAGCGCCTTCGCTTCCGGGAAGTTCCCCATGCCGAACGCGGCCTCCGTCAGGCCGTGAGCCGCGACCTTCGACGAGCCACCAGCTGAGTCCTCGAAGGCGGTGAGCAGGTCGTCCACACGCTTCTTGAAGGTCGAGAGCGCCATCAGACCGCGCCGTACGTCGGCGGAGCCTCCGCCCATGTCCGCAGGAAGCACGATGCCTTCCCTCCCCGTTCCCCGTTCGTAAGGCCGTCGAGTGGCGCACCGGCGATGATGTTGATGTAGGGCGACACACGCATCGACCACTGTAGTCGTTGTGTAAATCGCGGCCAACTGAACTGTGTGTTGGGTGAGTTACGAAGTTGTCGAGACATCGTCAGCACAGTAGCGGCCAAGATCGCCCAAAGCGTCCCAAACTTGGCCCGCTCAAGGTCCGGGGTCGAAGGCGACCGAACGAACCCACCGAACGAACTCTTTGCTAGGCCAAAATCAAGCTCCCCTGGACGTACGCTCCTCCAGCCAACGCCGAGCGCCGACTTCGCTCGGATACTCGTGGACCGTGAGCATCGCCGCGAACCAGCCGACGCCCCATGCGGCGATCGCCGGCAGGACAGGCGCCGCGATCAGCAGGGGGAGGACAGCGGCGCGGGCCAGCCCCGGGGCACGGGTGCTGTCACCACGCTTGGCCTCCCACATCTGCTGAGGAGTGGGAGGGTCGAGGAGTTTCTTGCGGTGGTCCCTGCGCTGCTTCACCCATCCCCACGCGACAGCGACGCCGGACGCGACTGCCTGCGTCCAGTCCCACACGGTGCGGGCGGTCGGTGGCAGATCGCTGCGGGGAACGCCCACGTAGAGCCTGAGCGCGATGTAGCAGAAGAAGGCCAGGAGGAGGAGTACAAGGATCGCCGTGCGGACCCGGCGTGCCCAGTAGCGCGCGCCTCGCTCGTACCAACTGGTGCCGAGACCCGGCAACTTCGGGATCTGGACGGGAGCCTCGGAAGCGGGAACGTCAGAAGATGCTCTTGATGCCATGCCAGACGTCGTCCTTCAGTCGTACGAAGTCGTCCCCGGTCTCGGAGAGGACGTTGCCGGTGCCGTGCAGCACACCGCCGACCACTCCGTGGTCGTGGATGTCCTCGCTCCAGTGCTCGTGGAAGGAGTGGTCGAGGACGTCCGTCGCGAGGATCGCCGACCCGACGCCGACCACGGCCACAGCGGCCGCGCCCTCGACGGGCAGGGCGGCCACCATGCCCGCACCGACGGCCACTCCGCCGACGGCGACTCCGACGTCGACGGTGACGGAGTGCTGCCAGGACCAGCCCTTGTCGTGGTCGTCCTTCGCCTCCACCAGCCCACAGGCGGCGGCTGCGGCGACGTCCAGGACCGGGATCTCCCTGAGGAACTCCGGCAGTTTCTCGAGGCCCTTGCCGAGGCGCAGCGCATCCGCGGCATCGGCCAGCTTGACGTTCAGGGCGCGGTCGTACGGCAGGGCGGTACTGCCGTGGTCGGCGCGGGCGATGGCGTTCTCCAGCGAGTCGACCTTCATGACCGCATCGCGGTAGGCACCTTTGGCTGGCAAGTCCTTGGGCAGCGCGCGGCCCGCCTTCTGGTACGCCTTGCGCTCCGCGCGGAGTTCCTTCTTGGCGGCCCGCTCCTCGTCCTTGGCGCCGTCGATCAGCTTCCTGGCCTCCTTGCCGCCGGCTCGGGCGTCCTCCGCGTCGTAGGCGTACAGGCCTCGCAGGGCGTCGGCGATGGTGATCTTGTCGCCCGTCGACACCGGAGCTGTCACCTGCGCGTACAGCCCCCGCAACTTGTTCGCGGCCACCAGACGCGCATGCTGCGCGGTATGCAGCACCCCCTTGCGCACCTGGTCGTACTCGCTCATCGCTGTGATCGTCTTCTGATCCTCCGCGGTCGGCGGATTCGCGGTGGTGATCTCCCGGGGCAGGCCCATCGCGCCCATCGGCACGCCCTTGCGGGTTGCCACGTGCTCGGCGTTCTGCAGGGCCGTCTCGCAGGTGGTCAGGGCGTCGACGAGGTCGGAGAGGATGTCCCCCGTGTCGTGCACGAGGCTGGCGAAGGCGCCGGCGGCCAGCGCGTCCTCGCTCCATGTGCCACGGAAGGTCTCCGCCGCCTCGCCCTTCCAGGCCGCGTCGCCCACCAGCGCCTCGACGGTGCGGCTGAGGGGGGTGACGACGTCGTCGAGCTTGTCCTTGGCGTTCTTGTACGTCTCGGCCATCGTGCGCAGTCCGCCGATGTCGCCGCCGACCCAGCTGTCGGCCATCAGCCGTCATCCGCCATCAGGTCCTCGAACAGGCCGTGTACGTCGATGTCGTGCCGCTGGAAGGAGTCGCGGGCGTACGTCACCTTGTCGCCGTGGTCGTCGAGCCGGTCGGCGAAGCCGATGTGCAGGGCGACGATGAGGTCGGCGACCTCCTTGATGGCGTGGTCGAGCCCGGCGTCGCCGCCGCTGACCAGGGGCGGAGCGACGTCGGCGTGCAGCTTGCGGTAGTTGACGGCCTCGTCGTGGAAGGTCTTGGACATGGAGGTGAGGTCGCTGAGGACCGCCTTGAAGTCGACCGACATCAGCCGGCCTCCCGCGCGTAGACGGCCAGGTCGTCCGGCTGCCAGTTGTGCCGTCCGGGGGCCACTGTCGGGTCGAGGAGGACCGTGACGTCGTACGCGCTGACGCCATCCGCCAGCGGACCGATAGAGGTGGCGACCCACGGCTGGGCCTCGCCGAGGGCGGCCACCAGCCGGTCGAGTGTGGTGAAGGCGAAGGCCACGGTTCCCGTTCCGGCCCAAGGGTGCTCGAAGAGTTCGTACGCGATGAAGGGCACCCGGGCCGTGCGGCCGTCCGCGTCCGTGACATCGGCGTACCGGGGATGGGCCGGTACGAACACGGGCGCGTGGTAGGCGGGGATGCCCGGGCGTTGGGCAGAGGGTGCCGGTGATTCGGCGTCGCCGTGTTCGACGTAGTCGAGAAGGCGCGATCTGCGGGGCTCCGGCGTCGTCGCAGACACCTGGGCCTGGTCTCCGGGCGGCTCCACCCCGACGTAGTCAAGAAGGCGCGAACGGAGTGGTATGCCCACCGCCGTCTCCTCTCCCCCGTGGACCGATGGCCCTTGGACGATGTGGCAGCACCACCGTAGCCAGGCAGCCATCCGGTAAATCACGCTATGTCAGGAGGAGGAGGCGGGGCATGCGCAACCCATACGGCGGTTTGGCCAGGGGCTGGTCAGCGCTTGACCGTGGGATGACCGGAGTGGCCGACACCGGCGAGGTCAGCGGTCACGGTGCAGCCGACCCTCGGGGACGCCCCAGGGCGAGGCCGATGATGTTCAGCTTGGTCAGCGCGTCCCGGATCCGGACTCCAGCCGTCGCGCGTGCCTGCGCCGCGCATCCCGCATCGCCACCGCCGTGCCGCCCAGCCCCGCGACAAGAACCACCGCGCCCACGGCCACATACGTGGCGAGGCGAGCGTTGCGTTCCTCGGCCGTTTCGCCGATCTGGAACTTGGCCGGGGTGGGAGGTTCCTGCTGGCCCAGACCTTGCTGAGGGTTGGGGGACTCCAGGGGGTTTTCGTCCTCCGTCAGGGCTCGGACGGGGTCGACCACTCCCCAGCCGACCAGGCGGTCGTGGCCCGCGATCGTGCGCTCAGCCGTCTGTTCGATCTGCGCGACGATCTCGCGGGCGGTCCAGTCGGGGTGCTTCGCCTTGATCAAGGCCGCGACGCCGGCGACGTACGGCGCCGAGAAGCTCGTACCGTTGTCGGAGCAGTGGCCGCCCTTGGGGACCGTGGAGATCATGTCGACGCCGGGGGCCGCCACGCCGACGAACTCGCCGGACTGGGAGAAGGAGGCGCGCTCGTTGTTGCGGTCCGAGGCCGCCACCGCGAGGACGCCCTTGTAGGACGCGGGGTATGTCTCCTTGACGTTGCCGCCGAGGCCGTCGTTGCCCGCCGAGGCCACGACGACGATCTTCTGGGCCAGGGCCTCGTTGATCGCCAGCTCCAGGTCGGATGTCGGCTTCACCGCGTTCGACGTGTCCTGTGAGATGTTGATGACGCCGGCCCCGGCCTGGATGGCGTAGCGGATCGCCGCCGCCAGGCTGTCGGCGGTGCCGTGGCCCTCCGCGTCGTTCTGCTGGATCGGGATGATCGTCGCCTCGGGGGCCAGGCCCACGAAGCCGGTGCCCTGGACGGGGCGGGCCGCGATGATGCCGGCGACCTTGGTGCCGTGGCCGACGGTGTCCGTGGTGCCGTTCTCCTTGCCCCGTTCGATCGGGTTGCCGTCGTCGTCCTTGAGGTTCTTCGGCAGGAGGTTACGGCCGCTCTTCGCGTCGACCGCGTCGCGCAGCTGGGGATTCGTGACGTCGACGCCGGTGTCGATCACCGCCACCCGTACGCCCTTGCCCCTGGACTGGCTCCACAGCTCGTCCAGGAGGACGCGCTGGAGGGACCAAGGACGGCCCGGGTACTTGCCGTTGGGGAACTGGCACTGGTCTGAGTACGGGAGGTCGGCCGCCGCCGCGGGGGGCGCGAGGAGGACGGGTGCGGTCATGAGCAGCGTCGCGGCCACCACGGTCTTCATACGCCGGGCCACCGCAGTCGTCATACGCCGGGCCACCGCGGTCGTCATGCACGGGAAGGAGGGCACGTGTCGCATGTCCGCGCCCCTCAGGAACCCTGCGGCTGACGTGCCGCCGTCGTCGACAGGCGTGGGCCCGTGGGCAGGAACTCCGACCAGGCGGCGGGGATCGGCGCGGGGTCGACGTCCTTGTAGCCCAGCCGGGTCTGGGCCTGTTCAGCCTCCTGTTGGGCCTGCTCGCGTTCCTTGGCCGTCGTACCGATGCCGGCGTCGTCCGTGCCGCTGTCTGCGTTGGACTGCAGTACGTAGCGCAGGCCCGTGTCGGTGACGAGGAAGACGGGGCCGGCCTTGGTCTCCTCGCCCTGGAACTGGCGGTAGAGCTGGCCGGATCCGGGCGTGACGTAGGCGCTTGAGGAGCCGGTGGGCAGCTTGGCCGGGAAGTCCGTGCCCGCCCAGGTGCTCAGGGTCGTGGCGCCCGAGCCCGCGTTCACGCCGCGCAGGACGTTGCAGACGGTGCTGCGGCTGCCGGCCGCTCCGGAGGCCTCGTTGACGGGCTGGGGGTCCTCGGTCGGCCAGCGGTGCTCGGTGCCGAACGGCTTGCCCGGGACGATCGCGCCGGGGCTCATTCCCTTGGCTTCACCGGCCTGTCCCAGGGAGGCCAAGTCCTCGCTGAACAGCAGGAGCTGGGCCACGAAGGCGGAGATGGGGGCGACGCGGCCGGGCAGCACCACGTAGTACTGGTCGCTGTTGAGGTCGGACGCCTTGAGCACCATGCCGACCCTGTTGGTCGTCTCGTCCAGCTGACCGGGGGCGTCGGCCGCGAGGCCCACCTGATCGGGGATCTCGGGGAAGGAGATCGGGTCGCCCCGGTGCAGGGTCTCCAGCCACTCCTTGGACACCTTCTGCGGCTGCCGGCCGGAGCCGACGACGGCGCGCAGCAGCAGTTCGTCGCTCTTGTCGATGGGATACGACCGTCCGCTCGCGTCCACCACGTAGTGGTTCCCGCCGGGGTCGGCGACGTAGAGGAGTTGACCGCCCGTCAGCTTCTCTCCCTTGCCCTCGGTCGCCTTCATGTCGCGGGAGGCGAGGACCAGGGCCGCCTTCTGGATGGACTCGCCGCCCGCGCTGGGGCGTTCGCAGACCGCCCAGCGCTTCTCGCTGCCCGCCTCGGACGCCGAGGGAAGGCGGTCGGGCGCGTACGGGATGCCGATGGTGACGCCGTGCGGGATCTTGCCGTTGTCGAGAACGGACTCGGCGACGGTCACCACCTCGCCCTCGCCCTCGTTGAGGAGCAGCTTGGCGGAGGCCATGTTGAGGACCGGGTGCAGTTGGACCTGCTTGCCGGTCTTCAGGACGACGTAGCGCGTGGTCGAGTCGCTGGCGACGATCACCTTGGCGTTGGGGTCGTTCCAGCCCTTGGGCGCGGTGGGCTTGAACATGCCCCACGCCCCGAAGACAGCGATGACGATCACGCCCACGATGATGCCGGGAAGGATCGAGCGCAGTGGACGGGGCGCCCCCTCCTCCGAGCCGTCGGGCGAGGACTGCAGGAAGGCCGCGAGCATGCGGCGCTTCGCGAAGGTGTAGGCATTGAGCTGGTCGCGCCGAGATGCCATCTGTGCCTGTCTCTCCCCGTGTTCACATGGGCCGCGCCCGCCGGGTGACGTGGGTCCCCCGCCTCCGATGTCAGAGCGGCCCCCTACTATGCCTGGTATCCGCGAGGACTTGTGGAGCGGGTAGGGTACCCGGGCCCTCAAGGGCCCTGTGCGGTGCTGAAATGCCAGCGAGTTGTGAGCAAAACGGGGGGATGGAGTGATGGCTTCCGGAACGCGCGCCCGGTCCCGTGACCGATCGCGGACGCGGGGCTCTTCGGCGCCCCGGCAAACGACGGAAACGCCCCGGCAGACACCGGCGCAGCGGTCGGCCTCGCCGGGCGCGCTCCATCTCCGGGTGCGTTCGGGTCAGGTCGGGGCATTCCGGTTGCAACGCTTCGTCCTGTTCGAGATCGCGGCCGCCATCCTGCTCGTCGGATGGGTGATCGATCCCGTGGCCCTGGTGCCCGCGGCCGTCGTCGCCATCTGCCTGGTGCTGCTCTCCTTCTTCCGCCGCCGTGGCCGCTCCCTGCCCGAATGGCTGGCCACGGCAAGGGCGTTGAAAGCGCGGCAGCGCCGGGCCGCGAGTACGCCGATACCGCAGGGCACGGAGCCGGGGCTCGCGCCGGCCGTGGAGTGCGACCCGAGTCTGCGGACGTACACGTACGCCGGCCGTGACCGCCGGCCCGTCGGAATCATCGGGGACGGCACGTTCGTCACCGCGGTCCTGCAGGTGGAGGCCGACGCCACCGCGCTGCGGGCCGAGCGGAACCGGCAGCCGCTGCCGCTCTCCCTGGTCCACGGCGCCCTGGACGTGGACGGGATCCGGCTGGAGTCGGCGCAGGTCGTGCTGCACACCCAGCCCGCGCCCGCGATTCATCTGCCCCAGCAGTCCGTGGCCGTCGCCAACTACGCGCCCCTGCAGGAACAGACGGGTGCACCGGCCGTGCGGATCACGTGGATCGCGTTGAAGCTGGACCCGGAGCTGTGCCCGGAGGCCGTGGCCGCGCGCGGGGGCGGTCTCGTCGGGGCGCAGAAGTGTGTCGTGCGTGCCGCCGATCACCTGGCGAGCCGGCTGACCGGGGCCGGGTTCCGTGCGCACCTCCTCGACGAGGACGAGCTGACCTCCGCCATCGCCACCTCGGCCTGCGCCAACCCGCTGGTGACGGCGGAGGCCGGGCGGACGGAGACGCGCGAGCGGCGGACCGAGGAGTCGGCCCGGAGCTGGCGCTGCGACAACCGCAGACACACCACGTACTGGCTCCGTCGCTGGCCCGCGCTGGGGGGTGAGAGAGCTCCGTCGCTGCCGCAGCTCCTCGCCCTGGTCACGGCCGTCCCCGCGCTCGCGACCACCTTCAGCCTCACGCTCACGTGCGGGGAGCGGCAGGAGGAGGTCTCCGTCTGCGGGCACCTGCGGGTGACCGGGCGCAGCGACGACGAACTCGTCGCCGCCCGGCGCGCGTTGCAGGGCGCGGCCCGGCACACGGGCACGGGGCTCGCCCGCCTCGACCGGGAACAGGTACCCGGCATGCTCGCCACTCTGCCCCTCGGAGGTGCCCGGTGACGTCGATGACCACGCGCGTGGGACAGGCGTCCGCCGGTCGCGGCGAGCCACAGCCCTCTGTCCCCGAGCGGGCGCGCGAACTGCTGCGCACCGGCCTCGGGTTGATCGGCCCGCGGCACGCTCGGCACTCCGTGTCCGTCGACCAGCTGGACGCCCTCACGCTCCCCATCGGCGACGACGGCGTCGTCATCGGAGTGGACGCGGAGGGGCGGCCCGCGGTGTTGGGGCTCAATCGGCCGACCGCGTACGACGTCGTCCTCATCGGCGGGCTGTGGACCGTGCAGGTCATCGCGCTCAGGGCGGCGGCGACGGGAGCGCGGGTGGCCGTGGAGACGGGGCGTCCGCAGGCCTGGATGCAGATGGTGCATGCCATGGGGGGCGGACAGAACGGGCTGGCCGTGTATGACGTCGGGCGCGTGCCCCCGCAGGGCACTTCGGCCGGTACGCCTGTCTTGGTGGTGCGGGACTGCGGTATGCGGCCGCCGCGCGGTCGGGTCGTCTCCGGGCCCTGGCAGTCGGTGCTGACCCTGCTGCCATATCTCAGCCCGGTGGCTCCGCGGCTCGTGCGGCAGGCGCGGCTCGTCGGGGTGCAGAGAATCTCGCCGGACGAGGCGACGGAGCTGGGCCGCACGATGGCGCTGCCGCGGGCCGAGGTGGAGGCCCTGCCCGGGCTCTCCGACGGCCTCACCCTCTGGTGTAGCGATCGTGACCGGCAGTACGTGCTCACACAACCGACCGACGCCGAGATCGGATTGTTGGGTACGCCGCGCAGGATGGACTGAATCGGACGCCGCTCGACGCGAATTGAGCATTCGGGGGCTTTCTTGCGCTTTGTCTTGCGGCTTCACACCTGTTATCGGGCGGTTTGTTCATCGGAAGTGGTGACGTGTACGACACCTGCGGGCCCGTTGTGAAGCAGTGCGCGGGTCGTGATGGGGTGGATGGGCCTGCCAGGGTGGGGCACGTGGTGATTAGGCTGGGACGGGGCGCGATGTCAGAACCCGTGGACCGGGCGTCGGCGCCCCAGGGGGAGCCGGTGGACCGGACGACCTCGAACGACCAAGGCCGACAAGTAATGGTCGCCCCGGCACGGCATGAGGGTGCTCGACCACACCAGGAGGAACTGTGAGCAGCGATCGGGACGGGATCCGCGGGGGCTGGGCCTCACCCGACGATGACCAGCCCGACGCGGAGTCCGCCATCGAGATGACGGGCGAGTTCACCATCGACTACGCGCCGCCTGCCTGGTACACGCAGAACGCGGGTGGTGGGGGGTCCGGGCAGTCAGGACAATCCGGGCCGTCCGGGCCGTCCGGGCCGTCCGGGCAGGAGACCGGTGCGCCCGGTGCCTCGGGTGCGCCTTCGGCTGCTTCGTCTCCGCCGGACCCCGCGTTTCCTGCAGCGGCTCCGGCTCCCGCGCCCGCTCCTGCTCCTGCTCCTGCTCCGGCCACGCCGCCGACGGCGGATCCGATGGGCGTGCCCAGGCCGCCTGCCCGGAGTGGGTTCGAGTTGCAGCAGCCGCAGGCACCCGCCCCGCACCAGGCTCCCGCTCAGCCGCAGGGGCAGTGGGCTCCGGCTGCCGCGCCGGCTGCTCCTGAGGCCCCTGTTGCGCCGCCTGCCCCTCCTGCCGCCCCCTCCTACCCGGCTTCCGGCGAGGGTGAGTCCGGAAACGGCGATCTGGAGAGCGGCGACACCATGCGGTTCTCCGCTGCCTCCCTGAAGCGGGAGATCGCGGAGCTCGCCGCCGCGGCTGGGACTGGTGGGGCTGGGCAGTCGTCTGCCGACGAGAGTGAGCGCTCGGTCGACGATTCCGCCGCGAAGGCTTCGGCGCAGGCCGGTGGCGGAGACCGCGCTGCCGACGGTACGGCCGCGGACTCGTCCGGTGCCGGTGCCAGTGCCAGTGGCCGTACGGATGACGGCACGCACGCCTCAGCCTCCGCCGACGCTGCCGGCGACTCCGCCTCAGCCGACGTAGAGAGCGGCGACGCCACTCCGTCCTCCACGGCCGACAACGCGGACGAGGACGCCGGGGCCTCTGCGGCCGAGGAAGACGCGAAGTCCGCTCCTGCAGACGGCGAGACCGACGACACCCCCGCGCAGGAGGCCGGTAGCGCCCCGGACGAGTCGTCGGAGGCGGAGCCCGCCCCCCAGTCCGGCTTCCCCTCCTGGACTCCCCCTCCGGCGCCGGAGGGGGACGTGCCGCCGCTGCCGCCGTCGTACCAGCCGGCCGCCCCCGCACCGGCGGCCCAGTGGCCCGCAC
>NZ_NTGE01000057.1 GCF_002291145.1 Streptomyces sp. SA15
ATGGGCGTGAAAAGGGTGGTGCGCCGTCCGCGCCCGGCGCATGTCGCGCCCCTTGTGCGCACCGCCGGCCGGCACTCCTTCCCGAGTTCGCACGCGACCTCCGCCGCGGCCGCCGCCGTCGCCTACGGGGCGCTCGGCGCGCGCGTGATCCCGCCGCTCGCCGCCGCGATGTGCCTCTCGCGCCTGATCGTCGGCGTCCACTACCCCTCGGACGTGGCGGCGGGCGCGGCCCTGGGGGTGCTCACGGCGCGCATCGGGGCGCGCTGGATGAGCGGAGGCGTCCATGACTGAGACAGGGCCCTTCGCCGGCGCCGCCCACACCCAGGAGACGGCGCTCCACGAGAAACGCACGCCCCCGCGCCACACCCTGCCACGCCCCAGAGGCCCTCTCCGCCCTCTCCTGGGGGGCCTCCTCAGGACCGCCCGCCCCAAGCAGTGGGTCAAGAACATCCTGGTCGTCGCCGCCCCGGCCGCCGCCGGCCAGCTCTTCACCCGGCACGCGCTCACCCAACTCGCGCTGGTCTTCGTCCTGTTCACCGCCTGCGCCGCAGCCGTCTACCTGATCAACGACGCCCGCGACGCCGACGCCGACCGCGCCCACCCCACCAAGCGCCACCGCCCCGTCGCCTCCGGACAGGTCCCCGTACCCGTCGCGTACGCCGTCGGAGCCGTCCTCGGCCTCCTCGCGCCCGCCGCCGCGGTCTGGCTGGTGTCCCCGGCCGTCTCCGCGCTGCTGGCGGCGTACCTGGGCATGCAACTGGTGTACTGCGTCAGCCTCAAGCACGTCCTGGTCGTCGACCTCGTCATCGTCACGACCGGGTTCCTGATGCGGGCGATGATCGGCGGACTCGCCCTCGGTATCCCCCTCTCGCGCTGGTTCCTGATCACGACCGGGTTCGGCGCGCTGTTCATGGTGTCGGCCAAGCGCTATTCCGAAGCAGTCCAGATGGCCGGGAAAGCGGGCGCCACGCGCGCGTTGCTCACCGAGTACACCCCCGGCTACCTGCGCTTCGTGTGGCAGCTCGCGGCCGGTGTCGCCGTCCTCGGCTATTGCTTGTGGGCCCTGGAGGAGGGCGGCGTGCCGCACACCAGCGTGCTGCCCTGGCGGCAGCTGTCCATGGTCGCCTTCATCCTCGCGATCCTCAGGTACGCCGTCTTCGCCGACCGCGGCACGGCCGGCGAACCCGAGGACGTCGTCCTGCGCGACCGCGCGCTCGCCCTGATCGGCCTGGTGTGGCTCGCGATGTACGGCCTGGCGGTGGCAAATTGGTGAGCAGGCGCGCGTGGACCGGCCGACGCGAACCGCACCGCAGGCGCGCGTGGACCGGCCGACGCGCACCGCACCGCACGCGCGCGTGGCCGGGCACGGGCGCACCGCACCGCACGCGCGCGTGGGCAACCAAGACCCGCCGTGAACTCCTCGGCTTCGCCATCGCGGGCCTCCTCGCCTACGCCACCGACCTCGCCCTCTTCACCTACCTGCGCGGCCCCGCCGCCCTCGACCCCCTCACCGCCAAGTCGCTCTCCTTCGTCGCGGGCTGCTCGGTGGCCTACGCCGGCAACGCGCTCGGCACCTACCGGCACACCCGCCCGAAGGGCCTGCGCCCCTACGCCGTCTTCTTCGCGGTGAACGTCGCGGGTGCCGCCGTACAACTGCTGTGTCTCGCCATCAGCCACTACGGACTCGGCCTCACCTCCCAGCGCGCGGACACCGTCTCCGGCGCCGGAATCGGCATGGCATTGGCGACTGTCCTGCGGTTTTGGGGCACTCGGACATTTGTCTTCCGCAGGGAGGGCAGAGTCGGATCATGGACTGGCTGAAAAAGCTCCCCGTCGTCGGGCCCCTGGTCGCCCGCGTGATGGCCACGCACGCGTGGCGGTCGTACGAGCGCCTGGACCGGGTGAAGTGGACACGGCTGGCCGCGGCGATGACGTTCACCAGCTTCGTGGCGCTCTTCCCGCTGCTCACCGTGGCCGCCGCCATCGCCGCCGCCACGCTGAGCACGAAGCAGCAGAACACCCTGGAGGACAAGATCGCCGGGCAGGTGCCCGGCATCTCCGACCAGCTCAACATCGACGGCCTGGTGCAGAACGCCGGCACCGTCGGCCTCATCGCGGGCGCCGTCCTGCTGTTCACCGGCATCGGCTGGGCCGGCTCGATGCGCGAGTGCCTGCGCGCGGTGTGGGAGCTGCCCGACGAGGAGGAGAACCCGGTCCTGCGCAAGGCCAAGGACACCGGGATCCTGCTCGGGCTCGGCGGCGCGGTGCTCGTCACGCTCGCCGCCTCCGCTGTCGCCTCCGCGATGGTCGGCTGGATCACCCGGCAGCTCGGCCTCGACGAGGGCGGCTGGGGCGGGATCCTGTTGCAGATCGCCGCGTTCCTCGTCGCCGTACTCGCCGACTTCCTGCTCCTGCTGTACGTCCTGACCCTGCTGCCCGGAGTCGAACCCGCCCGCCGTCGCCTGATCGTGGCCGCGCTGACCGGAGCAATCGGCTTCGAGCTGCTGAAACTGCTGCTCAGCGGCTATATGCAGGGGGTGGCCGCGAAGAGCATGTACGGCGCGTTCGGCGTCCCCGTCGCCCTGCTGCTGTGGATCAACTTCACGGCGAAACTAGTGCTGTTCTGCGCCGCGTGGACGGCGACGCAGAGCAAGGAGGTCGAACTCACGGACGAGGACGACGGCGCACCAGATCCGGCAGCGGCCAGCGACGGTTGACCAGGAACGCGGCGCCCGCGAGCAGCACCAGCAGCCCGCCGGTGATCCCCAGCGCGATCCCCATGCCGCCGGAGCCGCCCTCGGCCGTGGCGCTCGCCACCGGCTTCGACGCGCCGCCGGACGAGGCCCCGCTCCCGCCGGATTCCATGCCCCCGGCCTCCCCGGACGGGTTCGCACCCGGCTGGGCGCTCGGCTGCGCGGCGCTCTTCGGCGGCACCAGCTCGCCCACCGGCTCCACCTTGCCGGCCGCCTGGAAGCCCCAGTCGAAGAGCCGGGCGGTCTCCTTGTAGACCTCGTTGCTCTCGTCCTTCTCCGGGTTCATGACCGTGACGAGCAGCACCTTGCCGTTGCGCTCGGCGACACCGGTGAAGGTGGCGCCGGCGTTGGTGGTGTTGCCGTTCTTGACGCCCGCGATGCCCTGGTAGACGGGCACGTCGGAGGCGCCGCTCAGCAGCCGGTTGGTGTTCCGGATCTCGAAGGACTCGCGGGTGGTCTTGCCCTTCTTGTTCTTCGTCGTCTTGCCCGGAAACTTCGCCGTGACCGTCGAGCAGTACTCCCGGAAGTCCTTCTTCTGCAGCCCGGAGCGGGCGATCAGGGTGAGGTCGTACGCGGAGGAGACCTGGCCGGGGGAGTCGTAGCCATCGGGGCTGACCGCGTGCGTGTCGAGGGCCTGAAGCTCCTCGGCGTGCGCGTTCATCTGCTTGACGGTGTTGTCGACGCCGTCGTTCATCTGCGACAGCACGTGCACGGCGTCGTTGCCGGATTGCAGGAACACCCCGAGCCACAGGTCGTGGACGGTGTAGGTCTCGCCCTCCTTTATCCCGACCATGCTGGAACCGGAGCCGATGCCCGCCAGGTCGGTGGGGACCACCTTGTGCTTCTCGGTCTTCGCGAACTTCGGCAGCACCGTGTCCGCGAACAGCATCTTCAGGGTGCTCGCCGGGGGCAGCCGCCAGTGCGCGTTGTGCGCGGCCAGGACGTCACCGGACTCGGCGTCGGCGACGATCCACGAGCGCGCGCTCAGGTCCTTGGGCAGCACCGGGACCCCGCTCGCCAGGTTGACCTGCGTCCCGGCCTGACCGAGGCGCGCGCCGCCCACGGCCGACATGTTCGCCGGGGGAGTGGCCGACGGGCTCTTCGAGGGACTGGGTGAGGGCTTGGGGTCCGCGTAGGAGACGGGCGTGGTCAGCGCGAGGGACGACAGGACGGCGGCGGAGGTGACCAGCAGGGATCGCCTGGCGGTCTTCTTGGGTGGGGACACGGTCAGGAACGTACCTTCCACAGGGCGTGAAGTCCCGCCCGCCTCCCCACCCCGGCCACGGATCCGGACACGCGCCGGTGATACTGAACGTATGAAGCTCAGCCGCCCCGTCTCCTGGTTCCTGCTCGCTTTCGGGGTGTGGAGCTGGGTCATCTGGATCACTTTCGTCAAGAACCTCGTCAAGGACGGCAGCGGGCTCGCGTTCGACGACGCGGGTGACCCGACCGCGTACTTCTGGGTGCACCTGCTGCTCGCCGTCGTTTCCTTCGTATGGGGGACGGCTGTGGGGGCCATCGGGTTGCGCGGTCTGCGCGCACTGCGCCGCACGTCATAGCAACTGCCTCGCACGTCATAGCAACGGCGCTGGACGCATTGACAACAACGGCGCTGGACGCATTGACAACAACGGCGCTGGACGCATGAACAACTCGGGACCACGAAAGAGGGGATACGACCGACATGGTGGTCGTCTTCGCGCTCGTCGCACTGGCCGTGCTGAGCGCACTGGTGGCGGGCAACTGGTATGTGTGGCGCAGACTTTTCCGCGACACCACCCGGGGCCCGGGCCTCGTGCGCCGTGCGGGCGCGGTGCTGGTGGCGGGCGGCTGGGTGCTGGCCATCACGGCGCTCGTCTCGGAACGCACCGGCGCGCCCTTCTGGCTCCAGCAGGTACTGGCCTGGCCGGGCTTCCTGTGGCTGGCCATGTCGATCTACCTGCTGCTGGCATTGGCGGCGGGTGAGGTCGTACGACCGTTGCTGCGGCGGTTTCTGGAACGGCGGGCGCGGGCCGGGACGGCCGTAGAAAAGCCGGAGCCGGTCCCGGCGGGAGCCGTGGCCGCCGCGGCGGCCACGCCCACCGCCCCGCAGGGGACCGACCCTGAGCCGGCCGCGGAGTCGCCGACGGAGCCGGCCCCCGGGTCCGCCACCCCGCCGCCCCCGGCCTTCCCCTCCCGCCGCCTCTTCGTCTCCCGAGTCGTCGGCGGCGCCGCGGCCGCCGTGGCCGTCGGGACCGTCGGCTACGGCACGTACGGCGTCCTGAACGGCCCGACGGTCAAACGCGTCACCGTCCCGCTGGCCAAGCTGCCGCGCGCGGCGCACGGTTACCGGATCGCGGTGGTCAGCGACATTCACCTGGGCCCGGTCCTCGGCCGTGGCTTCGCCCAGAAGGTCGTCGACACGATCAACTCCACCCAGCCCGACCTCATCGCGGTGGTCGGCGACCTGGTCGACGGCAGCGTGAAGGACCTGGGCCCGGCGGCGGCCCCGCTGGCCCAGCTGACGGCCCGCCACGGCACGTACTTCGTCACCGGCAACCACGAGTACTTCTCCGGCGCCGAACAGTGGGTCGAGGAGGTACGGCGGCTCGGCATGCGCCCCCTGGAGAACGCCCGCGTCGAAATGGCGCACTTCGACCTCGCCGGCGTCAACGACGTGTCGGGCGAGGACGAGGGACAGGGCCCCGACTACGCCAAGGCCCTCGGCGACCGGGACCGGGCACGCGCGTGCGTGCTCCTCGCCCACCAGCCGGTGCAGATCCACGACGCCGTCGACCACGGCGTCGACCTCCAGCTCTCCGGCCACTCCCACGGCGGCCAGATGTGGCCCGGTAACTTCCTCGCGGCGGCGGCCAATCCGACGGTGGCCGGGCTGGAGCGCTACGGCGACACCCAGCTGTACGTCAGCCGTGGCGCGGGCGCCTGGGGCCCGCCGACCCGGGTCGGCGCGGAGTCGGACATCACGGTGATCGAACTGGCGTCGAGGCAGGCGTGAGCGGGTGACCCCACCCTGTGAGAGCCCTGTGAAACCTGGTCGAAACCCCCTTGCGCAAGGTCTTTCCCAAATCGAACAAAACTCCCTTCCCCTCGGCGAAACACCTGTGCTTAGGTGATCCGCGCCACTAGGGGCGTGGCATATGCGCTGTGGCTCAAAAAGGGGCCTGGGGAGGGCAAACCGATGCGGTCGGTCCGCACGCGGATTCTCGCGACACTGCTCGTGCTGGCGGCCGTGGGCGTCGGTGCCTGGCAGCTGTTGCCGTCGGGGAACGGCAACGGCAAGACGATCATCGTCGGCACGACGGACGCCGTCACGTCGCTCGACCCGGCCGGTGCCTACGACGCCGGCTCCTGGGCGCTGTTCAGCAACGTCTTCCAGTCACTGCTCACCTTCGAGCCGGGCGGCGTCACCCCCGTGCCCGACGCGGCCGAGAGGTGCGCCTTCGCCGGCGGCGACCTGGAAACCTACCGCTGCGAACTGCGCAAGGGGCTCACCTTCCCGAGCGGTCGGGAGATGACCGCCGAGGACGTGAAGTACTCCTTCGACCGCGTCAAGGAGATCAACTCCGAGGTCGGCCCCGCGTCCCTGCTGGCCACCCTCCGCTCGGTCGACGCGAGCGGCCTGACCGTCACCTTCCACCTCTCCTCGCCCGACGCCACCTTCCCCTTCAAGGTGGCCACCGGCGCCGGCTCGATCGTCGACCGCACCAAGTACCCGGCGAACGGCCTGCGCACCGACACCGGCGTCGACGGCACCGGACCGTACGAACTGACCGCGTACACCAAGGACAAGAAGGCCTCCCTCGCCCGCAACACGCGCTACAAGGGCGCCGTCGACGACACCGGGCGACCCGTGGAGCTGCGCTACTACGCCGACGCGAAGCAGCTCGACAGCGCCTGGAAGGCGAGGCGGGTCGACGTCGCCACCCGCCAGCTGCCGCCCGAGGTCCTCGCCCAGCTGAACGCCAGCGACCCCAACCAGCGCGTGTCCGAGGCCGACAGCTCCGAGACGCGCAACCTGTACCTCAACACCCGCGCCGGCTCGCCGCTGCACGACACCCCGGTCCGGCAGGCCATGGCCTGGCTGATCGACCGTGACCGGCTGGCCGCCACCGTCTACGACGGCACGGTCGACCCCCTGTACTCGCTGATCCCGACCGGCATCACCGGCCACACCACGTCGTTCTTCGACCTCTACCCCAAGCCGGACCCCAAGAAGGCCCGGGAGCTGCTCACCAAGGCCGGCGTGTCCCTGCCGGTCCGCTTCACCTACGGCTACGCCGAGGGCCGCGGCGCCGCCGCTCCGGAGGCCGCGGAACTCAAGCGGCAACTGGAGGTGGACGGCCTGTTCAAGGTCACCGTCAAGGCCTACGAGTGGACCGACTTCCAGAAGCGGTGGGCGTCCGGAAAGCTGGACGCGTACGCGGTCGGCTGGGTGGCCGACTATCCGGACCCGGACACCTTCGGCGCGCCGCTCGTCGGCACCGACAGCACCATGAACACCGGCTACAGCAGCAAGACCGTCGATCAGCTGATCCGGACCAGCCAGCAGTACGCCGACCGCAGCGAGGCCGCCGACGACTTCCGCGAGGTCCAGCAGGCCGTCGCTGTCGACGTGCCGGTCATCCCGCTGTGGCAGGCCAAGGAATACGTCGTCAGCAGCGAGGACGTCGGCGGCGGCCAGTACCTTTCGGACGGCACCGGAGTCTTCCGGCTCTGGCGCCTCACCTGGATCTGATACCTGACGGTCGCCCGACGCAGCACCATGTGACGAAGGTGTGTGCCGGGTGAGGAGTGAACGTGGTGAGACGCAACTCCTTCCGGTTGCCCCGGCACCCGGCCTCCGTCGGTCTCGCCCGGCACCGGGTGCGGGACCATCTGGCCGACTGGGGGCACGGCCCCGACGACCCCGCCGTCACGGACGCCATGCTGCTCGTGTCCGAGCTGGCCACCAACGTCGTACGCCACGGTCCGCTCCTGGAGCGGGAGTTCGAGGTGGCGGTGACCGCCCTCGCCGACGGCTCCTGCCTCATCGAGGTGTCCGACGAGGGCCGACTGGAGCCGCGGCTGCGGGTCGTGGGCGAGTGGGAGGAGAGAGGCCGGGGCCTGCACATCGTGGAGAACATCGCCGCCGCCTGGGGCGTGTGGAGCAGAGGAGGGCACGGCAAGACGGTATGGGCGCTGATACTGGCCGACACCTGAGACCTACCCGCGCGGTTACGACCGTACGGCCGCCCGCCCCGGCAGCGTGACCGTTACCGCCAGCCCCTCGCCCGGCGCCGTCCGCACGCTCACCTCACCGCCGTGCGCCCGCACCACCCCCTGCACGATCGCCAAGCCGAGCCCGCTGCCCGCACCTCCGCCGGCCCGGAAGAACCGGTCGAAGACCCGGGCCGCGTCCTGTGGGCCGAGTCCCGGCCCCTTGTCCGCGACACACAGCCGTACGACCCCGTCCGCGCGCTCCACGCCGAGGCGCACCGGCGCGTCGGCCGGCGTGTGCGTGCGCACGTTGCCCATCAGGTTGCCGAGGACCTGCCGCAGCCCGGACTCGTCGGCGTGCACCAGCAGGGAGCCGTCGGCGTCCACGGTGATGGGCCGGTCGGGCTGCTGCACCCTCAGGTCCTCGGCCGCGTCCCGCACCAGGCGGCTGATGTCGACGTTGCGGAACCGCAGTTCGGGCTGCTGGTCGAGGCGGGCGAGGGTGAGCAGCTCGTCGACGAGCCGACCCATACGGTCCGTCTCCGCCAGCACCCGCTCCCAGGCCCGCTTGCGTTCGTCCGGGTCGGACAGCATGCCCTTGTCATAGAGCTGGAGGTAGCCGCGTATCGCGGACAGCGGCGTGCGCAGTTCGTGCGAGGCGTCGGCGACGAAGCGGCGCAGCTGGGCCGCGCTGCGCTCGCGCGTGCGGTACGCCGACTCCACCTGGTGGAGCATGGAGTTCAGGGCGAGGCGCAGCTGCTCGACCTCCAGGGTGGCCTCCCGGCTGGACGGGACGCGCCGGGTCAGATCGCCCTCGGCGATCGCCGACGAGGTCTCCACCATGTCCTCCAGGGGCCGCATCCGGCGCCGGACGCTGAACATGGTCAGGCAGGCCAGCAGCGCGAGCAGCAGGGTGCCGATGGCGAGGTCGAACTTGACGGCCTTGGCGACGCCCGTGTGAAGACCCTCGGACGAGGTGGCGAGCAGGATCTGTGTGCCGTCGGCGAGCCGGGTGCCGGTCACCCGGTAGTCGGCGCCCTGCACGGTGACGTCGTGCGGCTCGGGATCCTCGATGAGGGTGCGGGGGTCGTCGACGGCGTCCGCCAGGTCGCGCTGGACGTCGGTCGGCTGGAAGCCGAGGATGCCGACGGGCTCGCCCCCGCTGTCGACCGCGGCGAAGATCGAGTCCGGCCGCGGCTGTTCCTCCAGAGTCTGAGGCGCCAGCCGGTCGCGCACGAACCCCAGCACACTCAGTGAGTCGATCTCCCGCAGGGTGAGCTGCGAACCGCCCAGCGAGTCACGGGTCTTGGTGAGTTCCGTGTCGATCTGGTCCAGCAGGTAGTACCGCATGCCCATCACGCTCACGACGGTCGCCGCGACGATGCCGAGCGCGAGCAGCACCACGTTCGCCAGCGTGAGCTTGCCGCGCAGCGAGTGGATGCCGCGCTCGCAGCCCAGTGCCCAGAGCAGCCGGGGGACCCTCATGCCAGCCCGTACCCCACACCCCGACGGGTGGTGATCACCGGCGGTCCCAGCGTGTCCAGCTTGCGCCGCAGATAGCTGATGTAGGTCTCGACGACGGTCGACTCGGGCGGGGTGTGCTCGTACTGCCAGACGTGGCGCAGGAGTTGCTCCTTGGGCACGATCCGGCCGCCGTTGCGCACCAGGAAGCGCAGCAGGGCGTACTCGGTGGGGGTGAGCTCGACGGAGCGGCCCGCGCGGTGCACCGAGTACGTCGTGTCGTCCAGTTCCAGATCGCCGTAGCACAGGGGTGGGCGCTGCGGGAGGACGTCGGCCGGGCGGGTGCGGCGCAGCACCGCCGTGATCCTCGCGACGACCTCGTCAATGTTGAACGGCTTGGTGATGTAGTCGTCGCCGAAGCCGAGGGCGCCGACGATCTCGGCGGGCGAATCGCGCGCGGTGAGGAAGACGAGCGCCAGGTCGGGGCGCCTCGCGCGCAGTTCCCGGCCGAGCGCCCGGCCGTCCCCGTCCGGGAGCATGACGTCGAGCAGCGCCACGTCGGGCCGCGTGCGCTCGACCAGCGCGAGCGCCTCGCGGACGGTGCCCGCCGTCATCACCTCGAACCGGTGGTAGCGCAGGGCGATGGCGAGCACGTCAGCGATGCTCTCCTCGTCCTCCACGACCAGCACGGTGCCTGGAGCCGTCGTCATGGTCCCCAGTATCGGCGCGACCACTGACAGTGGGGCCGGTTCCGCGCTTTGGAGTTCCTTGAGAGTCATGCGCGTCGCATGTCCAGGCGCGTGTGCCGCCCCAATTCTGTTGCCCAGGACCTGGGGGACCAACCGACCCGACGACGAAGGGGTTTGAGCGTGGCGACATTGGCACGGTGGTGCTATCGGCACCGGCTGGTGGTCCTGTTGCTGTGGGTGGGGGCGTTGTTCGGCCTGGGCGCGGCGAGTTCGACCGCGGGCACGAACTACGCGGAGGTCTTCTCCCTGCCCGACACGGACTCCAAGCGCGCGTACGACCAGATGAAGAAGGCCTTCCCGGAGCGCGCCGGCGACACCGACACGGTGGTGTGGAAGGTCGAGGAGGGATCGGTGCGGGACGCCTCCGTACGGTCCCGGATCGAGCCCGCGCTGCGGGACATCGGCGGGATGAAGGGGGTCGGCGAGGTCGCGAGCCCGTACGGCGCCCGCGGCGCGGCCCAGATCAGCGAGGACGGGCGGATCGCGTACGCCCAGGTCACCTTCGCCGAACAGGCGGACGCCGTACCCAAGGACCTGGTCCAGGACGTCGTCGACACCGCGCAGGACGCCGAAGGCGACGGCCTTCAGGTCGAGCTCGGCGGCCAGGCCATCACCCGCGTCGAGGAGCCGCCCACCGGCACCGCCGAACTGGTCGGCATCCTCGCGGCGGCCGTCGTGCTCTTCCTGGCGTTTGGCTCGCTGTTCGCGATGCTGCTGCCGATCCTGGTGGCGCTGTTCGGCGTGGGCACCGGCATGTTCTCCACGCAGCTGCTCAGCCATGTCACGAACGTGCCCGAACTCGCCTCCCTCCTTTCGACTTTGATCGGCCTGGGCGTGGGCATCGACTACGCCCTGTTCATCGTCACCCGCCACCGCAAGGGCATCCTGCGCGGCATGGACCCGGAGGAGTCGGCGGTCACCGCCCTCAACACCTCGGGCCGGGCCGTGCTGTTCGCGGGCGGCACGGTGTGCATCGCGCTCGCCGGGATGCTGGTGACGAACCTTCGCTTCCTGGACGGTGTGGTGATCGGCACCTCCCTCACGGTCGTGCTGAGCGTGCTCGCCGCCGTCACCCTGCTGCCCGCGCTGCTCGGCCTGCTCGGCCACCGGGTGCTCAGCCGCCGCCAGCGTCGCCGGCTGGCCGTTCAGGGCCCCGAGGGAGAGCGCCCGAGCGGCCTCGCCGCCCGCTGGTCGGCGTCGGTCGAACGCCGTCCGCGCTCGGTCGCCGCCCTGGCCCTCGTCCTGATGGCCGTCCTCGCGCTCCCGCTGCTGTCCCTGCGCCTCGGCACCGTCGACCAGGGCAACAACGAGGAGTCGACGACGACCAGGAAGGCGTACGACCTGCTCGCCGAGGGCTTCGGCCCCGGCTTCAACGGCCCGCTCCAGGTGGTGGTGAACGGCGACGGCACGGACGGCCTGGTCACGTCGATCCGCCAGACGGAGGGCGTGGCGCAGGCCGCCGCGGCACCCCCGGCGAACGGCGTCACGGTGATCCAGGTGATCCCGACCACCTCACCGCAGGCCGAGGAGACCGACCGGCTGATCGACACCCTGCGCGACGACGTCATCCCGGACGCGGGCGTGGAGGCGCACGTGGGCGGGGTGACAGCGGTCTCGAAGGACTTCGCGTCCGTGACGGCCGACCGTCTGCCGCTCTTCATCGCGACGATCATCGGGCTCGGCTTCGTCCTCCTGCTGATCGCCTTCCGCTCGGTCGTCGTACCGCTGACAGCCGCCGTGATGAACCTGATCGCCGCCGCTGCCTCCTTCGGCGTCCTCGTCGCGATCTTCCAGTGGGGCTGGGGCCTGAACCTGCTCGGCCTCGGCCAGGAGGGCCCGATCGCCGCCTTCCTGCCGATCATCATGCTGTCCCTGCTCTTCGGTCTCTCCATGGACTACCAGGTGTTCCTGGTCAGCCGGATGCACGAGGAGTGGGTGCACACGAAGGACAACGCGCGGGCGGTGCGCGTGGGCCTGGCGGAGACGAGCAGGGTCATCAACAGCGCCGCCCTGATCATGGTCTGCGTCTTCATGGCCTTCGTCCTGAGCGGCGACTACGGCGCGGCCATGGCCGGCGTGGGGCTGGCCGCCGCGGTCGCCCTGGACGCGTTCATCCTGCGTACGGCACTGGTGCCGGCCGCGATGCACCTGCTCGGCAACTCCAACTGGTGGCTGCCGGCCTGGCTGGAGAAGCGGCTGCCGCATCTCGCGGTGGAGCCGAAGGAGGAGGCGGTGGCGGCCCAGTCGCCTGCTGCGCAGGGCCCCGCCTCCGTCATCCACGGCTTCGTCCGTACGGCCGACGGTGCACCAGTGGAGGGCGCGGCCGTGGCCCTGCTGTCGAAGGGCGGACGCCAACTGGACCGGGTCGAGTCGCTGGCCGACGGTTCGTACATCGTCTCGGTCCCGGCGCCGGGAACGTATCTGCTGGCGACGACGGGGACGCCGTACGCCTCCCGCGCCCGCCAGGTGCTGGTCGGGGACGGGCCGTTGGTGTACGACGTCGAGCTCGCGGATGCTGCGGATGTCGCCGAGGGTGAGGTGGACGCGGTGAACTGAGCCGCCCGTCGTCCGTCGGACAACCCTGCGCCGGTCCGCCCGATCGGGTGGCCGGCGCAGGGATCCCGTTCTCAAGGAGCTGTACGCGCCGCCGGATCCGGCATCGCCTTCGTCATCCCCGGCAGAAAGTCCGTGAACAGCTCGTGCACCTCCCGCACGAGCGGCCGCAGCACCCGGAACCGCGCCAGCGACACGCCCCGCGCGGTCAGCCGGGCGCCCCGCTCGGCGAGCCGGTAGGTGCGCTCACGCCCCTCGGTCCGATCGAAGATCCAGTACAGCACGAGCCCCATCTGGGCGAGCCACATCAACTCGGGCAGGATGTCCCGCAGTTCCTCCGGCACCTTGGTCCTCGTCGCGCCGGCCAGCACCTCCCGGTGGACGCTGATGGCCTCCACGCGCGCGTGCTCCGACTCGGGGGAGAAGGGGCTGAGCGGGCTGTCGGGATCGGCGGCGTTCTTGAAGAACTGCACCGCGAACTCGTGGTACGGCGCCGCGATGTCCAGCCACACCTTGAGGACGCCCGCGAGCCGCGCCTCCAGGTCGGTCTCCCGGGCCAGGACCTCCCGGACCGCGACCTGGTGCTCGGCGGCGATCCGGTCGTAGAAGCCCTGGATCAGGTGCTCCTTGCCCGCGAAGTAGTAGTACGCGTTGCCGACGGAAACCCCGGCCTCCTTGGCGATGGCCCGCATGGTCGTCTTGTCGTAGCCCCGCTCCTGGAACAGCCGCATCGCCGTCTCCAGGATCAGGGCGCGGGTCTGCTCGGACTTGCTGGGGGTTGCGCTGTCGTCGGGGTCGTCGTTGTTCGGGGGCACGGAGTTCGCAGGCACGGAAATGAGCCTAACGAGTGGCGCGGGCGGCGAGCGGCCGGTGCTCGCGCGGACCCGCCGACCGCGGAGGGTGCCGCCTCAGCGCGGGTCCGCCTCGTCGAGCACCGAGCGCCACCGGCCCTGGGCGCGGTCGTAATGCAGGGGGCCGAGGCGGTACCGGGTGAGGTCCAGGGCCAGGAGCTGCCGGTATCCCTCTTCGGGCAGGTCGTGCTCCAGGACGATGCGCAGACCGCTCGCCGGGTCCTCGAGTACGACGGGACGCGGCGGTTCGGGCGGCTCGAGCGCGGCGGCCGTACCGGAGGAGCGGAGATGGAGGCCGCGGACGGCTTCCTGGAGGCGGCGGTAGGCGCTCTCGGCCGTCTTCTGGCCCAGCATGCCCAGGAACGCCTGCAGGGGCAGCGCGATCAGGATCAGCCAGGTCAGTGGCTCGGTCGTGCGGCGCGGGGGGAGTTCCCGGACGCTGGTGGCGAAGCCGAGGGCGGTGAGGGCGTCGGTGAGTGGGCGTTCCTGCTCGCGGGTGACGAGGGGGTCGACGACGAGGTCGGCGCGCAGGGGAGTGGGGTCAGTCATCGTCGGCCTCCCGCAGCTGCCACATGTGGACGGTCTTCGCCGTGGCGGTGGCGAGTCGGGTGCCTTCGGGGGCGAAGGCCACGGCCCGCACAGCGTCGTCGTGGGGGATGGACAGGAGCTCCGCGCCGTTTCCGGCGTCCCACACCCGCGCGGTGCCGACGGATTCGCCGGTGCCGAGGAGCCGACCGTCGGGGCTGAACGCCACGCTGCTCACCTTTCTGCGCAGGGCGACCTCCATCAGCCGGGCACCGGTATCCGCGTTCCACAGCGCGGCGCTGCGGCTGGTCGCGGTGGCGAAGCGGTGGCCGTCGGGGCTGAACGCCAGGCCGTTCGCGACGCCACCGTGCGCGACCTTCACGAGCTCTTCGCCGGTCGCGGCTTCCCACACCCGCGTGAAGCCGTCGCCGCAGATGGTGGCGAGGCGGCGGCCGTCGGGACTGAAGTCCAGGCTCTGCACGACGCGGCCGTGGGGAATCCTCAAGAGTTCCAGGCCGGTCTCCGCATCCCAGATCGGTACGCCGCCAGACCCCGTGAGAGCGCCGGCGAGGCGGCGGCCGTCGGGGCTGAACACCACATCGATCACCGTGTGTCTGGTCGAGAGCAAGAGCAGCCTGGCACCGTCTCCCGTGTTCCATACCCGCACGTACAGGTCTGCGCTGCCCGTGGCGAGACGTCGGCTGTCGGGACTGAAGCCGAGACCCCGGACCCCTGCCATCATGCCGCCGTGCTGGAAAGTGTGGACGTGCTTGCCCCGGGCGTCGATGATCAGCGCGATCTTCCGGCCGGTCGCGACCGCGAGATGGCGCGCGTCGGGTCTGAACGCGACCGCATTGACCTTGTGGGGTGCCTCGAAGGAGAACAGGGGCGACGCGGTGAGAGGTCCCATTCGGGTGCCCCGTATCTCCTGGCGCACCTTGGCGAGAAGCCGGGCGGTGTCGCGGTAGTCCGCGTCGAGGGCGTGGACTTCGGCCAATGAGCGCAGCGCCTGTTCCCAGCGGTCGGCGTCCATGTGGTCCAGACCCTCGTGGTAACGGGCGGCCAGGGTCCGGGCGCGGTCGGCGGCCGTCAGCTCCGCCTGGGCCGCCGTTGCCATGGCCAAGACCTCCGGATCGGGCTGGTCAGGGGCATGCTGGCGCAGGCGTTCGACGGCGGCCACGACAGCCTCCCACCGCCCGGCGCGGTGAAGGGTGTCGATCTCCTCGCGCAACTGGACCCGGGTCCGATGGAAGCGGGCCTGAGCCAGCAGCACCTGGGCATCCCGGTAACCGGGCTCGGCGGCGAGGACCGCCTCGAGGTGATCGACCGCCTGCTCCCAGTCCTGCGCGGCCGCCGCCGCGGTCGCGGCGGCGTACAGCGAGGCGAGGCGCTGACGCTGCCGGGCCAGGGTGAGTTTGGCCTGGCTGTCGCGGTAGTCGCGGTCGCGGGCGATGACCGCGCGGAACGCCTCGACGGCCTCCCCCCACCGGTCGGTGTACAGGGCGGCCAGCCCTTCGGCGTACAGCTCCTCCAGAGGCAGCTCCGCCTCCGCGGGACCTTCCTGAGGACGGAGGTCGGCCGGGCTCTCCCGGAGCAGGGTGGTGCCCGGTCTCGGCTCCCCGGGCGTCACGACAGCCGGGCCGGGGGTGTCGGCGAAGTCGAAGAGGTGACCGCCCCCGTCGAGGGAACGCATGTACAGCACCGGGGTTCCCCACTCGAGGGTGCCGGGCCTGGCCAGCGTCATGGCCTGGCGGGCCTCCATGACGGCCACGTCGATCGGCAGTTGTCGGGCCAGGGAGTCGTAGAAGGCGTGCGCGCATTCCAGCGCCGCGTCCTCGCTCACCTCGTACTGCATGGCGAGCACGGCCGGCATGCCCTTGCGCATCAGGGCACCGGCCACGCTGGAGAACGGGTTGAGCCCGCCCGCGCGGCCCGTCTCGCAGGCGTTGAGCACCGCCAGCCGCAACGAAGGGTGACCGGCGAGCAGCATCGCCAGTTGCCCGGCACCCAGCGGGTAGGTCTCGCCCCGCTCGCCGGCCAGCGCCAGGGTGCCCTCCTGGGCGGTGGCGTCGTACCCGCCGTGCCCGATGAAGTGCAGCACGTGCCATTCCCCCCGGCTCCCGGAGCCGTGCAGCGGCACGCGCGCGTCGCGGCGGACCGCGTCCCGCAGATCGCGCCAGGTCTGTCCGCCCACCCAGCCCAGCTCCACCCGCCCCTCAGCCAGCAGATCGGCCAGGGCCTCGCGCAGGCGCTGCTGTTCGGCCTGCACGGCCAGCGGTTCCTGGTCCTCCGGGCGGGCCACCATGCCCAGGATCCGCAGCGGCGGGGCCACCCGGAGCGGCTCGACCGGCCGCGCCACCTGCGGATGACGTACGAGCGGCACCTCGAGGCAGACATAGGCGTCTTCGGCGGTGTCGTAGAGGAACTCCCACGGCAGTCGCGCCAGCTCAGGAGGTTGCACCCGCAGCACCATGCGGACCTGGCCGCCCCGCTGCGCGGCACGGTTGCGCGCGGCCAGCAGGAGCGCCGCCCCGGCTCCGCCCAGCAGGGCGTCGAACAGCATCCGCCCCAGTTCCCGTACGGGTGCCTCGCTGCCTACGACGGCGCGGCGCACCCGGGCTGACGACGCGACCACCGCGTCCGGCACCCGCGCCGCCAGCGCCTCCAGCTCGTGCGGGTGCGGCAGGCGCATCACGTCCGCGGCCTCTTCGCCGTCCGTCGTCCGGTACACCACCGGGTAGCCGTCCGCCCCGCCCGGCCCGACCTCTATCCGGAAGTCGACGTCCACCGCATCCCCCTCGGCCTGCCGGGCCGTCAACCGCGCTGCTCGGCACGCCCGTCGCGCTCCACGCCAGGGCCCTTCCCCACGTGACGCCCCCACCATGCCGCCCCAACCGGCACATGCGCACCGTTTTCACGCGAGATCGGGTACGGAATGATCGCGGCCCGCCACGAAACCCGCCCTCACGCCCGCCCGAGCTCCGGCCGCTTGCGGTAGTCCGTGAACCCGATGACGTTGCCCCAGGGGTCGGCGACCTCCACGGTCCAGCCGGTGGCCACGGAGAAGGGCTCGTCCAGCGCAACGATGCCGGCGGCGGCCAACTCCTTCGCCGCGCGCCGCGCGTCCGGCACCTCCAGCCATACGCGCGGAGAGGGCCAGGGCGGCGGCCGATGCCCGAACTCCTCCTCCTGCCTCAGCAGAATCCCGGGCGTCTCACCGCCCACCTTGAGCAACGCGATCCCGCCCTCGTCGAACCGGAACCCCACCGTGAACCCGGCGCGCTCATAGAACCCGACGGCCTCGGCGAGGTTCCCGACGGGCAGGAGGACGTTGTCGAAACCGAGCAGTTCGTACGACTCGTCATCTGACATGCGATCAGATTAGGTGCGGGGGCGCCACTCACCGGGCGGACCGACCCGTGAGGTCACTCATTGGGCCGAGGGGCCGACGGCCACACCTCACCCGACTTACCCCTCACACCTTGTCGAACCCGTCCCTCACGACCTCCCGCGCCAGCGCCTTCCGCGGGCCGTCCAGTTCCGCGGCGATACGGTCCGTCCGGTCGGCGTCGGCGGTGACCGCGGCCGCCACCGGCACGCCGTCGCACAGCAGTCGCTGATCCCCATGTCGACCCAGTACCGCTACGACGGCCTGGAGCGCGAGCACCGCGCATCGGTCTACCACGGCGGCGCGTACAAGTACGAGACGTTCCGCTGGTACGACGAGGTCAGCACCAAGGTGAACCCGCCGGGCTCGACGGCCCCGATCACGAGGACGTACTTCGACGCCCTCGGCCGGGTCACGTCCGTCAGGCACTTCGCCCAGGACTCCTCCACCACGACCGCGGTGCGCACGACCGCCTACGAGTATGACGCCCGGGGCAACCGCCACAAGGTCACCGACCCGGCGGGCAACGTCTGGTCCTACACCTACGACGCCCGCGGCCGCGTGACGTCCGCGACCGACCCCGACACCGGCACCACGGACACGTGGTACGACACGGCCGACCGCCCGAACCGCGTCAAGAACGCACGCGGTCAGGAGATCTTCACCGAGTACGACATCCTCGGCCGGGCCAGATACGTCCGGCAGGGCTCGGCAACCGCGACCCCTGTCAAGGAATTCAAGTACGACGAGGCCCCCGGCGGCATCGGCCAGCCCTCGGCGTCCATCCGCCACACGGACACCGGCGACTACATCAACAGCGTCACCGGCTACGACGCCGACTCCCACCCCACCGGCAGCGAAACGGTCATCCCGGCCAACGCGATGACGACGGGCCTCTCCGGCACGTACTCCTACACGTACACCTACACACCCACGGGCAAGCCGCAGTCGGTCACCCTGCCAGCCAAGGGCGGCCTGGCCCAGGAGAAGGTCGTCACCCGCTACAACGGCGACGGCCTCGCGGAGTCGACCTCGGGCCAGAGCTGGTACACGGCCGACGCCACCTACTCGCCGTACGGCGAGGTCCTGCGCACGGTCTCCGGCTCCCAGCCCGCCCGCGTGTGGACGACGAACTTCGTAGACCCTCACACGGGCCGCCTCCAGCGCACGGTCACGGACCGAGAGACGGCGGGCCCCCACCGCATCACGGACAGCCACTACTCCTACGACGCGACGGGCACGATCACCTCCAACGCCCGTGAGCTGGCGGACGCGGCCGGTACGGCGTGGGACACCCAGTGCTTCACGTACGACGTGACGGGCGAACTGGTGAACGCCTGGACGTCGAAGCTGGAACCGGACGGCAACGGCACCGGCTGCAAGGCGGCGAGCGGCAGGACGTGGGGCCCGCGCACTTCGTACGCGTTCTCGTCAGGCCCGGTGGCGGACGCGCCGGACGCGGTGGCGGACGCGTCGGCCCCCGACGACTCCCTGTCTTCGACTCTCACCGCAGCGGCCCCGGACGCGACCACGGTGTCGACGGGCGCGACGGCCTACCGCCAGTCGTACACCTTCGACTGGATCGGCAACCGGGCGACGATGACCGAGCACGACCCGGCGGACGTAACCAAGAACGTCACCTACTCCTACGGCTACGGCAAGACGGTCACCGGCAACGGCACGACCCCGTCATACAAGACCCAGCCGCACACGATGACGTCGATCACCTCCAGCCCGACGGGCCGGGACAGCGCCTACACCTACGACGCGACGGGCAACACTCAGCTCCGCGACCTCCCCAACACCACCCAGAACCTGGTCTGGTCGCCGGAAAACAAACTCGACTCGATCACCGACAACGGCAACAAGACGACGTACGTATACGACGCCGACGGCAATCGCCTGCTGGAGAACTCGGCGACGGGCTCGACGCTGTACTTGGGCGAGACGGAGCTGACGACCAACACAACAGGCACGATCACCCGCGCCTCACGCTCCTACGCCCAGGCCGGCGCCCCCACGGTGGTCCGCACCACGACCAACGGCGCGACGACGGGCCACAAGCTCAACGCGATGATCGCCGACCACCTGGGCACGGCGAACACGACGGTCGAGCTGTCCGGCACCCAGCCGGTGACGCGCCGGGCCTTCAAACCGTATGGCGAGCTGCGCGGCCCGAAGCCGGCCAACTGGCCGAACAAGCGCAGCTACTTGGCGTGGGGATTGACGACGCGGCTACGGGGCTGACCCATATCGGCGCGCGGGAGTACGACCAGTCCTCGGGGCGCTTCCTCTCTGCCGACCCGGTCATCGACATCGCGGACCCGCTGCAGATGAACGGGTACGCCTACAGCAACAACAGCCCGATTTCACACTCTGACCCCACGGGTCTGTGGCTCGATGACGGTACCGGTCACAGCGAGCCGCGCTCCGACGGCGCGAGCGGCAATCAGAGCCCGACCCCCGGTATCCCCGCCGGCGGGACCTCGCAGAAGAACGAGAAGGCCACATCGGACTGGATAGCCAGCCAGACTCCAGTCACGAACGATTCCCAAAGTCTCCAGAACATTTTCTCGGAGAGCAGCCCGAACGGGCACGCACCGGATGGCAACTATTGGTCTAACCCCAGATATGAGAACAGCGGCCAGAGCAACGCGTGCTTCGGTCGGCTGGCCTGCGCCAAGGCCTACAGGTTCCTGCTGCACAGCGACAACGTGGCAGAGGCCAAGCGCATAGCCGCCACTTACTGCATCGAGAATTTCAGCGAGTGTGAGGCCGACGCCCGGGCGTATGACCGAGGCAAACTGATCGAAAGCTTCGCAGCTGAATTGATCGGCGGCGGCTGGGGAGTGAAGAGGATCAAGGGAGCCGTCGGCTGCAAGTGCTTCCTGGCCGGTACGGATGTCCTAATGGCCGACGGCACCACGAAGGACATCGAAGACATCGAGGTTGGGGACGAGGTCCAGGCCACGGACCCCGAGAACGGAGAGACCGGTCCCCGTAAGGTGACCCGGCTCATCCGTACTGAGAGCGACAAGTACTTCAATGAGCTGTCCATTGCCACCGAGGACGGCGTCGAAGAGCTAACGGCCACGCACGAGCACCCCTTCTGGTCTCCATCCGAACGCGACTGGGTGACAGCCGGTGACCTTAAGCCGGGCATGACCCTGCTGACCGACGACGGCGACACCGTCATCGTCACAGGCAACCGTCCTTTCACCAAGCACGCACGGACGTACAACCTCACAGTCGACGACCTGCACACGTACTATGTGCTGGCGGGGGCCACGCCGGTCCTGGTTCACAACAGCAACTGTGGAATTCGTCAGCATGACAAAGCCCGTGGCGCTGCCGGTGTCGATGAAATGACGGAGACGTTTGAGAAGTTCTACAAAAAGTCTGATATCTACAGCGAGAGCTACGGGAATGGACTTGATTTGTGGACCCCTTACGGCAGGCGTCAAGTGGATATCGCGGTCAGGAACCCAGACGGAAACCTTCACCTTTATGAGGTGAAGGTGAATAAATCGAATTACACCAGGGGTCAGCGAAGGAAGGACGAATGGCTAGCGAAGACGTACGGGTTTGAAACCTCGGTCGTCCGGCGCGGTACAGAGTGTCCAATCTGCAACCCCTAACCTGAGAGGATGGCCTGTGAGTAGCGACTTCGCCTTCTGGAAACGCTCTGCCGGGGACCCTGAGGAAGTCTTCGACAACCTTGCTGAGGGCGACACCAGCGACCTTGTCGTGAGCCCTGACGTATTGCGGTTCCGGGAGGAGTTGCTGACTAGGTGGCCAGATGTGGACGACGTTCTGGAGCCGTCTCGATTCGACCTGGAAGAGGAACCGGATGACGCCGGGAAGTATGTCCTCCTGACTCTCTCGATTCGCCAACTGGATTATCTCCCTGAGATTCTTGACATGGCGAAGAGGAACGGCCTCGTCGGATTCAGTGGAGTGGCGGGCGAGCCGATTTAGGCTTCCGATTCACTACACATCCTTGAGTCAGCAACGGGCCGCCATGCCTCGATGGGGGGCTTCGTGGATGATCGCTGTGTACTGCGGTGGCTGCTCCCGGTGAAGGATGACCTGGCGCTTGATGCGGTGGGAGATGCGGTACTCGATTTCGTGCGGGCGCAGGGACGGAACCGCCTCGCGGAACAGCGCGCGGGCGTGTTCCGGTGTCTGGAGCAGGCGAGGGTTGTTGATGACCTGGGTCACGCGTTAGCACGGTGGCGTGGTGCTCCACACCCCAGCCGTGATCAACAATCTCGCCACCTGAGAATGGGTCACGAAGGGTGAGCCCCTCTGCGTGATCGCAGACTCCGGAACCGGCAAACCGCCTCGCCCGCACCAAGGCCAGGGCCGAAAAGGCTGGCACCCCTGATCCCAATTCTCAGACAACATCCGACATCCGTAGTATTCCGGCATGATCGACCAGCCTGTCCTGGCACCGTTCGTTCTGGACGAAGGTGACCCAGCGCACTCCGCGCCCTGTCTGATGCTCTTTGACGCAGACCTGGAAGAGGTTGAAGACGTCTTTGACGAACTCAACGCTGAGGGCAACGGCCATGGCTGGGAAGGACTCGCCCAGTCGCTCGTCCACTCAGCCATGCCCGAGATCGCCGACCGGCTGGAATTCGGATCAGAATCCGGCACCTTCGTGGTTACGAGCAGCGACATCCATGCCCTCAGGCAGCTAGGCACAGCCCTGCACACGCTCTTCCACGACCGAGGCCTCCTTGCACAGCAAATCCTGGCCGCCGACCCCACCTACCTGCCCCGATAAGCCCTGGCCCGGCAAGCCGCGTGGGGCCAGCCCGCACCGGAAGCTGGGGCTGTTTCACAGCGGTTACGCCGGTAGCGGCCGTTGTGGTCGTCGCGCTGGCTCTGACCCTGGGGGACCTGCCCGAGGAGCTTGCTTCGGGCGGTACGACCATCCGCGTCGGGGATCCGGCAGCACCGGTCACCCTGCACCTGTGAGTCGCAAAGGCGAGTGGGCGCAGGCGTTGGTCAGGTCATGGTCATGTCCCGTCGAGTGGTGTAGCGACCTGGACTGGCGAACTCCGGATGGTCAGCACGAGGCCGACGACCAGGATCAAGGGGTGATTGGCAGATCTGTTCCACCCCCGCGAAGGAAAACCCCAGGTGATGTGGCCGTGCCGGTGGAACAGATCTGCCAATCACTGGGTGAGCGTCCGGGCCCCCGCGCAGATCGCGTGGTGCCCCGGGGTGGTGGCCACGTGCAGCCGCCCGGAGTCCGGCAGTCCGGATGGCTCCACTACGTGGAGGGGCGTGGTCGAGGTCATGGCCGGCCGAGTCCATCACCGGGGTGACGCTGCATCCGAAGCGGTCTACTCATGGGCGCTGGGCGCACTGCTTTCGCGCGTGGAGATGAGTCCCAATTGGTCAGAGCTTCACCCGGGGCCCTGCAACAACGGCACACTGATCAGCCCTGAGCGCGGATATCAGGGAACCGAGCTGGCGGCGTCCGGTGGTGAGTATGGTTGCCGACTCGTCGCTTTCCCTCATGAGGATCGTTCCGGTGAGGGTGGTGGCGAGGTAGACGCACGCGGAGGCCTCCTGGCTGTACGTGGACTTCTGCCAGTGCAGTACGGTCATGGAGCGCTCCTTCAGAGGTTTTGGGCAAGTTGGGTGATGAAGTCACGTGACTTCGCCGGAGGAAGTGCCGCTTGCTCGACCCGGTCCAGGATCAGACCGTAGCGATCCAACTGGGCCGGTGAGTCAATGAGTTCCGCGCCATGGTCGGTATCCAGCTGGACGGTGTCCAGTTGGGGCACCGATCCGTGGAAGTAGTCAATGCCCTGGCCCGAGGTGTGAAAGGGGCCGCTGTCGAAGGGGATGACGGTGATCGTGACGTGGTCCAGTTGGCCGATCTCGTTGAGATGGTTGAGCTGGGTTCGGACGGTGGCACGGTCGCCGAAGCGCATGCGGAGGGCGGCTTCGTGGATGATCGCCGTGTACCGCGGGGGCTGTTCGCGGTGCAGGACTTCCTGGCGCTTGATGCGGTGCGAGACGCGATGCTCGATCTCGTGGGGCTTCAGGGGTGGCACGGTGTAGCTGAACAAGGCGCGGGCGTGGTCGGTGGTCTGGAGCAGGCCCGGGATGTTGATGACGTGCGCCACGCGCAATGCGGTGGCGTGATGCTCGACCTCGGTCAGGTCCAGTACGCGGGGGGACAGGATGTCCCGGTACTCCTCCCACCAGCCGCGCCGGCGCTCGCCGGTCAGCGCGGCGAGGGCCTCGATCAAGGGTTCGTCGGTGCAGTCGTAGTGCCGGGCGATCGCGCGGACGCGGTCGGCGCTCACTCCGTAGCGCCCCGCTTCGATGTTGCTCACGCGTGACTGCGTGGCCCCGACCAGCGCTGCGGCCTGCGTGGCTGACAGGTCCGCCCTCTCGCGGAGCCTGCGCAACTCGACCCCGAGGCGGCGGCGTCGGGCGGTAGGGAGGGGGCTTGGTTGCGGCATTGGCGGCGACTTCCGTTCGTACGTACGTAGTGCGGGTCACTCACAAGAAGGCAAGAGGGGCTACATTCCCTGATGTTTAGGGAATGTAGTCCATGTCGTGCTCTACGGTGAGATCCAAGCCGCTCACCCGGCGTCGCCGGTAAGCCGGATGCGCACCGCGACCCTTCACATGCGCGGCAGTGCCACCGCCCGGTCGAGTGTCGAGCGAACCAAGTCCCCCCACCGCAGGAGGCGTTCATGGTCACCGTATCCCCGTCGGAGTGCGAAGGGTCCTCAAGTTGGGCGTATGCCCTCCAACTGCCCCACGATCCGCGCGCCGCGCGCATCGCCCGTGTCACGCTGCGCGCCGTCCTCGCTGGGCATGGCATGTCCCAACTCCAGGAGACCGCCGAGCTGTTGGCCTCGGAGCTGGTCACCAACGCGTACCGGTACTCGACCGGGCCCGCGACCCTCCGCCTGCGCGGCATCGACCGCAGCCGACTACGAGTGAGTGTCTGGGACACCAACCCGCACATCCCTCCTCCCTTCGACAAAGGGCCGGGCCCTCTGTGCCCTGTCCCGGCTGAGGCCGTCGGCGGGCGAGGGCTGTTCCTCGTATGCCATTACGCGGACGCGTGGGGTGGCTGTCCGCTCGGGGACGGTGTCTTCGGGGCGGGCGGGAAGCTGCTGTGGTGCGAGGTCGGGCCGTCGGCCGGACGTGACGAGAGGGTCGCCGCGTGATCGCACTTCCTCGCTCGGGCCTCGGCCACCACGCGCCGGGCTCCGTCAGTGATCTCTTCGAGGTCCTCCATGTCGAAGATTTCCCGCTTGATCTCGTCCCAGGAACGGAAGCTGGTCACTGGTGCGTCTCCTTCCTGTGGCGCCAGGCCAGATGGGTCCCCCCGCGTACCAAGAACTCTGTCTCCGTGCGGCTGTCGCGGGACGCCGGGAACCTGCGCGTTTGGGACAGCAGCCCACATCCTTCCATCGGAGTGAAGTGGGTGAGTCTCGACGCCGAGTCGGGGCTTGGGCTCTGGCTATTACCTGCCCCGCGAGGCCGGTCGTCGGTTCACTCGTTGAGGTGAGGCGGCTGTCATCCCCCCTGGATACGCTGAATCGTCAGGCGAGACTCCGTCCCATGGGAGCACCGATGAGTGCCACAACCGACGACGGGCTGCACGACGAGCCGGCGTACCGCTGGCCGATCCCGCCCCCCGAGGGCTGGACCGCGGACGACCTCGACCGGATTCCGGGCCTCCCGCCGCACACCGAGTTGATCGACGGGAGTCTCGTCTTCAGGAGTCCACAGACCCGATTTCACGGCCGGACGATGGGTCTGCTGGACAACACCCTCCTTGAGCAGGCACCGGAGCACCTGGACGTCGACCGCGAGATGACGGTCAAGCTGGACCCCAAGAACCGGCCCGAGCCGGACATCGTGGTGTTCCCGGCGGATGCGGTGACCGGCCCCAACCAGACCTGGTACGAACCCGAGGACATCCTCCTCGCCGTAGAAGTCGTCTCCGCCGACTCCCGAGAGCGCGACCGCGAGGTCAAGCCACGCAAGTACGCGGCAGCCGGTGTGCCGCACTTCTGGCGGGTCGAGCAGGACGACGACAAGGGCCTTCCCGTCGTGTACGTCTACGAGCTCGACCCGGCCACGAAGTCTTACGGTCTCACCGGGATCTGCCATGATCGGCTGCAGGTCGCGGTGCCGTTCGACATCGAGATCGATCTGACGGCCGTCAACCGGCGCGGGCGCTGACGGACCACCGCCACCGTCCGCCCCGGGCTCGCCCGTCAGGTCCCGCACCCGCCCACCCGCCGCGTACTCACCGCGATGTCGTCCAGCCGGACGTCGTACGACGACGGAGTCGGGTCCGCCTGGTACAGCTGCCAGCCCAGCTTCAGCTTGTCGAAGGTCGGGAAGACGAAGTCGTCCGTGGTGCCGCCGTGGTTCTTCGTGGAGACCGTGAGGTCGGGCTGCTCCACGCCGTTCAGGTACACCGTGACCCGGTTGTCCGTGGCGTCCAGGTGGAATTCGGCGCACTGCCACTTCCCGGCGACCGCAGGTGCGGATGTCTTCCAGGCCGTCCAGTCGCCGGTAAGGCCCAGGTCAGAGCCCACGCCGAAGAAGTTGCCCCGGTCGGTGGGGGCGTACTGGCCGCCGAGCGGGCGGACGAGGGTCGGGGAGTCCGAGCCCGATGCCTCCGCGATCGTCCAGTGCGCCCAGTCGGGGGCCGTGGGGAAGTCGGCGACATGCAGCCGCATGCGGGCCCAGTAGCTGTTGCCCGGCGGGGCGAGGTCGGGGAAGACGAGGAAGGCGCGGCCGTTGCCCTCGGTGCGGATGCGGAGTTCGCGGCCGTGGCCGGTGGTGCTTGGGGCGACGGTCAGGGTGCCGTTGGAGGTGTCGGTGGTCCAGCCGCGGCCGGCCGTGACCGGGCCGAGGGGGAGGCGGTCGAAGGTCTCCCGGGCGAGGGTTCCGTGGGGGGTGGGGGCCGCCGAGGCCGTGGGCGGGAGCGCGATCAGCGCGGATGCCGTGGCGAGCAGTGCGGCGGCGGCTTTCCTCAGGAGTGCCATGAGCGCAGTCTCGCAACAGGAGTTTCTCCTGGAACAGCAGTTGCGCTGCAAAGTGGCCGAATGTCTTCGTCTCTGGCTTGATCGGCTCAGGTGCTCTTCTTCGTCTGCCCCGCTGCGAGGATCTCGGCGACGTCCAGGGTGACCTTCGCCCCGAGTGAGTCGGGGAGGGCGACCACTTCGCCGGGGGCGTGGACGCGGTGGGTGGCGTACTCGTCCTGAGCGGGATCGGTGAGGACGTGGAGGCGCTGGTGCTTACGGTCGACGATCACGTAGACCGGGACCTTGGCGTTGGCGTACGCGGTGACCTTGGTCTGCAGGTCCGTCTTCCAGTTGCTGGAGGTGACCTCCAGGACCAGGCGGAAGACGACGGGGTCGTAGCAGTTGCGCTCGATGTGGTGGTCGCGGATGTCGGCGTCGACGACGCAGAGGTCGGGCGTCGCGAAATCGTCACGGGTGTCAGGGAGCCAGATGCTGACATTCTGGAGGACTGCGGACTCACCACCGTGGAGCCCTGCTGCGAGGAAGGGGAGGAAAAGGTCGGTCAAGACCCAGGCGTGAGGAGCGTCCGGGGACGGGGTCACGAGGATCTGGCCTCCGATGATCTCGACGCGATACCCCGGATGGCGCTCCATGATCTCTTCGGCCAGGGCCGTCAGAGAGATGTCGTCGTGCGGTTGCTGCTCGACGGCTTCTGCGGACATCGGTGCCTCCTGTGGGCTGGTGCCGAGAGCATCATCGTAGGCCGGGCGGGCCGCAGGGGTCCCGTTCCCACCCCTTCACCCGATCGTGGCCACGCACGCCCGAGGGCCCCGCTTCCAGCCGGGAAACGGGGCCCTCACAGTCGTACGAAACAGTACGAAACGAGACGTACGAAAACGACGAACGACCTCAGAAGCGACGCGTGATCAACGCCCGCTTGACCTCCTGGATCGCCTTCGTGACCTCGATCCCTCGCGGGCACGCGTCCGTGCAGTTGAAGGTCGTGCGGCAGCGCCAGACGCCGTCGCGGTCGTTCAGGATCTCCAGGCGCTGCTCGCCCGCCTCGTCACGGCTGTCGAAGATGAAGCGGTGGGCGTTGACGATGGCCGCCGGGCCGAAGTACTGGCCGTCGTTCCAGAAGACCGGGCAGGACGACGTGCACGCCGCGCAGAGGATGCACTTCGTCGTGTCGTCGAAGCGTTCCCGGTCCTCGGCGGACTGCAGGCGCTCGCGCGTCGGCTCGTTCGTGTCCTTCGTGATCAGGAACGGCATCACGTCCCGGTACGCCTGGAAGAACGGCTCCATGTCAACGACCAGGTCCTTGAGGACCGTCAGGCCCTTTATGGCCTCGACCGTGATCGGCTTCTCCGGGTTGATGTCCTTGATCAGCGTCTTGCAGGCCAGACGGTTCTTGCCGTTGATCCGCATGGCGTCGGAGCCGCAGATGCCGTGGGCGCAGGAGCGCCGGAAGGTCAGTGTGCCGTCCTGCTCCCACTTGATCTTGTGCAGGGCGTCGAGGACACGCTCCTTCGGGTCGATCTCCAGCTGGAAGTCTTCCCAGGCCGCTTCCGCCGAGACCTCGGAGTTGAAGCGGCGGATGCGGAAGGTGGCCGTGATGTACGGGGAGTCGGCGAAACCGGGCTCGGGAGTGCCTGCCGCGTCCGCCTTGTCCAGGGTCGGGGTTGCCATCAGTACTTACGCTCCATCGGCTGGTAGCGGGTCTGGACGACCGGCTTGTAGTCGAGACGGATGGACTCGGTGCCGTCGTCGCCCACCTCGCGGTACGCCATGGTGTGGCGCATGAAGTTGACGTCGTCGCGGTTCGGGTAGTCCTCGCGGTAGTGACCGCCGCGGGACTCCTTGCGGGCCAGGGCCGACACCGCCATGACCTCGGCCAGGTCGAGCAGGTTGCCCAGCTCGATGGCCTCCAGCAGGTCGGTGTTGAACCGCTTGCCCTTGTCCTGGATCGAGACGTTCAGGTAGCGCTCGCGGAGTTCCGCGATCTTCTCCACCGCCGTCTTGATCGTCTGCTCGGTGCGGAACACCATGACGTTCGCGTCCATGGTCTCCTGCAGCTCGCGCCTGAGCACCGAGACCCGCTCGGTGCCGGTGGCGTCGCGCAGACGCTCCACCTGGTCGAGCACCAGCCGCGCGGGGTCCTCGGGCAGCTCGACGAAGTCGGCCGTCTGCGAGTACTCGGCGGCCGCGATGCCGGCCCGCTTGCCGAACACGTTGATGTCCAGCAGCGAGTTGGTGCCGAGGCGGTTCGCGCCGTGGACGGACACGCAGGCGACCTCGCCGGCCGCGTACAGGCCCGGGACGACCGTCGTGTTGTCGGCGAGGACCTCGCCCTCGACGTTCGTCGGGATGCCGCCCATCGCGTAGTGCGCGGTGGGCTGGATCGGGATCGGGTCCGTGTACGGCTCGATGCCCAGGTAGGTGCGGGCGAACTCGGTGATGTCGGGCAGCTTGGCGTCCAGCTGCTCCGGGGGAAGGTGCGTCAGGTCCAGGTAGACGTGGTCGCCCTCCGGGCCGCAACCCCGACCTTCGCGGATCTCGGTGTAGATCGACCGCGACACGACGTCACGCGACGCCAGGTCCTTCATCACCGGCGCGTACTTCTCCATGAAGCGCTCGCCGTCCTTGTTGCGGAGGATGCCGCCCTCACCGCGGGCGCCCTCCGTCAGCAGGATGCCCATGCGCCAGATGCCGGTCGGGTGGAACTGGAAGAACTCCATGTCCTCCAGCGGCAGGCCCCGGCGGTAGACCGCCGCCTGGCCGTCGCCCGTCAGCGTGTGCGCGTTCGACGTCACCTTGAAGAACTTGCCGCAGCCGCCGGACGCGTAGATCACGGCCTTCGCCTGGAAGACGTGGATCTCGCCGGTCGCCAGCTCGTACGCGACGACGCCGGACGACTTCTTGACGCCGTCGACCTCGGTGATCAGCTGGTCGAGGACATAGAACTCGTTGAAGAACTCCACGCCCTCCTTCACGCAGTTCTGGTACAGCGTCTGGAGGATCATGTGGCCGGTGCGGTCGGCCGCGTAGCAGGAGCGGCGGACCGGGGCCTCGCCGTGGTTACGGCTGTGACCGCCGAAGCGGCGCTGGTCGATCGTGCCGTTCGGCGTGCGGTTGAACGGCAGGCCCATCTTCTCCAGGTCGAGGACCGAGTCGATGGCCTCCTTCGCCAGGATCTCGGCGGCGTCCTGGTCGACCAGGTAGTCACCGCCCTTGACCGTGTCGAAGGTGTGCCACTCCCAGTTGTCCTCCTCCACGTTCGCCAGCGCGGCGGCCATGCCACCCTGCGCGGCGCCCGTGTGGGAGCGGGTGGGGTAGAGCTTGGTGAGCACCGCGGTGCGGCTGCGCTTCGTGGACTCGATGGCCGCGCGCATGCCCGCGCCGCCGGCGCCGACGATGACGGTGTCGTACTTGTGGATCTTCATGATT
Source organism: Streptomyces sp. SA15 (assembly GCF_002291145.1). Taxonomy (GTDB): domain Bacteria; phylum Actinomycetota; class Actinomycetes; order Streptomycetales; family Streptomycetaceae; genus Streptomyces. Next base: position 29,950 of record NZ_NTGE01000057.1, read on the forward strand.
CTCGCAGCCCCGTGCCTAGCGGATGTTCGGGTCGAAGGTGAAGATCACCAGCGTGCCCAGCAGGATGGTGAACACCGTGGCGGTGTAGAGCAGGCCCTTGAGCCACAGCCGGGTGTTCGGGCGCTCCGCGTAGTCGTTGATGATCGTGCGCAGGCCGTTGGCGCCGTGCAGCATCGCGAGCCAGAGCATCAGCAGGTCCCAGACCTGCCAGAAGGGGGACGCCCAGCGGCCGGCCACGAACGCGAAGCCGATCTTGGAGACGCCGCCGTCGAGCACCAGCTGGATCAGCAGGTGGCCGATGACCAGGACGACCAGCACGATGCCGGACAACCGCATGAACAGCCAGGCGGCCATCTCGAAGTTGCCCCGCGTGGTCTTCGGGGTCTTCTTGGTGCGCTTGCGCGGGGCCTCGATGAGGGGGGCCGGGTTGTCGACGCTGTAGACGGAGTCGCCTTCGACGGGGCCGATCCCGGACGCGGTGGTTTCGGTGGTGGACATGGGCGTCAGCTCCCGAACAGTTCACGAGCGGCGTGGCCGAGGACGGGGTAGATCGCCCCGAGCATCAGCACGACCCACAGGCCCATGACGGACCAGAACATCTGCTTCTGGTAGCGCGGGCCCTTCGACCAGAAGTCGACGGCGATGACGCGCAGACCGTTGAGCGCGTGGAAGAGGATGGCGGCGACAAGGCCGTACTCCAGTAGCGCGACGATCGGCGTCTTGTACGTGGCTACGACCTTGTCGTAGTCCTCGGGGGAGACACGGACAAGTGCGGTGTCCAGTACATGGACGAACAGGAAGAAGAAGATGAGGACGCCGGTGACTCGGTGAGCCACCCAGGACCACATTCCTTCCCGGCCGCGGTACAGCGTTCCAGCCGGCACGGAAGCCCTCCGGGAGCGGGGATTGGGGCCGCGCCGGCTTTCTGTGTCGGTCGGGCCCGGCCGGGTACGGTCCACCGGCCCCCAGCATCGTAGCGAGACGCTGCCGCTGGGCTTAGCCGGGGGTTGGGGGTGTGATCAAACTGGCACGCGGATGGGTGTGCCGGGCGGCTACTGGGGTGGGATGTGCGGTGATTTGCCGGGTTCGGCACCGTTTGGGCTGATCGCGCAGTTCCTCGCGCCCCTAAGGACCTCCGCCAAGCGTCCCCTTGCAAGGCGCCGGAGTTCGTCTGCCGTAACGATCCGCTCCTCCTCCGGATCGTTTGTCAATCGTGACCGGATGGCCTCCAGGACCCGGTCGAGGGCCTCGCTCGGGGGGAGGTCGTCCAGGCAGATGACGAACGTGTGTCCGAATCGAATCTCGTACGCCGCGTGCGCAGCGCTCAGTGCCATGCGGGCGGCGGAGTACGCGCTCTCCGGCAGGACCGGCAGTGACTCTCCCGCCAGTGCCTCCACCAGATCCTCCGGCGTCAGGTCGTACGCCGCCTCGTCCGATGCCGCCAGGAGGGCGTCCAGGGTGGGGTACGGGCGGTGGTCGCTGATGCGGTGGGCCCACTGGACGCTGTGTAGGCAGGTGAGCAGGGTGCCTACGGCGTCAGCGGCGGAAGCGGTGTTGAAGTGCTCCAGTGGGGAACGCGTGCCGGGCGTCGTGCCCCGGGTCTGCTCGGATATGGCGACTTGGCCAGGAAGGTGTGTGGGCGTCACGTGCGTTTCGGCAGGGGGAGCTGTGAGAGATGTGGCGTCACGTTATCGAGAGTGGATGTGACGTGTCCGACGGTTGCCCGAATTTCATCCGAACGGGAGTGTTTCGGAACGCGTGGTGGACGCACGCAGGTGTCCGGAGGGCCTAGGTTGGCGCCGTGAGTCAGCACAGGCGGAGTCAGTACGGCCGGGCGTCGGCGAAGAGGGCGTTGCAGCAGACGTGGGTGCTGATCGTCGCGGTGGTGGTCGTGGTGGTGGGGGCCGGGGTGGGTCTCGGCCTGTGGGCCGGCGGCGGCAGTGATGCGAGCGGGCCCACCGGGTCGGCGCAGGAACAGCCTTCCGCAGGCCTGCCGCCCGCCGCCTCGAAGGCCCCGAGTCCGTCGCCCACGCGCTCGTACCCGCTGTCCAAGAGCCCGCGCACGATCCCCGCCGTGCGCGCGCACACGCCGGCGCGCGGTCCCGGCTGGAGCCCGGCGAAGGGGCTGCGGGTCGTGGTGAGCGACCGGGACCTGGCCGACGAGGGGCGGCTGCTCGCCGGGGAACTGGGGCTGTCGTACGCGGGCGAGAGGGACGACGTGCGCGCCGGGGACGTACGGCTGGCGCTGAGCGGTGACGAGGGGGCCGACCCGGAGTCGTACACGATGACCGTGCGCGGTGGGCGGGTGACCATCAGCGGGCCCGCGGACGCGGGTGTGTTCTACGGCACTCGCACGCTCAAGCAGGAGGTGCACGGCGGCGGTACGGCGCCGGAGGGCGTCGTGCGTGACGAGCCGGCCAAGCCGGTGCGCGGGTTCATGCTGGACATCGCGCGCAAGCACTTCACGGCGGACTGGATCGAGGCCCGGGTCCGGGAGCTGGGCGACCTGAAGTTCAACCAGATCGGGCTGCACTTCTCCGACGACCAGGGGTTCCGGATCGAGTCCGACTCCCACCCGGAGGTCGTGTCGAAGGAGCATCTGACCAAGGCGCAGGTGAAGCAGATCGTCGGCATCGCGGCCGACCGGCACATCACCGTCGTGCCCGAGATCGACTCGCCCGGGCATCTGGGGGCGGTCATCGACGCGCATCCCGATCTGCAGTTGCGCAACACGCGGGGTGTCGCGGCGCGCGGCGCGGTCGACATCTCCGAGCCGGAGGCCGGCGAGATCGTCGACGACCTGCTGAACGAGTACGCCGACCTCTTCCCGGGCGGCCAGTGGCACCTCGGCGGTGACGAGTACCGGGCGCTGATGGTGTCCGACCCCGAGGCGTCCTACCCGCAGCTGGCCGCCGCCGCGCGGGAGGCCTACGGCCCCGGCGGGACCGTCGCCGACCTCACCACCGGCTGGCTCAACGACCGCGCCGACACCGTCCGCGCCCACGACAAGACCCCGCGGGCCTGGAACGACGGTTTCTTCCGGGGTACGTCCGTGCAGCCCGACAAGGACATCCAGGTCGCGTACTGGACGGGCAAGGAGATCGGCGCGCGGCTGCCGACCGAGTATCTGGGCGCCGGCCGGAAGCTGATCAACTACAACGACGAGTTCCTGTACTACGTCCTCGGCCAGCCGCTGACCTTCGTCTATCCGACCGGGCAGCGGATCTACGAGCAGTGGACCCCGCTCGTCGTGCGCGGCACGCGGGCGGTGTCCGCGAAGTACGACGGCCAGATCCTCGGCGGGTCCTTCGCGGTGTGGTGCGACCTCGCGAACTCACAGACGCAGGACCAGGTCGCGGCCGGGATCCGGATGCCCCTGCGGGCGACGGTGCAGAAGCTGTGGGATCCCGGGAAGCCGGAACTGTCCTGGGCGGAGTTCAGGGCGCTCGCCGATCGTTTGGACTGAACCGGACTGAACCCGGGGGCGCTCCAGGGGCGGATTGTCCCGTACGGCTGCGAACGGGCGTACGCCTGTGGTGTATTCGGGCCGAGTCGTAGCGAACAGCCGGGGGGAACCGGAGATGGGTTACTGGGGGTACTTCGTCGTGGGCCGCGGTGAGCGGCCGCTCGCGGAGTCGAAGGCGTTGGGCGGCGTCGAGGGGATGACCCTGCGGGCGTCGGCGCCCGGGGGATGGCAGGTGTGGGAGTACCCGAGCGGTGACGGTGACGTCGGGAACATGAACGCCCTCGCCGGGGAGACCGGGGCGCCCGCGCTCTTCGGGTACGTCATGGACAGCGCCTCGGTGGTCGTGGAGGCGGCGGCGCCGGAGAGCGGGGCGTGGACGACCTGCCTGGGCCGGGCCGCGATGGCCGGGTACCTCGGGGCCGACAAGGAGGGGCTGACCCTGGAGGACTACTTCCTCCAGCCCTCGGACGCCGCCGAGCGGGCCGTCCACTGGGCCGCCGAGGCCGGGCACACGGTCGAGGAACAGCCACTGCTCGAGGTACTCACCGCCGACACCGACCCCGCGACGGACCAGTTGGCCGAAAACCTCTTCTTCCGGCTGCTCGACCGGCTCGGCGTGGTGCCCCTGTGACACTCCGGAGCCGTCGCACGCAGTAAGGGGAAGTGCGGGTTCCGTAAGGGAGTACCGCCTGGCGAGTGAGCCGAAGGGGCGCGCCTGTTTCGAGAGGTCGAGCGCGCGGAGGCCCGAAGGGTCGAGCACGGTCGGGCTCTCGAAACAGGCTTTGGCGCCCCGGAGGTGAACCGAGCCCTTAAAGAAGGGGAGTCGTTGGGATGAGCCTGGTGGAGCTGATCGCTCAGGCCGACGAGCGCGGACTGGCCGCCAGCGGGTTGGCTTGTCTGGATCGGTGTCTGCCCTTGCTGGGCGGTGACGACGAGGTTCTGCGGCCCTTGTGGGCGGAGCTCGCCGGCGGTGGCGGTGACTGGGGCGAGTGTCTGGAGCAGGTGCGCGGCAAGCTGGGCGACGCGGGGGACTCCGACCTCGGGCCGGAGGCCTCTGTGACGGACGAGGCCGCGCTGCTGGCCCGCCGGATGCTCGACGCCGCCCCCGCGGAGCGGTCCCCGGCCGAGGTGCGGGTGTGGGCCGACGCCTGCTCCGTCGCCGCGCTGCGGATCCACCGGCTCCTCGAGGGCGCCGCCACCGACGAGGCCGGGGAGTCCTTGGCCGACGCCCGCCGCGAGGGCCGTACGGAGGGCGTGTCGCCCCTCGTCGCCGCCGAACTGCGCCGCCAGATCACCGTTCTGGAACTCCTCGCCGGTCACGGCGCGGCCGGCATCCGCCCGGCACTGGAGGTGTCGACGGAGGGGCGGCGGATCCTGCGCGCGGTGGTGTCGCGGCGCACGCGGCGACGGGGCTGAGCGCCGCAGAGCCGACCCGGCAGCTCACCGCACCAGCCACTTCACCACCGTGTCCCCGTACCGCGGTCTGCGTGTGGTACGCGGTCAGGTCGAGGCGCAGAGAGGAGCGCGCGGGAGGGGCGAATCATCACTCGCGCGTAAACCTCGCTCCTGAGAGAGTCCTGTGACCGCCGTGCGGTGGAGGTGGGGCGGTCCTGCACCGGTTGCGCGAAGCCCTCGGATCCCTGTGATGAAACGCCGCGCGACCACGCTCTTCCGGGTGTGACGACACATCAGGAAACCAGGCCCTCAGCTGCGACGAAGCCGGTGCGGTGGGCGGCGGACGCGGTGGCGACCCTGCGCGAGGGAGCGCGGCTGCGCCTCGACTACTCGGCGCAGAGCCTGTGGAGCGTCGACCGGATGATCGACGGGATACGCCGGGAGGGGACGCCGTATCCCGCCGTGGAGACGGTGCTGCGCGGTCTCGGGGCGTACGCCGGTGAGGTGATCGTCCGTCAGACCGGCGCCGAGTGGTGGGCGGGCGGCGGCGACCACTGGGTCCGTACCCCGGACGGCCGGCTCTGGGACCCGATCGACGAGGCCCGCCGGTGCTTCACCGGGGACGGGTCGCTGCGGTTGCTGTGCCGGGACGCGACCGACGCGGCCGCGTCCCGGACGTAGTGCCTGTTACGGCGTCAGCGTCTGGCCCAGACGGCCGTCCGTCGGGGTGCCCAGCGTGGTCTTGCTGTAGATGACGGAGTCGGCGTAGCCGAGGCCCGTGCTGTTGCTCGGCAGGTGCAGCAGGATGCCGTCCGTGCCGTCCTCGCCGTCGGCGCCGAAGGTGAGGTCGGCGCGGCCGTAGCCGGAGAGGTCCGACAGCGACACCGACGAGCCGAACACATCGCCGGACTCGGTGGAGCCGGGGATGCCGGCCGTGTCCTGCGAGACGGCGACCGATCCGGTGCCGGTCAGGCCGGACGACGTGCCCTTGACGAGGAACGCGATGCCCGCGTTGGAGCGGTTCACGCCGTCGCGGGTCAGGTCCTCGCCGGGGGCGCCGGCGAGGGCGTCCGCGTAGCCGTCGGCGTTGTAGTCGCCGACCGAGACCGAGGTGCCGAGGGCGTCGCCGGACTGGTTGGCGTCCGGGACGTACGCCGTGTCCTGGTGGATCGTCGTCATGCCGGTGGTGGTGAAGCCGGTCGACGTGCCGGGGACCATGGTGATCTGGCCGCCCGACTTGCCGCCCGACTCGGACGTGACCGGCTGGCCGATGACGATGTCGTCGTAGCCGTTGCCGTTGACGTCACCCGCGGCGATCGAGCGGCCGCCCCGGACGGAGATGACCCCGACCTTGGTCAGCCCGGTCGCCGAGCCCGCGAAGCGGAGCACGCGGCCGATGCCGCCGGTGTCGCGGTAGTTGAGGGCGACGTCCGCGTACCCGTCCCGGTTGAAGTCGCCGGTCGCTGCGTCCAGGTAGGCGACGGAGCCGGTGGCGGAGGTGAGGGTGCCGTACGTGTACTTGCTGCTGCTCAGCCGGACCTTGTAGTTGCCGCCCTTGCCGGTGCCGGCCGCGAAGACGTCCGCCTTGCCGTCGCCGTTGAAGTCGCCGACGGCCACGGTGGAGCCCAGCTTGGCGCCGGCCGCCGTAACCCCTGAAGTGGTGTACGAGAAACCGGCGTTGAGCGCCGGGCCGTACATCACCGTGACCTGGCCGCGGTCGGTGCCGCTGGTGTCGTCCTCGCCGGGGGAGCCGATCGCGAGGTCGGCGTAGCCGTCGCCGTTGACGTCGCCCCAGGCGGTCGAGGCGCCGAAGCTGTCGCCGGTCTCCGAGGAGCCGGGCACGCCGGGGCTGTTCTGGCTGAGCGAGACCTTCGCCGCGGTGACCGGGCCGTTGACGCTGCCCGGGATCACCTTGACCGTGTTCGCCTTCGGCACGCCCGCGACCAGGTCCGTCACACCGTCACGGTTGTAGTCGGAGGTGGCCAGGGCGTGCGAGATGCCCGGGGTCTTGGCGAGGGAGGCGATCCGCGACAGCTTCGGGTAGAGGTTCCTGCCCGGGCAGGCGGTGGCGTTGGTGTCCTTGTGGCCGAAGACCCGCGGCAGCGTGACCTGCTGGCCCAGCGGGATCTTGTTGCCGCTGTAGCCCTGTTCCGCGCCGGACGTCAGCGTCACCTTGCCGGTCGGGTCGATGCCGTACATCCCGAACTTCCAGGCGATGATCCGGGCGATCGCGTCGAGCGCGACCTTGCTCGGCTGGGCCGACTCGTAGTTGCCGATGTACGAGATGCCGAGCGTGTTGGTGTTGAAGCCGGCGTCGTGCGCGCCGATCACCGGCAGGTCCATGCCACCGCTGCGGCCCTCGAAGATCTGGCCGCATTTGTCGACGACGAAGTTGTAGCCGATGTCGTAGTAGCCGCGGGAGAAGTGCTCCTGCTGGATGGAGCGCAGCCGGGCCCGGGACTCGGCGCAGGAGATCGTGTTGTCGCTGTCCATGCCGGTGTGATGGATGACGGCGGCCTTGATCTCGCTGCCGTAGCCCGGCGTGCCGTCGTAGTCCGTGGAGGCGCCCCACTCGGCCTGGGTGATGACCGGCGGCTTGACGACCGTGGAGGGCCGGGGGGCGGGGACGGTGGAGGTGGGGGACGGGGAGGCCGACACGGAGGGGGAGGCGGAGGTGGATGCCGTGTCGCTGGGGGTCGCGGTGGGTGTCTCGCTCGGCGCCTCGGTGGGTGTGTCGGTCGTGGTCGTCGTCGGGGTGTCGGTTGCCGTCGGCGCGTCGGTCGTCGTGGGCGCATCCGTAGGCGTCTGCGTGGGCGCGGTCGTCTCCGCGGTGTACGCCGCCGGTTCCACGTCGCCCACGGACGGCGAGCCCTTCGGGTCCGTGCCCGGGTCCAGCAGCTTGACGTCCATGCCGGCCGGCTGGCCGCCCGCCACGGTGCCGTCCGCGTTCACGAGGCGTACCTCGACGCCGTCGGCGGCACCGGTCCACATCGATTCCGTACCGCCGCGCAGGGCGGCCCGCTCGCCCTCGGCGCCGTCGGCCTGGGGCGCCTCGACCTCCAGCCTCTGCCAGCCGGACCACTTGCCGGTCTTCAGGTCCCGGGTGCGCACCTCGGGCGTGCCCTTGGCCTTCGCCTCGGGGTCGTCCCAGGTCACCAGCAGCGCGCTGAACCGGTCCGTGTCCTGCTGGGGCAGACTCTTGCGGCCCCCGCCCTGGTTCTTGAGCTTCAGCGTGTGCACGGACGGCTTGCGCCCCTGGGCCCTGCCGTCCGACGGCGCGGACGGATCGGCCATCGCGTACGTGACGACACCCGCCCCGCTCAGGACGACGGCTCCGATCGTCAGCCAGGCTCGTCTCTTGAGACTGAGCGGTCTGTACGCACGGGTGCTGCGAGGACTCACTAACCCACCCCTAGAAAAAATGGTCACGAAGACACCACCGGTCACACAGGTGGCATTCACACAGCGCACAGACGTGGCCGCATGTCACCGGTGCCGGCAGCGCGGTGATCGTGAAAGGTGTGACCTGTGATGTTTCTGAGGTGAAATCCGCTGGAAATTGCATGGGTCTCATCAGCAAGGAGAGCGACCGCGTGCCGTGCGCGCGCGAGATGCGCCCGTACGCCACGGCCTTCGTCGCCCGCCTCACCGCCCGGAACCGGCTGCCGCTGGACTACTCCGTGGCCAGCCTGCGCGTCGTCGACTTCCTCATCGACGGGCTGCGCAAGGGCGGGGCCGAGCGGGAACGGGCGGGGAAGACGCTGTTCGGACTCGGTGCGTACGTCGGTGAGGTGCTGGTCCGCCGGGCGGGAGCGGTGTGGCTGGACTTCGATGCCGAGCAGCGGGCGTTCTTCGGCCAGCCGGTCGGGGTGCGGATGCCGGACGGGCGGGTGTGGAGCCCCCTCGGCCGGGTCCACAACCGTTTCGACACGGGCGGGCCCGAGGAGTCGCTCCAGACCTTCTACCTGACCTTGCACGGCCGGGCACGGGGGGCGGCCTGAGCGACTGTGACACTTCTGGGGCTTTCGACGCTGATCACCGTGGAGGCGGGGGCAGATGCGGCTGTGCCGCACGCTGTGGCTCCGCCACGGACTCCGTACGGACGAGGACAGTTCTTGGGCCAGGGAGGCGAACCCCGCCGCGCGCAGGCGTACGACGGGGATCTGGGCGCGGCCGTCGCGCGGGCCCAGGAAGGTGACGAGGCCGCCTTCGCGGTCGCCTACCGGCTGGTACAGCCCGGATTGCTGGGGTACCTGCGCGGGCTCGTCGGCGACGACGCGGAGGATGTGGCGTCCGACGCCTGGCTGGAGATCGCCCGTGACCTCGGGCGGTTCAAGGGTGACGGGGCCGGGTTCCGCGGCTGGAGCGCGACGATCGCCCGGCACCGGGCGCTGGACCATCTGCGCCGGCAGAAGGTACGGCCGCGGCCGACGGCGCTCGAACAGGACGTACTGGACCTGCCCGGGCCGCACAGCACGCACGACCAGGCGCTGGAGTCGCTCTCCACGGAGCGCGCGCTGGAACTGGTCCGCGCGCTGCCGCGCGACCAGGCGGAGGCCGTGCTGCTGCGGGTGGTCGTGGGCCTCGACGGCCCCGCCGCCGCCCGCGTCCTCGGCAAGCGCCCCGGTGCGGTACGCACGGCCGCGTACCGGGGCCTGAAACGGCTGGCACGCCAGCTGGGCACCGAGGGTGTGACGGATGAGGACCCCCGGACGCTGGGGGAGTCGACATGACGGACGACGCCGACAGGGCGCCGAAGGGGCGGGACGGACCGGCCGCGTCGAGCGGACGGAGCCGGTCGAGCAGGCCGGATCGGCCGGCCGCGTCGAGTGGGCGCGGCGGGATGAACGGACAGGATGGGCCGGCGGCGTCGAGTGGGCGGGGCCGGTCGAGCGGGCCGGATCGGCCGGCCGCGTCGAGTGGGCGCGGTGGGTCGGACGGGCGGCAGGATGGGCCGGCGCGTCGAGTGGGCGCGGTGGGATGAACGGACAGGATGGGCCGGCGGCGTCGAGTGGGCGGGGCCGGTCGAGCGGGCCGGATCGGCCGGCCGCGTCGAGTGGGCGCGGTGGGTCGAGCAGCGGGTACAGGTCGGACAGGGACGGACACGGTATGGGTGAGCGACAGAGCGGCAACGGGGTCCCCGGCCGTCGACGCGTGCGCCCCGGTGACGCCGTGGCCGGACATGGGTCCGCCCACCGCGACACCGCCGCGTTGGAGGCGCTGCTCGCGGCGGCGATGCGCGGGGGCGAGGTCGGCGGTGAGGGCGAGCGACGCGCCGTGGCCGCCTTTCGGGCCGCTCGGGACGCGGGGCGGCACGGGGCACGTACCCGGCGCCGTGACGACTGGCGGCCTCGCGAGCAGCGTATGCCCCGCTCGCTGAAGGCCACGCTCTCCGTGTTCCTCGCCAGCCTTACGCTGGGCGGTGTCGCGTTCGCCGCGATCGGCTCGGGGAGTTCGCCCACGCACGACGCCGAGGACGACCGCGGCCGTCCCGACTCCTCGACGGGCGCGTCGGCCGGGCCGAGCGCCGCGCCCTCCGCCCCGAGCTCCAACTCCTCCTCCGCCCCCGCCGACCGCCCGACCACCGCCCAGGACACCGAGGCCCAGTGCCGTGCCTACGAGCAGGTCAAGGGCCGCGGCAAGGCGCTCGACGCGACGGCCTGGCAGCGGCTCGTCGCGGCCGCGGGCGGCGAGGCGAACGTCAGCGCCTACTGCGCCGAGCAGCTGGCGCGGGCGGCGGGCGACAGTAAGCCGGGCCAGGGCAGGACGGGTACGCCGGGCACCACGGAAGGCGGCGCCGGCAGCGCGGAGAACGACGGCGCGAACAAGGGCGACGCGGGTACCGGCAGCACCGGCAGCACCGGCGTTACCGGTGGCACTGGCGTTACCGGTGGCACTGGCAGCACCGGTGGTGACAGCGCGGGCAGCGGCAGCGGGGGCAGCGGTGCCGACAACGGCCAGGGGCAGACCGGCAAGGCCCAGGGGGCGAAGCCGTAGCGAGAGGTGCGGCAACCCAGGAAGCCGTAGCGAAGGAACTGGCCGCGGTTCGGGCCAGTCAGCGGCAGCCCGGCCCACGACAGCCGTCACGACCCGACGTGCCCCGAACCGTTGAACAGCCCCAAGGATCGCGGGAGTTGCCTCCATGCTGCGGTTGGCGGAAGAGACAGTAAGGTCACCGGCAGCAAGTATTCGGTCCCAGGTAGTGGAGTTGGCTGCCTTGGCATGTCAACCATAGGAGTCGGCTTGGCACCTCGTAAGGGAACCGGCTGGTACGCCGCTGTCCTGTTGACGGCCGTGTCGGCGACCGGAGCTCTCACCGGCTGCCAGACTCTTGCAGATGCTGCTTCCGCGTCGGGCTGCGAGGGTACCGAGAGCCGGGTTGACGAGCTGAAGTCGCACGGCGTTCTCGATTCTCGGCCTCAGGGGACAATCGTGCCCCAAGGCTTCGAGGATCTCGAGGCCGGCTGCTGGGAGGACAGCGGCGAGGCATGGTTGTATGCCGAGCGAACCTACGTCTTCCCCGGCGACAAGGCCGACGTGACCCACCACTACCGGGCCGCAGCGGAGCGTGAAGGCTGGAAGCCGTCCCGGGCTACCCGGCAGTCCTCGAAGGAAGACCAGCCCGCGAGCCTGTGCTTCACCCTCGGCAAGGCGGACGACGCGGCGATGCTGGACGTCTACTTCCTGACCGAGGAGATCCTCGATGCGGAAGAGAGTAAGCCCGGGCCCGAATTCAGCTCTGGAGCCGGCTACCGCGTAGCCATCGCCTCCACGGCCGACGGGTCCGCGACCAGCTGCTCGGCCTGAAATCCGGTCCGCTGCGCAGGAAGCCCCGGGTCCGCTTCGGTTACGAGGTCGCCCGCACCGCGTCCCTGTTGGCTGCATTGGCCACCGATTCCGCGCATCGCCCCAGGTCGGAGCAGTTGAACCGAGGCAACGGCCGGGGCCGCCACCCCCCACAGGAGAGGCCCCGGCCGTCGCGCGGCACGGGCCGCGCGGCGGCCCGTACTTCCTACAGCGCCATGAGTGCGTTTTCTGTCACACCCACCGGGTCGCCCGCCGGATCACAAGCCAGTTGCATCTTGGACGGACATGGACGAGCAGCGGTTTCAGGTCGTAACGTGCCTTTCGCGCCGGGGCGTGGAAGTTGAATGATCACTGCAATCATCGACGGCTCGAAGCCGCGACCATCGACTCGACCAGGTATTGAGGATCTACACGGGTGCTGGGGGACGACGCGGAGCTGACGGCCGCGGTGCTTGCGGCACAGGACGGGGACGAGACCGCGTTCCGGACTGTGTACCGCACCGTGCACCCACGGCTGCTCGGATACGTACGGACGCTCGTCGGCGACCCCGACGCCGAGGACGTCACGTCCGAGGCCTGGCTGCAGATCGCCCGTGACCTGGAGCGGTTCAGCGGCGACGCGGACCGCTTCCGCGGCTGGGCCGCCCGTATAGCCCGCAACCGCGCCCTGGACCACATACGCATGCGCGGGCGCCGCCCCGCGATCGGCGGCGACGAGACCGAGCTCACCGGCAGGCCCGCCGAGTCCGACACCGCGGGTGAGGCCATCGAGGCCCTGGCCACCGACAGCACGCTCTCCCTGATCGCCCGGCTGCCGCAGGACCAGGCCGAGGCCGTCGTCCTGCGCGTGGTCGTCGGCCTGGACGCCAAGACCGCCGCCGAGACGCTCGGCAAGCGCCCGGGTGCCGTACGGACGGCCGCGCACCGCGGTCTGAAGCGGCTCGCCGAACTGCTCGACGACGATCCGGAATCGGCCGGCGCCCTCGGCGCGATGCCTCCCCAGCGAGAACCGCACGACCGCGCGGTGACGTCCGCCAGTGTGACGCGTACGCGTGCGCGGACGCAGAAGGACATGTGATGGCCGACGAGCAGTACAGGTGGCTGGACCGCGATACGGCGGAGAGTTTGCTGAGCGGAGAGTCCCTCGAAGCCGTCGACGCGCCCGCCCGAGATCAGGCCGAACGGCTCGCCAAGACGCTGGACGCGTTGACCGTGGAACCCCCGCCGACCAGCGCCGAACTCCCCGGTGAGGCAGCCGCGTTAGCCGCCTTCCGCTCGGCGCGCGCGGAGCGCGGCGGGGAGCGGGCCGTCCTCGGTGACCGCACCCGCGGCAGTTCCTCCGACGCCGGTCTCCTCCGCGTCGGCCGCCCGGGCCAGGACACCCCGCGCCCCCGCCGGGGCCGTGTCGTGCGCCTCGGGCTGGCCGCCGCGCTGGCCGTCGGCATGGTCGGCGGGGTCGC
>NZ_NTGE01000121.1 GCF_002291145.1 Streptomyces sp. SA15
CCCGCCCAGCCGTTGGGGCCCGCCCGCACATCCGCGCCACCGCGCCCTGTGGCACCCGGGCCCGGAGGGCGACCCGCACGGCAGCACCCCCGACCCGGCCCTGCTGCGCATCCGCCCCGACGACGTACTCGACGCCCTGGACCGGCTGCCGGACGCCGCCCACCCCGCAAGCCGGGGCGCCGACCGACGCGTGCCCGTCGATCACCTATGAATCGCCCCAGCCCCATGGACCCCACACCCATCGGCATCGTCATCGCCACCCGCAACCGCTCCGCCACCCTCGCCGAATCCCTCCGCCACCTCACCGCCCTTCCCGAACGCCCGACGATCCTCGTCGCGGACAACGCCTCCACCGACGACACCCGCGCCATGGTCGCCCGCCACTTCCCCCAAGTCCGCGTGCTCTCCCTCCCGTTCAACCGCGGCGCCCTCGCCCGCACGCACGGCGTCCGCGCCCTGCGCACCCCCTACGTGGCGTTCAGCGACGACGACTCCTGGTGGGCGCCGGGCGCGCTGAGCGAGGCGGCCCGGCTGTTCGACGTCCACCCGCGGCTCGGCCTGCTCGCCGCCCGCACCCTCGTCGGCCCCGACGAGACCCCCGACCCGCTCAACGACCTGCTCGCCGACTCGCCTCTGGGCCCGGCCCCCGACCTCCCCGGCACCCAGGTCCTCGGTTTCCTCGGCTGCGCCGCGGTCGCCCGCCGCAGCGCCTACCTCGACGTGGGCGGCTACCATCGGCTGCTCTTCTTCGGCGCCGAGGAGACCCTCCTCGCCTACGACCTCGCCGCCCGCGGCTGGGGCGTCACTCACTGCCCCGAGGTGATCGCCCACCACCACCCGGACCCGACGCCCCGCCCCCACCGCCCGGCCGTGGTCCGCCGCAACGAACTGCTCACCGCCTGGCTGCGCCGCCCCCTGCCGTACGCGCTGGCCCGCACCGGCGAGCTGGCCGCCGAGGCCCGCCGGGATCCCCACGCCCGCCGCGCCCTGCGCGAAGCCCTCGCCCGCCTCCCGGCCGCCGTGGGCGCCCGTCACCCCCTGCCCCCGCACGTCGAGCGCGCCGCGCGCCTTCTCGACGGAGCGACAGCATGACCGACCCGCGCACCACCGTCGTCGTCATCACCCACAACCGGTGCCCCGAACTCCTGCGCACCCTCGACCGACTCGCCGAACTCCCTGAGAAGCCGCCCGTCTTCGTCACCGACAACGCCTCCACCGACGGAACCGCCGCCGCGGTCGCCCACCACCACCCGGAGGTACGGCTGCTGCGGCCCGGCCGCAACCTCGGCGCGGTCGGCCGCAACCTGGCGGTACGCCAGGTCCGTACGCCGTACGTCGCCTTCTGCGACGACGACTCGTGGTGGGCGCCCGGCGCGCTGTCCGGGGCGGCCGACCTCCTCGACCGGTATCCCGCGCTCGGTTCCGTCACGGCCCGTATCGTCGTCGAACCGGATGGCGTCGAAGACCCGATCAACGAAGAACTGCGCAACTCGCCCGTGCCCCGCCCCGGTTGGCTGCCCGGGCCGGCGCTGGGTTCCTTCCTGGCCGCCGCGACCGTGCTGCGCACCGACGCCTTCCGGGCGGCCGGCGGCTTCCATCCGCGGCTGTGGCTGGGCGGCGAGGAGGAGCTGCTCGCCGTGGACCTGGCGGCGGACGGCTGGTGGCTGACGTACGCGGAGGACCTGACGGTCCATCACCAGCCGTCCGAGGTACGGGACTCCACGCTCCGGCGCACGCACGGCATCCGCAACACGCTCTGGTTCACCTGGCTGCGCCGCCCGGCCGGTCCCGCCCTCCGCCGCACCCTGCACCTGGCCCGCACGGTCCCGCGCGACGCCGCGTCCCTGCGCGCCTTCGCCGAGGCGGCGGCCGCCCTGCCGTGGGTGCTGCGCGAACGCAGGGTGGTGCCGGCGGCGGTCGAGTCACGCCTGCGCGCACTGGAGGACGCGCAGCGACACTCGACCGCCCGCCGCTACACGGGCTGAACCCGGACCTTCAAACGGGCTGAACACAGACCTTCGAGCTCAGTCGGTGCTCTCCGGGCGTTCGCCCTTCGGGCCTCGGCCGCGCTCTGTGCGCGGACCCCGGCTCCGCCATTCCGGATCCTGTTGCAGGGACTCGTTGGCGGCCGCGTTCGCGTCCTGGTCGGAGATGCCCGACCGTTCGGCGTCCTTGCGCAGCCGCGCCCGCCGGGTGTCGTACTTCTTGCTTCCGGGTTCGGGCACGACGATCACCTCCTGGCGACCGGGTCCCCGTGGCCCCCGGCGACAAACGCTCAGCCCTGCGTCCACCCCAGGGCGGCCGGCAGGGCATCCGCGCCGTCGGGCCGCGTTCCCGCCAGGAACTCGGCGCGGATCCGTCGGGCGGCAGCCGGGCCGGAGGTCAGGCACCAGTCCCACCAGGTCCCCAGCCGGCCGGCGTCGAGCCCTTCCGCGGGGAGCAGCGCGGGCCAGCCGCAAGCATGGGCCTGGGCCGTCACCTTCGCACCGCCCACGACCGGGTCCACGGCCAGCGCCGGGATTCCGGCCCGCAGCGCCAGCACCAGCCCGTGCAGCCGGTCCGTGACGACGAGGTCCAGCCGGGCCAGCACGGACTCCAGCTGCTCCGGCGTGGCGCTCAGCCGCCAGTCGCGCGTGTCGAGCCTGGTGTCCAGCTCCAGGCGGGCGCAGTCCTGGCCTGCCAGCCAGCGGGTCACCTCGTCGGCGACCTGCCCGTGCCGCCGCTGCCGCGCGTACTCGTGCTGCCCGTGCGTGAGGATCACCCCGACCACGGGCCGTGCGGGGCCGGCCGGGGCACGCGCCGACAGGTCCCGCCCCGGCTCCGCGTCCGGGGCGTCGCGCGCCAGCACGCGGTGGAAGCCGGTGACGGCCGCGGTGCCGGAGTCCACCACCGAGGTGCCGACGGCGATCCGTACGCAGTGCGCGAACCGCCGGTGCAGCTCCTCGACCTGCGGCCCGTGCAGCGGCCCGCACACGAACACCAGATGCGAGTAGTCCTCGGGCCGGACCTGGTCCAGGTGCGGCGCACCCGGGCGGAACCCCGGGCTCCACACCACCTCGTACGGGATCCCGGCCCGCTCCAGCACGTCCTCGACCCGCCGCAGCGCCAGTACGTCACCGGCGGTCGCCTCCCCGTCACGGAAGCTGAACCACCCGGTCAGCAGGACCCTCATGCGCTGCCGGGTTCCCCCGGGCGGGCCGGGGACACCGGCCCGCCCGGGGAAGCTCACTGGCCGTAGAACGTGGCGTCCGCCCGGTCGGTCGCCGTGCTCGGGGTCTGGACGTACAGCAGGTACTCGTAGTGGCGGAGGTAGCGGCCGGATGCGTTGTACGACTCGTAGGAGACGCCGGCGGAGTCGGAGAGTCCCGCACGCCTGTGGAAGGTCGCGTCCGACGCGAACTGCGTGCTGCCGTCGTTCTTCTCCAGCCACACCTCGTAGTTCTTGTGCCGCAGGTAGTAGCCGGGGAAGTTGGCCGACTCCAGCGACACCGTGCCGCTTCCGGCCAGGCCGGGGACGACGCGGAACTGGGAGTCCGCGAGCGGGGAGACGTTGGCCTCGATCTTGGCGCGGAACTCCCAGTGGCGGACGAACCGGTCCGGGAAGTTGTACGACGACAGGCGCTGCGGGGTGATTCCGTCGGCCACCGGGATGCCGAAGTCGGGCGTGCCGTCGGCCTTCCAGTACAGCTTCTGGACGCGGGTACGGCGGTTGGGGTCGTTGAGCGGGTCGCCGCTGATGTCCTTGTAGCTGCGGTCGTGGTAGACGAGGATGTCCGACTTTCCGTCCTCGGAGACGGTGAAGGAGTTGTGGCCCGGGCCGTACTGCGAGGTCGCGTCGCTGCTCTTGAAGACCGGCTGCGAACCCTTGCTCCAGGAGGCCGGGTTGGTCAGATCGGCGGAGGCGGACGCCGTCAGCAGCCCCAGGCAGTAGTTGGCGTCGGTGGCGCTGGCGGAGTACGACATGAAGACCTTGCCGCCGTGCTGGATGACCGCCGGGCCCTCGTTGACCTTGAACCCGACCGTCTCCCACGACAGCGTGGGCTGGGAGATCTCCGCCGCAGTGCCCTGGATCGTCCAGGGGTTGGCCATCTTCGCGATGAACAGGCTGGTGTTGTTGTTCTCGGCCGGGTTGCGCTGGGCCCAGGAGAGGTAGCGGACGCCGTTCACGACGAAGGTGGTGGCGTCCAGGGAGAAGCTCTCCCAGGTGGTCCTGATCTGGCCCTTCTCGGCCCAGGTCGCGGTGAGCGGATTGGCTCCGGTGCCCTCCAGGACGTACATCCGGATCGCCCAGATGTCGTTGGTGGCGCCGGCCGCGAAGTACACGTACCACTTGCCGTCGATGAAGTGGATCTCCGGCGCCCAGATGTGCGCGCCCATCACGCCGCTGGCGTGCTTGGTCCAGATCGTCGTCTCGGGGGCGGTCTTCAGGCCCTGGATGGTGGTCGCCCGGCGCAGCACGATGCGGTCGTACTCGGGGACGGTCGCGGTGAAGTAGTAGTAGCCGTCGGTGTGCTTGAAGATGTGCGGGTCGGCGCGCTTCTCCGCGATCGGGTTGGTGTACGTCACGGCGGGGGACGCCGGCACGGCGGCCTGAGCGGTGGTGGTGCCGGGGCCGACGAGACAGGCCGCCAGGGCGACGAGGACGGCCATGAGGAGCCGTACGGCGTTGCGTCTCAAGGGAGTTCTCCAGATCAAAGGTCAGCGCGAGGGGGTTGATCAGGTCGTGGGGACGAGGCGCCACTGCTGGCAGGTGTTGTTCAGCCACGACCACTGGCGTACGTCGGTGCCGTTCGCGGTACCGCAGTTCGCGACGTCGGCGACCTTGCCGCTGTTCTCGTTGACGATCCGGACGTGGTCGTCGGTCGCTGTGTATACGAGGCGGTAGCGCTGGCACTTGTTGTTCAGCCAGGACCACTGGCGCAGGTCGGCGCCGTCGGCGGTGGAGCACTCGGCCGCGTCCAGGACGCCGCCGGTGCCGACGTTGACCAGTCGGCTGGTGTCGTCGCCGAGGTCCTCGATACGCCACTTCTGGTTGGCGCCGCCGGTGCAGGTCCACTGGAAGACGTTGGTGCCGTTGGCCGTGTTGCCGCCCTCGACGTCCAGGCACTTGCCGCTGCCCCGGTTGACGAGGGTGTACGACGTCGGAGTCGCCGCCGTCTCGCCGGACGGGCCGGGACGCGTGCCGCCGAGGGCGACGGGGGTGCCGAAGTTCGGGGTGCCGTCGGCGTTCCAGGTGAACTCCTGGGCGCGGGTGGTCCGGGCGTTGCCGCAGCCGCCGTTCGCCGAGGAGTTGGCGTGGTAGACGATCCAGTTCTCGGTGCCGTCCGGTGAGGTGAAGAAGCCGTTGTGGCCGGGGCCGTAGACGCCGCTGGCGTCACTGCGCTGGAAGACCGGGGTCTGCTTCTTCGTCCAGGACGCCGGGTTGAGCGGATCCGAGCCGGTGAGCTCCAGCTGGCCCAGCTTGTAGTCGGCCGTCTGACAGGAACTCGCGGAGTACGTCAGGAAGGTGCGGCCGTCGTGGTAGAGCGGCTCGGGGGCCTCGTTGACGGGGGAGCCCGACCGTTCCCAGCTCAGCGTCGGACTGGAGATGACGGTGAAGGCGCTGCTCGCCAGGGTGTACGGATTGCTCATCGGCGCGATGACCAGGCTCTGCGCGCCGCCGTTCACGAAGCCGCTGCCGAGCAGGTACAGCCGGCCGTTCGCCTTCAGGATGCTCGCGTCGATCAGCCAGCCGCCCGGCGTGAGGTTCGACCCGGTCAGCGAGCCCTTGTAGGTGTACGGGCCCATCGGGTCGGTGCCGGCACTCTCCAGGACGTGCGTGCGCTGGGAGTCGCAGCAGGCGACGCCGCTCTGGCCGGCGGAGTAGTACAGGTACCACTTGCCGTCGAGGAAGTGGATCTCCGGCGCCCAGATGTTGGTGTTGCGCGTCGACGTGGTGTCCGACCACACCTGCACGGTGGGCGCGGTGGCGAGGCCCGCCAGGGTCGGCGACTTGCGCATGCCGAGGACGCCGGTGAACGTCGTGGTGATCAGGTAATAGTCGCCGTTGTAGTACTCGAGCCAGGGGTCGGCGCCCTTGGTCGATTTGAGGGGGTTGGTGTAGGGGCGGCCGTCGGCCGCGGCGGCCGGCTGGGTCGTCGACACCAACGCCAGGAGTACGGCGAACACGCAGACGAGCATCCGGCGCATACGGCGCATACGAGACCGCTCCTGTCCGTAGTTTCGAACGTGGTTCGTGAATTCGGTCAGAAGATAAGTGGGCGGCATGCCCCCGTCAACGGTTTCGTCACATGCGCTTTACACGCGCGGCATCGTCCGGCCGTGTGGCCGTGTGGCGTCGACCGATCATGTCCGCCGCGTGGCGATGCTCAACGTGTTCGCGACGACGATCGCGCCGATGCTCACCCACTCCGTCCACCCCAGGCCCTCACCGAGGCCGATCCAGCCCACCACGGCGGCCAGGACCGGATTGACGCTCATGAACAGGCCGAAGGCCTGGGCCGGTACGCGGCGCAGGGTGAACAGGTCCGCCAGGTAGGGCACCGCCGAGGAGAGCAGCCCCGCGGCGACCGCGTAACCGACGGCCTGAGCGGTCGGCGGCTGCCGCAGGACGAGGAACGCGCCGACCGGCAGGAACATCAGGGCGGACAGCGCGGCGGCCGCGGCGGACCCCTGGGCTCCGGGGACGCGCCGGCCGACCGTGCGGTTGAGCAGGATGTACGACGCCCAGCAGGCGGCGGCGAGCAGGCCAAGGCCCATGCCGACGTAGTCCGCCGAGGGGCGCGGACGCATCAGGGTGACGACCCCGGCCGCCGCGATCAGCGCACAGCACAGGTCCACCCGGCGGCGCGTCGCGGCCAGGGCGACGGTGAGTGGGCCGAGGAACTCCAGGGTCACCGCGAGCCCCAGGCCGATGCGGTCGACGGCGCTGTACAGGGACAGGTTCATCGTCCCGAACACCACGCCGAGCAGCAGCACCGGCCACCACTGCCGCCAGGTGAAGGCCCGCAGTTGGGGCCGCCCGACGGCCAACAGGACGAGCGCGGCGACGTATTGGCGGACCGCGACGACTCCGACCGGTCCGAGGACCGGGAAGGCGAGGGAGCCGATCGCGGCGCCGGTCTGGTTGGACAGGCCACTGCCGACCATCGTGGCCACACCGGCGAGACGCCCGCGGGCGGGCTCCGGGGTGCCTGCGGGGGCGGCGGTGGCGTTCACGGGTGCCGAGGCGGGTGCGGCTCTCATACGCTGATCGTGCGACCGCCAGACGTATACGCAAAATGCGTCCGCTCCGCGATCTATACGCTTGGCTCATGGATGTGGAGCTCCGGCAGTTGCGCTGTCTCGTCGCGATCGTCGACGAGGGCAGCTTCACCGACGCGGCCATCGCGCTCGGCGTCTCCCAGGCCGCCGTCTCCCGCACCCTGGCCTCGCTCGAACGTGCCCTGGGTGTACGGCTGTTGCGCCGCACCTCCCGCGAGGTCACGCCCACCGCGACCGGCCTGCGGGTGCTGGCGCAGGCCAGGCGGGTGCTCGGCGAGGTGGACGACCTGGTCCGGGAGGCCACCTCGGGGCACACCCGGCTGCGGATCGGCTACGCCTGGTCGGCGCTCGGCCGCCACACCCCGGCCTTCCAGCGCGGCTGGGCCGAGGCCCACCCCGAGACCGACCTGCACCTGGTCCGCGTCAACTCCGCCACCGCCGGCCTCGCGGAGGGCGCCTGCGACCTCGCGGTGCTGCGCAGACCGCTGGAGGACCGGCGGTTCGACTCCGCCATCGTCGGACTGGAACGGCGGCTGTGCGCCCTGGCCACCGACGACCTCCTGGCCAGGCGCCGCTCGGTGCGGCTCGCCGACCTCGCCGGACGCACCCTGCTGATCGACCGGCGGACCGGCACCACGACTCCCGAACTGTGGCCGCCGGACGCCCGCCCCGAGACAGAGGAGACGCACGACGTCGACGACTGGCTCACCCTGATCTCGACCGGCCGGTACGTCGGCGTGACGGCGGAGGCCACCGCCCACCAGTACCCGCGCCCCGGCATCGTCTACCGGCCGGTCCGCGACGCCGAGCCCATCGCCGTACGCCTCGCCTGGTGGCGCGACGACGCCCACCCCGCCACCCAGTCCGTGATCGAACTGCTCACCACGCTCTACCGCGCCGGCTGATTGCCCCCTTTCCAGGGGGTGTTTCAGACGCCGTGGTCCGTGAAGGCGCCGTTGCCGGCGAAGGCCAATTCGGCGAAGCGTTCGCCGATGCGGCGGTGGGTGGCGGCGTCCGGGTGGAGCTGGTCGGGCAGCGGCAGTTCGGCGGAGTCGGCCTCGCCGTAGAGCTCGCGGCCGTCGAGGTGGTGCAGGTGCGGGTCCTCGGCCGCGCGCTGCGCCACGATCCGGGTGAGCTCGTCCCGTATGACGCCCAGGGTCAGTTTGCCGGCCGCGCGTTCGGCCGGATCGCCCATGGCCCGGAACCGGAGGTGGCCGGTGCTGAGGGAGGTGAGGTCCGGGGCGCTCGGTCCGGGCGTGTCCTCGTGGATGGGGCACAGGATGGGGGAGACGACCAACAGCGGGGTGGTGGGGTGGCCTTCGCGGATGGTGTCGAGGAAGCCGTGGACGGCGGGGGTGAAGGCGCGCAGACGCATCAGGTCGCTGTTGACCAGGTTGATTCCGATCTTGACGCTGATCAGGTCAGCAGGGGTGTCCCGCAGGGTGCGGGCGGTGAACGGGTCGAGCAGGGCGCTGCCGCCCAGGCCCAGGTTGATCAGTTCCACACCGCCGAGTGAGGCGGCGAGCGCGGGCCAGGTGGTGGTGGGACTGGCGGCGTCCGAGCCGTGGCTGATCGAGCTGCCGTGGTGCAGCCACACCCTGCGGCCATGGTCCGGTGCGGGCTCGACGGGGGCGTCGGTGCGCAGGGCGACGAGTTCGGTGGTCTCGTTGTGCGGCAGCCAGATCTCGACGTCCTTGACGTCGTCCGGCAGGTCGGTGAAGCGGAGGGTGCCGACCGGGCCGGGCTGCAACTCGGCGGTACCGGTGGTCATGTCGATGGTCTGGGCGTTGCCGCCGGCCACGCTGGCCCGGCCGGTCGGACGACCGTCGACGAGCAGGTCGTACACACCGTCCGGGCGGGGCGGGGCGCCGACGTAGACGCGCTTGGTGGGCCGTGTGTCCAGTTCGACGGCGGTGGCCCGGGTGCGGAAGACCAGCCGTACGCCGGAGGGCTGGGACTCGGCCATGGCCAGTTGTCCGTCGGCGTACTGCGCGCGGGCCCAGGCGGGTAGCCGGTGCGGCAGCACGCCGCGCTCGGTGTGCTCCAGGTCGAGGGCGCCGCGCAGGAGGTCGGCGGTGATGGGTGTGGTCGTCCAGTCGTGTTTGGGGGTGTGCATGGTGTCGGCCTCAGGGGTTGTGGAGGGGTGCGGGCCAGTTCCGCAGCAAGGCGTCGAGGGCGTCCAGGATCCGTGACCAGCTCTCCTGCGAGTCGGGGGCGCTGTGACTGAACCCGCCCCCCATCTCCAGGCTGACGTAGCCGTGGAAGACGCTGCCCAGGAGCCGTACCGCATGCGTCTGGTCCGGCTCCGTCAGGTCGTAGCCGCGCAGGATCGCCCGCGTCATCCGGGCGTGTCTGCCGCCGGCGCCGGCGGCGGCCGCCTCCGGGTCGAGTCTCAGCTGGGCCGCGGCGTAGCGGCCGGGGTGCTCGCGGGCGTAGTCGCGGTAGACGTTCGCCAAGGCGGCCAGGGCGTCCTTGCCGGCCCGCCCGGCCAGCGCCGCGGCGCCCCGGTCGGCGAGCTCCTCCAGGGCGAGCAGGGCGATCCGGGTCTTGAGGTCCTGGGAGTTCTTCACGTGCGAGTACAGGCTCGCGACCTTGACGTCGAACCGGCGGGCGAGCGCGGAGACGGTCACCTGGTCGAAGCCGACCTCGTCGGCCAGTTCCGCACCCGCCCTGGTCAGGCGTTCCGTGGTGAGTCCTGCGCGCGCCATACCGTTCCTCCCGCTCGGCCTACTCGATTATGCAATTACCTAACCCCTTTAGGCGAATTGCCATCGAGTTTAAGAAGCCGGCCCCGTGATCAGCCCGCTCGCAGCACCCGGACCGGTTCCCCGGCGAGGAAGGCGGAGATGTCCTCCACCACCTCGCCGTAGTAGGTGCGGTAGTTGGACTCGGTGACGTAGCCGAGGTGGGGCGTGGCCAGGACGTTCGGCAGGGAACGCAGGGGGTCGTCGGCGGGGAGTGGTTCGGTCTCGAAGACGTCGAGGCCGGCCCCGGCGATCCGGCCCTCGCGCAAGGCGTGCAGCAGCGCCGCCCGGTCGACGATCCCGGCGCGGGACGTGTTGACCAGGTAGGCGCTGGGCTTCATGGCACGTAGTTCCGCCTCGCCGAGCAGACCGCGGGTGCGCTCGGACAGCACGAGGTGGATCGACACGAAGTCACTGCGCCGCAGCAAGTCCTCCTTGCTGTCGGCCAGTTGGGCTCCCTCGGCGGCGGCGCGCTCGGCGGTGAGGTGCTGGCTCCAGGCGAGGACCTCCATGCCGAACGCCGCGCCGACGCGCGCCATACGGCTGCCGATCTTGCCGAGGCCGAGCAGCCCCAGCGTCCGGCCGTGCAGGTCCTGGCCCACCGTGGACTGCCACGGTCCGTTCTCCCGCAGGGCCCGGTTCTCGACCGTCAACTGCCGTGCCAGGCCCAGGATCAGAGCCCAGGTCAGCTCCAGCGGCGGGGTGCTGCTGCTGGCCGTGCCGCAGACGGTCACGCCCGCGGCAGCGGCTGCCGCCAGATCGATGGAGGCGTTGCGCATGCCCGTGGTGACGAGCAGCCGCAGCCGCGGCAGGCGACGCAGCAGGTCCGCGTCGAAGGGCGTCCGCTCCCGCATGATCACGACGATGTCGCAGTCGGCGAGCGCGTCGACCAGCTTCTCCCGGTCGGTGAGGTGCTCCCGCAGGACGCGTATGTCCACCTTCCCCGTGAGCGGTGTCCAGTCCGCGTGCGTGAGGGCGGCGCCCTGGTAGTCGTCGAGTACGGCGCACCGCAGGGTCATGCCGGCTCGCTCCCCTCGCGGTGCGTGGTGCCGCCGGACGCGGCTTCGGGGGTGGGGGTCTCGATGATCACGTGCTTTCGGTCCTCTCCGGTACGGGCGCGGTGTACTGCTGGGCGAGCAGCTCCCCGATCATCCCCCGCATGACGGAGCTGACACCCGGCGTGGCCGCGTCGTACGGGGCAGGGATCAGGCCATGTCCGAGCCCCGTAGCAGGAGCTGCGCCACGGCCATGCCGGCCACCGCGATCGCCGCCCGGAACGGCCACCGGCTCCGGTCCCCGGACGGCACCGCCGTACCCGCCACGGCGACAGTACCGGCCACCGCCGCCAGCAACCGGTCCGGGATCTCCACCGGCCCGGGCGGCCCTGCGACGACCACGCCCACGGCCGCCAGCATCACGAACGGAGCCAGCCACCGGCAGGCCGTACGGCCCAGCCGCTGCGGCAGGCCGCGCACGCCGGTCGCGAGATCGTTCTCGATGTCCGGAAGGACGTTCAACAGGTGCGCCCCCACACCCAGCAGCGCCCCCGCCGTCACCGCCCACCAAGCGGGCCAGGACGGCGACGGCAGACCGAGGGTGACGAAGGCCGGCAGCGCGCCGAACGCCGCGGCATAGGGCAGCGGTGAGAGCACCGTGTGCTTCAACCGCAGGTTGTAGGCCCAGCCCGCGGCCACCATGCCCAGGTGTGCCGTTCCCGCGACGGCGCCGCTCAGCAGTGACAGCGGCACGCACAGCCCCAGGGCCGTCCCGGCCGCGACAGCCGCCGCCCGGGGCGGGAGTTCGCCGGTGGCCACGGGCTTGTCGCGGCGCCCGCAGGCCGTGTCGCGCTGCGCGTCGGCCGCGTCGTTGCACCAGCCGATCGAGAGCTGGCCGGCCAGCACGGCCGCGGCCACCGCCGCCGACCCCGCCACCCCGCGGCCCGCCGCCACGGCCAGGGCGGTCACGAACACCGTCACGGCGATCGCCGGCTCCAGGTGGCAGGAACGGAGCAACACCGGGACACGGTGTGTCGTACGCGAGAGAACCCCGGACGGGTGGAGAGACACGTGTGCAAGGTAATCCGGCGTCCAGGGCGAGGAAGGCATTACCGACATGCGTGTCCCCATGATCGTCGACCCTGCTTCGTCCCCGTCCCTGGCCCCGTCTCCCTCCCCGCCCACCGCCCCGCGCCGGACGCCCCTGCCCGCCGCGCCGACCACGATCGCCGCCGTCCACACCGCGCTGCCCCCGCACCGTTACGGCCAGGACGACCTCACCGAGCCGATCGGCGACCTGTGCCTGCCCCCGGGGGCGGACCGCGCCGTGCTGCGCCGCCTGCACGCGTCCGCCGGTGTGCGCACGCGGCATCTCGCCCTGCCGATCGAGCGGTACGCCGGTCTCGGCGACTTCGGGCAGAGCAATGACGCGTGGATGGCGGCGGGCCTCGAACTGGGCGAGGAAGCCCTCACCGGCGCGTTGAAGGAGGCGGGGCTCCAGCCGTCCGACGTTGACCTGCTGGTGTGCGCCTCCATCACCGGCGTCGCCGCCCCGTCGCTCGACGCACGGCTGGCCGGGCGCATGGGGCTGCGGCCCGACGTCAAAAGGCTTCCGGTGTTCGGCCTGGGCTGTGTGGCGGGCGCCGCCGGCCTCGCCCGGGTGCACGACTACCTGCGCGGGCACCCCGACGACACCGCTGTCCTGCTCACCGTCGAACTCTGCTCCCTGACGCTCCAGCGGCGTGACGACTCCCGCGCCAACCTCGTCGCCGGCGCCCTGTTCGGCGACGGTGCGGCAGCGCTCGTCGCACGCGGAGCACGCGGAAGCGGCGATGGAAGCGGCGGCGGGAGCGGTGGAGGGAGCGACAGCGGTCGCGCCGGGCCGGGCGCGGCCGGGCCCTCGGTGGTCGCCACGCGCAGCCGCCTGTATCCGGACACCGAACAGCTCCTGGGGTGGAACATCGGCGCCGGCGGATTCCGCGTCGTGATCGATGCCGGTGTTCCCGGCATCGTGCGGGACCACTTCGGCCGGCATCTGCGCGCCTTCCTGGCGGAACACGGCCTCACCACCGACGACATCGGGACATGGGTGTGCCATCCGGGAGGCCCCAGGGTCCTGTCCGCCGTCACCGACGCCCTCGGCCTGCCCGCCGACGCCCTCGACTCCGCGCGGCGCTCCCTCGCGGCGGTGGGGAACATGTCCTCCGTCTCCGTCCTGCACATTCTGCAGAGCATCCGGGAATCCCGTCCGCCCCACCCCGGCACGTGGGGGCTGCTCATGGCGATGGGCCCGGGATTCTGTTCCGAACTCGTCCTGCTGCGCTGGTGAGTGGTCCTCATGCCCTGGTACACGCTTCTCGTCCTCGCCGTCGCCGCCGAACGCGTCGCCGAACTCGTCGTCGCCCGCCGCAACGCCGCCTGGACCCTCGCCCGTGCCGGTGTGGAGCACGGCCGTGGCCACTACCCGGTCATGGTCGCCCTGCACACGGGCCTGCTCGGGTGCTGCCTGCTCGAACCCGTGCTCGCCGACCGGCCGTTCCTGCCCGCTCTGGGGTGGCCCATGCTGGCGCTCGCCGTACTGGCCCAGGCCCTGCGCTGGTGGTGCATCACCACACTCGGGCCGTACTGGAACACCCGGGTCATCGTCGTCCCCGGAGCGCGCCTGGTCGGCGCCGGACCCTACCGTTTCCTGCGCCACCCCAACTACGTCGTGGTCGTCGTGGAGGTCGCCGCCCTGCCCCTGGTGCACTCCGCGTGGCTGACCGCGACGGTGTTCAGCGTCGCCAACGCGGTGCTGCTCGCGGTCCGTGTCCGCTGCGAGAACGCGGCCCTCACCCAAGCGGTGCCCGCGTGAGCCGTGGCCACGACCTGCTGATCGTCGGAGGCGGACCCGCCGGCCTCGCCACCGCCCTGCACGCCGCGCGCGCCGGTCTCGACACCGTCATCGCCGAGCCACGCCGGCCGCCGGTCGACAAGGCGTGCGGTGAGGGCCTGATGCCCGGAGCCGTCCGGGCCCTCGCCGCTCTCGGCCTGGAGGTCCCCGGCCACCCCCTCACCGGCATCCGCTACATCCAGGGCTCCCGCCAGGTCCAGGCCGCGTTCCGGCACGGCCCCGGCCTCGGCGCGCGCCGCACCGACCTGCACAGCGCCCTGCACCGGGCCGTCCTGGACGCGGGGGTGCCCGTACTGCCCCTGCGGGTGGAGGACGTACGGCAGGACACCACGGGCGTGACCGTCCCCGGCACGGGGCTGCGCGCCCGGTGGCTGGTCGCCGCGGACGGCCTGCACTCACCCGTGCGCCGTTCCCTCGGCCTGGAGGTGAAGACCCGGGGCGCACCCAGGTACGGGCTGCGCCAGCACTACGCGGTGCCCCCCTGGTCTCCCTACGTCGAGGTGCACTGGGGCGCGCACGCGGAGGCGTACGTCACCCCGCTCGGCCCCGCACTCGTCGGCATCGCCCTGCTCACGGCCCGGCGAGCCCCCTTCACCACCCAACTGGACGGCTTCCCCGAACTGGCGGCCCGCCTCCCCCCGGAAACGGCCGTCACCCCGGTGCGAGGCGCGGGACCGCTCCGCCAGAGAGCCCGTACCCGCGCCCACGGGCGGGTCCTGCTCGTCGGCGACGCCGCCGGATACGTCGACGCGCTGACCGGTGAGGGCGTCTCCCTCGCCCTCACCGGCGCCGAAGCCTTGGTCGCCAACGTGCGCCGCGGCACTCCGAGCCGCTACGAGACCGACTGGAGCCGTGCGACCCGCCGCCACCGCCTCCTGACGGACGTCCTGGTGAGGGCCCGTCAGCAGCCCGCACTCGCCCCGCACATCATGCCCACCGCCGCCCGCCTGCCACGCCTCTTCGCGGCGGCGGTGAACGCCCTGGCATGAGACGTGGCCGGCCGCCACCGGAAGCGCCACAGCACACGTGATCAAGGCGGCGCACATGCCGACCGTAGTCCTGGGTAGCCGGTACCCGGACTCCGACAGGAGACATGCGTTCCGCACAGCGATTGGACATCCCATGACTGACCCCCTTTCCGACAGCGGCGCCTCCGCCGTCCAGCAGGCCCTGCGCGTGGTCGTCGAGCAGGGAGCGGACGACGCGGCGCTGCGTACGCTGGCCGGCAGCGAGGTGCTGCTGCCCGCCAACATGGACGCGGTCGGCCCGGATCCCAAGGCGATCAGCCTGCCCGTCTACGAACTCGACGACGGCACCGAGGTGGTGCCGGTCTTCACCACACAGACGCGCATGGAAGAGGCGATGCCGCGGGTCGGCCGTCATCGCAGCGCGCTGCTGGGCGCGCTCGCCCATGGCTGGCCGTCGGAGCAACTGTCCCTGGTCATCGATGCCGGCACGCCGGAGGAACTGGCGCTCACGGCCCGCGGCGTCAAGGAACTGCTCGACCGCGACGACATCTGATCCCGAAGCCCCTGTTGCGACGCCCACGGGTCGCCCTGCGCGATCCCGAGGAGATCGTCTGAGTACCCCCTCGCGCGACGGACATTCCAGTCGGCACTCGGGCCACACCGCCGGCCCACACCGCGAATCGGCCGACGCGCGATTGTCAGTGCCAGGTGTCACGCTGATTTCACACAGGACCTGCGAAAGGGAATCGCCGTGATCACCACTGACCTCACTCCCGGCTCCCCCTGTTGGCTCGACCTCGGTGCCCCCGACGTCCGAGCGGCCGCGGCCTTCTACGGCGCGGTGCTCGGCTGGGAGTACGAGTCCATGGGCGAGGGGGAGGACATGGAGGGCGGGATGTTCCGGAAGGACGGCAAGACCGTCGCCGGGCTCGGCAAGCTCACCGAGGAGGGCGCGCGCTCGGCCTGGATGATCTACTTCACCGTCACCGACGCGGACGCCACGACCCAGGCCGTGGAGCGCGCGGGCGGCACGGTGCGGGTGGCGCCGAGAGACCTCGACGACTGGGGCCGGATGGCGCAGTACAGCGACCCGCTGGGGGGCCAGTTCGCCGTCTGGCAGCCGGGGAAGAACGCGGGCTTCGAGCTGGCGGACAAGCCGGGCTCGCTGTCCTGGACCGAGCTGTACACGAGCGACGCCGCGGCGGCCAGGGAGTTCTACGGCGGTGTCTTCGACTGGCAGTTCAGCGACATGGAGCTGCCGGGCGGTGGGGGCACGTACACCCTCATCACCCCCGCCGGGCTTCCCGAGGAGCGCATGCAGGGCGGCCTCATGGAGCTCCCCAAGGAGAACCTCGCCCTCGCGGGCGGGCGGCCGTACTGGCACCCGGTCTTCAATGTCACCGACTGCGACGCCGCGGTCGCCCAGGTCACCCAGAACGGCGGCAGCGTGCAGATGGGACCGCAGGACGCGGAGGGCGTCGGCCGCCTGGCCGTCTGCCTCGACCCGTCTCAGGCGGACTTCGTGGTGCTCACCCCGACCGAGAGCTGAGCCCGCCCTCTGCCTTGCCGGACGTGCGGGCACGGCGGTCGTCGCCGGCGCCCGCTGGTATGCCGGTTGCCGCCGTTCCTAGACTGGGAGCGGAGGCCGGCCCGGCGGTGCGTCCGGTGCGGGAAGGCGGTGGCGCTCCATGCCGTACGTCGCTGTGAGTGCGCTCAGCCATCCCGGGCTGCTCCGCGACCGGAACGAGGACAGCCTCGTCGTCGGACCGTGGACGCTGTGCGCCACCGTGACCGAGAATCCGCAGACCCTGGTCTTCCCGCTCGGCACACCCCTCGTCGTCGCCGTCGCCGACGGGCTCGGCGGGCATCCCGGCGGCGAGGTGGCCAGCGCCCTGGTCGTCCGCCGGCTCGCATCGACCGGCCCCGCACTGAGCAGCGAGGACGCTGTCCGCGACGCCCTCAACGCCTGCAACCGCGCCGTGTACGAGGCCGCCGGCGGCGATGCGGGAGGCGATCTCGCCACGATGGGGACGACGGTCGCCGGAGTCGTGGTACAGCCTGACTCCCTGCTGGCGTTCAACGTGGGCGACAGCCGGGTCTTCGCGGCCTCCGGCGACGGGCTGCGCCAGGTCAGCGTCGACGACAGCCCTCCGCTCGCACCCGGGCAGCGCACCACGTCCATCGTCACCCAGTGCCTGGGCGGCAGCCCCGGCTACCGCGCCGTCCTTCCCCATGTGACGGCCGCGCCTTTGGCGCCCGGCGACCGCTACCTGATCTGCACCGACGGTCTGACCGACCCGCTGACGGAGGACGTGCTCGAGGAGGTGATGCGGGAGTACGACGACGGCCGGGCGGCCTTCGAACTGTGGAAGTCCGCCATCGCGGCGGGCGGCCCCGACAACATCACGCTGGCGGTCGTACGCGTCGGGGAGGAGGTCGGGGACGAGTAGGTCCCTCAGCTCCCTCAGGTCCCTCGGGGACGATCCGCATCGTTCTGCGGATAGCCGTACCGTCCGTGCAGCCGGACGAAGCGGGCCGCGGTCAGGACCCGCCGCCGCTCCAGCCCCGAGGCGGTGCGCACGAAGCACACCACCTGCTCGTGCCCGCCCGGCCCGATCGGCTGAACCAGGCGGCCGGACGGCCGCACCTGCGCGATCAGCGGCGCGGGCACGTCCGGGAAGGCGGCCGACACGATGACCGCGTCGTACGGCGCGCGCTCCGGCACGCCGCCACTGCCGTCGCCGACCCGCAGCTCCACGTTCCGCACGCCATGCAGCGTGAGGTTGCCGCGTGCCTGCCGGGCGAGGTCCGGCCGCATCTCGATGCTGACCACGTCGGCGGCCAGCCGGGCGAGCAGCGCGGTCTGGAAGCCGAGACCGGTACCGACCTCGAGGACGTGCTCGCGCCCTTCCAGCCCCAGGCTCTCGATCATCATGGCGGACAGCGACGGTTGGGTGGTGACCT
The DNA here is from genome assembly GCF_002291145.1 of Streptomyces sp. SA15. Taxonomy (GTDB): domain Bacteria; phylum Actinomycetota; class Actinomycetes; order Streptomycetales; family Streptomycetaceae; genus Streptomyces. The sequence goes on from NZ_NTGE01000121.1 coordinate 17,828, forward strand.
GCCCCTGCCCGATCGGAACGGGTACGTCCCGGTAGGCGGCGGCCACCTGACCGGCCGGGACGAAGTGCGCCCGGGGCGTCGTCCGCACGGCCTCGAGCAGCCGCTCGTCCCGGATCCCGGCGGCTCTGAGGGCCCGCACGAGATCCTCGGGCTCCTTGGGTCCGGAGCTCATGGGAGGCTCACCACACTGTCAGGCTAGGCCTGTCGGGCGGATCATGCCGTCAATCTCGTGCTCGGTTGCGTACCCGCGTGAGTCATGGTCCGGATACTCGGCACGCCGCGCCGGGACCAGGTCCCGGCCGGGTCATGCCACCGTGTCAACGGACGTCGTGAAAGGTCGCCCCTGCCGCGTCGAGTGCTTTGGCGACGTTGCGATAGACCTGGGCAACTTGTCCGGCGAGGTCGCCCGGTGCCACGAGGCCGCCGTTCTCGCCCCAGGCGACCTGTCCCGCGATGTGGACCTGTCTGCTCCCCGTCGCCACCGCCACATGGTGGTAGATCGGGACTCGGACATGCCCGTCCGGGTTGATGAGCGAAACAGCCATGAGATCTCCTTGTGTCCGTGGTCGAGGGTTCTTACGGCATCGCGGTGGCGACCTCAGGTTCCTGTTGATCGGCGACCTGGTTCGCCAACAGTCGCAGCGCGTCGGCCGAGGCGCTGTCGTTGGGTGTATAGACCTCGAGCCGGTGGTCGGGGCTGTCGGGCTGGAGCCACACCTGGTAGTCGACGTCGACCCTTCCGACGGTCGGGTGTTGCAGCCACATGGTGCCCACGGTGCAGTCCGCGACGTCGCCTTTGGCCCATAGCGCGGCGAAGTCGCCGCAGCGCATGGCGAGTTCGCCGATCAATTCGGCCAGCCGGGCGTCGGTGGGGTACCTGCCCGCGGTGAGCCGCAGGTAGGCGACATGAGTGCGGGCCAGTTCATCCCAGTTTCGGTGCAGGTCGCGGGTAAGCGAGTCGAGGAAGAACATCCGGGGGATGGACGGCCGTCGTGCCAGATCGTGGGGCGCGTCGAAGCCGACGTGTTCTGCGACGAGGGCATGTCCGGTGCGGTTCCAGGCCAGCACGTCGCCGCGGCGGCCGAGCACGACGGCCGGTGTGGTTTCACCCAGGGACTTCAGGAGCGCCAGTACCCGTGGGTGTGGCCTTTCCGGGCGAGGACGCACCAGGCGTGACGTCGTGGGCTGACGGGCGAGGTTGTGCAGGTGGGCTGTCTCGGCCGGATCGAGCCGGAGCACGCCTGCGAGCGCGTCCAGGACCTGCCGGGAGGCCGTACCGGCCTGACCTTGCTCCAGCCGCGTGTAGTAGCCGGCGCTCACACCGGCGAGCTGGGCGAGCTCCTCACGGCGCAGGCCCGGTACACGGCGGGCGGCGCCGTACGTGCGCAGTCCGACGTCGCCGGGCGTGACCCGGTCGCGGCGGGTCTTGAGATAGGCCCCGAGGCTCTCCAGCTCCATGACTGCGAGCGTAGGCGCCACGGTCCGTTCCTGGGTGCCCCTGTGAGGTGTACCCGGGCACGGACCGGCCTGCGAACCCAGCGGCCTCTGACAGCCGTCGAACGCCTACAGGAAACTGACGTTCTGCGCGAGCGCGAGCCGGCCGGAGTAGTTGATGGTGTTGGTGGCCGGGCGCATGTAGGCGCGCCAGGCGTCCGAGCCGGACTCGCGGCCACCGCCGGTCTCCTTCTCACCACCGAAGGCGCCGCCGATCTCCGCTCCGGAGGTACCGATGTTGACGTTGGCGATGCCGCAGTCGGAGCCCTCGGCGGACAGGAAGCGTTCGGCTTCCTGCTGGTCGCGGGTGAAGATGCTGGAGGACAGGCCCTGCGGGACGTCGTTGTGCAGGGCGATGGCCTCCTCGAAGGTGTCGTAGGTCAGGACGTAGAGGATGGGGGCGAAGGTCTCCTCCCGGACCACGTCGGTCTGTTCGTCGACGCGGACGATGACCGGCTCGACGTAGGCGGCCCGGGGTGCCGAGTCGGCCAGGCGCCGGTTGCCGCCCGCGAGGACCTTGCCGCCCTGTGCCTGCGCGCGGGCGACCGCGTCCCGCATGGCGTCGAGAGCGGTCGTGGAGATGAGGGGTCCGACCAAAGTGCCCTCGTCGAACGGGTCGCCGATGGGGAGTTGGGCGTACGCGGCCGTCAGGCGCGCGACGAGCGTGTCCGCGATGTCGCGGTGGACGATCAGACGCCGCAACGTGGTGCAGCGCTGTCCCGCCGTACCGGCGGCGGCGAACACGATGCCCTGCACGGCGAGGTCGAGGTCGGCCGAGGGGGCGACGACGGCGGCGTTGTTGCCGCCGAGCTCCAGCAGGCTGCGGCCGAAGCGGGCCGCGACCCGGGGGCCGACCTCGCGGCCCATGCGGGTGGAGCCGGTGGCGCTGACGAGCGCGACGCGCGGGTCGTCCACCAGCTTCTCGCCGATGACGCGGTCGCCGAGCAGCAGTCGGTGCACGTCGCGGGGCGCGCCGACCTCCTCTGCCCCCTGGGCCAGCAACCGCTCACAGGCCAGGGAGATCAGCGGGGTGAGCTCCGAGGGCTTCCAGATCACGGTGTCGCCGCAGGCCAGGGCCACGGCGGTGTTCCACGACCACACGGCGGCGGGGAAGTTGAACGCGGAGATGACACCGACCACACCCAGGGGGTGCCAGGTCTCGGCCAGGCGGTGGCCGGGGCGCTCGGAGGCGATCGTGCGGCCGTAGAGCTGGCGGGACAGACCGACCGCGAAGTCGCAGATGTCGATCATCTCCTGGACCTCGCCGAGCGCTTCCGAGCGGATCTTGCCCGCTTCGATGGTGATCAGGTCGGCCAGGTCGCTCTTGTGCTCGCGCAGCAACTCGCCGAGGCGGCGCACCAGTTCGCCGCGGCGGGGCGCCGGCGTGGTGCGCCAGGCGAGGAACGCCTCGCGGGTGGCGGCGACGGCCTCCTCGGCGTCGGCGTCGGTCGCTGCGGTCAGGCCGAAGAGGTTCTCGCCGGTGATGGGCGTACGGGACTGGAGGCCGGTGCCTTCCGGGACGGTCACGCCGATGCGCTGAAGGCTCGTTCGGGCACGGGCGCGCAGGTCCTCGGTGGTGGGCAGGGCGGTGCTGGTCATGATGCTCCCTTGAGGGTGGTGAGGTGCAGTTCCCCGGCGACCTGGGCGAGGGAGTCGTTCTGCTGCCGTTCGTACAGGGCGAAGGGGTCCAGGACGTCTCGCTCGATGGCGCCGGAGAGCCAGTCGCTGTCGTAGGCGGTGCCCTGCTGGTCGTTGTCCCGGGAGCCCGCGTCGCTGAGGTTGGACTGGAAGATGCCGGCCGCCGAGCGGGGCAGGAAATCCTCGTAGACGATGGGCTCGGCCCGTACCCAGCCCTGTGCCACCAGGTCGCTGAGGGCTGCGGGTGGGCGGCTGCCGCCTCGCGGCCGGTCGGGCGCGACGTGGTAGGTGAAGTACGCCAACCCCTGGGCGGCGAGGTCGCGTTCGGTGCCCGGGACGTTTTCCGCCCACAGGGTGCGCGCGAGTTCGGCCCGGTCGGCTCCGGGACGCAGGGCCGCCTGCTCGTCGACGAGGGAGAGCAGGCGGTCGTAGAGCGCGCGGCCCGCACGGGTCACGGCGATGCCGCGGGCTTCGACCTCGCCGAAGCGCACGCGAAGGGCTCCGCGGGTGACGCTGCCGTCCGCGAGGCGCAGGGCACGGGGTTCGGCGAGGGCCCGGAAGGACGTCTGGCGCAGCAGCAGGTCGGGGCCCTTCCACCTGGGAGGCCCCTGGACGGTGTCGATCATCTCGATGCCGCGCTCGGTCATACGACGGTAGAGGTCGTCGATGTCCAGGACGCGCGGGGTGAGGTGGTTGATGTGGGTGCTGCGCACGCCGCCGATGTCCGCGGCGACGGCGGAAACCCGCTCCAGGGTCTCGTACCAGGCCTTGTCGATCGGCTCGGTCGACAACTCGATGGCGTCGACGGCGAGTTGGAGGAAGCGTTCGGCCTCCTTCTCGGGCAGTTCACGCTCGGCCTCCGCCCGGTCGGCCAGCGCGAGCAGCTCCGGCGGGAACAACTCGCGGGTGGCGAGGAACGTCTCCAGGCGGGAGCGCAGGTCGGCGTCGAAGAACCGCGGGTCCGCCGGGGTGAGCATGGAGGTGAAGACCCGGAAGGGGTTGCGGGCCAGTTCCTCGCCGTCGACGGGACGGAACGCGGTCGACACCACGGGCACCGCGCTGGAGGCGGCTTCCCGCAGGTCGTAGAAGCCGACCGGGTGCATGCCCAGGGCGCCGAAGACGCGGGCGACCTGCCGCAGTTCGGCGGGGGTGCCGACGCGGATGGCGCCGTGCCGTTCCGCGGTCACCCGGCTGATGGAGCCGAGCCGTTCGGCGTCGGCGCCCCGGGCGCGCAGGACGTCCTCGTTGACCTCGCGGGAGACGTCCACGAGCGTGGTGTAGGCGGGGACCTCCCGGCCGTACATGTCGGAGAGCCGGGCGGCGAAGGCGGCACGCAGCTGCCACTGGCTGATCATGGAAGGGCCTGCCTCTCGAACAGGGGGCTCAGCAGCGGAGTTCTGGGTGTCCGGGGTGTTCGGGGTTTTCACACCACATGGGCTTCGGGGCGGACTTCGGCTCCCGCCCGGAAGCGGTCGGCGCTGAGCGGGGAGATGTCGACGAACGGTTCGCGGTCCAGGCAGAGGTCGCGCAGGATCTCGCCGACGGCGGGGCCCTGCAGGAAGCCGTGGCCGGAGAATCCGGTGGCGTACAGGAAGTTGCCGAGCTCGCCGGAGCGTCCGATGAGGGCGTTGTGGTCGGGGGTGACCTCGTACAGGCCGGCCCAGCCGCCGACGGTCTTCATGCCGGCCAGTTCGGGGGCCCGTCGCCGTACGGCGTTCCGGAACAGGTCGAGCCACTGAGGGGTCCAGGTGGTGTCGAAGCCGTCGGGCTGGTCGGGGTCGGCCAGGCCGAACAGGAGGCCGTCGTCGCTGTTGTGGAAGTAGGCCGACGAGGCGAAGTCGATGGTGAAGGGGATGCGGGGCGCCGGGGGCGAAAGCGGTTCGGTGAAGGCGAGTTGGCGGCGTACCGGCCTGACCGGGAGGTCGATGCCGACCATGTCGCCGATCTGCCCGGACCAGGCGCCCGCCGCACAGATGACGGTGGAGCAGGCGATGCGGCCGCGGCCGGTGTGGACGGCGGTTACCCGGTCGCCGGCCGTGTCGATGCCGGACACGGTGGTGTGCGTGGCGAAGGTGACGCCGGCTCGGGCGGCGGCGTCGGCGTATCCGCGCACGACCAGGCCGGGGCGGGCGTGGCCGTCGGTGGGCGAGTAGGCGGCGGCCACGAGTCCGTCGGTGTCGACGTAGGGACACAAGGCGCGGGCCTCGTCCGGGGTGATCATGCGGGTGGGGACGTCCAGTGCGTTCTGGGTCCTGACGCCGGCCTCGAAGTCCGCGGCCTGCCGGTCGGTGGTGAGCAGGAAGAGGTAGCCGACGGTGTCGAGGCGGATGTCCGCGCCGGGGCGGTGCGGGAAGTCCAGGTAGGCGCGCAGGCTTCGGCTGCCGAGTTCGATGTTGAGCGGGTCGGAGAACTGGGCGCGTACTCCGCCGATCGGTTTGCCCGAGCTGCCGCAGGCCAGGTCGCCGCGCTCGACCACGACGATGTCGCTCACCCCCGCCTCGGCGAGATGGAACGCGGCACTGGCACCCATCACGCCACCGCCGATGATCACGACATCCGCGGTCGGCGGAACGGAGCGGAGAGTGGATGAGACGGAGCGGAGAGTGGATGAGACGGAGCGGAGAGTGGATGAGGAGGACAACAGGCCGTCCCTTCCATAGGCCGACGCGAGAGCCGAGGAGACTTCGACTCGGGGGCGTGGCTCGGGCTGTCAGTGAGTGCGAGACGCTGATCAGCTTTCTGCCCGTCATCGTGGCGCACTCCGACCTTTGACGTCCATGCATGCCGAGCGGATCCTGTCCACGGAGGCCGAAGCCGTCGAGGCGCTGGAGCGCAGCCGGGCGAGATCTCAGGCGTGCTGGTGGTGGGTCTGTTCGCCACGGCCGCCGCCGAGATCCTGCCGCCGGCCCTGCGGCGAGTGCGCGAGGCCCACCCGCGACTCGCCGTGCACAGCCGGGACATGGACGTGGACGAGGTGTACGACGCCGTCGCCTCCGGCGCGGTGGACCTGGCGCTCGGCCTGGACCACCCCGATGTGCCCATCCCCCGCGATCCGGCCCTGCGGGTGACGCAGCTCTACCGGGAGCGGTTCTCCCTGGCGGTGCCCACCGGGTGGTTGGACGGCCGCGAAGAGGTCGCCCTGTCCGACACCCGTAACCTGGGGTGGATCCTGCCATCGCCCGACAGCTACTACGGCCGCGCCGTGCGCACCGCCTGCCGACGGGTCGGCATCGAACCCGATGTCCAGCACGAGGTGACGGACACCGCGGCCACGCCGGCGCTGGTCGAGTCGGGCATCGGGGTCAGCACCGTGACGGACCTGATGCTCAGGCTGCGCGCCTCGCACTTCGACGTGGTGCGACTGCGCGAGACGGTCGAGCCGCACATCGTCGTGGTGTTCCGCTCTTTCGCCGAGCACCGGCCCACGGTGGCCGCGCTGGTCGACGTCCTGCGGGCGGTGGCAGGAACCCGGCGCGGTACGCCGACATAGAACAGGCGCTGCTCGCCCTGCCGTCGCATCCGTGCCGCCCGCCATGCGGCTGGACCGGGAGCAGAAACGGCTCGTCCGCGGGCACTGCCCGGCGCAGTCGAATGCGCTGCCTCCCGATCGACGTAAGAGTGAAGGCAGCACATCCCAGGACTTCAGGAGCACCCCATCGTGACCGTAACCGCGGATATGGCCATCTCCCTCGACGGCTACGTCGCCGGCACCGACGTCTCCCTCGACAACCCGGGAGGCGACGGCGCCGAGCCGCTCTTCGAGTGGATCCACAACCTGGCGAGCTGGCGGGAGCGCCAGGGCATGACCGGCGGGGAGGAGAACCGCGACTCCGAGCTGATGCGCGAGTGGTTCGACGCCACCGGAGCGGTGGTCATGGGCCGGATGATGTACGACACGGGCGAGGAGTTCTGGGGCGACAACCCGCCGTTCAGGGCCCCGGTCTTCGTGCTCACCCACCGCCCCCGGCCGACCCTGGTCAAGGAGGGCGGCACCACCTTCACCTTCGTCACCGACGGCATCCACAGCGCCCTCGACCAGGCGAAGGCCGCCGCCGGGGACAGGAACGTCGACATCGCGGGCGGGGCGAGCACGGTGCGGCAGTACCTCCGGGAGGGCCTCATCGACGAACTGCAGCTGCACGTGGTGCCCGCGCTCCTCGGAGACGGACTGCGGCTCTTCGAGGGACTGGGCGCCGGGCGGCGGAACCTCGAACCGGTCAGGGTGGTCGACACGCCCCTCGCCACCCACCTGAAGTACCGCTTCGTGAAGTGACCCGGCACGGATGAAGCCGGCCCCGGCGGATGGGGACGTTCAACAGGCGCTCGCCGCTGGGGCCGGCGGAGGGGGACGGCGTCGTACGGGATCCTCAGTGGGCGAAGACCCCTGCCCGCCGCCCTGCGCCTCGAATCCCACCTCACCATGAAGAAGATCAAGGCGGACGGCTGAATCCCGCGGCACACAAAACTCCCGCGCACACCCTCTCCTCAACTTCCCCGCGATACAGGCACATTGAAGACGGCCTGCTCTCTTGAAGCATCAAGTACCTTTCCGATGCCGGTCGTTCGAACCGGCATGCGCCTCGGGGGACCTGACCAGTCCCGAGTGGAGGGAACCATGCGCAACGGCCACAGACGGGCCGCCACCAGCCTCGTCACGGCGATTGCTCTCGCCGTCACCGGCCTCACCGGTACCGCGTACGGACACGGCGACCCAGCCGCGGACGACGCTGTCGACAACGGCACCGCCCATGACCACGACCATCAGCACGGCGGCGAAGAGGGGCACCTCTCGGCCACCGACAAGAACGTCCGCCTCATCAGCAAGCTGAAACTGCCGAACGTCACCGAAGGCAAGATCGCCGACGTCGGCGTCTACAAGGGACACGCCTACCTCGCTTCCTGGGGAGGCGTGGGCTGCGACAACACCGGCGTCCACGTCGTCGACATCCGCAAGCCCAGCAAGCCCAAGGTCGCCGGCTTCATCCCGGCTCCGGCGGGCAGCGCTCCCGGCGAGGGCATCCAGACCGTCCGCCTGTCCACTCCTTCCTTCACCGGCGACGTCCTTGTCAGTAACAACGAGGTCTGCGGCGACGGCGGTGTCGGCGGCATGAACCTCTACGACGTCACCGACCCCGCCGAGCCGAAGGTGCTGGCCGAGGGCGTCGGCGACTTCACGCTGGACGGCGAGCAGTCCGAGAAGGCCAACGACATCCACAGCGTCTTCGCCTGGGACGCCGGCGACAAGGCGTACGCCGTGATCGTCGACAACCTGGAAGCCGCCGACACCGACATCATGGACATCACCGACCCGGCGAAGCCGCGACTCGTCGCGGAGTACGACCTGACGGAGACGTTCCCGCAGATCGTGCAGGCGGCGCCGGAGAACCTGGGGGAGATCTTCCTCCACGACATGGTGGTCAAGAAGATCCGTGGCCGTCAGGTGCTGCTGGCGTCGTACTGGGACGGCGGGTACATCGCCGTCGACGTGACCGACCCGAAGAACATCACGTACCTCGGCGACACCGACTTCACCGACCCCGACCCCGAGGCCGCCGCGAGCGGACTCGACGTGGCGCCCGAAGGCAACGCCCACCAGGCCGAGTTCACCCTCGACAACCGCTTCGTCATCGCCGCCGACGAGGACTTCGCCCCGTACCAGGTCTCGGCCCGCAACACCGACGACGACACCACCGTCAACGCCGGGCAGGGCGTCCCCCTGGAAGAAGGGCAGACCGTCACCGGCGGCACCACGTACGTCGGTCGCGCCTGCAACGGCGGCCCGGCCGTCCCTGCGGGTGACCCCGCCGCCATGGACATCGCCGTCGTCGAACGTGGCTCCCACGTCGAAGGCGGCGTGTGCACCTACAGCGAGAAGGTCGCCAACATCGAGGCCGCGGGCGGCTACGACGGCGTCCTGGTCTTCAACCGCACCGGCGCCGACGCCTGCGACTCCCAGGCCGGCATGACCGTCGAGGGCAACCTGCCCACCTTCGGCGTCGCCCCGCGCGGCCAGGGCTTCGCCGTCTTCGACCAGCCCTACAGCAACGACGACTGCCTCGCAGGCACGGGCCCGGCCACCCTGCCGGTGGACATCGGCACCAAGGGCGACCGGCTCACCTTCTCCTCCTTCTTCGACGGCTGGGGCTACGCGCACCTGTACCGCACCGAGCGCGGAAAGATGACCGAGCTGGACACCTACGCCATCGACGAGGCGCACGACCCCAAGTACGCCTCCGGCTTCGGCGACCTGTCCATCCACGAGGTCGCCACCTCCCAGGTCCGGCCCGACCTCGCGTACTTCTCCTACTACGCGGGCGGCTTCCGCGTCGCGAAGGTCAAGCACGACAAGCTGGTGGAGGTCGGCCGCTTCATCGACGAGGACGGCAGCAACTTCTGGGGCGTCCAGGCCTTCAACCACCTCGGAAGGGAGTACGTCGCCGCCTCCGACCGCGACTACGGGCTCTACATCTTTCAGTACACCGGCCGCTGAACTCTGAAGGTGAAGCAGCGCGGGCCCCGGAGCCGTTCCACCTCGGCTCCGGGGCCCATCCGTAGGGGGCGCGGCCTCCACTGGCCGGGCTGCGATCAGATGTGCCCGTGCTTCGTGTCCGTGTTGACGTCCGCGCTCATCAGCCGTCGACGTGCCGGGGAATTTCCGAGGCGTCGGCGAGAGAGGGCCGTACCCCTGCCAGCGTGACCGTGACGAGCCGGTGGACCGCGGCCCCGGACGGTAGGTCGCCGGCCGCGGTGAGGGCGTGGAGGCAGTAGCTCGCGAGCTCGCCGGGCGCGATGTCGTCCCGCACGTCACCGGTCCGTGCGCCGTCGGCCAGTAGGTCCTCGACCATGCCGTGGAGTCGCCGCTGTGCCTGGGTGACCTGTCGGTCCTGGTGCAGGAACACCGCGAGGTCGCCGTCGTGGTGCCGCCGGGCGGCGTGGGCGATGAGGGCGAACGCCCGCAGTACGGCCTCCAGCCGCGCACCGGCGCCTTCGCTCCGGTCCCGGACCTCGGCCAGCTGGTCGAGGTGATGGTCGATCTGCCGCTCGTGCCAGGCGAGCAGGATCGACTCGACGTCCGGAAAGTACTTGTACAGCGTCGCGCGGCCGATCCCGGAGTCCTTGGCGATCCGCGACATCGTCACCGACGTCAGCCCGTGCTCGGCGACCAGCGCCGCGGTGGTGTCCAGGACCGCGGCGCGTACGGCGGCGCGGTGGGCATCGATCGTCTCGTTCCACAGCTTGGGCACGGCTCCAGCATACGGTCCGGCACTGCCATGACACTATGGATTGACAGCGACAAGGTGTCTCGATAAAGCTGAGACTGTTGCCCCAGTGCGCCTGGAGGCGCCCGTCCTGCGGGGGATGCGAAAGGAACGCCATGCCGTCCACCGAAGCCCGCGTCGAGACCGAGCGTCCCAGCCGGTACCTCGTCCAGCTCTGCAAGCACTTCTCCACCAAGGGCCGCCACCTCGGTCACCGGCCACGGGCCCACATGGGCGGTGACGCGCAAGCGCTCCGTGACCTGCGGGCCGTTGGGGAACAGGCGCAGGTCGCATGGACCGACACCGAAGGAGACGTCAGCCTTCCCTGGGGCCGGATCACCCTGCGGGCCACCTCGGGCGTGCTGACGCTGCGGGCCGAAGCCGTCGACGAGGAGGACCTGAGGCGGCTGCGGGACCTTGTCACCGGGCACATCGAGAGGTTCGGCCGACGCGACGGGCTACAGGTGAACTGGGAACGACCGGAGACCTCTGCGGTGTCCCCCGAAGCCGTCGGCACCGCGGGGGTGCGGGGTGGGGGAGACGCGCCGCGCCGCCGCCACCTCCGGGTCATGGGCCTCATCGCCGTCATCGCGCTCGTTCTCGCCGTCCACCTGGGGTTGGGCCGCGCCCTCCTGGCGAACTGGCGGTGGACCGGCTGGGCCGTCGGCGGTGTCCTCGCAGTCGTCCTCGGGAAGGTCGCGCTGCTGGGCGGGTTCGCCCTTCGCCGGAGTCGGGCCACGAAGAGCCGCTGAACGGCCTGCGGAAGGGTGCCCCCCGCTCTGGTGCAGCGCAGGAACACCGCTCGGCCACCGTAGCCCCGCGTGGGCCATGCGGCGAGGTTAGGCGGACCGCGCGCCGGGAGGGGCCCCTGCCAGTACCCCTCACGGCGCGAACTCCCACGTCCGCCCTCAGACGCAGGTCAGGGCAGTACGACGATCTTGCGTCCCTGGCCGGCGGCGAACCGGTCCAGTGCCTGCGGGTACTCCGTCAGCGGCAGCCGATGGCTGATGAAGACCTGGGGATCGAGAACCCCGGTGGCGAACAGTTCCGCCGCGCGCTCGTAGCTGTGCAGCACCGCCATGGAACCGGTGATGGTGATCTCCTCGTTGTAGATGCGGTACGGCGAAATGGTGGCCGTGGTCGCGTAATCGGAGACCCCGAACTGCAGGAATGTCCCGGCTTTGGCGACCCGTTCCAGGCCGTCCTGGATGGCCGCGGCGTTGCCGGTCGCGTCGACCACCACGTCCCAGCCACCCCGCCGCCCCAACTCCTCGGCCGACAGCGCCGCCTGGGAACAGCCCAGCTTCTCAGCCGTCGTCAGCCGCTCCGGGTTGACGTCGACGACATCCACCGACGCGGCACCGGTGCGCTTGGCCAGCTCCAGCATCATCAGGCCCATCGTCCCGCTGCCGTAGATCAGCACATGGGATCCGAGCCTGCTGCCCAGCACGTCGTACCCGCGCACCGCGCAGGACAGTGGCTCGATCAGCGCCGCGTCCTGGACGTCCACGTGGTCCGGCAGCCGTACGCAGTTGGCGACGGGTGCCACGGCGTACTCGGCGGCACCACCGGCCACGGTCACTCCGATCGCCTGCCACCGGTCGCAGAGGTTGTTGCGTCCCACCCGGCAGTAGCGGCACTCGTTGCAGTACAGCGAGGGGTCCACGGCGACCCGGTCGCCGATCGCGAGTTCGGTGACCTCGCTGCCGAGGCCCACGACCTCCCCGGCGAACTCGTGGCCCGGCACGACCGGCAGGGTCGGTGCGAACTCGCCCTGCAGGATGTGCAGATCGGTCCCGCACAGCCCGCAGGCCGCCACGTCGATCACGACCTCGCGCGGCCCGGGGGTGGGGTCGGGGACCGTGGTGACGGTGACCTTGCCGGGGGCTTCGATGACAGCGGCTCTCACTTGACTGCTCCTAGGGACAGGCCGCGGACCAGCTTGTCCTGGGCGGCGAAACCGGCGATGAGGACCGGCAGGGAGACCAGCGTGGCGGCGGCGCAGAGCCGGGCCAGGAACAGGCCCTCGTTGGTGATGAAGCCGACGAGGAAGACCGGTGCGGTCGACGCCTGCGTCGCGGTGAGGTTGACGGCGAACATGAACTCGTTCCAGCTGAAGATGAAGCAGATCAGCGAGGTGGCGGCGAGTCCGGGCATGGCGATCGGTGCGACGACCCGCCACAGCACGGTGAGCAGGTTCGCGCCGTCCATCTCGGCGGCCTCCAGGATCTCCTTGGGGACCTCGGCGAGGAAGGAGCGCATCATCCACACGGCGATCGGGAGGTTCATGGCGGTGTAGAGGACGATCAGTGTCCACACGTTGTCGAGCATCCCGGCGTCCTTGACGATCAGGTAGACCGGCAGCAGGGCCGCGATGGCCGGGAGGAACTTGGTGGACAGGAAGAAGAACATGACGTCGGTCCACTTCTCGACCGGCTTGATGGACAGCGCGTAGGCCGTCGGTACCGCCAGGGCGAGCACCAGCAGCGTCGACATGACGCTGGCCATGGCCGAGTTGAGGAGGAAGGGGGTGATGTCGCGGCTGAACAGCAGCTCGTACTGGCTGAGGGTGAAGGGGGCGAAGGGCGTCGGCGGGTTGGTCGCCGCGTCGGCCTCCTGGTGGAAGGAGGTGAGCACCATCCACGCCACCGGCGCGAAGAACGCCAGGGTGGCGAGCCAGGCGACGAACGTCCACAGCGGTGAGAGCCGCGGCTCCTGCGCGGGGCTGTCGCCGCGTCGGCGGGTCCGGAGTCGTCGCACGAGCGTGCCGGTCGCTGCCTGTGTGCTCATCGGGACGCCTCCTCGCGGAAAAGTGATGCGATGGTGCGCAGCGCGAAGGTCGCGATCACGATCGAGCCGAGTACGACGACGACTCCTGCGGCGGCCGCCTCGCCGTACTCGTACTTGCGGAACATGGTCAGGTAGATCTCGTAGGGCAGGTTGGTCGTCCGGGAGCCGGGGCCGCCCTGGGTGATGGTGTAGACCGCGTCGAAGGTCTGCACGACGTAGATCGTGCCGAGCAGGATGCCCAGCTCGATGTACTGCCGCAGGTGCGGCAGCGTGATGTGCCGGAAGGTCTGCAGCGCCGAGGCGCCGTCGACCCTGGCGGCCTCCAGCACGTCACCGGGCTGCGCCTGCAGACCCGCCAGCAGGATCAGCATCATGAACGGGGTCCACTGCCACACCAGCGACAGCACGACGGCCGGCATGGGGAAGTTGGACACCCAGTCGATGGTGGGGCCGTGGTCGGCGCCGAAGAACCGGTAGACGGCGTTGAGGGTGCCGTTGAGCAGGCCGTAGTCGGGGTTGTAGATGGCGTGCTTCCACAGCAGCGCGGCGGCGACCGGCATGACGAGGAACGGCGCGATGAGCAGGGTGCGCGCCAGTCCCCGGCCGGCGAACCGGCGGTCGAGCAGCAGTGCCAGAGCCAGACCGAGGACCACGCTGATGACGACCACCGACGCGGTGAGGACGACGGTGTTGAGCACCGCCGCGCGCAGCCGCCCATCGGTGAAGACGATCCCGTAGTTGGACAGACCCGTGAAGTGGCGGTCGCCCGGTTGCAGGATGTTCCACTGGAAGGTGGAGATGACGAGCGTGGCCACGAAGGGCAGCTGCGTGACGACGACGGTGAAGATCAGCGCCGGCAGCAGCGGACCGCGCCGCCGCCATGTGCCGATGACGGTGGATGTTCGCGGACGCACCGGAGGTGGTGCTTTTCTGGATGGGTCGATGAGCGTGGTCATGAGGCTTTCCTTGGCCGGTGACGGCAGGGTCGCGGTCGGGTGCCCGGCCGGCGGGTGAGGCCGGCCGGGCAACGTCCGGGTCACTGGTGCTTCGCGGCGACTTCCTCGGCCAGCTTCTGGCCGTCGTTCAGCGCCTTGTCCACGCTGGTCTGGCCGGCGATGGCAGCGGAGATCTCCTGGGTCACCTTCGTCCCCAGGTCCTGGAACTCGGGGACGGCCACGAACTGGACGCCGACCGTGGGACGGGGCTGCACGCCCGGGTTGGTCGGGTCGGCCTCCTGGATGGAGTTCAGGGTGATTCCACCGAAGGCCTCGGAGGCCTTCCGGTACTCGGGGATCTCGTAGGTGCTGGACCGCTTTCCGGCCGGGACACGGGGCCAGCCCAGCTTCTCGCCGACCAGCTTCTCGTACTCCTTGCTGGACGCCCACAGCATGAACTGCGAGGCGGCGTCGGCCTTCTTCGTGGTCTTGGGCATGGCCCACGCCCAACTCCACAGCCAGCCGCTGCTCTTGGTTTCGACCACCGGTGCGTAGGCGTACCCGACCTTGCCGGCGACCTTGCTGACCTTGGGGTCCTCCAGCGACCCGGCCGCGCTGGTCGCGTCGTACCACATCGCGACCTTGCCCTGGCTCATGGCGTTCAGACACTCGGTGAACCCGGCCTGCGGGGCACCCGCCTCACCGTGCTTCCTGACCAGATCGACGTAGAAGTTCGTCGCCTTCTTGAACTCGGGGCTGTTGACCTGCGCCTTCCAGTCCTTGGTGAACCAGGTGCCGCCGAAGGTGTTGACCATCGTCGTCAGCGGAGCGCCGAGCTCGCCCCAACCCGGCAGGCCGCGCAGGCAGATGCCCTTCATCCCGGGACGGGCGCCGTCGGCCTCGGCGGCGATGTCGGCGACCTGCTGCCAGGTCGGCCGCTCGGGCACCGTGATGCCCTTCTCCGCCATGACCTCCTTGTTGTACATCAGGAAGGAGGACTCCCCGTAGAACGGCAACGCGTACATCTTGCCGTCCGAGCCGGACAGCGACTGCACCATCGGCTTCAGCAGGTCGCCCTTGTCGAAGGCCGAGTCCTTGTCGGCGTAGGAATCCAGCTCGTGCAGCCAGCCGTTCTCGTGCCAGACGGGCACCTCGTAGGCGCCGACGGTGGCGACGTCGTACTGGCCGGCCTGGGTGGCGATGTCCTGGGTGACTTTGTCGCGCAGCTCGTTC
The DNA here is from genome assembly GCF_002291145.1 of Streptomyces sp. SA15. Lineage (GTDB taxonomy): Bacteria > Actinomycetota > Actinomycetes > Streptomycetales > Streptomycetaceae > Streptomyces. The sequence continues at coordinate 33,177 of NZ_NTGE01000121.1, forward strand.
TCGGGAAGGATCGTGAAGTTCACCTCGATGCCGGTGTCCTTCGTGAACGTGCTCTTCGTCAGCTGCGCGATGTCCTCCATCTGCGGGTTGCCGACCATCAGCACATTGATGCTCTTGCCGCCACCGGAGCTCGAGGAGCCGCCCGCCCCGCTGCAGGAGACCAGCAGCGAGCCTGCGGCCGTGGCCGTGGCGAGGACGTGGATCATTCTTCGTGTGCGCATGACTGACTCCAGGGAGTGTTCGAGGGCATGGGGAACCAGGACCCCGGCCTTACGGGGTGGGATGGGGAGATGAACTGCGGCTCAGGCCTGGATGACCTGGGGACCCAGCAGTGCGTAGCGGTGGGCCTCGGAGGTGTGCAGCCCCGTGTCGGTGACGATGGCCTCAAAGTCCGTGACGTTCGCGAATCGGCAGAAGCTCACGGCACCGAACTTCATGTGGACGCCGGAGAACACCCGGCGTTTGGCGACCCGCATGACCTCGGCCTTCACCTCGCTGACCGCGGGATCGGGGGTGGTGAGGCCGTACTCGCGGGAGATGCCGTTCGCGCCGACGTATGCCAGGTCGATGACGAAGTCGGACAGCATACGGGTCGCCCAGTGGTCGACCGTGGCCAGCGTGCCGCCACGTACCCGGCCGCCGAGCAGCAGCACGCTGATGTTCTCGGCTGAGGCCAGGTCACCCGCGGTGGCCAGCGAGGAGGTGACCACGGTCAGTGGCCGGTCGCGGGGCAGGGCGGCGGCGATGAGCTGCGGGGTGTAGCCCTCGTCGATGTAGACGGTCTCGGCGTCCCCGAGCAGTGCGGCCGCGGCGGCCGCGATCCGGGCCTTCTCGGTGACATGCATGGTGGTACGGAAGGCGAGTGTGGTCTCGAAGCCCGCGCTCTCCACGGGATGCGCACCGCCATGGGTACGCCGGACCAGCCCGTGTCCCTCCAACAGGTTCAGGTCGCGCCTCACGGTCTCCTTCGAGACCCCGAGGTCGGCGGCGAGCATTCCGACGTCCACGGATCCGGAACGGCGTGCCGTTTCCAGAATCCCGCGTCTTCGTTCCTCGGCGTCCACGGCGACACCTCCGTTTCACGGCTCTGCGCGTTGTGCCCGCGCCGGCTGATTCCCGGAGCCCGGCCCGATCGGGCCCCGATGGCCCAATTTCTACAAGGCGATCGCCCGTACTGACCAGGTTCGTCGTAGAGCAGTTCGTGACCGAATGTGCCCGCTTTTCGGAGTGCGGATGCCCTGGATGACGCGGCTGAGGGCTCTGCGGCGGGGAAGGCTGCCGCCCGCTCGCCGACCGGTGTGTGCCCGTTCACTGCCCGTTTTTCCGGATGGATCCAGACATACGGCCGGGATCATGCGTAGAAATCCGGCCACATTCGGGGTTGGCTCCGCGCCCCACCGGAGTCCTCGGGCTGAGGGCTCCGGTGTGGCGTCCTTGTTCTGCTCCGGACCGCGCCGCAGCTCAGGCAGCCGCCGGCTTCCGGATACGCGGATGGTTCTCCAGCGCCGAGGTCCGTGAGTACGGCGTCAGGGCGCTGGAAAAGGTGATGCGTCAGCGCATGCCTGCCGCATCGAGCAGGGTGGTCACCGTGGGCTCGATGAGCCCCGTCAGTTTGTCGGCTCCGATCCCCGCGCGGGCGCTGGCGCCGTCGAAGACCAGGCTGAGCTGCCGGGCCAGCAGGTCGGGATCGCGCACGCCGCCCTGTTCGGCCTCGGAGCGGAAGAAGCCCGTCAGGTTCGCCTTGATCCGGTGGGCCACCTGGCTCGCGGGGTGGCTCTGATCCTTCAGCTCGATCTGTACAGCCAGATACCGGCACCCTCGGAACTCGGGCGCACCCGACTGCGACTCCACCTGCTCGAAGACGTGCAGGATCCGCTCGCGGGGTGAACGGCCGTCGTCCGCGGCGGGAAGGAGCCCGGCCACGTAGGCGGCGGCGCGCTCCTCCAGGCTCGCCGCCAGCAGTGCGTCCTTGCTCTCGAACAGCTGGTACAGGGAGCGCTTCGACACCCCCGCCGCCTTGCACAGCGCCTCGACGCCGATACCCACACCGTCTCGATAGGTGAGCGTGGCCGCCGCCTCCAGCAGCCGCTCTCTGGTGCTTGCCTTCACTTCGGTGCTCATACGGCGAGATTAACTCGATTCGAACGAAATGAAAACCGATCGGTTTTCAGGGTGCGCCGGGCGAGGTCCGGGACCGCGCACAGCCGAGCGGACACCTGAAAGCCGCAAGAGGCTCGGCGACGGCCTCAGGGAAAGACCGTCGCCGAGCCCTGAGGGTGTGCGCGCCTGCCGTCCCCGCAGGGCGACACACACCGGGGCCACTCCGCACAATGGCCTCGTCCTGGGTGATGCGGGGCTGCCAACCGCTACGTCGGGACGGCGGCCTTTGCGGGCTTCGTCTCGACCGGGATGCGGTGCAGCCCCTTCCGGTCGTACCACCCCAGCACGCCGAAGCCGAACAGCGCGGCCACCACGAGGCCGGCGGCCATCATCACCCAGCCCCGGGTCAGACCCGCGTCTCCCTGGGCGTCGTAGTAGAGGATCGAGCGGATGCCACCGGTGATCTGCCGCAGGGGCTCGAACTCCGAGAGGAAGCGGTAGAAGCCGGGCAGCGCCTCGATAGGGGTGGTGGCGCCGGCTGTCGGCACCGCCATCCCGATGAAGACCAGCGTGACCACCAGCATGCCGGGCGTGCCGAAGACGGCAAGGAGGGTGAGTGCACCGATCCCGGAGACCGCGATGGCGCACACCGAATACAGCCACAGCAGCGGCAGGTGGGCGGCGTCCATGCCCATGATGCCGATCGCGCCCACCATGACCAGGGTCCCCATCAGCAGGGACAGGCCGACCATGAGAGTGCTGCTGATGGCGAGGGTCTGCACCCGGGTCGCCCGGATCAGCGGGCGGTGCAGGCGCAGCGGGCCCATGTCGTTGTGGGTGTAGCCGAGGGCGTGGTCGACCTGGCCGCTGATGACATTGGCGGAGAGCATGCCGCAGACCACGAGGACGAGCGCGTAGTAGAACGCCGTCAGGCCCAGGCCGCTGTGCGAGTCGAGCGGATGGCCGTCCTCGACCGTGACGGCGGCCGGGTCGGCCAGGAGGACGCGTGCCGCTGCGGGCAGTTTCGCCTGCCCGGTCCCGCTCTGGGCGGTCAGCTCCTTGCCCACCTGGAGCGAGGCGTTCTCGGCCGCCTCCATCGTCGCCGCCCTGGCCAGGCTGGATCCCATGCTGCCGGCGGACTGGTTGGTCAGCACCGTCAGTGTCGGGCGGGCCGGAGTCCCGGTGGCCGCGGTGCCGTTCAGTGCGGTGGTGGAGGAGGTGAAGTCGGCGGGGACGACGAGCGCGCCGAACAGCTTGCCCTCGCCGAGCTCCTCCTTGACCCCCTTCTCGTCCATCACCTTCCAGTCGATCTTGCCCCCGCTCGCGGTGGACTTCTCGATCGACTCGGTGATCTGTGCCCCCAGGTTGACCTGTTTGCCGCCTACAGCGGCTCCCTCGTCGGCGTTGACCAGACCGACGGGCAGTTTGTCCATGTGATCGACCGGATCGATGTTGGCGCCGACGTAGAACACGGTGAACAGCAGCGCGAGTACGCCTGTGATGACGCCGTTGGCGATCCACAGGGGCTTGGCGCGCAGGACGCGGAACGGGTGAACCCCACTCATGACTTACTCCGGTCTCGGATGACACGGTCTTATCTGGAGGAGACCGGACGGCGTCATTGCAGGCCGGCTGCTGAGACATGGACCACAGGCGGTCCGTGGGTGAAGCGCCGCGCCGCAGTCGTGGTGGCGCAAGGCGAGCGGGCGGAGTGCACCGGGTCAGGAGGCTGCGGGGCGCTTCGCCGGGGGATGCCAGCCACCGGTTACTTCCTTGACGGGCTTGTGGGGGAAACGGCGCTGGGCGTACTCCTGCGCGTGTGAGCCCGGCAGGACGTACAGGGTCTCCTTCTTGTCCTGGAGCGGTCGCAGCACGGTGTCCATGAACGTCTTGCGGTCATCCAGGTACGGGCCCAGGACGTCCTCGCCGCCGGGGCAGACGGCCATGCAGTAGCCGGACTTGTAGCCGGGGGGCGAGGTCAGGCTCTGCCACATGGAGGCGCTCTCGGAATCGGTGACCCGGGAGCGGTAGTCGGCGGCGTCCTCGCTGTCGGCCACGGTCTGCGCCCAGTCGGTGAACCCGCTCATGAACTCGCGGTAGTTGTGTGTGGTGCAGGCCAGGGCGTCGAATGCTCCGTCCTTGCTGATGGCGCCGACCGGGCAGGCTGCGACGCACAGCTTGCAGTCGATGCAGGGGTTGTAGTCCAGCGCCTGCCCGTACTCGCTCACCTCGGCGTCCACCAGGACGGTGGCCAGCAGTATGAAGTTGCCGAACTTCGGGTGGATGACGTTGCGGTGCAGGCCCATCACGCCGAGCCCCGCGGCCACCGCGACCGTCTTGTGCGCCACCACCCAGATCCGCTCATGGGGGAAGCGGTCCATCTCCTGGGGGAAGCCGACCGACGGATTGAGTGCGCGGTAGCCGGCGTCCTGCAGTGCCTGGGTGACGCCGCGGGCGGCGTGGTTGGCCTGCTCGTCGGTCTGGTGGAATTCCTGGTTGGCCACGCTGCGGGCCGGGGAACGGCAGTTGTCGCGGTTCATCCGGACCGCCATCGCGATCAGCGTGCGGGTGCCGGGCAGTGCGGACTGTGCGTGCTCGCGCTCGCCGGCCAGGTCGGGGTGGTCCAGGCTGACCGCGGCCGCGTCGTCCGCGCCGGCCGCCAGGCACAGCTCGCGGAGCCAGGCCGCGTCGATCACCGCCGGAGGGCTCACCGCGTCACCGGCCCTGCGCCGGGCGAGTACGGCCCGCACCGACGGGTGGGCGGCCAGCTTCGCCGGAAGCTTGGGATCCGTCGGTTGCCCCTCGACGTCGCGCGCGGCAGTCATCCGATGCTCCTAGTGGTTCGGGTGGTGAGACTCGCCTCCACGGCGAGAAACCGATCAGTCTCACCACCGTAAACCGGTCAGTTTCCGCATGCAAGCCCAAGTGGCGGACAGTCCCCGACCCGCGCCCCATCGTCCGGTGCTGCAACGGAAGTTGACTCTTGTTGAGCGAGGCGGATTCACCGGTGCTCCCGTCGTCCTGCTGCACACGGTGCGAACGCAGGCCGAGCACTTCCGCCTCCTCATCCCGTTGATCTCGGATCAGTACACCGTGTACGCCCTCGATCTCCCGGGGATGGGCTACTCCGAGATCGTGCCCGGTGCGTCGTACGACGAGCCGGCGATGCGCGCGGGCGTCGAACGGCTCCTCACCGAACTCGACCTCCATGGCGTGACGTTGGTCGGGGAGTCCATGGGGGCGGTGCTCGCCCTGACCGCCGCGGCCGAGCTGCCCGAGCGGGTACGGCGCGTCGTCGCGGTGAACACGTACGACTTCCGCGGCGGAATCGCCCGGTCCGGTCTCCTCGCCCGTGTGGTGGTCGGCGGTGTTCTCACTCCGGGGGCGGGCCCGGTGGTCGCCGGGGTGGAACCCAAGGCCGCCCTCCGCAGGATTCTGCAGGGCGGACTGGGCGACAAGACCGCTTTGCGGGCGGACTACGTGGACGAGCTCCTCCAGGTGGGCGGCCGCCCCGGCTACCCGACCGTCGCCCGGGCCGTGTACCAGGCCCTGCCCAGCCTCATCGCGGCCCGGTCGCGCTACCCCGAGGTCAAGGCCCCCATCCACCTCGTCAACGGGGAGAAGGACTGGTCCCGGCGGACGGACCGGGAAGCCAACAAGGAATTGCTGCCGGCCGCCGATTTCACGCAGGTCCCGGGAGCAGGCCACTTCATCGCTCTGGAACGGCCCGACGTGCTGGCCGACCTGTTGAACGCGGTGGCGTGACCGCCCGGGCTCGGGCGGGATCTGGACGGCCTGGCGAGCGGCGGTCACTCGGAGTTGCCCGGCGAACGCGGAAAACCGCCCGATAGTGTTGACGCAGGTCGAGACCGCCTGCTCCGCACCTGCCGCCAGGCATGGCCCGGCCGTCACCGGCCCACAGGATCGCCTTCGGCGCCGTCGGTCTGTGTGCGTAGCATCGCGTGGCCGCCGTGATGCAAGGGTGTGTCCAGCTTGAAGCGGGCTGCTTCGCCGCTTGTTCTGGCGTTGAAGACGTGGACTTCGCCGTGGCCGCCGCGGGTGATGGCGATCCAGTCCGCGCCCGGTGAGGCGGCCACCGCGCGGCGTTGGACGCCCTCCCAGGGGGTGCCGCCGCGGCGGGGTGCGCCGTCCATGGCGGGGAGGGTAACGCGATGCGCGGTCCCGTCGGTGTCCAGGAGGATCAGTTCGTCGCCGTCCGGGTGGATGCGGGTGAACGCGGTGTGGTGTTGGGTGAGGGCCAGCCGGAAGACCAGGCCGGGGCCGAGCTCCGTCAGGGTCGTGCGGCCCGTCCCCAGGTCGTGGCGCCACGCCTGGTTGGTCCACTCCGGCCACCGCAGCGGGTCTGCGGGGCCGCCCCGCAGCGTCGACCACAGCGCTCGTCGCCGGGGGTCGAGCCGCAGGTACCAGCCGCGGGCGGGCGAACCCCACGGGATCACCGGCTCCGGGACGAGTACGTCGCCCTCACGCCGTGCTCGGTGCACTCCCTCGCCCGTGGCCGCGAACACGTGCCCGGAGTAGGGGTCTTGGGCGTCGCCGTGCCCGTCGTCCGGCAGGAGGAGGTCGGCGTGGGGCGTGACCGGAGGGCAGCCGGGAGACGCCCCGAGCAGGTCGGCGAACCGGTGGACGCCCAGTGCGCCGGGCTCCCGGTGCCGCAGGACGACCAGTGGATCGCCGTTGCCCAGGACCGTCACACCCGGTTCGCCGACGCGCGTGCGTACCCGGACCGCATCTTGCGTGGAGAGGTCGACGGCTGTCAGCAGGTCCGACCATGGCTCGCCGTTCTCGCCCAGGCCCGTCGTGACGGCGACCCACCGGCCGGACGGGTCGCAGGCGAGGTGCTCGGCCGGCACGGCTACGGGGATCGCGGTCTCCACCAGTTCGTGGCCGAACGGGTCGAGTACCAGCAGCTCGCCCCTGCGGTCGTCGACGCAGGCCGCCCGCCCGCCCGGCAACGCCAGGAACCCGGCGTGCTCGGAGAGGTGACGGCCGGTGAGGCGGCCCGTCTCGGTGCCGTCCGGCACGGTCAGTACGTGGACGGATCCCTCCACGTGATCGGCGACGAGCAGCACGGCAGGGGCGGCGGTCATCGATGGCCTCCATCAAACGGGTCCTGGTGAAAACGATTATCATGTATCTTCGATGCGTTCCGGGGTACCTGAGAAGAAGCGAGGGCATCGATGCTGCGCTCACCGTCGAGATTCGTCCGAGGCTGGATCACCGCGGCGCTAGTGGGCTCGGTGCTGGCCGGGTGCGGCTCGTCCACCGAACCGGCCGGCGAGAAGGCCGCTGCGGCCGGCCCGAAGACCGACGTCACCGTCGAACCCATCAAGGCGGCACGGGAGCTGACCGACGCGGGCGGCGTCAAGCTCTCCCTCGAGAAGGAGCCCAAGCGCATCGTCTGCCTGTTCGCGCTGTGCGACGACATCCTGACCGAGCTGGGCATCGTCCCCACGGCCACGAACAGCGCACTCCTCGCTCACTCCGACTTCCTGGGGGAGGAGAGGGCGAAGGAGGTCGACGTCATCCCCGGCGGGTTCATCGCGCCCGAGGTGGAGGCGATCCTCTCCCACAAGCCCGATCTCGTGATCGGCCTGGAGGACACCCACGGCAAGCTCGCCCCGGCCCTGAAGGACGCCACGACCTTCTGGCCCATGCAGCCCGAGACGTGGCAGGACAGCGTGGGCTACCTGCGCGATGTCGCCGCGCTCACCGGCCGCACCGCCGAGGGCGAGAAGGCCGAGAAGACCTTCCGCACCAAGCTCGCCGAGGCCGAGAAGACCAGGAGCGACAAGACCGCGCTCATCATCTACGGCAGTGACGAGAACTTCGGCGTCGCCACCCCGGAGACGGACGTGGGCGCCAGTCTGTTCCCGAAGCTGGCCGACTACCCCTGGAAGTCCCGTGGGGTGCAGGGGAGTTACAGCCTCGAGGAGATCCTCGCGGCGGACGTCGACGTGCTGTTCGTCGAGACGATGAGCTTCGGCGAGGCGGACGGCAAGCTGTCCGAGAAGCTGGCGAAGAACCCCCTGTGGGGCAAGCTCCCGGCAGTGAAGAACGGGGACGTCCACGAGGTGAACTCCGAGGTGTGGGCCAAGGGACGCGGTACCCGTTCGCTGGGCATCATCCTCGATGAGGCCACGGCCGCGCTGCGGTGAGCGCGCCCACCACGGCGCACACCGCAGGTGACACGGCATCGGGCGAACCGCGGTCGGTGCGCCTGGCAGGAGTATGGCAATTACCCGTCGTGGCCGTGTTGTTGGTCGCCGCGTCGGCCTGCGCACTGAGCCTGGGCACCCCCTACGTCCCGCTGCACCGGCTGCCCGGAGCGCTGCTGGACGCGGACACCACGCTCGCCGGAATCGTCGTCACCGAACTCCGCGTGCCCCGGCTGCTGCTGGCGCTGATCGCCGGGGCCTGTCTGGGTGCGGCGGGGCTCGTGCTCCAGGAGGCGCTGCGCAACCCCCTGGCCGTCCCCGAGATGCTGGGTGTGTCGTCCGGGGCCGCGCTCGGGGTGGCCGCGCCGCTGGTGCTGGCGGTGTCCCTGCCCGCCGCCGTCCAGCCCCTGCCGGCCATCGGCGGGGCCGCGCTCGGCGGCGGACTCACGCTGCTCGCCGCCGGGTTGGGGCGCAGCCCGTCCGCCGTACTGCTGACCGGCGCCGCGGTTGCCGCCGCGTTGCAGGCCGCGCTGCTCGTGCTGATGGTGATGGCCGACCAGCTCGACCTCCAGCTGATCTACCGCTACCTGCTCGGCTCGCTCTCCGCCCGTACCTGGGACGACGTCACCGGGCTGTGGCCGTGGCTGCTCGTCGCGGTGCCCGCGCTCGTGCTGTGCGCGCCGGTGCTCTCGGTGCTGCGGCTGGGGGACGAGGACGCCGAGGCGCTGGGTGTGCGCGCCCAGCGGGCACGGCTGGCCGCGCTGGCCATCGCCGTCGTGCTGATCGCACCCGTAACCGCCGTGTGCGGGCCGGTGGCCTGGGTCGGGTTCCTCGCTCCGCACCTGGCGCGGTGGTTCAACCCCGCGGCGGGTGCGGTGCGTTGGCTGCCCTGGTCGGCGGCCTGGGGCGCCGTCGTCGTGGCCGTCGCCGACGTACCGGCCCGCCTCGCGCTGGCGCCCGTGGAGACACCGGTCGGCGCTTGGACGGCCCTGCTCGGCGTGCCCGCCGGGGTCGCCCTGCTCCGGTCGGGCAACCGCAG
>NZ_NTGE01000164.1 GCF_002291145.1 Streptomyces sp. SA15
GGTCGGCGCCTGGGCGCTGCCCCTGCCGACCATCGACGCGCAGATCGTCCGGCGGTCCGCGCAGGCCCTGGAGCGGTACGGCCCCGACTTCCGCTACCGCGAGTACGCGGCGGTGCGGCGTCTGCCGGCCGCGCTGGGCGGGGTCGCGGCCGTGGGCGCGCTCTTCGCCGCCGCCCAACTGCCGCCCGCACGCCGCTGGTTGTCCGACCGGCTGAAGCCCGGGGAGGGGCCGGGGCCGCAGAAGCGCGCGAAGAGCTGGTTCTCCGTCCGTTTCGTGGGCGAGGGCGGCGGCCGGCGTGTGTACACCGAGGTGGCGGGCGGCGACCCCGGGTACGGCGAGACGGCGAAGATCTTCGCCGAGTCGGCGCTGTCCCTGGCCTTCGACGACCTCCCGCCGACGGCCGGTCAGGTCACGACGGCGGTCGCGATGGGCGACGCGCTGACGGAGCGGCTGCGGCGGGCGGGGATCACGTTCCGGGTCGCGGCCGGCCACTGACCGGCCCGCCTACGCGGACCATCCCACCACCGTGTAGATCATCCCGCCGATCCAGCCGATCCCGGCCAGTACCGCGAGGACCAACGCGGCCGTCACGGCACGCTCCACGGGCCGGTCGGGGTCGGAAAGGGGCTTGGGGGCACGGTGCGTCGTCATGGGGCCCAGCCTGTCGATCCGCCCTGCGCCCCCACATCCGTACAGGTACTCAGACGAGGTACTCAGACGGTCGCCTCCCGCAGTGCCCTCCGGCACAGCGCGTCCGCCCTGCGGGTCGTCTCCGGCAGGCGGTACTCGGGTGTCAGCGCGAGCGTGTGGGCGCAGGCGTTGTCGAGGCTCACGCGGTGACCGACGGAGACGAACACCGGCTTGACCGCCTCTCGTGTGCGCAGGGCGCGGCCCACTTCCTCGGTGTCGGCGAGGAGGGGCGACGTACTGCCGCGCGGGGCGTCGGGGTCGTCGTACGTGAAGGTGAACGGGTTCTTGGCGACGCCGATCGTCGGCAGGCCGGTGAGGACGCCGAGGTGGCCGGCGAGGCCGAAGCGGCGCGGGTGGGCGCGGCCGTAGCCGTCGCAGACGACCAGGCCGGGCGGGCAGGGCAGGGCGTCCAGGGCGGCGAGGACGGTGGGGATCTCGCGGAAGGCGAGCAGGCCGGGCACGTACGGGAAGGAGATCCGGCCGACGGCCGTGGCCTCGGCGACGACGGCGAGACTCGCCGCGTCCAGCACGACGGCGGCGGCCACGACGACGTCCCGCTCGTCGTCGTAGGCCACGTCGACTCCGGTCACGTGGCCCGTGCCGGGCGGCGGACCGGGCTCGTCGAGCACCACCCGCTCGCGCAACTCGTCCTGGATCGCGCGGGCCTGCTCCTCGGTCGCGGGCCAGCCCGCGGGAATGCGTACGGTCGTCATGATGGGGACGAGCCTACGACCGGCCAACGAGCGCGGCGTAGGCTCGCGATCATGTTCGTACTCGAGCTGACCTACACCGCCCCACTGGACGCCGTCGACGCCGCGCTGCAGGCGCACATCGCCTGGCTCGACCAGCACTACGAGAAGGGCGTCTTCCTGGCGTCCGGGGCAAAGAACCCCCGCGACGGCGGGGTGATCGTCGCCGTCGCGGAGGACCGCGCGCGCATGGAGGAGATCGCGGCGGGCGACCCGTTCGTCACCGCAGGGGTGTGCGCGTACCGCATCACCGAGTTCACCGCGACGAAGACGGCACCGGAGTTGGAGCGGTTCCGGGAGACCGCCGGCTGAGCGGTCAGCGGTCAGCTCTTTCCGCCCAGCGCGCGCTGCAGCTGGCTCTTGTTCATGTCCGAACGGCCCTGGATTCCGCGCCGCTTGGCCTCCTCGTAGAGCTGGTCGTAGGTGGGTCCCTGGGAGCCCTTGCCGGAACGCTGGCCGCCCCGCTTGCCGGACGACATGTCCTTGGTCGAGGTGCGGCTCGCGCCCTTCGACTCGCCGGACCGGGCGCGTTCCTTGTTGACCGTCCGCGCCGCGATCTCCTTGGCGCGGCCGGTGCTCTCGCCCCGGTCCTCGGCGCTCTTCTTGATGTGCTCATACTGGCGCTCTCTCTTGGAGCTGGAACCACGTGGCATGTCCGCTCACTCCTCTCACGTTCGGTGAACGGGTACCCGGATTCCGGCAAATACGGCATACCGCAAGCTGTCTGCTCTACGGAAAGTTCTCAGCTCTCCAAGCGAGCCACCCGCCCCTGCTCGCCGGACGCCCAGCAGCCCATGTCCGGCGTGCAGTCCACGGTGTCGTACGAGCCGGTGTCCACCGTCCGCCACGTGCGGCCGCCGTCCGTCGTCAGATCCGTGCCGCTGGGACCCACCGCGAGGGCGGCCGTACGGCTGTACGGGAGCCAGGCCACGCCGGATCGGTAGGCGGGCGGCGGCTCGGCGGCGGGCTGCCAGTCGCGGCCGCCGTCGGCGGTGCGGGCCGCGGGCTGCGGCGAGGTCTGGTCCGGGCGGTAGTCGCCGCCGACCGCGAGGCCGTGCGTGCGGTCGCGGAAGGCGAGGGCGAAGACGCCACGGGCCGGATCGCCCGCCGGGATCGGCGTGTCGGAGGCCGTCCAGGTCAGCCCGCGGTCGGCGGAGTGCAGCACGCGCGCGCGTGCGGCCCCTCCGGTGGCCAGCCAGACATCCTTGGGGCCGGACGAGACCAGGCACTGGCCGCTCGCCGCGAACCCCGCCTCACCGTCCTGCGCGGCCGGCATGCCCTCGCTCGGCAGCACCTTCCAGGTACGGCCGCCGTCGCCGGTGGACAGGATGCGGAACTTGCCGTCCACCGGGTCGCTCATCGCGAGGCCGTGGCGGCGGTCGAAGAAGGTGAGGCAGTCGTAGAAGGCCCGCGCGTCGGTGTTGCGGAAGGACTCGGTCCAGGTCGCGCCGCCGTCGTCGGTGCGGTACACCCGGGACGCCTCGCCCTCGCCGATGGCCAGCACGACGGCGCGCCGCGCGTCGAACGCCTCGATGTCGCGGAACTGCAGTTCGGCGGCGCCCGGCGGCGAGACGTTCCGCCAGCTCGCGCCGCCGTCGGTGGTGCGCAGGACGGTGCCCCGGGTGCCGGCGGCCCACGCGGTGTTCCGGCTGACGGCCGCGAGGCCCCGGAACCGCACGTCGGGGCTGCCGCTGTCCTTGAGCTCCCAGTGCGGCGTCCGGTGCTCCGGTCCATGTGCCTGTGCCGGTACGGCGGTCAGGGCGGCCAGCGCCGCCGCACAGGCGGCCCCCGCGGCAATGGTCCGGCTCGCAGGTGTCGTCCGTCGTCTCGTCCGTCGCGTGTTCCCCAAGCGCCTCATGGCGGGCGAAGCTAGCCCACCGTCCCGGTGCCGTCCAGAGGCCCTCGACCACGCCGGGGCAGGTGCGCCGCTCGCCACAAGTGCCCGTCGGATCCCGGGAGGAGAGCTGCGCCACTCCCGTGAATGAACGCGGTGACAGAGGTCACTCGACTTTCGTGTGCACGGATTGGCTCATTCCGTCGTCTCTTCCAGTGCCCGGCCTCATCCCCGGAAGTCCGTCCCGCCGTCACAAGGGAGCAAGGCGTTGTCCATCGTCATCGAGCAGCCCGTCGAGGCCCGTCTCGTCGCCGCCGCGCCGCGGATGCCGAGCATTCCCGCCACGCTGCACTACGACCGGCGTGATCCGTTCGCCGTCCGCATGACCTTCCCCGCCCCGGCCACCCTGGAGGGCGTGGAGGTCTGCTGGACCTTCAGCCGCGAACTGCTCACGGCCGGCCTGGAAGAGCCCGAGGGCCACGGCGACGTGCGCGTACGGCCGTACGGCTACGACCGCACCGTCCTTGAGTTCCACGCCCCGGAGGGCACCGCCGTCGTGCACGTCCGCACGGGCGAGCTGCGGCGCTTCCTCCAGGCGACCGGCGAACTGGTGCCCGTCGGTCTGGAGCACCTCCAGCTCGACCTGGACCACGACCTGGCGGAGCTGATGCGGGACGCCTGCTGAAGCTCCGCTAACGGACCCGCCCCAGCAGCGCGTTGAGCTCGCCGTAGTCGAGCGCGCCCGCCAGCGACTCGTACGTCCCCGCGCCCAGCAGCTCCCGCGCGGCCCGGCGGACCAGGGCGTGCGCGGCCTGGGCGATGCCCGAGCCGACGCTCACGCGCGCCACACCCAGAGCGGCCAGCTCGGCAACAGGCGGTGCACCGGGAGCGGCCATGACATTCAGCGGTCCGTCGACGCCGTCGACGAGCAGCTTCACGGTCCCCGGGTCGACGGCCCCGGGGACGAAGATCCCGTCGGCGCCCGCGGCGAGGAAGGCGGCGGCCCGCTCCAGGGTGAGGTCGACTCCCCCGGTGCCGCGCAGGAGTGTGTCGATACGGGCGTTGACGAACAGCGGCACGCCCTGCGAGTCGGCGGCCTCGCGGGCGGCGGCGATCCTCTCGGCCTGCTCGGCGATCGGCCGCAGCGGGGCTTCCCCGGCCTCATACAGCGCGTCCTCGATGTTCACCCCGACCGCACCCGCCGCGAGCACCGCCCGGACGGTGTCGGCGACGCCCGCCGGATCCTTCGCATACCCGCTCTCGATGTCCGCGCTGACGGGCACGTGGACCGCGGCGGCGATGCGCGCCACCGCGTCGAGGGCGCGGTCGCCCTCCAGCCGGTCGCCGTCCGCCGCGCCCAGGGCCCAGGCGAGCCCGGCGCTCGTGGTCGCCACGGCGGCGGCGCCGGCGTCCTGGACGAGACGGGCGCTCGCGGTGTCCCAGGCGTTCGGCAGGACGAGCGGGCTCCCCGGAGCGTGCAGGAAGCGGAAGGCGAGAGCGCGGTCGCGAAGGGTGTTCGGGTTCGTCATGCGGTTCACCCAACCAGCCGTGACCGACCGCCGGCTGGCAAGAATCCGACATCGACGTGCGGGCTCAGCCACCGCCGGATGCGGACACCGCCATCAGCACTTCGGGAAAGACCCTCCGCAGCACGGGCGAGGCCGCCCCGCTCCGCTCGGTCAGTTCCTCCAGCCGCTGCCTGTGGCCTGCGAGGTCCTTGCCCGGCACCAGCGTGCGCAGCTCGGCCGCGGCGGCCAGGGCCACGACGGCCGCGTCCCGGTCGGAGACCTCCGCGACCGGCACCGGTCCTTGGAGAACCCGGCGCGCCTCCTCCTGCAACGCCCTCACATCGGCGACACGCTCCAAGGCGTACTCCACGGTCGGGAAGACCCCGAGGACCCGGCTCTTCTCCGCGCGCAGGTAGCCCTCGGCGGTCAGCTGCTCCCGTACGGCGTCCAAGGTGACCCGTGCCCGTAGGGTCACCCAGGCCCGCCACCGGTGCGGGCGGGACTCCCGCACGAGCTCCAGCACCCCGTCCAGGACGGCGTCCCCGGTGAGGGCGTCCAGGTCCACCGGCGTGGCGATGCCGTCCTCGTCGGTGAGCAGGCCGCGCCGGACCAGTTCGGTGAGGGCGCCGGCCCGGACCAGGCGGTCCAGGCCGGCGGCATCCGTCGCCTCCTGCCTCGCGGTGTCCCAGGCCAGCAGATAGAGCCGGGCCGGCAGCGAGAGCGAACCGTTGGGCACGGGGCCTCCTTGGCGCAGTGAAGGGGGCTCACGTTAATGCGTTGACAGCCCCAAAGCCCGCTCCTACGGTGTACAGCGGTCCTGTTGCCGTCGATTGGAGAAGGACGTTGCTCGTCTGAGGTCCTGAGACACCGCGTCACACCCGCGAGGTGTGTGCGCCGCGTGCGACCTCGGCGTTCGAGCCGTCCTCCGGAGCAGGGCTTTTCTCATGCCCCCGGGGCTTCTCCCCCGTTGGTCGCCGGTGTCTCGATACGCGTTTGCCCCTGATCACCTCGAGCAACCGCGGAGGCCCGCATGCCTACTGCCATCACCTGTACGTCCCTGTCCTTCACCTGGTCCGACGGCACCCCTGTCTTCGAGGACCTCGACGTCGCCTTCAGCCCCGGCCGGACCGGACTCGTCGGCGTCAACGGGTCAGGAAAATCAACCCTGTTGAAGCTGATCGCCGGAGAACTCACCCCGACCGACGGCACCGTCCGCGTCGCCGGTGAGATCGGCTACCTCCCGCAGAACGTCACGCTCGACACGGCACTGCGCGTCGACGAGGCGCTCGGCATCGCCGCACAGCGCGTCGCGCTGCACGCCATCGAGGCGGGCGACGTGGCCGAGGAGCACTTCGAGACGGTCGGCGACGACTGGGACGTAGAAGAACGAGCCCTCGCCACGCTCGGCGAACTCGGGCTCGGCCACATCGAGTTGGACCGCACCATCGGCGAGGTCTCGGGCGGTGAGTCGGTGCTGCTGCGGCTGGCCGCGCTGCTGCTGCGCCGGCCGGACGTCCTGCTGCTCGACGAGCCCACGAACAACCTCGACGTGTACGCGCGCAGGCGGCTGTACGCGGCCGTGGCGGCCTGGCCGGGGGTCATGGTCGTGGTCAGCCACGACCGCGAGCTCCTGGAACTGGCCGACCAGATCGCCGATCTGCGCTCCGGAGGGATCACCTGGTACGGCGGCAACTACTCCGCCTACGAGGAGGCGCTCGCCACCGAACAGGAGGCGGCGGAGCGGATGGTGCGGTTCGCCGAGGCCGATCTGAAGAAGCAGAAACGCGAACTCGTCGAAGCCCACACCAAGTTGGCCCGGCGGACCCGCTACGCGAACAAGATGTACGAGAACAAGCGCGAGCCCAGGGCGGTGATGAAGCTGAAGAAGCGCTCGGCGCAGGTCTCCGCGGGCAAGCACCGCATCATGCACGAGGAGAAGCTGGCCGAGGCCAAGGACCGGCTCGACGAGGCGGTGGAGGCCGTACGGGACGACGACGAGATCCGCGTCGACCTGCCGTACACGGCCGTACCGCCGGGCCGCGACGTTCTCACCCTCATGGATCTGGAGCTCGCGTACGGCGCGCGCGTGGCCGGCGGTTTCGATCTGCGCGGCCCGGAGCGGATCGCGTTGATCGGACGCAACGGCGCGGGCAAGACCACGCTGCTGCGGACGATCGCCGGGGAGCTGGAGCCGGTGTCGGGTGAGGCGAAGGCGCACGTTCCGCTCCGCTTCCTGCCGCAGCGGCTGGACGTGCTCGACGGCGAGCTGACCGTTGCCGAGAACGTGTACCGGTTCGCGCCCAGCGCCACCAACAACCGGATCAGGGCGCGGCTGGCCCGCTTCCTGTTCCGGGGTGGCCGCGCCGACCAGAAGGCGGCGACGCTGTCCGGCGGCGAACGCTTCCGGGCGGCGCTGGCCGCGCTGATGCTGGCGGAGCCGGCACCGCAGCTGCTGATGCTGGACGAGCCGACGAACAACCTGGACATGGCGAGCGTACGGCAGCTCACCACGGCCCTGGAGTCGTACGAGGGGGCGCTGATCGTGGCCAGCCACGACCTGCCGTTCCTGGAGTCGATCGGCATCACGCGCTGGCTGCTGCTGGACGGAGAACTCCAGGAAATCACGCCAGAAGCTGTCGGGTATCCCGCCTAGCGTCGGTGCATGCCCGATTTCATCACCCTCACCGGAGCCCGGGAGAACAACCTCAAGGACGTCACCCTCCGCATCCCGAAAGGCCGGCTGACCGTGTTCACCGGCGTTTCGGGATCGGGGAAGTCGTCGGTCGTCTTCGACACGATCGCGGTCGAGTCGCAGCGCCAGCTGAACGAGACGTTCACCTGGTTCGTGCGCAACCGGCTGCCCAAGTACGAGCGGCCGCACGCCGACGCGCTGGAGGACCTCACGCCCGCCATCGTCGTCGACCAGCGGCCGATCGGGGGCCACTCCCGGTCCACGGTCGGCACGATGACCGACATCTACTCGGTGATCCGGGTGCTGTTCTCCCGGCACGGCACCCCGAGCGCCGGTCCGGCGACGGCGTACTCGTTCAACGACCCGTCGGGCATGTGCCCCGAGTGCGACGGCCTGGGCCGGACGGTACGGCCGGACTGGGACCGCATCCTGGACGCCGGCCGCTCGCTGGCGGACGGGGCGGTCCGTTTCCCGCCGTTCGCGGCGGGGACCTGGCAGGGGCAGGCGTACACGAACACCGACGAGCTGGACCCGCACAAGCGTGTCGGTGAGTTCACGGCCGCCGAACGCGAGTTCCTGATGCGCGGCAGGCCCGGCAGCAAGGTCACCGTCAACGGCAGCGGCGGCACCTGGACCACGGAGTACGAGGGCCTCGCCGACCGGTTCGAGCGGCTGTACCTCAAGCGCGACCTGTCGGCCATGAGCCAGAAGACCCGTGACCTCGTGCGGGACTTCCTGGCCGAGGGCACCTGCCCGGTCTGCCACGGCGCACGCCTCAACCAGGCCGCGCTCGCCACCCGGATCGGCGGCCGGAACATCGCCGACTGCACACGGATGCAGGTCACCGACCTCGTCGCCGTACTGAAGGAGATCGACGACCCGGTCGCCGCCCCCATCGCCGGGGCCGCGATCACGGCGCTCGAACGCATCGACGCGATCGGCCTGGGCTATCTCAGCCTCGACCGGGAAACCGCCACACTCTCCGGCGGCGAGGGGCAGCGGTTGAAGACGGTGCGGCATCTGGGCTCCAGCCTCACCGGGATGACGTACATCTTCGACGAGCCCAGCGTCGGCCTGCACCCGCGGGACGTCGGCCGACTCGGCGACCTGCTGCTGCGGCTGCGCGACAAGGGGAACACCGTGCTGGTCGTCGAGCACGACCCGGACGTCATCGCGCTGGCCGACCATGTCGTCGACATGGGGCCGGGGGCCGGTGCGCAGGGCGGGCGGGTGGTGTTCGAGGGGACGCCGGACGAGCTGGCCGGGACGGAAACCCTCACCGGGCGGTGCCTGCGTCGCCGTACCGCGCTCAAGGCAGAGACACGCACGGCCACCGGCGGGCTGTGGGTGAAGGGCGCCGACCGGCACAACCTGCGGGACGTGAGCGTCGAGTTCCCTACCGGGGTGCTGACCGTGGTGACCGGGGTCGCCGGGTCCGGGAAGAGCACACTGGTCGCGGAGTTCACCGGCGGCCATCCGGACGCCGTCGTCGTGGACCAGTCGTCGATCGGGATCTCGGCGCGGTCGACTCCGGCGACGTACATCGGGATCATGGACACGGTACGGAAGGTCTTCGCCCGCGAGACGGGGGCCGAGCCCGGGTACTTCAGCTTCAACTCCACCGGCGCGTGCGGCACTTGCGAGGGTCGCGGGATCATCTACACCGACCTCGCCTTCATGGACCCGGTGACGACGACCTGCCACGACTGCGAGGGGCGCCGCTTCAGGGGCGAGGTGCTGCGGCTGACCGTCGGGGGCAACTCCATCGCGGACGTACTGGAGATGACGGCCGACCAGGCGCTCGGCTTCTTCGACGACTCGGGGGTACGACGCCGGCTGCGCGCCCTGCGTGACGTCGGACTCACCTACCTCACGCTCGGCCAGCCGCTGTCCACGCTGTCGGGCGGTGAGCGGCAGCGCATCAAGCTGGCCACGCGCCTGCACCGCACGGGCGCTGTCTACGTGCTCGACGAGCCGACGACCGGGCTGCACATGGCGGACGTCGAGGGGCTGCTGGCCCTGCTGGACCGGCTGGTCGAGGCGGGCAACACGGTCGTGGTGGTCGAGCACAACCTGGACGTCGTGGCCCACGCCGACTGGATCATCGACCTCGGCCCGGACGGAGGCCGCGACGGGGGTCGGGTGATCTTCGAAGGGACCCCACGAAATCTTCTGAAAGCACGGGACTCCCACACGGCGGAGCATCTCAGGAGGGCCACAGCCTGACAACGAGGGTTTTGCCCGCGCGGACCGGCGCTGCATGATGGCTGATCGGCGCCGCAAAACGGCGCCGGACCTGCCCCGCCGATACGGAGTTCCCTCGTGCCCAGCAAGAAGGCCCTCGTCCGCCGTCCCAGCCCGCGTCTCGCCGAAGGTCTGGTGACGCACATCGAGCGGGAGAAGGTCGATGTCGACCTCGCGCTCGAACAGTGGGAGGCGTATGCCGAGGCCCTGCGGGCGCACGGCTGGGAGACGATCGAGGTGGACCCGGCCGACGACTGTCCCGACTCGGTGTTCGTCGAGGACACGGTCGTCATGTACAAGAACGTCGCGCTGATCACCCGTCCGGGCGCGCGGTCCCGGCGTGACGAGACCATGGGCGTCGAGGAGGCCGTGGCCCGCCTGGGCTGCTCGGTGAACTGGATATGGGAGCCGGGCACGCTGGACGGCGGCGACGTGCTGAAGGTCGACGACACGATCTACGTCGGCCGGGGCGGCCGTACGAACGCGGCCGGCGTCCAGCAACTGCGAGCCGCCTTCGAGCCGCTCGGGGCGCGGATCGTCGCCGTGCCGGTGAGCAAGGTGCTGCACCTGAAGTCGTCGGTCACCGCGCTGCCCGACGGGACGGTCGTCGGACACATCCCGAAGGTGGACAAGCCCTCGCTGTTCCCCCGGTTCTTGTCGGTGCCGGAGGAGTCCGGGTCGCACGTGGTGCTGCTGGGCGGCGAGAAGCTGCTGATGGCGGCGAGCGCGCCGAAGACGGCGGAACTGCTCGCCGACCTCGGCCACGAGCCGGTCCTGGTCGACATCAGCGAGTTCGAGAAGCTGGAGGGCTGTGTGACATGTCTCTCGGTGAGGATGCGGGAGCTGTATGCATGACGGGGTGAGTGCATCGCCCCTTTCCGTCCCGGACCTGCGGTTCCGGGGGCCATTTGCCACGCCGGGGAACACGGCTGATCAGGGGTCTTTACACGGCACTTAACCTACGGCTTCGTAACCTACGGTTTCGTAGCCTACGATTCCGTAGGTTGTCGGCACCGCTCGCCGACTCGTACCCCTTTCCCGCGTCCCACTGGAGTACCCGTGACGATCACTTCCCCTCACCTCGGCAGTCCGTCCTCCGCGTGGACCGACGCCCGGCTGCTGTACGCACTGGAGGAAGTCGTCGAGAAGGAGCTCAACCGGCACCTGAGCGTCGCCAAGGACTGGATGCCGCACGAGTACGTGCCGTGGAGCGACGGCCGCAACTTCCCGGGCGTCTTCGACGACGGCGAGGCCTGGGAGAAGGAGCAGTCCAAGGTCACCGAGATCGGCCGGATCGCGCTGGTGGTGAACCTGCTCACCGAGGACAACCTCCCCAGCTACCACCACGAGATCGCCAGCCTCTTCGGCCGTGACGGCGCCTGGGGCACCTGGGTGCACCGCTGGACGGCCGAGGAGGGCCGGCACGGCATCGTGATGCGGGACTACCTGCTCACCTCCCGCGCGGTGGACCCGGACAAGCTGGAGCAGTTCCGTATGGCCCACATGAGCGAGGGCTTCGAGTCGGACAACCGCCACTCGATGCTCCACTCGGTGGCCTACGTCGCCTTCCAGGAGCTGGCGACCCGCGTCTCGCACCGCAACACCGGCCACCAGTCGGGTGATCCGGTCTGCGACCGCATGCTGGCGCGCATCGCGACCGACGAGAACCTCCACATGGTCTTCTACCGCAACCTGCTGAAGGCGGCCTTCGACCTCGCGCCCGACCTGACGATGCAGGCGGTGCGCGACGTGATCGTGAACTTCCGCATGCCCGGTCACGGCATGCCCGGCTTCGAGCGGGCCGCCGCGCAGATGGCGATCGGCGAGATCTACAACATGCGCATCCACCACGACGACGTCATCCAGCCCGTCCTGCGCTTCCTGAAGGTCCTGGAGATCGACGGCCTCGGCCCGGAGGGCCTCAAGGCGCAGGAGGAACTCGGCCTGTACATGAGCGGCCTGGACTCGGAGGCCTCCAAGTTCGACGAGAAGCTGGCGGCGCGCAAGGCGCGGATGGCGGCGCGGGCGGGCGCCTGACAACTCGCCGACACGCCGGCGGCGAGCAGGGCGTACGACTCGGGGGGCCTGGAGCGGGCCCTAGTGCCCCGACAGGCAGCGTCCGCCCCGTCGCGACGCCCGGCACGCTCCCCCACTGCCTCAGGGGCGTGGGAGATGCTCCCAGTCGCCGCTCCTCAATGGGCAAACGTTGCCCGCCGGGGCACTAGTGGGTCGGGCGCCTGAGGTGCAGCCGCTCCTTCTCCGACAGGCCGCCCCAGACGCCGAAGCGTTCGTCGTTCGCCAGCGCGTACTCCAAACAGGCGGAGCGCATCTCGCACATGCCGCAGATGCGCTTCGCCTCGCGCACCGAACTGCCCGGCTCGGGAAAGAAGAAGTCCGCCCCGGTCTGCGCGCACAGCGCCTGCGTCTGCCAGGCGAGGTCGGCCGGGGTGATCGTGTCGATGTGCATGAGCGAGATCGTGCCGGGAGGCGAAAAACGTTCGATCAACGCCCGATCAACGCCTCGTTCAGGGCCTCCGGCCGTCCGATCATGACGTGGTCGGGCACCCGAGCGCACGGCGGCGCGCGGGAAGATGTGGCGACGATATGAACGCCTGTGATCACCCAGTGTGACCATGCCTGGGCGGCAAACCCGCGCGATTGTCAGTGGGCGGTGGAAGACTCGGCAGTGCAGGCAACGGGACCCCGAAGAACGGGACCTCTCAAAGGAGGGCAGAGATGCTCACCACCCGCTTTGTCACCGGCGCTCCGAACTGGCTCGATCTCGGCACACCCGACATCGACGGCGCCGCCTCCTTCTACGGCGGCCTCTTCGGCTGGGAGTTCCGTTCGGGTGGTCCCGAGACGGGCGGCTACGGCTTCTTCCAGCTCGACGGCAGGACGGCCGCAGGCGGCATGCAGACCACCCCGGACCAGGGCCCGCCATCCTGGACGGTGTATTTCCAGACCCCGGACGCCGACGCCACGGCGAAGGCGGCCGAGCAGGCGCACGGCTCGGTGCTCATGCAGCCCATGGACGTCCTGGACCAGGGCCGTATGGCGATCCTCGCCGATCAGGCGGGCGTGCCCTTCGGCATCTGGCAGCCCGCCGCCAACAAGGGCCTGGAGGTCGTGGAGAAACCGGGCTCGCTGTGCTGGCTGGAGCTGTACACGCCGGACCTCCCGGGGGCCGCCGGGTTCTACAACCGGTTGTTCGGCTGGGAGACCTCCGCCCTCACGTTCGCCGGGGTCACGTACACCACCGTCCACCCGGCGGGGACCGAGTCGGACGCCATGTTCGGCGGCATCGTCCCGCTGGATGACGATCCGACCAGGGAGAAGGCCGGGGCCTGGCTGCCCTACTTCGAGGTCCTGGACACGGACGCCACGGTCGCCGCGGCGCAGGAGCGGGGCGGCGTCGTCCGCCTGCCCGCGTCGGACCTGGAGGACGTCGGCCGCATCGCCGAACTCGCCGACCCGTACGGCGCACGCTTCGCGGTGATCAAGAGTTCGCCGCCGCAGACGTGACCGAGTGCATTCCCCGATAGGCATCACGCCGAGGCGCGTCGCACCAGCGTCGTCGGCAGGACGACACCGGACGGTGTGGCTCCCTGCTCCAGCGTGGTGTTCCGCCGGTCGAGGCCGCGCAGCAGCAGGCGGGCCATCAACCGGCCCATCTCCTCGATGTCCTGACGGACCGTCGTGAGCGGCGGATCGGTCTGTTCGGCGACCGGGAGCATGTCGTCGAAGCCGATCACGGCGACGTCCTCGGGCACCCGCAGCCCGCGCTCGCGCAGCACGCGCAGGGCTCCCGAGGCGGCGAGGTCGTTCGCGGCGAAGACGGCGTCCAGGTCCGGGCGGCGGTCGAGGAGTTCGCGCATCGCCCGTTCGCCGCCGGCCGGGGTGAAATCGCCCTCGACGATCAGCCGCGGGTCGGCGTCCACCATGACGTCCCGGTAGCCGTCGAGCCGGTCCACCGCCGAGGTCTGGTCGAGGGCGCCGGTGATGTGTGCGACCCGGGTGCGGCCGAGGCCGACGAGATGGCGTACGGCCTCTCGGGCGCCGCCTCGGTTGTCGCTGTCGACGTACACCACACCGCCCCAGTCGCCGCTCCAACCGGGCCGGCCGCCGAACACGGTCGGCACTCCCGCCCGTTGGATCAGTTCCGGCAGCGGGTCGTCGAGGTGCAGCGAGAACACCAGCGCTCCGTCGACGTGACCGCCGGCGAGATAGCGGCCGACGCGGGCGTGGTCGTCGCGGCCCTCGGTGAGCAGCAGCACGAGCTGGTTGTCGTGGGCCGTCAACTCCTGGCTGATGCCGCGCAGTTGCAGGGCGAAGAAGGGGTCGGCGAAGACGCGGGTCTCGGGTTCGGCGACGACGACGGCGACGGCGTCGTGGCGTTTGGTCACCAGACTGCGGGCGGCCTGGTTGGGCACGTACCCGAGTTCCTCCACGGCCCGCCGCACCCGCTCGACGAGGGGCTCGCGCACCCCGTCCCCGCCGTTGACCACACGGGAGGCGGTGGCCCGTGAGACCCCGGCCCGGGCGGCCACGGCCTCCAGCGTGGGGCGCGGCACTGTGTCGGTCACTTCGGGGCTCCTCGTCGGCGGGTGCGGATCAGGATAGCCCTGGCCCGACCACCGGGGTGAGAGCGCTCTCGACACCCTCACCGACGGGTTTCCGCAGCGTCACGACCCCATGGTCCCGTTCCCCGTCGCTGGCCGACCTTCGACCGTCGACTGCCGACCGTCGACTGCCGACCGTCGTCTGTCGCCTGCCGTCTGCCGTCTGCCGTCTGCCGGTGACCGTCGACCGTCAGTGTTCGTGCGGGGACGCAGACTCGGGCGCGGCCCGGTGCTCGTGCGGCTCGTACCCGGGGATCGTCCCGTCCGTCTTCTTCACCAGGAACAGCCCCACCATCCCCATGTCGGAGTGGCTCTGCACATGGCAGTGGTACATCCAGGCCCCCGCTCCGACGCCCTCCCCCGCGATCACCTGGAAGCCGAAGGAGTCGGCCGGGCCCGTGATCTTGTTGTCGATGACCTGACTCGGGTCGTCGGGCCCGGTGAGCATGCCCGTACGGTTGTCCGCCCAGCGGTGACCGTGCATGTGGAACGTGTGGTAGAACTCGCCGTGCGTGATCACCGCGAACTCGACGCGATCCCCCACCGTGGCCTCGAAGTTGGGCCCGGAATGCGCCGGCTTGTTGTTGATCAGCATGTCGTTGAAGACGATCGTGTGCGTCCGGTCGGGCAGGACGTCTCCCTTGCGGCGGACGATCACCGGGCCGTACAGGCCGTTGCGGAGACCGCCGGTGCCGTGCTCCGTGCCGACGACATGGTCGTGGTAATGCCAGTAGCCCGCGCTGCCCGCCCGCCAGGTGCCGTCCTTGCGGCGGCCGGGGGCGTGGGTGCGCCAGGTGTAGGTGCGGGTGCCGCCGGGTTCGACGTCGCTCTTGTTCAACTTCGTGCCATCGCTGGTGATTTCATAGTCCAAGCCGTGGACGTGGAGGCTCACCGCGACATCCATCGTGTTCTCGAACTCGATGTGCAGGGTGTCGCCCTCGTTGAGCTCGATCAGCGGCCCGGGGATCGTCGCCTTCCCCTTCTCGAGGCCGTACCCCATCTGTCCACCGGCGAGCCTCTCGGCGTACAGCTTGATGCGCTTGACCTGGCCGCCGGCCGGGGCCGTCCTCGCCGGTCCGTCCGCACTGACGGCCTCGGGGGCCAGGGACAACGATGTCGCGGCGACCCCACCACCCACGGCGACCGCGCCGCCCAGCAGCACACGCCGGTTGAACCCGCGTCTGTCCATGCGGAACTCCCCACCCTGATACGGAATTTGCGGAGACGTACCTGTGATGAACCTGTGCGACGGTACCGGCCCCGCTCCTGTTTATCCACACTCAGGACAAAGTTGGTGCCATTGCGGTCATAGGTATTGGCGAGTGATGCAAAGAGGTCTAGCTTCCTTGGCGCCGTTGCTGTGACCGAGGAGGTGCCCATGCACTTACGAGGGTTGAGCACAACAAGCACGAGAAGACGGGCCTGGGCGGCCACCGTGACCGCCGGGGTCGTCGCCACGGGACTGCTGTCGGGCCCCGCGGCCAACGCCCGCCCTACCCCGGA
This sequence comes from Streptomyces sp. SA15, assembly GCF_002291145.1. Classification (GTDB taxonomy): domain Bacteria; phylum Actinomycetota; class Actinomycetes; order Streptomycetales; family Streptomycetaceae; genus Streptomyces. The sequence goes on from NZ_NTGE01000164.1 coordinate 15,844, forward strand.
ACCGTCCCCGACAACGATGTCCGTCAAGTCGCCGCCCGGCGGCGCGAACGTACGGGTGCTGCTCTTCCACGGGTCCGCCGCGGCCGGGGACGAGTCGCCGGTCGTGAACGCCGGCATCGAGGCCATCGAGCGGATCGGCCTGTCCGGCCCGGCGAACCAGCGCTTCAAGGTCGAGGCCACCGACGACGCCTCGGTCTTCACCAATGACACGAAACTGGGCCGGTTCAACGCGATCGTGTTCCTGACCGGCGGCGGAGACGTCCTCGATCCCGAGCAGGAGGCGGGCCTGGAGGCCTACATGGAGGCCGGCGGCGGTTTCGTCGGCATCCATGACGCGGCCCGTGCGGAGCCGTACTCGGACTGGTTCACCGGCCTGGTCGGCGCCCGCCCCGCCGCGTCCAGCCCTACGACCGTACAGCGCGCGACCGTTGAGGTCGCAGACCGGCAGCATCCGGCCACCAAGGGGCTGCCGGTGCAGTGGAAGCGCCCCGACCAGTGGCTGAACTGGGTGAAGAACCCGTCGGGTGACGTGCATACGGTCGCCCGCGTACGGGAGTCGACATACCAGCCGGGGGCGAGCGCCAACGGCTGGGACCATCCGATCAGCTGGTGCCGGGACTACGACGGCGGCCGCTCCTTCTACACGGGCATGGGCGGCACGGTGTCGTCGTACGACGAGACCGACTTCCGTGCGCATCTGCGCGGCGCCCTGATGTGGACCACCCGTCTGGTGCAGGCCGACTGCAAGGCGACGATCACCGGCAACTACAAGGCGGAGCGGCTCACCCAGCCCAACCAGCCGGGGAAGAACGACCAGATCGGCGAGCCGCACGGTCTGGTCACCGCGCCCGACGGCCGCGTCCTGTACATCGGACGGGGCGGCGCCGACTCCTCCCAGCCGGTGGTCACCGACTGGAACAACCCCGACATCGGCAAGGGCAAGGGCGAGATCCACATCTACGACCCGAAGACCAAGAAGGTCACGCTGGCGGGCGAGTTGACGGTCTTCGGCAACAAGGGCGGCGGCGACGAGCTGGTCAAGGTCGAGGAGGGTCTGCTCGGCATCGAACTCGACCCGCGCTTCGAGCAGAACGGCTGGGTGTATCTGCACTACACGCCCCACGCGCAGATCAACCGTGACACGCGGATGGCCGAGCGGCGTGTCTCCCGCTTCACGCTCGACCCAGCCACCGACAAACTCGACCTGAGCAGCGAGAAGGTGCTGCTCAAGTGGCCGGTGCAGATCCACAGTTGCTGCCACGCGGGCGGCGGGATGGCCTGGGACTCCAAGGGCAACCTGTACATCGCCACCGGTGACAACAACTCCAGTGGCTTCAGCGGCGGTTACTCGGGCAACAACCCCCAGCCCAACTACAAGGGCGTCTCCTTCGCCGACGCGCGCCGCACCGCCGGCAACACCAACAACCTCAACGGCAAGATCCTGCGCATCCATCCGGAGCCCGACGGGACGTACACCCTCCCGGACGGCAACCTGTTCACCGGCAGGGAGACCGACGAGGGCGGCGGTAAGACACGCGGCGAGATCTATGTGATGGGGGTCAGGAACCCCGCGCGCATCTTCGTCGACCGGCGGACCGACGTCCTGTACGCGGGCTGGGTCGGCCCGGACGCGAGTGCGCCGTCCCCGACCTGGGGTCCGGCCAAGTACGACACGTTCGCCGTGATCACCGAGGCGGGCAACCGTGGCTGGCCGTACTGCATGGGCAACAAGCAGCCCTACCGCGACCGCAATCTGCCCGATCCGTCGCAGCCGCTGGGCTGGTACGACTGCGACCACCCGAAGAACGAGTCGCCGAACAACGACGGCCTGGTCAACCTCCCGCCGGTCACCGGCAACAACATCTGGTACTCGCCCCAGGGCGGCGCCCCGGACTACCCGCGCGACGCGAACGGCATCCCGTCGTACAAGCAGGAGGAAGCCACCCATCTGCTGCCGTGGCTCAAGGGCGGCGGCCAGGCGGCGATGAACGGGCCGGTCTACCGGTACGACGACGTCTCGGCCGGCAGTGACGTCAAGTGGCCTTCGTACTGGGACGGCAAGTGGTTCGTCGGCGACTTCTACGACGCCGACCAGCCGCGTCACGCGGTCATCACCGACCCGAAGAACCACGGCGACGGCGGTCTGCCGATCCACGCGGAGTCGCTGAAGAGGATCGTGCCGGTCGGCAACGACGGCATCAAGAACCTCATGGACTGGAAGTTCGGTCCGGACGGCGCGCTGTACGTCCTCGACTACGGCCGCGGCTTCTTCACCTCGGACGCCAAGTCGGCGCTGTGGCACGTCACTTACACGGGCGGCGGCCAGACGCCGACCGCCGACCAGCTGGCCAGGGGGGCGCAGTGAGACGGCAACGAAGAGTCTGGACGGCCCTGTTGGCCGCCGTACTGATGATGCTCGGGCTGCAGTCGACGTCCACCGCGCAGGCCGGGCGGGCTGAGCAGAGCGAGCAGCCGGCTGCCGCCCAGGTGCTCACCTGGACCGCCGGCAACGACATCGACAAGTACACGTCCGCGCCCGCCACGGCCGTCGCGGGCGCGGCGACCATCGTCTTCGAGAACAGCGAGGCCACCGGCAACACGACCGGCATGCCGCACACGCTGACGTTCGTGACCAGCGATCCCGAGTTCAACAACGACGTCCAGCTGAACATCCTGGCCAACCCGAACGACGACCAGGGCGGCCGCCACACCGCCGAGGTCACGCTCACGCCCGGCCGGTACTTCTACCACTGCACGATCCCCGGCCACGGCCAGATGCAGGGCATCCTCGTGGTGACCGAGGGCGGGGGCGAGGACACGACGCCGCCGGAGACGGCGGCGAAGGTGACCGGCACGCAGAACACCCAGGGTGAGTACGTCGGTTCGGCGAGCGTCGCGATCAGCGCGACGGACGAGGGTGGGTCCGGTGTCGACGGTATCCAGTACGCGATCGGCGACGCGGGCGACTGGCGACCGTATACCGCGCCGGTCGTCGTCGACCAGGTCGGCGGCCACAAGGTCCGTTACCGAGCCACCGACAAGGCGGGCAACACCTCCGCCGAGAAGAGCGCCGAGTTCACCGTCGTCGCACCGTCCTCCGACGACACCACACCGCCGGACACCTCGGCGACGGTGAGTGGCGAGAAGAACGCCGACGGGGCGTACATCGACATGGCCACGGTGACCGTCTCCGCCTCCGACACCGGCTCCGGCGTCAACACGATCGAGTACGCGGTCGGCTCCGGCGCCTGGCAGCCGTACACCGCGCCCGTGATGGTGCATCAGGTCGGCACGCACACCGTGCGCTACCGCGCCACCGACAAGGCGGGCAACGTCGCGGCCGAGAAGAGCGTCGAGTTCACGGTCGTCGCGGCACCCGCGCAGGACACGACACCGCCGGTGACGGGCGTGACCGTCGAGGGCACGAAGAACTCCGACGGGGCGTACGTCGGGAATGCCAAGGTCACCGTGAGCGCCACCGACGACCACGGCGGGTCGGGTGTCGACCGAATCGAGTATTCACTCGACGGGGGACCGTACATCGCATACACCATTCCGGTGGTGGTCGACCGCGCGGGTGCACACACCGTGGCCTACCGGGCGGCCGACAAGGCGGGCAACACCTCCGCGGCACGCACGGTGAGCTTCACGGTGGTGTCGAGTCAGGTTCCGGCCCCCAACTGCCCCGAGTACGACGAGCGGTTGACGGTGATCGTCGGCACGGTCGACTCGGGCGTGCCGAACCGGGTCACGGGCAGCCGGTGCCGGATCAACGAGTTGATCGAGGACGAGAAGGAGTGGACGTCCCACGCACTGTTCCTCAAGCACGTGAAGTCAGTCCTGGACGAGCTGCTCGCGGAAGGAATCGTCGACCAGCGCGAGTTCAACGCGATCCAGAAGGCCGCCCGTCAGTCCGGCATCGGCAAGCCCGGCCAGACCGAGGGCTACCGTACGATCCTCGACGGCAGCGCGGAGTCCTTCGCCAAGTGGCAGCAGGTGGGCGGCGGTTCGTTCGGGCTGAACGCCGACGGGTCGATCACCAGCGGCACCACCAGGGCGGGCCTGGGCATGCTGTGGTTCCCGCAGCGCAAGTACGGCGACTTCTCGCTGAGGCTCCAGTGGCGTGACGACGCTCCGGGCACCGGGAACGCCAACTCCGGTGTGTTCGTGCGGTTCCCGTGGGTCCACGACCACCCGGAGGAGTCCCGGCCGGAGTGGGTCGCCATCAAGTACGGGCACGAGGTGCAGGTGCTCGACCGGCCCGACGGCGACATGTACAAGACGGGCTCGGTCTACGGCTTCGACCGGGTGGGGCTCGCCGGTGCCGGCGTCACCCAGAAGGGAACCTGGAACGACTACGAGATCCGGGTGGTCGACCAGCACTACTCGGTCTACCGCAACGGCGTGCTGATCAACGAGTTCGACAACATCGGCGGCCAGGACTTCACCCCGCCCCGCTCGGACGACCCGGGCACGGACGGGCGACGGTTCGCCTCCGGCTACATCGGGCTCCAGGTGCACGGCACGACGGACGTGGTCTCGTACCGGGACATCAGGATCAAGGAGCTGTAGGCCCCGGAGGAGGTACCGCCTTCTTCGCTCTGCTCGGCTGTACCCGCTTGGGTTCCCCCGGCATCTTCGGATACTCGGGCGGGTACGGCAGATCGCCGAGCCCGTGATCGTGCTCGTCACGGCGCGCCAGTTCCAGCAGCGCTTCGAGCGAGAAGCGGTGGTCGTCCATGTCCGCGTGCACGTCGCCGAGTTCGGCGAAGCGCACGGGCATGGTCGCGAGGTCGAAGTCCCGCGGATGGGCCTCGCCCACCTCCTCCCAGCGCAGGGGTGCGGAGACCGGGGCGTGCGGGCGCGGCCGCACGGAGTAGGCGGAGGCGATCGTGCGGTCCCGGGCGGTCTGGTTGTAATCCAGGAAGATGCGCCGGCCCCGCTCCTCCTTCCACCACTTGATGGTCACGTGGTCCGGCATCCGGCGTTCCATCTCGCGTCCGACGGCGATGGCTGCGCGCCGGACCTGGGTGAAGGTCCAACGCGGTTCGATGGGGACGAAGACGTGCAGGCCCCGGCCGCCGGACGTCTTGGGCCAGCCGCGCAGGCCGCCGAACTCGTCGAGGACGGCGCGCAGTTCGTGGGAGGCGCGGACGGCGTCCTCGTAGTCGGTGCCGGGCTGCGGGTCGAGGTCGATGCGCAGTTCGTCAGGGCGGTCGACGTCGTCGCGGCGCACCGGCCAGGGGTGGAAGGTGAGCGTGCCGAACTGGGCGGCCCACAGCACGGCCGCCTCCTCGGTGGGGCACATTTCGTCGGCGCTGCGGCCGCTGGGGAAGGTGATGTGGGCGGTGGGGATCCAGTCGGGCATGTTCTTCGGGGCCCGCTTCTGGAAGAAGGATTCGCCGGTCACTCCCTCGGGGTAGCGCTCCAGCATGGTGGGCCGGTCGCGCAGCGCGCGGAGGACGCCGGGGGCGACGGCCTGGTAGTACCGGGCGAGGTCCAGCTTGGTGAAGCCCCGCTCAGGGAAGAAGATCTTGTCCGGGCTGGACAGCCGTACGGTCCGGCCGCCCGCCTCCAGCTCCACCGCTTCACCCATGCGAGCCACGGTAGGCGCACCGAGCGAACCTCGCACACCGGGCGTATCTCGCCGTACAAGAGCAGAATCGGACCATGGATCTGCCGGTGATGCCGCCCGTGAAGCCGATGCTCGCCAAGTCGGTGGCGAGGATCCCGCCGGGCATGCACTACGAGGCGAAGTGGGACGGGTTCCGGGCGATCGTGTTCCGCGACGGGACCGAGGTCGAGCTGGGCAGCCGTACGGGAAAGCCGCTGACCAGGTACTTTCCCGAGCTGGTGGCGGCGCTGAGGGAGCGGTTGCCGCAGCGTTGCGTGCTGGACGGGGAGATCGTCATCGCCCGGGAGGGCCGGCTCGACTTCGACGCGCTGACCGAGCGCATCCACCCGGCGGACTCCCGGGTGCGGATGCTGGCCGAGAGGACGCCGTCGTCGTTCGTGGCCTTCGACCTGCTGGCGCTGGCGGACGAGTCGCTGCTGGACGTGCCGCTGGGCGACCGGCGGGCGCTGCTCACGAGCGCCCTGTCGGGAGTGACGGCGCCGGTGCATGTGGCGCCGGCGACGACGGACATCGACGTGGCGCGGCAGTGGTTCGAGCAGTACGAGGGGGCGGGCCTGGACGGGGTCATCGCCAAGCCGCTCACCGTGCGGTATCTCCAGGACGAGCGCGCCATGTTCAAGATCAAGCACGAGCGCACGGCGGACGTCGTGGTCGCGGGCTACCGCCTCCACAAGAGCGGCCCCGTGGTCGGCTCTCTCCTCCTCGGCCTCTACGACGACCGTGGCGCCCTTCAGCACGTTGGCGTGTCCGCCGCCTTCCCCATGAAGCGGCGTGCCGAGCTGGTCGAGGAGCTGGAGCCGCTGCGCATGGACGACGTGGCGGGGCACCCCTGGGCGGCCTGGTCTCAGGAGGCGGCGCACGAGACGGCCCGGCTGCCGGGCGCGCCCAGCCGCTGGTCGGGCAAGAAGGACCTGTCCTGGGTGCCGCTCAGGCCGGAGCGCGTGGCCGAGGTGGCGTACGACCACATGGAGAACGGCGTGCGCTTCCGCCACACGGCCCGTTTCCGCCGCTGGCGCCCGGACCGGACCCCGAAGAGCTGCACCTACGCGCAGTTGGAGGAGCCGGTCCGCTACGACCTGGAGGAGATCTTCGGGGGCTCCTGACTCACGGCGTCATCAGCACCTTGACGACTCACGGCGTCATCAGCACCTTGACCGCGCCCTCCCGCTTGCGCTGGAACATCTCGTACGCGTGCGGCGCCTCGCTGAGCGGCAGCCGGTGGGTTGCGAAGTCGTCGACGCCGAGGGGGTCCTCGTCGGTGAGATACGGGAGGATCTCGTCGCTCCAGCGGCGCACGTTCGCCTGGCCCATCCGGATCTGGATCTGCTTGTCGAACATGGTGAGCATCGGCAGCGGGTCGGCCATGCCGCCGTAGACGCCGACGAGCGAGAGCGTGCCGCCCCTGCGCACCAGTTCGATGGCGGTGTGCAGGGCGGCGAGCCGGTCGACGCTGAAGCGTTCCGCGAAGGGGCCGCCGATCTTCCGGGGCAGCAGGGCCGAGGCCTGCTGGGCCAGCCTGGCGGCGGCGCTGCCGTGGGCCTCGGTGCCGACCGCGTCGATCACCGCGTCCGGGCCGCGCCCCTCGGTCTCGTCGCGGATCGCCGCGATCAGCTCCTTCTCGTTGTCGTAGCTCCTGAGGTCGTACGTCTCCACGCCCCGGGACCGTGCCCGGCGCAGCCGTTCGCCCACCAGGTCCACGCCGAACACCCGGCCGGCGCCGCGCACCTGGGCGACCCGGCAGGCCATGTCCCCGATCGGCCCGAGGCCGAGCACGGCGACGCTGCCGCCCTGCGGGACGTCCGCGTAGGCGACCGCCTGCCAGGCGGTGGGCAGGACGTCGGAGAGGTAGACGAACCGGTCGTCGGGCGGGCCCTGCGGGACCTTGATCGGGCCGTACTGCGCCTGCGGGACGCGCAGATACTCGGCCTGGGCGCCCGGTACGGCGCCGTACAGGCGGGTGTAGCCGAACAGGGCGGCGCCCATTCCCTCGCTGGTGACCTGGGTGGTCTCGCACTGCGTCGGCAGCCCGGTCAGGCACATCCAGCAGTCGCCGCAGGCGATCTGGAACGGCACCACGACCCGGTCGCCCACCGCGAGGTCCGGCACCCCGGCGCCGACCTCCTCGACGGTGCCGATGGCCTCGTGGCCGAGGATGTCGCCCGGTGTCATGAACGCGGTGAGCACCTCGTACAAATGCAGGTCGGAGCCGCACAGCCCGGTGGAGGTGATGCGGATGACGGCGTCCGTCGGCTCCTGGATCTTCGGATCGGGCATGTCCTCCACCCGGACGTCCCGCTTGCCCTGCCAGGTCACTGCCTTCATCGCGGAGCGCTCCCTCCGTCACGTCTGCGTGTCCGGTTCGGTCCTGCGGTGGCGCCCGGGTACCCGGGCGCCGGGCGCGCGAACCGCCGTATCTGGGTCGATCGGTCTATCCAAGGCACGCAATCGGAACCGGTCAGATATGGCCATCAATGGACCTATAGGCGCACAATCGGCCTATAGGCGAACAATCAATGGCAGAAGGTTGGTTGGTGGGCATGGGACGCAAAGCACGCAGGCAACGCACCACTACGACGGTGGCGCTACTGGCCGCCTCGGTGACGGCCGCGCTGGCGGCGGGCTGCACGGGATCGGGCGGCCCGGCCGACGACGGGCGTGGCCAATCGCGGATGCCCGCCGCGGCCCAGAACCTCGCAGGCCCCACCAGCCGCGCCGGCTCGGTGCTCGCCGTGAAGATCGACAATGTGCGCGAGGCCCGGCCCCAGGCGGGCCTGAACTCCGCGGACGTCGTGTACGTCGAGCAGGTCGAGGGCGGGCTGAGCCGGCTGATGGCGGTGTACGCGACCCAGCTGCCCGAGGTCGTCGGGCCGGTGCGCAGCGCCCGCGAGTCCGACCTGGAGCTGCTGCGCCAGTTCGAGCGGCCGACGCTCGCCTTCTCCGGGGCGCACAGCAAGCTGATCCCCCTGATCAACAAGGCGCCGCTGGACGCGCAGACGCCCGGCAAGTCGGCCGACGCCTTCTTCCGCGACTCCGGCCGGGCGTCGCCGCACAACCTCTTCCTGCGCCCGAACAAGCTGCTGTCCTCCGCTCCGGGCGAGGACGCGCTGACGACCGGCTTCCGCTACGGCGCCGCACCCGAGGGCGGGCAGCGGGAGACCTCGCGGACCGTGCGCTACCCGGCCGCGCAGTTCACCTTCACCTGGTCCGCGGACCAGGGCCGCTGGTTGGTCTCGCAGGACGGGACGCCGACCGTGACGACCGACGGGAAGCGCGCGGCGCCCGCGACGGTTGTCGTGCAGCACGTGAAGATACGCCAGTCCGAATTCCGCGACGTCGTCGGCAGCAACTCGCCGTACACCGAGACGGTCGGCTCGGGGAAGGCCGAGGTGCTGCGCGACGGCCGGGCCCACGACGCGCGCTGGGAGCGCGAGAAGGCGACGGACGGCACGGAGTTCACCACGAACGACGGTGCGCCCGTGAACTTCGCCCGGGGTCAGGTGTGGGTCGTGTTCGTGAAGGCATGACCGGGCCAGGGGCAGTGTTCAGGGCTGTGTGACGAGGGGCTCCGCCGGGTTGCGGAGCCCCTCGGCCGCGTCGGAGACCCGCCGGATGAGGTCGAAGAAGACGGTCTGTTCCTGGGCGGACAGCGGGGCCAGGAAGACCTGGTTCATCCGGGCCGTGCGCACGGTCAGCTTGCGGTGCGTGCGCAGCCCGTCGTCGGTGAGGCGCAGCAGGAAGCGGCGGCCGTCCTGCGGGTCGCGCACCTTGTCGAGCAGTCCGCGCCGGCCGAGCCGGCTGATCACCTCGGCGATGGTGGACCGGTCCAGCCCCACCCGCTCCCCCACCGTGCGCTGGTCGAGTCCCGGCTCGGCGACGAGCGCGTTGAGGACCGCGAACTGCGGCGAGGTGATCTCCTCGGAGACCATCGTGTTCCACAGCAGGTAGTGCGCCTGCTGCAGCCGCCGGGCCAGGTGCCCGGGGTGGGTGGAGAGGTCCACCGCGGCCATACGCGCTCCCGAGATCGAGTTCATCGGTGTATTCGTTGGTGTATTTGTTCGTGTATTCGTTTGCGCTATTCGTTCGTGTACTGAACATTACCGGGTGGTGGCCGACCTGTCTGCGGGTCGTGCACCTCACTGACCTCGCCCTTGTCGGAGGCCTTGACGCCTCGGTCCGCCAGTGGCAGCGTGAGGGACACCTCGCTGAATACTCAGTGCCCTGACTAATCACTCACCGGGGTGCTCGGACGGGATGGGGCTTCACGGATGGACAAGGTGGTCGCCACGGCCCTGGAGGCGGTGGCCGATGTGCCGGACGGTGCGTCACTCGCGGTGGGCGGCTTCGGACTGAGCGGTGTGCCGAACGTGCTGATCCAGGCACTGTACGAGCGGGGGGTCAGTGGCCTGAGCGTCGTCTCGAACAACTGCGGGGCGATGGACTCGGGACTGGCCGTGCTGCTGTCGGCCGGGCGGATCGCCAGGGTGACCGGCTCCTACATCGGCGCGAACAAGGAGTTCGCCCGCCAGTACCTCGGCGGAGAGCTGGAGGTGGAGATGATCCCGCAGGGCACGCTGGCCGAAAGGCTGCGGGCCGGCGGAGCCGGGATCCCCGCCTTCTACACGCCCGCCGGAGTGGGTACCCAGGTCGCCGACGGCGGACTGCCGTGGCGCTACGACGGCTCCGGTGGGGTTGCTCTGGCGTCGCCGCCGAAGGAGGTGCGGGAGTTCGACGGCACGGAGTATGTGCTGGAGCATGGGATCCGTACCGACTTCGCGCTGGTCAGGGCCTGGAAGGGCGACCGGCACGGCAACCTGGTCTTCAACAAGTCCTCGCGCAACTTCAATCCGCTCGCGGCGATGGCCGGCCGGATCACGATCGCCGAGGTGGAGGAGCTGGTGGAGCCCGGGGAGATCGATCCGGACTCGGTGCATCTGCCGGGGATCTTCGTGCAGCAGGTCATCGCGCTGACGCCCGAGCAGGCAGGCGACAAGCAGATCGAACAGCGGACGGTGAGCAGCTGATGGCCTGGACGCGTGAAGAAATGGCCGCGCGGGCCGCCCGCGAGCTCGAGGACGGCCAGTACGTCAATCTCGGCATCGGCCTGCCGACCCTCATCCCCAACTACCTACCGCCCGGCGTCGAGGTGATCCTCGAGTCGGAGAACGGCATCCTGGGTACCGGCCCCTACCCCACCGAGGACCAGGTCGACCCCGACCTGATCAACGCGGGCAAGGAGACCGTCACCGTCCTGCCCGGCGCCTCCTTCTTCGACTCGGCGCTGTCGTTCTCGATGATCCGCGGCGGGCACATCGATGTCGCCGTCCTCGGCGCCATGCAGGTCTCCGAGCGGGGCGACCTGGCCAACTGGGCCATCCCCGGCAAGATGATCACCGGCATCGGCGGGGCGATGGACCTCGTCCACGGGGCCCGCACGGTCATCGTCGTGATGACCCACACGGCCAAGGACGGCTCCCCCAAGATCCTCGCCGAGTGCGCGCTGCCGCTCACCGGCAAGGCGTGCGTGAACCGGATCATCACCGACCTCGGCGTCCTCGACATCACGGAGGACGGCCTGGTGCTCGTCGAGACCGCGCCCGGGGTGAGCGTCGACGAGATCACCGGCAAGACCGACGCCAAGCTGACCGTCGCGGAGGGCCTGAAGTGAAGAACGTCTACATCGTCGACGCCGTCCGCACCCCGGTCGGCCGCTACAACGGCGCCCTCGCCGCCGTACGCCCGGACGACCTGGCCGCGCATTCCATCCGTGAACTGCTCGGCCGTACACCCGGGTTGGACCCGTCCCGGATCGAGGACGTCTACTTCGGCAACGCCAATGGCGCCGGTGAGGAGAACCGCAACGTGGGCAGGATGGCCGCGCTCCTCGCCGGCCTGCCCACCTCCGTGCCGGGCGTGACCGTGAACCGGCTGTGCGCGTCCGGCCTGGAGGCGGTCATCCAGGCCGCCCGGGCCATCGCGGTCGGGGACGCCTCCATCGCCATAGCGGGTGGGGTCGAGTCGATGACTCGGGCGCCGTATGTGCTGCCCAAGTCGGACAAACCGTTCCCGGCCGGGCACGCCGAGCTGTACTCCACCACGCTGGGCTGGCGCATGGTCAACCCGAGGATGGAACCGCAGTGGACCGTCCCGCTGGGCGAGTCGGCCGAGCTCATCGCCGAGAAGCACAAGATCAGCCGGGAGCAGCAGGACGAGTTCGCGCTGAACAGCCACCGCAAGGCCGCGCAGGCCCAGGGCGAGGGCCTGTTCGACGCCGAAATCGCGCCGGTGTCGATCCCGCGGCGCAAGGGCGAGCCGGTGGTCTTCGCCGCCGACGAGTGCGTACGGCCGGATGCCTCGTTGGAGGCGATGGCCAGGCTGAAGCCTTCCTTCCGTACCTCCGAGGGAACGGTCACGGCCGGCAACGCGTCACCTTTGAACGACGGCGCCGCCGCCCTGCTCCTCGTCGACGAGGAGGGCCTGAAGGCCACCGGCCGCGAGCCCCTCGCCCGCGTCTCGGCCACCGGCGTCTCCGCCCTCGACCCGCACTACTTCGGTCTCGCCCCCGTGGAGGCGGTCAACCGGGCTCTCGCCAAGTCCGGCAAGGCATTCGACGATCTGTCGGTGCTGGAGCTCAACGAGGCGTTCGCCGCTCAGGTCCTCGGCTGTGTGGCCGAGTGGCCCGAGTTCGACCCGGCGATCCTCAACCCGCAGGGCGGTGCCATCGCTCTCGGCCACCCGCTGGGCGCCTCCGGGGCCCGCCTCGCCGGTACGGTCGCCCACCAGCTCGCCCGCCGGGGCGGCGGTACCGGCGTCGCCACCCTCTGCATCGGTGTGGGCCAGGGCCTCGCCCTCGTCCTGGAGCGCTAGGAAGCGTTAGGAAACCCATGACTCTCACGCAAGCGGACATCGACCTGGAGATCGCGGCCGAGCGCGCCGCGTACGAGAAGCGCGTCGCCGACGGCGCACCCGTCGAGCACCATCCGCGCCGCGGCTACGCCCCGTACCGCTCCTCGGTGCTGCGCCACCCGAAGCAGCCGCCGATCACCATCGACGTCACCCAGGATCCGGAGCTGGTGGAGCTGTCCTCGCCCGCCTTCGGGGAGCGGGACATCACCGAGATCGACAACGACCTCACGCGGCAGCACCACGGCGAGCCGATCGGCGAGCGCATCACCGTCTCCGGCCGGCTGCTGGACCGGGAGGGGCGGCCGGTCCGCGGACAACTGGTCGAGATCTGGCAGGCGAACTCGGCCGGCCGCTACGCGCACCAGCGCGAGCAGCACGATGCCCCGCTGGACCCCAACTTCACCGGCGTCGGCCGCACGATCACGGACACCGACGGCTTCTACCGCTTCACCACGATCCAGCCGGGCCCGTACCCGTGGCGCAATCACGTCAACGCCTGGCGGCCGGCCCACATCCACTTCTCGATGTTCGGTACGGCGTTCACGCAGCGGCTCGTGACACAGATGTACTTCCCGAGCGACCCGCTGTTCGACTACGACCCGATCCTGCAGTCCGTGACGGACGACGCCGCCCGCCAGCGCCTGATCGCCACCTACGACCACAGCCTGTCCGTGCCCGAGTTCTCGCTCGGCTACCACTGGGACATCGTGCTGGACGGCCCGAACGCCACCTGGATCGAGGAAGGTCGCTGACCCGCCATGACGAAGATCGACACGAGCAGCCCGGAGAGCGTGCTGCCCACCCCCTCGCACACGGTGGGCCCCTTCTACGGGTACGCCCTGCCCTTCCCCGGCGGCGGTGACATCGCGCCCGTCGGCCACCCGGACACCATCACCGTCCAGGGGTATGTGTACGACGGCGAGGGCAAGCCGCTGCCGGACGCCTTCGTGGAGCTGTGGGGGCCGGACCCGGACGGCAACCTGCCGACGGTCGACGGCTCGATGCGCCGCGACCCGGCGAGCGGCGGCTTCCTCGGCCGCAACGGCGTGGAGTTCACGGGCTGGGGGCGCATCCAGACCGACGCCAACGGCCACTGGTACGCGCGGACGCTGCGGCCCGGCGCGCGTGGACGAAACGCCCCCTACCTCAGCGTCTGCGTCTTCGCGCGCGGCCTGCTGGTGCACCTGTTCACCCGGATCTACCTGCCCGGCGACGAGGCCGCCCTCGCGGCGGACCCGCTGCTGTCCCAGCTGGACGAGGGGCGACGCGGCACCCTGATCGCGGCGGACGGGGGCAAGGGAACGTACCGTTTCGACATCCGCCTTCAGGGCGAAGGCGAGACGGTCTTCCTGGAGTTCCAGTGACCTCTGCCGATGGGGACACCGGCCTGCTCGCCCCCGGGTGGGCAGGCTCCCCCGCCGCGTCCGCGACGAGCGACGGCGCCTTCCTCCAGGCACTGCTCGACGCGGAGGCAGCGCTGACCCGCGCCCAGGCCGCGCTGGGGCTCGCCCCGGACGAGGCCGCGACGGCGGTGACCGGGGCGGCCCGCGCGGACCGCTTCGACGTGCGCTCCCTCGCCGAGCGCGCCCGCGCCGGCGGGAACCCGGTCATCCCGCTGGTGGCCGACCTGACGAAGGCGGTCGGCGAGGAGTACGGCCCCTACGTCCACCGGGGTGCCACCAGCCAGGACATCATGGACACAGCGATGATGCTGGTCGCGGAGCGCACGCTGGACCGGGTCCTCGACGACCTCGGCCGCACCGAGCGGGCACTGGCCCGGCTGTCCGCCGAGCACCGGGACACGGCGATGCCGGGGAGGACGCTGACCCAGCACGCCGTACCGACGACGTTCGGGCTGAAGGCGGCGGGGTGGCGTTCGCTGGTGCTCGACGCACGGGACCGCACCACGGCCGTACGGGACGGCCTGCCCGCCCAACTCGGCGGCGCGGCCGGGACGTTGGCCGCGTTCTCCGCGTACGGCGCCGAGGACGCGACCGCGCTCCCGGCGGCGTACGCCCGTGAACTCGGGCTCCGGGAACCACTGTTGCCCTGGCACACCCTCCGCACCCCCATCGCCGACCTCGCCGGGTGCCTGGCCTTCACCGCCGGGGCCCTCGGCAAGATCGCCGTGGACGTGCTCACGCTCTCCCGCACCGAGATCGCCGAGGTGGCGGAGGGCAGCGGCGGCGGTTCCTCGGCCATGCCGCACAAGGCCAATCCCGTGCGGTCCACGCTGATCGCGGCCGCCGCCCGGCGTGCACCGCAGCTCGCGGCCACGCTGTACGGCTCGCTGGCGGCCGAGGACGAGCGGCCGGCCGGGGCCTGGCACGCCGAGTGGGAACCGCTGCGCGACCTGCTCCGGCTGGTCGGCGGTGCCGCCCGGGATGCCGCCGAGCTGGCCGAGGGGCTGCTGGTCCACGCGGACACCATGCGCGAACACCTCGGTCTCACCCACGGGTTGGTCGTCTCCGAGCGGCTGTCCGCCGAGCTCGCCTCCGTGCTGGGGCGGGCCCGCGCCAAGACACTGCTCACCGACCTCGCCCGGCGGACGTACAGCGAGGGGCGGACCCTGCGGGAACTCCTAGCCGATCAGCCGGAGTTGAAGGATCTGGACCTCGACGAGCTCACCGACCCCGCCCGTTATACCGGCTCCGCCGGAACCCTCACCGACCGTGCTCTGGAGCGACGTTGACCGAGAAACTCCTCAACCACCGCGCCGAGGGGCCCACCACCGCTCCCCCGCTGATACTCGGGCCCTCGCTGGGCACGTCGTACGCCCTGTGGGACAAGATCGCACCCGAGCTGTCCATCGGACACCGGGTGATCCGCTGGGACCTTCCCGGACACGGCGGCTCCGCGGCCGATCTGATCGGTCCCGGCGCCACCGTCGGCGATCTCGCGGAGCTGGTGCTGGCGCTCGCCGACTCCCTCGGCGTGGAGCGGTTCGCGTACGCCGGGGTGTCGCTGGGCGGTGCGGTGGGCCTGCATCTGGCCGTCAACCATCCGGAGCGGGTGTCGTCGCTCGCGGTGATCTGCTCCTCGGCCCACTTCAACGGCTCGAAGCCGTGGGAGGAGCGGGCCGAGCGCGTGCGGCGCGAGGGCCTTCAGTGGCTGGCGGAGAGTGCCGACGCCCGCTGGTTCACGCCCGGTTTCACCGTGCCGGAGCTCGTCCGGGACCACCGGGACGCCGACCCCGAGGCGTACGCGGCCTGCTGTGACGCGCTGGCCGCGTTCGACCTGCGCGACCGGCTGGACGGGATCCATGTGCCCACGCTGCTGGTCGCCGGCCGCGAGGACCCGGCGACCCCGCCGGCGCATCTGCGGGAGATCGCGGACGCGGTGCCGGGCGCCGCGCTCGTCGAGCTGCCCGGCGCCTCGCACCTGGCGCCCGCGCAGTGTCCGGAGGCCGTCCTGACCGCGCTGCGGGCGCACCTCGGCGGGCCGGCCCCGCGCGGCATGGAGGTGCGGCGCGAGGTGCTCGGTGACGCGCACGTGGACCGGGCGCAGGCCCGGCAGACGCCCTTCACCGCGCGCTTCCAGGACTTCATCTCCCGCTACGCCTGGGGCGAGATCTGGACCGACCCGACGCTCACCCGCCGCGAGCGCAGCATGATCACCCTGACGGCGCTGGTCGCGCACGGCCACTACGACGAGCTGGCCATGCATGTGCGGGCGGCACGGCGTAACGGGCTCACGCCCGAGGAGATCGGTGCGGTGCTGCTCCAGACGGCCGTGTACTGCGGGGTTCCGGCGGCGAACTCGGCGTTCGCGGCGGCCCAGCGGGTGCTGGCCGAAGACGAAGGGTGACCCTGCTGGTCGTAGCTTCAACAGCACCTCGCACATGTCTTCACCGTGTGCCTACGGTGGAGGCATGTCGACCCTTCTGATCACTGGTGCCACCTCAGGTCTCGGCCGGTACGTCGCCTTCGAACTCGTCCGCTCCGGCCATGTCGTCCTCGCGCACGGGCGCGACCGGGGCCGCACCGAGCGGCTCGTCGAGGAGCTGCGCACCGAGGGCGAGGCGCACGGCTTCGTCGCCGACCTGGCCTCACTGGCCGAGGTGCGCGAGCTGGGCGCGCGGGTCTCCGAGGCTCATCCCGAGCTCGACGTACTGATCAACAATGCGGGGGTGGGCTTCGGTACGCCCGGCTCCGGACGCGAGCTGAGCGCCGACGGGCATGAACTGCGGCTGGCGGTCAACTACTTGGCGCCGGTCGCCCTGACCCGCGCCCTGCTGCCCGTGCTGCGCGCCAACGCGCCCGCGCGGATCGTCAACGTCGGCTCGGCCGGCCAGGAGCCCTTCGACCTCGACGACCCCGAGTTCACCCGCGGCTACGACGGCGTCGACGCGTACCGCCGCAGCAAGTTCGCCCTCGCGGCCCATACGTTCGCCCTCGCCGAGGAGCTGGACGGCACCGGCGTCTCGGTGAACGTGCTGCACCCGGCGACCTTCATGGACACGGCGATGGTCCGGGAGGGCGGGGTCAGCCCCTGGAACACGGTCGCCGACGGCGCTCCGGGCGTACTGGCGCTGGCCACTGAGGACCTCGGCAGCGGCCGCTACTTCGACGGCACGCGTCCGGCGCGGGCGCACGAGGGCACGTACGACCCGGAGGTACGCAAGCGACTGGCCGCGGTGACCGATCAGCTGCTCGGGGGCTGACCCGGCCGGCTACTCAAGGCCCCGTAGTACCGCCGTCGCCTCCGTCACCAGCCCGTCCGCCCCGCAGGACCGCGCGAGCGCCAGGCCCCGGTTCAGTTCGGTCACCGAGCGGGAGAGGATGCCGTACTCGACACGGGCCGCCGCGTGTTCGTACTGGCAGGGCGAGGCCTCCAGGTAGGTGACCGCCTGCGCGGCCAGCCGTACCGCCCGCTGCCCGGTCTCCAGGGCGGCGGCGCAGCGCAGGGCCTCGCCGATGGCCGTGTCGGTACCGAGGCGTTCGGCGTGCCGGCGGAGGTCGGTGGCGAGCCGGGCGGCGCGTCCCGGGTCCTCAGTGGCGAGGGCGCGGGCGAGGTCGCCGGCCCAGGGGACCAGCACCGGGTTGTGGTGGCCGCGGACGGCGGCGGCCTTCTCGGCGGCCTCCAGTTCGTTGATGCCGTCCTTGGTGCGGCCGACGGCGAGCAGGAGGCGGCCGCGCACGGAGCGCGGGTCGGGCAGCACGATGGTGGAGGGGTACGGCGGGGCGAAGCCGTACTGTTCGGATATCGCCCAGGCCTCGTCGACGTGGCCGCGGGCGAGCAGCGTGTCGACGAGGTTGCACGTCGCCGACCAGTACAGGGGCAGGCCGCGGCCGACGCGCTCGGCGAGGCGCAGCGACTCGCGCAGGGACGTCTCCGCTTCCCCCAGCCGGCCGCGTCTTCGGTGGCCGAGACCGAGGTAGGCGTGGGCCAGGGCGAGGTGGCCGCCGCTCCAGCCGGCCGTCTCGTAGGCGCGCAGGGCCTCGGTGTAGAGGCTTTCCGCGCGGTCGAGGCGGTCGGTGTAGGCGTACGAGGCGGCCAGCATCATGAGGAGTTCGACTCCCCACTCGCTGTCGGTCCAGCCGAGTCCGGGGGCGAGCCTGCCGTTGACGAGGGCGCGGTCGCACAGCTCGACGACCTCCTCGGCGTTCTCGCCGTGGGTCAGGGCGTCGAAGCCGCGCAGGATGAGCAGGGCGCGCTCGGAGTTGTCCCGGCCGGTGCAGGTGCGGGCGAGTTCGGCGAGCCGCTGAGAGCGTCCCGGTGAGGTCGCCTCGCCCGCGTGGACGCCCTCCCACATGTACTGCACGGCCTGCAGCCGCATCCGGGTGGGGCCGGGCTCGTGCCGGGCGGCCTCCGCCTCGACCGTGCGGACGGCCTCCTCCAGCTGGTCGTTGTGCAGAAGCGCTTGGGAGAGGCGGAAGACGGCGTCGACGCGTTCGGCGCCGTCGAGGCCCGGCATGGCGAGCGCCATCTGCAGGTGGGCGATGGTCTTGGCGGGCGCGGTGAGCAGGGTGGCACAGCCGAGTTCGTAGAGCACGCGCGCGTGGACCTCGGGCGCCGGGGGTTCCAGCAGGGCGCGCTCGAGGCAGCGGCGGGCCGCGTCGGGGGCGCCGACGGCGAGGTGTTCGCGGGCGGCCTCGCGCAGCTGCTCGACGAGTTCCTCGTCGTCGTCCGGGTGGACCTGGAGGAGGTGGCGGGCGGCGGCCGCGGCGCCGAGCCCGGAGTCGGTGACGACCTGGGCGGCGATGCCGTGCATCGCGGTGCACAGCGCGGGCGGGATGGACTCGTAGACGGCGGTGGCGATCAGCGGGTGGACGAACTCCAGGTCCGTGCCGTCCGCCTGGGTGTTCGCGGGGTCGGGTGCGGTGAGGATGCGGGCGCTGCGCAGCAGTTCGGCGCAGCGCCGGGCGTCCTCCCGGTCCAGGGTGGCCAGCTTGGCCACCAGGTCGACCGAGATGTCGTTGCCGAGGATGGCGGCCGCCCAGGCGAACCGGGTGGCGTCGATGCCGAGTTCCTCCAGGCGGGCGACGAGGCCGCCGCCGCGGGCCGCGCGGTTCAGGGCGCGCAGTTCGCCGGCCGCGCCCTCGGTCGGCTCCAGTTCGCTGTCGCGCACCTTGGCGAGGAGTTCGACGGTCTCGTACGGGTTGCCGGCGGTGACGGCCCAGACCTCGCGGCAGAACGGACCGTCGGCGTGCTCGCCCAGGGTGGCGCGGGTGAGCCCGGCGGTCCCGTCCGGGGTCAGGGCGCTGAGGGTGGTGGCGGGGCGGCCCGCGGCGGCGGCGACCGCGTCGAGGAGCCGGGCGCTCTCGCCGGACACCTCTCCCGGGCGGCGGGCCACCACGACCAGCACGGACAGCTCGTCGAGGCGTTCGGCGAACGCGGCGAGCCAGCGCAGGGTCTCCTGGTCGGCCCAGTGGGCGTCGTCGATGAGCAGCACGAGCGGCCAGTCGCGCCGGGCCAGCCGGCGTACGGCGGTGACCAGACCGTCGGTGACGCCCTGCGGGTCGGCCCGCCGCTCACCGGGTTCGGCGATGCCGAGGGCGGGGCCGGCGATGTCGTACCAGTCGCCGAGGTACTCGCGGACCTCCTCGGGCAGCAGCGACAGGAGGGCGGGTTGCAGGAGCTGTCGTACGACGTGGAAGGGGACGGACCTGAGGGTCTGGCCGCCGCGGGCCGACCACACCGCGCAGCCGCGCTGTTCGGCGATGCGGCGGGTCTCGGCCAGCAGGGCGGTCTTGCCGAAGCCCGCCTCGCCGCGGATCATCAGCAGGCCGCCCGAGGAGGTGCCGTCCGCGCACAGGGTGTCGACCGCCCGGACGACGGCGGCGACTTCCTCGTCGCGCTCCCACAGCGAGGCCGAGGCGGCCCCCGTGGGCCGTGCCTCCGTCATCCCGCTACCTCCCCACGTCGCCCGAATGACGTACAGACCTTGAGCGTAGCCGCCCGGCTGTCGAGGCGGAGGGCGGTCCGGGCACCTGTTGCCATGACGGGTGACGTGGGGTACGGGAGGGCGACGCGTCCTGCCCGTGACCAGCGGACGGAAGGCTTGACCAGCAGTCAGAGACGTTCGCACGGCCGCGGCCGGTGCGGCTCGTCCGGGAATGAGCCGAACTCGGCCTTTCTGGACGCACCGGAACGAGCCGATCCGCGTCTCTCTCATCCGACTTTCAGCGAGGACTCATACGGTGGGGCCATGACGCAGGTGACTCCTCCCGGGTGGTATCCCGATCCGGGCCAGACAAGTGACGCTCCTCCCACCGAGCGCTGGTGGGACGGCAAGGCATGGACGGACCGGACCCGCCCCGCGGGACCGGTCGCCGCATGGGGTCCGCCGGCGCAGTCGCCGGCCGACGGGGTGTATCCGGCGCATCCGGGCTATCCGGGCTATCCCGTGCAGCCGCCGGCCGGCCCGCGGCGCGGTCTGCGCACGGGTGTCGCCGCGGGCGTGGCGGTCGTGGTCCTCGCGTGCATCGGCGTGGGCGTGTACGCGCTGTCCGGCGACGACGGCGGGAGCGACAACACCGCCAACTCCCGGCAGAGTCCGGACGGACAGGGCGGCCCCTTCGGCGAGGGTCCGGGGGGCTCCGGCGGCTCAGGGGGCTCTGGGGGCTCTGGGGGCTCTGGGGGCCAGTCGCCCTCGCCCGACCAGTCGGAGCCGCCGAAGATCGAGAGCGGTTCGGTGACCGACGTGGTCGACGGGATCAGCCTCCCCATCCCGGACGGCTGGTACGGCCAGGAGATGCAGGTCGGCGCGCAGGTCTCGTCGAACGACTCCTACGACTGCCCCGGTGACACCTCCAAGACGTGCACGAAGGGCGGCGGGTACTCGGCCCCGGCCCTGGCGCTCGGCACCGCCGGCAGCACCGCCGAGGAGGTGGCGAAGGCCGACATCTCGGCCAACGCCGAGGAGTCCTACGGCGGCAAGAGCTATGGCGAGATCACCTCCCACGACGTACTGGCGTCCAAGGCGGTGACCGTGGCCGGGCAGAAGGGCTACATGGTCCGCTGGAAGGCGGTCACGAGCAAGGGATCCGACGGCTACGTCCAGTCGCTCGCCTTCCCCTCCCCCGCGAACCCCCAGCAGATGGTCGTCGTCCGCCTCGGCGTCGACGTCGGGGAGACGCAGTCCGTCATCGACGACATCACCAAGGGCATCAAGGTGTCGACCGGCGGCGGCAACGGACAGGACGTCTGACGTCCGTCCCCTCCGCCCCGGTGTCCCGGGACACCGGCCGGCCGGGTGGGGCGCCTCTCCGCTCAGGAGGAACCCCACCCGGCCGGGGGGTGCGCGCCGCCCCCGTCCCCACGGTGCGGCGCGAGCAGATCGCCGTCCGGTCATCCGGTGGACGGCGACCTGAGATGTGACACGGGCTCTCAGTCTCAGGTGAGGCCGAGCGACGGCAGCACCGCGGCCTCCACGAAGCGGACCAGGTAGTCCGGGTCGGCGTACTCCCCGTCCACGACGGGCCGGGCGCGTACGACGCCGAACATCTGCGCCGGGACGTACTCCAGCGCCGGATGGCCGGCGGCGATCTCACCTCGCTCGACCCCGCGCCGCAGGATCTCCCGCAGCGCGGCGATCTCCGGCTCGACGATCGCCTCGCGCAGAGCCCGCGCGAGGTCCTCGTCCTGGGTCAGGGCATGGCCGAGGGCCTGCAGCAGCTTGGTGTCCGTCGTCGACCACCGGCCCGCGGCCCGCGCGGCTTCCCGCAGATCCTCGGCGAGCGACCCGGTGTCGATACCGTCCAGGCGCGACCGGCGGCGGGAGCGCAGGGCGGCCACCACGAACTGCGGTTTGGTCTTCCACTGCCGGTAGAGGGTGGACTTGCTGCACCGCGCGCTGGCGGCGACGCCCTCCATGGTGACGGCTTCGTATCCGCATTCGCGGACCAGTTCGAGCACGGCGTCGAAGATCTCCTGCTCACGCTCCGGCGTGATCTTGGAGCGGCGCGAGGCGGCGACCGTCTCCGCTCCGTCCGCGGCCTGCGACGTCATCGGTTCCGTTCCCCTCGCTCGTGTCCCGCACCCGAGGCGCCTTTATTCCCAGTGTGCGGGGATTCCAGTGTGTCGTACGTCTATCGATACGACACTGTACCGAAACAGGACCGTTTCGGTACAGTGTCGTTTCGGAACGCTGTCGTATCGAAGAGGGGCCGGGGGATGAATGCCCGCACTGAGGCTGCAGAAGCGACGCCGGGCGGCACAGCCCGGCCGCCACTCGTCCGTGAGCTCCTGCTCGTCGCAGGGCTCTTCCTCGTCTACAAGTTCGGCCGACAGCTGGCGACGGGCCACACCGCCGAGGCCTTCCGCAACGGGCACCGCGTGTGGGACCTGGAACGGGCCGTCGACCTGCCCGGCGAGGGCTCGGTGCAGTCCCTGCTGCTGCACGGCGACACGCTGGCGCACCTCGCGAACACCTACTACGCGACCGTGCACTTCCCGGCCACCGCGGCCTTCCTGATCTGGCTCTACCTGCGGCGCCCGGCGCACTATGTGTGGGCCCGCCGGGTGCTCGCCGCGCTCACCGCCGCCGCCCTGGTGCTGCACCTGCTGTTCCCGCTGGCCCCGCCGCGCATGCTCGCCGCGACCGGCCTGGTGGACACCGCGCGGGTGTACGGCCCCTCGGTGTACGGCCCGCCGCAGACGGACCAGCTCTCGAACCAGTTCGCCGCGATGCCCTCGCTGCACTTCGGCTGGGCGCTGATGCTGGCGATCGGCCTGATCGTGGCCACCCGGTCCCGTTGGCGCTGGCTTTGGTTGCTGCATCCGCTGCTGACCCTGCTGGTGATCGTCGGGACGGCGAACCACTACTGGCTCGACGCGATCGTGGCCGGCGCCCTGCTCGGCCTCGCGCTCGCGGTGATCCACCTGCCGCACCGGACGGCGACCACGGCGGGACGGGTGCGGGAGAAGCCGGCCCCGACCACGCCGGCCGAGGAGAACGTCCTGGTCGGAGCGGGCCGATGAACGCCACCCTCCTCGCCGTCGTCCTGTCCCTCTTCTCCGCCGTCGCCTACGCGGCCGCGGCCGTCGCCCAGGAACGCCTGGCCTCCCGCAATCCCGGCTCGGGGCTGGCGCGGCTGCTGGGCTCGGGCGCCTGGTGGTGGTCGGTCGTGCTCAACGCGTCGGCCGCGCTGCTGCACGTCGTCGCCCTCAAGTACGGGCCGCTGACCGTGGTCCAGCCACTGGGCGCGCTCACGCTGGTCGCGGCGGTGCCCCTGGGGGCGCGGGTCGCGGGGCGGCGGGTCAGCGCGGTGGAGTGGCGAGGCACCGCGTTCACTCTGGTCGGCCTGGCCGCCATCCTCGTCACGGCATCCGGGCCCGCGCCCGAGGACGTGCTGAGCGCGTCCGAGGCGCTGACGGTGGCGGCGGTCACGGCCGCGCTGATCGGCGTGCTGGCGCGGCCGGGCGCCCAGCCGGGGCTGAGGCACGCCACCGCGTCCGGTTTCGCCTCCGGTGTCGCCTCGGCGCTCACCCAGACCGTGACGGTGGCCATGACGGATCGCACCGGTCCGCTGCTCAGCGTGCAGGTGATCGGCGTGGCGCTGCTCGTCGCGGCCTTCGCGACGGCCGGGCTGCTGCTGTCGCAGACCGCCTACCGAGGTGGCCTCGGCGCCCCGCTCGCCGTGGTGACCCTGGCGAATCCGGTGGCGGCCGCGGTGATCGGCCTGGCCCTGCTGGGCGAGCGGCTCCAGGGCGGGGCTGCGGGCGTGCTGCTCGCGCTGGCGGGAGCG
This sequence comes from Streptomyces sp. SA15, assembly GCF_002291145.1. Classification (GTDB taxonomy): domain Bacteria; phylum Actinomycetota; class Actinomycetes; order Streptomycetales; family Streptomycetaceae; genus Streptomyces. The sequence goes on from NZ_NTGE01000164.1 coordinate 39,574, forward strand.
GGGCTCGCGGCCTGGGGCGTGGTGCTGCTGAGCCGCACGGCACCCCACGTCGACGAGGACGACGACCATCCCGTGGCCGCCGTACTGGCGCTGGAGCCCGGATCTGCGACGGCAGAGCCGGGGCTGATGCCCGGGCGGGCCGAACCGGCGCTGGTGCCCCGGCCGGCTGAGCCGGGGCACCTCACGCCCCTGTGATGAGAGTCGGCGGGTTCAGCCGAGCCCGCGTGAGTCCTGCTTGAGCGCGGTGTCGACGGTCAGGGCCGTCGCCACGACGAGGCTCAGCAGCGGCTCGGTCAGCTGGTAGTGGATCTGCAGGACGTAGTTGTCCGCGGTCGTGAACATCGTCTTGGCGAGGCCCTCCCAGGTCTTGGTGATCCGGGCGACCTCGTTCTCGGCGTGGTCGACGATCGCGAAGTTCCACGCCCGCCAGTTCTCCGCCTTGATCGCGCCGACCTGCTGGCCGTTCACGTTCATCGCGAAGTTGATCTTGCCGATCATGTTCTGCTGAACGATCTCGCCGACCGGCGAGCCGTCCGGCCGCTGCACGACCACCCGCGACTTGAGGAACTTCGCGGGCCGGGTCAGCACCAGCACCGGCTGTCCGTGAGCGTCGCGGATCTCCAGCTTGTGCGTCATGAACTGGTCGACGCTTGCGACGAAGCGCAGGGCCTTCTTCAGCGCGCTCTGCCCGACCTGGACGACCGAGCCGAGCTGGTTGCCGTGCTGATCCATGACCTTGTACTCGTTGGTCAGCTCGATCAGCTTGGCCTTCTGGTTCACCACCAGCACCGGCTCGGTGAACAGGCTGCCGCCGCCGGGGCCGCCCGCCGCGACCCCGGCCTGCTGCTGCACCTGCCGCTGCACCCGCGGATCCGGCCCGGCCGGCTGCTGGGGTATCTGCGGCGCGGCCTGGGCCTGCTGGGCGGGATTCGCCTGCTGGGCAGGGTTAGTGTGCTCGGTCCACTGCGCGCCGTCCCAGTAGCGGAGCGTCTGGGCCGCTCCGTGCGGATCCGGGTACCAGCCTGCGGGTGTGTTCGATTGCGTGGTCACCGACGCACACTATCCCGGCACCGTCGGTTTTCGGCCTGCCGGGCGAGGCGCCCCGCGTGAGGCTTTACTCGGTGATGACCGCCGGATCGCTCACCCCCGGCCGCCCGTTCTCGACGTGTCCTGCGAAGCGCCGCAGGAACGCCGGGTCGGCGTCGGAGGTGACGGTCAGGTCGTACCAGCGCCTGCTCGCCGTGAGGTCGACGGTGTGCTTCACGGTGGCGCCGGCGCGCACGGTGAAGGTCCTGGCCCGGTCGCCGTATCCGTCGGCGACCTTCAACCGCACCGTGCGGGAGCCCTTGTTGGTGAGGGTCAGCGTGACGTCGTCGCCCGTGTGGCGGGCGGTGACCTCGGGTCCGGCGGTCTTGTTCGGGCCCTTGAAGACGCGCAGGAAGCCGTTCGGGCCGTGCACGGTCAGGTCGTACGAGCCGTTCGAGTACGCCGAGTTCCAGGTGTCGGCGATGGTCTTGCCGGCCTCGGTCGTGTACGTCCAGGGGCCGTCGGTGCGGTTGCCGGAGGTCACCAGGAACGCGGCACCGGCCTTGGCGCCGGAGGCGAAGGTGAGGGTCAGCTTCCCGGCCGCCGCGTCCACCGAACCGTCCACGTGCGGCGCGTACTTGAGCGGGCGGGCGAGCCGCAGGCCGCGCTCCTGCCGGGGCAGGGCACCCTGGGCGGGCGGGGTCGGCTTGTAGTCGGGGTGGCGCTCGCGGTCCGGGGGCTCGTAGCCGTCGGTGTCGGGCAGCGCGACCGGCCGGGTGTCCTTGCGGGAGAAGTCGAAGGCCGAGGTCAGGTCGCCGCAGATGGCGCGCCGCCAGGGCGAGATGTTCGGCTCGCGCACACCGAAGCGGCGCTCCATGAAGCGGACGATCGAGGTGTGGTCCATCGTCTCGGAGCAGACGAAACCGCCCTTGCTCCAGGGCGACACGACCAGCATCGGCACGCGCGGGCCGAGCCCGTAGAAACCGGCGACATGGGTCTTGCTGCCCTCGAAGAGGTCCAGGGAGACATCGGCCGTGGACTTGCCCTGCGCGTCGGACTTCGGCGGGAGCGGCGGCACCAGGTGGTCGAAGAAGCCGTCGTTCTCGTCGTACGTGACGAACAGGGCCGTCTTCGCCCACACCGCCGGGTTCGAGGTGAGCGCGTCCAGGACCTGGGCGATGTACCAGGCGCCGTAGTTGGAGGGCCAGTTGGAGTGCTCGGAGAAGGCCTCCGGGGCGGCGATCCAGGAGATCTGCGGCAGCTTGCCGGCCTTGACGTCCGCCTTCAGCCGGTCGAAGTAGCCGTCGCCGTTCTTGACGTCGGTGCCGGTGCGGGCCTTGTCGTAGAGCGGGTCACCGGGCTCCGCGTTCCGGTACTTGTTGAAGTAGAGCAGCGAGTTGTCGCCGTAGTTGCCGCGGTAGGCGTCCTGGATCCAGCCCCAGGAACCCTTCGCGTCCAGGCCGTCGCCGATGTCCTGGTAGATCTTCCAGGAGACGCCGGCCTTCTCCAGGCGCTCGGGGTAGGTCGTCCAGTCGTAGCCGAGCTCGTCGTTGCCGAGGACGGGGCCGCCGCCGGTGCCGTCGTTGCCCGTGTAACCGCTCCACATGTAGTAGCGGTTGGGGTCGGTGGAGCCGATGAAGGAGCAGTGGTACGCGTCGCAGATCGTGAACTTGTCGGCGAGCGCGTAGTGGAAGGGGATGTCCTCACGGGTGAGGTACGCCATGGTCGTGGTGCCCTTCGCGGGCACCCACTTGTCGTACTTGCCCTCGTTGTAGGCCTGCTGGCCGTCGGGCCAGCTGTGCGGCAGGCCCTCCAGGAACTGCATGCCGAGGTCGTCGGCGGTCGGGTGGAAGGGCAGCAGTTCCTTGGTGCCGTCCGACTGGTGCCAGACCGACTTGCCGCTGGCGAGCGTGACCGGATGCGGGTCGCCGAAGCCGCGCACGCCCCTCAGCTTGCCGAAGTAGTGGTCGAAGGAACGGTTCTCCTGCATCAGGACGACGATGTGCTCGACGTCCTCGATGGACCCCGTGCGGTGGTTGGCCGGGAGGGCGGCGGCGCGCTCGATGCTGGCGGACAGAGCCGAGAACGCCGTGGTGGCGCCCGCGATCTGGAGGAATCTGCGCCGGTTGACTTCGGGCATGAGTGAGGGACCTCTTCCCTTGAGGGCGGTGACCGGCCGGATCGTGACGGAATGCGCGCGGAAGGAGTGTTCCAGGAGCACCAAACGTCAGGGAAGGGTCCGGTGGCGCTCGTGTGAAAGTCGTCGGTACGTGAGGTGTGGCTGGGCCCGGGACGGGGATGGTCGCGATCATGACAGAGACGCACACGTCATCGTCCACCCCGACGAAACGGCCCGTACGACAGCTCCTCGCCGCCTCCGTGGGCAACGCCGTGGAGTGGTACGACTGGTACGCCTACACGTTCCTGGCCACCTACATCGCCGCCGAGGTCTTCCCCAAGAGCGCGGACAACTCGCTGGTGCCGCTGCTGTCGACGTTCGCGGTGTTCGCGGTGGGCTTCTTCATGCGGCCGGTCGGCGGGCTGCTGATGGGCGCGATCGCGGACCGGCACGGCCGGCGGTCCGCGCTGACGGTCACCATCCTGCTGATGGGCGGCAGTAGTCTGCTGGTCGGGCTGACACCGACCTACGCGTCGGTCGGCGTCCTCGCGCCGGTCATCCTCGTCGCGGCCCGGCTGCTGCAAGGTCTGTCGGTGGGCGGCGAGTTCGCTGCCTCCACGACCTTCCTGGTGGAGTCGGCGGGGCCGGGCCGCCGGGGGCTGTTCTCCAGCTTCCAGTACGTGTCGACGACCGCCGGGCAGTTGGTCGCGTCCGGCATCGCCACGCTGCTCGTGGACACGCTCAGCGACGGGCAGATGAACGGCTGGGGCTGGCGGATCCCCTTCGTCCTCGGGGCCGTACTCAGCCTGGTCGGGTTCTGGATCCGGCAGGGAGCGCAGGAGACACGGAGCGAGGAGCAGCAACAGGCGCCGCGCCCGGGCCTGTTGGAGGCCCTGCGCCGACACCCGCGCGAGTCCCTGTTGATCTGCGGCATCACTGCGGGCGGCACGATCGCGTACTACACCTGGACGTCGTACCTGCCGACGTATGCCGAACTCAACACGAACATCGACAAGTCGGACGCCCTGCTCGCGAGCACGCTGTCGCTGGCCTTCTTCGGCCTGCTCCAGCCGCTCGGCGGACTCCTCTCCGACCGCTTCGGCCGCCGTCCCCTGCTCCTCTTCTTCGGCCTGGGCTTCGCCCTGCTGACCGTGCCGCTGCTGCACGCCCTGAACGACTCGTTCCCGGTGCTGCTGCTGGTGAGTTGCGCGGGCATGATCCTGCTGACCGGCTTCACCTCGATCAGCGCTGCCGTGAACGCCGAGATCTTTCCGCCCCGGGTGCGCGCGGCGGGCATCGGCTTCCCCTACTCCCTGACGGTGGCGCTGTTCGGCGGGACGGCCCCGTACGTCGGCACGCTCTTCAAGGAGCTGGACCACTCGGGGCTCTTCCCCTGGTACGTGGCCGTGCTCTGCCTGCTGTCCTCGCTGGTGTATCTGCGGCTGCCGGAGACCGCTCACACGGAGCTACGGCGATGAGGGCACGGTCCACTCCTTCGCCACGGCCGTCCCCGCCCGGAGCGCGGCCACGGGGTCGGCCGCCTCGTCCAGTTCGATGAGCACGGTGCCGGCGCCGGGCGTGCGGGACATCGCGTCGGCCCAGCCTCGCCAGTCCACGATGCCCGTGCCGAGTTCGGTCATGTAGGGCTGCTGCTGGGCGAAGACCGTTTCGTCGATGGTGAGTTCCACGTCGATGGGCCTGACCGCGTCCTTCCAGTGCGCGAGGGCGATGCGCGGGGTGTGGCGGCGCGCGACGGCGACGGGGTCGCCTCCGCCGAGGGCGATATGGCAGGAGTCGGGGCACAGCCACACGTAGCGCGGGTCGGTGAGGGTCATGAACAGGTCGATGTCCCGCTCGTACCAGAGGGTGCTGTTGGACTCGGTGTGGAAGGCGAGCCTCACCCCGTGTCGGGCGACGGCCTCGCCGACCACGTGGGCGATGTCGGCCATGCGGGTCATGTACGCGGCGTCGACGAAGAAGGGCGGCCGGGTCCCGTACGTCGTCCGCATGGGCAGGCCGGCGACGAGGAGTTCCGCCCCGACGTCGGCGAGGAAGGCCGCGCGGCGTTCGGCGTCGGCGACGATCGCGGGCAGGTTCTCGCCGTGCCGCCAGTCGGGGGCGTCGCTGCCGGCGATGAAGGCGCTCACGACGCACAGGCCCCGGGCCGCGAGCTCGCGGCGGAACGCGGGTGCGCTGCCGAAGGCGCGCAGGGCGGAGTCGATGTCGCCGGGGGCGAAGGTCAGCTCGACGCCGGTGACACCGGCATCGACGAGGGCGTCCATGACCCGCGCCCAGAAGCGCTCCGGGTGCGCCAGGGCCCAGTCGCGCACGGCGTCCGCGGATTCGAGTCCCCAGAACTCCGGGTGGTAGAAGGTGATGATGTCGGTCGCGAATCGGGGCGTCATTCGGCACCTCCGCGGGCGTTGTAGACGACGATGCCGGCGGCCGCGTCGACAGCCTTGCGGTAGTCGCGGAACACCGCGAGGGCCTCGTCCCGGAGCACGTCTGACACGACCTCGATGCCCCGTGCCTCGAACTGCTCGGCCCAGTCCGCGCCGAGCGGGCCCTCGTCGAAGGTGGTGATCTCCTCCAGTTCCGGACCCTCGCCGGCGACCACGAGTCGGCGCACGCCGGACCACATGGTGGCGCCGTAACACTGGATGCACGGACGCCAGTTGACGACGAGTTCGTGCGCGGGCAGCCCGTCGCCGCCGAGGTCCCAGCCGCCGGTCGCCGTCTGGGCGAGGCCGAGCGCGACGACCTCGGCGTGGGCGCTGGAGACGCCGGAGGCGAGCACGACGTTCACGCCGACCGAGACGATCCTGCCGGTGTCCCGCTCGGCGACGAGGGCGGCGAACGGACCGCCGTTGCCCTCGCGCCAGTTGCGGTCGGCGAGACGGTGCACGAGGCGCATACGGTCGTCGCGGCCGGGGAGGACGGCCGGCACGTCGGCCAGTTCGTCGTCGATCCAGGCCGGCAGTGCCACGTGGTACTGCTTGGCGATGTCGATCACGGTGGGGCTTCCTGTCAGTGGGCGGCGAGCGTGGTTGCGTACGGCCACGGCACGGGCGGCCCGGATGGCGGTCACCGCGCCGGTCAGGGTGACGTTGGCTGCCATCGCGGTGGGGATCACGCCGTTTCCGGCGAGGTACAGGTTGTCGTAGCCCCACACCCTGCCGTCCGGGTCGCACACGCTGGTGCCGTCGTCGGCGGCGCCGGAGCGGACGGTGCCGGTCTGGTGCAGCGAGGAGCCGGGCGGGAGCAGCACGCTCTCGGTCGCGGGATTGAAAGGGCCGAACTCCTCGGCCATCGACCGGACTTCGGTGAGGGCCCGGTCGATCAGCGCCCGGTCGGTGTCGGAGTAGTCGAACTCGACGGTGATCCGGGGCATCCCGGCGAGGTCGGTCTCGGTGTCGGAGAACACGAGCCGGTTCTCGGGGCGGGACTCGACGGGGGCGTACAGCGACAGGCCCACGGAGTGGGCGAGGGGGCGGCCGCCTGCGTCGACGTACGTGCGGTTCATGATCTGGCCGTGGAACGGCTGGGCCGCCCCGTTCTGCGGCAGCCAGAGCGAGTCCGTGCTGAACTCGCCGGGGCGTGGCAGGGGCAGAACGTCGAGGTCGATGCCGAACCGGTCGAGGTCGAGCAGGACCCGGGCGGTGATGAACGCGTGCTCGTTGAGGTGGCGGCCCAGCGCGGGGGGTCGTATGCCCGAGGCGAACAGCAGTTGCGGGGTGCGCAGCGCGTCGGCGCACACCACCACGGTGTCGGCGAGGAGTTCGGACTCGGCGCCGTCGGCGACGCGGCGCAGCCGGGCGCCGGTGACGCGGTCGCCGCAGACGATGAGCGAGGTCGCGAGCGTGCCCGTCACCAGGGTGAACGCCGGGTCGCCGCCGGTCGCGAGGGCGGGGAAGATGGTCCCGGGAGCCGTACGGGGCATGGGGCCCGAGGCCGTCGGGGTGACGGCCATGGGCATCGGCTGCGGCCGCCGGTCGTGCGGTCCCGCGCCGTCAAAGCGTCGGCGCAGTACGTCGAGGACCAGGCTCCCGACCTCGGTCGGGCCGATCGCGGCGGGCGTGACGGCGAGCAGGCGGCGCGCGGTGTCGAGGTCCGCCGCCCAGCCGGCCGGGTCGCCGAAGTCGAACACCTCGTCGCCGGCGGGCCAGGGTGTAGCGGCGGTCCAGTGGACGCCCATGCCGCCCGCGTTCCACGCGAGCGCCGTCGCGGGCATCGCCTCGGCGTCCTCACCGAAGGCCAGGGCGTGGAACATGCCGGGCGTCAGACCGGTGAGGCTGCCGGCGACCTCGCGCACCACCTCGGCGCCGGTGTACATGCCCTGGATGCCGGTGGCGACCTGTTCGTTGTAGCGCGCCCACAGGTCCGGGTCGCCGAGGTCGTGCAGGTGCAGACCGGGAACCTCGCCGATCGCGCTGCCGCCGTCCACCATGGTGATGCGCAGCGCCGGATCGCCGGCGCGCAGCTGTCGGGCCACGACGGAACCCATGATGCCGCTGCCCACGATGAGGACGTCGGTGCGGAGGGTGTCGGTCAAGGGTGAGACTCCATGTGTGTGCCCCGGGGGGCGTAGTGAGGGTGCGGTCATGCGCGCGGGACGAGCGGGCCGAACAGTTCCGTGTCCATGCGGTCGAGGGCCAGTTTCACGGCGCCGACGAGGGCCGCGTCGCGGCCCAGGACGGTGGCGCGCAGCTCTATCGCGGGGGCGCGGGCGTCGAGCATCGCCTCCCGCACGCGGGGCAGCAGCACGTCGGCCGCGTCCTCCAGGCCGCCGCCGAGCACGATGAGCGAGGGGGCGACCGTCCACGACAGGATGGTGAGGATCGAGGCGATGTTCTCCACGAACTCGCCGACCTCGGCGAGCGCGGAGGGCTCACCCGCCCGAGCGGCCTCGCAGCGGGCGAGGGCGACGGCCCGCTCTGCCGGTTCCGGTGAGCTCAACCAGGCCACCGGGTGGTTCTCGACCGAGGCCGTCGGTATCGACCGTGCCTCGACGATCTCGCCCGCCGCGCCGTCGAGACCGCGGTGCACGGCGCCCCGTATGAGGATCCCGAGACCGGTCCGGTTGCCGAGGATCGCCCATACGACGTTGTCGTGGTCGCCGGCCACGCCCCGCCAACGTTCCGCGAGCGCACCGAGGTTGGTGTCGTTGTCCGCGAACCAGGGCATCGGGATACGCCGGTTGAGTTCCTCGGGCAGGTGCACGCCTTCCCAGTGCGTGGTGTGCACCAGGCGCCGTACGACTCCCTCGTCGTCGATCGCGCCGCCGCCCGCGACCGCCCCGGCGCGCAGCCGGTCCACGGACCCGCCCGCGTCCTCAAGCGCCTGAAGGACCAGTGCCGCCGCGTCGTCGAGCGTGACCTGCGGGTCCTGATAGGCGCGCAGCGGCCCCTGTGCCCGGCCGAGGATGCGTCCGCGTACGTCGGCCACCACCGCGGACGCGCCCGAGGTGGTGATGCACGCGGCCGCCAACAGGGCGTGTTCGGCGCGCAGTTCATAGCGCCGTGCGGGCCGCCCGGCCGAGCCGCTGACCGGGACCCGGTCCAGCTCCGCGACCCAGCCGGCCTCGACGAGCGAGTCCAGGATGAGTTCGATCGTGCGGCGGGACAGACCGGCCTGATCGGCGAGCGCGGTCAGCGTCGTCGGCCCGGCCGACACCGCCAGTGCGCGCAGGACGACCGAGGTGTTGACGCGTCGGACGGCGCTCTGGTTCATCCCCGGCGTCAGCATGCCCCCGCCGCCTCGGACACCGGTCCTACGACGGGATCGAAGACACCCGTGGTGTCGGCCACGAGCGGCGCGCCGGTGCGGCCGTACTCGCGCGCCGGATCGCCGGGCGCCCCGGTCGCCCGCGCCCAGGCCGGTTCCTCGCCGTGGAGGAACGCGACCAGGTCGGCGTGCATAGAAGTGGCCAGTTCCTGGGGCGGGTTGGGACCGAGGGCTGCGGCGACCCCTCTCGCGTCGAGTACGTCGAAGAAGTACGGGAGGTCGACGCAGTGCGCGGCGCCGCCCAGCGCGGGCGAGGGCCACTCGAAGGAGTACAGCCAGGTGCCGGCGCGGGCGCCTCGACGGGCGGCCGCGGCCCGCGGGCAGGCGGCGCGGAACAGGGTGTCGGTGAGGCGGGTGCCTGCCGCGCGGGCTCCGTGAAGGAGACCTGAGCCGCTGTCGAACTCGTCCCCCGTCGCGCCGAGCAGCAGAGGGACGTCGTGCCCGTGCACGGCGAGACCCTCCGCGACCGGCACCGGAAGGACGTCGTCGCCGACGAACGGACCCAGCACCAGCGCGTCGCCGCCTCTTTCGTCCCGCAGGTCGAGGACCGCCCGCTGCACGTCCTCCACGGCAATGCCGCCGAATCCGGCTCGCGTCGCCGCAACGCCGAGCCTGTCCCCCAGTTGATCGAGGAATTCGCGTACCGCACATGGTTCGAAGAAACCACCGGACAAGCTGACCGCCCGCTGGAAGCGGCCACGGCCGGCCGACGACGAGAGCAGCGCGAGCACCGCCGCTCCCCCGGCCGACTGCCCGGCTACGGTGACCCGGTCCGGCTCCCCGCCGAAGGCGGCGATGTTCTCCCGCACCCAGTCGAGGGCGAGCAGCAGGTCCCGCAGCCCGAGGTTGGTGGGGACGTCGTCCAGTACGGCGAATCCGTCGACGCCGAGCCGGTAGCCGACGGTGACGCAGACGACGCCGTCGCGGGCGAAGGCGCGGCCGTCGTACCAGGGGCTGGCCGGGCTGCCTGCCAGGAACCCGCCGCCATGGATCCACACCATGACCGGAAAGGGGCCGCGGTCGTCGTCCGCGGCCGGGGCGACGACGCCGAGGTTCAGCACGTCCTCTCCCGGCACCGACGGCTCGGGCACGGTGGTCGTGGCGAACAGCGGCAGGCGCTGGGAGGTGGGGCCGTGCCGGGACGCGTCGTACGGCTCGGTGAAGCGGCCGCGTCGGACGGGTGCGGCGAACCGCCGTGCGCCGGTGGGCGGTTGGGCGTAGGGGATGCCGAGGAAGCGGCGTGTCCGGCCGTCGCGCCGGCCGACGATCGTGCCCCCGGGGGTGTGCACGGTGACCGGCTCGCCTGGGGCGTCGCGGGAGTCCATCACGCTCACCGCATTCCCGTTCCGGAGATGCCCTGCACGAAGTAGCGCTGCAGGAAAAGGAAGAGCAGCAGCACCGGCAGCATCACGACGATCGCACCGGCCAGCATCAGGCCGTAGTCCCTGACGTTGGCGGCCGCCTGGCTGGTGGCGGCCAGGCCCACCGGCAGCGTGTAGGTGGACATGCTCTGGGCGACGATGAGCGGCCAGATGAAGTTGTTCCACGAGGCGAGGAACGACATGATCGTGATCGTCGCGACGGCGGGGCCGGCCAGCGGGAGGAAGATCCGGAAGAAGATCCGGAACTCGCCCGCGCCGTCGATCCGGGCCGCTTCGAGGAGTTCGTCGGGGATCGACATCGCGTACTGCCGCATGATGAAGACGGACAGCGGCATCGCCACGCCGGGCAGGGCGATCCCGGTGAGGGTGTCCGCCAGGCCGAGATCGACGGTGATCACGAACTGCGTGACGAACACCGCGGTGAACGGCACCATCATCGCCGCCATGACCGCGCCGAACGCGAGCCTCTTGCCGGCGAAGTCGAGTTTCGCGAGCGCGTACCCGGCGGCCGACGCCGCGACGATGTTGCCGGCCACGACGATGACCGCGACCACGACGCTGTTGACGACGAACTGGTCGAAACCCTCGGTTCGGAACAGCCGCAGGAAGTTGTCGAAGGTGACGTCGTGCGGGAGCCAGGCGCCGGGGTCGGAGCGGATCTCGTCGAGGCTTCGCAGCGAGCCGCTGATCACCCAGAAGAACGGCAGCATCGTGAGCAGCGCGCACAGCACCAGCGCGCCGTACAACAGTGGTTGGGCCACGGACCGGCGGCGCGGGGCGACCCGGTCGGTGACGGTTTCGGCGTTCCGCAACGCGGCGACGGCGGTCATACGCGGGACCTCAGCAGTCGGAACTGGACAAGACTCACCAGGGCCACCAGGACGAGCATCACGAAGGACGCGGCCGAGGACATCCCGAACTCGCCGGCCCCGAACTGGTGGTAGGTGTACAGCGCCACGGACTCGGTGGAGCCGAGCGGGCCGCCGTCCGTGAGCAGGTAGGGCTCGTCGAAGACCTGGAGGTAGAAGACGGTCAGCAGCACCGACACCATCAGGGTGGTCGGCAGCAGCAGCGGCAGGGTGATGTGCCTCAGCTGCCGCCACCGTCCCGCCCCGTCGAGGGACGCGGCCTCGTACACGTCGTCCGGGATCGCCTGCAGGCCGGCGAGGAAGAGCACCATCGCGATGCCGAAGTTGCGCCAGACGCCGAGGAGGATGACCACGGGCATGGCGAGGTTGGGGTCGTCCAGCCAGTTCGGTCCGGCGAGGCCGACGGCGCCGAGCGCCTTGTTGACGGTGCCGTCGGCGTAGAAGGCGTACTGCCAGATCAGGGCGACCGCCACCACGTTGGTGACGACCGGCGCGAAGAACAGCGTGCGGAACGTGCCGCGCAGGCGGCGGATGCCGGAGTTCAGCGCGACGGCCAGTGCGAAGCCGATCACCATGGTCAGCGGCACGCCGACCGCCACGAACAGGGCGGTGTTCAGGATGTCGCGCAGGAAGCTCTGGTCCTTCAGCAGCCGGACGAAGTTGTCCAAGCCCGTGAAGTCGACCGCGAGTGGATGCCTGAGGTCCGTGCCCCGCAGGTCGGTGAGGCTGAAGCCGAGCGCGGCGACGGTGGGGATCGCCGTGTAGAGAAGGAACACCAGGGCGAACGGCGTGAGGAACAGCCAGGCGACGGCCGTACGACGGGTGCGCCGCCGGGTGCCCACGACAGGGGTGATGGTCATGGGCGGCTCACTTCGCACCCGTGCCGAGGCTCTCGGCGTACGACTGGATGTTCGCGGCGGCCTTCTCCGCGGTCGCCGTGCCCTTGGCCACGGCCTCCATCTCCTTGCCGATCCGGGTCGCGACCTGCTGCCAGGTGCTGACCTGCGGGAACGCCCGGGTGTTCTTCAGCTGGGTGAGGAAGGCGGCGAGGAGCGGCTGGTCCTTGATGGCGGGGTCGTCCCAGGCGGAGATCGCAGCGGGCAGCGAGCTGTACGCCTTGTACTGCGCCACCTGGGTGCTGGGCTGCGATATGTACCGGACCAGCTTCCACGACGCGTCCGCGTTGCCGCTGCCCGCGAGCACGCCCCAGCTGCCGCCGGCGGAGAAGGAGACACTGCCCGACGATCCGGCCGGCAGGGGTGCGGTGGCGACGTGGGACGCGGTCCAGCCGTCCTTCTTCGCGGCGGTGTCGAGCTGGCCGACGACCCACGGGCCGGTGATCATCGTGGCGGTCTTCCCGCTGACGAAGTACGGCTGTGCGTCGAGGAAGGTGGGTGTGGCGGTGTCGGCGGAGCCCGAGGTGAAGAACGACGCGTTGTACTTCAGCGCGTCGACCATCGCCGGGGTGTCGAGTGTCCACTTCCCGTCGGCCGTGAGCAGCGAGCCGCCGGCCTGCCAGGCGTACATCGCGACGTCCTGGCCGTTGAAGATGTCCCACCCGTTGTCGGCTCCCAGGCCGCGCCGCGCACCGGCGCCCTGGAGGGCCTTGAAGAAGGGCACCATCTCGTCCCACGTGGTCGGCGCCTCGACGCCGGCCTTCTTGGCCAGGTCGGAGCGGTAGACGAGCGCGTACGTGTAGGCGTACCAGGGCACCGTGTAGGCCACGTCGTCGACCACGCCCGCGTCCCAGAGACTGTCGAAGAAACTGTTCGGGTCGACGAGTCCGTCCGGGACGGGCCGGAGGATCGACGCGTCGAGGAACTGCGCCTGCGACTCGGGGAAGAACTGGGCGACATCGGGCCCCTTGCCCGCCGCGATCGCCGACTGCAGCTTGGTGTAGTAATCGGCGTTTGGGATCAGCGTGAACTTCACGGTGGCGTCGGGGTTGGCGGTCCTGAAGGGCTTGATGACCTGCTCGAGCACGTCGGCGTCGCCCTGGGCGGCCCAGACGTCGACGGTGCCGGTGGCCGGCGAGTCGCCGACGGGCTCGGCGGAGGCCTTCGCGGCGGCGGTGTCGTCCTCGCGCCCACAGCCCGTCAGGCCGAGGGTGCCGAGGACGGCCAGCCCGGCGGTCAGTTTCAGGGCACCGCGTCGGGAGAGATTGGGCATCTTGGGCTCCTGTCTCATGGAGGCGCTGAGAACAGTGGGGGATCTCAATAGGGATTTGAGTGGGGGATCTGCGCGTGGTGGATCTGCGCGTGGTGGATCTGCGTGGGGGATCCGAGTTGGGGGATCCGAGTTGGGGGATTTCTGGGGGAAGTAGCTTTTTCGGTCCGAGGGACCCGATGGCGAAGCTATGAGGGACGCATTTCGGCCACGTGGCGGAGCCATCACGAATAATTTCGGAACTTGTAGCGAAAACGTTTTATGGGGATTCGGGACGTCGGCGGCACCGGTCAAGTGACGGATTCGTCCTGGTCAGGGTGGCGGAGACAAGAGGCGACGACCAGAAAGGGCCACAGGGACTGAAGGGACGTCACCACGCGTTCAGCGACACCAATGGCACCGTGACCCTGCATTTCGATCAAGAACCATGCCGCACCGACGCACATCAGAGCGGTCGCCATGATGGAGGGCGCGGGCCGCAGCCCCCACGGTGGGGCTCCGCCGCGATCGGCGGCCAGAACCGGCCATACGGCCAGGAGAGTGAACCCGACCGCGGCAACGGAACCGTGATGCAGGGAGCCACCGCTGCTCGGTGCCGGAAACAGTGCCACCACGAACGCCGACACGCCACCGCCACCCAGCGCCACACGTCCGGCGAGTGCGGCAGCGCGCAGCCCCCAAGCGGTGAGCAGGTGACAGGCGCCCAGGGCGACCAGCGCTCCGGTCATCACCCAGGACCCGGCAGCGCCGTCAGCCGCCAGCACGCTGATCGTCTGAGCAGCGGGGTCGTAGGCGGGCCCCTCGAGCAACCCCGCGATCACCCAGCCTCCGGCCAACAAGACAGGCGCACACCCCGACGAGAGCAAGGCCCACCTGGGCACAAATCGCATCAGAGCACCGTAAACATCCAGACCCATCAGAGTTCTTCTGATATCCCCACAGGGCGGGCATTCTTCACGCGGCTGGCCGCACCGGGTCGGGGTGGGCAGCCGACCAGAGCGCCGCTACGGCCCGTGCCCTCACCGGCCGCACCGGGTTTCAGCCACGGCCTCGGCGCCAGGAGCGGGCTGCCGTTCCCCTGACGGGTACGGGGATGGTGAGCACCGCGCCGGAGGCCGCTGTCGGGTTCTTCACCCCGTGCCTGGCCGTGGTGACGAAGAGGCGGTTGTCGTTGGGGTGCAGGCACACCGAGGTGGGGTGCGGGGCGGGCACGGTCAGGGTGTGGAGCAGGCGGCCGTCGGGGTGGTACCGGCGGACCGCTCCGGCGCCCCACATCGCGACCCACAGGCAGCCCTCGTCGTCGACGGTCATTCCGTCGGGGCTGCCTTCACCGTCGCGCAGTTGGGCGAAGGTCTCCGGGCCGCCGGAGAGGTCACCCGAGACGAGGTCGACCCGGCAGCGGAGGATGGTGCCGGCGGCCGTGTCGGCGAGGTACATGGTCGTGCCGTCGGCGGTGAACGCCGGCCCGTTGACGATGGTCAGCCCGTCGAGGACGCGTACGACCGTGCCGTCGGCGTCCGTACGGTAGAGCGAGCCCGCGCCGGGGGCGCCGTCGTAGGCCATGCTGCCGGCAGAAGCGGCCGACGGGGTCGGCGACGCCGTCGTTCATCCGGCTGGGCAGCGGGGTGCGGTCCTCGGGGCGATCCAGCCATTCCAGTGCGCCGTCGGCAGCGAGCACAGCGATCCCGGTGCCTGCGGCGGCGATCCAGGAGCCCGGCGGGGTTCGGTCAGCAGCAGTCCCGTGGGCCGGCCGGTGTCGTCGGTGACCGCCTGGCCGGTGTCGATGCCCTCGGCGCGGAGTGTGCGCAGCACCAGCGCGCCGAGCTCGTCCGCACCGACCCGGCCGGCCCAGCGCACCCGGTGCCCGAGCCGGGCGAGACCGATCGCGACGTTGGACCCGGCTCCCGCCACGGACAGGCCGAGACCGCCTCCGAGCCGCAGCGCGCCGTGGGCGCGCCCCCATACCGTCCCCCGTCCCCATGGACCCGCCGGCCGGGGTGGCCGATCCCGCCTTCGCTTGCGCGGACGACGAGTCGCAGCCGGCACCCGGCGAGTGGAGCGCGGGACTGGCCTCGCGCGGCGGAGCAGAGACCGGCGCCGAAGCTGCGAGCTGCGACCAGGCGACGTTCGTGCTCGCCACCAAGGACACGGCGTTCATGGAACGCACGGTGACGTTCAAGGCTCGCCTTCAGACCGTCAGGCGTTGAGCGTGTCGATCAGGGCCTTGGTCACGTCCTCGGTCGTGGCCGTGCCGCCGACGTCGCGGGTGAGGATGCCCGCGGCGGTCGTGGCCTCGATGGCCTTGTGCAGTCGGGCCGCCTGGTCGGGCAGTCCGAAGTGGTCCAGCATCAGCGCGGCGCTGCCGACCGCGCCGATGGGGTTGGCCAGGCCCTGGCCGGCGATGTCCGGGGCGGAGCCGTGGACCGGCTCGAACATGCTGGGGAAGCGGCGCTCGGGGTTGAGGTTGGCGCTGGCGGCCAGGCCCAGGCTGCCCGCCAGGGCGCTGCCGAGGTCGGAGAGGATGTCGGCGTTCAGGTTGGAGGCCACAACCACCGACAAGTCCTCGGGGCGCAGGACGAACTTCGCGGACATGGCGTCCACGAGCACGCTCTCCGTCTCGACGTCCGGGTAGTCGGCGGCGACGCGCTGGAAGACGTCGTCCCACAGGACCATGCCGTACTGCTGGGCGTTGCTCTTGGTGACGGAGGAGACCTTCTTGTGCGCCCTCGTGCGGGCCAGGTCGAAGGCGAAGCGCATGATGCGTTCGCAGCCCACCTCGGTGAACAGGGCCGACTGGACGGCGACTTCGCCGCCGGGTCCGCGGCCGGAGAGGTTGCGGCCGCCGAGGCCCGCGTACTCGCCCTCGCTGTTCTCGCGGACGACGACCCAGTCCAGCTCGGTGTCGTCGGCCTTGCGCAGGGGGCTCTGCACGCCGGGCAGGAAGTGCACGGGGCGGACGTTGGCCCACTGGTCGAAGTTCTGGCAGATCTTCAGGCGCAGGCCCCACTGGCTGACGTGGTCGGGAACGGTCGGCCAGCCGGCCACCGACATCGCCCCCGTACTGACTCCGCTCGCCGCGACCGGCCTGGTCGTGGTGATGGTGCTGGCCGCGATCACCCACGCCCGCCGCAAGGAACCCGGCGCCATCGCCTTCAACGCCGTCCTGCTGATCCTGGCCGCCCTGGTGGCCTGGGGCCGCTTCGGCCCCTACAGCTTCTGACCCCACCCTCTTGACCGCCACCGCGAGGAAGCACCCCTGATGCGTGTCACCGTCTTCGGCGCGAGCGGCGCCATCGGCCGACTTGTCGTCCAGCAGCTCCTGGACGGCGGCCACCAGGTCACCGCCCTGGTCCGCGCTCCCGCCAAGCTCGCCCTCATCCACTCCCATCTCACGGTCGTCACCGGGCAGTTGTCCGACCGCGACTCCATCGAGCAGGCCCTCAGCGGCGCGGACGCGGTGATCAGCGCGCTCGGCCCCTCCCTGAAACGGTCCACGACCGGCACCCAGGTGACCGACGGCACCCGCACCATCGTGCAGGCCATGGAGGCCCAGAAGGTGGCCCGCTTCATCGGCCTGGCCACGCCCTCACTGGCCGATCCGCAGGACAAGCCGCACTGGAAACACAAGGTGCTGCCCGTCATGGCCGGGCTGATGTTCCCCAACGCGCTGGCCGAGTTGAAGGGCATGACCGAGGCCGTCACCGACTCGGGTCTCGACTACACCATCGCCCGCATCACCAACCCGACGGACAAGCCCGCCAGCGGCCGTATCCGATCCGGCTTCCTCGGCCACGACAAGGTCGCATCCGCCATGAGCCGCGCCGACATCGCCGCGTTCCTCGTCTCCCCCGTCCCGAGCAGCCGCTGAAGATCTGGCTGGGCACCGGGGGCAGCCCGGATTCGGTGTCCCGCGCCGTCGAGTTGGGGCTGCCGATGTTCCTCGGCATCCTCGGCGGCACCCCCGAGCACTGGGCGCGCTACGGACACGCCTACCGCGCCGCCTGGGACGAGGCCGGCCACCCCGCCGAGCAGGCCGACATCGCGGTCGCCGTGCACGGGTTCGTCGCCGAGTCCGACGCCCAGGCCCGGTCGACCTACCTGGAGCACGAGCACCGCATGATGGCCGAGGGCCTGGCCGAACTGGGCCGCCCCGCCCCCTCCCCCGCCGACCGCGCCGCGCAGTACGGCCCCGACGGCATGGTCTTCGTCGGCAGTCCCGACGAGATCACCGACCGCATCCTCCACCTGCACGGACTGTTCGGCCACACCCGCCAGATCCTCCAGATGGACGTCGGCGGCATGCCCCAGCGCGACTTCCTGCACGCCATCGAACTCCTCGGCACCAAGGTGCTCCCCCAGATCCGCGCCGAACTGGCGTGGCCATGAGCTGGAGCCGTCCCCGCCACGGAGGCCGCCTGCCGCCTTGCGATCTCTGCCATACGGCCGCCTCGGCGTGCCCCCGACCAGTGGGTGAGTGTCTGCGGGCCCAGGGGTGGGCCGCCGGCCGACCGCCAACCGATCCGCCGGACTCCTCGCAGCCGAAGTCGCCCCCGCCATCCGCAGGCACCCTGCCCTGCCTCCCGAAGTGACCGCGGCGTGAAGACCGTCCCCACCCGCTTCCGCACCCGTGCCCCTCCGATCCTTCCGCACACCCCGGGCGACTGATGCCCGCCCTCAGCGATCCCCCCACCTTGAAGGAGTAGACCGGAATGACCACGACCACCGATCCGTCCCGGCGCTGATCAACCCCCGCGCGGTACGTCTCGTCGAGGCGTTCAAGGACGCCCTGGCCCGCCTCCGCGACGAAGAAGGACTGACCTTCGACGACCTCAACGCCGTCACCGACCTGCTGCAGCAGATGCAGACGGCCACCGGCGCCCCGCTGGCGCTGGTCGCCATGCCCCTGTACAGCGAGCTCTTCCAGGGCGGCCAGGACGGCTACACCCCCTCCGACGACGTCACCAGCCCCACCTTCATCCCCGGCTCCCCGCGCATCGACAACCCCGGCACCCTTCCGATGCGGCCGGACGAGCCCGGCGTCCCGCTGGTCGTGTCCGGCCGCGTTCTGGACGGCCACGGTCAGCCGCTCGCCGACGCCAAGCTGGACATCTACCACGCGGCCAACAACGGCGACTACGCCGGGCTGTACGACGACGGAGTGCCCAGGTACAACCTGCGCGGGCACCTGTTCACCGACGCCGACGGCCGCTACACCTACACCACCATCACCCCCGTCGCCTACGCCGACGCCCACGTCATGGCCATCGACAAGGCCGTCGAGGCCACCGCGGCCCTCGGCCGCAGCCTCTACCGCCCGGCCCACATCCACTACGAGGTCCACCACCCCGACCTGATCCGCCCCTGGTTCGGCGAGATCTACTTCACGGGAGACCCCGTCATCCCCGTCGACTTCGTCGGCGCGAAGATCGCCCACCCCGCCCTGCAGGCGGACACCACCCTGCATGAGGACCCCGAGGACATCGCCGCACACGGCTTCCAGGGCCCCTACCGGACCATGGAGTTCGACTTCGTCCTCAAGACCCGCACCAGCCCGGACACCATCACCTCGAAGGAGGAGACGGCATGACCGCCGAGGAGGCCACGGCCTGGTCGCTGGCCCGGCTCAACATGGTCTTCTTCCACCACTACGACCGTCGCGAGTACGACGAGCTGCTCGCACTCTTCGCCCCGGACGCCCTGTACGAGGTCCATGGACGCAAGCTGCGCGGCCACGCGGAGATCCGGGACTTGCTCAACGCCCGTCCCGGACCCGAGACGACGATCCGCCACCTCGTCACCAGCCAGATCTTCCACACCGTCGGGGACGGGAGCGCCCAGGGCACCGTCTCCCTGCTCGCCTACGGCGGACCCACGCCCGTAGGCGACGGCCCCGCCCTCTATCCGGCCGCGAACGCCGGACAGATCGTCGAACTGAACGACCACTACCGGCTCGACAACGCGCACTGGAAGATCACCCACCGCACAGCGCACACGATCCTCGCCCCGGCCCCCGCCTGATCACCCCCACGGTGTCGTGGTGTCTCGTCGGTGGGAACCGCCATGGCCGTTCCCGCCGACGAGCATCCGCCCGTCGACGAAGAGCCGCGACCGCACGCCGACGTCATCGCCTCCACACGCGACGCCGCGACTGACACCTCGCGCCGCCTGCTCAGGTGAGTTCGGCGATGACGCCACACCGTTGTGCCGGATATCGTCAACGACACCGGCGCTGAGCTGCACCGAGTCATCGAACTCCGCCTCACGTCACACCTCTTACCCCAGACAAGGCCTGCCCATCGGGCAGAATCACGCGGACCTCAAGAGGTGGTGGTTCAGCGGAGGACATGCGGACCCACCAGCTCTCGGACCGGTGACCGCCGTCCGAATCCGTCGCGACGAGGCGTCCCTACCCCCACGCCACGAGCAGGCGCTCGCTCCCATCAGCGTCGTCGGTCAGTCGGATGACGACCTTCTCGTCGCTGCCGTAGAGCCCAACCCAGTCCCGCCAGGTTCGACGGGCTGTCACACCGTCGGCCAACTGAACAGCGCTCAGTGGAACGACCTTCCTGTTTTTCCTGGGCCCGGCGTGCAGTGGAAACGGTCCACCCGTTCCAGTTAGGTAGAGTGGGTGCATGACCGCACCTTCCGACCAGACTCCGGACCAGCAGCCCGGCACGGGACTGCGCGCCGACGCCGAGCGCAACCGCGACCGCATCCTGGCCGCCGCCCGCCGCCTCTACGCCACCGAAGGGCTCGGCGTCTCCATGGCATCCGTCGCCCGCGAGGCCGGCGTCGGCAAAGCCACCCTCTCCCGGCGCTTCGCCACCCGGGAGGAGCTGATCAACGCGGTCTTCGCCGACCGCATGGACGCCTACGCCGCCGCCGTCACCGAGGCACTGGCCGACCCCGACCCCTGGCACGGCTTCACCGGCTACATCCACGCCGTCTGCGCCATGCAGGCCGCCGACCGCGGCTTCGCCGACGTCCTGACCATGACCTTCCCCACAGCCAAGGCCCTGGAAGCCCGCCGCACCGAGTCGTACAACGGCTTCCTCGAACTCATCGCCCACGCCAAGAACACCGGACACCTCCGCGAGGACTTCGTCCCCGAGGACCTCGTCATCCTGCAAATGGCCAACGCCGGCGTCATCGCCGCCACCGGCGATGACGCCCCCGACACCTGGCGCCGCCTCGTGGGCCACATACTCCGCTCCTACGCCTCCCCCGGCGCACCGATCCCCGAACTGCCCGAAGCCCCGAAACCCACTGCCCTCTACCGCGCCATGGTCCGCCTCACACGAACGGGCTCGGGCGCCGCCTAGGTCGGCGGCCTTGGCCCGCGGTACGCGTTCGCGCGGCGGCGGACGTCTACCGACAGCGAGGGACCGCCCTGCTCCGCCCGTGCGCAGGCGATGGCGATTTGGGTGCGGAGACGACCATGGCCTGACGAGAGGTGCCGATGACGGCAAGGAGGGTGCTGGCTCACCGGCTCGGTCCTCGCCGAACAGCCGACATGCGGATCTCCTGCCTTGCGGTGCTACGGAACGCGTCAGTCGGCCATTGCCTCGCGGACGAGGGCGGTGTCGACGAACTGTTCGAAGCGGACGATGAATCCGCCGCGTACGACGAAATGGTGGGCGACGCGGACGGCGAGCGGCTTGCCGGTGGCCTTGTTGACGGCGGTGTAGCGGGCGAGGACGACGACGTTCTCGCCGTCGACGACGTAGGTGTCGTCGTGGGCGGCCCAGCCGTCCCAGTCCTGGCCGAGCTTCTCCATCACGTTGGCGGTGACCCCGTCGGGGGTGCGGTAGGTGCCGGCGAGGGGGAAGCCGGCCATCTCGGTCCACTCCACGTCGGGGGCGAGGGTGGCCCGCAGGGCTGTCAGGTCACCGGCCGCGGAGGCCAGGTACTGGCGGCGTACGACGTCGGCGGGAGCGGTGGAGGTG
Source organism: Streptomyces sp. SA15 (assembly GCF_002291145.1). Lineage (GTDB taxonomy): Bacteria > Actinomycetota > Actinomycetes > Streptomycetales > Streptomycetaceae > Streptomyces. The sequence continues at coordinate 60,866 of NZ_NTGE01000164.1, forward strand.
GCGAACTCGCTCATGGTCAGCCCCACTTCATTTCGCCCTTGGCGACCTTGGCGCCGATCTGGGCGGCGATCAGCATGCCGTTGTCGGGGTAGCGCTTGACCAGCGCCTCGGTCAGCGCGGCGCCGTCGGCCGCCTTGCCGAACTCCTCCTCGAAGGCGAGCAGGTAGTCGCGGGTGGCGGTGATGGCGGAGGCGTCGGCGGCGGTGTCGGGCAGGCGGTGGCCGGGGACGACCAGCTGCGGGTCGAGGGCGGCCATCTCGTCCAGGAGGTCGATCCAGGCGGAGCGGTCGCCGGGGGTGGGGGTGTCGGCGACCCAGACGTGCTCCTGCTGGAAGAGCAGCACGCCGCCGAGGAGGGCGCGGTGCTCGGCCTGCCACAGGTAGTGGCGGTCGGGCAGCGCGGCCGGGCCGCCCTTGAGCTCGAAGCGGTGGCCTTCGAGGGTGAGATCCCCGGTCAGCGGGGTGAGGTCGACCAGGCGGGTGGGCAGGTTAGGGCCGAGCGCGGCCCACGCCTTGAGCTTGCCCTCGTAGGAGTGCTGGATGTGCTCGATGACGATCGGGGTGGCGACGAACTCCGCCTCGGGGAAGGCGTCGGCGATCACCTCGGCGCCGAAGTAGAAGTCCGGGTCGGCGTGGCTGACGAACACGGTGGTCAGCTTCTTGCCGGAGTCGAGGATCTCGGCGGCGAGGCGGTGGCCGTCGGCGCGGGTGAAGGCGGCGTCGACCAGCAGGGCCTCGTGCTCGCCGGTGACGAGGGTGGCGGTCTTGTTCTTGCTGCCGGCCGGGAAGTCGAGGTCGAGGACCTTGAAGGAAAGCGTGCTCATTGATGACTCCTTCGTGCAAGGGATGGGGATGGGTGGGGAGGGGGGAAGCTCAGTGAGCGGCGAGGCGTTCGTCGACCTCTTCGGCGGTGGCGTGACCGTATGCCAGCGGGGTGACGGAGTCGCCGTCGACGGCCAGCAGAGTGGGGAACCCGGTGACCCCGAGTTCGGCCGCGCGACGGAATTCGGCGCGGGCCACGGTCTGCGCCTCGGGTGCTTCGAAGGCGGCGACGACGGCATCCGCGTCGAGCCCGGCCGCCTGGGCGATCCACCGGTAGGTGGCCGCGTCGGACAGGCTCCGTCCGTCGACGTAGAAGGCGTGCTGCAGGACCGCGGCCAATTCCGCTGCGCGGTCGGGGGCGACCTGGCGCAGGGCCGCGACGCCACGGGCGGCGGCCTCGGAGTCCATCACGAACGAGCCGTCGGCGATCAACTCCTCGTACGCCTGGCCGAACGTGGCACCGGTCAGTTCGGCGATCTTGGCGTTCGCGCCCCGGACGTGGCCGAACTCGCGGATCGGCACCCGGCGCGGTCCGGTGAACAGACCGCCGGAGACCACCTCGACCGGCAGCTCGGGGTGGCGGTCTGTGACCTCGCGCAGGGTGCCGGAGAACCCGTGCGACCAGCCGCAGTAGGCGTCGAAGACGTAGACGAGCTTCATCGAAGACCTCGGCAGAGAGGGACGCCCGCCGGTTGCGAGCGATTCACCTGACCAAACAGTAACTGACTCCTCAGATATTTCTCGACCTGTGTGAACTGGGACACGCGAGCGCGGCCCATGCCATTAGACCTGCGCCGCTAGACCTGCGCTGCCGCCGGTCCGCAGGCTAGGGCAGCCGGGGCAGCACGTCCCGCGCCGTGTGGCTGAGGATCCGGAGATCCTCCGCGAACCGCTCGCGGTCCGCCGCGGGGAGCGGCTCCACGAAGTACCGCTTGATGTTCTCCAGGTGCACCCGGGCAGCGCGTACGGCCGTCTCCTCGCCCAGCGGGGTCAGCCGCACGAGCTTGCCGCGCCGGTCGTCGGGGGATTCCGCACGCGTCACCAGACCCGCCGTCTCCATCCGGTCCACCAATCGGGTGGCACCGCCGGTGGTCAGGACCTGCTCCTGGGCGATGGCCCGCATGGAGAGCCCCGGCTCGCCCGCCCGCCCGAGGATCAGCAGCACCTCGAACATCAGATGGCTGATCCCGCACTCCACCTCGAGCGCCCGGCCGAGAATGTACTCCAGCCGGTTGGCCGCCCCTTGCAGCCGCCCGAACGCCAGAACGAGCTCGTGGTCGGCGGCCTCCTTCGCCGTCCTGATCTCCGCTTCCTCGCCCACAGCCGCGACCACCCCTCTCGTCGTCCCGGCACCACCGTACCGATCATGTCCGCTCGACCCGGGTGAACGGCAGCGGCCCCATAGCTTCTCGCCGGGCAGCGCGGTGTGCTGGGCCTGCGCCGCCTCCACGGCCGTCTTCGCGATCGAGCCATGGCCGTCGGCCCGCACCTCGCCCCTTCAGAGGCGTACGCCGTCGGCGCCGGCGCCGACGCCTTAGTCGACGTCCTGCCGCCGGCGGGCGACCTCGGCGGCGCGGCCATCGGTGCCGCCGAGGTCGCCGTCGGCGGCCCGGCCGTCTCGCGGTGGAGATGGCCGGCCGTGTCCGCCCGGACGTCGTGGTGATGGACATCCGGATGCCCCACACGGACGGCGTGAGCGCCACCCGCCAGATCATGAGCCGCCCGGACCCACCGGCCGTCCTGGCACTGACGACCTTCGACCTCGACGAGTACCTGTTCGGGGTACTGCGTGCGGGCGCCGCCGGCACCCTCCTTCTGGTTGACCCGGAGCAGGGTGAGCAGGCTCCGACGGACTCCCGTCTGGGCGTTCGCGTGGTGCAGTGAGGAAGTGACCGCCGGAATCCCAGCGGCGTAGTCCTTCGGTGGGCCCACCCTCAGTCGGGCGTCGCCGGGGTCCTCAGAAGGAGCCTTGCGGGTCATCGATGGCGCTCCGCGGTCGTGTGGGAGTGGATGGCAGCCGCCCCACCCCAAGGGGGCAGGAGTTGCTTATTGCGCTGTGAATTTCTCCACGCACAACACGACCCAGGAAGCCCGCTGGCGGATTTCTGTCAAGACACACCCTTGACCGGACCTCCTCCCCCTTGGACTATGTTGCGTATCGCTCGACTTGTTGCTCATTACGCACCGCTGGAGGATGCTGTGCCCCCTCGCCCCCGCCCCGGCCGCGAGTTCGTCCTCACCCTCTCCTGTCCCGACCAGGCCGGACTGGTCCACGCCGTCACCGGCTTCCTCGTCGGGCACTCCGGGAACATCCTGGAGAGCCAGCAGTTCGACGACCGCCTGCAGGACCGCTTCTTCATGCGTGTGCACTTCGACGTCTCCGACCCGGAGACGTCACTGGAACGCCTGCGCGCAGGTTTCGCCCCGCTGGCCGAGACCTACCGGATCGACTGGCGACTGTTCGAAGCGGCCGCCCCCACCCGCACGCTGATCATGGTCTCCAAGTACGGCCACTGCCTGAACGACCTGCTGTTCCGCAAGAGTACCGGCGCCCTCAACATCGAGATACCGGCGATCGTCTCCAACCACCGGGACTTCGAGCCGCTCGCACAGAGCCACGGCATCCCCTTCCACCACATCCCCGTCACACCGCAGACCAAGGCGGAGGCGGAGACCCGACTGCTGGAGCTGGTGGAGCGTTTCGAGATCGACCTCGTGGTCCTCGCCCGCTACATGCAGATCCTGTCGGACGACCTGTGCAAGCAGTTCGAGGGCCGGGCCATCAACATCCACCACTCCTTCCTCCCCAGCTTCAAGGGAGCCCGGCCCTACCTCCAGGCCCACCAACGAGGGGTCAAGCTGGTCGGGGCCACCGCCCACTACGTCACCCCCGACCTGGACGAGGGGCCCATCATCGAGCAGGACGTCGTCCGCGTGGACCATTCCCACGACCCCGACCAGCTGGTCACCACGGGCCGGGACGTCGAGGCACGTGTGCTGTCACGGGCCGTGCAATGGCACAGCGAAAGCCGCATCCTGCTCAACGGCCACCACACCGTGGTCTTCCGCTGAGGCCACTCCCGCGTCTCCCCGCTGCCGCAGCCGCCACCCGACAGCTCCACCGAGGCGTACGGCCCGCCCTGCGCCGCAACATGAGGAAGCCGCAGATGACCGTCCTGAACACGTCCCTGCACGAGCTCGACCCGGCCGTCGCCGCCGCGCTCGACGCCGAGCTGGAACGCCAGCAGTCCACCCTGGAGATGATCGCCTCCGAGAACTTCGCCCCGGTCGCGGTGATGGAGGCCCAGGGCTCGGTCCTGACCAACAAGTACGCCGAGGGCTACCCGGGGCGGCGCTACTACGGCGGCTGCGAGCACGTCGACGTGGTCGAGCAGATCGCCATGGACCGCCTCAAGGAGCTGTTCGGCGCCGAGTACGCCAACGTCCAGCCCCACTCCGGCGCCTCCGCCAATCAAGCCGCCCTGTTCGCGCTGGCCCAGCCGGGCGACACCATCCTCGGCCTGGACCTGGCGCACGGCGGCCACCTGACCCACGGGATGCGGCTGAACTTCTCCGGCATGCAGTTCAACGTGGTCGCCTACCACGTGGACACCGCCACCGGCCTGGTCGACATGGCCGAACTGGAGAAGCTGGCCAAGGAGCACCGCCCCAAGGTGATCATCGCCGGATGGTCGGCGTACCCGCGGCAGCTGGACTTCGCTCAGTTCCGGCGGATCGCCGACGAAGTCGGGGCGTACTTGTGGGTCGACATGGCGCACTTCGCGGGCCTGGTCGCCGCCGGGCTGCACCCGAACCCGGTGCCCCACGCGGACGTCGTGACCTCCACCACCCACAAGACGCTGGGCGGTCCGCGCGGCGGCATCATCCTCGCCCGGAGCAAGGACTTCGCGAAGAAGCTGAACTCCTCCGTCTTCCCGGGCTTCCAGGGCGGCCCGCTGGAGCACGTGATCGCGGCCAAGGCGGTCTCCTTCAAGGTCGCGGCGAGCGAGGAGTTCAAGGAGCGCCAGCGGCGTACGGTCGAGGGTGCGCGCATCCTCGCCGAGCGGCTCACCGCCGCCGACGCCCGCAAGGCCGGCGTGAACGTCCTGTCCGGCGGCACGGACGTCCACCTCATCCTGGTCGACCTGCGCGAGTCGGAACTGGACGGCCGGCAGGCCGAGGACCGCCTCCACGAGGTCGGCATCACGGTCAACCGCAACGCCGTCCCGAACGACCCGCGCCCGCCGATGGTGACCTCCGGCCTGCGCATCGGCACACCCGCCCTGGCCACCCGCGGCTTCACGGCCCAGGACTTCGCCGAGGTCGCGGACATCATCGCCGAGACACTGAAACCGTCCTACGACGCCGAGGCACTCAAGACCCGGGTCAAGGCACTGGCCGACAAGCACCCGCTCTACCCCGGCCTGACCAAGTAACAGCGCCCCGCACGGAGGAGTGACCGTGGCCATCTCGGTCTTCGACCTGTTCTCGATCGGCATCGGCCCGTCCAGCTCCCACACGGTCGGCCCGATGCGCGCGGCACGCATGTTCGTCGTCCGCCTGAAGGAGGACGGCGTACTCGACCGGACCGCCACGGTCCGCGCCGAGTTGTACGGCTCCCTCGGCGCGACCGGCCACGGCCACGGCACCCCGAAGGCGGTACTGCTCGGGCTGGAGGGCAACGAGCCGCACACCGTCGACGTCGTCCAGGCGGACCATGACGTAGAGCGGATCAAGTCGGCCGGAAGGCTGCGGCTGTTGGGCGTCGAGATCGGCGATGCCCAGGAAGTCGCCTTCGACTTGGGCGACGACGTGGTGCTGCACCGCCGCAAGGCCCTGCCGTACCACGCGAACGGCATGACCCTGTGGGCGTACGACGCCTCGGGCGCGGAGCTGCTGAGCAAGACCTACTACTCGGTCGGCGGCGGCTTCGTCGTCGACGAGGCTGTGCTTGATCAGGACGTGGTCGGCGCGGACCGCATCAAGCTCGACGACACCGTGCTGAAGTACCCCTTCCGCACGGGCGACGAGCTGCTGCGCATGGCCCGGGAGACGGGCCTGTCCATCTCCGCGCTGATGCTGGAGAACGAGCGGGCCTGGCGCACCGAGGAGGAGATCCGCGCCGGACTGCTGGAGATCTGGCGGGTGATGGAGGCGTGCGTAGCGCGCGGCATGTCCCGCGAGGGCATCCTGCCGGGCGGTCTGAAGGTGCGCCGCCGGGCCGCGAACACCGCCCGCAAGCTCCGCTCCGAGGGCGACCCGAAGGCCCTCGCCATGGAGTGGATCACGCTCTACGCGATGGCGGTCAACGAGGAGAACGCGGCCGGGGGCCGGGTCGTCACCGCCCCCACGAACGGCGCGGCCGGCATCATCCCCTCGGTCCTGCACTACTACGTCAACTTCGTGCCCGGCGCCGACGAGGAGGGCGTGGTCCGCTTCCTGCTCGCCGCGGGCGCGATCGGCATGCTCTTCAAGGAGAACGCCTCCATCTCCGGCGCCGAGGTCGGCTGCCAGGGCGAGGTCGGCTCCGCCTGCTCCATGGCGGCGGGCGCGCTGGCCGAGGTGCTCGGCGGCTCGCCCGAGCAGGTCGAGAACGCCGCCGAGATCGGCATGGAGCACAACCTCGGCCTGACCTGCGACCCGGTCGGCGGCCTGGTGCAGATCCCGTGCATCGAGCGCAACGGCATGGCCGCGGTGAAGGCGGTCACCGCCGCGCGCATGGCCCTGCGCGGCGACGGCCGCCACCACGTCTCCCTGGACAAGGTCATCAAAACCATGAAGGAGACCGGCGCCGACATGTCGGTCAAGTACAAGGAGACCGCCCGAGGCGGCCTCGCCGTCAACATCATCGAGTGCTGAGCGGGGGCCGGCGTGGGACGAGTCACCGAACGTCGGCGCGTGCTGCGGATCCGGGAGGGTGAGGAGGTGGTGTACACCTTCCGCTCGAGCGTGATGTCGGGCACCGCCACACCGGTGGCGAGCCGCACGTCGACACGCCGCCGGGCTGTTCTCGCCCGACGGCGTGCTGCTGGACCTGCGTGAGGACATCGGCAGGCACAACGCCGTGGACAAGCTGATCGGACGCGCGCTCCAGTCCGGTGAACTGCCCCTGTCGCAGACCGTCCTGCTGGTATCCGGGCGAGTGTCGTTCGAGCTGGTGCAGAAGGCGGTCATGGCGGGCATCCCGGTGCTGGCGGCGGTCTCGGCGCCGTCGTCCCTCGCCGTGGACCTGGACTGCTTCCGGCCGGACGCCCCAGGCGTCGAAGCCGGCCGAGCCGCGGCCCGTGTACGCCTCGGGCTGCCGGCCGACGCGCTGATCCCGCTGTTCTCGGGGCGCCTACAGCCCCTGAAAGCGCCGGACGTCCTGCTGCTCGCGGTCGCCCGACTCCTTCAAGAGCGGCCACAGCTGCGCGCGCGGCTCGTCGTGCCGGTGGTGGGCGGGCCAAGCGGAGCCCGCCCGTCGAACAGGCACAGCTCGTGGAAGCGGCCGAGGTGGGCGGTCTGCCGGTGGCCGTTCGGAAGGAGGTCAGCGGCATACTCGTGCCAGGTCACCACCCGGCCGCCTACGCACGGATGCTGGGCCGCTTCGCCGACGTTCCGGCGCTTTCCACCCGGATGGGTGAGGCAGCCGCCGTGCACGCCCGGGCCTTCGGCTGGGACACGGCGGCCTCCGCGACCGTGGACGTGTACACGTCTGCGATGTGTCAACGACGGCGCGCGCGCTCGCTGTTCCGTCCCGTTCCGTGAGGTCCGGGCACACCGAGGCTGTGTGAGCCGCTCAGCGGCTCACACAGCCGGGTCAGATCGATCAGACGTATTCCGTCGCCGCGTCGAGCAGCCAGTCCGCCAGGTAGCCGGCGAATGACGAGCGGACCAGTACCCAGAATCCTGCCCTGGGTTCGTCCCGGGAGACCAGGACGACCTGGGTGCGGCCCAGTGTCGTCTGGGCGCAGCGCCCGGCCTCGAAGGCCCGTGGGTGCAGGTCCAGCGGGCACCCGTGGGCCAGCAGGTCGCGTGCGCGCGAACCCGTCACGAGGAGTGTGGTGCGCTGGGCGGAGACGTCGGTGACCGAGACCGGCTCGTCTCCCGCGGCCTCCCGGATCAGGCTCTCCAGGCCCCCCTCGGTCCCCGGCGGCCTCACGAGCAGCCACTCGTCCGGACCGAGCCACAGCGCGGTCGACTCCCCCGCGCGCACGACGGTGTTGGGTTCGAGGGGCAGTTGGAGGCCCAGTGCCAGCCCGACGGCGTCCGCCGCCGCTCCCTTGGTGTCCAGGCGCACGTTCACCTGGGTCAGGAAGGGGAGTTCGGCCAGCCGGATCGCGCCCCGGGAGGCGCGGGTGGCGGCGGCCAGGCGGTCGGCGGCGTGCGACAGGGGGCTGCGGGGCGGGGCGGCAAGGGCGGTGTCAGCCATCGCGACGGGCTCCCTCGGGGTCGTAGAGGACGGGGCTTGCGACAGTCACCGGGACCAGCCGGGCGCCCACGGGGGCGTACAGCCGCTCGCCGATGCGTTCCCGGCCGCCCTTGATCAGGGCGAGCGCGAACGTCCGGCCGAGGGCCGCGCTGCGGTAACTGGAGGTGACGTGGCCGAGCATCGGGACGGGCGGCGCCGGCAGCACACTGTCGGCGACAAGGTGAGTGCCCTCCGGCAGGAAGGCGCCCGGGTCCTCCGGGAGCAGGCCGACCAAGTGCTTACGGTCCGGGCGGGCGGTGTCCGCCCGGGCGTAGGACCGCTTGCCGATGAAGTCCGGCTTCTTCTTCGACACCACCCAGTTCATGCCGAGATCGTGTGGGGTGACGGTGCCGTCGGTGTCCTGGCCGATGATCGGGTAGCCCTTCTCGGCCCGCAGGACGTGCATGGCCTCGGTGCCGTACGGGGTGATGCCGTACGGTGCACCGGCCTCGTACAGCGCCTGCCACAGGGCGAGAGCCTGCCACGGTGACACGTTGATCTCGTAGGCCAGTTCGCCGGAGAAGCTGATCCGGCACACCCTTGCCTCGATGCCCGCGACGGTCGTCTCGCGCCAGGCCATGAACGGGAAGTCCTCGTTGGCGACAGCGAGTCGGGGCGCGAGCGAGCCAAGGACCTCACGGGACTTCGGGCCGACCAGGGCGACGGTGGCCCACTGCTCGGTCACGGACGTGCAGTGGACCTTCAGCTCGGGCCACTCGGTCTGCAGCCACTCCTCCATCCAGTCCAGTACGGCCGCCGCGTTGCCGGTCGTGGTGGTGACCAGGAAGCGGTCCTGGTCGAGGCGGATGACGGTGCCGTCGTCGAAGACCATGCCGTCGGGGCGGCACATGACGCCGTAGCGGATCATGCCGACCTTCAGGGTGCTCATCATGTTGGTGTAGAGCAGGTCGAGGAAGACGGCGGCGTCCGGGCCCTGCACGTCGATCTTGCCGAGGGTGGAGGCGTCCATGAAGGCGACGCTCTCGCGGGCGGCGGCGCATTCGCGCAGCACCGCGGACTCCATGTCCTCGCCGTCGCGCGGGTAGTACCAGGGCCGCTTCCACTGGCCGACGTTCTCGAACAGGGCGCCGTGAGCGGCATGCCACTCGTGGATGGCCGTCACCCGGATCGGGTCGTGCAGGGCTCCTCGGTCTCGGCCCGCGAGGGCGGCGAAGGAGACAGGGGTGTAGGGCGGGCGGAACGTGGTCGTGCCGAGCGCCGAGACGTCCACGCCGAGCAGTTCGGCTACGACCCCGCCGGCCAGAACGCCGGACGTCTTGCCCTGGTCGTTGGCGGTGCCGGCCGTGGTGTAGCGCTTGGTGTGCTCGACGGAGCGCATCCCGGCACCGGTCGCGCGGGCCAGGTCGTGGACCGTGACATCGCGTTGGAGGTCGACGAAACGGGGGGCGGCTTCGCGGCCGGCGACGGTGAAGACGTGCATGGCGGGCGTGTACGGCTGTGCGGCCGGCTGCGGCAGTCCGGGCGTCTCGGGGGTGTAGCCCTCGGCCTCGATCGCACGGGCGCCGGCGGCCGCGCCCTGCGCGAGGACACCGGCCAGGTCGAAGACACCGCTCGCGCTGCCCGCCACCTCGACGGCCTGGCGACAGGTGTCGGGGACGAAGGTGCCGAGTTCCTCGTCGTGGCGCAGCTTGCCTCCCGCCTGGCTGAACAGGTGCGCCACCGGATTCCAGCCGCCGGATACCAGCAGCAGGTCGGCGGCGAACTCCCGCTGCCCGGCGGACTCGCCGTACGGGGCGACGGTCACGGCCGTGATCCGCGCGTCGCCCTGCGTGCCGGTGACGGCATGACCGGTCAGCACCTCGATGCCTGCCGCGCGCGCACGCCCGGCCCATTCCCCCGGCTCGGGGCGCGTGTCGACGACGGCCTGGACGGACACGCCTGCCGCGGCGAGGTCCAACGCCGTTGGATAGGCGCTGTCGTTGGTGGTGAAGACGACCGCGTGGCGGCCAGGAAGGACGCCGTAGCGGTTGACGTAGGTGCGTGCGGAGGTCGCCAGCATCACTCCGGGGCGGTCGTTGTCCGCGAAGGCCAGGGAACGTTCGTGCGCGCCGGTGGCGAGGACGACGCGACGGGCACGGATGCGCCAGACGCGTTCCCGGGAGACGTTCTCGGGGGCCCCTGCGCCGAGGTGGTTGGTGCGGCGTTCGACGGCGAGAAGGTGGTTGTCGTCGTAGTGACCGAAGACGGTGGTGCGGCGGAGAACGCGTACCTCGGGGGCGACGTCGAGCCGGGCGGTGGTCTCCTCGACCCAGTCGGGCAGTTCGGCCGTGCCGAGGAGGGTGCCGCCGAGTTCCGGCTGGTCGTCGGCGACGATGACACGGGCGCCGCTCTTCGCTGCCGCGGCCGCTGCGGCGAGGCCGGCCGGGCCGGCGCCGACGATCAGCAGATCGCAGTGGGCGTGTACGGCGTCGTAGCGAGCCGGGTCCGGTTCGGCCGCCAGGCGCCCCTGGCCGGTGAGGCTGCTCGCTACCAGACCGTCGTAGAGCTCGACGGTCGTCGCGGGCAGCATCGGCTCCGGGAAGGGAGCCTCGATCTGGATGACCGCGTTGGGTTCCTCCACGCCGGCGGAGAAGATGCCGCGGGGGCGGCCGAGCTTGATACTGGTGCCGGCCTGGATGACGCCGTTGGCGAGGAGGGCGGAGGCGAGGGTGTCGCCGCGGTAGCCCTGGTATTCGGTGCCGTCGAAGGTGAAGCTGATCGGGGTGTCGCGGTGGACTCGGCCGCGGGTTGGGTGACGGAAGGGCTGGCCCGCGGCGGAGCCGCTGATGGATGCAGCGCCCCCGCCGCCCCTACCCGTCCCCTCCTGAAGGGGCTCCGCCCCTTCGACCCCGCCAGGGGGCTCCGCCCCCTGGACCCCCGTCGGCCCTGAAAGGGCCTCGTCCTCAAACGCCGGACGGGCTGGATTTGCCGGACTCGGCTGAGAAGTCACCGGACGCGACTCAACCGTTTCGGGGCGCTCCTCCCCCGCCCGATAAACCGTCAGAATCTCGTTCGTCGCCGTGTCCCGCACCGCGTTGAACCAGCGCCGGCAGCCCGCCGCGTGGCTCCACCGCTCGGCGAACGGGCCCTTCGGGTTGTCGCGGAAGAACAGGTACCGGGCCCACTCCTCGTCGCTGAGCGCCGACGGGTCCTCGGGGTAGGGCACATGGGCCTGGCCGCCGTAGTGGAACTCGGCCTCGTCGCGGGGCCCGCACCACGGGCAGGGGATGAGCAGCATGGTTCGGCTCCCAAAGAGTCCAGTGGTCCTAGTGGGCCACCGCGGCCGCGCCGTGCTCGTCGACGAGCGCACCGGTGGTGAAACGGTCGAGCGAGAAGGGGGCGTTCAGCGGATGCGGTGTGTCGTGGGCGATGGTGTGGGCGTAGACCCAGCCCACGCCCGGGGTGGCCTTGAAACCGCCCGTGCCCCAGCCGCAGTTGAGGTAGAGGTTGTCGACCGGGGTCAGGCCGATGATCGGTGAGGCGTCAGGGCTGACGTCGACGATGCCGCCCCAGGTGCGCAGGACGTGAGCGCGGGCGAAGACCGGGAAGAGCTCCAGGGCCGCGGACATCTGCTCCTCGATGATGTGGAAGGCGCCACGCTGGGTGTAGGAGTTGTAGGCGTCGACGCCCGCGCCCATCACCAACTCGCCCTTGTGCGCCTGGCTGACGTACACGTGAACCGCGTTGGACATCACGACCGTCGGGTGCACCGGCTCCAGCAGCTCCGACACCAGTGCCTGCAACGGGTGGCTCTGCAGCGGCAGTTCGATGCCCGCCATCGCGGCGAGGACCGAGGTGTGGCCCGCCGAGCACAGCGCCACCCTGCCCGCCGCGATCGGGCCGCGGTTCGTCTGGACTCCCACCACCCGGTTGCCGACCACGTCCAGGCCGGTGACCTCGCAGTTCTGGATGATGTCGATCCCGGCGGCGTCCGCCGAGCGGGCCAGGCCCCAGGCGACGTGGTCGTGCTTGGCGATGCCGGCACGCGGCTGATAGGTGGCGCCCAGGACCGGGTAGCGCACGTCCGGGGAGATGTTGACGATCGGGCAGACTTCCTTGACGCCGTCCGCGTCGAGCCACTCGGCGTCCACGCCGTTGAGGCGGTTCGCCTCGACGCGGCGCACGCTGTCGCGGACGTCCTGGAAGCTGTGCGCGAGGTTGAGCACGCCACGCTGGGAGAAGAGGATCGGGTAGTCGAGCTCATCCGCCAGGCCCTCCCACAGCTTGAGCGCGTGCTCGTAGATGCCGGCGCTCTCGTCCCAGAGGTAGTTGGAGCGGATGATCGTGGTGTTGCGGGCCATGTTGCCGCCCGCCAGCCAGCCCTTCTCCAGCACCGCTACATTCGTGATGCCGTGGTTCTTCGCCAGGTAGTGGGCGGTGGCCAGACCGTGGCCGCCGCCGCCCACGATGATGACGTCGTACGACCGCTTCGGCTCGGGGTTGCGCCACAACCAGTCGGGGTGCTCCGGGAGTTCGGCGCCGGGGGTGCGAGGGCTCATCGAACGCCTCCGGCCAGGGGGATGCTCAGCGTATTCATGGAGTGTTCGCGTTCCTCTCGGCTGCCTCGACGACATTGGCCAACAGCATCGCCCGCGTCATGGGGCCCACTCCCCCGGGCATCGGCGCGAGCCATCCGGCGACCTGGGCGGCGTCCGGGTGGACATCGCCGACCAGCCCCTGATCGGTCCGGGTGATGCCGACGTCCAGGACCGCCGCGCCCGGGCGCAGCAGGTCGGGGGTGACCAGCCCGGGCGAGCCGGCGGCCGCGATGACGATGTCGGCCTCGCGCACGTGCCAGGCCAGGCCCTTGGTGCCGGTGTGGCACAGGGTGACGGTGGCGTTCTCTGACCTGCGGGTGAGCAGCAGGCCGAGGGGACGTCCGACCGTGATGCCCCGGCCGATCACACACACCCGCGCTCCCGCGAGCGGCACTTCGTACCGGCGCAGCAGTTCGACGATGCCGTGCGGAGTACACGGCAGCGGCGCCTCGACGCCCAGGACGAGTCGGCCGAGGTTGACAGGGTGCAGGCCGTCGGCGTCCTTGGCCGGGTCCATACGTTCCAGCACGGCGTTCGCGTTCAGATGGCGCGGGAGCGGGAGCTGGACGATGTATCCCGTACAGGCCGGGTCCGCGTTGAGCTCGTCGATGACGTCCTCGACCTGCTGTTGCGACGCGTCGGCGGGCAGCTCGCGCCGGATGGACGCGATGCCCACCTGCGCGCAGTCACGGTGCTTGCCGGCGACGTAGGCACGGCTGCCGGGGTCGTCACCGATCAGAACGGTACCCAGTCCCGGCGTGCGGCCGACGGTAGCGGTCAACTTGGCCACGCGCTCGGCCAATGCGCGGCGAACCTCGGCGGCGGTCGCCTTGCCGTCGAGCAACTGTGCGTTCACCGACGGTACTCCTTTCCCGTGGAGGCGGCGCTCTGTGTCAGCCACGGAGGCGGGACATGGCAGGGTCGAACAGGGGCTCCTTGGCGACGACCGCCTCGACGCGCTGGTCGAAGTAGCCGATGTGCACGGTCGTGCCGGGGACGGCCAGCTCCGCGGGGAGCCAGGCGTAGGCGATGCCCTTGCCGATCGTGTAGCCGTAGGCGGCGCTGGTGACATAGCCGACCGCGCGGTCGCCGTCGTACACCGGCTCCTTGCCCATGACGACCGACCGCGGATCGTCGATGGTGAGGCAGGTCAGCTTGCGCCGCACGTTCTCCTTACGGCGCTCCAGCGCGGCCTTGCCGATGAAGTCTTCCTTGTCGAGCTTGACGGCGAAGCCGACGCCGGCCTCGTAGGGGTCGTGCTCGTAGGTCATGTCGGTGCCGAAGGAGCGGTAACCCTTCTCCAGCCGGAGGCTGTTGAAGGCGCCGCGGCCGGCGATGACGCCGCCGAGGGGCCTTGCCGCTTGCCACAGGGTGTCCCACAGCTTCAGGCCCTGGTCGGCGGTGGTGTAGAGCTCCCAGCCGAGCTCACCGACGTACGACAGGCGCATCGCGGTGACCGGGACGCTGCCGATGTAGGCGCGCTTGGCGCGGAAGTACTTCAGGCCGTCATGGGAGAAGTCCTCGTCCGTCAGCGGCTGCAGGACCTTGCGGGCCAGCGGACCCCACAGGCCGATGCAGCAGGTGCCGGGGGTGATGTCGCGGACCTGGACCGTGCCGTCGGCGGGGAGGTGGCGGGTGAACCAGTCGAGGTCCAGGTTGCCGTTGGCGCCGACCTGGAAGAGGTCGCGGGCCAGGCGGGCGACGGTGATGTCGCTGCGGATGCCGCCGTCGTGGTCGAGGAGCAGCGTGTACGTCACCGACCCCACGGACTTGGCCACCTTGCCGGTGACCAGCCGCTCCAGGAAGTCCGCGGCACCCGGGCCGGTCACCTCCAGCCGCTTGAGGGCCGTCATGTCGTACATCGCCACAGTCTCGCGGGTGACCTGCGCCTCGACGCCGACGATGGGCGACCAGTACTGCGCGGCCCAGTCGTTGGGGGTGGGGATGCTGCGGCCTTCGACTAGGCGCGCGTTGGCCTCGTACCACTGCGGGCGCTCCCAGCCGTTCGCCTCTAGGAAGAAGGCGCCCAGCTCCTGCTGGCGGGCGTGGAAGGGGCTGGTGCGGATCGGGCGCGGGTCCCCCGACGGCTGCAGCGGGTGCAGGATGTCGTAGACCTCGACGAAGTTCTGGCAGTCGCGGGCCAGGACGTACTCGGGGGAGAGCTGGTGCGGCTCGAAGCGGTTGACGTCGCACTCGTGCAGGTCGAAGGACGAGCAGTAGCCGTCGACCAGCCACTCGGCCATCGCACGCCCCACGCCCGCGGAGTGGGTGACCCACACGGCCTCGGCCACCCAGAAGCCCTTGACGTCCGGGGACTCGCCGAGCAGCGGATTGCCGTCGGTGGTGAAGGAGAACAGGCCGTTGATGCCCTCCTCCACCTTCGCTTCCCTGGTCGCGGGGAGCAGGGACTGCGTCTCGGTCCAGGCGGGCTCGAAGTCCGCCTCGGTGAACGTCAGAACCGACGGCATCTCGTCGGCCTCGTCCACGGACAGGATGTCGTCGGCGGAGATGGGCATCGGGCGGTGACCGTAGTAGCCGATGCCGATGCCGTCGAAGCGGTCGCGGTAGTAGAGGTCGGCGTCCTGGTGCCGCAGGATCGGGCGGACCGCCTCCTCGGTCTGGCCGACGAGGGCAGGGACGGGGCCGGTCCAGGCGAGTTGGTGGGCGAGCGGGGTGAGCGGGAGCTTCATGCCGACCATACGCGCGATCCTCGGGCCCCAGATGCCGGCACAGCACACCACGATGTCGGCCGGGATCTCGCCCTGGTCGGTCAGGACGCCGGTCACCTCGCCGTCGGCCCGAGTCACGTCGAGCACCTCATGGCGGGCCAGGAAGCGCACGCCGCGCTCGGTGGCCCGGCGGATCTGCGCCTCGACGGCGAGGACCGCCTTGGCGAGGCCGTCGGTCGGGACGAGAAGGCCGCCGAGCACCTTGTCGCGGTCGACCAGCGGGTGTCGCTCGACGCACTCGTCGGGGGTCAGGATCCGGGATTCGATGCCCCAGGCGGCGATCCAGCCGTGGCGGCGGTGCAGTTCCGCCAGGCGCTCCGGGGTGGTCGCCACTTCCAGCCCCCCGACCTGCAGGAAGCAGGGCTCGCCGTCGACGTCGAGGGAGCAGAACTTCTCGACGGTGTAGCGGGCCAGCTCGGTCATGGTCTTGGAGGGGTTCGTCTGGAAGACCAGGCCCGGGGCGTGCGACGACGAGCCGCCGGTGGCGGGGAGCGGGCCCTGGTCGACCACGGTCACTTCGGTCCAGCCGCGCGCGGAGATCTCGTCCGCGAGTGCCGCGCCGACGACCCCCGCTCCGATGATGACCACTCGGGGTCCCGCCATCGCCGCACCTCCGGTTTGATAACCAGTCGAGCCGATCCAGTTGCTGCCTACGCAACATGCTTCAGGTTGCGCAACTCAATGTGCCTGGCGGACAAGTGGGTGTCAAGAGGGTCCGTGACGTCGGAGAACAGGCCGGAGCGCGGGTGGGGCGTGGGTGGAAACAAAGGCCCGAACACGGCAATGCCCGGTGGGCGGAGCGCACCTGTGCACTCCGCCCACCGGGCACTTCCGAGCGGCTTCCGGCTTCGGTCTCCGGCTTCGGCTTCGGCTTCGGCTTCCGGTACTACTTGATCCAGGCGTCCACCTTGTCGCGGTTGGCCTCGACCCACTTCTTCGCCGCCGCCTCGGGGGCCATCTTGTCCACCGCGATGTACTTGGCCACGGTGTTCTGGTCGTCGTTCGTCCAGGTGAAGTTCTTCACCAGGTCATAGGCCGGGCTGCCCGACTCGGCGAACTTCGCGCTGACGATCTTGTCCAGCTTGTACACGGGGTAGTCGCAGGCGACCTTCTCGGCGTCGGCGTCACAACCGGTCTTGTACTCCGGCAGTTTGACCTTCACCAGCGGCACCTCGGACATGAACCACTGCGGCTCGTAGAAGTAGCCGATCACCCATTCCTTGTTCTTCTCCGCCTTGCGGAAGGCCTGGATGAGTGCGGTCTCGCTGCCCGCATACACCACCTTGAAGTCCAGCTTCAGGTTCTTCACCAGCGCCGCGTCGTTGGTCACGAACGACGGGTCACCGTCGAGGAGCTGGCCCTTGCCGCCCGACTCGGACGTCCTGAACCTGTCGGCGTACTTGTTGAGGTTGTTCCAGTCGGTGATGTCCGGGTGCGCCTTGGCCAGCCACGGCGGCACGTACCAGCCGATGAGGCCTTCGTTGCCGGTCGGGCCCGCGTCGACGGCGGTCTTCTGGTCGGTGATGTACTTCTTCTTCAGGTCGTCGTGACCCCAGTTCTCGACGACGGCGTCGACCTCGCCCGTCCCGAAACCCTGCCAGGCGATCTCTTCCTTCAGATCCTTCTGGTTGACCTTGCAGCCGAGGTCCTGCTCCGCGACGTACGCGAGGACCGCAGCGTTCGCCTCGTAGCCCACCCACGGGTTGACGGCGAGGTTGAAGGTGCCGCACTTGCCGGAGCTGCCCGAGCCACCGGCCTCCGAGGAGCTGTCACCGACCTTCGCACCGCCGCAGGCGGTGAGGGTGAGGCCGAGGACCGCTATGCCGGCCGCGCCGACTCTCCACTGTCTGACTTGCCCTGCCATTGCCAGTTGCTCCTTACGCGGTCACGCGCCGTGCCGCTGCCTGAGTGATCCGGTCGAACATGACTCCGAGAAGGACGATGGCCAGCCCCGCGGCGAGCCCCTTCCCGTACAGCTCCCCCTGTGAGAATCCGGCCACGACGTCGTAGCCGAGGGCGCCCGCGCCTACCAGGCCGCCCACCACAACCATCGACAGCACGTAGATCAGGCCCTGGTTGGTCGCGAGCGTCAGGGCGCCGCGTGCCATCGGCAGTTGGACCTTGGTGATGATCTGCCAGGTGTTGCACCCGGTGGACGTCGCCGCTTCGACGGTGGTTTCCGGCACCGCCCGCACCCCGTCGGCGATGATCTTGATGGCGACCGGCGCCGCGTAGACGATCGCGGCGACGATGGCCGTGAAGCGGGTCGCGCCGAACAGCGCGAGGAACGGAACGAGATAGACGAACGGCGGCATGACCTGCGCCGCGTCCAGGGTGGGCCGCAGAACCCGGTCCACGAGCAGGCTGCGCCCCATCCATACCCCGAAGGCGACGCCGAGCACCATCACCAGCACCGTGGCAACGACGGTCGACGCCAGCGTCGTCATGGCGTCCGACCACACGCCCGTGCCGACCAGCAGGCTCACGCACACGGCCGCGGTGATCCCGGCGCGCCAGCCGCCGAGGACCGTGCCGAGGCCGATCAGCGCCAGGCCGACGAGCCACCACGGGGAGTCGGTGAGCAGCGTCTGGAACGGGTTGAGCAGGGCGTTGGTGAGGGCGTCGCGGAAGGAGTTGGTCAGGCCCGACAGGTTGTCCTGCGCCCAGGTCGTCGCGGTGTCGGCAGCCCTCACAATGGAGCTGCCGATGCCGCCCTCGCCGGGAAACTCCGCCGCCCATACATAGGTGTGCGACATGTAGACCAGCACTGCCGTGACCACCGCTCCCGCCCCCAGCAGCGGCCGCCGCCACCTGAGGAAGCGGCTGCCGGAGCGCCGGGCGGTCTCCGCGCGTGCGCTGGCGGCGGTGGTGACCCGGTCCAGCACGATGGCCATGACGACGATGGACAGTCCCGCGTTGAAGGCCGTGCCGACGTCGAGGGACTGCAGGGCCTGGATGACGGTCTTGCCGAGTCCGGGGGCGTCGATCAGGGCGGCGATGGTCACCATGGCCAGGGCGGCCATGATGGTCTGGTTGACGCCCATCACGACGGTCCGCTTGGACATCGGCAGCAGAACCTTGACCAGGGCCTGCCGCCGTGTGGCGCCCAGTGAGTCGGCCGCCTCGACCGTCGTCTCCGGTACGGAGCGGATGGCGTGCGCGGTGATGCGGATCGCCGGCGGCGCCGCATAGATCATGGTCGCGATGGTGGCGGAGGCCGGCCCGATGAGGAAGAACAGGGTCAGTGGGGCCAGATAGACGAAGGTCGGCATCGTCTGCATGAAGTCCAGAAGCGGCGTCACGATCCGGTTGAACCGGTCGGACAGCCCCGCCCACACGCCCAGGGGGATGGCGAACAGCAGCGCGACGAACACCGCGGAGAGCGTGAGCGCCAGGGTGTCCATGCTCTCCTGCCACAGCCCCTGCAGCCCCATGAAGGTGAAGCCCGCGACGGCCAGAAGGGCGACCCGCCAGTTGCCCACCGCCCAGGAGACATAGCCCACGATGCCGACGACGCCGAGCCAGCCGATCTGCGGGACGGGGCGGCCTGCGGCGGGCTGTGAGATCAGTTCCTGGACGAAGGTCACCAGAGTGTCGATGACGAGACGGATCTCATTGAAGAAGTAGAGGAACAGCGGATTGGAGTTGCGGTTGGCGCCGATGGAGTCGTTGGCGTCGTTGAACCACCGGTGCAGATCCGTGAGGTCCGCCGCCGCCAGATCAAGCGTGTCCTTGCCGCGCAGCACGGCGAAGAGCAGCAGCCAGACAACCAGGATGGCGGCGACGACCGTACGCCGGCTGACCCTGCGTACGGCCGCGGCGGGCCCGGCGGGCCCGGTGGGCTCAGGCTTCTGCGTTTTCTCGGGCTTCTCCATCGCGACAGTCATCACATGTCGCCTTCCTGGCCGGCGATCACCGCGAGGATCTCGTCGTCGCCGACGATGCCGAGCAGCTTGCCGTTCTCGACGACCTTGACCGGCTTGTCGGCCACCAGTACGGCCCGGGTGGCTTCCCGCACCACGACGTCGGGACCCATCTCGGGACCGTCCAGAGCGTCGCCGTCCTCCAGCGGCCGCATGATCCACCGCAGGGTGAGCACGTCGCCGCGCGGCACGTCCTTGACGAACTCGCGTACGTAGTCGTCGGCCGGGGCGCCGACGAGTTCGTCGCCGGTACCACACTGGACCATCTTGCCGTCGCGCATGATGAGGATACGGTCGCCCAGTTTGAGAGCCTCGGAGAGGTCGTGGGTGATGAAGACCATGGTCTTGCCGACCTCGTGGTGCAGGCGGATGACCTCGTTCTGCATGTCACGGCGGATCAGTGGGTCGAGTGCGGAGAACGGCTCGTCGAAGAAGAGCACGTCGGGATTGCCGGCCAGCGCACGGGCGAGGCCGACGCGCTGCTGCATGCCACCGGAGAGCTGGTCGGGGAAGGAGTGCTCATAGCCCGCGAGGCCGACCAGCTCGACGACCTCCTGGGCCCGCCTGGTGCGCTCGGCCCTGCCCATGCCGCGGATCTCCAGACCGAACGCCACGTTCTCGACGACGCGGCGGTGCGGCAGCAGCCCGAAGTGCTGGAAAACCATGGAGAACTGGCTGCGCCGCAGCTCGCGCAGCCGCTTGTCGTCTGCTTCCCGAATGTCCTCGCCCTCGAAGACGATCTCGCCCGCGGTGGGTTCGATGAGCCGGGTCAGACATCGCACCAGCGTGGACTTGCCGGAGCCCGACAGGCCCATGACGACGAAGACCTCGCCGGGCGAGACGTCGAAATGGACATCCCGTACGGCCGCGGTGCATCCGGTGCGGTCCATGAGCTCACGGCGGGCGAGGCCGCACAGCTCCTCGGAGTCCGGGACCTGGTCGGCCTTCGGCCCGAACACCTTCCACAGCCGGCGCACGGATATGACCGGGGTGGAACCCGAGTCCTGGGGCGTGCCGCGCAGCTGCGACACCTCGGTCTGGGTGGTCACGTTCGACCTTCTTTCGGCGTTCAGCCGCGAAACCAGTGCTGCGGCCGGGGTTGGATGTTCTGCCAGATGTGTTTCGGCTCTCGGTAGTCGTCCAGGCCGGCCCGCCCCAGCTCCCGGCCCACACCCGAGTGTCCGAAGCCACCCCATTCCGCCTGCGGCACATAGGGGTGGTAGTCGTTGATCCACACCGTGCCGTGGCGCAGCCGCCGGGCGACCCGCTGCGCCTTGCCGGCGTCCTGCGTCCAGACGGCGCCGGCGAGTCCGTACTCGGTGTCGTTGGCGATGCGTACGGCGTCGTCCTCGTCGGTGAAGCGCTCCACGGTGAGCACGGGGCCGAAGGACTCCTCGTGGACCACACGCATGTCCTGCCGGCACTCGTCGAGCACGGTCGGCGGGTAGTAGTAACCGTCGGCGAGCGCCGGATCGTCGGGCCGTTCGCCGCCGCAACGTAGCACGGCGCCCTCGGCGAGGCCGGCGGCGACGTAGGCCTCGACCTTCTCCAGGTGCTGCGCGGAGATCAGCGCTCCGGTATCGGCCTCGGGATCGAAGGGGCCGCCGAGCCGGATCCGCCGGGCGCGCCTGACGACCTCCTCGACGAAGCGGTCGTGCAGAGGGTCCTCGACGATCAGCCGTGCGCCCGCCGAGCAAACCTGACCTGAGTGCAGAAAGACGGCCGTAAGGGCGAAGTCCACGGCCGTCTCGAAGTCGGCGTCGGCGAAGACGACATTGGGGTTCTTGCCGCCGAGCTCCAGCGCGACCTTCTTCACGGTCGCGGCGGCGGTGGCCATGATCCGCTTGCCGGTCTCCAGGCCGCCGGTGAAGGAGACCATGTCCACAGCCGGGTCCTCGGCGAGCGGCGCGCCCACCTCAGGTCCGCTGCCCAGGACGAGATTGGCGGCGCCGGCCGGGAGCCCCGCCTCCTCAAGAGCCCTCATCAGCAGGATCGACGTGGAAGGGGTGAGCTCACTGGGCTTGAGGACGAAGGTGTTCCCGGCGACAAGAGCGGGGGCGACCTTCCAGGACGCCTGGAGCAACGGGTAGTTCCAGGGAGTGATCAGCGCGCAGACGCCGACCGGCTCGTACACGACGCGGCTGACGGCGTCGTCCCGGCCCGTGTCGATCACGTGCCCGGCGTCGGTGCCGCCGAGCCCACCGTAGTACCGGAAACAGGAGACGACATCGGCGATGTCGTACTCGCTCTCCACCAGCCGCTTGCCGGTGTCCAGCGACTCCGCGCGGGCGAACTCCTTGGCATCGCGCTCGATGATGTCGGCCGTCCGCAGCAGCAGCGCCCCGCGCTCCCGCTCGGGAATGCGCGGCCAGGGTCCCTCGTCGAAGGAGCGGCGGGCCGCGGTGATCGCCGCCTCCGCGTCGGGGCGGGTCCCCTCGGAGACGGTCGCGGCCAACGCGCCGTCAGCCGGACAGCGGATCTCCCGGCGCCCACCGGCCACCGGATCCCGCCATTCACCGGCCACATACAGGTCTGCCACGCGCCAAGCCCTTCAGCCGGATAACGTTGCGCATCGCGCATTCGATTGCTTGTGATGGAACACCCTGACGAATGTCAAGACAGACGTCAAGAGGTTGGTTCGTGACGATTGCGCTAGGGCCACCAGCCCTTTTCCCGAGCGGAAAAGTCCGTGTTACCTGTTCAACCGCTCTTCCACCCTGTCCGTCCGGTGCCCGCTTTCACGCCCCGAGACGGTCCAGCAGCGCGCGGCGCCACCGCTCCGTTTCGGCGATCTGGTTGAAGGTGAACAGGTGCAGGCCCGCCACCTTCGCCGCCGGCGGGGTGAGGTCCGCGACGGCGGGCGTGAGCAGCCTCTCGGGTGAGTAGCCGCCGGGCGTCGCGAACCGCAGGAACCACGAGGGGTGCTTGGCCAGGAAGCGTGTCGACTCCCCCACTCCGATCCTGGTCGCCATCGCGAGCAGTTTCGCCCGCTGCACGGGCCCCGCGACGCCCACATGCACCGGCAGGGACACATCCCGGCGTCGTATACGAACGATCCACTGCCCCAGCACGCGCGGGTCGAAGCAGAGGTTGCTCACAATGTACGTGGCGTGCTCGCGCTTGTCCCACATCGCCTGGACGGTGACGTCGTCGTGGATGAGCGGGTGACTCTCGGGATAGCCGGTGACGCCGACCCGGGTGAAGGGCCGGCCCAGCTCGGTCAGCCGGCGCAGCACCGGCAGCGCCCCGGCGTAGGCCCCGGCCGGCGGGTCGGCGTCGCCGGCCGGGACGAAGACGTCGTCCACACCGGCCGCGCGGAGCCGGTCGACGACCTCCTTCAGGTGGGCGTCGTCCCGCAGCAGCCGCGCCGGCACGTGCGGGACGACCCGATAGCCGTGTCCCGCGAGCCGGCCGGTGAGGTCGAGGGTCGGCTCCAGGCCCCTGACAGGCGACGCCGTCACGGTGACGACGATGTCGCGCGGGACATGGGCGAGGACCTTGTCCTCGGTCGACTTCGCGGGCAGCACCTCGTAGCGGACGCTGTCCAGCAGCGGCCTCAGACCTGCGGCGCCCAACGTCTACCCGTCCTGCTTCTGAGCGTCACGGTGGCGGTAGTACGCGGCCTTCGACGGCGCGAGCGGCTCCTTGCCGAGGATCAGGTCGGCGGCCTTCTCGGCGATCATCATCACCGGCGCGTAGATGTTGCCGTTGGTGACGTACGGCATCACCGACGCGTCCACCACCCGCAGGCCCTCCAGGCCGTGCACCCGCATGCTGGCGGGGTCGACGACCGACATCTCGTCGGTGCCCATCTTGCAGGTGCACGACGGGTGAAGGGCGGTCTCGCCCTCCTTGGCGACCCAGGCGAGGATCTCGTCGTCCGTCTCCACCGCGGGTCCGGGCGAGACCTCCCCGCCGTTGTAGGGGGCGAGCGCGGGCTGGCTGAGGAGTTTGCGGGCCACCCGGATCGCCTCGACCCACTCACGGCGGTCCTGCTCGGTGGAGAGATAGTTGAAGCGCAGCGCCGGGTGCTCGCGCGGATCCTTGCTCTTGATCTTCACCGAGCCGATGGCGTCGGAGTACATGGGCCCGACGTGCACCTGGTAGCCGTGGTCACCGGCGGGCGAGGAGCCGTCGTAGCGGACCGCGACCGGCAGGAAGTGGAACATCAGGTTGGGATACTCGACGTCCTCGTTGCTGCGGGCGAAACCACCTGCCTCGAAGTGGTTGGTCGCCGCCGGGCCCTTGCGGAAGAGCCACTGCAGCCCGATGAAGGGGGCGCGCCACTTCGCCATGTACGGCTGCATGGAGACCGGCTGCTTGCAGGCGTACTGGACGTAGACCTCGAGGTGGTCCTGCATGTTCTCGCCGACGCCCGGGAGGTCGCGGACGACCTCGATGCCGAGGGCGCGCAGTTCGGCCGCGTTGCCCACCCCGGACAGTTGCAGCAGTTGCGGGGAGTTGATCGCGCCGCCGCACAGGATGATCTCCTTGGCGCGGACCTGCTGGAGCGCTCCCCTGCCCCGCCGGTACTCGACACCGACGGCCCGCTCGCCCTCGAAGAGCACGCGGGTGACGAGGGCGCGGGTCGTGACGGTGAGGTTCGGCCGTTTCATCGCGGGCTTGAGGTACGCCTTCGAGGCCGACAGACGGCGTCCGCGGTGGACGTTGCGGTCGAACTTGGCGAAGCCTTCCTGGCGGTAGCCGTTGACGTCGTCGGTGGGGGCGTAGCCCGCCTCCTGGGTGGCTTGCAGGAAGGCGGTGAACAACGGGTTCGTGGCCGGGCCGCGCTCCAGGACGAGAGGGCCGTCGTGGCCGCGGAACTCGTCGTCCGGGTCGGCCGCGAGACAGTTCTCCATCCGCCGGAAGTACGGCAGACAGTGCGCGTAATCCCAGCCCTCCATCCCGGGGTCGGCCGCCCAGCGCTCGTAGTCCATGGGGTTGCCGCGCTGAAAGATCATGCCGTTGATGCTGCTGGAACCGCCCAGCACCTTGCCGCGCGCGTGGTAGACGCGCCGGCCGCCCATGTGGGGTTCCGGCTCGGACTCGTACTTCCAGTCATAGAACCGGCTGCCGATCGGATAGGTCAGCGCCGCGGGCATGTGGATGAAGACATCCCACGGATAGTCCGACCGGCCGGCTTCCAGGACCAGCACCCGGTTCGCCGGGTCCGCGGAGAGTCTGTTCGCCAGTGCGCTGCCGGCCGAACCGCCACCGACGATGACGAAGTCGTATTGGAAGGGAGCCATGCTGCCTCGTCTCGCTCGCGCCGTAGATACGCGAGGCATGCTAACGGCAGTAGCGCTATACGCACCAGGTTGCGATGCACGCAAC
Organism: Streptomyces sp. SA15; assembly: GCF_002291145.1. GTDB lineage: Bacteria > Actinomycetota > Actinomycetes > Streptomycetales > Streptomycetaceae > Streptomyces. The sequence goes on from NZ_NTGE01000164.1 coordinate 85,661, forward strand.
TTACGGCGAGCTTGACGTGATCATGGTTACTTGGCGTGGCGTTGTTTACTGAGGGTATAGTTGCGTCATGAGCAACTACAGCCTTGAAACCCAGACCTCGAGTTCGGGTGCCGGAGGAGTGCAGTCGGTCGACCGCGCCATCAGCGTCCTGGAGATCCTCGCCCAGCGCGGCGAGGCGGGCGTCAGCGAGGTGGCCGCAGAGATCGACGTTCACAAGTCGACCGCGTTCCGTCTGCTCGGCGCCCTGGAGGTACGCGGCCTGGTGGAGCAGGCGGGCGAGCGCGGCAAGTACCGGCTCGGCTTCGGCATCGTACGCCTGGCCGGGGCGGTCACAGGGCGCATCGACATCACCCAGCAGGGCCGGCCGGTCTGCGAGCAGCTGGCCGAGGAGATCGGCGAGACCGTCAACATCGCCGTGCTCCAGGAGCACTACGCGGTCAACCTCTACCAGGTGCGCGGCCCGGGGGCCGTCACCGCGCAGAACTGGGTCGGCCAGCTGACCCCGCTGCACGCCACCTCGAGCGGCAAGATCCTGCTGGCCCATCTGCCCGCCAAGGAATGCGCCGCGCTGCTGACCCGGGCCGGCCTGAAGAAGGTCACCTCGCACACCATCACCGCCAAGACGAAGCTCGAGAAGAACCTCGCCGAGGCCCGGGAGCGTGGCTACGCCTGGGCCCTGGAGGAGCTGGAGATCGGTCTGCACGCCATGGCCGCTCCGATTCGCAATCGGGACGGGGTCGTCGTCGCGGCGCTGAGCGCCTCCGGACCCTCGTACCGGCTCACCGAGGAGCGCCTGCACGAGCTCGCTCCGGTGCTGACCAAGGGCGCGGAGGAGATCAGCCACCGGATGGGTTACCTGGGCTGAGCGGGAGCCGCTACTGCGGCTGGTGTGTGCCCAGGCGCTCGTGCACCCAGTCGTGGAAGGCACCGATGTGGTGCTCACTGGGCACGAGGACGCCTCCCTTGGCGTACATCCTCGAACTCATCCCTAGCTGTGTGCGCTCGCAGGCGTCGAAGTCCTGCCTGTTGACCCGGTCGAAGAGTTCCACGGACCGGCTGACGTCCCTGCCGCTGTCGACGACGTGCGGCAGGTACAGCCAGTCGCACTCGACGATCGTGCGGTCGGCGGCCACCGGGTACATGCGGTGGAAGATGACGTGGTCGGGGACGAGGTTGATGAAGACCTGCGGCTTGACGGTGATCGCGTAGTAACGGCGGTCCTGGTCGTCGGCAACGCCCGGGATGCGGTCGAGGCCCGCGCTGCCGTCCACGGTGAAACCCTGAACCTCCTTACCGAACTCGGCACCGTGGCCGACGTAGTACTGGGCGGCGAAGCCGTCGGCGAACTCGGGGAGTACCTCGGTGAGTTCGGGGTGGATCGTGGCGCAGTGGTAGCACTCCATGAAGTTCTCGATGATGAGCTTCCAGTTCGCCTTCACGTCGTAGGTGATCCGCTTGCCGACCGAGAGGCTCTCTATGCCGTAGCGCTCGATCGCCTCGGCGTCGCCGAGGCGGGTGACGACCTCCCCGATGACGTCCTTCTCGAAGGAGGGCGGGTTCTCAGCCAGGCAGACCCAGACATAGCCGAGCCATTCACGGGTGGCCACCGGCGTCAGGCCGTACTCGGTGCGGCCGACGTCGGGCATCTTGGTGAGGTTGGGCGCGGCGACGAGCTTGCCGTCCAGGCCGTACGTCCAGGCGTGGTACGGGCATTGGAAGGCCCGCTTGACCTCGCCGGCCTCCTCCGTGCAAAGCCGGGCTCCGCGGTGCCGGCATACGTTGAAGTACGCTCGGACGCTGCTGTCCCTCGCCCGGGTGACCAGGATGCTTTCGCGGCCCACGTCAACGGTCCTGAAGGCGCCGGGCTTCGCCAGCTCGGACGAGCGCGCGACGCAGAACCACATGGTCTCGAAGATGAACTCCTGCTCCTGCGCGAAGATCGCGGGATCGGTGTACGCAGTGCCGGGGAGGGTGGCGATCAGGCTTTCCGGCAGGCTGGTCGAGGTCACGGTGCACTCCTCGGGAAACGTCGTGGATCGGTTCATTCACGCGCCGGGAAGAGCGACTCCGGACGGCGTTGTGTATGGAGCAACGCTGCGGGCCATGTGCAACCGCAGCATGGGATGCCTGAGGGGCGGTGTCAAGATGTCGTGCGGCCGAGCTGTTTGCGCCAGCGGGTGAACAGCCGCGGCTGGTTCATGCCGAGTACGGCGACCGGCTGACCTGCGCGCCGGTAGACGGCGAGGACGTTGCGGTCGTCCGGGGCGCCTTCCTCGACCGTCACGCTGTCGGCGCCTGCCGCGTGCCCCGCGAACTGGATCTTCACGCCGTACTGGTCGGACCAGAAGTACGGCGGCCGGGGCGCCCCCGGCTCCGTCGCGCCGCCCGCCAGCAGCGTGGCGACCGCGGCGTCGGGGCGCTCCCGCGCGCCGGTCCAGTGCTCGACGCGGCGATGGGCCCCCGCACGGGGGTCGTACCAGTTGGCGCAGTCGCCGACGGCGACCACACCGGCCAGGCTGGTACGGCCGTCCGCACCGCACTTGACCCCGTTGTCGAGTTCGACGCCGGATCCTGCCAGCCACTCGACGCACGGCCGTGCGCCCACACCGACCACGACGATGTCGGCCGGGATGCCGCGACCGTCCTCCAGCAGGACGGCGTCCACCCGGCGCTCACCGCTCAGCCCTTTCACCCCCACACCGCACACCAGCCGTACCCCGTGGTCCGCATGGAGCGCGGAGACGATGGCGCCCATGGTCTCGCCGAGTGGTCCGGCGAGCGGCGTCGGGGCTGCCTCGACCACCGTCACGTCGAGCCCGAGGGCACGTGCGGTGGAGGCGACCTCGGCGCCGATGAACCCACCGCCGATCACTACCAGCCGTCCACCCTGGGCAAGTTCGGCCCGCAGGGCGCGGGCGTCGTCCAACGTGCGCACGACGTGCACCCCGGACAACCCTTCGGAGCCGGGCAGAGTGCGCGCGGCGGCACCGGTCGCGATGACGATGCCGTCGACGCGGACCTCCCTGCCGTCGGCGAGCCGGACGGCACGGTCCGTACGGTCGAGCCCGGTGGCCCGGACGCCGAGCAGCCACTCCGCCCGCAGATCCTCGCCGTCGACCTCCAGCGCGAGCTCCGCCTCGTCGACGGTGCCGGCCAGGAACTCCTTGGACAGCGGCGGCCTGTCGTAGGGACGGTGGAGCTCGTCTCCGATGACGACCAGCCGCCCGTCGTAGCCCTGTTTGCGCAGTGAGCGCGTCGCCGACAGACCGGCCAGCGACGCGCCCACCACCGCGACCGTCCTCACGCGGGAACCCCGGCGAGCTTGGCTGCGACGCAGGGCGGCAGGTTGGGAACGGCCGTGGACAGCCGCACGTAGATCATGCCGTCCTCGACGACGACCTCATGGGCCCGAACCGGGAGCTTGGCCGGCGGGGCGTCGACGGCACCGGTCTTCAGGTTGAACTTCGAGGCATGCAGCGGGCATTCCACCCAGCAGCCCTCCACCCAGCCGTCGGCGAGCGAGGCGTCCTGGTGGGTGCACGTGTCGTCGATGGCGAAGAGCTCACCGTCCTCGGTGTGGAACACCGAGACCGGCGGGTCGATCTCGAGCCGGAAGGCCTCTCCTCGCGGGAGATCCGCCAGAGGGCACGCGGGAATCATCATGACCACCTCGGTGCGTATAGCGAAACGGATTGCGGTTAGCGCAACATCAGTCTGAGGTTGCCCCGAAACCCTTGTCAAGGCGTTCAGAGGGCCGATTAAGCCGCCTGTTCGAGTTGCACATCACACAACCCAAAGCGCATTGAGAAACGCAACGGGAGAAGACGCGACGTCTGAATCGGCCTCACTGCCTGGTCGAAGGGGCGTCTCAGCCCTCCGCTTCCCCTTCCGGGTTGCGCATGCGCGCGCACGCCCGCCTCATCGGCCGGTATGGCCGAGAGCGGGCGTGCGCTGTTCGACGGACGGCGGTCAGAAGCCGCGGTCGAGCCACTCCTGGAGGTGCGGCGCCTCGGCCGCGATCGTGGTCGTCTCCCCGTGTCCGGTATGCACGACGGTGCCGCCCGGCAGCGTCAGCAGCCGGTCCCGGATCGAGTCGATGATCGTCGGGAAGTGGCTGTACGACCTTCCCGTCGCCCCCGGCCCGCCCGCGAAGAGCGTGTCGCCGCTGAAGAGGGCGGTGAGGGCCGGCGCGTACAGACAGACGGCACCTGGGGCGTGCCCTGGGGTGTGGAGCACGCTCAGCTCGATGCCTGCCAGAGCGAGCACCCGACCGTCGGTCAGGTCCCCGTCCGGCAGCCGGTCCGGGTGGGTCTGCTTCCACAGCGGGAGGTCATCCGGGTGGAGGAGGATCGGGGCACCCGTGCGCGCCGCCAGTTCGGGCGCGGCGTCGATGTGGTCGTTGTGGGCGTGCGTGCACACGATGGCCCGCAGGGTGCGCCCGCCGACCGCTCGGGCGATGGCCTCGGCGTCATGTGCGGCGTCGATGACGACGGCCTCACTGTCGTCGCCGACGATCCAGACGTTGTTGTCGACGTCCCAGGTGCCGCCGTCCAGGGAAAAGGTCCCCGAGGTGACGAGGTGCTCGATGCGGGCGCCGGCCATCACAGGACCACCACCGAGCGCAGGACATCGCCGCCGTGCATCCGCTCGAAGGCCTTCTCGACCTCGTCCAGCGCGATGGTCTCCGTGACGAAGGCGTCCAGATCCAGTCGGCCTTGGAGGTAGAGGTCGATGAGCATCGGGAAGTCGCGGGAGGGCAGGCAGTCGCCGTACCAGGAGGACTTCAGCGCGCCGCCGCGCCCGAACACGTCCAGCAGCGGCAGTTCGAGCTTCATCTCGGGGGTGGGCACGCCGACCAGCACGACCGTGCCGGCGAGGTCGCGGGCGTAGAAGGCCTGCTGGTACGTCTCCGGACGGCCGACGGCCTCGATGACGACGTCAGCGCCGAAGCCGCCGGTCAGCTCGCGGATCGCCTCGACCGCGTCCACCTCCTTGGAGTTGACGGTGTGGGTGGCCCCCAGCTTCTGCGCGGTGGCCAGCTTGGCGTCGTCGATGTCGACGGCGATGATCTTCGCTGCGCCCGCCAGGTTCGACCCGACGACCGCCGCTGCCCCGACGCCGCCGCAGCCGATGACGGCCACACTGTCGCCGCGTCCGACGTTGCCGGTGTTGATGGCGGCGCCGATGCCCGCCATCACTCCGCAGCCGAGCAGCCCGGCGGTGGCCGCCGACGCAGCCCGGTCGACCTTGGTGCACTGGCCTGCCGCCACCAGCGTCTTCTCCGCGAACGCGCCGATGCCCAGGGCCGGTGACAGCTCGGTGCCGTCGGTCAGGGTCATCTTCTGCTTGGCGTTGTGGGTGCTGAAACAGTACCAGGGCCGTCCGCGCAGACACGCACGGCACTGGCCGCACACCGCACGCCAGTTGAGGATGACGAAGTCGCCGGGCGCGACATCGGTGACCCCCTCCCCCACCGACTCCACCACACCCGCGGCCTCGTGCCCCAGGAGGAAGGGGAAGTCGTCGTTGATGCCGCCCTCGCGATAGTGCAGATCGGTGTGGCACACCCCGCAGGCCTCGACCTTCACCAGCGCCTCACCCGGGCCCGGATCAGGCACGACGATCGTTTCCAGACTGACGGGGGCACCCTTGCCCCGCGCGACGACAGCACGGACCTGGTGAGCCATGGCCACTCCTCGACTGGTACGAGAACTGAATCAGATGTTGCTCATTACGGCACACATCTCATCTTTCGCAACACAGCATCCTGGAGCGCCGACCACGGGTCAAGGCTCACCGACGTGAAGGGAACGGGAGACCCTGTTCCGGGCAAGACGCAGGGTCGCGAGGTCCGTGCCACACCGCTCACCCCACGCGAGAGCAGTGCCCACGCCTCAGGGGTCTGCTCATGTCTGACGGAGTCACTGCTCATATCTGACGGAGTCAGCTGACCAGCGCGGCCCCGAAGACCGCGACCATGGTCACCGAGCCGGCCGCGAGGAGGGCCGACCGGTGGGTGAGCCTCGGCGGCTGAGGTGTGCCGAATGCGCGCATGCGCCGGTGTGCGACCACAACGAAGCCGAGCCAGGAAAGGATCGCGCATGCGGTCGGCAGCATTCCGCTCGCTTCCGCCACGCCGAGCAGGGCCACGCGGACCGCGAGCGCAGCAGCCACCGTCATGGCCAGGATGGTGCGCAGCCAGGCCAATCGGGTCCGCTCGGGCTGAAGTCCGGGGTCGCGCGGGACCGGGGCTGGATCGCCGGCGAGGCCGGCGCTCACCTGGTCCAGCCGAAGAGCACCACGACCATCATGGCCAGCGCCACCGGCCCCACGATCAGCGCGATCAACGTCGGGAACCGGCTCAGTGGCAGGTCCTCGCCCTTCCGCATGGCTCGCTCGCACTTCACCCAGTGGTTCACCGCTCGCCCGGCGCACAACACGCCCGCCGCCAGCAGCGCCAGCGCCAGCCCGACCCGCCAACCGGCCGCCAGGTGCGGCAGGAACTGGTCGACGGCGAAGCCGCCGCCGACCAGCGCCAGCGCGGTGCGCAGCCAGGCCAGGAAGGTCCACTCGTTGGCGAGGGAGAAGCGGTAGTCCGGGGTCTCGCCCTCGGACCGCACCCGCTCCGGCGACAACCAGAACGGCAGGTCACGCAGCGCATCGAACACGTTGGATCCTCACCTCAAGCGGTTGCTCGTCTCCTCGGCCCAGGCCGCACAGACGGCGCACGCCGGTCTCAGGCTCTCCCGCCGGAGTTCCCTACGGGCCGCCGACGACGTGCCCCACGCTTTCGGAACCGATCCGAACGGGCAATGCGGCCGAGGGGGTGAACCGAGAGAACCCTTCACCTGGAGAAAGAGAAAATCCCTATTGCTTGTCATTCTCCGGCGACGCTGACACCGGGCGCGCGAAGACCTCGCGGGCCACATCGATGAACGACTGTGCGGCAGGCGAGAGCGGCCCACGCCGCCACATCAGCCAGACCGGCCGGACCAGGCGCGGACGGGTCACCAGCGCAACCGCGCCGCGCCGCGCCGCCTCCTCGGCGAGAGAGCGCGGGAGTAGCGTCGCCCCCGCTCCGGCCAGCACCAGGGGGACGACCGCCGCCTGGTGAACCGTCTCCACTGCGATGCGTGGACTTCGCCCCTCCCCGCCCAGCGCCTGATCCATCAGAGCCCGCGTCGCGGTACCGCGCGCGGTCGCCACCAGGTCCATCCGGGCCACCTCACCGAGCGCCACCGGTCCGGCCTGAGGAAAGCAGTCGGACCGCGGCACCACCGCCAGAATCTCCTGCCGACACAGCTCCAGGGTCTCGACGGCCTTGCCGTGCGTCCTCACGTCGGCCAGCCCCAACTCGCACTCGCCGGTACGCACCACGTCCGCGACCGCGGCTGCGTTCGGTGGCTCGACGATGACGATGTCGATCGCGGGATGGCGCCGGCGGAACGCGCCGGCGAGGTCCGCCAGCGGATCGACCGCCAGCGTCGTCGGCGCGACGATGTCCAGCGTGCCGCCTGCCAGCCCGGCGATGGTGCGCACCACCGACCGAGCGGTCTCCAGATCGCGCATGACCTGCCGGGCAGGCTCCACAAACGCCTCGCCCGCCGAAGTCAGCATGACTCCGCGACCAAGCCGGTGGAAGAGAGGGGTGCCCAGTTCCCGCTCGAGCAGGCGGATCGCGTGCGACAGCGACGGCTGCGCCACGCGCAGGGTGTGGGCGGCGCTGGTGAAGCTCCGGTGCGCGGCTACGGCGAGGAAGTACTCGACTTGGCGACGTTCCATAGAAATGTTCTATCGCGTGGGCCGAACCATCTCGCCATCACCCTCCGCGGTCGGCCAGGACAGAGCCCCTCGGGTATAGAAGGTTTCTATGGCCCTCATTCAAAACCGGTCCACAAAATTCAGGAGGTCTTGTTGACCGGCCTCGGCGGCGACTGACAGTTTGACTGCATCGCAGGCCAGGGCGTTTCGGGGCCGCTGAAGTGCAGCCGTATTACGCCTGCAATTCGGCCGCGACAAGACGGTGTGACATTTCCTCGCCGGGCACCGAATCGGAGAAATACATGACTGAGTTCGCCGCCGGGCGGCACGTACTTCCGCGGCCCGACATCCGTCGCCCCCTGACGACCGCGATGGATGTCCACGACCAGGAGACCGCCTTCACGCCCATCGGCCCGGTCCCTCCGCCCGAGGGCGCACCGCATGTGGTGATCGTGCTCGTCGACGACCTCGGGTTCGGCACCTCCAGCGCGTTCGGCGGACCGTGCGAGATGCCGGCCGCGGAACGACTCGCGGACGACGGGCTGCGCTACACACGGTTTCACGTCACGGCCCTGTGCTCGCCGACCCGGCAGGCCCTGCTGACCGGGCGTAACCACCACTCGGTCGGCATGGGCGGCACCACCGAGATGACCACCGCGGCCCCCGGGTACAACGGGTTCCGGCCGCGCAGCGCGGCGACCATGGCCCAGATCCTGCAGGGCAACGGCTACAGCACGGCCGCCTTCGGCAAATGGCACCAGACCCCGCCACGGGAGATCAGCGCGGTCGGGCCGTTCGACCGCTGGCCCACCGGGGAGGGGTTCGACACCTTCTACGGGTTCATGGGCGCCGAGATGAACCACTGGTACCCGCTGCTGTACCAAGGCACCACTCCGGTCGAGCCGGATCGCCGGCCGGAGGACGGCTACCACCTGTCCGAGGACCTCGTCGACCACGCCATCGACTGGGTGCGCACCCAGCGCACGCTGACTCCGGACCGGCCGTTCTTCACCTACCTCGCGCTCGGCGCCGCGCACGCGCCGCTGCACGTAGGCCCCGAATGGCAGGAGAAGTACCGCGGAAGGTTCGACCACGGTTGGGACCGGCAGCGCGAGGTGACCCTCGAGCGGCAGAAGGAACTCGGCGTCGTGCCTCCGGAGACGGAGCTCGCGAAGTGGGCCGAGGGCGTTCCCCACTGGGACGAACTCACCGACAACCAGCGTCGGCTGTCGGCCAGGTTCATGGAGACGTTCGCGGGGTTCACCGAGCACGCCGACGTGCAGGTCGGCAGGTTCGTCGACGCGCTGGAGGAACTCGGCGAGCTGGACAACACCCTGTTCCTCTACATCCTGGGTGACAACGGCGCCTCGGGCGAGGGGGGCATCGAGGGGACGATCGTCGAGCACCGGCTGGGGCACGGTGTGGTGGACGACCCGGACGAGATGATCGACCACATCGACGAGATCGGCGGCCCGCTCAGCTACCCGATCGCCCCGGCGGGATGGGCGCTGGCGCTGAACACGCCCTACCAGTGGACCAAGCAGGTGGCCTCGCACTTCGGCGGCACCCGCGACGGCATGATCCTGCACTGGCCGCGGGGGGTCTCCGAGCGCGGCGGGCTGCGTCACCAGTTCTCGCATGTGATCGACGTGCTGCCGACGATCCTGGACTGCGTGGGAATTCCGGCGCCCTTCAGCGTGGACGGGGTCCCGCAGCAGCCCATCGAGGGCACGAGCATGCAGCAGACGCTCGCTGATCCCGACGCGCCCGAGCATCGCCGTACCCAGTACTTCGAGATGTGCGGCAACCGGGGCATCTACCACGACGGCTGGATGGCGGTCACCCGGCACGGCATCCCCTGGGAGATGGTGCCGGCCAACGACCGGAGGTTCGCCGACGACGTGTGGGAGCTCTACGACCTGAGCAGGGACTGGAGTCAGGCGTACGACCTCGCCGCCGAACACCCCGACAGGCTGCGCCAGTTGCAGGACCTGTTCCTGATCGAAGCGGCGAAATACCAGGTCTTCCCCCTGGACGACCGGGTCACGGAGCGCGAGAACCCCGTCATGGCCGGCCGTCTCGATCTGCTCGGCGACCGCGCCTGCGTCACCTACCGCGCGGGAATGCGGCGGTTCACCGAGGAGACCACACTCAACGTCAAGAACCGCTCGCACAGCATCACGGCCGACGTCGACCTGCCGGAGACGACGGCCGAGGGCGTGATCATCGCGCAGGGTGGCCGGTTCGGCGGCTGGACCCTGTACGTCACCGAGGGCAGGCCGGCCTACGCCTACAACTACTTCGGCATGAACCTGTACACCGTGCGCGGCGGCGAGCCCTTGGCCCCGGGACGGCACGAGATACGACTCGAGTTCGACTACGACGGCGGAGGACTCGGCAAGGGCGGCACCGCCGTGCTCCTGGTCGACGGTGAGAAGCACGCCACCGGACGGGTAGCGCAGACCATCCCGTACTACTTCTCCTTCGACGAGACACTCGACGTCGGAGTGGATCTGAGCACACCGGTCAGCGACGACTATGCCGTCCTCGACAACGAGTTCACCGGGACCATTCACACGGTGCGCATCGACCTGGACGCCCGGAGCGCCGAGTCGTCCGAGTTCGACGGCGGACTGCACCGGCGCGTCATGGGGGCACAGTGAACTGCTGTGCACCGTCCGGCGGCCGGGGAGTGGAAGGGCCACCCGCACCCCGGCAATCCACCGTCCGCCCAACGGCCACCGAGGGCATGGTGGCCGTTCCCGCCGGCCGGTTCCTCATGGGCAGCCAAGACGCGCTCTCCTACCCGGCCGACGGAGAAGGCCCAGTGCGCACGGTCTACGTCGACGCCTTCTGGATCGACGCCTGCACGGTGTCCAACGCCCAGTTCGCGCGCTTCGCCGCCGAATCCGGGTACCGCACCTCGGCCGAGCGAATCGGCTGGTCGTTCGTCTTCGCCGGGCTGCTCCCGGACGACTTTCCGCCCACCCGGGCAGTGGCGGCCGCGCCCTGGTGGCGGCAGGTCCAGGGTGCCGACTGGCGCCATCCCGACGGACCGCACTCCACCTGGGAAGACCGAGCGGATCACCCGGTCGTCCACGTCGACTGGGATGACGCCCACGCCTACTGCGCCTGGGCCGGCAAACGCCTGCCCACCGAGGCGGAATGGGAACGCGCCGCCCGAGGAGGGCTGCACGCGAAAGTGTTCCCCTGGGGCGACGAGTTCGAGCCGGGCGGCCGCCCCCGGATGAACGTGTGGCAGGGCGACTTCCCCAACCGCCACCCCACGGCCGACGGCTGGTACGGCACCTGCCCCGTCGACGCCTACGAGCCCAACGGCTTCGGCCTGCACAACACCACCGGCAACGTCTGGGAGTGGTGTGAGGACCCGTTCTCCCCCTCCCCCGGCGGACAGGATCGCGTCGCCAAGGGCGGCTCCTATCTCTGCCACGCCTCCTACTGCCGCCGCTACCGGGTCGCCGCGCGTCAGGGCCTCTACCCGGATTCGGCAACCGGCAACGTGGGTTTCCGATGCGCCCTGAACATGACCTGACCCTTTTTCCACACATGACATGACCCCTTTTTCCAGCCCGTCGGACAACGGCGCGAGACGCCCGGTGCACAAGGAGCAGGACCATGGCAAAACGAGCAGGACAATGGCGTTCCGGCGCGGCCGGGATGGCCGTACTCGGTCTCACCCTGACCGCCTGCGGCGGGGCGAAGATCGGCGAGGACTCCGCCGGGTCTGACGCCGGCCCGGGCAAGTGCGGCACCTTCAACCTCGCGGTCAACCCATGGGTGGGCTACGAGGCCGATGCGGCGGTCGTCACGTACGTCGCGGAGAAGGAACTCGGCTGCAAAGTCGTCACGAAGGATCTGAAGGCGGAGATCGGCTGGCAGGGCTTCGAGACGGGCGAGGTCGACGCCGTCCTGGAGAACTGGGGCCACGAGGACCTGAAGAAGAAGTACATCGACCAGCAGAAGACCGCCGTGAGCCTCGGCTCGACCGGCAACAAGGGCATCATCGGCTGGTACATCCCGCCGTGGATCGCGAAGAAGTACCCGGACATCACCAACTGGAAGAACCTCAACAAGTACGCCGCGAAATTCAAGACGTCCGAGTCGGGCAGCAAGGGCCAGCTCCTCGACGGCGACCCGTCGTACCAGACCAACGACGAGGCCCTGGTGAAGAACCTCAAGCTGGACTTCAAGGTGGTGTACGCGGGCAGTGAAACCGCGCTGATCCAGGCGTTCCGGGACGCCCAGAAGAACAAGAAGTGGGTGATCGGCTACTTCTACGAGCCGCAGTGGTTCCTGTCCGAGGTACCGCTGGTCAAGATCGACCTGCCCAAGCACACGCCAGGTTGCGACGCGGACCCGGCGAAGGTCGCCTGCGACTATCCCGTGTTCGACCTCGACAAGATCGTCAGCACGAAGTTCGCCAAGTCGGGCAGCCCGGCCTACGAGCTGGTGAAGAAGTTCAAGTGGACCAACGACGACCAGAACACCGTCGCCAAGTACATCGCGCTCGACAAGATGACACCGGAGGCAGCGGCGAAGAAGTGGATCGATGCGAACCCCGACAAGGTCAAGGCCTGGCTCGGCTAGAACCCACGAGCGCGCAGCAGAGCGCGAGTTCTTCACCGGCGCCGTAGGAGATCTGCCGTGGTCCGGCGGCGATGTGAGCTTCGCGGCCTTCATCATCAGCAGCAGCACGCGACGCAAAATCATCGCCGGCCGGTCCCCTGGTCCCGCTAAGTTCTGCGCTGTGGACCACGATGACGCGAGCAAGGCCCGTATACGTCACGGCGAACACTGCGCTCGGTGGGACGTGTTCGAGATCGAGATCAACGGACCGTCGCAGGGCAATCCGTTCACCGACGTCGAACTCGGCGCGACGTTCAGCGACGGACGGCGCGAGATGCGCGTCGGCGGCTTCTACGACGGGGACGGAACGTACCGGATCAGGTTCATGCCGGACGCCGAGGGACCCTGGACCTTCGTCACGTCGTCCACGGCACGGTCGCTCGACGGCCTCTCCGGCCGCTTCCGGAGCGGGCCGGCCACACCGGGAGTACACGGTCCGGTGCGGGTGGCCGACCGGTACCACTTCGCGTATGCCGACGGCACGCGGTACCTGCCGATCGGAACCACCGCGTACGCCTGGACGCACCAGGAAGAACGCCTGCGAGCCGCGACCCGGAACACGCTGGCGGCCGGCCCGTTCACCAAGGTGCGGATGTGCCTGCTGCCCAAGGCGTACGTCTACAACACCGACGAGCCCGAGCTGTACCCGTTCCCCGGCTCCCCGGCGGACGGATGGGACACCACCCGCTTCGACCCCCGGTTCTTCCGGCGGTTCGAGGACGAGGTGCGCGCACTGCGGGAGCTGGGGATCGAGGCGGACGTCATCCTCTTCCACCCCTACGACCGGTGGGGCTTCGCCGAGCTGGGGCGCGACGCCGACGACCGGCTGACGCGCTACGCCGTGCGGCGACTGTCGGCGCAGTCGAACGTATGGTGGTCGATGGCCAACGAGTACGACCTGGTGGGGGCCAAGAGCGAGGCAGACTGGGAACGTCTGGCCGGCATCGTGGCCGAGGAGGACCCGGTCGGCCACCTGACCTCCATCCACAACTGCCGCCCGTTCTACGACCACACAAGGCCATGGATCACGCACTGCAGCATCCAGCGCACCGACGTGTACCGCACCGCGGAGAACACCGACGCCTGGCGGGAACGGTGGGGCAAGCCCGTCGTGGTCGACGAGTGCGGGTACGAAGGCGACGTCGAACACGGCTGGGGCAACCTCACGGGCGAGGAACTGGTGCGGCGCTGCTGGGAAGGCGCGGTCCGCGGCGGGTACGTCCAGCACGGCGAGACCTACCTCGACGACCCGAGGAGCTGTGGTGGTCCAAGGGCGGCGAACTGATCGGGACCAGCCCTGAACGCATCGGGTTCCTGCACGACGTCATCCGCCAGTCCCCCACCGGCGTTCTCGACCCCCTTCCCTCCGACTGGGACGCCCCCCGCGGCGGAGTCCAGGGCACGTACGAACTCATCTACTTCGGCTTCAACCGCCCACGATTCCGGAACATCAGCGTGCCCGCCGGCGGCCGGTTCGCGATCGACGTGATCGACACGTGGGCCATGACCACCGACCGTGTCGGCGTGACGGCGGACACCAGCGTGCGCGTGGACCTGCCAGGCCGCCCGTACATGGCCGTCCGCCTGACCCGCCTGCCCGACGATGCCGCGTCCGGCGACGGGTGAACGCACGTCATGGGCGTGGTGGCGGCGCATGACTCGGCCACGTCCGCGGTGCCGGCCAGCTGGCGGCACACCAGTTGATGCAGCCGCCCGTCGGTGTCGGCGAGCAGTTCCGCGGGGCAGCCCTGCTGGACCACGCGTCCCTCGGACCTGACTCGGCGTCTTTGTCTGGGGTATGGCGGCACGTCTGTCTTTCAGAACGCAGCACGGTTCACCTGCCACCTGGCTGCCCCCACACTCACGACATGACCGACGCCGTCCTGTACGAGGCCGAGGGCCCCCTCGCCCGCATCACCCTGAACCGTCCCGACAAGCTCAACGCCCTCAACACCGAGGCGGTGCTCGAGCTCGGCCGGCTCGTCGCCCGCGCGGCCGCGGACGACAGCGTCAAGGTCGTCCTGATCAGCGGGACCGGCCGGGCGTTCTGCGCCGGGTACGACATCAACGACGAGATCGAGGACGGCACGCAGACGCCGCTGGACTGGCTGCCCGTGCTGCGCCGCGACGCCGATGTGACCATGCGGATCTGGTCCTGCCCGAAGCCGACCATCGCCGTCGTCCAGGGCTACTGCCTGGCGGGCGGCTGCGAGATCGCCATGGCCTGCGACATGATCGTCGCGGCCGAGGACGCCCGGTTCGGGGAACCCGAGATCCAGTACGGATCGGGCCCCGTCGCCCTGATCATGCCGTTCGTTCTCGGGCAGAAGAAGACGAACGAGCTCCTCTTCACCGGTGACAGGATCAACGCGCGCGAAGCGCTCAGCGCCGGACTCGTCAACAAGGTGGTGCCGCTTCAGGAGCTCTCCGCGGCCGCCGAGCAACTCGCGCTGCGGATCGCCCCCACGCCGCTCGCTGTCCTGCGGCTGACCAAGCAGGCCCTGAACAGGGCCTACGAAGCAAAGGGCTTGCGCACCGCGGTGGAGGCAGGCGTGGACATCTCGGCGATCCTCAACGGCGCCAACACCCCGGAGCAGCAGGAGTTCGACAGGATCGCGGCAGCCGAGGGGCTCAAGGCCGCCCTGGCTTGGCGGGACGCCCGGTACGGCGCCGCGGGGTGAGTGCCTCGGGGGCGGCGCCCGAGACCGGACGCGACGGGGTCTCCGTTTCCTGTACGACGGTCCGCAGTGCGAGCAGCGCCATCCAGCACTCGGCGACGTCCTGGGTGGTGCCCAGGCTGCGCCCCGTGAGCTGTTCGATCTTGGCGAGCCTGGGACCCAGCGTCTGCTTGTGGATGCTCAGCACCTCGGCCGCTCTCTTCCACGACCGGTCGCAGGCCAGGTACACCTCCAGCGACCGGATCAACTCGGTACGGTGCGCACTGTCGTGGTCGATCACCGCACCCAGTACGCTGCGTGCCGCGTTCTGCGCCTCGGTGACGGTCCTCGGCAGGAACAGGGGGTGCGCGGCCGCGTAGTCGACGTGCCCCCCGCCCCGGGAATGTGCCGCTTGCAGCGCCCACCGGGCCTCGCGCGTCGCATCGGGTATGTGCGAGAGGACATGGACCGTAGAGGACGTACCGACCGCAGTCTCCGCGTCGAGGACGTCCAGCAGACTTCCTCCCTGTGCCGCTTCCACCAGGACGAGGACGACGTCACCGGCGGTGGTGGCGAGGTGTGCGATCCCGTGATCGGACAGGACGTCACTCACGTACCGCTCGTCCTCACGGAGGGCGGCCACCGTCAGTGATTCCTCGACGATTCCGTGCTCGCGCAGTTGCCGGGCCGCGGAGTCACTGTCAACACGTCCCTCGATCAGCTGACTGAACAGCTGCCGGGCCGCTCGTTCGAGGTTCTCGCGCTCCATGGTGAGCCGCTCCACCTCGACGGCGATCAGACTCGCCAGGTGCAGTACGGCGAAGGGGTCGATGCGGTTGCCCGTGCGGTCGGGGATGACGAGCATGGCGGGCCGGCTGCTGGGCACCGGGAAGCAGGTGCAGGAGGCGTCACCGAGAGCCAGGTGCAGGCGGGCGGGCAGTCGTTGCAGATTCGACTCCACTCCTTGGACGACTGCGCGTGCCACCCGCTTTTCGAGCCGCTCCTTTCCGGTCAGGATTTCCGTTCCATGCCGTGCGTCGACGACGAAGACGGCGTGCCCCAGCTCTTTGGCGACCCGATCAAGGAGAGACTCATTTCCTTTCCGGTCGGGGCTGCCCACCGCGACGTTCAGGCGCGAGAGCTGCCAGAGCCGCTGGAGTTCCGAGTGCTGATTGGCGGTCGCCACGGCACGCGCGACAACGGAAAAGGGGGGTGTCGTGCGCGGTGAGCAGGACAGGGAAACCGAGGTCGTCGGCGGTGTCCAGCATGGCCTGCGAGAGTCGTGGCATCGGTGCGTAGTCGCCCAGGGCCACACCGCACAGGCCCGCCTCGGCCAGCTGTCTGACGAAGTGCGCCTGCCCGCTCTCGTCGACGGGGACGCAGTGCCCGATGGACATGAGGAGCTCGCCCTCGCCCACCCAGTCCCAGGGCGCCGGCATCTCGCAGGCGTGCGCCCAGACCACGGGACGGTCAAGACCGGCGGATCCGGCCAGCACCTTGTTGGTGATCTGTGGAATCGCGAGCAGTTCCCGCAACGTCAGGGTCATGGCTCCCGCTCCCTTGCGTCTCGCATCTCGATGCCACCGCCGTCCACGATCACCGTCCACGGTATGAAGGCAAGAGGAACTTTCGTACCCCGGCACGGTTCAGGTGCCTGGTGTGATGCAGCACAGTAGGGCCACGGTCGGAGCATCAGCAAGCCGATGGGGCAAGGGATTTTCCTGCCGCGTCCGGTGACTTTTCCATGGCAGAAACAAGCGCGACTTAAATCTGAAGGTGGGGGTCGCCATGAGACAGTCGGGGATTCAAAAGCGGGACGCGGTCAGAGATATCGAGGCTCTTTTCAACCCGCGATCCATCGCCATTGTCGGCGCATCGGACGATCCGGAGAAGTACGGAAACTGGCTGGCCGCCCGTGCCGTCGTCGGCACCCGCCCGGTGCACCTCGTCAACCGCTCCCGGTCAACGGTGCTGGGGCGCCCCGCCGTTCGTAGCCTCGCGGGCCTCGGAGAAGAGGTCGATCTTGCCGTGGTCACCGTCCCGGCCGCCGCGTTCGAGGAGGCGGTGGACGACGCCCTGAGCGCCGGGGTCCGCGCCATCGTGGGCATCACCTCCGGGCTGGGCGAGCTGGGCGGCGAGCATCTGGTGCGCCAGCGCGCGCTCGTCCAGCGCGTCCGTCAGGCAGGGGCGATCCTGCTCGGCCCCAACTGTCTGGGCGTACTCGACCACACGTCGGCGCTCGACGCCTGCGCCAACACCTTCCCGGTCGGCACGGTGGGGCTGATCTCGCAGAGCGGCAACATCGCCATCGACGTGGCCGCCCGGCTGGCGGACTACGGCATGGGCATCTCACGCTTCGCGAGCATCGGCAACCAGGCCGACGTCGACTGCGCCGACCTGATCGACTCCATGGCCACTCACGACGGAACCGACGCCGTCGCGGTGTACTGCGAGGGCTTCCAGGAAGGCCGGCGTTTCGCGCGAGCCGCGGCCCGCGCGACCGCGGCGGGCAAGCCCGTCGTTGTGCTGACCGTCGGCCGGGGCGCCGCCTCCGCCCGGGGCGCGGCCTCCCACACCGGAGCCATGGTCAGCTCCGAGACCGCGATCAGGTCCGTCTGCGCCGCCACCGGGGCCGAACTCGTCACCAGCCCCCCCGAGATGGCGGACCTCCTGCAGGCGCTCACCCGCACCGCGCCGCCCACGGGGCCGCGTGTGGCAGTGTTCGCCGACGGCGGCGGTGTACACGCCGCCGATGCCGACGAGCACGACGGGGCCGAACGACGGATCGCGGCGTACACCGCAGCCTGCCAGGCGCGGTCTCGCCTTGCGAAACAGATGTGCAATGCGGTACGCACGATGTCAAGGGGTCGAACGGCCCGTCAAGACCCTTGGACGGAGGAAGCGGGGAATTTACGCAGGGCGATCAGCAGGGCAGGGTCACTCCGCGGCCGCAACACGGGGTTCACAGGGGGAGGTCAGGAGGCACGGGCGGCGTTCGGGCGCTCGGCTACTCTGGCGGTCATGACCAGTAGCGGAAGCCGCCCTCGTGATCATTCGGTGCAGTCCGTCGACCGGGCGGTGTCGATTCTGCAGGTGCTGGCCGCACAGGGTCCGTGCGGCGTGACCGAGATCGCCGAAGCGCTGGGCATCCACAAGTCGACCGTGTTCCGG
Organism: Streptomyces sp. SA15; assembly: GCF_002291145.1. Lineage (GTDB taxonomy): Bacteria > Actinomycetota > Actinomycetes > Streptomycetales > Streptomycetaceae > Streptomyces. Next base: position 103,897 of record NZ_NTGE01000164.1, read on the forward strand.
CTGCTGGCGACGCTGGAGTCGCGGGGAATGGTCGAGCAGAACAGCGAGCGCGGACGGTACCGCATCGGCTCCACGATGGTCGAACTCGCCGGCGGGGCGAGCAAGTCGAACGACCTGTCCGCACTGAGTCACTCCATCTGCCAGGAACTCGCCGCGGCCGTGGGCGACACGGTGAACGTCGCGATCCGCGACGGGGACGACGTGATCAGCGTCGACCAGGCGATCGGTACGTCGATCATGAGCATCGACTGGGTCGGCAAGCGCACTCCGATCCACGCCACGTCGGCGGGCAAGCTCTTCATGGCACACATGCCCCCGGACGAGGTCGAGAAGATCTTCACGAAGGGCCCTGAGAGGTACACCCCGCACACCATCGTCGACCCGGCGCGCCTCGCGGCCGAGCTGGAGGAGGTCCGCGAGCGGGGCTACGCCGTCAGTCGCGAGGAGCACGAGATCGGACTGGTCGCCATCGCCGCCCCGATCCGCGACCTGAACGGCCGGATCATCGCCGCCGTGACCCTCTCCGGCCCGGCCTTCCGCATCAGCGAGGACACCATCCCCGGCCTCGCGGAACAGTTGCTGGCGGCCGGCGCGAAGATCTCCTGGCGCCGCGGGTACGTGAAGCGAGGCTGACCGCGACACCGGGCTGACGCCGGGTGGTGAAGTCGGACCGGAGCAGAGCGAGGACTGGAGGGCTCTTGACGACTGGGCCTTCCAGGCTCCACATTTGTCTCGTATCACGAGGTTGTTTTGCATAGCGAAACAACACCCACGGTTCGGTCTCGTACGGCCGATTCGGCTTCCACCGGCGCGGCGCACCGACGCAGCCGACGCATCCAGCCCAGAGCGTCCCGAGGAGCGGCTGTGCCCTCAACCACCCTGGACCCCCTGCTCCAGCCCTTCGAACTCAAGCACCTGACCCTGCGCAACCGCGTCGTGAGCACCTCGCACGAACCGGCGTTCGGCGAGGACGGCATGCCCAAGGACCGCTACCGCGCCTACCACGTCGAAAAGGCGCGGGGCGGGGTCGGCCTGACGATGATCGGCGGCTCCGCGGTGGTCTCCCCCGACAGCCCGCCTGCCTTCGGCAACCTGCTGCTGTACCGCGACGACATCGTGCCGTGGTTGCGCCGGCTCACCGACGACGTGCACGAAGCCGGGGCCGCGGTCATGTGCCAGGTCACCCATCTCGGCCGCCGTACCAGCAACTACGCCGGCGACTGGCTCCCCTTGGTGGCCGCATCACCGCTGCGCGAACCCGCACACCGCTCCTTCCCCAAGGCCGCCGAGCCATGGGACCTGGACCGCATCGTCGCCGACTACGTCGCCGCAGCGCTGCGCTGCCGGGCGGGCGGCCTGGACGGCATCGAGTTGGAGGCATACGGCCACTTCCTGGACAGTTTCCTGTCGCCCGCGACGAACCACCGCGACGACGAACTCGGCGGCAGCCTGGAGAACCGGATGGCGTTCCCGCGCCGGGTGATCCGGGCCGTGCGCGAAGCCGTCGGTCCCGATTTCGTCGTCGGCATCCGGATGTCACTCGACGAGGCCCTGCCCGGCGGCCTGACGTTCGACGAGGCTCGGGTGGCAGCCGAGCGGTTCAGCTCCGACGGCATCGACTTCATCAGCGCCATCCGGGGCTCCATAGAAAGCGACGCCTCCCTGGCGAAGACGATCCCCTCCATCGGCACGCCGCTCGGGCCCTACCTGGACTTCACCGGCGAGATCAAGCGACGCCTGTCCATCCCCGTGATGCACGCGGCCCGCATCGCCGACATCGCAACCGCCCGCCACGCCCTGCGCGAGGGGCTGCTGGACCTGGTCGGCATGACCCGCGCGCAGATCGCCGATCCGTACCTGGTCGCCAAGGTGAAGGCCCGCCAGGAGGACCGCATCCGGCCCTGCGTCGGGGCGAGCTACTGCCTTGATGCCATCTACGACTCGGGCGACACCAAGTGTGTCCACAATCCGGCCGCCGGCCGCGAACTGCACGTCCCGCACCTGATTCCCGCCACAACAGGCCGTCGTAAAAAGGCAGTTGTCGTCGGGGGCGGTCCGGCCGGCCTGGAAGCGGCGCGCGTGCTGGGCGAGCGTGGCCACGACGTCGTTCTCTTCGAGGCGAGCGACCAGCCCGGCGGACAGATCAAGCTCGCCGCCTCCAACCCGCGCCGGAACGACCTGATCCAGATCGTCGACTGGCGCGTCGCCGAGTGCAAGCACCTCGGGACCGACCTGCGCCTGGGAACGTACGCCGAGGCGGACGACGTCCTCGCCGAACACCCCGACCTCGTGATCATCGCTACCGGAGGCATGCCCGACCGCGGCTTCCTCACCAAGGGCGAGGGCCTGGTCGCCGACACCTGGGACGTGATGACCGGCTCCCTGCGCCGCCCGCGCGGCGAGGTCCTGGTCTACGACGACCACGGCGGCTACCCGGCCATGGACGCCGTGGAACTCCTCACGGCCTCCCCCGACGTCCGCATCGAGTACGTCACCCCCGAGCGCACCCTCGCTCCCGATGTCGGCAGCATGAACTCCCCCGCCTACCTGCGAACGTTCACCGCACACGGGGTCACCACCACGCTCGCCCAGCGGCTGCGCGCCGTGCGCCGCACCCTGGACGGACGCCTCGCCGCCACCCTCTACAGCGAGTACACCGAGGCGGAGACCGAGCGGATCGTGGACCACGTGATCGTGGAACACGGGACGCTCCCGAACGACGAGTTGTACGCCGAACTGCTGCCCGGCTCCACCAACCTCGGCGAGGTCGACCACCGCGCCCTGCTGGCACACGAACAGCAGACGGTGGTCCGCAACGAGGACGGCCGCTACCAGCTGTTCCGCATCGGCGACGCCGTCGCCTCCCGCAACATCCACGCCGCGATCTACGACGCGCTGCGGCTGTGCCTGCCGGTCTGAGCACCGACCACCCCAGTCAACCCCTCGGTTTTGTCGGAGAGATGAGATGAACGCAGTGACACCCGTCGCCGAGACGGCCGATCTCGTAGCCCGGCGACCGGCCGGACAGAGCCTGGAAGCCCCCTTCTACACCGGCGAGGAGTTCTTCGGCCTCGACATCGAGGCGATCTTCGCGGGGCACTGGCTCTTCGTCGCCGCCGAGGCCGAGGTCTCCGAACCCGGCGACTATGTGACGGTCACCCTCGGGCCGTACTCGGTCATCGTCGTCCGCGACGACGAGGAGGACGTACGGGCCTTCCACAACGTCTGCCGCCACCGCGGCGCCCGCATCCTCAACGAGGAGCGCGGCTCGGTGGGCAACATCGTCTGCGGCTACCACCACTGGACCTACGGCGTGGACGGCAGACTGCTGCACGCCGAGTCCCAGGCACCCGGCTTCGACCCGAAGTGCTTCGGACTGCGGTCCGTGCACGTCCGCACGGTCGCCGGACTGGTCTATATCTGCCTGGCCGACGAGCCGCCCGCCGACTTCGACGAGATCATCACCCGCGTCGAGCCGTACCTCGCACCCCACAACCTCGCCAAGGCGAAGGTCGCCGCCCAGACCGACCTGATCGAGAACGGCAACTGGAAGCTGACCATGGAGAACAACCGGGAGTGCTACCACTGCGTCGGCCACCCCGAGCTCCAGGCCTGCTACTTCCCCATCTACGGCTATCAGGAGCAGGACATCCCCCCTGCGCTGCGCCCGGCCTACGAGCGTTACCTGCGGGCCGACGCCGACGCCCGTGAGACCTACGAGTCACTCGGCCTCCCCTACACGGCGATCGAGGAACTGGACACCCGACCCACCGGCTTCCGTATCCAGCGCGAAGCCCTCGACGGGGCCGGGGAGTCCTACACCCCGGACGGCACCGCCGCCTGCAAGCGCCTGCTGGCCGAGTTCCCCACCGCCCGCCTGGGCCGCCTGTCCTTCCACACCCAGCCCAACGCCTGGTTCCACCTCATGGCCGACCACGCGATCACCTTCTCCGCGATCCCCCTCGCCCCGGGCCGCACCTTGGTGCGCACCACCTGGCTCGTGCACGCCGACGCCGTCGAGGGCGTGGACTACGACCTCGAGACGCTCACCAAGGTCTGGAAGGCCACCAACGACCAGGACGCGGTGTTCGTCGCCCGCGCCCACCAGGGTGTCAGCAGCCCGGCCTACCTGCCCGGCCCCTACAGTCCGACCGAGCAACAGGTCGAGGCCTTCGTCAACTGGTACATCACCCGGCTCAAGACACACCTGGAGCGGCAGCGATGACCGAGACCGAAGAACTGCTGGTGTGCCGCCAGGTCCACCCGCTCACCCACGACGTCACCACGTTCGTCTTCGAGTACGCCGAACCCCGCCTCTTCCGGCACGATCCCGGCCAGTTCATCACGCTGACCGTGGACATCGACGGCAGGCCGGTGCAGCGCCGCTACACCATCTCCTCCCCGCCCACCCGCCCCTTCCTGCTCTCGATCACGGTGAAACGGGTACCGGGGGGACTGGTCTCGAACTGGCTGCACGATCACCTCGAGCCCGGCGACACAGTGCGGGCCCACGGCCCGCTGGGCGACTTCTCGACGGCCCGCCACCCGGCGTCCAAGTACCTCTTCCTGTCCGGGGGCGTCGGTGTGACACCGTCGATGGCGATGACCAGGACGCTCTACGACCTCGCCGACCCGGCCGACGTCGTGTTCGTGCACAGCGCCCGCGCTCCGCGCGACATCGTCTTCCGTCACGAACTCGACCTCATCGCCGCGACCGCGCCGAACATCCGCGTGGTCCACATATGCGAAGACGACCGCCCCTACGAACCCTGGGGCGGCTACCGCGGCCGGCTCACCATCGAGACGCTCCGCCAGGTCGCGCCGGACTTCCTCGAACGCGAGGTCTTCACCTGCGGACCCGCCCCCTACATGGCCGCCGTGCGCGGCATGTTGTCGGAGGCGGGCCTGGACATGGACCACTACCACCAGGAGAACTTCACCTTCGAGGCGTTGGAGACATCGACCGCATCGGCCGACACCGCTGACGGTACGGCCGCCGGTTTCAAGGTCCAGTTCGCCCGCAGCGGACGCACGATCGAGTGCGACGCCGACACCGCGCTCCTCGCCGCCGCCTCCCGAGCCGGGCTCAGCCTGCCGGCCTCCTGCGCACAGGGCATGTGCGGCACCTGCAAGACGACCCTCGTGTCCGGCTCCGTCGACATGCGGCACAGCGGAGGCATCCGCCCCCGCGAAATCACCCAGAACAAGATCCTCCTCTGCTGCTCGAAGCCACTGGAAGACCTCGTCATCGACTCATGAGAACAGCACGGCACCAACCGGACCGTGGTCCTGGCGAAGGACACCGGCACCGCATCACCCCGAAAAGGACAGCCAGTGAGCTCGAGGATCGTTGTCACCGTGAAGTACGTGCCCGACGCCACGGGCGACCGGCACTTCGCCGCTGACCTGACCGTCGACCGGGACGACGTGGACGGTCTGCTCTCCGAGCTCGACGAGTACGCGGTCGAGCAGGCGCTGCAGATCTCCGAAGACCGGCGGGAAAAGGGGGACGACGACGTGGAGATCACCGTCCTGACGGTGGGCCCCAAGGACGCCAAGGACGCGCTGCGCAAGGCGCTGTCCATGGGCGCCGACAAGGCGATCCACGTCGAGGACGACGACCTGCACGGCACCGACGCCATCGGCACCTCCCTGGTGCTGGCCAAGGCGATCGAGAAGGCCGGCTACGACCTGGTGATCTCCGGCATGGCCTCCACCGACGGCACCATGGGCGTCGTTCCCGCGCTGCTCGCCGAGCGTCTCGGCGTCCCGCAGGTCACCCTGCTCTCCGAGGTCTCCTACGAGGACGGTGTCGTCAAGGGCCGCCGTGACGGCGACGCCGCCTCGGAGCAGGTCGAGGCGCAGCTCCCGGCCGTCGTGTCCGTCACCGACCAGTCGGGCGAGGCGCGTTACCCGTCCTTCAAGGGCATCATGGCGGCCAAGAAGAAGCCGGTTCAGTCCTGGGACCTGTCCGACCTGGACATCGAGGCCGACGAGGTCGGTCTGGACGGCGCCTACACCACGGTCGACGCCGCGGCCGAGCGCCCGGCCCGCACGGCCGGCACGATCGTCAAGGACGAGGGCGAGGGCGGCAAGCAGTTCGCTGAGTTCCTCGCGAGCCAGAAGTTCATCTGAGCCCTGAGCTCGACTTCGTTGACCGCCCTCACCACTTCGCAAGCAGGAGAGAAGAAGTCCCATGGCTGAAGTTCTCATCTACGTCGGCCAGGTGGACGGTGCCGTCCGCAAGCCCACACTGGAACTGCTGACCCTGGCCCGCCGCATCGGCGAGCCCGTCGCCGTCGCCCTCGGCAACGGCGCCGCCGACACCGCCGCCACGCTCGCCGAGCACGGCGCGGCCCGGGTCCTCACCCACGACGCGTCCGAGTACGCCGAGTACCTGGTCGTACCGAAGGTCGAGGCGCTGCAGGTGGCTGTCGAGGCCGTCTCCCCGGCCGCCGTACTGGTGCCGTCCTCCGCCGAGGGCAAGGAGATCGCCGCCCGTCTGGCGCTGCGCATCGGCTCCGGCATCATCACCGACGCCGTCGACCTGGAGGCCGGCGACGAGGGCCCGATCGCGACGCAGTCAGTGTTCGCCGCGTCCTTCACCACCAAGTCCCGCATCACCAAGGGCACCCCGGTCATCACCGTCAAGCCGAACTCGGCCGCCGTCGAGCCCACCCCCGCCGCCGGTGCGGTCGAGGCCCTGAACGTCACCTTCTCGGACAAGGCGACCGGCACCAAGGTCACCGGCCGCACTGCGCGCGAATCGACCGGTCGTCCTGAGCTGACCGAGGCCGCGATCGTGGTCTCCGGCGGCCGCGGCGTGGGCGGCGACTTCTCCCCCGTAGAAGCCCTCGCCGACAGCCTCGGCGCGGCCGTCGGCGCCTCCCGCGCCGCGGTGGACGCCGGCTGGTACCCGCACACCCATCAGGTCGGTCAGACCGGCAAGAGCGTGTCCCCCCAGCTGTACATCGCGAGCGGCATCTCCGGCGCCATCCAGCACCGCGCCGGCATGCAGACCTCGAAGACCATCGTCGCCGTCAACAAGGACGCCGAGGCCCCGATCTTCGACCTCGTCGACTACGGCGTCGTCGGCGACCTCTTCGACGTCGTCCCGCAGCTCACCGAGGAGATCAAGACCCGCAAGGATTGACCCCGCTCAGGCGTAAAAGGCCCGCTGCTCAGCACACGACCCGTACGGAGCCCCCGCCATGCCCGGTCCGCACGACCCCTACGTCCGCGTCCGCGGCGCCCGCGAGCACAACCTCAAGGGCGTGGACGTCGACATTCCGCGCGACGTACTGGCGGTCTTCACAGGCGTGTCCGGCTCCGGCAAGTCGTCGCTGGCGTACGCGGATTGATCCTGCCTGCCACCTCCCTGACGTGCGATAACCCAGCCAGTTACGCCAAGACGGGCCAATTCGACCCGGATTCGACCCAGCACGCCCTTGCGACAGCAGCGACCAATCTTGAACTGCGAGGATGCAAGTTCTGCCGGTGTACCACTCAAGCATCGGCAAGAAATTGATGCGTTCACTAACAAGAGTTCCGTTTTCGGACAATCACGGCAGCACCGCGATCAGACTTGGTCGCCGAATCCATCAGCGGCCGCCTCGGGAGTGATCCACACATCCGCGGTGCTCCGCAGCCCCTGCCAGTGATGAGCAAGACGCATGACAAGGCCCTGAACAGCTCTTTCGTAGAGGCGCTTCCGTCTGACAGAAGCCGCCTTGCGCGGCGACCACAGCCGTCAGGAACCTGTTCCCAACCACGGCACGCGGGGCGACGACGCCCCGCCGACAGGGACGGGAACGCCATGCCCCACATGACCGCCTTCGCCAGGAACCAGTGGTACGTCGCCGCCTACAGCCACGAGGTCGGGCGTGAGCTGCTCGGCCGGACGATTCTCGGTGAGCCGCTCGTCTTCTATCGCACCGAGGAGGACGGGACGCCCGTCGTCCTGCACGACCGGTGTGTGCACCGTCGCTACCCGCTGTCCGAGGCCCCGACCCGCCTCGACGGCGACCGGATCGTGTGCGGCTACCACGGGTTCACGTACGACACGACGGGCACCTGTGTGTACGTGCCCGGGCAAAAACGCGTACCGCGCACCGCGCGCGTCGCCTCGTACCCCGTCGTCGAGCAGGACTCGCTGATCTGGGTGTGGATCGGCGACCCGGCCCTCGCCGACCCGCAGACCATTCCGCGGGCGAAGCACCTGGACTCCCCCGGCTGGGTCACCGTCCGTGGCATGGAGCCGATCGACGCCGACTACGGCCTGCTCGTCGACAACCTTCTCGACCTCTCCCACGAGACGTATCTGCACGGCGGCTACATCGGCACCCCCGAGGTCGCCGAGACGCCGATCACCACGGAGGTCGACGAGGGCGCGGGCATCGTACGGGTGAGCCGGCACATGGACGACGCCGAGTGCCCGCCGTTCTACGCCAAGTCCACCGGCATCCAGGGCCGGATCACGCGCTGGCAGGACATCGAGTACCACGCGCCCTGCCTCTACCTGCTGCACAGCCGCATCGCCCCGGTCGGTGTGCTGCCCGAGCCGGACGGCAGCGACCCGAACGGCTTCCACACCGAGATCACGTACGCCATCACGCCGTCCGCCGACGGCAAGGTGTACGACTTCTGGATGGTCTCGCGGGACTGGGCGACGGACGACGCCGAGGTCACCGAGTTCCTGCGGGGCAACAACCACACGGTCGTGATGCAGGACGTCGACGCGCTCAACCTGCTGCAGAAGACGCTCGGCACCGAGCGCACCGGCTACCAGGAGCTGAGCATCAACATCGACACCGGCGGCCTCGCCGCCCGCCGTATCCTCGCCCGCCTGGTCGAGGAGGGCGCCAAGCCCATGGAGAAGGTCCAGTGACGAGCCCGACCGGCGAGATCTACCGCATCGACTGGCTGCCGGGCACCGACATCCTGCACGGCACCTGTCACTGCGGCCGCGAGCACACCGCGCAGGATCCCATCGAGATGTGGGAGTGGATGCTCGCCCATCCGCAAGGACACGAGCCGCGACACGAGCAGCACAGCGAGCCGCGAGGAAACAGCTCATGAGCGTGTACGAAGCCGAACTCGTCGTCGACCGCCGGGAGCACGCGGCCGACGGCGTGCTCGCCCTCACCCTGCGCCACCCGCTGGGCGAGGAACTCCCCGCCTGGGAACCGGGCGCGCACATCGACGTGCTGCTCGGCCCCGATCTGGAGCGGCAGTACTCGCTGTGCGGGGACCCGGCGGACCGGCAGGTGTGGCGGATCGGTGTCCTGCGCGAGCCCGAGGGGCGCGGTGGGTCCGCTTACGTCCACGGGGAGTTGCGGCAGGGCGACAAGGTCCGGGTGCGCGGGCCCCGCAACAACTTCGCACTCGAACCCGCCCCGCGCTATCGCTTCATCGCGGGCGGCATCGGCATCACCCCGATCCTGCCGATGCTGGCGGCGGCCGAGGCGGCGGGCGCTCAGTGGACGCTGCTGTACGGGGGCCGGACGCGTGACTCCATGGCTTTCACCGAGGAGTTGGGCGCGTACGGGGACAAGGCCACCCTCGCCCCGCAGGACGAGAGAGGGCTGCTGGACCTCGGCTCTGTGCTCGACGACCTGCCCGAGGGCACCCTCGTCTACTGCTGTGGTCCTGGGCCCCTGCTGGACGCGGTCGAGGAGCGCTGCCCGCGCGGGCGACTGCGCGTCGAACGGTTCCAGCCGAAGGACCAAAAGACCGGCCCGGACAGCGAGTTCGAGGTCGTACTGGAGCGCACCGGGCACACGCTGACCGTGCCCGAGGGCGTGTCCGTCCTGGACACCGTGCGCGCCGCCGGTGTCGAGGTGCTCTTCTCCTGCACCGAGGGCACCTGCGGCACCTGCGAGACCGACGTCCTGGAGGGCACCCCGGATCACCGGGACTCGGTGCTCACGGACGAGGAGCGGGCGAGCGGCGAGACGATGATGATCTGTGTGTCCCGGTGCCGGGGCGAGCGGCTCGTGCTGGACCTGTGACCCTCAGGTCGGCGTCGATCCGCGCGACGGTCGCCAGCAGGTGGGGCAGCAGGTCGCGGCGGACGGACTCGCAGGAGTTGCGGCTGGCGTGCACGGCGATGTTCACGCCGGCCACCACCTCGCCGTCCCGGTCCCGCACCGGGGCGGCGACCGACCTGAGCCCCTCCTCCAGTTCCTGGTCGACGAGGGCGTAGCCCTGCCGTCGTACGCGGTGCAGTTCCGCGCGCAGCGTGTCCGCCGAGACGATGGTGCGGGCGGTCAGTGGCTTCAGCTCCGCGCAGGCGAGCCGGGCCTCGAGCTCGTCGTCCGGCAGATGGGCGAGGATGACCCGGCCCACCGAGGTGAGGTGCGCCGGGAAGCGGGTGCCGACCGTGATGGACGCGGTCATGATGCGGCTGGTGGGGACGCGGGCGGCGTACACGACGGCGTCGCCGTCCAGGACGCACAGCGACGACGACTCCCGTACCTGCGCGACGAGTTGCTCCAAATGTGGTGCGGCGATCTCCGGCAGGGTGACACTGGACAGGTAGGAGTAGCCGAGTTCCAGCACGCGTGGGGTGAGACGGAAGAGCCGGCCGTCGGTCCGCACGTAGCCGAGGTCGGCGAGCGTGAGGAGGAAGCGGCGGGCCGCCGCCCGGGTCAGGTCGCAGGCGCGAGCGACCTCGCTCAGCGTCAGCGCCGGGTGGTCGGCGTCGAAGGCCCGGATCACGGCGAGGCCGCGCTCGAAGGACTGGACGAAGTACGGTGCGCGAACCGCAGCGGGCATCGGCGCCTCCAGCAGGACGTACCAACGTACGCAGAGCGCACGCTATGAGTGCACGTCCTGTGATGTCAACGGCCCTTCACCGCACGGGCATTGACCATGACAACCGACCGGCCATACGTTCTCGCCGAGCACATTCGTGCTGTCTGCGCACAGCCGGTCGGAGCACCAGGTCCGGTCCCACAGGGGGAACCAATGCGTCGTCGTCTGCTCGTCGGCCTCACGGCCGTATCCGTTCTGACCGCCGCCACGGGCTGCGGCTCGTCCGACTCCTCAGGCTCGGACAAGGCCGCCGCGTCCGGTGGCGCCACCACGGTCAAGGTCGGCCTCATCCCCATCGTCGATGTCGCGCCCCTCTACCTGGGCCAGCAGAAGGGCATCTACAGCAAGCACGGCCTGAAGCTGGAGATCACCACCGCGCAGGGCGGCGCGGCGATCGTGCCCGGGGTGGCGAGCGGCCAGTTCCAGTTCGGCTTCTCCAATGTCACCTCACTGCTGATCGCCCAGTCCAACAACGTGCCCGTCAAGGCCGTCGCCAACGCCATCGCCTCGACCGGTGTGGAGGGCAAGGACTTCAGCGGGCTCACGGTCAAGCAGGACAGCCCGATCAAGTCACCGAAGGACTTGGAGGGCAAGAAGGTCGCCATCAACACCCTGAAGAACATCAACGAGACGTCTGTGCGCGCCTCGGTGCGCAAGGCGGGCGGCGACCCGGACAAGGTCAAGTTCGTCGAGCTGGCCTTCGACCAGATGCCGGCCGCCCTCGACAGCGGCCAGATCGACGCCGCCCAGGTCGTCGAGCCCGCCCTCGCCACCGTCAAGAGCCAGGGCGGCCGCGAGATCGCCTCTCCCCTGGTGGACGTGGCGCCGGACCTCACCGTCGCCATGTACTTCACGTCGACGCAGTACGCGCAGCAGAACCCGGAGGTGGTCAAGAAGTTCCAGGACGCCACCGCCGAGGCCCTGGCCTACGCCGACGCCCACCCCGACGAGGCACGCCAGGTCGTCACCACGTACACGAAGATCCCGGCGGCCGTGCTGGAGAAGGTGACCCTGCCGAAGTGGCCGGCCGAGCCGAACCGCGCGTCCATCGAGGCACTGATGAAGCTGGGCGAGGAGGACGGCCTCTTCAAGTCGACGCCGGATCTGGACAAGTTGCTGCCGTGAGAGGCGAGAACGCGTGAAGGGCATGAACGCCGCACTCGGTGCGGCCGGTCTCGCGGCCTTCCTCGCCCTGGGCGAGGCTGCGCCGCGGCTCGGCCTGGTCAAGGAGGCGTACTTCCCGCCGACCAGCCGCATCGCCGACGCCCTCGTGGACGAACTCGCGGACAGCGCCTTCTGGACGGCCCTCGGCGACACGCTCACCGGCTGGGCGCTCGGGCTGGCGATCGCCGCGTCCGCGGGGATCGTGGTGGGCGTGATCGTGTCCGTGGTCCCGCATCTGCGGGAGGCGACCGCCTCGACGATCGAGTTCCTGCGCCCCATCCCGTCGGTCGCGCTGATCCCGCTAGCGGTGCTGCTGTACGGCACCGAACTGCGCTCGGTGCTGCTGCTCGTCGTGTACGCCTCCTTCTGGCAGGTGCTCATCCAGGTCCTGTACGGCGTCCAGGACGTCGACCCCGTCGCCGAAGAGACGGCACGGTCGTACGGCCTCGGCACCTGGGCGCGGATCCGCCACGTCCTGTGGCCGACCGCGCTGCCGTACGTCATGACCGGCGTCCGGCTGGCCGCGGCCGTCGCGCTGATCCTCGCCATCACCGCCGAACTCGTCATCGGCGCACCGGGGTTGGGCAAACGCATCGGCGTCGCGCAGACCTCGCAGGCGGTGCCCGAGATGTACGCGCTGATCGTCGTCACCGGTCTGCTCGGCCTGCTGATCAACGTCGGCGCGCGGACGGTGGAGCGGCGGGCGCTGGCCTGGCACCAGTCGGTGCGCGGGGAGGTGGCGGTGTGAGGGGCGTACTGCTGCGGGCGGTCTACGTGATCGCCCTGCCCGCGCTGCTCGTCGCGGGGTGGTGGGTGGCGTCCGACGGCAGTACGGACGTGTACTGGCCGCCGCTGCGGACGATCCTCGAGACCTTCCCGGACGTGTGGACGGGCGAGCGTCTGCAGGACGACGTGCTGCCCAGCGTGCTGCGGCTGACCGGCGGCTACGCGCTGGCGGCCGTCGTGGGCGTGGCGCTCGGCACGGTCATCGGCTCCTACCGGCGGGTGCGGGCGGTGTGCGAACCGGTGCTGGAGTTCCTGCGGGCGGTGCCGCCGCCGGTGCTGGTGCCGGTCATCATGATCTTCGCGGGGATCGGCGACACCATGAAGGTCACGGTGATCGCGAGCGGCTGCGTGTGGCCGATCCTGCTCAACACCGTCGAGGGCGTACGGGCGGTGGACTCCGTGATGACGGAGACGGCCCGTTCGTACGGCGTGACGGGCCTCGCCCGGCTCAGGCACGTGGTGCTGCGCTCGGCGAGCCCGCAGATCTTCGCGGGCCTGCGTCAGGCGCTGTCCATCGGCATCATCCTCATGGTCATCAGCGAGATGTTCGCCGCCAGCAACGGACTCGGCTTCACCATCGTGCAGTTCCAGCGCGGCTTCGCCATCCCCGACATGTGGACCGGCATCCTGGTGCTCGGTCTGCTCGGTTTCCTGCTGTCCGTCGTCTTCCAGCTGGTCGAGCGGCGGGCGCTCGGCTGGTACCGCGGTCTGCGCGCATCCACCCGGCGGTCCCGGTGAGCATCGTGAAAGGGCGGTCCATGCTCGACATACGCGGCCTGAAGAAGGTGTACGACGGCTCCGGGCGGCGGGTGGAGGCGGTACGCGACCTCACCTTCACCGTCGACGCCGGCGAACTCGTCTGTCTCGTCGGCCCGTCGGGGTGCGGCAAGACGACTCTGCTGAAGTGCATGGGCGGCCTGCTGGCGCCGACTTCGGGCGAAGTGCTGCTCGAGGGGCGGAAGGTGACCGGGCCGCCGCCCGGCATGGCCTTCGTCTTCCAGGAGTACGGCCGCAGTCTGTTCCCGTGGATGCGGGTCGGCGAGAACGTCGAACTCCCCCTGAAGCAGAAGGATTTGAGCAAGGCGCGACGCCGGGAGCTGGTGACGGACGCGCTGCACTCGGTCGGGCTCGGGGACGCGGCCGGGGCGTATCCCTGGCAGCTGTCGGGCGGTATGCAGCAGCGGGTCGCCATCGCCCGTGCGCTGGCGTACGAGCCGCGGGTGCTGCTGATGGACGAGCCGTTCGCGGCGGTGGACGCGCAGACGCGGGCGGATCTGGAGGACCTTGTACGGCGGCTGTGGCGGGAGCGGGGCATCACGATTCTGTTCGTGACCCATGACATCGATGAGGCCGTCTATCTCGGTGAGCGGGTGATCGTGTTGTCGGCCTCCCCCACCGTCGTGCAGGAGCAGTTGAAGGTTGATCTGCCGGATGAGCGGGATCAGTTGCATACGAGGGTGGCTCCGCGGTTTGCGGAGTTGCGTACGCATGTGTATGCGCAGATCCAGGCCGCGAAGAGGGCGGACGCCGGGGCCTAACAGCTCGGTCCCGGATGTGATTTGGCGGCTGCGGGTTGTGGGGGTTGTTCGCGCCCACGCGGCGGAGCCGCATCATGTCACAGCCCCGCGCCCCTTCAGGGAGTTGCCCAGAGGCCTCTTACATGGCCGAGGTGCCTGGTGATCACCGCGCGTACGGCGTCCTCGTCCCGTGCGAGCAGCGCGTCGAGGAGCTCCAGGTGCTCCTCGGCGGAGGACTGCAGCCGTCCCGCCTCCGCCAGTGCCGTCAGGCCGTACAGGCGGGAGCGGCGGCGCAGGTCCCGTACCACCTCGACCAGGTGCGCGTTGCCCGCGAGGGCCAGTAGGCCGAGGTGGAAGCGCAGGTCCGCCTCCACGTAGGCGACGAGGTCGCCCGCCGCGGCGGAGGTGACGATCTCCTGGGCGAGCGGGCGCAGCGCCTCCAGGTCGGCGGGGCCGGCCGTGGTGGCGAGTGCGACCGTGGTCGGGATCTCGATGAGGGACCGGATGTGGGTGTACTCGTCGAGCTGTCGCTCCGAGACGGCGGTGACCCGGAAGCCCTTGTTGGGGACGGTGTCGACCAGGCCCTCCTTGACGAGGTCCAGCATGGCCTCGCGCACCGGGGTGGCGGAGACGCCGAAGCGGGCGGCGAGGCCCGGCGCCGAGTACACCTCGCCCGGCCGCAGCTCGCCGGCGATCAGCGCGGCCCGCAGCGCGTCCGCGACCCGCTCCCGGTGGCTGGGTTTCCTGCCGCCCAGCACGGGCAGGTCGGGGATGTGCTGCGGGGCCATGACAGTCGTTCTCCTTCGGTCACCGGACATTGTGGGATCCGCCCGAACCGCCTACAGCACGAATCCCGCCGGGAACGGGTCCGACGGATCGAGCAGATACTGCGCGGTTCCGGTGACCCAGGCGCGGCCGGTGAAGCTGGGCAGGACGGCGGGGCGGCCGGCGACCTCGGTGGTGGCGAGGAGGCGGCCGGTGAACCGGGTTCCGATGAAGGACTCGTTCACGAACTCGGTGTGCAGGGGAAGTTCGCCACGCGCGTGGAGTTGCGCCATGCGCGCGCAGGTGCCCGTACCGCAGGGCGAGCGGTCGAACCAGCCGGGGTGGATCGCCATCGCGTGCCGAGAGTGCTGGGCGGTGACGCCGGGTGCGAGCAGGTGGACGTGGTGGCAGCCGTGGATGGACGGGTCCTCGGGGTGGACGGGTTCCTCCTCGGCGTTGATCGCCGCCATGAGGGACAGTCCGGCCTTGAGGATGTCGTCCTTGCGGGCGCGGTCGAAGGGCAGACCGAACTCCTCCAGCGGCAGGATGGCGTAGAAGTTGCCGCCGTAGGCCAGGTCATAGGTCACCGTGCGCCCGTCGGCGAGGGTGATCTTGCGGTCGAGGCCGACGGAGAAGGACGGGACGTTCTGGAGGGTGACCGCCTTCGCGGCCCCGTCCTCCACCGCCACCTCGGCGACGACCAGGCCCGCCGGGGTGTCGAGCCGGATCGTGGTGACCGGCTCGCCAACCTCGACCATGCCGGTCTCGACGAGCACGGTCGCCACGCCGATCGTGCCGTGCCCGCACATCGGCAGATAGCCGGAGACCTCGATGTAGATCACGCCCCAGTCGCAGTCGGGGCGGGTGGGCGGCTGGAGGATCGCGCCGCTCATCGCCGAGTGGCCACGCGGCTCGTTCATCAGCAGCTGTTTGATGTCGTCGCGGTGCTCACGGAAGTACAGGCGCCGCTCGTTCATGGTCGCACCGGGGATGGTGCCGATGCCGCCGGTGATCACGCGGGTGGGCATGCCCTCGGTGTGCGAGTCAACGGCGTGCAGGACGAGTCTGCTGCGCATGACCGGCCTCCCTACGCCAAGCCTGCGGCGACGGCGTTCTCGGTGGCGGAGCGGATCGTGGCCTCCTGCTCGGGGAGCAACGGCACCCTGGGCGGACGGCAACGTCCCCCGTGGCGGCCGACGATGTCCATGGACAGCTTGATGGCCTGCACGAACTCGACCTTGGAGTCCCAGCGCAGCAGCGGGTGCAGTTGCTCGTAGAGCTTCTTGGCAGTGCTCAGGTCGCCGCCGACCGCCGCGCGGTACAGCTCCACCGTGGACTTCGGCAGGGCGTTCGGGTAGCCGGCCACCCAGCCCTTGGCGCCGGCCAGCGCGAGTTCCAGCAGGACGTCGTCGGCGCCGATCAACAGGTCCAGTTCCGGGGCGAGTTCGGCGAGCTGGTAGGCGCGGCGGACGTCTCCGGAGAACTCCTTGACCGCACGGATGTACCCCTCGCCGTGCAGCTTGGCGAGCAGCTCCGGCACCAGGTCGACCTTGGTGTCGATGGGGTTGTTGTACGCCACGATCGGCACACCGGCCTCGGCGACCTCGGCGTAGTGGGCGAGGACGGAACGCTCGTCCGCGCGGTAGGCGTTGGGCGGCAGCAGCATCACGGCGGCGCAGCCCGCGTCGCGTGCCTGTTCGGCCCAGCGGCGGGCCTCGGCGGAGCCGTAGGCGGCGACGCCGGGCATCACGCGCGCGCCGCCGATGGCGGCCACGGCCGTCTCGACGACCTTGGCCCGTTCCTCGGGGGTGAGCACCTGGTACTCGCCGAGCGATCCGTTCGGTACGACGCCGTCGCAGCCGTTGTCGACCAGCCAGGCGCAGTGCTCGGCGTACTTGCCGTGGTCGACGGAGAGGTCGTCGTTCAGCGGGAGCGCGGTGGCGACGAGCACGCCGCGCCAGGGACGGTGGTCGGTCATGAGAGTCCTCTCTCTGTGGGCTGTCGGGCAAGGACGCCGAGGGGTACGGGCCGCGCGAACGGCCGCCGGGAGGGGGTGAACGCGCACCCGGCGAGGCCGGCGACCGCGGGGCCGCACACCCGCCCCTGGCACCAGCCCATCCCGGCCCGCGTCAGCAGCTTCACGGTTCGCAGGTCACCGGCGCCGAGTCGCTCGACGGCCTCCCGGATCGCACCGCCGTCGACCTCTTCGCAACGGCATACGACGGTGTCGTCGGTGACCTGCTCGGCCCAGTGCGCGGGCGGCGCGTACACGGTGTCGAGCGCGGCGGAGAACTCCCGCAGCCGGGCCCGGGACTTCGCGGCCGCGGCCCACTCCCGCCGGTCGGGTTCGGCCCCGTGCAGCCGCGCCGCGGCGGAGCGTCCGGCGATGTGCCCCTCGGCGAGCGCCAGGGCCGCCCCGCCGATGCCGGTGGCCTCACCCGCCGCCCAGACACCGGGAACGTCGGTGCGTTGTTCATCGTCCACATGAACGTTCGAGCCTTCGAGGCGGCAACCCAGGGTCTCGGCCAGATCGGTGTGCGGCAGCATGCCGTGGCCGACGGCCAGGGTGTCGCAGGGGATACGGCGCTCCGTGCCGGGCCTGACCCGTCCGGTGGCGTCGAGCGCGGCGACGGTCACCGCCTCCAGCCGCTCGATGCCGTGCGCCTCGGCCACGGTGTGGCGGACGAAGGTGCGCACGCGGTGCCGCAGCAGCCGGGCCGCGTATCCGGCGCCCTCGGCGACCTTGTCCGGCTGCGCGGCCAGTGCGCGGGTCCGCCGTAGGAACGCGCGCGGATCGGCGGACTCGACGAGCGCGGCGATCTCCATCCCGGCCGCGGCGAGCCCGGTGGCCACCGGCAGCAGCAGCGGCCCGGTCCCGGCGACGACGGCGGTCCGTCCGGGCACCGCGAGGGCCCCCTTGAGCATGGCCTGGGCGCCGCCCGCGGTGATGACGCCGGGGAGGGTCCAGCCGGGGAAGGGCAGCACCTTCTCGTAGCCGCCGGTGGCGAGGAGCACGGCGTCGGCACGCACCTCGACCGGCTCCTCCTGC
Organism: Streptomyces sp. SA15; assembly: GCF_002291145.1. Taxonomy (GTDB): domain Bacteria; phylum Actinomycetota; class Actinomycetes; order Streptomycetales; family Streptomycetaceae; genus Streptomyces. The sequence continues at coordinate 121,993 of NZ_NTGE01000164.1, forward strand.
TCGGGGCCGAGCAGGGCGTGCACGGTGAAGCCCTCGCCCCACCGCTCGCCTCCCTCCACGAGCCAGACATGATGGCCCGTCAAGTGACGTACGACGCCTGCCCGCACGTGGGAGCCCAGCCCGTCCCGCAGTCGCTCCCAGGTCCGCCACTGGTGGTGCAGGGCCTGGGGTCGGCCGGCGCGCAGTTCGGCGGCCGGCTGCCGGTAGAACTGTCCGCCGGCCTGTGCGGCCGAGTCGAGCAGTGTGACCCGGACGCCGCGGGCCGCAGCGGCGAGGGTCGCGGCGAGACCGGCCGGCCCCGCGCCGATCACCGCGAGCCGCGGTCGCTCACTCGACATGCCCGGTCCCCTCCTGCGTACGGATGATGTCGCCCGGACGCACCGGCACCAGACAAGCCCGCCTGTTCGGGCGATCGTTGACGGTCACCAGGCAGTCGAAGCAGACGCCGATCCCGCAGAAGATGCCGCGCGGACGGCGTTCGCCACGGGTGCTGCGCCAGGAAGTGACTCCGGCCGACCAGAGCGCGGCGGCGACCGTCTGGCCGGGCAGCGCCTCGACCGTACGGCCGTCCAGGGTGATGGTGAAGGCGGGGCCCGGCTCGGCCCCGGCGAGGTCAAAGGGGGATGTCACGCGGCCTCCTCGGGGAAACGGTCGGGCCGGAACGGCGCCAGGTCCAGGTCGGGCGTCTTCGCGGTCAGCGCCTGCGCGATCAAGTGCCCGGTGCCGGTGGCCAGTCCGATGCCCGCGCCCTCGTGCCCGCAGGCGTGGAAGAGCCCGGGGACGCGGGGATCGGGGCCGATGGCGGGCAGGTGGTCGGGCATGTACGGGCGGAAGCCGACGTAGGACCGCAGAGCGTGGACGCCGGCCAGGAAGGGGAACAGCCCGGTCGCGCCGGCCGCCAGGGCCCGTACCGCCGCCAGTGAGAAGGTCCGGTCGAAGCCGACGCGTTCACGGCTCGCGCCGATCAGGATCGGGCCCGCCGCCGTCCCCTCCACGACCGGCGAGGTCTGCAGCGCGGCGGAGTCGCTGGCCACATCGGCCACGTAGTCGGCGGCGTACACCTTGTGGCGGACCAGACGCGGAAGCGGTTCGGTGACCAGGACGAAGCCGCGCCGGGGCAGGACGGGCAGGGAGGTTCCGGCACGTGCGGCGAGTTCGGCGCCCCAGGTGCCGGCCGCGTTGACGACCGCCGGGGCGTGCAGGTCACCCCGGTCCGTACGGACCCCGCGCACTTCCCCGTCCGCCGTGCGCAGTACGTCCGTCACGGTCCGGCCGGTGAGCAGGCGCGCGCCGGAGGCCTTCAGCAGGTGGGCGGCGGCCAGGGCGGGCATGACCTGGCTGTCCTGCGGGTAGTGGACGCCGCCCGGCAGGCCGGGGGCGAGATGGGGTTCGAGGTCGTACAGTCCGCCGCCCGTGACCTTGTCCGCCACAACGCCTGCGGCGCGCTGCCCTTCGGCGAACCGCTCCAGGGCCGCGAGTCCGTCGGAGGTCGAGGCGACCACGACGCCACCCTTGGCCTCGTACTCGAAGATCTCGCCGTACTCCCCCGCGAGTTCCTCCCACAGACGCCCGGACAGCTGGGCGAGATCGAGCTCGGGACCCGGCTCCTTGTCGGAGACGAGGAGATTGCCCTCACCCGCGCCGGTCGTGCCGCCGGCCACCGGCCCACGGTCGACCACGGTGACGTCGAGGCCCGCCCGGGCCGCGTACAGGGCGCAGGCGGCACCCACCATTCCGGCTCCGACGACCACGACTTCGCAGGTCAGTCGCTCGCTCACGTCAGTACTATGTCACATGGCTCTGATACGGGGAATGACGCCGACGCCGGGAGACCCGGACGGAAACGGTGGGTTGAAGAGGTGGGTTGAAGAGGTGGGCTGAAGAGGTGGGTTGCTGACAAGGCGCCGTCGGCGACCTGAACGCCGACGGTGCCTGTCAGGCCTCGGGGGCGGGCACCACGCTGAGGTGGCCGGCCGTGCGGCGGGGGCGGACGGCCCGCCGCGGGGCCGGCACCGGGCGGCGCGCGGGGCGCAGCACCAGCGTCAGCCGGGTGTAGCCCATGTCCCGCAGGGTCCTGGGCGTCTCGTCGACGACCCGGCAGTCGGTGGCGCCCCAGCGCGGGTCGGGATGCAGCAGCGGGCGGACGGCGCCGTCGTGCTCGACGCCCTGCTCGCCGACCGCGCGGATCCAGTGCGGCAGGCCGTGCCGGTAGGCGGCCTCCATGATCGGGTCCTGGGCGATGTCCCGGCGGATCGACTGCAGCCCGTGGTCGTGGCCGTGTCGCTCAACGGCGGCGGCGAAGTGCGCCAGCATCGGCAGGCACCAGCGCGACTCGTGCTCGCCGAGGACCGTGCTCGCGTCGGGGTGGAACAGGACGAACCTCAGGAAGTTGTCGCCCGGCATGGCCGTCGGGTGGGTGCCCACGCCTCGGAAAAGTGTCTCGAAAGCGGTGTTGGCCAGGACGACGTCCCAGCGGTGGTCGAGAACGAGGGACGGAAAGGGGACGGCCTCCAGGAGGGTGGCGTAGTCCCGCAGATACGCCTGGGCCTCGGGACTCTCGGGGACGGGCCGCGGCTGCGACCGCTGCCCACCTGCCTGATATGCCATCGGGAGGTCACCCCTCTTGCCTATGCGGCCTTCACGCGGCGCCTTGATCCTGGTGCCCCGACTTGAGCCGTGTCAACTATCGTGGCATTCCACGGCTGTTGACGGCTGAAATTGGACACAGTTGTGGCGAGACCTGGATGTGAGTTCGAATGACCGGCTACTCTCCGGGAAGTTCACGGCAACCCGCTTGTGAGAAGCCAGTGAGAAACGTAGGAGATCTGTCGGTGTCGGATGGCTTCCAGTCTCCGGGCGACGTGGCGTCGGCCGTACTGCCGTCCGTCGTCGCCCGCGTCACCGCACTCGCCGACCGGCTCGGCGTGCCGCACGCGGAGGTCTTCGACACCGGCCGCCTGTCCGTGGCCTCCGGTGTGCCCGAGCCCGTCGTCAAGGCGCTGCTGAGCGGCCGCCCCGCGGGCGAACCGGACGTGCAGGCACGGTTCCTGCAACGCCTGGACATGCTGCGCCGCACGCGGCTGAAGCCCAACGGGCGCAAGTACACCCAGCAGGAGATCGCCGACGGCGCCGGCATGTCCCGGCAGCAGGCCGGCGCGCTCATCAACGGCGACCGCCGCCCCACCATGGAGCACTGCGACGCCATCCAGCGGTTCTTCCGGGTGCACGCCGGTTTCCTCACGGCGGAGGACCCCGAGGCGCTCGCGGGCGCCCTCCAGCGCGCCGAGCAGGACCTTTTGCAGAGACTCGCCGAGCGGGAGGCGGCCGCGGCCGCCGACGACCCGCTGGAGCGGCTGCTGCAGGACCACGGCGTCCGCGGGATCGCCTGGCGGGCCGCGCAGTTGCCCACCGACCAGCACCGCGACAAAGTGGCGGAGTGGCTGGACATGCTCTTGGAGAGCGTCAAGCGGCCCGAGTCCTGATCCGGGGGAGAACTGTGGGCATCGGTAAGGAAATGCGCCGTCTGTGCGGCGAGTTGGTCACGGAGCTGACCCTCGCCGCCCCGGCACGGCCCGAGGACCTGTACGGCGCCCTGTGCGAGGCGATGAGCAGACGCCGCGGCCGCCCGGTGCATTTCCGTACGGCCGCCTTCCCGCCCGGCACGGCCAGCGGGCTGTGGCTCGACATGGCCGAGCAGGACCTCGTCGTCATCGAGGAACGCACCGCCCCCGACCACCAGCTGGTGATCCTCGGCCACGAGCTGTGGCACATGAAGGCCGGGCACTGCAGTCATCACGTGGAGGGCGCGGCGGTCGCGGCCCGTCTGCTGAACGACGAGGCGGACCTCCAGGCGACGGTACTGAAGGTCGCCGCCCGCACCCGCTTCGACCAGGCCGAAGAGAAGGAGGCGGAGACCTTCGGTCTGCTGCTGGCCAGCAAGTGCCGTACGTGGCTGGCTGGTTCGTCGTCGCGGGGCCCGGTGCAGCGCGAGCACCTGGCGGGCAGGATCGAGGCGTCACTGGGGTATTTGGGTCCGCAGCAGCAATGACCGAGGGTTCGTGGTCCCACCTGCTCACACAAGCACCAGCAAGGGCCCACCAACCCCCACTGTCCCGACGCGCCGGCCGCGAGGGAGCCGGAGGGGCGCGCCGGTGTCGAGAGCACATGGGGGTCCCCCCGCTCGAGCGAAGCCGAGAGTGGGGGAGCGCGGAGGCCCGAAGGGCTGAGCACGGTCGTGCTCTCGACACCGGCATAGAGCGCCCCGTAGGCGACCGAGCCATCAACTACGTCGCACTGCGTTCACTGACCTCGCGCAGATCACGCTCGATCGCACGGCTGTGAGCGGCATCGGCCCGCCCCTCCGCCGTCCCCGGCCTCCCCTCCCGCAGCAAGTCCCGCCAGTGCTCCCGGCTCCAGTCGGCGGCAGCCGTACCGGCGGTGAACTCCTCCACCAGGGAGACGAACCGCCCCGGATCGCTGTGGAACGGAAAGTGACCCGCGCCCTCGAAGATCTCCAGCCGGCTGCCCGGCATCGCCTCGTGCGCCCCGTACGCGTGTCGTACGGGCACCACGCTGTCCCGGTCGCCCCACAGCAGCATGGTCGGCATGCCCTCGGTGAGATAGCAGCGGTCGAGCATGGTCACGACCTGGCCGCGCCAGTCGACGACCGCGCGCAGGGTGCGGATGAAGGCGTTGCGCGCGGTCTCGTCGGGCAGCGCGTCCACGAGGGTGAGCAGTTCGGGGGCGTCCTGCCCGAGGTCGGTGTCGAGGAGCTTCATCAGGTGTGCCGCGAGACCGACTTGGATGCGCATGCCGGGCAGTCGCAGCGCGGACAGCATCAGATGGGCGCCGGGCAGCGAGACCAGCCGTAGGACCGGGTTGACCTCACGGCCCACGCCGCCCGCGCTGACCAGGATGAGCCGCTCGGTGCGCTCGGGGAACTGGTAGGCGAACTGCATCGCCACGCCTCCGCCGAGCGAGTGTCCGACCAGGGTGGCCGATTCGATGCCGAGGGTGGTGAGCAGGTCGCGCACGCCGTTGGCGTAGGCGGCCACGGAGTAGTCGGCGCGCGGTTTGTCGGAGGCGCCGTGGCCGAGGAGGTCGGGGGCGATCACGGTGTGGGTGCGGGCGAGGTCGGGGATGAGTTCGGCCCAGGTCGCCGAGGAGTCGCCGATGCCGTGGATGAGGACGAGGGCCGGGCCCTGGCCGGCCATGCGGTAGGCGCGGCGGTAGCCGTGCACGACGCGGTACTTCAGCTGGAGTTCCGCGTCGCCCACCGGGCGCAGCCGTACGGTGCGCGCCGGGCGCCGTGGTGGGGCGTCGACCACGCGTTTCGCCTCCTGTTCCGGTGGCCGCGCTGAGGCGGCCAAAAGCCCTTCCTTCCAGCGTAGGGGCGCATTCCTCCCGTGGATTTCGGTGAGGTTTCCCCTCCGCTAAGCGGGCGAACGGACGTGAAGCGGGGCCCGATTGTCAGTGGTGGGCGGCAAGCTGGAAGTACGCCGCCCTGTGGGGGCGTGACAGCACAGACCGACGTGGGGAGAGCCGCCCGATGCACACCGCCGTACTGACCGACCGCGAACGCACCGCCGTCCAGGCCTATCTGCGGCTGTTGCACACCGTGCGGGCGGCTTTCGACGTCGCGCCCGGCCCGCCGGGTGCCGGCCGACCACCCGTGGTCCCGCCCGCGGTGCTGGCCGAGGCGGAGCGGGCGCTGGAGGAGGCGGGGCTGGCCGGAAACGAGGAGGCGTTCTTCCGGCTGCTGCACAGCTGGTGCCCACCGGAGCCGTAACCCGCCAGGGGGTTACGTGTAGTGCGGCACGGTCACGGCCGTCGCCACCAGCCCGCGCCGGGCGGTCCAGCGGCCCTCGAAGTGAGTGAGCCGCCGGCCGCCCACCAGCGGGCCCGGTACGAGGAGTTCGGCGCGCAGGGCGCCCGTCAGCGGGTCGTCCGGGTCGACGGAGAGCTCGATGTCGGCCTCGGAGAAGTCCAGCCACTTCCGGGTGAGGGGGAACCACGCCTTGTAGACGGACTCCTTGGCACTGAACAGGAGCCGGTCCCAGTGGATGCCGGGGTTGTCGTGGGTGAGTCGGCGCAGGCGGTCCCGTTCCGCGGGCAGTGACACGGCGGGCAGGACGCCGTCGGGGAGCGGGCCGTCGGGTTCGGCGTCGATGCCCAGGGAGGCCAGGTCGGTGGCGCGGACCAGGGCTGCCGCGCAATAGCCGTCGCAGTGGGTCATGCTGCCGGTCAGTCCGGAGGGCCAGCCCGGGGCGCCGCGTTCCCCGGGCAGGACGGCCTGCGGTGGTACGCCGAGCTTCTCCATGGCCCGGCGGGCGCAGGAGCGTGCGACGGCGAACTCGCGGCGCCGCTTGGGGACGGCCTGGGCCACGACGGCTTCTTCCCCGGGGTACAGGCGCGCGTTCTCGGGCTCGTCGTTGCCGTACACCTCCACGGCCACCACGGAGTCCGGCAGCAGTTCCGAGATCACCGGGCCCCGACCTCCTTCGGAACGATGCGGCGCAGCCGCCCGGGTGGGTCCGGGCGCTTTCGCCATTCGCGGGGGTAGCCCACCGACACCTCCTCGAAGCGGACGCCGTCGTGCCAGGTGGTCCGGGGGATGTGGAGGTGGCCGTAGACCATGGTCTGGACGCGGAATCTGCGGTGCCAGTCGGCGGTGAGCCGGGTGCCGCACCACATGGCGAACTCGGGGTGCCACAGGACGTCCGTGGGGTGCCGGTCCAGCGGATAGTGGTTGACGAGGACGGTGGGCAGGTCGTCGGGCAGGGCGGCGAGCCGGCGTGCGGTCTCGTCGACGCGGGCCCGGCACCAGGCCTCGCGGGTGGGGTAGGGGTCGGGGTGCAGCAGGAACTCGTCGTTGCAGACGATCCCGGTCTCGTGCGCGTACGCCAGTCCCTGCTCCTTGGTAGTGCAGCCGGCCGGCAGGAAGGAGTAGTCGTACAGCAGGAACAGCGGGGCGACGGCGACGGGGCCGCCGGGGCCGTTCCAGACGGGGTAGGGGTCCTCGGGTGTGGTGACGCCGATTTCCCGGCACAGGGCGACCAGATGGTCGTAGCGGGCGACTCCGCGGAGGGTGACGGTGTCCTTGGGGTGGGTCCACAGTTCGTGGTTGCCGGGGGCCCAGACGACCTTGCGGAAGCGGCCCGCGAGTGTGCTGAGGGCCCAGCGGATGTCGGAGACGGTCTCCGCGACGTCGCCGGCCACGAGCAGCCAGTCGTCGTCCGACTCCGGCCGCATCCGTTCGACGAGGGCGCGGTTCTCCTCGTAGCCGATGTGCAGGTCGCTGATGGCCAGCAGCTGTCCGGCACCGCCGACCGTCGACGTCACCTGTTGCCTCCTCCGATCACCCGAATGGGACCACGAGAACACATTTGCGGTTCCGAGGACAAGGGTGACTCGCGTCGGCCGGTCTTCCCATCGAGTCGGCCGATCTTCAGCACGCCCGGGGGCCGGGATGAGCCTGATCGGAAAACCGGTGTGAGCGTGATCGGAAAATCCGTAACACGCACGTTGCACGCGGCACCCTTTCAAAGCCGTATGATCGCCCCAACACCACCGCCATCAACGCCCTTCGCACGGGGCGGTTTGGTGTCCCTCCAACCACCCTGCCCGGGCACGGGCCTGCTTCGCCCTGCCCGCGAACCGTGAAAGGCGGCCTGCATGGTCTCTCGCGTACGCGTCTGGCTCAACCGCACGTACGCGGAGAACGTGTTCTTCATGGATCAGCTGCGGAGAAATCCCAGCGACCGGGCCGTCGAGATCCATGCGACCCACGGGGACGCCGACTCCCCCGTCCTCGCCGCCGCCGACTCCGCCGATCTGGAGCCGGAGGGTCTGTCCCCCGCCGCGTACGTGGAGTACGCGCTCGACCAGTGCCAACGCCGCGGCATCGACGTGTTCGTGCCCCGGCTGCACCAGTCGGCGATCGTGGCGCACCGCGCCGATTTCGAGGCGGTCGGTACAGCGCTGCTGGCGCCGCCGCCCCAGGCAGTGGCGGTCTTCCACGACAAGGTGATCGCGTACGAGGCCGTGCAGGCGATCGGCGTGCCGGTGCCGCCTTGGTGGCGGGTGCGGAACGCGGACGAACTCGTCGCCGCCGTCGAGGAGCTGGAGGCGGGCGGGCACAAGGCGTGCTTCAAGCCGGCATCCGGTGCGGGCGGGGTGGGCTTCCGTGTCATCACGCGTACTCCCTTCTCGCTCATGCACCTCAATGGCTTCCCGACTCCGTACGTGCCGCTGGACCTGGTGCGTCAGGTCCTGGAGCAGGCCGACGAGCCGGTGGACTGGCTGGTCATGCCGCGGCTGGAGCAGCCGGAGGTGTCGGTGGACTGCCTGACCGGTCCCGACAACCTGGTCCGGCTGGCCGTGGGCCGCACCAAGAACGGCCGCCGTCGTGGTTTCACGCTGCACGAGCAGTGGCTGGATCCGGCGCGGCGGATCGCGGAGGGCTTCGGGCTGCACTATCTGTCCAACATCCAGTTCCGGATGTTCGGTGACAGGCCCGTCCTGATGGACGTCAACACCCGCCCGGCCGGCGGACTGCACCAGCTGTCCCTGTGCGGGGTCAACGCCCCTTGGGCGGCTGTGCAGTTGGCGCTCGGCGAGGATCCGGGCGAGATGGTGCCGCCGTTCCTGGGCCAGGACTACACGGTGGTGTCGGGCCCGCGCCCGCTGCGGCCGTTGTCGATCCCGCAGCAGCGGACGGAGGCACCGGAACCGCTGCCGGCGGTGCCCGCCCCGGCGGCGCAGTCGGTCGAGACGGTCACGACGGAGGCGGGGGCTCCCGCCACAGCCACAGCCACAGCACCGGCGTAAGCCCACACGCTCGTCCGGCCCTTCGCCGGTCAGCCGCGTGCCGCGAGCGCCTCGCGCTCACACCGGGCTGTCGACGTAATGGTTGTCGAACCGCTGCGAGGAGTCCTTCATCTCCTGCGGGTCGGCCTCGCCGCGCATCACCCGGCCGAGCAGCCGCAGGTAGTCGAAGCGTCCGGCGCCCGGTGTGAAGACGAACAGCACGTCCGCCGTCGCACCGGGCGCGGCGGCGAAGGCGTGCGGGGTGTGCGGCGGCACGACGAGGAAGTCGCCCGCCTCCAGGACGGTGATCTCCTCGCCCACCAGCACCTGAAGCGCTCCGTCGATCACGAAGAACATCTCGGAGGCCTTGGTGTGCAGATGGGCGGGCGCGCCGACCGCGCCCTCGGCGAAGGTCGAGCGGTAACTGGTCAGGCGCCCGCCGGTGTCGGCGGAGTCCGCGAGGAGCGTCATCACGCTGCTGGGGTCACGCGTGGTCTCGGCCGCGGCGGCACGGGTGAGAACCGGGGCGAAGTCCGGGACCTGCGTGGTCCCGTTCTGCTGAGTCGTCGTCATGGCTACGACTTTATGGAGCCGATCGACCGGCGGCAGGGGGCAATCCGGCGCCGGAATCATGGGTCAATTCCGCGGGCCGAATCACTCGACCGGGTAGCCCCATGCCTTCGCCAAGTCCGCAAGCCTGGGAGGCAGTTTTGCCTCCGGATCCGCGGCGCGGGCGGGCTGGATGCGGCCCGACTTGATGGTGCTGCTCCAGTCGCCGAGCTGCGGGCGGAAGGTGCCGTGGTCCTTGCTGCCGTAGTCGAGCATGGCGCTCTCCCACGGGACGCCCAGGTAGTCGCACAGGCCGCGGGTGGTCTTCTCCGGTTCGGCGGTGAGTTCCTCGTACGTGATCACGTGGGCGTCGAGGCTCTGGCGGGCCTCTTCCAGTTTCTCGCTGTAGTCGAGGACTTCGGCGCGGATGGCCTCGTGGTCGGGATCCGTGCGGCGATTGGTGAGGGACGTGATGACCGCGCCCGGGTGGCGCAGCAGGACGATGTGCCGGGCGTCGGGCCAACATCGGCGCAGCCGGGGCCAGATGAGGGTGTTGGCCGGGGTCTTGTCGACGATGACGTCCTTGCCGCTGCGGATGAGTTCCAGGTGCAGCACCCGGTCCCACAGGACGTGCTCCAGTTCCTCCTTGTCCAGTTCGAGCGCCTTCATGGCCTCCGCGGTGAAGTCGCGCGTCAACTCGACGTGGAGGGTGCGCAGATGCATCTCGTGGGGGGCGCGGATGCGGCTGTGGCTGTTCAGCAGCACCCTGAGCAGGGTCGACCCGGAGCGGACGGAGGACAGCACGAACACCGGCGACTTGACCAGGCGCGGGGCGCGCGGGGCGGTGTACGTCTCGGCCGCAGACCCGGAGCGGGGCGCGGGTACGGCGTCCAGGTTCCGGCGCGGCGGGCTCACCGCCTCTTTCATCAGCCTCCCCCGACGCTTGAGCCCCTTGCCGATCGCGGACATACGCGGGTCTCGCACCGTGACACCTTTCTCTCGCGCTGTACGCTCCTGATCCCAGGGGCGGCAAGCGAACTTCAGGTGTCGCGCAGGCAAAGCACCGTGGTCACGGAACCTCTAATTCCGCCCGTGACCAGGTGATTTACCACTTTCTTAATTCTTGATGGGAACTGCCGTGGCAGGCCTCAGAAGCGGCCCGACCCCCGGTACAGCTCCAGTTCGCCGTCGAGTTCGACCGCGAGGACCGTGGCATACGGGTCGATGTCGGCCGCGGCGGGCGAGTCGATCCACAGCACGCCGACGGCCTCGTGGAGCCCGCCGACGACGCGGTGGGCCAGTTCGGTGCCGCTGCCGAGGACGGTGACCTTGCGGACCGGTGTGACGAGGCCACGGACGCCGATCTCGGCGCGGGGGATGTCGAACAGGGTGAGGTAGAGGGTGCGGCGGTCGGCGGCGAGGGTGCTGGGCCCGTAGTGGTGCCCGGCCGGGAGCCCGCGCACCGTCCCGTACACCGCGTCGGCGTGCTTGCGGATCCACTCCCCCAGGCCTTCGAGGCGCTCGACCTGCGGCTCGGGGATGGTGCCGTCCTCCATCGGGCCGACGTCGAGCAGCAGGTTGCCGCCCCCGCCGATGGTCTCCGTGAAGTAGCGGATCAACTGGCTGAGCGACTTGTGGTTGTGGTCGTGGTGCTGGTAACCCCAGGAGTCGTTGATCGTCAGGCACAGCTCCCAGGGACCCTCGGGCGGCACGACGGGGGCGCCCTGTTCGGGGGTGGCGTAGTCGCCCTCGCTGAGCATGCGGGCGTTGAAGACGACGTCGGGAGAGTACGAGCGGATGAGCGCGGCGAGTTCGGGGATGCGCCACTGCTCCTCGCTGCGGTCCCACTCGCCGTCGAACCACATCAGGTCGGGCCGGTAGCGGGAGGCCAGTTCGCGGATCTGGCCGTCGCGGTAGGCGATGAACCGCTCCCAGGCCTGAAGGTCCTCGTCCTCGGCCGCGACCTCCGAGTAGCGGTTGTCCTCCAGCTCCGGCGGGCGGCCGGGCTTGCGGGTGGAGGCGTAGTCGGGGTGGTTCCAGTCGGAGTGCGAGTAGTACAGACCGACCTTCAGGCCCTGTTCGCGCAGGGCGTCGGCGTAGCCGGATATGTAGTCGCGGCCCAGGTTGAGGTCGCCGTACTCGGTGTCCCAGAGGGCCACGCCGTCGTGGTGGCGGCTGGTCAGGACGGCGTACTTGGCGCCGGCCCGCGCGAAGAGCTGCGCCCAGGCGTGCGGGTCGTACTTGGCGCCGGTGAAGCGGTCGAGCTGGGACATGTACTGGTCGTGCGGCACGATGTCGTCGTAGAACGACCAGGACTCCTGGACGCCGTCGACGGCGTAGATCCCCCAGTGGACGAAGATCCCCAACTTGGCATCGGTGAACCAGGGCTGCATGGGCACGGGTGAACTCCTCGACAGGACAAGATCACTTCGTGGAAGGGGCGGGCACGACGACGTGCCCGCCCCGGGTGCCGGGTTCTACCGGCCGGTGGCGCCGCGCCGCAGACGGAGCGTCAGCACCTGGAAGGGGCGCAGCGAGACCGCGATCCCGCCGTCGCCGTCGATGTCCGCGTCCTCCAAGGGCCGCTCCAGCAGGTCGGTGACCTGTGCGCCGGCGAGCGGGAATCCGGTGCGCAGCACACCGTGGGCGCGGCCGCCGCGGGACTCGTACAACCGCACCACCACGTCACCCGACTCGTCGTCGGCGAGCTTGACCGCCTCGACCGTCACGCCCTCGCCGTCCACGGCGACGACCGGCTCGGGGGCGCCCGCCGCGTCCGCCACGCGCAGCGGCAGGTTGAGGGCGTAGCCCTCGGCGACGGCGTCCTCGATGTCCGCACCGGGGAGGAGGGAGTAGACGAAGCGGTGCCTGCCCTGGTCGGCCTCGGGGTCCGGGATGCGCGGGGCGCGGACCAGGCTGAGGCTGACCGTGGTCGTCGTTCCGCCGTCCTCGCGGACTGTGCGGGAGACGTCGTGGCCGTAGGTCGAGTCGTTGATGACGGCGACGCCGTAGCCGGGCTCGCCGATGTGCACCCAGCGGTGGCCGGCGACCTCGAAGCGGGCCGCCTCCCAGCTGGTGTTGGTGTGGGTGGGACGCTGGACGTGGCCGAACTGGATCTCCGCGGAGGAGTGCGGCGCCCTGATGTCCACCGGGAAGCCGGCCTTCAGGATCTTCTCGGCCTCGTGCCAGTCGATGTCGGTCTCGAAGTCGATGCGCGGGCTGCCGGCGCGCACGGTGATGGTCTGCGTGATCGTCGAGCCCTTGCCGAAGGAGCGCGTGACACGGATCGCGCCCAGCAGTGGGTCCTGCGAGACGGCCTCGACGGAGTCGGGCGTCAGCAGGTCCGTGTAGCGGTTCTTGTAGTGCTTGTCGATGTCCCAGGCGTCCCAGTAGTTCGGGAGGTCGGTGTGCAGGCGGAGCAGGTTGCCCCGGCCGGCGAGGACTTCGCGGTTCGCCCGTAGATCGTAGACGGACGACAGTGTGCCGTCTTCCGCCACCTCCACACGGACCAGGCCGTTGTCGAGGACACGCCCCTCGGCCTTCACCGGCCGCGGGGGCTCGGCGTCGGTGAGCGGCGCGCTGCCGCTCGCGGGCACCTCCACGTACGCCGGTGTGCCGTCGGCCGTACGGATCACCTCGGAGCGGTCGCACGGGCTCGTGTTGAACACGCGCGGCCCGCCGGCGCCCAGCGCGGCGATCGCCTCGGCCGTCAGCGCCTCCAATTCCTCGGCGACGCGGGCGTATTCGGCCTCCGCCTCCCGGTGCACCCACGCGATCGAGGAGCCCGGCAGGATGTCGTGGAACTGGTGGAGCAGGACCGTCTTCCACAGCCGGTCCAGCTTCTCGTACGGGTACGAGTAGCCCGGCGCGTGCAGAGCGGCCGTCGTCGCCCACAACTCGGCCTCGCGCAGCTTGTGCTCGCTGCGCCGGTTGCCCTGCTTGGTGCGGGCCTGGGAGGTGTAGGTGGCGCGGTGCAGCTCCAGATAGAGCTCGCCGTTCCAGACCGGGGCGTCCGGGTACTCCTCGCGGGCCTTGGCGAAGAACTTGTCGGGGTGCTCGACGACGACCTTCGGGGAGCCCTCCAGGTCCTTCAGGCGCCGCGCCCGTTCCATGATCTCGCGGGTGGGGCCGCCACCGCCGTCGCCCCAGCCGAAGGGCGCGAGCGAGCGGGTACCGCCGCCCTTCTCCGAGTAGTTGCGCACGGCCCGGTCCATCTCCTCGCCGCTGAACCGGGCGTTGTAGGTGTCGACCGGCGGGAAGTGGGTGAAGATGCGGGTGCCGTCGATGCCCTCCCACCAGAAGGTGTGGTGGGGGAACTTGTTGGTCTGGTTCCAGGAGATCTTCTGGGTGAGGAACCACTCGTTGCCGGCGAGCTTGGCGAGCTGTGGATAGGCGGCGGTGTAGCCGAAGGAGTCCGGCAGCCACACGCCCTTCGTCTCGACGCCGAAGTGCTCGATGAAGAACCGCTTGCCGTGGATCAGCTGGCGGGCGATGGCCTCGCCGCCGGGCAGGTTGCCGTCGGCCTCGACCCACATGCCGCCGACCGGCGCCCACTGGCCCTTCTTCACCGAGTCCTGGATGCGCGCCCACACGTGGGGGTAGTTGTCGCGCACCCACTCGTACTGCTGGGCCTGGGAGCAGGCGAAGATGAAGTCGTCGTACTCGTCGGCCAGCGAGGTGACGTTCGAGAACGTGCGGGACGTCTTGCGCTTGGTCTCGCGGATGGGCCACAGCCAGGCGGAGTCGATGTGGGCGTGGCCGACGCCGGAGACGGTGTGGGCGCTGGCGTGGGCGGGCCGGGCCAGGACGGGCGCGAGCACCTCGCGGACGGCCGGGGCGCTGCCGGAGATGTCGTCGAGGTCCAGGGCGTCCATGGCGCGGTCGAGGGCGTGCATGATCTCGTGGCGGCGGGGCTCGTGCTCGCCGAGGTGGACCATGAGCTCGCGCAGCACCTGAAGGTCCAGGTCGAGGTGCCAGACCTGCTCGTCAAGGATGGCGAGGTCGGCGCGGCGGAATGTATACAGTGGACGGTCGCCTGCCGTCAGTACATCGCCCATGGTCGTCGGTGCGGAGAAGTTGTTCGCCAGGATGTCGGGGTTCGAGGCCGCCTCGACCAGATAGTCGACCGTCTCGCCGCCCGTCGCCGGGTTGGCGATCGCCACGTATTGGTTGAGCGGGTTCACCGCCTTCAGCGGCGTCCCGTCCGTGAGGTGGACCAGCGCCTCGGCCTGGTTGCCTGGCCAGTCGCCCACGAAGCCGAGGTCGATGACCGCCTCGACGCGCTTGCCGGCCCACTCGGCGGGCACCTGGCCGCGCATCCGGAACCAGGTGGTGCCCCAGGGCGGGCCCCACGGGGTGTCCATCGCGAAGGGCTCGTAGGGCGCGGCGGCGGCCTCCGCGAAGGGGACCGGCTCCCCCGGCGCCTGCCAGGCCTCGACCTCGAACGGGACGGTGGCCGCGTAGATCGCTGGCTTGATGCGCTGGTCGTGAACGCGCTCGACGCGCTCCTCGATCCGGCGGCGTTCGTCGTGCATCAGAATCTCCAGGTCAGTGGGTCGGGAAAGCGCTTACCCAAGGTACGCCAGGCCGGGGTGGACGGCGGTGTAGCCCTCGACGAGCCGCCGGGCCACGTTGACCGAGTCGACCAGCGGGTGCAATGCGAACGCCTTCACGGCCGTCGCACGGGAGCCGGAGTCGGCGGCGGCGAGCACCTCGCGCTCGACCGCCTTGACCGAACAGACCAGGCCGGTGGCGTGGTCGGGCAGCGGGGCGACGGCCACCGGATGGGCGCCGTTGGCATCGACCAGGCACGGGACCTCGATGACGGCGTCCGTGTCGAGCACGGAAAGGGTGCCCTGGTTGCGGACGTTGAGGATCAACGTGGTGCGCTCGTCGCGGGCGATCGCCCGCATCAGGGCGAGGGCCACCTTCTCGTAGCCGCCGGACAGGTCGTCGGCGTCGCGTTCGCCGGCGCCGGCCGTCTCCCGGTTCTCGGCCATGTAGGTGGCCTCGCGCTCGGCGCGGGTGCGGTCCCAGGTGGTCAGGGCGGCGGCGTCGGGGCGCCGCATCTCCTGGTAGAAGCGGGCCTGCTGGTCGGCCAGGAAGGCGCCGCGGGTCTTGTCGGCCTGCTGGTAGGCGCTGACGGCTTCCCGGTTGAAGTAGTAGTAGTGCAGGTACTCGTTGGGGATCGCCCCCAGCGACCGCAGCCAGTCGACGCCGAAGAGCTTGCCCTCCTCGAAGGAGCCGAGCAGTTCGGGGTCGGCGAGCAGGCGCGGAAGTTCGTCCCGGCCGGCGATGCGCAGTCCGCGCACCCAGCCGAGGTGGTTGAGGCCGACGTAGTCGATCCAGGCCTCCTGCGGGTTCTTCGCGCCGAGCACGCGGGCGATACGGCGGCCGAGGCCGACCGGCGAGTCGCAGATGCCGATGACGCGGTCGCCGAGGTGGCGGGACATGGCCTCGGTGACGAGTCCGGCCGGGTTGGTGAAGTTGATGACCCAGGCGTCGGGGGCGAGGCGGGCGACGCGCTGGGCGATGTCGACGGCGACGGGGACCGTCCGCAGACCGTATGCGATGCCGCCCGCGCCGACCGTCTCCTGGCCGAGGACGCCTTCCGCCAGCGCCACCCGTTCGTCGTTGGCGCGGCCCTCCAGGCCGCCGACGCGGATCGCGGAGAAGATGAAGTCGGCGCCGCGCAGGGCCTCGTCGAGGTCGGTGGTGGCGGTCACCTGGGGCGCGTCGGGCACGTCGGCGGCTTGTTCAGCCAATACACGGGCGACTGCATACAGTCGACTGTCGTCCAGATCGTGCAGAACGACTTCAGTAACCCGGCCTTCGCCGCGGTCCGTCAGCAGCGCCCCGTACACGAGCGGCACCCGGAATCCGCCGCCGCCCAGAATCGTCAGCTTCACGCCGCACCAGCCTTTCCACGTTCCCCGGCCACGAGCACCTCGACACCCGCCTCCTGAAGGGAGGACCGCGTCTCCGCGTTCACCGGCGCGTCGGTCACCACCACGTCCAGGTCCTCGGGACCGCAGACCTTCGCCATGCCCATGCCCGGGAACTTCGTCGAGTCGGCGAGCAGCACGACCTTCTCACTGGCCTTGATCATGGCCCGCTTGACGGGTACCTCGACGACCGTCGTGTCCATCACCTGTCCCCCCGGCCGCACCCCGCTGGTGCCGAGGAAGAGCCAGTCGGCGTGCAGCTGGCGCAGATTGTCCTCGGTGAGGAAGCCCACCAGGGAGCGGTACTCGCGGCGGACCATGCCGCCGAGCAGCACCAGCTCGATGCCCTCGTCGTCGGCGAGCTCCTCGTACACGACCAGGTTGCTGGTGATCACGGTGAGCCGGCGACCGTGCAGCTGGCGGGCCAGGCGGTAGGCCGTGGTGCCGATGTCGAGCAGCACCGACTGGCCGTCCTGGACCAGCGCGGCGGCCCGGGCCGCTATCGCGTCCTTCTCGGCCACCCGAACCTCGGCGACCTCGTCGAAGGGCTGGTCGCCCTCCTCCACGACCGCGCCGCCGTGCACACGGGTGAGCAGCCCCTCCTCCTCCAGTTTGACGAGGTCACGCCGGACGGTGGCAGGGCTCACACCGAGTTGCTCGGAGAGGTCGGTCACAGCCGCGGGGCCGCCCGAGCGCAGGGCCCGCAGGATGAGTTGGTGTCGTCGTTCAGCCAGCACGACGTGAACAGTACTCGTCATTGTCAATCATTTCTATGCTCAGTTCTGTATGACTCTTGACCAATCTCGCCGAGGGGCGCACGATTCCGGTCACCGAATTGAAGACTTTTGACGAGAGGATGCGCGCGTGGGCGACGACCGGCCCGATGTGCTGCTGACCGGGCTGCTCTTCTACGACCTCGTCCTCACGGGCCTGGGCAAGCCGCCGACGCCGGGCGAGGAGATCTGGACGGCCGGTATGGGCTGCGGCCCGGGCGGCATCGCCAACCTGGCGGTCGCGGCTTCCCGCTTCGGCCTGAAGACCTCCCTGGCCACGGTCTTCGGCGACGACTTCTACGGCGCCTACTGCCAGGAAGTCCTCGCCGGCCAGGAGGGCGTCGACCTCGCGCTCTCCCGGGTCGCGGAGGACTGGCCCACCCCCGTCACGGTCGCGCTCGCCCACGGCCACGACCGGGCGCTGGTCACCCACGGCCAGGAACCGCCGTACTCGCAGGACGCACTGATGGGCGACCCGCCCGAGGCGCGCACGGCCCTGGTGCACCTCGAGGCCGAGCCGCGCGGGTGGCTGGCGAAGGCGGCGGCGAACGGCACGCAGATCTACGCCGACGTCGGCTGGGACCCCACCCAGCGGTGGTCCCGCGACCTGCTCGACCAGCTCGCCCTGTGTCACGCGTTCCTCCCGAACGAGACGGAGGCGATGGCCTACACCCGCACCGACAGCGCGGTCGCGGCGCTCGGCACCCTCTCCGAGCTGGTGCCGGTGGCCGTGGTCACGCGCGGCGGCGACGGCGCCGTCGCCGCCGACCAGACGACGGGCGAGTACGCGGAGGTGCCCGCCCTGGACCTCGACGTCCTGGACGCGACGGGCGCCGGGGACGTCTTCGGAGCGAGCTTCGTCGCGGCCTCCCTCGGCGGCTGGCCGCTTCAGGAGCGGCTGCGGTTCGCGGTGCTGGCGTCCGGGTTGTCCGTACGGCATCACGGTGGCGCGCTGGCGGCGCCCGGCTGGTACGGCGTCGACCGCTGGTGGCGCTCGCTGACCGATCCCGAGCTGAAGCGGGCGTACGGCTTCCTCGCCGACCGCATCCCGGCGGACGTGGGGCAGCCCGTCCAGTACGCCCCCGTCACGCCGCCCGCACGGCACTGACCACCCGATCCCCCCCACGATCGGCCCTTCTATGCGAAGTCTCGAACAGAACCGAAAGGCGGTGGGAGCTGTGCGGCTCTCACGAAGGGGCCTGCTGCGCGCGGGCCTGGCCGGTACGGCCGCCACGGCGCTCGGCGGCCTGGCGTCCGGCTGCGCGGTGCCGACCGGCTCCACCGGCCGGAACATGGTCCTGTGGTACTGGAGCGGCGGCCTGAGCGACACCGTCGTCAAGGAGGCCCAGGCCCGGTACGGCAAGGACGTCTCCCTCAAGGCCCAGCAGATCGGCGGCTACTACCGTTCCAAGCTGATCACCACCATGGCCGGCCGCGCCCACATCCCCGACATCGCGGGGCTCAAGGGCGAGGACATGGCCTCGTACCTGCCGAACGCCGACCAGTTCGTGGACCTGCGGACGCTCGGCGCCGAGAAGCTCAAGAGCCAGTACCTGGACTGGAAGTGGCAGCAGGGGGTCGCCGAGGACGGCAGCCTCATCGGCTTCCCCATCGACGTGGGCCCGGTCGTGCACTTCTACCAGCCCGCCGTCTTCGCCAGGGCCGGGCTGCCGTTCGAGCCGGCCGACGTGTCCAGGGAAATGGGCACCTGGGACAAGTTCTTCGCGGCGGGTGAGCAGCTCAAGCAGCGGATCCCCGGGGCACGCATCCTCACCGACGTCGGCAGCGTCTTCGAGATGTCGATCGGCCAGGGGACCACGCGGTTCGTCGACAGGGACCGGCACTTCATCGGCGACGGCGAGCACGTCCGCGCCTGCTGGGACAGGGCCGTGGAGGCCAAGCGGCGCGGGCTCGTGTCGGACTTGGTCGTGGGCACGCCCGACTCCATCTCGGCCACCGAGAAGGGACAGCTGCCCAGCCAGCTCAACGCCTCCTGGGCGGCCGGCGACCTCAAACTCCAGTACCCGAAGACCAAGGGCAACTGGCGGGTGGCCAACTGCCCGGGCGGCCCCTCGAACGTCGGCGGATCTTTCCTGGCGATCACCAAGGCGTGCCGGGAACCCGAGCGGGCCTTCGAGATCATCACCTGGATCCTCAACGCCGACAACCAGGCCCAGGGCTTCGTCGACGCCGGCCTCTTCCCGTCGACCCCCGCCTCGTACGAGATGAGCAAGCTGCGCGAGCCCGACCCGTTCTTCGGCGACCAGATCACCATGGACGTCTTCGGACCGGCCGCCGAGAAGATCCCGGTCGCCTACAACAGCCCGTACGACATCGCCCTCGGGCAGCCCATCCGGGACGAGATCAAGAACGTCGGCGTCCTCGGCAAGAACCCGAACAAGGCCTGGAAGGACGCCATGAGCAAGTGCCGGCGCATCGCTGACCACCTGGGGGTGAGTTACTGATGGCTACCGCACCCGTGGTCGAACAGCCCCCGACCGTCGTCACCGAGACACCGGCCGCCCCTCCCAAGAAGGGGATCTGGAGCCACTGGCGACTGTATGCCGCGATCTCCCCCTTCTACGTGCTCTTCCTCGGCTTCGGCCTGATCCCCGTCGGCTTCTCGCTCTACCTCTCCCTCCACCGCTGGGACGGCCTCGGCTCGATGGAGTGGGCGGGCCTGTCGCAGTACCGCTACCTGATCGGCGACACCGACTTCTGGAGCTCGATCGGGAACACGATCATCATCTGGGCGCTGGCCACCTTCCCCATGATCTTCCTGGCGATGGTGACGGCCGTGATGCTCAACTCGGCGGTGCGCTTCAAGAACGTCTACCGCTTCGCCTACTTCCTGCCGAACGTCACCTCGATCGTCGCGGTCGCGATCATCTTCGGGTCGGTCTTCTCCACCAACTTCGGCCTGATGAACGCCCTGTTGCAGGCCGTCGGTCTTGACCAGGTGGCGTGGCTGAACACGCCGTGGGGCATCAAGGTCGCCATCGCGACGCTGATGACCTGGCAGTGGACCGGGTACAACGCGATCATCTTCCTCGCCGGGCTCCAGACGATCCCGAGCGAGCTGTACGAGGCGGCACGCGTGGACGGCGCCGGCCCCGTGCAGACCTTCTTCCGGATCACGCTGCCGATGCTGCGGCCGACACTGCTGTTCGTGCTCGTCGTCTCGACGGTCACCGGACTGCAGAGCTTCGCCGAGCCCCAGGTGCTGCTGCAGACCACGGCGAACGAGTCGACGTACTCGGGCGGGCCCGACCACGCCGGCCGGACCATGGTCCTCTACTTCTTCCAGCAGACCTTCGACAACAACGACTTCGGCTACGGCGCCGCCGTGGCGTGGGGCATCTTCCTCGTCGTCGTCATCTTCTCGATCATCAACTGGCGCCTGGTGCAGCGCCGGGGCGAAGAATAGGGAGGCCGGTCACCATGGCATCCATCAAGGGCTCCGGCCGCCGGGGCATCGCACTGCACGCGGTCCTGGTCATCGGTCTGCTGCTGTCGGCCTTCCCGTTCTACTGGGCCGTGATCATGTCGACGCACACGTCGACCGAGATCTTCTCCTATCCGCCGAAGCTGCTGCCGGGCTCGCACTTCCTGGAGAACCTCCGCCATCTCTTCGACAACATCGATTTCTTCGGGTCGATGTTCAACTCGCTGCTGGTGGCGGTCTCGGTGACCGTGCTGGTGCTGTTCTTCGACTCGCTGGCGGCGTTCGTCTTCGCCAAGTTCGAGTTCCCCGGCCGCCGGGCGCTGTTCGGGCTGATGATGGCGATCTTCATGGTGCCGGCGCAGCTGGCGGCCATCCCGCAGTTCGTGATCATGGCGAGGATCGGCTGGATCGGCACGATGACCTCGCTGATCGTCCCGGCGGCGGCCAACGCGTTCGGCATCTTCTGGATGCGCCAGTACATGAAGAGCGCCATCCACGACGAACTGCTCGACGCCTCGCGGATCGACGGGGCGAGCTTCCTGCGCCAGTACTGGCACGTGGCGCTCCCGGTCGTCCGCCCGGGCCTGGCCTTCCTCGGCATCTTCACCTTCATGGGTCAGTGGAACGACTACGCCTGGCCCCTGATCGCCCTCACCAACCCGGACAACGTCACCCTCCAGGTGGCGCTGTCCCAGCTCAACGGCACGCACGGCACGACGGACTACGGCATGGTGATGACTGGCGCGCTGCTCGCCCTCATCCCCTTGCTGATCGTGTTCGCGGTGGGTGCCAAGCAGATCATCAGCGACCTCGGCAAGGGGGCCATCCGCTGATGGACCCCTTGCTGGCGCTCCGTCCCTGGGAAGCACCCGAGGTGACCTCCTGGGGGCGGTTGCCGATGAACGCCGTCGACCGCCGCGCCGGGGCGCTGAAACTGGACGGCGACTGGCGCTTCCAGCTGCTGCCGGCGCCGGACGCGCCGGTGTCCGACGTCTGGTCGTCGTCGTACGTCCCCGGTGTCTGGACGATGCAGGATACGGACGACCTTCCGCAGTACACCAATGTCCGTATGCCGTATACAGAATTCCCTCCACAGTCGCCCGCCGCCAACCCGACGGGCGTCTACGAGCGTGCGGTGGACGTCCCCGCCGACTGGGCCGGGCGCCGGATCGTGCTCCAGGTCGGCGCCGCCGAGAGCGTGCTGCTGGTGCACGTGGACGGGCGGCCGGCCGGCATCTCCAAGGACTCCCACCTGGCCGCCGAGTTCGACCTCACCGGCCTGGTGAATCCCGGCGAGCGGACGGTCGTACGGCTGACCGTGGTGAAGTGGTCGGACGCCTCGCACATCGAGGACCAGGACCAGTGGTGGCACGGGGGCGTGACGCGTTCGGTGCTGCTGTACGCGACGGATCCGCTCCACCTCGCCGACGTGACCGTGCGGGCCGGGCGGTACGGGGCACTGCGGGTCGACTGCCGGGTGCGGGACACCGGTGGTGCGCTGCCCGACGGGTGGTACGTCAGCGGGGAGCTGGACGGTCAACTCCTCACCCAGGACACGGAGTTCGACCGGCTCAACGATGAGGACGACCGCGTCTCCGACTTCCTCGGCGAGGCACGGCTGCTGACCACGGTCCCCGGTGTGCGCACCTGGAGTGCCGAGACGCCCGAGCTGTACGACCTGACCGTGCGGCTGCACCGCGCCGACGGCACCGTCGCGGACGCCTCCCGCCACCGCGTCGGCTTCCGCGACGTCGAGATCGTCGGCCGGGACCTGCTGGTCAACGGCGAGCGGGTGTTCGTCCGGGGCGTCAACCGGCACGACTTCCATCCGCTGACCGGGCGGACGGTGTCGTACGACGACATGCGCGCGGATCTGGTCCTGCTGAAGCGTTTCGGCTTCAACGCGATCCGTACCGCGCACTACCCGAACGACCCGACGCTGTACGACCTCGCCGACGAGCTCGGCTTCTACGTCGTCGACGAGGCGGACATCGAGTCCCACGACCACGCCCACGAGATCGCCGACGACCCCCGCTATCTGAACGCCTTCGTGGACCGGGTCTCCCGGATGGTGCTGCGGGACAAGAACCACCCCTCGGTCATCATCTGGTCGCTGGGCAACGAGTCCGACTACGGGGCGAACCACGACGCGGCGGCGGGCTGGGTGCGCCGGCACGATCCGACACGGCCCCTCCAGTACGAGGGGGCGGCCAAGCTGGGCTGGGCGGATCCGGACCTCGCCTCCGACATCGCCTGCCCGATGTACGCGCCGCTGGAGGACTGCGTGGCGCACGCGCTGTCCGGCGAGCAGACCAAGCCGCTCATCCAGTGCGAGTACTCGCACGCCATGGGCAACAGCAACGGCACGCTGGCCGACCACTGGGCCGCCATCGAGTCCACCCCGGGTCTTCAGGGCGGCTTCATCTGGGAGTTCTGGGACCACGGCATCCTCCAGCGTGTGAACGACGGAAGACCGGTCGGGCGTGGGGGTGCCGGGCTGTACGAGGGCGGTGTCGCCGCGCCGGGTCACCGGTGGGCGTACGGCGGCGACTTCGGGGAGACGATCCACGACGGCGCGTTCATCGCGGACGGCGTGGTCTTCCCCGACCGCACGCCCAAGCCGGTGCTGTACGAGCACCGGGAGATCGCGGCGCCGGTGCGCCTGGAGTGCTTCAAGCACGAGGGCATCGTCCTCGGCAACCACCAGCACTTCCGCGGCCTGGACTGGCTGACGGCCGAGTGGGAGCTGTCTCTCGCGGACGGCGGCACGCGGACCGCTCCCGCCGAGCTGCCCGATCTTCGGCCGGGCGAGACGGCGGCGGTGCCGCTGCCGTTCGAGCTGCCCGAGGACGGCGGCGAGGCGTGGCTGACGCTGCGGGTGACGACCGCCGACGACGAGCCCTGGGCGCCCCGCGGGACGGTGGTGTGTCTGCCGCAGGTACGGCTGCGGGCGGCTCCGCCGAAGCGGTCCGTCCTGGCGGTGCGGAACCGCTGCGTCGAGGTCGACGCCGACGGCCTGCTGATCCACCCTCTGCTCACCTGTGCCCCCACGCTGTCGCTGTGGCGGGCGCCCACCGACAACGACGAGCTGGGCGGGATGGCCCTGCGCTGGCGGGCCTGGGGGCTGGACACGCCGGTGCGCAAGGTCGTCGACGTGCGACAGGCGGCGGGGCACGTCACCGTGCGGGCCGAGTACGCGGCGGACGCCGGCGTCGTCCGCCACACACAGGTGTTCACCCCGGTCGAGGACGGCATCCACGTCGAGGAATCGGCCGAACTGCCGGACGCGCTCGCCGATGTGGCGCGGGTCGGCTCGGTGTTCGAGACGGTGGCGGGTCTGGACCTGATGGAGTGGTACGGGCAGGGCCCCTGGGAGTCGTATCCGGACCGCGCCTTCGGGGCGCCCGTCGGCCATCACCGCGTGCCGGTGGACGAGCTGTTCACCCCTTATCTCCGCCCGCAGGAAAGCGGCGGGCGGCACGGCGTACGGCACTTCACCCTGTCGGCGCCGGACGCCACCGGACTGACGGTGGTGCTCGACGAACCGCGGCAGGTCTCGGTCACCCGCTACCGCGCCGAGGACCTGACCGCCGTAGGCCACCATGACGAACTGGTCCCGCGGGCCGGCTGCGTGGTGCATCTCGACGCGGCCCACCGGGGTCTCGGCACCGCCTCGTGCGGGCCCGACACCTCACCGTCGTATCTCGTCGCACCGGGCGTCCACCGCTGGAGCTGGACCCTGCGCACTCTCTGAACCCTCCGCACCCCCTCTGCCCCCCACACCTCCTCTGTCACCTTTACGCAGTGTTACGGAGCACACGTGTGCGTTTTGCATGAGCACGACCAGGGCGAGGCCGCCCAGGCCGGCGCCGGAAGACGCGGTTTCCTGCGGGCGACGGCGCTGCTGGGCGCGGCCGCCACGGCGGGCCTCGCGCTGCCGGCCACCGCCGAGGCGGCCCCGGCTGCCACGGCGAGCTGGCGGCCGGACCCCGACAGTCGCCGCTTCACGCTCGCCGTCATGCCCGACACGCAGTACCTCTTCGACGGGCCGAGCATCGACAAGGCGCCGATCGAGTCGTCCCTGCGCTATCTGCTGGAGCACGGCAAGGAAGAGAACATCGTCTTCCTGTCCCACCTCGGCGACCTCACGGAGAACGGCGCCCAGGTCGAGATCACCGCGATCAGTGAGGCGTTCCGGCTGCTGGACCGGCGTGGCGTCGGCTACAGCGTCCTGGCCGGTAACCACGACGTGAAGTCGTCGACCGACGACCAGCGGGGCTCGACGCCGTACCTGGACGCGTTCGGGCCGCGGCGGTTCCAGGGCAAGCCGACGTTCGGCGGCGCCTCCCCGGACGGCTACAACACCTTCCATCTCTTCAAGGCGGCCGGCCGGGAATGGATGGTGCTCGCGCTGGACTGGCGGCTGTCGGCGAAGGGGTACGCATGGGCCAGGGAGGTCCTGGCCCAGCACCCGAGGACTCCGGTGATCCTCACGACCCACGAGCTGGTCGTCGAGGACGACTCCCTCTCCTCGTACGGGCAGCAGCTGTGGGACCAGCTGATCGAGGACCACGACCAGATCTTCCTCACCCTCAACGGGCACTACTGGCCCGCCGCCCGCGCAACGCGGAAGAACGCGGCGGGACATGACGTACACCTGCACCTGACGAATTATCAGAACCGCTATTTCGGCGGCGCGGCGATGATCCGCCTCTACCACTTCGATCTGGACCGTGACGTCATCGACGTGGAGACGGTCTCTCCGTGGATCCTGGGCCGGGCCGCGAAGGGACTCAACGAGCTGGAGCGGCAGGAGATCGAACTGAGCGGCGACGCCGACCGGTTCTCCGTCGACATCGACTTCGCGGACCGCTTCTCCGGCTTCGCCCCGGTGCCCCCGCGCCCGGCACGCCCCGTGTCGAAGATGCTGGTCCCCGGCACGGTCGCCTACTGGCGCTTCGAGACACCCGTGAGCGGCACCATCCGGGACCTGTCCGGGCGCGGGAACGATCTCACCCAGGTGACAGTGGGCGGCTCCACGCTGACCTGGTCCTCGGACCACCACCCGGACCAGCCCGGCCACGGCAGCCTGGAGTTCCACGGCTTCAAGTCTCCGCTGAAGGGCGCCTACCTGCGCACGGTCGACGGCGCGCCGCTCAACTCGGCGACCTTCAAGGCGGGTTACACCATCGAGGCCTTCTACCGGCTCCCCGCCGACTGGGACGCCTCCCACAACGCCTGGGGCGGGCTCGTCAGCCGCACCGGCACGGGCCGCGCCGCGGGCAAGACCGAGGGCGACCCGGACGAGCCGCTGGCCACGCTCTCCCTGTCCGACGGACCCGGCCCGCAGTGGGCGGTCCGCCCACTCAACCAGCAGGGCATCGCCACGAACTGGGGCGACGAGACAGCGCGGGAGGTGTGGTGGCACGTCGCCGTCGTCAACGACGGCTCCCACACGACGATGTACGTCCAGGGGTGCCCCGTCGCCCGCAATCCGCACGCCTTGGCCGTCGGACTCACCTCTGTCGGGCTGCCGTGGCTGCTGGGCGGCTACGAGTACGGCGGCAAGATCGACCAGATCCTCTACGGTCGGCTCGGCGACGTCCGGATCGTCGAACGGGCGCTGCCTGTCACGTCGTTCATGAACCACTGACCCTCGACGAGGACCTTCCAAGACGATGAACGAGCAGCAACTGCCCGTCTGGGCCGACCCGTCCGTCTCCCCCGCCGACCTCGACCCGCAGGGTGTCTCCAGACGCCAACTCCTGCGCCGCGCGGGCCTGTTCTCAGCCGCCTTCGCCCTCGGCTCCACGGCCGCGCCCGCGACGGCCTCAGTAGGGCGCTACGGCGGCAGCGACCCGCACCTCGCCTACCTGGTCGGCGACCACCACATCCACACCGTCTACAGCCACGACGCCAAGTACACGTTCTCCCAGCTGGCCACCGCGGGAGCCAAGTACGGCCTGGACTGGATGGTGTTCACCGAGCACTCCAACGTCGGGCACGCCAAGTACGGTGCTCCGCTGGAGCACGAGGAGATTCTCAAGGCCCGTGCCGAGAACCCGCGCCAGCTGATCTTCCAGGGCCTGGAGTGGTACATCCCGGCCGCCGAGCACTGCACGGTCTTCACGGCACCCGGCCCGCACGAGGTCGACCTCCTCACGCGGTTCGAGAACGCCTACGACGGCAAGCTCCTCGGCTACACCGAGGGCTCCGCCGGTGCCGCGGACACCGCCCGCAACGAGGCGCACGCCGTCAAGGCCATCCAGTGGCTCGCGGCACAGCGCCGCACCGGCTACGTGGACGACGTACTGGTCCTGGCCAACCACCCGATGCGCCTGGGCATCGACTCCCCGCACGAGATGCGCAACTGGCGCGACGCGGCCCCCGAGATCATGATCGGCATGGAGGGCGCGCCGGGCGCCCAGGGTGCGGCCCTCCCCGGCTGGCGCGGGACGACATCGATCCGCGGCGAGTACGAGAACAAGCCGTCGGCACAGTCGTGGGCCGGTTACCCGGCGGATTCCTACCTCACGTACGGCGGTTTCGACTGGGCGACCGCGACGGTCGGAGGCCTGTGGGACTCGATGCTGGCAGAAGGCAGCCTGTTCTCGATCACCACGAACTCCGACGCCCACCGCATCGTCTTCGACACCTGGAAGAACGGCGACTGGGCACCCGGGCAGAACTTCGACAACACCGGCAGGCTGCCCGACCCGGTGAACACCGACACCCCGCAGCCCGGCAGCGACTTCTGGCCCGGCCAGTTCAGCCGCACCCATGTCGGCGTCACCCGCTACGGCTACCGCGCGGTGATGGCGGGCCTGCGGGCGGGCCGCGTCTGGCTCGACCACGGGCATCTGCTCGACGGTCTCGAGGTCCGGTTGAAGCGGGAGCGCGACCACGGCCGGGGCGTCACGCTCGGCGGCCGGCTGCGGGTGCGCACGGGCGACCGGCTCACGCTGGACATCACCGTGACGACGGCCTCGCGGCCCAACCCCCAGGGCATCCTCCCGGAGTTGGCGCACGTGGACGTGATCCGGGGCGCCGTGCGCGGCCCGGCGACCGACCGGGACACCTGGAAGGCGCCCGACACCAAGGTCGTCCGCACCCAGGACGTGTCCGGCCGGAAGGGGACGTACACCCTGCGCATCCCGCTGACCGCCGGGAACGAGTCGTTCTACGTGCGGCTGCGGGGCAGCGACGGCAACCGGAACGGCGCCGGCTACCTGGGCGCCTCGGTGGATCCGAACGGTCCGATTCCCCACGAGCCCGGAAACGGTGACCCGTGGACGGATACGTGGTTCTATTCCAACCCCATCTTCGTCGACGTGGAAGGTTCCTGATGAAGCGTCATCTCCTCACTCTGGCTGGGTTATTGGGTGCCTTCTCGCTGGCGGCGAGTGAGGCCTCGGCCGCGGGCGAACCGCACTGGGCTCAGACCGGCACCGCGTACACCGACACGCTCGGCGGCGGGCAGGGCCTCGCCAGCCGGGCGGACGGCTCGCTGCTGTACCGGGGCCTCGCCTCCATCCCGCTGGACCTGCGGATCAAGGGCTGGAACCACGTCGGCGACCCGGACATCGCGCGCGGCCACGTCTTCGACGCCTACCAGGGCGCCGACACGGCCACGTCCAAGATGTTCGCGGTCACCACACCGGCCGGGAAGCGCTACGAGTACGTCCACCGGCTCGACCCGGGCGAGAAGCTGAACAACTCCTTCGCCACCGTCTCGCCCGACGCGCGGTGGCTGGTGTCGGGCGAGTGGGGCGAGCAGCGCAGACTCCAGGTCTTCCCCGCTCCCCTGCTCAACCCCTCCACTCCCCCGACGGGAGGCGACCTGAAGGAGGCCTGGCAGATCACGCTGGACAAGCCGGTGCGCGACATCCAGGGCTGCGACTTCGTCACCGACACCCGCCTGGTGTGCGCCTCGAACGACGCCACGGGCACGCTGTTCCCCGAGATCCGGCCGCTGCTCCAGGTCGACCTGCCCCACAAGCTGGACGGGCAGCCGGTCACCGGCAAGGTGAAGAGCCTGTTCGCGCTGCCGCAGCGCAGCGTGTGCACGGGCACGTTCGAGACGGAGGGCGTCGACTACGACGTCACCAGCGGCACCCTGCGCGCGGAGATGATCCCGCCGGGGGTGTGCGCGGCGGCGACCGCTGTCCACTCGTACCAGCAGGTCACGGACTGATCGAACGGACTCGAACGCACTCGAGGGGACTGATCGGGCGGAGGTACGGTGGGCCGCGTGACCGGTGAAGAGTCGCTGCGGCCCCAGTCCCTCATGCTGACGTTCCTGGGCGACCAGGTGCTCGGGCGGGACGTCTGCGTGTACTCGGGCAGCGTCATCGACGTGCTCGCGCGTGCCGGAGTCGGCGAGCAGGCGACCCGCTCGACGCTGACCCGCATGGTGAACCGCGGTCTGCTCCGCCGCCAGCGCGAGGGCCGCCGGATGTACTTCGGGCTGACCGAGCGGTCGGCGGCCGTGCTGCGCGACGGCGAGCGGCGCATCTGGCAGACCGGCGCGGTCAACCGGCACTGGGACGGCACCTGGACCCTGCTCGGCTTCTCGCTTCCCGAGTCCTGGCAACGCCAGCGCCACGACCTGCGCTCGAAACTCACCTGGAGCGGCTTCGGCCCGCTGTTCAACGGCCTGTGGATCGCCCCCGGCGAGGTCGAGGTGTCCTCACTGGTGGCGGAGCTGGGCCTGTCCGCCCATGTGAAGGTCTTCCGCGCGCACGCCGACGCCGGCATGGACATCGGCGCGATGATCGAGGAGACCTGGGAGCTGACCGAACTGGCGGCGCGCTACGAGGCGTTCGTACGTCGCTGGCAGCCGTGGCGGACGCGGGTGCCGGACGCCGACGAGGCCCTCGCGCTCCGGCTCCGGCTGCAGGCGGAGTGGCTGCAGGTCATCCGCCGCGACCCGCGCCTGCCGGTCAAGCATCTGCCGGACGACTGGCCGGCGGAACAGGCCGAGAAGACGTTCCGGGCGGTGCACGAGCGGTTCACGCCGCTCGCGCGGGACGCCTCGGAACGCCTTCTCGAGCTGGTGCCGGTGCGCCCTGATCAGGCGTAGAAGCGGGACAGGCTCTGCAGCACCGCCGCCGGCTTGGTCCCGCCCTCGATCTCGATCGCGCCGTCGACGGTGATCTGCACGCCGCCCGGCACCTCCTCGACGTCCCCGAGCTTGGCGGCCAGCCGGATCCGCGATCCGACCTTCACCGGCGAGGGGAAACGCACCTTGTTCAGGCCGTAGTTGACCTTGGTCGTGACGCCCTGGACGTCCAGCAGTTCGGTGAACAGCGGGATGAAGAGGGACAGGGTGAGGTAGCCGTGCGCGATGGGGGCGCCGAAGGGTCCCGCGGCGGCCTTCTCCGGGTCCACGTGGATCCACTGGTGGTCGCCCGTGGCATCGGCGAAGGTGTCGATGCGTTCCTGGGTGACCTCGATCCATTCGCTGGTGCCGAGGTCGCTGCCGGAGAGCTTCTTGAGTTCGTCGAGGCCGTTGACGGTGATGCTCATAAGTAGTCTGTTCCTTAAGGGAGTTCAGGGAATTCAGAGAGTTCAGGGAGTTGAGGGTGTCAGGGAAGGCAAGGGTGTCAGTGGTTGCCGAAGCGCTTGCGGACCCGGGATTTGAGGAGCTTTCCGGAGGCGGTGCGCGGGAGTTCGTCCGCGAGCACGACCGACTTCGGGATCTTGTACTTGGCCAGGCGCCCGGCCAGTGAGGCCAGCACCTCGTCCGCGTCCAACGAGGCGCCCTCACGCGGCACGACGACCGCGCGCGGCACCTCGCCCCACTTGTCGTCGGGCACGCCGATGACCGCGCACTCGACGATGTCCGGGTGGGCGAGGAGCAGGTCCTCGATCTCGGCGGGGTAGACGTTCTCGCCGCCAGAGATGATCATGTCCTTTATGCGGTCGACGATGTACACGTAACCGTCTTCGTCGACCCGTGCCGCGTCCCCGCTGCGGAACCAGCCGTCGGCGAAGGCGGCGGCCGTCTCCTCGGGCAGGCCCCAGTAGCCGGGCATGACATGCGGCCCGCGCACCACGACCTCGCCGGTCTCGCCGACCTCGACCGGGGAAAGGTCGGGCCGCAGCACCCGTACGTCGCTGAAGAAGTGCGGAACTCCGGCCGAGCCCGCCTTGCTCACGGCGTGTTCAGCGTCCAGGAACAGCGTGCCTGGAGCCGCTTCCGTCATCCCGTAGCCCTGGAGAAAGGTCAGGCCGCGCTCCTGGTAGGCGGAGATCAGCGGGGTGGGCACCGGGGAGCCGCCGCAGGTGAGGAGCCGCAAGCTGGAAAGGTCGGCGTCCTTCCAGCGTGGATGCCGGGCCACCTGGTCGAACATGGTGGGCACGCCGAACATGAAGGTGATTCGGTGCCGTTCGATCAGGTCGAAGGTGGCGTTCGGTTCGAAGGCCTCGACCAGGACGCAGGTGCCGCCCTTCAGCAGGACCGGCAGGGTCAGCATGTTCAGGCCGGCGGTGTGGAACAACGGCGCGGAGACCAGAGCGCGTTCGTCGGCGATCAGGTCGTGGTCGACGAGGACGTTGATCGCGTTCCAGGTCAGGTTGCCGTGGGTGAGCATCGCACCCTTGGGGCGACCGGTCGTGCCCGAGGTGTACATGATGATGCAGGTGTCGTCAGGGGCGACCGGCTCGTCGATGGGGTCGGTGAGGGCCGCGCCGAGCGCCTCCTCGTATTCGGCACCCACCTCGATGTACGCACGTACGTCGGTGTTGCCCGGCAGCCCGGCGACCAGGCCCTGGAACGCGGGGCCGTAGACGAGGGCCTTGGCCCCGGAGTCGGCCAGTTGGTAGGCGATCTCGGGGCCGGCGAGGCGGGTGTTGAGGGGGACGAAGACCGCGCCGAGGGTGCCCGCCGCGAACAGTGTCTCCAGGTAGGAGGGGTGGTTGGGGCCGAGGTAGGCGATCCGGTCGCCGCGGCGGACGCCCCGGGCGCGCAGGGCGTGCGCGAGGCGGGTGGTGCGTGTATGCAGTGCGCGGTAGTCCGTCGACTGCTCACCGTGGATCAGGGCCGTGCGGTGCGGGGTCTTGCGGGCCCGGCGTGCGGGCCATGACCCCAGTCCCTCGTTGCGCATCTTCACGCCTCTTTACGGTTCGGTGAGCTTTACGGTTTGGTCAGCCCGAGCAGGCGGGCGGCGTTCTCCTTGAGGATCTTCGGCTTCACCTCGTCCTTGATCGACAGCTTCTCGAAGTCGGCGAGCCAGCGATCGGGGGTGAGGACGGGGAAGTCGGAGCCGAAGAGGACCTTGTCCTTGAGCAGCGTGTTCGCGTACTGCACGAGCTGCGGCGGGAAGTACTTCGGCGACCAGCCGGACAGGTCGATGTACACGCCCGGCTTGTGCGTGGCGACGGCCAGGGCCTCGTCCTGCCAGGGGAAGGACGGGTGCGCCAGGATGATCTTCAGGTGCGGGAAGTCGGCGGACACGTCGTCGATGTGCAGCGGGTTGGAGTACTTGAGCCGGATGCCGCCCCCGCCGGGCACGCCCGCGCCGATGCCGGTCTGGCCTGTGTGGAACAGGGCGATGGTGCCGGTCTCCTCGATGACCTCGTAGAGGTCGTACGCCACCGAGCGGTCGTTGGGGAAGAAGCCCTGGATGCTGGGGTGGAACTTGAAGCCCTTCACCCCGTACTCCTCGACCAGGCGGCGGGCCTGCTTGACCCCCGCCCTGCCCCGGAAGGGGTCGATGGAGGCGAAGGGGATGAGGACGTCGGCGTTGGCGGCGGCGGCCTCCGCGACCTCCTCGTTGGGGACCGGCTCGGTGCCGGTCGCCGACTCGGCGTCCACCGTGAATATCACCGCGGCCATCTTCCGCTCGCGGTAGTAGTCGGCCGTCTCCTGAAGGGTCGGCTTCCGCTTGCCCTCGACCTTGAAGTAGGCGGAGGAGGCGTCGTGCAGGTCGTCGTCCAGGGAGGAGTGGCCCTTGGAGGAGACCTCGGCGTGCGTGTGGACGTCGATCGCGACGAGGTCCTCGACATTGAGGGTCGCCATGGTGTCACGCCTCCGGGAACTTGGGCGCCGGGATGCCGACCGTCTGGAGTTCCGCGCCGACCGAGGTGGGCCAGGCGTCGGCCAGGGCGGCGGGGGTCCAGCCCCCGTCGGCGTACGCCGCCCTGATCTCCTGCGGATGCGACCAGAGTGCCACCTTGTCGCCGCCGATGCCGATGCACTGACCACTCACGCCCCGCGCCGCCTCGGAGGCGAGGAACGGGACGAGCGCGGCGCAGTCCTCGGGGGTGCCAAAACCCTCGCCCTTGCGGAGGAAGTCGGGCAGCGGCTCACCGTTTCTCATCGCCTCGATGTAGGGGGCGAAGGCGGGGATGGTCTCCGTCATCGCGGTCGCGGCGACCGGGACGATCGCGTTGACGGTGATGTTCGCGCGGCCCAGCTCCATGGACCAGGTGCGGGCCATGGCGGCGATGCCGGCCTTGGCGGCGGCGTAGTTCGTCTGCCCGAAGTTGCCGCGCTGCCCGGCCGGGGAGCCGACCAGGATCAGGGTGCCGCCCTCGCCCTGCTCGCGCATCCGGACGGCGGCGGCGCGGGCGCAGGTGAAGGTGCCCTTGAGGTGGGTGGTGATCACCGCGTCGAAGTCGTCGTCGGTCATTTTCCACAGCACCTTGTCGCGCAGGATGCCGGCGTTGGTGACCAGGACGTCGAGGCGCCCGAACTCTTCGACCGCCCTGCTCACCAGCCGGTCCGCCGCCTCGGACGTACCGACCGGGACGACCTCGGCGACGGCCGTGCCGCCCGCCTCGGTGATGGATTTCACGGCCTGCTCGGCCACGGCCTCGTCCACGTCGTTGACGACCACGGACGCACCGTGGGCGGCCAGAGCGTGCGCGTAGGCGAGGCCGAGGCCCCGGCCACTGCCGGTGACGACTGCGGCCTTGCCGGTGAGATCGATGCTGGGCACGAGCGGGTCCCTTCGCATGGTTTCCCATGGGTTTCGCATGGGTGGTGGCTTCGAGATCGAAGTTAAGAGCAATAATTGGTGACGTCAATAGTTGTTGCCGACCGGCCGGTGCGCCAGACTGGACCCGGACACGGAACCGCCCCGCCCGGGGCCTCGACCAGGGAGCCCGCCATCGCCCGCCAGCCAGACGTCAAGAACCCCGCCCCCATCGACGCGCACGAACCGTGGATGCGCGGGCTGCACGCGGACTCGGGCTATCTCCTGTACCGGCTCGGCCTGCGCTCCGGGCAGTTGTTCAACGCCTTCCTCCAGGAGTCGGGCCTGCGTATGCGCCACTACGCGCTGCTCCGCTTCCTCGCCACGTCCCGGGGCGCGCTGCAACGCGAGCTGAGCACGTCCCTCGGCTACGACCCGAGTGCGATCGTCGGCCTGGTCGACGACCTGGAGAAGCTGGGCTTCGCCGAGCGCCGGCCCTCCCCGGACGACCGCCGCAGCCGGATCGTCGCCCTCACCGAGGCCGGCCGCGCCTTCCTGCGGGACAGCGACGAGGCCGGCCTGCGGGCGACCGACGAACTGCTGGGCCCACTGAACCCCGACGAGCGGGAGACCCTGCACGCCCTGCTCCTGCGGATCGCCGAGGACGGCCTCAATTGATGTTGTGCAGATGATTGACGGCCGCACGATAGATGCCTAACTTCACCCGGGCACCGGTGCGGTCCCCCACCGGTGAATCCCCCACGGCACCGGCCCCAGGGAGCTCATCGTGCAGCCATCCCGTCCGTCCGCTCGTCAACCGTCCGTCCCCCAACCGTCCGCGGATCACCGGCAGTTGCGCCGCGTCGCACTGTCCGGACTGCTCGGCACGGCAGTGGAGTTCTACGACTTCCTCGTGTACGGCACGGTCGCCGCGCTGGTCTTCGGCGACCTGTTCTTCCCCGAGGCCGACCCCGCCGTCGGCACGATCGCGGCCTTCGGCACCTTCGCCGCGGGCTATGTGGCCCGCCCGCTGGGCGGCATCGTCTTCGGTCACTTCGGCGACCGGCTCGGCCGAAAGTCGATGATGCTGCTGACCATGGCCCTGATGGGCTGCGGCAGCTTCCTGATCGGCGTACTGCCGACGTACGACGCGATCGGCGTGTGGGCCCCCGTCCTGCTGGTCGCCTTGCGTGTCGTACAGGGCCTCGCGATCGGCGGCGAGTGGGGCGGCGCGACCCTGATGGTCGTGGAGCACGCCGAACGCACCCAGGGCTCGCGGCGCGGTCTGTGGTCCAGCTTCACCCAGCTCGGCGCCCCGCTCGGCTCCGTACTGTCGGCCGGGGTGGTCACCCTGGTCGCCACGCTCCCGGACGACGACTTCCGCTCGTGGGGCTGGCGGGTGCCGTTCCTGCTGAGCATCGTGCTGCTGGCCGTCGGCCTGTTCGTCCGTCTCAAGGTCGCCGAGAGCCCCCTGTTCGCGCAGGCGAAGCGGGAGCCGCTGGACAAGCCGCCGGTCGTGGAGGTGCTGCGCCGGCCGAAGCCCGTGCTGCTGGCCGCCTGTGTCGGGATCGGCGCCTTCACCGCCCAGTCACTGTTGACCGGATTCATGATTTCGTATGCGGTCGACCAGGGATACAGCCGACCACAGGTACTCACCGCCGTGACCGTCGCCTCCTGCGTGGCCCTCGCCGTGCTGCCCGCCGCCTCCGCGCTCTCGGACCGGGTCGGCCGACGCCCGGTGGTGCTGACCGGCGCCGTCGCCTCGGCCGCGCTCGCCTTCCCGGTGCTGGCGCTGGTCGACTCCGGTTCCCCCGGCCTGCTGATCCTCGCCCTCGCCCTCGGCCACGGCGTCGCCCAGTCCACGATGTACGGACCGCTCGGTGCCCTGCTCACCGAGATGTTCGGCACCCGCGTCCGCTACACCGGCGCCTCCCTCGGCTACCAGGCGGCCACCCTGATCGGCGCCGGGTTCTCGCCGCTGATCGCGAGCAGCCTGCTCGCCTCGTACGGCGGCGGCAGCGCCCCCGTCTCGCTGCTGCTGTGCGGCGGCGCGGCGATCACCGCGCTCACCGTGTGGCGTATGCGCGAGACACACACCGACACGCTCGACTCCGCTCCGTCCCGCACCACCACCCCCACACCCGAAGGGACGCCCCGTTGACGACCCACGCCCGCATCGCCTTACTGACCATGACCCTGTGCGCGGCGACGGCACTGCCCGCACAGGCCGCCACGGACACCCGTCTGGAGGGCCGACTGCCGTCAGGGGCGGCGTACGTGATGGACGTACCCGCCGACTGGAACGGCACCGTGCTCCTCTACAGCCACGGCTACAGCCCCGTCGGCGTGCCCAACCCCGCCCAGAACTCGCCCGGTTCGGCCGCCCGGGACAAGCTGCTCGACGAGAGCTACGCGCTCATCGGCTCCTCCTACGCGACGAGCGGCTGGGCGGTGACTCAGGCCGTGCCCGATCAGCTCGCCACGCTGGAGGAGTTCACGCAGAAGTTCGGCCCGGCCCGGCGCACGCTCGCCTGGGGCACCTCCTACGGTGGCCTCGTCACCACGGCACTGGCCGAGCGGCATGCCGGCCGCTTCGACGGCTCCCTGTCGATGTGCGGGCTCGTGCAGGGCGGCGTCGCCAACTGGAACAGCACCCTGGATCCCGTGTTCGCGCTCAAGACCCTGCTCGCGCCCGCCGCGGACATCCCGCTCACGGGCTTCGCCGACCAGGCCGCCGCGACCGCCGCGGCGAAGGCGCTCACCACCAAGGTCGCCACGGCCCAGGAAACGCCTGCCGGCCGCGCTCGCATCGCGCTGGCCGCGGCCCTGCACAACATCCCGGGGTACAACGACCCCGCCCAGCCCGAGCCGGACCCGACCGACTGGGACGCCCAACAGGCCAACCAGTACACGGCCGTCACCGGACTCCTCCAACGCCCCGCCTTCTCCTGGCGGCAGGAGGCGGAGAGCCGGGCCGGAGGCAACCCCTCTTGGAACACGGGCGTCGACTACAGAGGCATGCTCCACCGCTCACCGCTGTACAAAGAGGTCACCGAGCTCTACAAGGAGGCGGGCCTTTCCTTGCGCGAGGACCTCACGACCCTCAACCACGCCCCCCGGATCTCCGCCGACGCCGCGGCCGTACGGTGGATGCGGCACACCAGCGCCTTCACGGGCCGGCTCACCGATCCCCAGCTGAACATCCACACCACCGGCGACGCGCTGATCCCCGTACAGGCCGAGAGCGCCTACCGGCGGGCCGCGACCGCGGCCGGTGCGGGCAGCCTGCTCCGCCAGGCCTACGTCGACGGCCCCGGACACTGCACCTTCACGCCGGGCGAGACGCTCGGCGCCCTGCACACACTGGAACACCGGCTGGACACCGGCCGCTGGGACACCTCGCCCCACGTCCTCAACTCCCGTGCCCGGCAGGCCGATCCGACGGGTGAGGCCCGTTACGTCACCTACCGGCCCGCCGCCTACCCCCGCCCGTACGACCTCGCGCACCCGGCCGACGCCCCGGTGCCCCCGGGAGGCCCTCGGCCATGACCGTCCGCTCCGCGCCCGACCGGCTGCTGTCCGTGCTCGCCGCGTTCGACCACGAGCACCCGGCGCTGTCCCTGACGGACATCAGCCGGCGGGCCGGGCTGACCCTGACCACCGCCCACCGCCTCGTGGGCGCCCTGACCGAGTGGGGCGCCCTGGAACGCGACGAGTCCGGCGTCTACCACGTGGGGCTGCGGCTGTGGGAGGTCGCCGCCCTCGCGCCGCGCGGGCTCGCGCTGCGGCAGGCGGCGCTGCCGTATCTGGAGGACCTGTACGAAGCGACGCACGAGAACGTGCAGTTGGCGGTGCGCGACGGATCGGAGGTCGTCTACATCGAGTGGATCTCGGGGCGTTCGTCTGTCGGCGTGCACATCCGCGTCGGCGCGCGCTGGCCGCTGCACGTCACCGGCGTGGGCCTCGTGCTGCTGGCTTACGGCGACCCGGAACTCCAGCAGGAATACAGCGCGAAGCCGCTCGCCTCCCTCACCCCGCACACGATCACCGACGCTGGACGGCTGCGCCGCGTCCTGGCCGAAGTACGGCGCTCGGGAGTGGCGATGAGCGACCGTCAGGTCACCGAGGACGCCCTGTCGGTGGCAGCCCCGGTACGCGGACCGGACGGCACGCTGGTCGCGGCCGTGTCGGTCGTGGTGCCCCAGAAGACCGCCCAGGTGCCGGTGCTGATTCCCGCGGTACGGCTCGCGGCGCGCGGTATCTCGCGGGCGCTCGGGTGGCAGCCCGAGGGGAGCCGGGCCGGGAGCGGCGTGTAGGCGGTACGCCGCATTCGGTATGCAAAAGACCAGCCCCGTAATGCTGTCGTCGGTGCGGCCTCGCCGACCCCGCAGTTCGGTCTGACGTCTCCCGCAGTACACCTGAGCACTACGAAGTGGTAACGGATCACAACCGAAGGAGAGTCGCCGCGGTCTAGTTCGCCGTGAAGATCTCTTTCCTGCTGCACAACGCCTACGGCATCGGCGGCACGATCACCACCACCTTCAATCTCGCCCAGGCGCTGGCCGAGCGGCACGAGGTGGAGATCGTCTCCGCGCTGCGGCACCGAGAGCACCCGAACTACACCCTGGACCCGAGAGTGTCGCTGCGGCCGCTGGTGGACCTCAGGCAGGAGAAGGAGCATCCCTTACACCTGAGACCGGCGAGAGTGTTCCCGCGCGCCGAGTACCGGTACGGGCAGTACAGCGAGTTGACCGACCAGCGGATCGGCGAGTGCCTGGCCGCGACCGACGCCGACGTCGTGATCGGCACCCGGCCCGGCCTCAATGTGCATCTCGCGCTCCAGGCTCCGCGCCACGTCGCACGCGTCGGGCAGGAGCACCTCACCCTGGACAACCATCCGCCACGGCTGCGCAGCACCCTGCGCCGGGCCTACCGCCGGCTGGACGCACTCACCACGGTCACCGAGGCGGACGCCGCCGCCTACCGGCGCAAGATGCGGCTGCCCGGGGTACGGGTGGAGGCGCTCCCGAACAGCGTGCCCGATCCCGCGCTGCCGGCCGCCGACGGCACCGCGAAGGTGGTCGTCGCGGCCGGCCGACTGGTCCCGGTGAAACGATACGACCTGCTCATCGAGGCCTTCGCCGTGGTAGCCGCCGAACACCGGGACTGGCAGCTGCGCATCTACGGCAAGGGTGAGGAACTCGACCGGCTGCGCAAGCTGGTCGCGGACCTCGGCCTGTGGGACAACGTTTTCCTGATGGGTGCGGCGGCTCCCATGGAGGCGGAGTGGGTCAAGGGCTCGATCGGTGCGGCCGCCTCCAACTTCGAGCCG
The DNA here is from genome assembly GCF_002291145.1 of Streptomyces sp. SA15. Taxonomy (GTDB): domain Bacteria; phylum Actinomycetota; class Actinomycetes; order Streptomycetales; family Streptomycetaceae; genus Streptomyces. The sequence goes on from NZ_NTGE01000164.1 coordinate 160,764, forward strand.
TTCGGCATGACGATCGTCGAGGCGATGCGCTGCGGCCTGCCGGTGGTGAGCACCGACTGCCCCTATGGCCCCGGGGAAATCATCAAGGACGGCGTCGACGGCCGGCTCGTCCCCGTCGGGGACCGTGACGCGCTGGGCGCGGCCCTGCTGGAACTGGTCCGTGACGACGAGCGGCGCCGCCGTATGGGCCGTGCGGCGTTGGAGAACGCGCGCCGGTTCGCTCCCGGCCCGGTGGTCGAGCAGGCCGAGCGCCTTCTCGCCGAGGCCGTCTCGGCGCGAAGGTCGGGGCGACCGGTGGCACAGGAGCCGGCTCGCCCGCACCGCGTCCTGGTCAGCCAGGGCTTCGCCGCTCGCGACGCGGCGTACATCGCGGCCGGCAGTGCGCTGCGCATCGTACGGAGGGGGCAGCGATGAGCACGGAACTCGGTGCGCAGCCACGCGTCGGCTGTGCGGTCGACGCGGACGGCCGGATCACCTTCGACCTGTCCATGCTGCCGATGCGGCCGGACGAGAGGCACGAAGGGCAGCAGTTGCTGCTGCGGCTGCGCCCGAAGAAGGGACAGCCCGAGACGGACCTCCATGTCCTCGACCTGGAGCCTGGGGCCGACGGTCGCCTGTATGCCGTCCTGGGTCCGCACGCCGTTCTCGCGGAGGGACGGTGGGATGTATACCGGATCCAGGATGCTGGATCCGGGCGACAGCGACTGCGCCCGGGCCTGCGCGATCTACGGGCCCTCATCGACGGACACCTTCGTGACCGGCGGTCCCCGTTGGCCGTCCGGATTCCCTACGTCACCAAGGACGGCTATCTGGCGGTACGGGCCTGGCTGCGTCCCGCCCACGCGGAGGTCGACCGCATCGACGTCGCGAAGCGATCGACGACCGTCGGCGCACACCTGCACGGCGCATCCCTCCAGGCGGGAGCCGCCGTACACCTGCGCCTGCGGAGCGTCAGCGGCACCGTACGCACTGTGGAACCACGGGCCGAAGACGACGGCCGGAGCTTCTCCTTCACGATCGACCACGAAGAACTGGCCGCGGGGACGGCCGCCGGGAGCGGCGTCTGGGACGTCTTCGTCCGACCCACGGCGGAAGCACCCCTCATCCGGGTCGCCCGTCTCCTCGACGACGTGGCGGACCGCAAGGAGGTGTTCGTCTACCCGGCGGTCACGGTCGGCGGTGCAGTCCTGCGCCCCTACTACACGGTCGACAACGACCTGTCCGTTGAGGTGACGAAGGCCCGCAGCACGCTTTAACACTTTCGCGTCATTCATGAGATGAACTCACCTGCGACGGAAGGACTTTCACCGTTTCACCTCTTGACGACCGGAGTGACCGAGAGCACATTGGGCCCACTTTGAGAGCGCTCTCAAGCAGTCAGCACAGAGCTCTCGAAGACACCCGCGCATTCCACTCCGTACCCGAGAGGCACTCCCATGAGCGAAACCTCCGGCATACCCCGCAGACGGCGAAGTCCCCTCCGGCGGGCGCTCGTCGCAGTAGTCGGCGCGCTGGGTCTCGCGGCGGCGGCCGCCACGGTCGCCTCCCCGTCCGCGAACGCCTCCGCGCCCCCGCCCCCGACCGGCTGGACGCAGGCCTTCCTCGACGACTTCAACGGCGCCGCGGGCACCGGCGTCAATACCTCCAACTGGCAGTATGCAACGGGGACTTCGTATCCGGGCGGCCCCGCCAACTGGGGCACCGGAGAGGTCGAGACGATGACGAACAGCACGAACAACGTCTCGCTCGACGGCAACGGCAACCTGCGCATCACCCCGCTGCGCGACGCGGCGGGCCGATGGACCTCGGGCCGCATCGAGACCAACCGCACCGACTTCCAGCCGGCGTCGGGCGGCAAGATGCGGGTCGAGGCGCGCATCCAGATGCCGAACGTCACCGGCACGGCCGCCGAGGGCTACTGGCCGGCGTTCTGGATGCTGGGCGCGCCCTACCGTGGCAACTACCAGAACTGGCCGAGCGTCGGCGAGTTGGACATCATGGAGAACGTCCAGGGCCGCAACACCGTGTGGGCCACCATGCACTGCGGCACCAACCCCGGCGGCCCGTGCAACGAGACCACCGGCCTCGGCAACTCCACCGCCTGCCCCAACACCACCTGCCAGTCCGGCTTCCACACCTACACGATGGAGTGGGACCGCACGGCGAGCACGGAAGCGATCCGCTTCTTCGTCGACGGCGTCAACTTCCACACGGTCACGGAGAACCAGGTCGACGCCACGACCTGGACCAACGCCACCGACCACGGCTTCTTCATCATCCTGAACGTGGCGATGGGGGGCGCCTTCCCGGACGCGTTCGGCGGCGGCCTGGACGGCGACACGCGGTCCGGTGTGCCGATGGTCGTCGACTACGTCCAGGTGCTCCAGTCGACCGGTGGTGGGAGCGGTACCACTCCCCCGCCGACCGGCAACCGTGACGCCTACAGCGCCATCCAGGCGGAGTCCTACGACAGCCAGTCCGGCACCAGCGCGGAGACCACGTCGGACACCGGCGGCGGCCAGAACCTCGGCGCCCTGGCCAACGGCGACTGGGCTCTCTACCGGGGCGTCAACTTCGGTTCTACGGCGGCCAGACAGTTCTACGCCCGGGTGGCCAGCGGCGCGGCGGGCGGCGTGAGCGGCCTGGTCGAGGTCCGCCTGGACAGCCGTACCAGCGCCCCCATCGGCAGCTTCTCCCTGGCCAACACGGGTGGCTGGCAGTCCTGGCGGACGATCCCGGCCAACATCAGCTCGGTCACCGGCACCCACGACGTCTACCTCACCTTCACGAGCGGCCAGCCGGCGGACTTCGTGAACGTGAACTGGTTCAACTTCGGCCGCTGACAAGGCGACAGGGAAAGGGCCGGTGATGTGGCGTCGTCGCGGGCCCTGCCGGCCGGCCGGGACATCCGGCCGGGCCGGCACCTGATGTCAACCCGTCATGTCACCCGCGTCACGGCCACCGCGGCCTTCAGGTCGGCCCAGAAGCCGGGCCCGGCGACGATACGAGGACCGAGACGGTAGACAGTCGTCCTCGTACGTCCCCGGACCTGCAAGTGGACTTCGGACGTTCCGGGGTGGATGCGCAGAATCTCCTTGAGCTGCGCGACGGACTGTGGCGTCACGTGCGCCGCCTGTATGGCCAGCCGGACGACAGGACTGTCTCCGACCCCCGACAGGTCAGGGACCTGGAGTTCCATCGCGACGAGCCGGGGAACGTCCTCGCGCTTGTCGAGGCGGCCCTTGACGAACACCACCGCGTCCTCGACGAGTTGGGTCGACACCAGCTGATACGTCGCCGGGAAGAACATGCACTCGATGGAACCGGCGAGGTCCTCCACGGTGGCGATGGCCCACGCGTTGCCCTGCTTGGTCATCTTGCGCTGCAGGCCGGAGATGATCCCGGCGATGGTGACCACCGCGCCGTCGGCGTGCTCGCCCCCGGTGAGCTGGGCGATGCCCGCGTCCGCCTTGTCCGACAGCACGTGCTCCAGACCGAACAGCGGGTGGTCGGAGACGTACAGGCCGAGCATCTCCCGCTCCTGGGCGAGCAGATAGGCCTTGTCCCACTCGTCGGTGGTGAACTCCACGTCCAGGCCGAAGCCCGGCTCGCTGGTCTCCTCCTCGCCCATGCCGCCGAAGAGGTCGAACTGGCCCTCGGCCTCCTTGCGCTTGACCGCGACCACGTTGTCGATCATCGGCTCGAAGTGCGCGGTCAGTCCCTTTCGGGTGTGGCCCATGGAGTCGAAGGCGCCGGCCTTGATCAGCGATTCCGTGGTCCGCTTGTTGCAGACCACCGCCTCAACCTTGTCGAGGTAGTCGGGGAAGGATGCGTACTTCCCCTTGGCCTTGCGGCACTTGATGATCGACTCGACGACGTTCGTGCCGACGTTGCGCACCGCGGACAGGCCGAAGAGGATCACGTCGTCGCCCTGCGCGGCGAAGTTGGACATCGACTCGTTCACGTTCGGCGGGAGCACCTTGATGCCCATGCGCCGGCACTCGTTCAGATAGACGGCCGACTTGTCCTTGTCGTCCTTCACCGACGTCAGCAGCGCCGCCATGTACTCGGCCGGATGATTCGCCTTCAGGAACGCGGTCCAGTACGACACCAGCGCATAGGCCGCCGCGTGCGCCTTGTTGAACGCGTAGCCGGCGAACGGCACCAGTACGTCCCATACGGTCTGGATCGCCTCGTCGGAGTAGCCGCGCTCCCTGCACCCTTCGCGGAACGGGACGAACTCCTTGTCCAGGACCTCCTTCTTCTTCTTGCCCATGGCCCGGCGCAACAGGTCGGCCTGGCCCAGGCTGTAGCCGGCGAGAATCTGGGCGGCCTTCTGCACCTGCTCCTGGTAGACGATCAGGCCGTGGGTGATGTCCAGGATCTCCTTGAGGGGCTCTTCGAGTTCCGGGTGGATGGGGGCGATCTCCTGCTGCCCGTTCTTGCGCAGGGCGTAATTGGTGTGCGAGCCCATGGCCATCGGCCCCGGCCGGTACAGGGCGTTGATGGCGGTGATGTCCTCGAACTGGTCGGGCTTCATCAGCCGGCACAGGGAACGCATGGCGCTGCCGTCGAACTGGAAGACTCCGAGGGTGTCGCCGCGCTGGAGCAGTTCGAAGGTCGTGGGGTCGTCCAGCGGAAGGCTGAGGAGATCGATGTCGATCCCCTTGTTGGACTTCACCATCTTGACGGCGTCGTCCATGATCGTCAGGTTGCGCAGGCCGAGGAAGTCCATCTTCAGCAGGCCGAGCGACTCACAGCTCGGGTAGTCCCACTGCGTGATGGTCACGCCGTCGGTGTGCCTGACCCACACCGGCACGTGGTCGACGACGGGTTCGCTGCACATGATCACGCCGGCCGCGTGCACACCCATCTGCCGCACCAGGCCCTCGACGCCCTTGGCGGTGTCAATGACCTTCTTCACGTCCGGCTCGTTCTCGTACATCGCCCGGACCTCGCCCGCCTCCGAATAACGGGGGTGTGAGGTGTCCGTGATACCGGCCAGTTCGATACCGGAACCGCCGACGTCGGCGGGCATGGCCTTGGTGATGCGGTCACCCATCGCGTACGGGTAGCCCAACACGCGCGCGGAGTCCTTGATGGCGTTCTTGGCCTTGATGGTGCCGTACGTGCCGATCATGGCGACCTTGTCGGCGCCGTACTTCTCCGTCACGTACCGGATCACCTCCACGCGCCGGCGCTCGTCGAAGTCGATGTCGACATCGGGCATGGAGACGCGCTCCGGGTTGAGGAACCGCTCGAAGATCAGACCATGTTCCAGAGGATCCAGGTCGGTGATTCCCATCGCGTACGACACCAGCGAACCGGCGGCGGAGCCTCGGCCGGGGCCGACCGCGATGCCGTTGTTCTTGGCCCACATGATGAAGTCGGCGACGACGAGGAAGTAGCCCGGGAACCCCATCTGGATGATGACGTCCATCTCGTACTCGACCAGTCGCTGGTACTGCTCGTCCCAGCCCGCCGGAAACCGCCGCCGCAGGCCCCTGAGCACCTCTTCTTTGAACCAGGTGACCTCGGTGTAGCCCTCGGGGATGTCGAACTTGGGCATCAGGTCGCGCTTCTCGAACATGCCCGTGGTGTCGATCTGCTCCGCCACCAGCAGCGTGTTGCGGCAGCCCTCCTGCC
>NZ_NTGE01000145.1 GCF_002291145.1 Streptomyces sp. SA15
CCCGTCCGGCGTCAGGGGCGCGGACGGCCAGGCGGGGTCCGGCGGGAGGTCGGTGTCCCGGCGCGTGCCGTCGGCCTCCACACGGACGTGCACCAGCCGCTCGGCGTCGACCAGCCGGGCGGGCACCCCGGCCAGCACCGCGGCCCCGCGCACCAGCGCCTCCAGACCCGCCCGGGACTCGGCCAGTCGGTCGAAGTAGGCGATGACCCGGACGGCGGCACCGGCGTCCGGATCCAGCGCGGTCAGGCGCCCGGCCAGCTCTTTCATAGGCCCCATGGTGCGCCATACGGTCACCGTCCGGGAGCCCTGGCACGCGAGGTCCCGCTGAGATGCGAAAACGTTTCGGCAGACGTCCCGCGCGAGCGGAGCAGGGCTCCCCGGACCGGCACCAGTGGCCCAGCAGCCGGCGTAGCCACTTCAGTGCCGTGGAGGGCGCCGGGCCGCATGTCGAGGAAGGTCGGCGGGAACGTCCGGGCAGTGTCCCGGCCGGCACCCGAGCCAGGGCTTCCCTGGATGGAGGTCAGTCGCCGAGCAGTCGGCGCAGCCACTCCAGCTGGGCCGCCCGGGCCGCCTGCGACAGGGCGTTCTGCGGGCGGAGCAGTGGAAGCCGCCGGGCGACATGTGGAGCTCGGCGGCCCCCGCACGCGCTGTCGCCCTGGACCTCGTCCCGGAAGCCCCGCGGAACCCACGTCGAGGAAGGCCGGCGGAACGTTCCGACAGGCGTACCGGCCCGGACCCGAGGCAGGGCTCCCAGGAGGCCCGTCAGCCGCCCAGCAGCCTCCGCAGCCACTCCAGCTGGGCCGCCCGGGCCGCCTGCGACAGGGCTGCCTGCGGGGCGAAGCCGTCGAAGCCGTGGAAGCCGCCCGGCCATACGTGCAGTTCAGCCACTCCGCCCGCCTGCCAGATCCGTGACGCGTAGGCGACGACCTCGTCCCGGAAGGTCTCCGCGGAGCCCACGTCGAGGAAGGCCGGCGGCAGGCCGGACAGGTCCTCGGCCCGGGCCGGTGCCGCGTACGCGGGCACGTCCGGGCCGCCGCGCCGCTCGCCGAGCAGCGCCGTCCAGCCCGTCTCGTTCGCCGTACGGTCCCAGACGCCGAGGCCCGCCATCTGGTGCGAGGAGGGGGTGTCGTTGCGGTCGTCCAGCATCGGGCACATCAGCAGCTGGCCGATCGGCCGCGGACCCTTGCGGTCCCGGGCGAGCAGGGTCAGCGCCGCGGACAGGCCGCCGCCCGCGCTGGCGCCCGCGATGACGATCCGCTCCGGGTCACCGCCGATCTCCGCCGCGTGCTCCGCCGTCCACACGAGGCCGGCGTAACAGTCCTCGACCGGGGCGGGATACGGATGCTCCGGCGCCAGCCGGTACTCCACCGACACCACGACCGCCCCCAGCTCCTTCGCCCAGGCCAGGGGCCCTTCCACGCCGACACGGTTGGTACCGAGGATCATGCCGCCGCCGTGCACGTGGTAGACGACGGGCAGCGGTCCGGCGGCCTGCGGGGCGGCGGGACGGCAGATCAGCAGGGATACGTCGGGAGCGTCCTCGGGCCCCGGCACCGTGCGGTCCTCGACCTCGAAGAACCCGCCCATGGTCAGATCCAGCTCGGCCAGCAGCTGGATCGCCGGGCCCTGGCGTACGACGTCGATCTCGTCCAGAGCGAGACCGGGCGACAGTACGTCCTTGATCAGATCCAGGGCGGCGGCCAGCTCCGGGTCGAACGGGGGCGGGACATGACTCATGGGTTTCTCCTCACGCGGGGCGCGGCGGCTCGTGGCGTCATGATTCGCGTATCGGCCGCCGTCCGGGGCGCCGCCGTCCGGCGGAACCTGCCCGCCGTACGGCGGGTGGCACCCGGCGACTTCCGGCCACGCCCGCGCGTGACCTGCTGCTTTTTACCAGGACATGACCTGTTCTTCACCTGCTGTCGGTGGAAGGGCTCGACGGTCCTGGCGACGCTGTCGATGCCCCCCATCCACAGGAGTACCAGTGAACGTCTCTGTCACCGTATGGCTGCTGACCGTCGCGGCCCTCTGCGCCCTCGTCGCCGCGGACTTCTTCATCGGCAGAAAACCCCATGACGTGTCGATCAGGGAGGCGGGGACCTGGACGGTCGTCTGGGTTGTCCTCGCCTGTGTGTTCGGGGTCGGACTGTACTTCTTCGGCGGAGCGGGGCCCACCGGCGAGTTCTTCGCCGGGTACATCACCGAGAAGTCGCTCAGCGTCGACAACCTCTTCGTCTTCGTCCTGATCATGGGGAAGTTCGCGGTGCCGTCCCAGTACCAGCAGCGGGTGCTGATGGTCGGCGTCGTCATGGCCCTGGTGCTGCGCGCGGGCTTCATCGCGGCCGGCGCGGCGATCATCTCCGCCTTCTCGTGGGTGTTCTACCTCTTCGGCGCCTTCCTGATCTGGACCGCCTGGAAGCTGGTCCAGGACGCCCGCAAGGAGGGGCACGACGAGGAGTACCAGGAGAACAAGCTGCTGAAGATGGCGGAACAGCGCTTCGGCGTGGCCGACCGCTACCACGGCACCAAGCTGTTCATCACCGAGAACGGCAAGCGGATCATGACCCCGATGCTGGTCGTGATGCTCGCGATCGGCTCCACCGACGTCCTGTTCGCCCTGGACTCGATCCCCGCCATCTACGGGCTGACCCAGGACCCGTACATCGTGTTCACCGCCAACGCGTTCGCCCTGATGGGCCTCAGGCAGCTCTACTTCCTGATCGGCGGACTGCTCAAGAAGCTGGTCCACCTCAGCTACGGCCTGTCGATCATCCTGGGCTTCATCGGCGTCAAACTGGTCCTGCACGCACTGCACGAGTCCGGGGTCCACGTCCCGGAGATCAGCATCCCCTTCTCGCTCGGCTTCATCGTGCTCGTCCTGACGGTCACGACGCTCACAAGCTTGCGGGCGTCGAAGAAGCAGGAGGAGACCGCCGAGACGGAACACATCGCCTAGGGGCTGCTCGGTCCGTCGCGGGGGCGGCCTTCGCGCGCATCAGGACGCAGTCGAACTCCACGCCCTGGCCCGTGGCCGCCTCGCGCGTGACCGGATACATGCCGGTGATCCCGAAGCCGCTCTTCTCGTACGTGGCGATGGCGTCGTTCATCGCGTCGGGCCGATGACTCCCAGGCGACCCCTGCGCGGGCGAGCACTACGCGGCCGTTCAGCAGCAGGCCGGGCTCGACTTGGCGACGGCGGGCCGGCTGCGGGAGACGATGCGCATGCCGCGCTCGTCGACGACCCGGACCTGCAACGAGCCGCAGCCGCAGCGCGTCCACACCGTGCGGCCCGCCGCCGTGCTGTGCCGGGACACCACCTGGAAGGGCTCGGCTCCGTCGGGCCATCCGCAATGCGGGCAGACGGCACCGGTCGTGCTGGTCATCGGGAACTCCTTCGTACGGAATGGCTGGTGGCCGTCGCGACACAGCCAGGGTGCGTCGGAGTCTTCGTACACGTCCAGGTTGACTTTGTGGACCGCACCTTGAAGCGTGGGCTTCATGATTGATCTGCGCCGGCTCCACGTCCTGCGGGCGGTCGCGCACTACGGTACGGTCACCGCCGCCGCCCGCGCTCTGCACTTCACCCCGTCCGCCGCCTCCCAGCAGATCCGGCAGCTCGCCCGCGACCTGGGCGTCGACCTTCTGGAACCGCAGGGGCGCGGGGTCCGGCTCACCCCGGCCGCCGAGAGCCTGCTCGCGCACGCCGACGCCATCCAGGCCCGCTGGGAACAGGCCGAACTCGACCTGCGCGCCGACTGCGGCGAGCCCGCCGGTCCGCTGCGCATGAGCGGCTTTCCGCTGGCCGTCTCCGTGCTGTTGGCGCCCATGGCGGCCCGGCTGCGCGAACGCCATCCGCGACTGGACCTGCGCATCCAGGAGGCAGAGGTCCCCGCCGGCTTCGACCTGCTCTTCGAGGGGGAGATCGATCTGGCGATCGTCGAGGCGACGGTGTACAACCCACCCCTGAGTGACGCGCGGTTCGACCAACAGCCGCTTCTGGACGACCCGTTCGACCTCGTCGTCCCCGAGGGGCACCCGCTGGCCGGGCGTGCGGACGTCGACCTCGCGGAGGCCGCCCACGAAGACTGGATCGCTCCCGTGCTGGACAGCCCCTGCCGTCCGCATGTGCTGTCGGCGTGCGGTGAGGCCGGGTTCACGCCGAACGTGGTCCACCACGCGATGGATTGGAACGTCGCCGCCCATCTGGTCGCCCACCGGCTCGGCGTCGCGCTGATCCCGCGGCTGGCCCAGCTGACTCCGCACCTGCCCATCGCGCGGGTGCGCTGCACGGGCAACCCGCACCGCAAGCTGCTCACCTGCACCCGGCGGGGCGGCCGGGCACGCCCGGCGATCGTGGCCGCGCTCGAGGAGCTGCGGGAGCTGGCGCCCACGGCGGTGGCCTGACACAACAGGGAGAGGGGGCCGGAGCTCCCGAGGCACCCTGGCACAGGCACAGGCACATCAGGAACTCCGGCCGCCTCCCGGGACCTCAAGGCACCGCTCAGGCGGCGGCCGTCTCACCGGCACTGCTGTGCAGGTGGGTGACCACCTCGGTCAGCTGCGCGGCGACCTCGGCGTCATCGGCCGGGTGGGTCTCGGCGAAGCGGGTGAGGGAGCCCGGGATGGAGAGCTTGACGTCCTCCAGCACCTTGCCGCCGGCGATGCCCAGGGCCTTGCGGGCCTCGTCCTGCGCCCACACGCCGCCGTACTGGCCGAAGGCGGTGCCGACCACCGCGACCGGCTTGCCGCCGAGGGCACCGGCGCCGTACGGGCGGGACAGCCAGTCGATGGCGTTCTTCAGGACGGCCGGGATGGTGCCGTTGTACTCGGGCGAGAAGAGCAGGAGGGCGTCGGCGCCGGCGGCGGCCTCGCGCAGCTTGACCGCGGCGGCCGGGACGTTGCCCTCGACGTCGATGTCCTCGTTGTAGAAGGGCACGTCGGCCAGGCCCTCGAAGAGCACCACGTCGGCGCCCTCAGGAGCGTGCTTGACGGCGGCCTCGGCGAGCTGGCGGTTGGTCGAACCGGCGCGAAGGCTGCCGACGAGCGCGAGGATGCGAACAGACATGAAGAACTCCCAGAGACTGAAACACTGCCGAAACGAACCGGACCGAGGTCCGCTTAATGTTCTAGCATCATATCCGGACCACGGTCCAGTTTCTTCCCCATGCTTTACGCTGTTTTCATGTCCACCGTCCCGCCCCCCTCTCCGAAATCTCAGGAGCCGGTGCTGCAGCCGGAGTTGCTGCAGGTCGGGTCCGTCGAGGACGAGCCCTGCCTGCGTGCCGACGCCGCGCGCAACCGGGCCCGGCTCCTCGAGGCCGCCGCCCGGCTGGTGGCGGAACACGGCGCGAACGGGGTGACCATGGAGGCGGTGGCCGCCGCCGCGAACGTCGGCAAGGGGACGGTCTTCCGCCGCTTCGGCGACCGCACCGGACTGCTGACGGCGCTGCTGGACGACTCCGAGAAGAAGTTCCAGGCCGCCTTCCTCAGCGGACCCCCGCCGCTCGGACCCGGGGCACCCCCCGTCGAGCGGCTCCGGGCGTTCGGCTGCGCCCTCCTGCGCCGCTCGGTCGACCAACTGGAGCTGCAACTGGCGGCCGAGCCGAGCCCGGACCGCCGTTTCTCCGCACCACCCCGCCGGGTGCTGCTCAGCCACATCATCCTGCTGCTGCGCCAGGCGGTGCCGGAGGCGGACTGTGAGCTCCTCGCCCGGACGCTCATGGAGTACCTCAGCCCCGTCCTGGTCCATCACCTGACCCGGCAGTGCGGGATGCCGATGGAGCGCGTGGAGGCCGGTTGGTGCTACCTGGTCGACCGGGTGACGGCCACCTCCGACCAGTCCCGGTCGGCGCAACTGCCGTAAACCGTCCGGAAGTTCCCCCGCTCGAAACCTCCCGCACAGGTTCTGCAAAGATGCGGTACGTCATGGTGCAGATACCGAAAACGCCCACGCCCGCGTCGCCCGTACCGCGCTCCGTGCCCACGAGCGCCGACGTGGCCCGCCTGGCCGGGGTCTCGCGCGCGACCGTCTCCTACGTCCTCAACAACACCAGCGCCGTCCGGATCAGCGAGCCCACCCGCCGTCGCGTCCACGAGGCCGCCAAGGAACTCGGGTACGTGCCGCACGCCGCGGCCCGCAGCCTGCGCGCCGGACACAGTCGCATGGTCCTGATGCCCGCGCCGACCTTCCCCGTCGGCCCGCTCTACACCCGGTTCATCAGCGAACTCCAGTGGGCGCTCGGCCGCCTCGACTACACGGTCGTGCAGTACGGCACGGTCGGGCTGTACGGCGACGAGGCCGCCCGCGCCTGGGCCGAACTGCGCCCGGTCGCCGTACTGGTGACGGGCTCCGGCTTCGGCCCGAAGGGCGTGACCGTGCTCAAGCGCTCCGGCGCCCGGGCCGTGGTCACCCTCGGCCCCGACTCCGTCGAGGGCGCCCACGCCCTGCTCATGGACCACGAGGCCGTCGGCCACTGCGCCGGCGCCCACCTGTACACCCGCGGCCGGCGCCGTATCGGCGTCGTCGTGCCCGAGGAATCCGGGCTGGAGTCCTTCTCCGGGCCCCGCCTCGAAGGCGTACGGCGCGCCCTGCACGGCACGGACGCCACCGTCACCGATCTGCCCCTCGCCTACGAGGAGGCCGCCGCCGCACGGCTCGCCGCGCGCTGGGACGACCTCGGCCTCGACGCCGTGTTCGCGTACAACGACGAGTACGCGATGCTGCTGATGAGCGCCCTCCAGGACAAGGGCGTCCGTATCCCGCAGGACACGGCCGTGATCGGCGCGGACGACCTGATGCTCGGCCGGCTGCTGCGGCCCCGGCTCAGCACGGTCCACATCGAACTGCCCTCCGGCCAGGACCTCGCCGAACTGGTCGACCACGCGGTCCGCAATCCCACCGCCGCACCCGAGACGCACAAGGTACTGGGCGCGTCGGTGGTCCACCGCGACTCCAGCTGACGACCGGCCGACACCTGCGTGATGCCTGTGCGCTGTCACGGCATCTTCACCTGGCTAGGATGTTGCATGCTCAACTAGGTGGGCACGCGCGCCAGTGCCATGAGCCCCGCAGGTGACGAACGGAGAGCCGTCATGCCCTTGCTCGACCCCCAGACCTGGCAGCCCCGCCCCTTGTCAGGACCCGCACACACCGTCACCGAGCCCGCCACCGGCGACACGCTCGGCACCGTCACCCTCGCCGCGGCCGAGGACGTCGAAGCGGCCACACGGGCCGCCGGCACCGCCCAGACCGAGTGGGCGCGCGTCCCCCACTTCGTCCGTGCCGCAGTGCTGCGCAAGGCGGGCGACCTGTTCGCCGCGCACGCCGACGAACTGCGCGAGTGGCTCGTCCGCGAGTCCGGGTCCATACCCGGCAAGGCCGACTTCGAACTGCACGTCGCCGCCCAGGAGTGCTACGAGGCCGCCGCCCTCGCTTCCCGCCCGGCCGGACAGGTGCTGCCCACCGAGGCGCCCCGCCTGTCCTACACCCGGCGCGTCCCGGTCGGCGTGGTGGGCGTGATCTCCCCCTTCAACGCCCCGCTGATCCTCTCCATCCGCTCCGTCGCCCCGGCCCTCGCGCTCGGCAACGCGGTCGTCCTGAAGCCGGACCCGCGCACGGCGGTCTGCGGCGGACTGTCGCTCGCCGCGGTCTTCGCCGAGGCGGGCCTGCCGGACGGCCTGCTGCACGTCCTGCCGGGCGGCCCGGAGGCCGGCCAGGCACTGGTCGCCGATCCGCGCGTGCCGGTCATCTCCTTCACCGGCTCGACAGCGGCCGGCCGGGCCGTGGGCGAGGCCGCCGGCCGCCACCTCAAGCGCGCACACCTCGAACTGGGCGGCAACTCCGCCCTGATCGTGCTGGAGGACGCCGACCTCGACGCGGTCATCTCCACGGCCGCCTGGGGTTCCTTCTTCCACCAGGGCCAGATCTGCATGACCACCGGCCGCCATCTCGTCCACCGCTCCGTGTACGAGGAGTACGTCGAGCGGCTCGCGGCGAAGGCCGACTCGCTCGCCGTCGGCGACCCGTACCGCGAGCAGGTGCACCTCGGCCCGGTCATCGACTCCGGCCAACTCGCCAAGGTGCACGGCCTGGTGGAGGCCAGCACGTCCGGCGGCGCCAAGCTGGCCGCGGGCGGCACGCACGACCGGCTCTTCTACCGGCCGACGGTCCTCGCGGGCGTCGACGACCACTCACCCGCGTACGCGGAGGAGGTGTTCGGCCCGGTCGCGCCCGTACGGTCCTTCGACACCGCCGACGAGGCGGCCGCCCTGGCCGCGGACGGCCCGTACGGCCTCTCGCTCGGCATCGTCACCCGGGACACCACCCGCGGCCTCGACCTGGCCGAGCGGATCCCGACCGGCATCGTCCACATCAACGACCAGACCGTGAACGACGAGGCCGTCGCCCCCTTCGGCGGAATCGCCGCGTCCGGCACCGGCGCCCGCTTCGGCGGCGACGCCAACCTGGAGGCCTTCACCGAGGTGCGCTGGACGACGGTGCGCGGCGACGTGGCGACGTACCCCTTCTGAGATACCTCTGCTACGGCTGCTTACTGGCCGCTCTGATCGGCCTGGGCCTGCTGCTCCGCGACCGCCTTGCGGACCTCGTCCATGTCCAGCTTCCGGGCCTGCCCGATGACGTCCGTCAGGGCGGCCTCGGGCAGGGCGCCGGGCTGCGCGAACACGGCGACCTGGTCGCGGACGATCATCAGCGTGGGAATCGACTGGATGCCGAAGGCGGCGGCCAGCTCGGGCTGCGCCTCGGTGTCCACCTTGCCGAACACCAGGTCCGGGTTCTCCTCCGCCGCCCTCTCGTACACGGGAGCGAACTGACGGCACGGACCGCACCAGGCCGCCCAGAAGTCGATCAGGACGAACTCGTTGTCCGTGACCGTCTGGTCGAAGTTCTCCTTGGTGAGCTCCACGGTGCTGCTCATGTCGTGATCCCTCTTCCTGGTGTCGGGGCGAAGCCGCTGGCACAACAAGGCCGCCCTGGTCCGTATTCCGCGCACGTACCCGTGTGGCCACCGCGCACACCACCCACCAGACTGACCCCATGACGGAATCGGAATCCATCGCGTACGACGTCGTGGTGCTCGGGGCCGGGCCCGTGGGGGAGAACGTCGCCGACCGCACCCGTGCGGCCGGCCTCTCCACCGCGATCGTGGAGAGCGAGCTGGTCGGCGGCGAGTGCTCGTACTGGGCGTGCATGCCCAGCAAGGCCCTGCTGCGCCCGGTCCTCGCCCACGCCGACGCCCGCCGCCTGCCCGGTCTGAGCCGGGCGGTGCGGGGCCCCCTCGACGCGGCCGCGGTCCTCGCACGACGGAACGACTACACCGCCCACTGGAAGGACGACGGACAGGTCCAGTGGCTCGATGGCATCGGCGCCGACCTCTACCGCGGGCACGGCCGGCTCGCCGGACCGCGCACGGTAGCGGTGACCGGGCCGGACGGCGAACGGCACGTCCTGACCGCGCGGCACGCCGTGGCCGTCTGTACCGGCACCCGCGCCGCCCTGCCGGACCTGCCGGGCCTGGCCGACGTGCGGCCGTGGACCAGCCGCGAGGCGACCGCCGCGCAGGAGGTGCCCGGCCGTCTGGTCGTGGTCGGCGGGGGAGTCGTCGCCACCGAGATGGCCACCGCCTGGCAGGCCCTCGGCTCGCAGGTCACCATGCTCGTCCGGGGCAAGGGCCTCCTCAACCGCATGGAGCCGTTCGCCGGCGAACTGGTCGCCGAGGCGCTCACCGAAGCGGGCGCCGACGTCCGCACCGGCACCTCGGTCGAGTCGGTGACCCGCGAGAACGGCACGGTCGTGGTCGTCACCGGCACCGGCGACCGTATCGAGGCCGACGAGATCCTCTTCGCCACCGGCCGCGCCCCGCGCACCGACGACATCGGCCTGGACACGGTCGGCCTGGAGCCCGGCTCCTGGCTGGAGGTCGACGACAGCCTGCGCGTTACCGGCAGCAAGTGGCTGTACGCGGTCGGCGACGCCAACCGCCGAGCCCTCCTCACCCACCAGGGCAAGTACCAGGCCCGCATCGCGGGCGCCGCCATCGCCGCCCGGGCCTCCGGAGTGCCCATCCTGGAGTCCGACCCCTGGGGCGCCCACGCCGCCACCGCCGACCACGACGCCGTTCCGCAGGTCGTCTTCACCGACCCGGAGGCCGCCTCCGTAGGGCTCTCGCTGGCCGAGGCGGAACAGGCCGGACACCGCGTTCGCGCCGTCGACTACGACCTCGCCTCGGTCTCCGGGGCGAGCCTGTACGGCGACGGCTACCGAGGGCGCGCCCGCATGGTCGTCGACATGGAACGCGAGATCCTGCTCGGCGTCACCTTCGTCGGCCCCGGCGTCGGCGAACTGATCCACTCCGCGACCATCGCCGTCGCCGGCCAGGTACCGATCAGCAGGCTGTGGCACGCGGTGCCGTCGTATCCGACGATCAGCGAGGTGTGGCTGCGGCTGCTGGAGGCCTACCGGGACAACTAGTTCCCCGACAGGCAACTAGGGCAGCTCGAAGCCGAGGGACGCGGCCGCCTCCTGGGGTGTCGGCTGCGTCCACCGCTCGGCCATCGCCTGATTCGAGGACAGCGAGCGCGACTCCGCGCGGTCCAGGTACAGCATGCCGTCGAGGTGGTCCGTCTCGTGCTGCACGATCCGCGCGGGCCAGCCGGTGAACACCTCGTCCACCGCACGGCCCCGTTCGTCCTCGCCGGTCAGCCGCACCTCGGCGTGCCGGGCCACGACGGCCTGCCAGCCCGGCACGCTCAGGCAGCCCTCGAAGAACGCGGCCCGGGCGGTGCCGACGGGTTCGTACGACGGATTGACCAGCACCCGGAACGGCTGCGGCACCCGCCCGCGCGCCAGCCGCACCTCCTGAGGCACGGGCGCCGGATCCTCGATGACGGCGATCCGCAGCTCCACCCCGACCTGTGGCGCGGCGAGGCCCACTCCGGGCGCCGCGTGCATGGTCAGGCGCAGGGCGTCGATGAAACGGGCCAGCAGCGCGGGAGCGAGCTGCCCCTCGAATCGCTCGGTGCCGCGCCGCAGCACCGGGTCGCCGGCCATCACGATGGGCAACGGGCCGTCCGTGGCGAGGAGTTCCTCGACCCGCTCGGCAAGGGGCGCGCGCTCATGGGGAGATGCCATCGCGCCAGGATGCCACGGCGCCGCAGACACTCCGCCCCGCTCGTGTGACGCACACCACTCAACTCGCCGGGAACTCGGCGCCGTTCGCGCCCGACTTCTGGAGCGCTACAGCCGAGACACGTCCCCAGCCCCGGGAGAAGCCCGCCGATGTCCACCGCTCCCTCGACCACCACGGACGAGGCCCCGCAACCCGCCGCCGACCCGGCGCCGTCCCCCAGCCGCTGGGCCCCGCTGCGCCCACTGGTCCTGCGCCTGCACTTCTACGCCGGCCTGCTCGTCGCGCCGTTCCTGCTCGTCGCCGCCGTCACCGGCTTCCTGTACGCCGGCGCGTTCCAGGCCGAGAAGTTCGTGTACGCCGACGAGATGACCGTCTCCGCCGTCGGCGACAGCAAGCTGCCGATCTCCGAGCAGGTCGCCGCCGCCCGCGAGGCGCATCCCGACGGCACGATCTCGGCCGTACGTCCCTCGCCGGCGGACGACGCGACCACCAGGGTGCTGCTGGCGGGGGTCAAGGGCGTCGACCCGGACCACACGCTCGCCGTGTTCGTCGACCCGTACACCGCCGAGGTGCGCGGATCACTCGAACAGTACGGCTCGACCGGCGCGCTGCCGCTGCGTACCTGGATCGACGAGTTCCACCGCGACCTGCACCTGGGCGACACCGGCCGCCTCTACAGTGAGTTCGCCGCGAGCTGGCTGTGGGTGATCGCGGCCGGCGGACTCGTGCTGTGGTTCTCCCGCCGCCGCGCCCTGCGCAAGGTGCGCGGCGCCAGTGGCCGCCGCCGTACCCTCGGCCTGCACGGCACCGTCGGCGTCTGGGCCGCGATCGGCTTCTTCTTCCTCTCGGCGACCGGCCTGACCTGGTCGACCTACGCCGGGGCCAACATCGACGAACTGCGCACCTCGCTCGGCCACTCCACCCCCTCGGTCACGGCGACGGCGGGCGGCGAGCACTCGGGCCACGGCGCGTCGGCCTCGGCCGGGGACGCCGAGCACGGCGTCGGCCTGGACAAGGTCCTGGCCGCAGCCCGTGCCGAAGGGCTGGGCGATCCCGTCGAGATCGTCCCGCCGGCCGACTCCTCCTCGGCGTACGTCGTGAAGCAGGTGCAGCGCAGCTGGCCCGAGAAGCAGGACTCGGTCGCGATCGACCCGACCGACGGCGAGGTCACCGACGTCCTGCGGTTCGACGACTACCCGCTGCTCGCCAAGCTGACCCGCTGGGGCATCGACCTGCACACCGGCGTCCTGTTCGGCCTGGCCAACCAGATCGCCCTGATGCTGCTCGCCCTCTCCCTGATCCTGCTGATCGTGTGGGGCTACCGCATGTGGTGGCAACGCGGCCGCGGTTCCGCCTTCGGCCGGCCGATCCCGCGCGGTGCCTGGCAGCAGGTGCCCCCGCAGATCCTCCTGCCGTGTGTGGCGGCCATCGCCGTGCTCGGCTACTTCGTGCCGCTGCTCGGCATCCCGCTGGCCGCCTTCATCGCCGTGGACGTCGTCCTCGGCGAGATTGCCCACCGGCGGGGCGGACGCACCTCCGCCGACTCGAAGTAGCGCGCCGGGGCGGCGGTGGGACATGGCTCGGGCCCGGCTCCCTCAGGGGTGAGCCGGGCCCGAATGACGGGTGGCGCGTCAGAGCTGCTCGAAATGGGCACGGCCACTGATGAACGAGGGCTCCTTGACCTGACGCGGAAGCCCGCACGGGGCTAGGTTGAGCGATATGAGCAATCTTGATCGCGAGGCGGTTCCCGCCCTGTGCGGCGGCCGTGGCTTCGTGGTGGCCGAACCCGTGCGGGAACTCCTCAGCCCGCGCCACGTCAAGCTGGGCGAGTCGAGCGAGGTCCGCCGGCTGCTGCCCAACCTGGGCCGCCGTATGGTCGGCGCCTTTTGCTTCGTCGATCACTACGGTCCCGACGACATCGCCGACGAGCCCGGCATGCAGGTGCCGCCGCACCCGCACATGGGGCTGCAGACGGTGAGCTGGCTGCACGAGGGCGAGGTGCTGCACCGCGACTCGACGGGCAGCCTCCAGACCATCCGCCCGCGCGAACTGGGCCTGATGACCTCGGGCCGGGCGATCAGCCACTCCGAGGAGAGCCCGAAGTCCCACGCCCGCTTCCTGCACGGCGCCCAGCTGTGGGTCGCCCTCCCGGACGGCCACCGCCACACCGACCCGCGCTTCGAACACCACGCCGAGCTGCCGCTCGTCACGGCACCGGGCCTGACGGCCACGCTCATCCTCGGAGACCTCGACGGAGCGACCTCGCCCGGAACGACGTACACCCCGATCGTCGGCGCCGACCTCGCCCTCTCCCGCGGCACGGACGTACGCCTCCCGCTGGAACCCGACTTCGAGTACGCCGTGCTGTCCATGTCCGGCGAGGCCCGGGTGGACGGTGTGCCGGTGCTGCCCGGCTCGATGCTCTACCTCGGCTGCGGTCGCACCGAACTCCCGCTGCGCGCCGAGTCGGACGCGGGCCTGATGCTCCTGGGCGGTGAGCCGTTCGAGGAGGAGCTGATCATGTTCTGGAACTGGATCGGACGGTCCCAAGAGGAGATCGCGCAGGCCCGTGAGGACTGGATGGAAGGCCGACGGTTCGGCGAAGTGAAGGGCTACGACGGGGATCCGCTGCCAGCCCCCGAGCTGCCTTCGGTGCCGCTGAAGCCGCGTGGAAGGGTCCGTTGACCTGCGGGAATACCTGGAGTTTGGTGGCTGGTGAGCGGGAGGCGTCCGGTCCTGATGCCGACTTTGCTGACGTCTGGTCAGCTCTAGTCACATGAGACGCAGCGGCCCCGCCGGAATGATCCGGTGGGGCCGCTGTGCGCGGTGGGCTCGGTTTTGGCATAGGACAAAAAATGCTAGGGTCGATGCCCGGAGGTGATCACGTGCGGATCAGGGGGACTACTGCGGCTGAGATCGCAGGCAGTGTCCGGGACCAGGTTGCTTCGGGCGAGCTGGCGCCGCGGTCAGTGCTGCCGCCGGTGCGGGTGCTCGCCGCCGAGCTGGGTGTCAACCGGAACACGGTCGCCCTGGCGTACCGGCGGCTCGTCGAGGCCGGGGTGGCCGAGACTCGGGGGCGCGGCGGCACGGTGATCGCGGCGGTGCCGCAGTTGGCCCGTGAAGGTGTCGGCGTCGGGGGCGACGCGGTCGACCTGGCCAGCGGCAACCCCGATCCGGAGCTGCTGCCCGACATTCTGGCCGTGGCCGGGCGCGGGCACTACCGCCAGCCTCTGTACGGCGTGCCCGCCGTCGACGCGGGGCTGGCCGAGTGGGCCTGCGCCGACTTCGCCGAGGACATCGAGCAGCCGTTCCGTACGCTGGTGGCGCACGGAGCGGTCGACGCCACCGAACGCCTCCTCAACGCCCACCTCACCCGCGGCGACACGGTGGCGATCGAGGACCCCTGCTTCCTGGCGAGCATCGGTACGCTGCGGCTGAGCGGCTACCGGTCCGCGCCGGTCCAGGTCGACGGCGCCGGCATGCGTCCCGACGCCCTGCGGGCCGTACTGGAGGACGGTGCCCGTGCCGTCGTCTGCACACCCCGCGCCCACAATCCGACCGGTGCGAGCCTTACCGAGGAACGGGTGGCCGGCCTCCGCGCGGTCCTGGCCGACCACCCTCAGGTCCTGGTGATCGAGGACGACCACTTCTCAGCGGTCTCGGCACGGCCGTACTACCGCATCACCCCTCCGACCACCGCGCGCTGGGCTCTGGTGCGGTCGGTGTCCAAGTTCCTCGGCCCGGACCTGCGTCTCGCTCTCGTCGCCGCCGACGCCGAGACTGCCGTGCGCCTGGAGGCCCGGTTGAGCGCCGGCACCACGTGGGTCAGCCATCTGCTGCAGCACATCGTCCGCGAATTGCTGCTCGATCCCGGTGTCCTCGAACTCCATGAACGGGCCCGTGAGGCATACGCACACCGCAGCGGCCTGCTCGTCGATCGGCTGCACGCCCAGGGGATCAAGGTCCCTTACAGGCCCGACGGGCTGAATGTATGGGTCGAACTGGACGTCGACGGCCGGTCGGCGGTCGAAGCCCTGGCACAGCGGGGCTGGGCTGTGAGGCCCGGCTACCTCTTCGTCCGTGACCCGTCCACCCACCAGGGCGCCATCCGGGTTACCAGTTCCACCATCAGCGAGCCGCAGGCCGAGGCGTTCGCCGCCGAACTTGCCGCAGTCGTAGCGGAATTGCGTACGACCGGCAGCTGACCATGACCCGTTCTCTCTCCCTGAGTCCCCTGAAGTCCCTTGAGGTCCCTTGAAGTCCCTTGAAGGAGCCATCATGTTCCGCGGCCTGAGCGCCTTCCCCCTCACACCCACTGATGAACACGGCGTCGACGAGACGGCATACGCCACGCTCGTCGCTCGCCTCGCAGCCGTCGGCGTCGACTCGATCGGCGCGCTCGGCTCCACCGGCGGGTATGCCTACCTCACCCGGGAACAGCGTGCCCTCGCCGTGAAGATCGCGGTCGAGGCCGCTGATGGCGTGCCTGTCATGGTCGGTATCGGCGCGCTGCGCACCGCCCATGTCCTGGAATTGGCCGAGGACGCGCAGAAGGCGGGGGCCTCCGGTGTGTTGCTTGCTCCCATGACGTATCAGCCGCTCACCGAGGACGAGGTGTTCGGCCTGTACGAGGACGTCACCCGCGAGTTGTCCGTCCCGCTGTGCGTCTACGACAACCCTGGCACCACACATGTGCACTTCACCGACGAACTGCACGGCCGGATCGCCCAGTTGCCGCATGTCGGCTCGATCAAGATTCCCGGTGTGCCCGAAGACCCGGCGCAGGCCAAGGCCCGGGTCGACGCACTGCGGGCGCTGATCCCGGAGACGGTCACCATCGGTGTGAGCGGCGACTGGACGGCCGCCCGCGGTCTGAATGCCGGCTGCGACGCCTGGTACTCGGTGATCGGCGGTACGTTCCCGCAGACCGCTCTCGCCCTCACTCGCGCTGCTCAGAGCGGTGACGCCGAACGGGCGACGGACCTGTCCGACGAGCTCGAGCCGCTGTGGGCCCTGTTCCGCCGCCACGGCAGCCTGCGCGTCATGTCCGCTGCCGTTTCTCACCTGGGTCTGACGGGGGAGCCGAACCTGCCGCTTCCGCTGCGGGGGTTGGACGAGGTCGCACGTCAGGATGTCGTCGCCGCGCTGAGCGCCCTCGAGCTCACCGCCTGAGTACGCGCGCCATGAACCATCGGACCACCGCGACCGGAGCGAACGCGGCGAGCGTGTCGACTTCGACGGGTGGCCGCGGGGGCGGCCTGGTGCGCTACGTCGTCGCCGCGGCCCTGGCCCGCACCGCCGACGGGGGAGCGGTCGTCGCCGTCATCCTGCTCGTCACCTCGTCGGGTGGCTCGGGGACGCTCGCGGGTGCGCTCGGCGCGTGCATCACCGCACCGCACCTGCTCGGCCCGTTCGTCGCCCGCCCGCTGGACCTCGCGCAGGACGGACGCAAGGTCATCGCGTCGGCCTGTCTGCTGTACGCCGCTGTGCTCGCCACGGGTGTACTGACGTATGCCCGTGCGCCCGCCCTGGTGACCGCGCTGCTGCTGGCCGTGGCCGGCACCTGCGGCCCCCTGCTGACCGGCGGCATCAGCAGCCGGCTGCCCGCGATCGTCGGACCGGAGACGCGCACCCAGCGGCGGGCGCAGGGCTGGGATGTGGCCACGTACGGCATCGGTGGCACTGTCGGTCCGTCTCTCGTGGCGGCCCTGTCGGGCTGGGCCTCACCCTCTGCTGCCGCTCTTGCCCTGGCGGGCGGCGCCGGTGTCGCGGCGGGGTGCGTGCTCCTCCTGCCCTACGCGCCTGCGGCCCACGGTGGGGACAGGACCGCGATTCTCAAGCCGGGGCCCACCCTGGCGCTCGTGGCTCGCACCGGCCGGCTGCGGCGCACCGTCTACCTGACCATGATCGTCGCGCTCGGGTTGCCGCACTGCCGATCACCGCAGTGCACATGACCAAGGTCCTGGGTATCGACACATCCACCGCGGCGGTGCTGACCGCCGCCTACGGACTCGGCAACCTGGCCGGCTCCGCGGTGGTGATGGTCTTCCCGCTCACCGGCGATCCGGACCGCCTCATGAGCCGCCTCGCCCTGGGCGTCGTCGTCGGCCTCGGCGTGGTCGCCGCGAGCCACGTCTTCTCCCTGTCCGTGGCGGCGTACGGGCTGACAGGTGTTCTCAACGCCCTTTTCTTCGCCGCCACTTTGGCGGCCCGCACCGAGTACGCACCCGCGGGGGTACGCGCTCAGGTCTTCATGTGGGTGGCGGCCTTGAAAATCACGTCGGGGTCCGCGGGTACCGCCGTCGCCGGTTCTCTTACGGGCTTGGACGTCCGTCTTCCTCTGCTCCTCGGCGCCGCCGGGATTTCGGCAGCTGTCCTGGCGGCGACGCTCGAGAAACGGGCCGCCGGGAGCCTCACAGGTGCACGGTGACCGAGCATGGCGGGCACCCTCTCGGGTACCCGCCGCGCGAGTCACCCGACGCGCGTTGCGGCCTTGGCTGTCTCCGACCGGAAGCCGTGGCCGAGTTCGGGCGCGAGCCCGTGGTAGTGGCGGAAGTTGTAGATGAGCGGGCTCCATGCACTGGGGTCGATGTGGTGCGTGCCGGGTACGGTGATGCGCTCGTCGGCGTGGACCCGGACCACCTCGCACTCGACGGACAGGAAGCGGCCCTCCCCGCCCGGGGTCAAGGCGATGGACCTTGCCTCGAGCTGGAGGGGGCACTCGGCGACCCGAGGCGGCCGCACGAGGTCACAGGAGCGCGGGGTCAGCCCGGCGGCGGCGAACTTGTCGTGCTCGTACCGGTACACCGCCCGCTTGCTCTCCGGTACCGGATCGGCGCCGGTGAGCGGCGCCAGGCTCTCCACCCGCTCCCACAGATCGGGTGAGGCGAGGTTGATCACCACATCCGGTCGCTCGGCCAGGTTGCGCACCGTCTGGCTCTCGCTGCCCAGGCCCAGGACGATGTGCTGTCCCAGTGCCCAGGCGGACGAGATGGGAGCGAGGTTGAAGGTCCCGTCCGCGTTTTCCGTGGTGAGCAGGACCACCGGCGTGCCGAAGTAGAGGATGCTCGGCCGAATCACTCGATGCGTCTCAGTCGTCATGAGAAGGACGCTAAACGCGGAACGTTTCGATGGGCGTCGAAGCGAGGACCGCGGACAATGGAGCGGTGACCAGCCCTGACGTGTATGCCGACGAGCCGGATCTGGCTGCTCTGGCGGCCCTCCTGGCCGACCGTACGCGCGCTGCTTTCTGTCTTGCGCTCCTCGACGGCCGGGCCTGGACGGCGACGGAACTGGCCCGTCTTGCCGGCGTCGCCCCGTCCACCGCGACGAGCCATCTGCACAGACTGGTGGCCGGGGGCCTGCTGGCCGAGGAACGAAAGGGCCGCCACCGCTACGTTCGGCTCGCCGACCCGGACATCGCCGAGATGATCGAAGGGCTTGCCGCACGGGCACCTCAACGTCCGGTGCCGGTACGTTCACTCACCGCTGTCCGTCGTCACCGTGGTCTCTCCTTCGCCCGTATCTGTTACGACCACCTGGCAGGTTCCCTGGCCGTCGCGATCACGGACGCGATGACCACCGAGGGGTACCTGGCCTGGGACTACGGGCCGACGCTCACCGCCGCGGGAGCCGGCTGGCTAAGGGAGGTGGGCATCGCCGACGAACCCTCCGCATCGTCGGCGTACCGCCCGCATGTGCGCACCTGCCTCGACTGGACCGAGCATCGTCTCCACCTGGCGGGCGGTGTGGGCGCGTCCGTCTTCCGCCACGCGGTCGAGGAGTCGTGGCTCGTCCGCGTGGACGACACGCGTGTCGTGAGGCTGACGGACCACGGCCGCGACGCTCTTCGCCTGCATCTGCGCCTGCTGGACGAGGCGCTGACGGTCGGCTGAGGCCGAGTTGCCGAGGCACCGCCGCGTAAGTCATCGAGCGGGGGTGATGCCGAAGCGTCGCCTCGGTTTTGCACGGAGGCGGACGGATCATCCCGAACGATCTGCGGTCCGAAGATTGCGGCATGGTCCAGCGACGCACTCGGTCCGTGGCTCGGTGTGGTGCATCCTCCGGTACACCTCGGCCGGGATCCAAAGGGCGCCGCCCGCCCCGAGTTGGGCTGCGGCCCACTCACTCATCGGCGCGGTCGTGGTCGAAGAGCAGGTGTACGAAGTCGGTGACGGGCCCGATGATGTCGAGGTCCTGGTCGAGCACCCACTGCAGTTGGAGCCCGTTGAGCACGGCATGGAAGAGGGCCGCGGCGCTCTCCGGGCTGACGCCCTCGCGGATCCTGCTGCGGGTTGCCTCGTCGTGGAATCCCTCGGCGAACTGCGCGCGCCCGCGTTCGTAGCGCTCGGCGAAGTAGGCGTGGGCGGGATGATCCGAGCGTGAGGCCGCGGCGGCGAGCTCGATCCACAGGCGCATCAACTCGGGCGCCTTCTGGTGGTGGCGGATGAGTTCGCCGAGATAGGGCGCGAGCTGGTCCGGGCTGTCGACCTGTGCCACGCCCTGCTGCCATTCCTCGGCGTCGCGTTCCGCGAGCACCGCGGCGAGGAGTTCGTCCTTGTTGCGGAAGTGATGCAGGAGTCCGGCGTGGGTGATGCCGGCCCGGTCCGCGATGTCGCGCAGGGAGGCTTTGGCGTAGCCGTTCTCGGCGAAACTGTCGCGTGCGGCCCGTACGATCTCCGCTCTGCGGGCCGGTGTCTTGGCGTACGGCCCACGCGCTTTTGCCTGGCCCACGGTGTGCTCACTCTCCTCGACGAAGCTGGTCCGCATCGGTTGTGCGCATCAACTGTGAGCAAAAACTTACCACATGGTTGGGATTCACCTTCCCGCACCGCGGAGTCGAGTAAAAGATAACGCTCTGGTTACGAACATCGACCGTACTCTTCCCGCCCTCCGTCGTGCGGCCTACCGTCCAGCGAAAACCAACCGCGTGGTAAGAGTTGGCGCGATCGCTCACAGCCGGTTCCTGGACGAAGGAAGCCATCCATGCGCATACGACACCCGCACCCGCGATCACATGCTCGAACCACGGCCGTCCTGGGGGCCGCCGCCGCACTGCTCGCATCGTCGGCGTGCGACAGCCAGTCGACCGGAGCGTCGTCGTCCTCGAGCACGACGCTCGCCATCTCCGTCTTCGGCACGCCCAACTCGTTCGAACCCACCCAGCTCCTCGAAGGGCAGCAGATGTACATCTGGGACTCGGTCTACGACACGCTGCTGATCCAGGACAACAAGGGCCGGCTTCAGCCCGGCGCGGCCGAGAGCTGGCAGTACTCCAGCGACGCACGGACGTTGACGCTGAAGCTGCGCACCGGCATGAAGTTCAGCTCGGGTTCCCCCGTCGGCTCGGCTGCCGTGAAGGCGACGCTGGAGCGGATCAAGGCGACGCCCGGACCGAACCAAGGGGTGCTCGCTTCCGTCGCCTCGGTGGAGGCACCCGACGCCCACACTGTGGTGATCAAGCTGAAGCAGCCGGACGGTTCGCTGCTGACCTCGCTCTCGACGGCCGCAGGTGTCATCGGCGACCCGAAGACGATGACCTCCAAGAGCGCCGCACTGAACCCGGTCGGCTCAGGCCCGTACACCCTCGACAAGGGGGCCACGGTGAACGGGTCGGTGTATGTGCTCAAGCGGCGCGACGACTACTGGAACAAGAAGGCTTACCCCTTCTCGACCGTCAAGATCCGAGTGATCGCCGACCAGACGGCCGCGGCCAACGCCCTCAAGGCGGGCGAGACCAACGCCGGCACGATCGATGTCACGCAGGTCGGTTCCTTCAAGTCGGCGGGCTTCGAGACCAATCACGTCCAGGCAACCGCGGTCGCGGCGCTGGTCCTGGGCGACCGTGCGGGGGACGTGCTCAAGCCGCTCGGTGACGTGCGGGTCCGTAAGGCGATCACCATGGCCTTCGACCGCGCCAAGATGGTCAAGCAGTTACTCGGGGGCTCGGGACGGCCGACCGAGCAGATCTTCAACCCCAAGGGGCCGGGCCACGATCCGGCGCTGGACCAGACGTACTCCTATGACCCGGCCGCCGCGAAGAGGCTGCTGTCCGAGGCCGGGTACCCGGACGGCTTCTCCGTGATCATGCCGAGCCTCGTCTTCACCAAGCCGTTCGAGCCGACGTTCTCGCAGGCGCTCGCCGACATCGGGGTCAAAGTGAAGTGGCAGCCGGTGCCCGCGCAGCAGAGCGTCTCCGCCCTCGCTTCCAAGAAGTATCCGATGTTCCTGATCGTCGACGGTCTGAACACCACCCCGATCGAGGCGCGCAACTTCTACAGCCCCACCGGCTACCGCAACGTGTTCAACTCCACGGACCCCGAGCTCACCAAGCTGCTGGACCGGGCGAACCGGGAGCTCGACCCCGCCAAGGCGGCGGACGCCTACCAGGAGATCAACAAGTTCGGCGTCGAGAACGCCTGGTACGCGCCCGTGTTCTACATCGGGAGCGACTGGGCGACCAAGAAGGGCATCACCTACCTCGGTGACGGCTCCTCGACGCTCGCCACCATCCGGCAGTTCGGCGTCGCCGACCAGGCCTCCTGAGAGAGCCGCATCATGATCCTCTACGTGTTACGTCGCCTCGGCGCGGGCCTGGTACTCGCCGTCCTGGTGACCATGATCACGTTCCTCCTGCTGAGCACCTCGTTCGACGATGTCGCCAGCAGCATCGTCGGGAGTGGCGCGACACCCGCCCGCGTCCAGGCACAGAAGGCCCAACTGGGGCTCGACCGCCCGCTGTTCACGCAGTACCTGGACTGGCTTTCCCACGCGATGCGCGGTGACCTGGGCCTGTCCTACTTCACCAGCGAGCCCGTCCGGTCGGCCATCGCGGCCCGCCTCGGCGTCACGCTGTGGATCGTGCTCACCGCGCTGCTCGTGACCGTGGTGATCAGCGTGGCGCTCGGCGTCCTGGCCGCCACCCGCGGCGGCGCCGTCGACCGGCTCGCACAAGGTGTGTCGATGGTCGGCTACCTGGTGCCGAACCTGCTCATCGCGATCGCCCTCGTCTACGTCCTGGCCATCGAGCTGCACAGGTTCCCCGCCACCGGCTACACACCGCTGTCGCAGGACCCGGCCCGCTGGGCATCCACCATCGCCATCCCGGTGGTCGCGCTGATGATGAGCGGCGTCGCGGGCCTCACCGCCCAGATCCGCGGCGCCATGATCGGTGAGCTGCGCAAGGACTACGTCCGCACCCTGCGCACCCGGGGGATACCGACCCGGTCGATCGTGCTGCGCCATGCCCTGCGGGGCGCGGCCGGGCCGGCGCTCACGGTGCTGTCGCTGGAGTTCATCCAGATGCTCGGCGGTGCCCTCGTCATCGAGCAGGTCTTCGCGCTTCCGGGCTTCGGCCAGTACGCCTTCAACGCCTCCTTGCAGGGCGACGTCCCGATCATCATGGGCATCAGTCTGTTCGGTGTGCTGCTCGTGGTGGGCGTCAACCTCGTCGTGGACCTGGTCAACGGCTGGCTCAACCCGAAGGCGAGGATCCTGAGTTGACCACCGAAACTGAAAGCGCCGTGTCCGTGCGCAGGTCTCCGCTCCGCAAGCTGCTCAAGGACCCGCAGGCCGTCATCAGCGCGAGCCTCCTGCTGATCGTCGTCCTGCTGGGCCTGCTGCGCCCGCTGATCACCGACCACGGCCCGGGCGCCGCCTCCCTCGACGCGGTCAACGCCGGTGCCGGCAGCTACGGTTACCTGCTGGGCGGCGACAAGAGCGGGCGTGACATCCTCGCGCGGCTGCTGGCCTCCATCAACACCAGCGTGATCTCCGCGCTCATCGGCGTGAGTATCGCCCTGGCCATCGGCGTCACCTTCGGGCTGATCGGCGGCTACTTCGGGCGCCGCGTCCGAGGCGTCACCGAGTGGGTCTTCAGCCTCGTCATGACCTTCCCCGGTCTGCTGCTGCTCATCGTGCTGCTGCCGGTGACGGGCGGCGACTACCGCGCCACGATGCTGATCTTCGGCGTGCTGCTGTCGCCCGGCATCTACCGCCTCGTCCGCAACCTCGTCCTTGGCGTGAAGAACGAGCTGTACGTGGACGCCGCCCGCGTCTCGGGCCTGCCCGACCGGCGGATCCTGCGTCGGCACGTGCTCTGCGTGGTCCGCGGACCGGTCGTCATCGCCACCGCCTTCCTGGCCGGATCCTCCATCGCCGTCCAGTCGGGGCTCGCCTTCCTCGGCGTCGGATCCAGTTCGGTCCCCAGCTTCGGCGCGATGATCTCCGAGGGGTTCGCCAACCTCTACGAGGAACCCCTGCAGTTCCTCTGGCCGAGCCTGATGCTCGGCATCATCACCGCCTCGCTGGTGCTGCTCGGCAACTCGATGCGGGATGCCCTGGAGGGCGGGAGGCCCACACCGTCCCGGATCGCAGCCCCCGATCGTCGGCCGACGGCCACCGTCTCAGGCACCTCCGCCGGATTGCTGGCCGTGGAGGACCTCGCCATCGCCTATCCGACACCGTCGGGCGAGCTGAAGGAGGTCGTCAGCGGCGTCACCCTGAGCCTGGAAGCGGGACAGACGCTCGGTCTCGTCGGCGAGTCGGGCTCGGGCAAGACCCAGACCGCGTTCGCCGTGCTCGGAGTTCTGCCGGCCGAGGCGGTCGTCACCCGGGGGTCGATCCGGCTCGACGGGCGTGAGCTCCTCGGCCTGAGCGAGGGCGAACTGCGCGCGGTGCGCGGGCGGTCCATCGCGTATGTGCCACAGGAACCGATGTCCAACCTCGACCCCCACTTCACCGTGGGAGCACAGCTCGTCGAGGGCCTGCGTGCGGCTTCCCCGGCGATGTCGCGGAGTGCGGCGCGCGAGCGCGTTCTCGCTCTCCTCGACCGGGTGGGCATTCCGGACCCGCAGCGCACCTTCTCCTCCTATCCGCACCAGATCTCCGGCGGCATGGCCCAGCGCGTGCTTATCGCCGGCGCGGTGGCGAGCCGTCCGCTGCTGCTCATCGCCGACGAGCCGACGACAGCGCTCGACGTCACCGTGCAGGCGGAGGTCCTCGACCTGCTGCGCGACCTGCAGAAGGAACTGAACATGGCGGTTCTCCTGGTGACCCACAACTTCGGTGTGGTCGCGGACATCTGCAACCGCGTCGCCGTCATGCAGCAGGGCCGGACCGTCGAGACCGGTGACGTGCTCGACCTCTTCGCCGGCCCTCGGCATGCCTACACCCGGATGCTGCTGGATTCCATCCTCGACGAGCAGACCGTGCGCACCGACCGGCCGGCCGCGCGGACGCTCAAGAGGCAGACGCTCAAGACGGAGCCGGTCGAGACGGAGCCGGTCGAGACGGAGCCGGTCGAGACGGAGCCGGTCGAGACGGAGCCGGTCGAGACGGAGCCGGTCGAGACGGAGCCGGTCGAGACGGAGGCGCGATGACGACGGCCCTGCTCGACGTGAGCGACCTGCGCGTGGTGTACCCGGGACACGGCTTCCGCGCCCGCCCGCACGAGGTCCTGCACGGCGTGACCTTGCAGGTGGACGAAAGCGAGACGCTCGGCATCGTCGGCGAGTCCGGATCCGGCAAGACGACCATCGGCCGGGCAGTGCTCGGCCTGGTCAGGCCCACCGGCGGACGCATCGACTTCCTCGGCCAGGACATCACCCACCGCACCCCGAAGGAGCGCCGCGCCCTCGCCCGCTACATCCAGGTCGTCTTCCAGGACCCGTACTCCTCGCTCAACCCCGCGCTCACCATCGGCGACATCCTCGGCGAGCCCCTCGTGGTACAGGGGGCGAGCCCACGAGGCGCCCGAGCACGCGTAGGCGAGCTTCTGGACCAGGTGGGACTGCCGACGGACGCCTCCGAACGGCTGCCCCGCGAGTTCAGCGGCGGTCAGCGCCAGCGTGTCGCGATCGCCCGGGCGCTTGCCCCGGGACCGAAGCTGATCGTCTGTGACGAGCCCGTCTCCGCGCTCGACCTCTCGACGCAGGCCCGCGTGCTCGACCTCCTCGTCGACATCCAGCGGCGCACCGGTGTCGCGTACCTCTTCGTCTCGCACGATCTCGCGGTGATCCGGCATGTGAGCCACCGGGTGAGTGTGGTCCACGGCGGCGACATCGTCGAGACCGGTCCGGCCGACAAGGTCACCTCAACCCCCGAACACCCCTACACGCGGCGCCTGTTGCTCGCCGCCCCGGTCGCGGACCCGGTGGAGCAGCGCAGGCGGCGCGAGGAGCGGCAGCGCCTGGCTGCAGCAGCCCCTCCGGCATGAGCACCACTCATCTTCCGACACAAGGGAATTGGCGATGACCCAACTCGTATCCGGTTTTCTCTGGGGTGCGGCCACCGCTCCCCACCAGGTGGAGGGCAACAACCTCAACAGCGACTTCTGGGCCACCGAGCAGCTCATGCCCGGCATGGAGGCGAGCGGTGACGCGATCGACAGCTACCACCGCTACGCCGAGGACATGCGCCTGCTGGCCGACGCGGGCCTGACCTCCTACCGCTTCGGCATCGAGTGGGCGCGCATCGAGCCCGTCCCGGGCCGGATCTCCCGCGCCGAACTCGCCCACTACCGCCGGATGATTGACACCGCCCGCGACCTCGGCCTCGAACCAGTGATCACCCTGCACCACTTCACCAACCCCAAATGGTTCGCCGACGAAGGCGGCTGGACGGGGGAGCGGGCCGTCGAGCGCTTCCAGGCGTACGTCCGGGCGGCCACGAGCATCCTCGACGACGTCAAGTGGGTCTGCACCATGAACGAGCCGAACATGCTGGCGATCATGGTGGGGATGAGCCGCCTCCTGCGGTCACCGGACGCGCCCACGTCTGCCAAGGACTGGATGAGCCCGACCGTCGAGGGCGCCGCGCGCCCGGTTCTGCCGAACCCCGACCCGCAGATCGGCCGGCGGCTCATCGAAGCCCACCACGCCGCCCGCGAGATCGTCAGGAAGCACACGGACGCGGCCGTCGGCTGGACGGTGGCCTGCCAGGCCCTCACCGCGACCTCCGGCAACGAGGACAAGCTGCGCGAACTGCGGTACGTCCGTGAGGACCTGTACCTCGAAGCGGCGCGCGAGGACGACTTCATCGGGGTGCAGTCGTACTCCAGCCAGGCCGTCGACGAGAACGGCATCGTCCCCCACCCGCTGGGCCCCGACACCACGCTCACCGGCAACGCCTACCGGCCCGACGCGATCGGCATCGCGGTACGGCACGTCTGGGAGGCGACCGGCGGCACTCCCGTCCTGATCACCGAGAACGGCATCGCCACCGCCGACGACGAGCAGCGGATCCGCTACACCAAGGAGGCGCTCGGCCACCTCTTCGCCGCCATCGACGACGGCATCGACGTCCGCGGCTACCTCCACTGGAGCGCCCTGGACAACTACGAATGGGGCCACTGGGGACCGACGTTCGGCCTGATCGCCGTCGACCGCGAGACCTTCGAGCGCCACCCCAAGCGGAGCCTGGCCTGGCTGGGCGAGGTCGCGCGGCGCGGACGCCCGTGACGAGCGTCCCCACATCGGAGAGGAACCCGATGCTGAAACCCCGATCGACCGCCACCCGCGAACTGGTCAGCCTCGACGGAACCTGGAGGTTCGCCGTCGACACGGCCGTGGGCGAGCGTCCCTGGACCGCCCCCCTCGAAACCAGGCTCGAAGCCCCGGTACCGGCCAGCTACAACGACCTGTTCACCGACAGCGCCATCCGCGACCACGTCGGCTGGGTCTGGTACCAGCGCAGAGTACGTGTGCCGCGCGGCTGGACCGACGACCGCGTCGTCCTGCGCGTCGACGCCGCCACCCACCAGGGCCGCGTGTACGTCGACGACGTCCTGGTCGCCGAACACGTCGGCGGCTACACGCCGTTCGAAGCCGACATCACCAACCACGTACGTGCCGGCCAGGAGTTCCGCCTCACGATCGGCGTCAACAACGAGCTGACCAACACCACCATCCCGCCCGGCACGATCACGGTGAGTCAGGACGGGCGCCGCAAGCAGACGTACCTGCACGACTTCTACAACTACGCCGGCCTGGCCCGCTCGGTGTGGCTGTACAGCGTGCCCGCCGTGCACATCGCCGACGTCACGATCGTGACCGGCCTCGACGGCACCAGCGGAACGGTCGAGTACGAGGTCGCCACCAGCACACCCGCGCATGTCCGAGTCCGTGTCCTTGACGCGTCGGGAGCCGAGGTCGCGGAGTCCGACGGGGCGAGCGGGACCCTACGCATCGAGGACGTGACACCGTGGCGCCCGGGCGCGGCCTACCTGTACGACCTGGTCGCCGAGGTGCTGGACGGTGACGACGTGGTGGACACCTACGCCCAGCCGTTCGGCGTACGCACGGTCGAGGTCAGCGGCACCCGATTCCTCATCAACGGCGAGCCGTTCTACTTCACCGGCTTCGGCAGGCACGAGGACACCCCGGTGCGCGGCAAGGGCCACGACGACGCCTACCTGGTCCACGACTTCCAGCTCATGGAGTGGGTCGGCGCCAACTCCTTCCGCACCTCGCACTACCCGTACGCCGAGGAGGTCCTCGACTTCGCCGACCGGCACGGCATCGTCGTCATCGACGAGACGGCGGCCGTCGGCCTCAACCTGGCCGTCGAGGCCGGGCTCACGGGTGCACCGCCACGCCCCACCTTCTCGCCGGACACCGTCAACGACGACACCCGTGCCGCCCACGCCCAGGCCATCAGGGAACTCATCGCCCGCGACAAGAACCACCCCAGTGTGGTGATGTGGTGCATCGCCAACGAGCCGTCCTCCAACGAGGAGGGCGCCCGCGAATACTTCGAGCCGCTCCTCGAACTCACCCGCAAGCTGGACCCCACCCGTCCCGTCTGCTACGCCGCCGTGATGTTCGCGACGGCCGCCAACGACGGCATCGCCGACCTGTTCGACGTCCTGTGCATCAACCGCTACTACGGCTGGTACGTCGCGACGGGCGACCTGGTCACCGCCGAGGCCTACCTGGAGGGCGACCTGCGTGGCTGGGCCGCGAAGTTCGGCAAGCCGATCATCATGAGCGAGTACGGAGCGGACACCCTACCCGGGCTGCACTCGGTGTGGGACCAGCCGTGGACGGAGGAGTACCAGGCCGCGTACCTGGCCGCGAACCACCGCGTCTTCGACCGGATCGCTGAGGTCGTCGGCGAACACGTCTGGAACTTCGCCGACTTCCAGACGTCGAACGGCATCCACCGTGTCGACGGCAACAGGAAGGGCGTCTTCACCCGCGACCGGCGGCCCAAGGCGGCCGCGCATGCCCTCCGGGCACGGTGGCGTGAGATCGCAGGCAGCAAACCGGCGGGTGGGCAGGACGCCGCGCGCCAGTTCCCGCCCGGTGCACGGGATGAGTTGAACGGGGAAGGCGGGACGGCCCGGTGAGTGTGGAGATGCACAACGCTGTAGCGGTGGTCACGGGTGCGGGCAGCGGTATCGGCCGCGCCACGGCCCACTCGCTCGCCCGACGCGGCGCCCGGGTCGTGGTCACCGACATCGACAGGGACCGGGCCGGCACCGTCGCCGGTGAACTCGGCGAGCGGGGCGTCGCCGCGGTCTGCGACGTCACGAGCCTGGACGACCTCCGAGCGGTCCGCGACCTGGCGCTGGACCGCTTCGGTCGCGTCGATGTCGTCATGAACAACGTGGGGATCCTCGCGGTCGGCCCCGTCGAGGACATCCCTCTCGACGCCTGGCAGCGCGTGATCGACGTCAACCTGCTGGGCATCGTACGCAGCAACCTGGTCTTCCTTCCCCTGCTCCTCGACCAGGGATCCGGCCATGTGGTCAACACCGCCTCCACGGCGGGACTGCTGCCCTACGGTTTCGGTCAGATGCCGTACACCGCGACCAAGCACGCGGTGGTCGGCCTGTCCGAGTCCCTCGCCCTGTATCTGCGGCCGCGCGGCATCGGAGTCTCCTGCCTGTGCCCGGCAGGCGTGGCCACCAACATCCTCGAACAGGTCACCTTCTACGGCGAGACGTCACCGCCGCAGGGGCCGGACACCCCGGTGCTCGACCCCACCACGGTCGGCGAACTCGTCGCCGACGGCATCACCGACAACCGCTTCCTCATTCTCACGGCACCGGAAATCGACGACGAGCTGCGCGAGCGCGGAGCCGACGTCGATGCCTACCTGTCCCGTCTGATCAAGGAGGTCATGCAGACACGCTCGACCGGTTCCGACTGAGATGTGAGGCCGACACCGTCGGCCGACGGGGTCAGATGCGAGGACGGTCCTGCGGGTGATGCGCGGGTGATGCGCGGGTGGTCCAGCCCCTGCTCCGTGTCCCGCAATGGCGCGGCTGGTTCGCCGATCTGCCCGGCGTCGCGGGCGAACGCGGCGAACTTGGCCGCGTCCGGTGCCCGCGCAGCTGTTCGGCGCGGGTCTGGGCCTCGTGCTCGCGGGTGGCGAGTGTGAGGGGCTGTAGCGTCGCGCGTCCACCACCTGCGGACCACGCCAGGTGGGGGCGGCCGCGTCGGTGAACCGGCCGGCCATGACGTGGGTCATCGCCCAGTACACGCGCGAGGCCGAGGAGGCGGGCCGGCGGCTTGGGGCCCCGCACGAGCCGCCGGTGCAGTGGGCGTTCGCCGCGAGCGCGGCCACCGCGCTGACCAGCCCCAGCACGTCCACCGCAAGGCCGTGTTCGCGGCAATGCCCCGGCGAAGAACCGGGCATTGCCGTGGGCCGTGCCCCCAGGAACGGTTTCTCGCAGCGGTGCCGCCTTCGGCCCGGATGTCGTCGGGACGCCATCCTCGCCGCAGACCATTGTGTTTCGGCCGAGGTTGTTCATAAACTTTCCACTTGGAAGGTATTGAATCGTTTCAGGTTCGCCGCGTGATCGCCTGTTGCTGCCCTGCGCGTAGCCACGAGCACCCAGGTGTTTGGGGGGAGGGACACCCGTTCCAGCGCGGCACTACCTCACGGGGGCTTGTTCGCTGTCCCTTGCCCGCGCACGTCGTTGTGCGCTGACGAAAGGAATCTGAGCCGTGGCCGAGGACAACAGAAGTGCGTTGAGCCGCCGACACATGCTCGGCATCATCACCGCGGCGGCAGCCGGGGCCTTTGTCCCGCTAGCCACCGCGTCGGACGCCGTGGCGGCGAGCCGGGTGGTGCCCGGCGGAAACGGTTCCGCGCCGGCGAACCTTCAGGTCAACTCCCGGGTCGAGCCCCTGGGCACGGAGACCGCGCCGGCGTTCAGCTGGGTGCCTCCGGTGGCCAGGCAGGCCGCGTACGAGATCCAGGTCGGCACCGGGCCAGGCAAGGCGGACGTCTGGCGCAGCGGCAAGGTGGCGGGCTCCAACAGCACCGAGGTGGCCTACGGCGGCCGCGCGCTGCGGTCGGAGCAGGCGTACTACTGGCGAGTCCGGACTTGGGACGAGGAGGGCACGCCCGGCCCCTGGAGCGAGCCGGCGATGTGGGAGACCGGTCTGCTGAAGGGCGAGAGGGACTGGTCGGGCGCGCGGTGGATCGGCGGCCGCGAGGCGCAGGACCACGACTGGAAGGACCTGACCGCGACCGTCGTCTTCCGCGGCGGTCCCGACCCCGCCGGCGGGCTGTCCCTGTTGCTGCGCGCCGAACCCATCGGCAAGACCTGGGGCGAGGGCCTCAACTGGACGATCCGGCAGAACGGTGACGACATGCAGCTGGTCATGAAGACCAGCCACTACGCCGGCAACACCTGGGTGGATGACGGCACCTCCGAGCCCGACTGGGGCGTCAACTACTACGACCCGCAGAGCGAGACCAACCCCACCGCGTCGGGCACCCGCAGCGTCCCGGTCGGCACGGTCACTCTCCCCGCTTCCACCGGGCTGACCAGGGACACCTGGGCCACCCGCGACCACACGGTGGTGGTCGCCGTCAGCGGTCTCACCGTGACCACCACCGTCAACGGCGTCCAGGTGGACAGCCGTACGCTCACCGGCGACCAGATCCGCCGCCACGGAAGCTTCGGTTTCGGCGGCGGCACCTCGGCCACCGTGCGCAGCGTCAAGGTGACCGGAACCGGTGCCCCCGACTTCTCCGCCGACCTCACCACCGGCGCCAACCCGTTCGAGAACGGAATCAGCACCCTCGTCGGCCTGACCTTCCCGCCCAAGAACCCCTACATCCCCGCCAAGAACACTGTGCTCCCCATCGCCAACCCGGCACCGGTGCTGCGCCGCGCGTTCACCCTGCCCCGCGGGCGCCGCATCGCCAAGGCCCGTCTGCACCTGAGCGCCGCCGGCAACGTCACCTTCACCGTCAACGGCGACCCGATCACCGTCAACGGCAAGCAGGTGAACGGGGGCCGGACCAACGTGCCCCGGCTGCTCACCGACCAGAGCACCTACGACCGCACGGTGCTGTACGACACGTTCGACGTGACCGCACTGCTCCAGGCCGGCCGGGAGAACGTCGTCGCCGCCGAACTGGGACGCGGCTGGTACGGCGTGACCACGCCGCAGGAGTGGTACTGGCAGCTCGCCCCCTACGTCGGCCAGCCCCGCCTGCGCGTCAAGCTCGTCGTGACCTACGCCGACGGCTCCGCCACCACGCTCGTCACGGACAAGGACTGGCTGGCCGCGGACGGGCCCACGACCTTCGACTCCGTGTACTCGGGGGAGAAGTACGACGCCCGGCGTGCGGACGAACTGAGGGAGTGGCGCTCAGCCGGCTACCGCACCGGCCGCGAGTGGCGTCCGGCCACCGTGCTGATCGCTCCCGGCAGCTGCTCCGGTCCCTCGCCGAAGTACCACGGCGCGCTGCCTGCCACGACCGTTCCCGAGGGCTTCAAGCCGGCCGTCCTGCGAGCCCACGAGGCGGAACCGGTGCTGGTCAACCAGACGCTGCGCCCGGTCTCGATCACCGAGACGGCGCCCGGCTCGGGGACCTGGGCCCTGGACTACGGCCAGATCCTGACGGGCCTCGTCCGCCTGCAGCTCACCGGCATACGCCCCGACAAGGAAGGCCTCACCCTGCGGATCCGCGGCGGCAACCGGATCACCGGAGGCGACGGAACGGCCGCCTCCCCGCTGTCGGTCGAGGAGGAGAACTTCCAGCACGACGCCAACCTCCAGACCCACTACTACACCCTCGGCAGGCGGTCGACGCAGACCTGGGAACAGCAGTTCAGCCACTTCGGCTTCCGCTACCTGGAAGTCATGAACCTCGAGGCCGTCCTCGGGCGAGCCCCCGACCTCAGGCGTGACGCGGAGGTGCTGACCGTCGGCGTCGCCCGTACCGGCTTCGCTCGCACCGGCACCTTCACCACGGACAACGCCCTCCTCAACCGCCTGCAGCGCAACCTGGAGTGGGCCGAGCAGAACAATCTGGTCCAGAAGCCCACCGACACGCCGTCACGGGAGAAGAACGGCTGGACCGGCGATGCCATGGCCAGTTCCGAGTCGGAGTCCCTCACCTGGGACGTCAACGCCGTCTTCACCAACTGGCTGCGCCACTTCCCCGACAACCAGATCTCCACCGGCCAGCTCCCCATGGTCGTTCCCCTCGGCAAGGGCGGATTCGGCTACGACCACACCCCTGGCTGGAACGCCGCGTGGAAGGCGGTGCCCGCGTGGGACTCGGCGTATTTCGTCATGCCGAGGGAGCTGTACACGTACTACGGCAACAGCAGCCTGTTCGCCGAGCTCTACGATCACCAGGACACGCTCCTGAAGTACTACGAGACGCTGTTCACCGCCGAGAACGACTACAAGTTCGAAGCCTCCCTCGGCGCCTACTCCGGCGCGGAAAGTCCTGGCAGCAACGCCGTCATCAGCCTCGCCTTCTACATCCACTTCTGCGACTACATGGACGAGGTGGGACGCAGGCTAGGCCGCACCAGCCGCGCCGCCCACTACGCGATACTGGCGCGCACCCTGCGCAAGGCGTTCGTCGCCAACTACTGGGACGCGTCCAAGGGCCACTTCACCCAGGGCAGCATCTCCAGCCAGAACGCCCTGGCCATCGCCTTCGACCTGGTGCCCGGCTCGGACCTGAGCCCCGACGACCCCCGCTACCTGGCGGACACGAAGACGCTCGCCGAGAACAAGAAGGCCCTCGCGAAGCTGCTCGCCGACCGCATCGTGGCAGCGGACCAGCACATCCAGAACGACATGTACGGCTCGCGCTACGAGTTCAACATCCTCAGCGAGTACGGCTACACGGACGTTGCGTTGAAAGCCGTCACGCAGACCGGCCAGCCCGGCTACGTGTACCAGATCGCCAAGGGCGCCACCTCGCTGTGGGAGCAGTGGACCGACCGGCTCTCGGTCAACCACCACTACCGCTCCAACGTGGCCACCTGGTTCTACCAGAGCCTGGCCGGCATCAAGCCGACCTCCACCGCCTACGAATCGCTGCGCATCCGCCCGTACATCCCCGCGGCCGCGGTCAACAGCCAAGTCCCGGAGAACACCGAGGACACCGACCTGGCGCCCGCGACCCTCGACCACGTCAGCGCCTCGATCGACACCGTGCGCGGCACGGTCTCCTCGCAATGGCACCGCCGCCCGGACGGCAGGATCGACCTCGCG
Source organism: Streptomyces sp. SA15 (assembly GCF_002291145.1). GTDB lineage: Bacteria > Actinomycetota > Actinomycetes > Streptomycetales > Streptomycetaceae > Streptomyces. The sequence goes on from NZ_NTGE01000145.1 coordinate 33,632, forward strand.
ATCACCATCCCGTACAACACGGAGGCCGAGATCTGGGTCCCCACCCAGGACAAGCCCGTCACCACGCCCCGGGGCGTCGCCTTTGTCCGTGACGACACCTCAGGCGGTGCGGCCTACAAGGTCTACCGGGCCCGGGCGGGTTCGTACCGCTTCAACGCCGGGTGACCTGACCGCGCAGACCGCCGCACCGTGCCAAATGCCGGCGGATCACCGCGTCGAACGCTGCCCGCCCCAACTCCGGCCAACGGCGTCGAGGGCGTGCTTAGGTTACAAGTTTTGAAATCTGTCACTTCAATGTTGTACGGTCAGCGGTATGGACGCACGAGTCCCAGGAGTCGTCACAGGCGGCGCGAATGCTCTGCCGAGCAATCGGGGTAGGCGGGGCGAGAACGAGCAGCGCAGCACTCGACCTCGTCACTGGGCCGACGCCGAGCTCATGGGACCTCGACGCAGCCGAGGAGCGCCAGAGCGTACGGCTGGGGTCCGGGAGCGCCTTGGTGGTCCCTGCGGGTGGGCCGCGCCTCAGGCTCTCGGCCAACCGATGCCGAGGATGAGGCTGGACGCGGCGTGCCGGATGCACGGGCGCGGCGTGTCGCTCTCCGCCGGTGACATCGGAGACGCGCTGGAGTTGGACTTCGTCTCCTCATCTCCGTTGCACGGGGTCGCTCTGCCGATTAGGGCCTGCCCGTGCTCGATGCCGCCGCGTATCCACGGCCTGACCAGGGTGCTCGTCAACCCGCTCGCACTCTTCCAACGGGCGCACCGGCGTCGTCGGCGCTTGTGGGCGGGCGCCTGCTGGTGCGCGGTTGGAGCTGGTGGCCGAAGTGGCGGCCGCTGTTGTGGAGGCTCCGGCGTCGCACCGGAGCGGAGGGGTAGGGGCGCCGGTCGTTGGCACGGCTGTTCAGTCACACAGTCAGCTTTGAGTACATAGTCAGGTGTTTGTTCACCGGGAGGTAGGAGTCATGGAAACACGGCAGTTGGGGGCCGGTGGTCCGCGTGTCTCGGCGTTCGGTCTGGGTTGTATGAGGATGTCCAACAGGACCACTGCGGCGGATGAGGCGGAGAGCATTGCGACCATCCGTGCCGCGCTCGACGCGGGAGTCACTCTGCTGGACACCGGTGACTTCTACGGAACGGGCCACAACGAGGAGTTGATCCGCCGGGCGTTGTCCGCCGAGGGCCGGGAGAAGGCCGTTCTCAGCGTGAAGTTCGGCGCGATGACGGATCCTGGTGGGAACTTCGGCGGCATGGACGGGCGCCCGCAGGCCGTGAAGAACTATCTGGCCTACTCGCTGCGGCGGCTGGGCACCGACCACGTGGACATCTATCGGCCGGGCCGCCTCGATCCGACGGTGCCGATCGAGGACACGATCGGAGCCATCGCCGAGATGGTGCAGGCCGGTCACGTGCGCGCGATCGGACTGTCGGAGGTCGGTTCGGAGACGATCCGGCGGGCTCATGCGGTTCACCCGATCGCCGATCTGCAGATCGAGTACTCGCTGTTCAGCCGCGGCATCGAGGGCGGTGTCCTGGACACCTGCCGGGAGCTGGGCATCGCTGTCACGGCCTACGGGGTGCTCTCCTACGGGCTGCTGAGCGGCAACTGGACGCGGCAGGCCCCCACACCGACTGACCTTCGGGCGTTGATGCCGCGCTTTCAGGACGGCAACGTGGAGAGCAACCTCAAGCTGGTCCAGGCACTGCACGAGATCGCCGACGCCCGCGGGGCCACGGCGGCACAGTTGGCCATTGCCTGGGTGCTCGCCCAGGGCCGCGAGCTGGGTGACATCGTCGCCATCGTCGGGTCGCGCACGCGCCGGCAACTGGCCGAGGCGCTGCCGGCGGCCGGGCTGGTCCTGACCGAGGAGGAGCTGGCAGCGATCGAGCAGGCGGTGCCGGTCTCCGCGGTCGCCGGGGACCGCGGAGCGCCGGGCGTGAAGGACGGGGAGCGCTGAATGCGTTCGGGCACGGCGCTGGACGCCGAGACCGTCCTGGCCGCCACCGAGGACGTGCTGCGCCGCTACGGGCCGGAGAAGGCCACGGTGCTGGACGTGGCGCGCGCTCTGGGGGTCAGCCATGCCAGCGTCTACCGGCACTTCCCGTCCAAGGCAGCACTGCGCGAAGCCGTCACCCGGCGCTGGCTCAGCCGCTCGCACGGCAACCTCGCGGCGGTCGCGGCCGACACCCGTTTCGCAGCGCCCGAGCGGCTGCGCGCCTGGCTCACGGCGCTGTTCGCCTCCAAACGGGCGGTGACGTCCGAGGATCCGGAGCTCTTCGCCACCTACCGGGTCCTGGCGGCCGAGCACAGCAGCGCGGTCGCCGACCACATAGCCGACCTGATCGAGCAACTGCGCGTCATCATCGCCGACGGGGTCAGCAGCGGCGACTTCACCTCCGCCGACCCTGCCGCGACGGCGCGAGCCGTCTTCGACGCCACCATCGGCTACCACCACCCCGTCCACGCCGCCCAGTGGCAGGCTCCAGGGACCGACGCCGCCTTGGAGGCCGTCTGCACCCTCCTCATCGACGGCCTGCGCCCACGCTGACCCTCACTACCGTTCCCCCACCACCGGCCTGCCGACGCCACGCGCGCACGCATGCACGCCTGAGGCTCCCGCGTCAAACCGCGTAGCCATCCAGGCCATCCAGGCCGGCGATGGGCCTCAACAGCGGCTCGGGCGGCGGTCGGAGGCCCTGATCGCCGCGCTTGCCAGACCGGCGTGCGCAGTGGCATGGAGCGCTGGGCGAGCCAGGAGTCCCCCGGTGACGAGGACGACTCCCCGGTTCCGTACGTCGAACGCTCCGTGGAACTCCTGCACACCCTGCTGACCCCGTGACGGCCCGGACGACCACGCGCATGCCCGGGCCGTCACGTGCTCCCTCGCCCTCACTCATCCACCAAGGAGCTCCCCTTGAGCGATTCGACCCAAGCCGTGGAGTCGCAGGAACACAACTCCTCCGGCACGCCTCGCCACTTCGGCCTCGTATTCGCCGCCCTCATGGCCGCCATGCTGCTCTCGTCCCTGGACCAGACGATCGTCAGCACCGCGCTGCCCACCATCGTCGGCGAACTGCACGGCGTGAACCACATGGCGTGGGTGACCACCGCGTACATCCTCGCGGCCACCATCGCCATGCCCGTATACGGCCGCCTCGGCGACCTGATCGGCCACAAGGTGCTGTTCCTCGGCGGCATCGGCGTCTTCCTCGCGGGCTCCGTGATCGCGGGCGCGGCGCAGGACATGACCATGCTGATCATCGGCCGGGCTGTGCAGGGTCTCGGCGGCGGCGGACTGATGATCACCTCGCAGGCGGTCATCGCCGACCTCGTACCGCCGCGACAGCGCGCGAGATACATGGCACCGATGGGTGCCGTCTTCGGTTTCTCCGCCGTCGCCGGACCGCTGCTCGGAGGCTGGTTCACCGACAGTGTCGGCTGGCGCTGGTGTTTCTGGATCAACCTGCCGGTCGGCGCCCTGGCCCTCGCCGTCGGCGCCTTCGCCCTGCGTCTGCCGCGCAGAGCCGTCCAGGTCGCCTTCGACTACGTCGGCTTCGCCCTCATGGCGGCCGCGGTGACCTGCACGGTCCTGGTGGCCACCTGGGGCGGCACGGAGTACGCCTGGTCCGACCCGCTCATCATCGGCATGGCCGCCGGCGGCCTGCTGACGTGGGTGCTGTTCTTCCTCTCCCAGCGCCGTGCCGCGGAGCCGATCATCCCGCTGTGGCTGTTCCGCAGCCGGATCTTCAACATCGCCACCCTGATCGGGCTCCTGGTCGTCGGCATCGGCATGTTCGCCATCATCGGCTACCTGCCCACGTACCTGCAGATGGTCTACAGCCTCAGCGCCACCGAGTCCGGGCTGCTGCTCATCCCCATGGTCGTCGGCATGATGGCCACCGCCCTCCCGTCCGGATGGCTGATGAGCAGGACCGGCCGCTACAAGATCTTCCCCATCGTCGGCACGGGCTTCGTGTGCATCGCCGCGCTGCTGATGTCCACGCTGGACACCCAGACCTCACTCGTCCTGGTCTGCCTCTACGTCTTCCTGCTGGGCGCCGGTCTCGGCGGGACGATGCAGCCCCTGGTCCTGGCCGTGCAGAACGACTTCCCGGCCTCCGACGTGGGCACCGCGACCTCCGCCAACAACTTCTTCCGCGAGATCGGCTCCACCCTCGGCACCGCGGCCGTCGGCTCGGTGTTCGCCCACCGCCTCACCGACCAGCTCAGCGACCGCCTCCCGACCGACGCCACCAGGACCGTGGGCGACACCCACTCGATCACCCCGGCCCTGGTCCACTCCCTCCCGGACGAGATCGAGGACGCGGTGATCCTGGCCTACCAGCACGCCCTGACACCGGTGTTCCGCTACCTGGTCCCGGTGTTCGCCCTCGGCCTCGTGCTCGCCTTCCTCCTCCCGGAGAAGAAGCTCGCCGACGACAACGACCACGACCCCGAGATGACGCCGGCTGCCCGGCCCGGTGAGACAGGGCCGGACAACGCTGAGATATCGGCGCCGACAGGGAAGTGAGCCGCACGCATCAGCCACAGGACGGCCCCGGGACGGGCTGCTGTCGGACAGACACCGGGTGAAAGCGGTGAGGGCGGACCCGGGTGGGCCCGCCCTCACCATGCGGGGCAGGGGGGAACTGCCCCGCGTCTGTGGGGCCTGTTCCGGTTATGCGGTGGCCTCTTGCGGTGGTGTCGCGCCGCCCTTCTTCGCCTTCTTCTCGGCGCGCTCGAGGTCGCGCCGTTGCTTCGCCTCGTCCTTCCTGCTCCGCTCGGCGGCCTCTTCCATCGCCTTCAGCTCGTCGCGCACGGAGTCGGCCGGGCGGCGCTCGAGGACGGCGTCGTAGCGCATGGCCAGCTGGTCCAGGGCCTGGGTGTCGGACTCCCTGACCTCGGCCAGGATGGCCGTGCCGCCCAGCGGGACCTGCTGGGCGAAGACGCCGACGGCAGCGGTGGCCCGTTCGGCCCGCTTGAAGTCGTGGCCTCCCCCGATCAGCGCGCCGACGCCCCAGCCCATCAGCACGCCGAGGGGTCCGCCCAGGATGCCGACGAGCGAGCCGACCAGTCCGCCGACCGCTGTGTTCCGCCCCTCCTCGCCGTCCATGCCCTCGGGGACGCGCACCGCGCCGTCCTCGAGGCGCTCGATCAGGACGGCGGCACGGACTTCGGTCGTGGCGGGGCTGAGGTACTTCAGTTCGCTGAGCGCCTGATAAGCGGTGGCTCGGTCGGCGAAGCGGAGGGCGATGGCGTTCTCGTTCATGGTCACAGACATGAGCTCTCTCCTTGGGGCGGCAGGCCTTGCCGACCTATGGCCGGTGGTGCCTGCGTTGGCGAGGTCTCCCTCATCTGTGAGACAGTATGTATCGGAGAGTATCTGTGAGTCAAGGTGTCTCATAAGAATCTGGGAAGAGGTGTCCCGATGCCCCGTACCAATGACGACCCCCGCGCCCGCCGCAGCCGCGCCGCCGCCCTGACCGCCGCCACCGAACTCCTCGTCGAAGGAGGACCCGAACGCGTTACTCACGCCGCCGTCGCCGAACGGGCCGGGGTCGGCCGCGCCACCGTCTACCGGCACTGGCCCGACCAGCAGACCCTTCTCTTCGACGCACTCGCCAACGACGTCCGCCCCCTGCTCACCTTCGGCGAAGGCCCGGTCCGCGACCAACTGGTGACCCAGCTGGAACAAATGGCCGACTGGCTCAACCAACCCGTCGCCGTATCGGTCATCGCCACCGTCGTCGAACGGGCCGAGCGGGACGAGGACGTACGGCGCATCCGTGAAGAGATGTTCGGTCACGCCGACGAGCACTTCGCGGGCGCGCTCACCGCTGCTGTCGAACGCGGCGAATTCCGCCCCGGCATCGAGGAACACGCCAGAGAAGTGGTCTCCCGGATCCTCGGCCCCCTGCTGTTCCAGCGGTTCATGCTCGGCGCACGACTCGACAAGGACACGGTGATCAGCTCGGTCGACGCCGCGCTCGCACCCTGGCTGCCGAACGCCTGAGGGTCCGACGCGGGCCAGCGGGCCACACACATGTTCTACGCGGTGATCACCATGCTCGCCGTGATGGTCGGCCTGGCGCAGAACGTGCATACCCGGCACAGCACGGCGGCGCTGTACGTCACGGGAACCGCGGTGGGCTTGTGGCTGGCGACGTTGGTGGCCGACATGCAGGCCCACCGCGTCGTTCACCAGCGGTTGGCCAACCGCCGCGAGGTACGGCACCTGCTGTTCGTCAGCAGCCCGCTGCTCAGCTGCGCCGCGGGCCCGCTCCTGATGATCGCCCTGTCGGCGGGCGGCGCCCTCGGTCTGTCCACCGCGCTGTGGATCGCGGTCGGCGTGGACGTCGCCTCGATGGCGGTCTGGGGCTTCGCGGGCGGGCGGCGGATGGGCGGT
>NZ_NTGE01000041.1 GCF_002291145.1 Streptomyces sp. SA15
CCTCCGCGGCGGCCACCGCCCGCAGCGCCGTCAGCAGCGGTGCCACCGCGGGCTCATGTCGCAGGGGCAGGTCGTCGCCGTCGATGTCCAGGGGGACGCCGGCCGCGGTGAGCGCGCGGCGGACCGTCGGGATGGTGCGGGAGCCGGCCCGCACCAGGACGGCCATGTCACTCCAGGGGACTCCGTCCTCCAGGTGCGCCCTGCGGAGGATGTCGGCGATGTTGTCCAGCTCGGTGCCGGGCGTCGGGTACGTGTAGACCTCGACCTGGCCCCCGCCCCGTACCGGAGCCAGTTCGCGATGGGCGCGCACCTTGTCGGCCGCAAGGCGGGTCAGCGGCATGCGCTGGGTCAGCAGCCGGGTCGCGGCCAGCAGGGCGGCGCCGGAGCGGCGGGAGGTGCGCAGGACCTCGACGGGCGCGGGGCGGCCGTCCGCGCGCGGGAAGGCCCGCGGGAAGTCCAGGATGCCGTTCACGTCCGCGCCTCGGAACGCGTAGATCGACTGGTCGGGGTCGCCGAAGGCGAGGAGGGTGCGGCCGCCGCCGGCGAGGGCGTGCAGCAGCCGTACCTGCGCCGGATCGGTGTCCTGGTATTCGTCGACGAAGACGGCGTCGTACTGCGCGGCGAGCCGCGCGGCGACCTCGGGGCGGCGGGCGAGGAGGACCGCGCGGTGGACCAGTTCGGCGTAGTCGAGCACGCCCTGCAGGTCGAGCACGTCGAGGTACTCGGCGAGGAAGGCGGCCGCGGCACGCCAGTCGGGGCGGCCGATACGGCGGGCGAAGGCGTCCAGGGCGCCCGGGCCCAGGCCCAGTTCACGGCTGCGGGCCAGGACCGCTCGGACCTCGTCGGCGAAGCCGCGGGTGGTCAGGCAGGCGCGCAGTTCGTCCGGCCAGCGCACATGCGCGAGGCCGAGCCGCTCCAGGTCCGGCTGGCCCGCCAGCAGTTCGCGTACGGCGACATCCTGTTCGGGGCCGGACAGCAGCCGTAGCGGCTCCACGAACAGGTCGGTGTCCTGGTGGGCGCGGACCAGGGCGTAGCAGAACGAGTGGAAGGTGGTCGCCTGGGGAGCGCGTGCCGCCCCTATGCGCAGCGCCATACGGTCGCGCAGCTCGACAGCCGCCTTGCGGCTGAACGTCAGCACGAGCAGGCGCGCGGGGTCCCCGCCCCGGGCGATACGCGCCGCCACCGACTCGACGAGCGTGGTGGTCTTGCCGGTGCCGGGACCTGCGAGAACGAGCAGCGGGCCGGTGCGGTGGTCAACCACGGCGCGCTGGGCGGCGTCCAGACGAGGGGGATCCACGCGGGCCGGCGGGGTACGCACCAGTCGGTAAGCGCCACGGTTCCCCTGTCGCACCTGGGTGTGCGACAGGCGCCTGGTGGAGGAAGAGGAGCTCACGTGGTTCGCCGGTCCTGGTGGGTGTGCTGTGGAAAGGACCGCCGCGCGTGGAGGGCGGTGGCCGGGGGGTGAGGGGGATACGCGCTGGCGACGCTACGCCGACGGGCGGCGCGGAAGCAGGTCTTCCGCTTCTTCCCTCACGGCACTCGCGACACGTATGTCCCTCGCTTCACGAACGTACGCCATGCCACGTACGTGCCCTGCTTCCCCCGTGCGGGCTTCGGGTTGCCCCTCGACCCGTCCGATGGCGGATGCTGTCAGATGTGACCCTGCGCGCGTTCGCCGCCGTCCCACCGGGCTCGTCTCAGGTCGACCCGCGGGAGATGGCCCTCGGCGGCTCTGCCGGCCTGCTTCAGCGGCGTGCCCTCCTCGCGGTAGTGGCCGAGCGCCTCCAGTTCGTGCCCCGGAAGCAGCACTCCGTCCGCGCGCACGACACGCCACCAGGGAACGGCCCCGCCGTAGAGGGACATCACACGGCCGACCTGACGGGGGCCTCCCTCCTCGAGCCACTCGGCGACGTCGCCGTACGTCATGACGCGCCCGGGCGGAATCCGTTCGGTCACGTCGAGGACCCGCTCGGCGTACTCCGGCAGCGTGTCCGTGTACTCCGCGTGGGCGTCGTCCTTCGGCAGGCTCTCCTCGCTCATCCGCCCCATATTGCCCGACGCCACCGACAATGTGACGCGCTCGCGACCGTGCGTAGCCTTCGCTCCGGGGCGGCGCTTCGGGCAGACTGTGCGCCCCCGCAGGTGCACCCTGACGCCCCCGTGTGTCGGTGGGGCATGCCACCATCGTGCGGGCGGTGACCGGTGATACGAGACCAAGAAGAGACGATGAAGCAGCAGGGTGTGCACCCCGAGGACGCGGACAGCACCTCTGCCGCTTCGTCGAGCCCGGGCACCGCCGACCCGGGCGAGGCGGGCAAGAAGGCGGACGACGACAAGAGCGCAGACGAGGCCGACAAGGAGGCGCCCACGACCCGGTCCGTGTCTGAAGACGACCCCGACGAGGTACCCGCCGACGAGGTCGAGGGCGACGAACCGCTGCTCCCCGCGCGCGTGCACCGGCCCTCCGACCTGATGCGGCTGCTGGTCGGCGTCATCGCCGTCGCCGTACTGCTCGCGATCGCCGCGTTCGCGCACGGCACCACCTCGGGCCTCGAAGAGGACATCAACAAGGGCACCGGCCAGGCACCCGACCTGCTCACCAATTTCGCGGGACTGGCCTCCAGCATCGCCATCCTCCTGGTGCCGGTCGCGTTCGCGATCGAGCGGCTGATCAAGCGTGACGGGCTGCGTATCGCCGACGGCGTGCTGGCGGCGGTGCTCGCGCACGGCGTCACCCTGGCCACCGATCTGTGGGTCGCGCGGGCCGCCCCCGACTCGATCCAGGAGGCGCTCACCAAGCCCTCCCCCGGCGACATCCACGCCCTCACCGACCCCGTGCACGGCTATCTGGCTCCCGTCATCGCGTACATGACGGCCGTCGGCATGTCGCGCAGGCCGCGCTGGCGGGCGGTGCTGTGGATCGTGCTGCTGCTCGACGCCATCTCGATGCTCGTCGCCGGCTACACGACAGCGTTCTCGATCACCCTGACGCTGCTGATCGGCTGGACCGTGGCCTACGGCACGCTGTACGCCGTCGGCTCGCCCAACGTCCGTCCCACAGGACGGACCCTGATGGCCGGCCTCAGGACCGTCGGCTTCCATCCGGTGAGCGCGTCCCGCGTGGAAGTGTCGGACACGCCGGAGACCGGCGACCGCGGCCGCCGCTACTTCGTCACCCTGGAGGACGGTCCGCCGCTGGACGTGACGGTGGTCGACCGGGAACAGCAGGCGCAGGGCTTCTTCTATCGCGCGTGGCGCAATCTGACCCTGCGCGGCTTCGCCACCCGCAGCAGCCTTCAGTCGCTGCGCCAGGCACTGGAACAGGAGGCACTGCTCGCGTACGCGGCCATCGCGGCCGGCGCCAACGCGCCCAAGCTGATCGCCACCTCGGAGCTGGGCCCCGACGCGGTGATGCTCGTCTACGAGCACACCGGCGGGCGCACCCTGGACTCGCTGCCGGACGAGGAGATCACCGACGAGCTGCTGCGCGACACCTGGCATCAGGTGAGGGCCCTGCAGTCCCGGCGGATCGCGCACCGCAGGCTGGTGGGCGACGCGATTCTGGTGGATCGTTCCGGCACGGTGATCCTCACCGATCTGCGCGTCGGTGAGATCGCGGCCGGCGATCTGCTGCTGCGCATGGACATCTCCCAGCTGCTGGTGACGCTGGGCCTCAGGGTGGGCGCCGAGCGCGCGGTGGCCGCGGCGGTGGGCGTGCTCGGCCCCGACGCCGTGGCCGACTGTCTGCCGATGCTCCAGCCCATCGCGCTGAGCCGATCCACGCGCGCGACGCTGCGAAAACTGGCCCGGGAACGGGCCGAGCGCGAGCGGGAGGCGGTGCTGGAGACGTCCCGGCACGCCAAGCAGACCCGCCTGGAAGAAGCGCCGGCCGAGGCCGGGCCCGTACTCGAAAAGCCGGACAAGAAGGCCGTGAAGGCGGAAGCCAGGGCCGAGAAGCGGGCCATCGACGAGGCTGTGGAGGAGGCGCGCGAGGAGGATCTGCTCACGCAGATCCGCCACGAGGTGCTGCTGATCCGGCCGCAGGCACCGGTCGAGCCGGCCTCGCTGCAGCGGGTGCGGCCGCGCACGTTGATCAGTTTCATCGCCGGTGCCATCGGCGCGTACTTCCTGCTGACCCAGCTCACACACATCGAGTTCGGCCCGCTCATCGCCAACGCCGAGTGGGGCTGGGTCGCCGCGGCCGTACTGTTCTCAGCGGCGAGCTACTTCGCGGCGGCGATGGCCCTGCTGGGCTTCGTACCCGAGCGAGTGCCATTCGTGCGCACGGTGGCGGCTCAGGTCGCGGGATCGTTCGTGAAGATCGTCGCGCCGGCCGCCGTGGGCGGTGTCGCCCTCAACACGCGCTTCCTGCAACGCGCGGGCGTACGCCCCGGGCTCGCGGTGGCGAGCGTCGGTGCGTCGCAGCTGTTCGGGCTCGGCTGCCACATCCTGATGCTGCTGTCCTTCGGCTATCTCACCGGCACTGAGAAGACTCCGTCGCTGTCGCCGTCCCGCACGGTCATCGCGGGTCTGCTGACGGTGGCGGTGCTCGTGCTCGTCGTGACCTCCGTGCCGTTCATGCGGAAATTCGTCGCCACGCGCGTGAGGTCGCTGTTCGCGGGTGTCGTGCCCCGCATGCTCGACGTGCTGCAGCGACCGCAGAAGCTGGTCGCCGGCATCGGCGGCATGCTGCTGCTCACTGCCTGCTTCGTGATGTGCCTGGACGCGTCGATCCGGGCGTTCGGCGACGAGACGACCTCGATCAGCATCGCCAGCGTGGCTGTCGTCTTCCTTGCCGGCAACGCGCTCGGCTCCGCCGCCCCGACCCCGGGAGGCGTGGGCGCGGTCGAGGCGACCCTGACGCTCGGTCTGATCGGCGTCGGCCTGCCCAAGGAGGTCGCGGCGCCCGCGGTGCTGCTGTTCCGGCTGCTGACGCTCTGGCTGCCGGTGCTGCCGGGCTGGCTCGCCTTCAACCACCTCAACCGCAAGGGCGCGCTGTAAGGGGTCCTTGCACTGTGCCCGCCCGGGTCGCGCGGCCTGGCACCGCACCTCGCCACGTTGCCGAAACGCCCACGTGGCTCCGACGAGGGCGCTCCGGCGCCTTGCGATGCACGGCACCAGACCACGCGACCTGATCCGGTGCTCATCGTGCAAGGACCCCTTAAGTCACGTACCTCGTACGGCCCGCGCCCCGAGCGCCCCGCCGTAGGCGACCGCAGGATGGAAGCATGCCGAACCCTGCCCGGCTGCGCGCCGCCGCCCTGACCGCCACCGCCCTTGTGCTGACCTCCGTACTGGCGGGCTGCGGCGACGACTCCGAGGACGAGGACCTGTCGGCCCAGAAGCTGAGCTGGGAGGACTGCCCGGCGCCGTCCGAGGCGGAGGGCGGCGGTGACGCCCCGTCCCCTCTGCCGAACGGCGACAAGTGGCAGTGCGCCACCATGAAGGCCCCCCTCGACTGGGACGAACCCAAGGGCGACACGATCAAGCTGGCGCTGATCCGGGCGAAGGCCAGTGGCGACGCGAGCAGGCGCATCGGCTCGCTCGTCTTCAACTTCGGCGGCCCCGGCGGCTCCGGCGTCACCACACTGCCCGCCTTCGGCAAGGACTTCGCGACCCTGCGCACCCGCTACGACCTGGTCAGCTTCGACCCGCGCGGTGTCGGCCGCAGCGTCCCGGTCGAGTGCCAGAACGACCTCCAGCTCGACGCGTACTTCCAGCAGGACGCGACTCCCGACGACACGGCCGAGCGCGCCAAGCTCCTGGACAACACCAGGGAGTTCAACGCGGCCTGCGAGAAGAACTCCGAGAGGATGCTGCCGCACGTGCGCACCACCGACGCGGCCCGCGACCTGGACCTGATGCGGAAGGTTCTCGGCGACGACAAGCTGCACTACTTCGGCATCTCGTACGGCACCGAACTCGGCGGCGTCTACGCCCACTTGTTCCCCAAGAACGTCGGCCGCGCGGTCTTCGACGCGGTCGTCGACCCGACGCAGAACCCCGAGCAAGGCTCGCTCGGGCAGGCCAAGGGCTTCCAGCGCGCCCTCGACAACTTCGCCGAGGACTGCACCTCCAGGACCGAGTGGTGCCCGATCGGCGACAGCGCCGAGGACGTCAAGAGCCGCATCGCCGAACTGCTCGCGGACCTCGACAGCAAGCCCATTCCCGGCTTCTATCCGCGCGAGCTGACCCAGACGCCCGCGGCCAACGGCATCCTGCAGGCGCTGTACTCGCAGGACCTCTGGAAGTACCTCACCGAGGGCCTGGAGCAGGCGTACGGCGGCGACGGCAGGATCCTGATGGCGCTGTCCGACGCGATGAACGGGCGCAACGAGAACGGCGAGTACAGCAACCTCACCGCGGCCAACGTCTCCATCAACTGCGCGGACGAGAAGCCGCGGTACACCGCCGACTACGTGGAGCGGAAACTTCCCGAGTTCCGGGCCGCCTCGCCGCTCTTCGGCGACTTCATGGCCTGGTCCATGCTCACCTGCACCGACTGGGCGGTGGCGGGCGCCGCGGACCATCCCGACGTGAGCGCGCCCGGATCCGCGCCGATCCTCGTCGTGGGGAACACGGGCGACCCGGCCACGCCGTACGAGGGCGCGCGGAAGATGGCGGCCGCGCTGGGCAAGGGTGTCGGTGTCGAGCTGACGTACAGGGGGCAGGGGCATGGGGCATACCGCAGCAAGAACAAGTGCGTGCAGGACGCGGTGAACGGCTATCTGCTGGACGGGAAGGTTCCGGCGGCCGGCACCGTCTGCTCCTGACCCCGCACCGGAAACCCGGGAAACGCGCTGGTCAAAAGGTTATCCACAGGCCGAAGCGGCCGTCGCGGGATCCGCCTACCATGGCCGGACCGCCATCCGCGGCACGAGGCGGACGGCCTGCGAGGGGGGAAGTGCAATGACGCGATTCGTACGGTGGACGGCCCTGGGGGCCGCCGCCGCGCTCCTGGTGACCGGATGCAGCGGCGGCTCGTCCGGCGACGACAAGAGCAGCGGGGAGACCGGCACGGCGCGGCCGTCGGTCGGCTCCTCCAGCGCGGCCACCGCCGCACCGCCCTCCTCGCTGACCTCGCAGAAGCTGGACTGGGGCGGCTGCAAGGCCACCGCCGACTCCTCCGCGCCGGGCAGCGACTGGCAGTGCGCGACACTGAAGGTGCCGCTGGACTGGTCGAAGCCGGACGGCGAGACGATCGGCCTGGCGCTGATCCGCTCCAAGGCCCGCGGAGAGAACCGCGTCGGCTCGCTCCTGTTCAACTTCGGCGGCCCGGGCGAGTCGGGCGTGTCCGTGATGCCCGGGTACGCCGCCACCGCATCCCTGCTCCGTGAGCGGTACGACCTGGTCAGCTGGGATCCGCGCGGGGTCGGCGCCAGTGAGGGCGTCCGGTGCCGCAGCGACAAAGCGATCCAGGCCTCCGAATCGGTGGACATCACACCCGACACCCCGACCGAGGAGGAGGCGTACTTCCAGGACGCCGCCGACTTCGGCAAGGGCTGCGCGAAGGACGCGGGCAAGCTGCTGGCGCACGTCTCGACCACCGACACCGCCCGCGACATGGATCTGATGCGCCAGGTCCTCGGCGACAGCAAGATGCACTACTTCGGTATCTCGTACGGCACCGAACTCGGCGGCGTCTACGCCCACTTGTTCCCGAAGAACGTGGGGCGGGTGATCCTCGACGCCGTCGTCGACCCGAGCGTCGGCACGGTGGGCCACGCCGAGAACCAGGCCCGGGGATTCCAGCGCGCGCTGGACGCCTACCTCGAGTCCACCGGCCAGGACCCCGCGGAGGGCTCACGGAAGATCGTGGATCTGCTGGAGCGCATCGACGCCAATCCGCTGCCCGCCTCGTCCGGGCGGAAGCTGACCCAGACGCTGGCGTTCACCGGCATCATCCTGCCGCTGTACAGCGAGGACAGCTGGCCGACCCTGACCAGCGCGCTGGACGCGGCGGAGCGGGGAGACGGCTCCGAGCTGCTGGCGCTCGCCGACCTCTACAACGGACGTGACCCGTCGGGGCGGTACGGCACGACGACCCACTCGCAACGGGTCATATCGTGCTTGGACGACAAGCAGCGGCCCACGCCCGAGGAGACGAAGAAGCTGCTGCCCCGGTTCGAGAAGATTTCGCCCGTGTTCGGGACGTCCCTGGGCTGGGACACGGCCGGCTGGTGCCACGACTGGCCGGTGGCCGGCCAGTACGACACGCCGGAGGTGAGCGCGCCCGGTGCGGCACCGATCCTGGTGGTCGGCAACACCGGCGACCCGGCGACGCCGTACGAGGGCACCCGGAAGATGGCGGACGAGCTCGGCAAGGGCGTCGGTGTGATGCTCACCTGGAAGGGCGAGGGGCACGGAGCCTATGGGAGCGGGAGCGACTGTGTCGACTCGACGGTGAACGCGTACCTGCTGAGCGGCACGGTGCCGAAGGACGGCAAGGTCTGCTCATGACGACGGCGGGGGCCTCGGGCACCTGCGGTGCGCGAAGCCCCCGCCGTCACGGAAGCGAGGCGAGCCCCCGCCCTCATGTACGGGGTGCCGGCCGCGGCCTAGTACACCGGCTTGTGCGGCTCGATCTGGTTGACCCAGCCGATCACGCCACCGCCGACGTGCACGGCGTCGGAGAAGCCCGCGGACTTCAGAACGGCGAGGACTTCCGCACTGCGGACACCCGTCTTGCAGTGCAAGACGATCTTCTTGTCCTGCGGGAGGGTCTCCAGGGCGGTGCCCATGAGGAACTCGTTCTTCGGGACCAGCCTGGCGCCCGGGATCGAGACGATCTCGTACTCGTTGATCTCACGGACGTCGATGATCTCGATGTTCTCGCCGTCGTCGATCCACTCCTTGAGCTGCTTCGGAGTGATCGTCGAGCCGACGGCCGCCTCCTGGGCCTCCTCGGAGACGACGCCGCAGAAGGCCTCGTAGTCGATGAGCTCGGTGACGGTCGGGTTCTCGCCGCAGACTGCGCAGCCCGGGTCCTTACGGACCTTGACCTGCCGGTACTGCATCTCCAGGGCGTCGTAGATCATCAGGCGGCCGACGAGCGGCTCGCCCGTGCCGGTGAGGACCTTGATGGCCTCGGTGACCTGGATGGAGCCGATGGACGCGCACAGCACGCCCAGGACGCCGCCCTCGGCGCAGGAGGGGACCATGCCCGGCGGCGGGGGCTCCGGGTAGAGGCAGCGGTAGCAGGGGCCGTGCTCGGACCAGAAGACGGAGGCCTGGCCGTCGAAGCGGTAGATCGAACCCCACACGTACGGCTTGTTCAGCAGCACGCAGGCGTCGTTGACCAGGTAGCGGGTCGCGAAGTTGTCCGTGCCGTCGACGATCAGGTCGTACTGGCTGAAGATGTCCATCACGTTGTCGGCCTCGAGCCGCTCCTCGTGAAGGACCACGTTCACGTACGGGTTGATGCCGAGGACGGAGTCGCGCGCGGACTCGGCCTTGGAGCGGCCGATGTCGGCCTGGCTGTGGATGATCTGGCGCTGCAGGTTCGACTCGTCGACCTCGTCGAACTCCACGATGCCGAGCGTGCCGACGCCCGCGGCGGCCAGGTACATCAGCGCCGGCGAGCCCAGGCCGCCGGCGCCCACACACAGCACCTTGGCGTTCTTCAGCCGCTTCTGCCCGTCCATCCCGACGTCGGGGATGATCAGGTGGCGGGAGTACCTGCGGACCTCGTCTACGGTGAGCTCGGCGGCCGGCTCGACCAGGGGTGGCAGCGACACGGGGACTCCGTTGGTCGGTCAATCACTACGGTTGTTCTCCTCGTAACACTGCCATGGCCTTCTTCATTCCGAGACACCTGTTCCGATCCGCGAGACGATTTCGTCCCAGTAGCCGGGCATGGCCTCCCAGGGGTCGACGCGTCCGCAGCGGTCCGTGCGGTCGGTGAAGTAGATCGTCGCGGCGCCCTGCCAGCGGGCGATGCGCAGTGCCTCGTCGAGGTGGCCGCGCGGGACTCCGTGCACGAAGTGGCAGAAGCGGTCGGGTGGGTAGTCGGCGGTCCACTCGGCCACCTGCGACCAGCGGTAGTCGCTCCACGGGCCGGAGAAGGTGACCAACTGGTCGGCGCTCTCGGCATAACCGGGGTGGGGGTGGGTGCCGTGGCCCAGGACGATGTGGGCGTCGTCACGGATCGCGCGGAGTGTCGTGACGGTGCGGCGGATCTCGGGGAGCATGGCCCGTTCGGTCGGGCAGCGGTCCAGGAAGAAGCCGTCGGCCCGGTACCAGTCGAGGTAGCGGTGGGCGTCGGAGATCACCTCGCCGAAGGCGCGGGCTCCGTGGGTGACGTCGAGGTGGCCGAGGACGCGGATACCGGCGTTGCGCAGGCGGCCGGCCGCCTCCAGACAGTGCGGGTCGGGGCGGGCGCCGGGGCCGTTCGCGACATTGAGGACGACCCAGTGCAAGGGTGTGCCGGGACGGGTGAGCTCGGCCCATTCGACGGGGGCGACGAGGGGGTGTGCGAAACCCGGGATGCCGAAGCCGGTGCACAGGTCGGTGCTCGCCGTGCCGGATGTGGTGCTGGTCAGATGCGGCATGCCGCCTCCATCCAGATGTCGGCGAGGGACTCCTCGAGGTTGATCCGGGGGCGCCAGCCGAGCCGGTCGCGTGCGGTGCGCACGTCGGCCTGCTGCCAGCTGCCGCAGCCGTCCGGGTACGGGTACGCGACCGGGGCCGCGTGGTCCGAATCGGTGCGGGGGTGGCCGATGGTCGCCCTCAGCGGGCCGGGAGGGCCGTCGAGTTCGTGGAGGGCACCGGCGTATCCGGCCACGCGGGCGAGGACCGCGGCGGCGTCACGGAGGCGGACGGCGCGGCCCGAGCCGATGTTGATGACGCCCTGCGCGGCGGAGAGCGAGGCGGCGTGCACGGCGCGGGCGACGTCGCGGACGTCGACGAAGTCACGCTGGGCCCCGAGACCGCCCAGCTTGAGCTCGCCGTCGCCGGACTGCATGGCGCGGCGCATGGCCTCGGCCAGGCGGCCCAGCGGGGAGCCGGCGGGGGTGCCGGGGCCCGCCGGGGAGAAGACCCGGAGTACTACGGCGTCCAGGCCGGAGCCGAGGACGAGTTCGCTGGCGGCGAGTTTGCTGACGCCGTACGGGCCGCCGGGGCGGGGGACGGCGTCCTCCGCGGTGGAGGAGCCGGGCTGGCTGGGGCCGTACTCGGCGCCGCAGCCGATCTGCACGAGGCGGGCGCCGCAGCCGCTGCGGCGCAGGGCCTCGCAGACGGTGGCCACGGCGACGGTGTTGTGGCGGGTGAGTTCGCGGGCGCCGCCGCGGGTGGCGCCGGCGCAGTTGATGACCACGCCGGGGTGGACCGCGTCGAGGAAGCGGGTGAGGGCGCCGGGGCTGCCGGACGCGAGGTCGAAGCGGACATCGGCGTCGTCGCCGCGGCCGAGGGCGGTGAGCTGGACGGCCGGGTCGGCGAGCAGGCGGTCGGCGACGAAGCGGCCGAGGTAGCCGTTGGCTCCGATCAGCAGGACTCTCATCGGGCGGCTCCCGGGGCCGAGGTCTCGTCGGGTCGGGAGGTGTTCATTTGGGGTCTCCTTCGGGGGTTGCCTCCGGCGGTTCGGCCGGGTGCGTTGTGCCTCCGGCGGTTTGGCCGGGTGGGGATGCCTGCGGCGGCCTGTGCGGATGGGGTGGGGGCGCGCGCAGCGCCTGCCGCTTGGTGGTGGGTCGGGGCCGCGCCGGGGGGTGTCCGTCCTCGGAACGGCGCGGAATCGGTCTCTCACCGAGCGGAATCGGTCTCTCACCGACGCGGCCGGGTTGACGCGCCAACCGCTGCGGGCGGACACCGCCCGACACGTCCCCTTCCCGCCGTACGCGACTGCGGGGAGGGGGGAGCACACGCCGCCGCGTCAGCACGGCTTCTCCCTCGGTGCGTGGGCCGACGCTCGCGTGAGCCTGCGGGTTGCGTGGAGCAGGAGGATCAGTGCGCCTGTTCCGCAGGTCAGTGTCTGGATGCTGCCCGGGCCCCAGGTGTCCGTGAGGATCTGGATCGGGGTGGCCAGGGCGTCGCAGCCGGGGAGGCGGGCTGTGAAGATCGTGGCCAGGGCCGTTGCCTGGGCGGTGGCTGTGGCCGTGAGGATGACCTTTGGGGCGTGGTTGAAACTGTGCGTGGTGAGGAGGCGGGCCAGGAGCAGGAGGGCACCCAGGGTGGTGGTCTGGGCGTAGGGGACGGGTTCGTCGAGGGCCGCGCCGCACGCCGCCAGGAGGGCGATGAGGGCGCCGAGGAACAGGGTGAACGTGGCGAACAGCAGGGGGCGTACGGAGGCGGCGAAGTCCGCCAGGCCTCGGCTGGCCGTCAGTTTGCGGCGGGCTCTTGTTGCGAAGAAGTGGGCGATCCAGGCCGCGGGGGCGCAGGACAGGGTGAGGGCCAGGACCGGGGCGGTGGTGAGGGCCCAGGGTGCGTCCGGGGTGCCGTCGGGAAGGCCGTCGGGGCCGCCTGCGAGGGCCGCCTGGAGCAGGCCGTCGCCGAGGAGGGCGTAGGCGATGAGCCAGTACGTCCAGGTGCTGGTCGTGCGGGTGCGGGTTGTGGTGCTGAGTGGGCCGCGGGCCAGGGCGGCGCGTAGGGCCAGGGCGACGGCGAGCGTGCCTGTGGCGGCCACGGTGAGGCGGGTCTGGCCCTGGGTGAGGCGCAGGGCGATCACGGTGGCTGTGCAGAGGGCTCCGGGGAGGAGAGTGAGCAGGGCCCAGGCGGCGCGAGAGGTGTGGTTCGGCTGAGGTGTGGGGCGCGGGGGTGTCTCGTCGTCGCGGGAGACGCGGGCGTACATCTCCTCGGCGAGGGAGAAGACGTCCCGGTGGCGGAAGCGTGCCGCGGTGCGGTCCGTGATGCCGTGGGCCTCCAGGCCTGCCGCGATCTCCAGGGGATCCACGGCCCGTTCGCACAGTTCGCGGTGGCAGTGCATCAGGGCCTTGACGGGGTCGGCGGCGGTACGGCGGGCTGTGGAGGGGCGAGTTGTGGTCGCCGTGCGGCCGGGTGTGGTCCCGGTCGTTCCTTGGGAGGCCTTTACGTCCGCTTCCGTCCCGAGCCACTCCTCCGACGGTGCGTCCCATGCTCCGGGGCGGTCCGGCGTTCCGGGGCGGTCCGGGGTTCCGGGGCGGTCCGGGGTTCCGGGGCGGTCCGGGGTTACGGGGCGGTCCGGTGCGCTCATCACGCGCCCTCCCTGGCGGGGACCGGTGCCGTGGCTCGTACCGGCGGTCCCGCGGCCCAGCCGGGGCCGCCGCGGGCCACGACGCGCGCGCTCCGACCGGTCCAGCGGCCGGGTACGTGAGCCTCGGCGGGGGAGGCGAACGGCAGGGGTGCGCCGGTTTCGTCGAGGGCGACACGCCGGACGGGGGTACGCGAGACGATTTCCAGGTAAGTGCTGTGAAATGCCGCGATGTTCTGCTCGACGGTGAACAGTTCCAGCGCGCGGGCGCGGGCGGCGGCGCCCAGGCGCGTACGGCGCTCAGGGTCGCGCAGCAGCGCGACGCAGGACTCGGCGAGCGCCCGCGGATTGCGCGGGGGCACGACGAGTCCGGTGCCGCCGATGACCTCGACGACCGCGCCGACGTCCGTCGAGACCGTCGCGCGGCCGCAGAACATGGCCTCGACGAGGCTGATCGGGAAGCCCTCGACGACGCTGGACAGGACGGTCACGGCACCCGCGGCATACGCGTCGGCGAGGGTCGGCAGCTCCGGGCCGCCGATCTCCTCGAAGGAGACCGGATTGTCGCCGACGGCGTGCGGGCCCTCCGCCTCGTCCGGGAAGAGCTGCGCGGCCAGGGCCTTGCAGTGGCCGAGGTAGGCCGCGCCTTCCGGGCCGGAGGGCGCGCCGACGATCCGCAGGCGGGTCTTGGGCTCTTCCTTGCGGATCTCGGCGAAGGCGTGCAGCAGTGACACCAGGTCCTTGGCCGGCTCCACCCGGCCGACCCACACCAGGGCGTGCGGGTCCGCGCACTCCGGTGACTCGCCGACCTCCGCGAAATGGGCGGCCTCCATGCCCGGGTAGACCGTGCGCAGCTTCTCGCGGCCGGCGCCGCAGCGCTCCTGCCAGCGGCGGGCGTGCGCGTTGCCGGGCGTGACGATCGCGGCCCGGTCGTAGATCTCGGCGGCGAGCCTGCCGTGGAAGGCGGTGAGCAGGGCCCGCACGGCGGGCGAGGCCTCCGTGGCGGTGAGGTAGTGGGTGCGCAGCCGCACGCCATACTCGGTCACCAGCAGGGGTACGCCGCAGAAGTGGTGCGCGAGCAGGCCGGGCAGGGCGGCGGAACCACCGGACGCCGCGTGGCACAGGTCGACCGAGCCGAGGCCGGCGTCCTCGTACCAGTCGAGCGAGAGGGGGCGCAGGGCGCGTTCCAGCTGTGCTGCGACGGTGAGCAGATCCGGTACGCGCGCGTCGCGCGCCGCGCGCACAGCGCCCGGTGCGCGACAGGCGCGCTCCAGGGCGCGTACGGCGGTCTCGGAGCGGAGCGCTCCCACCAGTCCGCCCTCGTCGCGGGCGAGTTCGGCGAGCCCGTACAGGGCGCTGGCGAAACGGTCCGCCTCAGGGACCGATGCCTCGTCCGAGGGGGTCACGCCGCTTCCCGCACACAGCACGGCAGCCAGGTCGCCGTAGCACTCGGCGAACCGCCGGCGTGCGCGCCGCCCGTACACGACCCCGTCGTCCTCCGCCGTCCACAGCGGTGCCGTACGCACCCTGCTGACCTGCGGCGGCAGGGGGACCCAGCCCTCGTCCTCCTGGCGCTCGCTGCGGCTGAGCGCGTAGATGTCGAACTCGTGCTGCCCGAGCCCGCGCACGAGCCGGTCGCACCAGAGCCTGGCATCACCGCTCACATACGGATAGCCACCCTCCGTAAGCAGTCCGATGCGCACGAGCGCACCCCCGATCTCCCGTATGGGGAGCCGCCGTTGTCTCGACGGCTCACAGCGGGACGAACGTATGCGGACAAGGCGGTGGCGCGACGGACGGTTGTCCATCGCGCCACCAAAAAGGGTGAACGGTCGTAACTTTCGCGTGCGGTTCGCGTTTTGTCGCTCTAAGAGATCAAGCGACCACAGATCGTCCTGCTACGGCTGACTGCTCAACTCCGCGGATAGGGCCAGGGGTTGGCTCGACAGTGGATTCCGTCATGGTCGAGGAACTTGGTCTGCTGCTGCATGACCGGGGCGAGATCGCCGTCCTTGTCGCAGGTGACGTGGCTGTAGCCGAGCCGATGGCCGATCTCGTGGTTGATCAGCATCTGCCGGT
The DNA here is from genome assembly GCF_002291145.1 of Streptomyces sp. SA15. Classification (GTDB taxonomy): domain Bacteria; phylum Actinomycetota; class Actinomycetes; order Streptomycetales; family Streptomycetaceae; genus Streptomyces. The sequence goes on from NZ_NTGE01000041.1 coordinate 15,239, forward strand.
ACGAATGGATCTGATCCCCGTAGGTCTCCGACCCCTGCGCCCATCGATAGGCATTGATCATCACGCGTTCGGTGGCGGCCGAGTCGCACGACACGTTGTCCACGGTGGTGTCCAGACCGGACTTGGCGCACCAGTCGGCGGTGGTGCCGGGGCTGGCGAGCGTGATCACGAAGTCGGGCTTGCCGGAGTAGATGCGCTCGAAGGTACGAGAGCCGTTGTGGGCCCAGCTGCGGTCGTCGTTGAGCGTCTTCTGCACGGCCTCGGCGAAGAGTTCGCCGTCCAGACCGAGCCCCTGCTCCACGTCCACGCGGTAGGTGTACTTCTGCCCGGTGCCCGGCGCCTGGTCGATCCCCGCGATCGCGTCGAACTTTCCCGAGCCCTTGAGCGTGGCGCTGAGCGCGTACCTCTTGTCCATCTTCTGCTCGTACGTCAGCGTCGCCACGCCGGGCGACTCGGCGGGCGTCGGCCGCCCCTCCCCGCGCGAGGCGGAGTCACGGACGTCCCGGGCCTGGTCGGTGGCGGACTGCGACTGTACGGCGGTGTCGTCCCGCCCGCTCGTGACCTGACCGGCCACGACGACGGCCAGCACGGTGGTGACGGCGGCGGCCGCGATCCCGGTGTACGTCCGCCCCTTGGCGCCCTTGGCCGGCACGGGCTCACCGATCGGCGGCGCGTCGTCGCCATCGATTCCGTCGGCACCGTCGCCGCCGGTCTCGGTGGGCCAGGCGGTGACCGACCCGTACGGGTCGGAGGCGTGCGTGGTGACCTGGGCCGAGGACCTCCGGGGCGCGAAGACGTCGTCGTCCGCCTCGAAGGCGTCGAGGTAGTCCTGCCGCGGCCCCGCCCCGGTCGGCGGCGCCGACCTCTGACGCGGTATCACGGGCCCCGGCCCGCCGTACCCGGCACCGGCCCGCCCGCTCAACTCACCCCAGCCGCCACCGGGTTCACGCTGCTCGGGATGCCCACCCCGAACCTGTGGGACGCCATGGGCGGGCGTCCCGTCGGGAAGCCGGGGAATGCCGTGCGCGGGCGTCCCGTCGGGAAACCGGGGAATGCCGTGCGCGGGCGTCCCGTCGGGAAACCGGGGAATGCCGTGCGCGGGCGTCCCGTCCGCCATGCGCGGAACACCACGGGCAGGCGTGCCGTCGGGAAGACGTGGCATCCCGCGCGCGGGCGTCCCGTCGGGCAAACGGGGCACCCCACGCGCGGGAGGGCCGTCCGCAGGCCGCGGGAAGCCCTGCGCAGCCGTGCCGTACCCCGGCGTCCCGCCCATCGGCGGCGCCTGTTGGCCGGTCGGCGGACCTGGAGGCCGGCTCCGGACCGTCATGTCCGTGTTGTCGCCCTTGGGGGCACGTTTGGTAGCAGGTCCACGTCGACTGTGGCGTCCCACGTCGCGACTCAGCTCCCTGCGTTCGTCGTGCCCGGTATTCCGGCCCCGCCACCGGAGCCACCCTGCCCACCGCCGGAGGCTACCCTCTCGCCGCCGGAGCCGGTCGCCCCGCCCCTGGAGGACATGGAGCCGGCGGATTCACCCGCCGCACCGCCGGAGGCCCGCGTCTCCGCGAGAAGGTCCCGGAACGCCCCGGCCACCGCCTGCGGGTACTCCATCATCGCCACATGTCCCGCCTCCGGAAGGGTAAGCAGGCGCGAGTCGCGGAAAGTTCGGGCCGCCTTCTGGGCCATGCGGAAGCCGACCAGCTGGTCCCGGCCGCCGTAGATCAGCAGGGTCGGCGCGAGGACGCGCTCGGCCTGGCGCCACAGCGCGTGCTGTCCGCCCAGCGTGTACGCGTTCACGAGCCCGCGCGCGGAGCGTGTCATCGCGTCCCAGAAGTACGGCAACTGCAGCCGCCGTTCCATCTCCTCCACGGCGTGGCGGAACGCTTGCGGCGACACCCGCCCGGGATCGCCGTAACACAAGGACAGGACCCCGCGGACCCGCTGCTCCGCCGTCCACTCCCTGGTGAACCGCGTGAAGACCCCGGCCACCCCCGGCACCGCCAGCAGCCCCGTCGGCACGGCCCTGCGCTGGACGCGGATCTCCGGCAGGGCGGGCGACACCAGGGTGAGCGTCCGTACGAGATCGGGCCGCACCGCGGCGATCCGGGTGGAGACGGCGCCGCCGAGCGAGTTCCCGAAGAGATGCACCGGCCCGCGACCGGAGGCGTCGAGATAACGGATGACCGCGCGCGCGTGTCCCGTTATCGAGTAGTCACCGTCGTCCGGCGGCGGGGAGTCGCCGAAGCCCGGCAGATCGACGGCCTCGCCGTCGACGGCGTCCTCCAGCAGCTGCATCAACGCCGACCAGTTCTGCGAGGAACCGCCGAGGCCGTGGACGTACAGCGCGGGCGGCAGCCCCTCGCGCGCGGGGGGCCTCGACCGCATCGTCAGCGTGATCCCCGGCAGCCCCACCGACCTGAGGCGCTCGCCCTCCCCGACCCTGACAGGTGCCACCTTGGGGAGCACAGTGGCGGGCGGCACGAACGGCAGCTCGGTCGAAGACATGCGGCAATGTTACGAGACGATCACGCAGTGATTCACGTGTTCGCCGTCACAGACAGGCGCTCGAATCGATGGCGTACAGATCAATGGCGTCCAGATCGGGTGTCTCCTAGGCTCGTACGCAGGGCACCCGCATGTTGCCCCCTGTTCCACTCAGGGATGTTCTAGGAAGGGAGCCCACCATGGCCGTTGACCCCACCGACCCGGAGACGTTCGTGGACGACGACACCGAGGAGGCCGAGGAGTTCGACGTCGAGGCCCCCGAGGTCGACGCGGCCGAGCAGCACACGGACGTCACGCCGGACCGCGACGACCGGCTGACCGGCGTCGACCCGGACCGCGCCAACGAAGCCGATCTCATCGAACAGGCCCGCGTGGTCTCCATCGACGAGGACGACTATCGGTGACGTACCGAAGAGACCACCTCTGAGCAGGGGCGGCGCATTGTGCCCGCTCTGTCCCTGTTTGAAGCGTCCTGCATGGTATTTGTCACCGTCCGGTCCATGAAATTCTGCGCTCTCACCGCGCACAGCAGGGTTACCGAAAAGTACGATGGCCGCGCGGCGCACACCGCATGTGGACGACTTTGGGAGGCGGCGTGACAGCCATCGAGCAGACAGAGGCGGCACGCCCGCGAGGCACGCGCCTGCCGCGCCGTGCCCGACGGAACCAGTTGCTGGGCGCCGCCCAGGAAGTCTTCGTGGCACAGGGCTACCACGCGGCCGCGATGGACGACATCGCCGAGCGCGCCGGCGTCAGCAAGCCGGTGCTCTACCAGCACTTCCCGGGCAAGCTCGACCTGTATCTCGCACTGCTGGACCAGCACTGCGAGTCCCTGATCCAGGCCGTACGGAACGCGCTCGCGTCGACGACCGACAACAAGCAGCGTGTCCGGGCGACCATGGACGCCTATTTCGCGTACGTCGAGGACGACGGCGGCGCCTTCCGCCTGGTGTTCGAGTCGGACCTGACGAACGAGCCCGCGGTGCGCGAGCGCGTCGACAAGGTCACGAACGAGTGCGCCGAGGCGATCTGCGACGTCATCGCCGAGGACACCGGCCTGTCGCGGGCCGAGTCGATGCTGCTGGCCTCCGGCCTCGGCGGGCTCGCCCAGGTGGTGGCCCGCTCCTGGCTGCACAGCGACCGCAGCGTGCCGCGCGACCAGGCGGTCCAGCTGCTGACCTCGCTGGCCTGGCGCGGCATCGCCGGCTTCCCGCTGCACGGCACGGACCACCACTGACCCGCACACGCGCGTAGCTGGGCGTTTGTTCCCGCCCACTGTTCGCTCCTGGCGTTCTTGCCCGGTGCGTGAACGTCCCCTCACCGGGCTAATGTGTGCGGAGTACGGCGCGGAAGGTCGCGCACTTCACTGACCGTCGGAGGGACATAGCCGTGGAGGTCAAGATCGGCGTGCAGCACGCGCCCCGCGAGATCGTTCTGGAGAGCGGTCAGAGTGCCGAGGAGGTCGAGCGGGCGGTGTCCGAGGCGCTGGCCGGCAAGTCGCAGCTGCTTAGCCTCGTGGACGAGCACGGCCGCAAGGTCCTGGTCCCGGCGGACCGCCTCGCCTACGTCGAGCTCGGCGAGCCGGCCCCGCGCAAGGTGGGCTTCGGCGCGCTGTAGTCATAGGCGTAGCCCTACGCGGCGAGGGGCCCGGCGACTGTCCGTCGCCGGGCCCCTCGGTTTCCGTATGTATTTCTCTGTATTTCTCCGTGTGTTTCTCCGCACGTGTCACTCCACGTGTTTCTCCCCATGTGGAGCACGAGTAGCGCACAGCTGAGGATTGGATTCCGCAGGTCACGGGTAAGACGGGCTACGACCGTAACGCGCAGTGTGGCCGTGTGGGAGGGACCCCAACATGTTCTTGGAAGCGCTCGGCTCCGCTCTGCTCGGTCTCGCACTGGCGGGGGCGGCGATCCACCGGTTGTCCCACCGTATGCCGGCCCGCTCCCTGGTCATCGCGACCGGAATCGCGGGGGCCCTGTTCGGCGCCTTCCTCACGCACGGCGCGCTGGACGCGGGCAACGTCCTGCTGATCCTCGTCGGCGCGACGGTCGTCTCCGCGGCCTCGCTCTCCCTGCTGCTGCGCCCCGCGGGAAGACTTCGCCGACGATCGGCGACCGCCTGAGCCGTCGCCGACCTCGGCGTCCAGACAGGCCCCGGCGACATCCCGGCAAGCACAGGCGGCACCCCGGCAAGCCCAGAGAGAAGACCTAGGCCGCCAGCCCCAGTGCAGCCATCCGCTTGGTGTGCGCCTCGGTGATCCGGGAGAACATCCGGCCGACCTCGGCGAGGTCGAAGCCGTCCGCGACGCCGCCCACGAGCATCGTCGACAGCGCGTCCCGGTCGGCGACGACCCGCTGGGACTGCGACAGGGCCTCGCCCATCAGCCGCCGCGCCCACAGCGCGAGCCGCCCGCCCACGCGCGGGTCCGCGTCGATCGCCGCGCGCACCTTCTCGACGGCGAAGCCGGCGTGCCCGGTGTCGTCGAGCACGGCCAGGACGAGTTCCCGGGTGTCCGAGTCGAGGCGGGCGGCGACCTCGCGGTAGAAGTCACTGGCGATCGAGTCGCCGACGTACGCCTTGACGAGCCCCTCCAGCCAGTCCGAGGGCGCCGTCTGCCTGTGGAAGCCGTCCAGCGCGGCGACGAACGGCTCCATCGCCCGGGTCGGCTCCTCACCGATCTCCGTCAGCCGGTCACGCAACTGCTCGAAGTGGTGGAACTCGGCCGACGCCATCTTCGCCAGCTCCGCCTTGTCCGCCAGCGTCGGCGCCAGCTTGGCGTCCTCCGCGAGCCGCTCGAAGGCCGCCAGCTCCCCGTACGCGAGCGCGCCGAGCAGGTCCACGACCGCGGCCCGGTAGTGCGGATCGGCGGAGGCCCGCGCCCAGTCCTGGGCGGCGACTCCGGTGTGTCGTGCTGCTGCGTCGGAGGCGTTCTCAGGCTTGTCAGAGGTCGTCATGAAGCGCACAATAGCCCGCCCGCCGCGCGACGGAAGTACCTGGTCAATCAGTGTGACGACCACTACGTGACCAAATCGGCCATCGCATGTGCGCGATTCCGGGGTATGGTGGTAATGCGCCCGCTGAGTACTCTGACGTACTCGACGGGCCGCACGTTATGAGGATGCCCGGTCGGTGGCCCGATCGGCTCCGACCCGACAGCCCTCCCGTCCGTACGGCACAGTGCGTACGGAGTCCGGAGGGGGACCCTCAGCGGTTCGAGCGCTAGAGCGTCGGCAGTGGTCCCGTGCCATACGGCTCGCCCGTAAGGCAGTCGACGTCCCCAGCACGGTCCTAGACGACCCCCGAGCTCGCCTCGCGCCGCACACACAGAAGAGGCAGCACCCTGACTACTTTCCGAGAGCTCGGGATCCTTCCCGAGACCGCCGAGGCCCTCGAAGCCGTCGGCATCATCAACCCCTTCCCCATCCAGGAGATGACCCTCCCCGTCGCCCTCTCCGGCACGGACGTCATCGGCCAGGCCAAGACCGGCACCGGCAAGACGCTGGGCTTCGGCCTCCCGCTCCTCGAGCGCGTCACCGTCCCCGCCGACGTAGAGGCCGGGCGCGCCAAGCCCGAGTCCCTCACCGACGCCCCGCAGGCACTCGTCGTCGTCCCCACGCGTGAGCTGTGCACGCAGGTCACCAACGACCTGCTGACCGCGGGCAAGGTGCGCAACGTCCGCGTCCTCGCCATCTACGGCGGCCGGGCGTACGAGCCCCAGGTCGAGGCCCTCAAGCAGGGCATCGACGTCGTCGTCGGCACCCCGGGCCGGCTGCTCGACCTCGCCGGGCAGAAGAAGCTGAACCTCAAGCACGTGAAGTGCCTCGTCCTCGACGAGGCCGACGAGATGCTCGACCTGGGCTTCCTGCCCGACGTCGAGAAGATCATCAACATGCTGCCGGCCCGCCGCCAGACCATGCTGTTCTCGGCCACCATGCCGGGAGCGGTCATCGGCCTCGCGCGCCGCTACATGTCGCAGCCCACCCACATCCGCGCCACCGCGCCGGACGACGAGGGCAAGACGGTCGCGAACACCGCGCAGTACATCTACCGCGCGCACAACATGGACAAGCCGGAGATGGTCGCCCGCATACTGCAGGCCGACGGCCGGGGACTGGCCATGGTCTTCTGCCGTACGAAGCGCACGGCGGCGGACCTCGCCGACCAGCTGCAGCAGCGCGGTTTCGCGTCCGGCGCGGTCCACGGCGACCTCGGCCAGGGCGCGCGTGAGCAGGCCCTGCGGGCCTTCCGCAACGGCAAGGTGGACGTCCTCGTCTGCACCGACGTCGCCGCCCGTGGCATCGACGTCGAGGGCGTGACCCACGTCATCAACTACCAGTCGCCGGAAGACGAGAAGACGTACCTGCACCGCATCGGCCGTACGGGCCGCGCGGGCGCCAAGGGCATCGCGATCACGCTCGTCGACTGGGACGACATCCCGCGCTGGCAGCTGATCAACAAGGCGCTGGACCTGAAGTTCAACGATCCGCCGGAGACGTACTCCACCTCCCCGCACCTCTACGAGGAGCTGAACATCCCCGCGGGCACGAAGGGAGTCCTGCCGCGCGCCGAGCGCACGCGCGCCGGGCTCGCCGCGGAGGAGCTGGAGGACCTGGGCGAGCCGGGCGGCCGTGGTCCGCGCGGTCGCGGTGACCGAGGCGGTCGCGGCGGCCGGGATGGCCGGGACAGGGACAGCCGGGGTGGTCGGGACGAGTCGCGGTCGGCCGAGGGTGAGCGTTCGGCGCGTACGCCGCGTCGCCGTCGTCGTACGCGCGGCGGGGCGGTCTTGGACGCGACGGCGCCCTCCGAGGCGGTCGCTCCGGAGGAGACCACCGCGGCGGAGGACGCCACCTCGACCCGTACCCCGCGCCGCCGTCGCCGCACGCGTGGCGGAGCGGCGGGGGAGGCGGTGCCGGCGACGGACGTCGTGACCGCGACGCCTCAGTCCGCTGAGTCCGCCGTGGCGACGGCCGAGGGTACGGCTCCGGAGTCCCTCGAGGGCCCGGAGGCCAAGCCGCGCCGCCGTAGGACCCGCAAGTCCGCGGCAGCGGCGGTCACTTCGGGCGAGCCCGCGGTGTCCGAGCCGACGGCGGCGGAGATTTCGGAGCCGGTATCGGTGGTGCCGGAGACGGCAGACGCGGCAGCGGTGTCGGCGGTGTCGGAGCCCGAGGCTCCGGTCGCCAAGCCGCGTCGGCGGACCCGCAAGGCCACGACCGCGGCGGAGGCCGTCGTCGACAATGCCGAGGGGGCCACTGCGGCTGCGCCTGAGACGGCGGACGCGGGGGCCGCGGAGGCTGCTGCGGAGACCAAGCCGCGCCGCCGGACCCGCAAGGCCGCGGCTACGGCCACCGCCGAGGCCGCTCTCGACACCGCCGAGGCCGCGGAGGCCAAGCCGCGTCGCCGTACGCGTAAGGCCGCGGAGCCCGTCGCTGCCGTCACGGCCGAGATTCCGGCCCAGGCGGTCCAGGAGCCGGAGTCGGCGTCGGCGTCGGCCGAAGTGGTGAAGCCGCGTCGCACCCGGAAGGCCGCGGTTTCGGCCGAAGCGGCCGTGGACAGCGCCGAGGGTGCGGAAGGTACGGCGGCCAAGCCGCGGCGCACGCGGAAGACCGCGGCGGCTGCTGAAGCCGCCGTCGACAGCGCCGAGGGTGTTGAGGCCAAGCCTCGTCGTACCCGGAAGGCCGCTGCGGCCAAGGTGGCGGAGCCGACGGAGCCGACGGACGGGGATGCTGCGGAGGCCGCGGAGACCAAGCCGCGTCGACGCACTCGCAAGGCTGCCGCGCCTGCGGCTTCCGGTCTCGCGGCGGACATTCCGGCGCAGGCTGCTGAGGAGCCGGAGGCTGCGCCGCGTCGGCGTACCCGTAAGGCGGCGGTGGCGGTGGAAGCGTCGGGGGAGGCGGCCGAGGTGAAGCCCAAGGTGCGGCGTGCCCGGAAGGCCGCGGTGGCCACGGAGCCTGCGGAGAGCTGAGCTCTTGCCGTACGACGGTCCGGTTCACCTTGTGTGGGCCGGGCCGTTGGCGTTTCTCGCCCCGCCGCCCCTACCCGTCCCATCACCAGGGGCTCCGCCCCTTCGACCCCGCCAGGGCGCTCCGCCCCCTGGTCCCCGGCCTATGCCCACCCACCACCCGACTCGGTACCTCGAGAGGTGCACCACACCCCCGGCCGACTCGCTCGGCCGAAAAGTGGACCACCCCCACCCGACTCCATCCCCCGACAGACACGTCCACCCGATACCCTCCCCCCGTGAGCAGCCAGCCCGCCTTCACTCCGCCCCCGGGCGCCCAGGCCTACCCACTGCGCACCCCCCGCGGTGAATTCGCCGTGGTCGACTCCCCGGTGCCCCTGGGCATCGAACCCAAGGGTGTCGCCCTGATGTTGCCCGGGTTCACCGGCAGCAAGGAGGATTTCTCGCTGCTGCATGAGCCGCTGGCCGCGCGCGGGTACCGGGTCGTCGCCGTGGACGGGCGTGGGCAGTTCGAGTCCGATGGGCCCCAGGATGACGAAGCCGCCTATGCCCAGGACGAACTGGCGCGGGACGTGCTCGCTCAGGCCGGTGCCCTCGGAACGCCCGTGCATCTGGTCGGGCACTCGCTCGGCGGGCAGATCGCCCGTGCCGCCGTGCTGCTCGACCAGTCCCCCTTTCTCTCGCTCACCCTCGTCTCCTCGGGCCCGGCGCAGATCTCCGACTCGCAGCAGCAGCGTGTGAAGCTGCTGCGGGACGCGCTCGCGGTGATGAGCATGGCCGAGGTGTGGGAGGCCATCCGGGCGATGGGACCGCCCGAGGAGGTCGGCGGCCCGGCCCGCGGCATCGGCGGCATGGAGCAGCTGAGCCGACGCTGGATGGGCAACAAGCCCGCCCAACTTCTCGCCACGGGTCGTCAGTTGTGCACGGAGCCGGATCGCGTCGCCGAACTCGCCGCCGTACCGCTCCCGTTCCATGTCCTGTCGGGCGTCCATGACGACACCTGGCCGGTGACGCTGCTCGACAGCATGGCTCTACGGCTGGGGGCGCGCCGGACGGTCATCCCGAAAGCCGAACACTCCCCCAACGCCGACCAGCCCCTGCCGACCGCCCGTGCCCTCGCCGACTTCTGGGACAGTGCGACGGAACCAAGCCGCTAGTACTGCGTCCGCAAGTGCTCCCAGAAACCGTCCCGCAGGACCCGGCGCAGGTCGGCCTGGCCGCGGAGCGAGTACTGCAGGAGGCCCTCCGCCTCCACCAGCAGGTCCTGGTCCACCGACCCGGGCAGGTACGGGTGGCCGGGCAGGAGTTCCACCAGTGAGTCGCGGCCCCTCGCCGCCAGCCACTTCGCCGCGATCTGCGCGCCGACGAAACGGACGTCCTCGCGGGTGGGGCGGGTCGCCGTCGCCTCGTAGGCGGGGGCCGTGCGCCGGGAGACGTACGGCTTGAAGAAGTCGAGGTCGAAGGTGCGCTGGCTGTCGACCTCCCAGAGCAGGGGCTCGGCCTGGTTGCGGCCTTCCGGTGCCTCGATGCCCCACAGGTGGACGCGCGCGCCGTACCCCTGCGCCGCCTCCACCGCCGAGACCAGGTCCTCGTCGCCGCCGAGCAGCGCCGCGTCGCTGATGGCGCGGTGGCGGGCGAGGGACTCCAGGTCGGAGCGGATCAGGGAGTCGACGCCCTTCTGCTGGTTGTTGGCGTTCAGGTTGCCCAGCCGGACCTTCACGTCCGGGAGTTCGGCGATCGACTGCTGCTCGGCCGTGTGGATGCGGCGTCTCGCGCCGTCGTACCAGTAGACCCGCAGCAGCCGGCTGTCCGCGAAGATCGTGCGGGCCCGGTCGATGAGCGCCTCGATGAGCCCTTCGGTGTCCAGGTCCAAGGCACGGCGGTCCTCCGTCCCGGCGACCAGGCGTCCCGCGGCCGCGTACAGGTATCCCGCGTCGACGAAGATCGCATGGGTCGAAGGCGTCTTCGCCACCTCGGCGAGCATGCGCTGGAGCAGCTCGTTGGTGCGGTCGATGCGGGCGCTGAGGGCCGCGAGGTCGTCGTTCATCACCTTCCATTGTCCCGGCGGTCACGCTGCGAACACAACCGGTCCCGGTCAGTCCTGTTCAAGTGGCTAACCGGTCAGTAATTAGCCGTTCGAAAAATTTCCTTAGCGTAGGGAATGTTTGTAACACGCAGCTCGTTGACTACTTACGGAACGCGGGGCATCGACGCTCCGTGGGCCATCCACAAGTAGTTCTCCTCAGGAGGATGACCAGACGAAGGGAGAAGCCTTGCGCTTCGAAATCATGCGACTCGACGACGTCGACGGCACGCCCGTGGACAGCACCGTCGTGGACGCCGCCTCCGTCAACCGTATCGTTCAGCAGGCTGCCTCGATCGGACAGCGGCTGTGGATCCGGCCGGCCGAGACCTCGGCCTCGTAACGCCAGGATCCTCATACAGGTTTCAGAGCCCCCGTACGGCATCGGTGTCGTACGGGGGCTCTGCGCGTACCGGGTACCGGGGTGGTACCGGAGTCCCGGTGGGACTCAGCTCCCCCGGATCACAAGCGTCACCCCGTTGATGATCTGCTGCACGGCGATCGCGGAGAGCATCATGCCCGCGAGCCGTGTCACCAGGACCACGCCGCCGTCCTTGATGACCCGGATGATCAGCAGCGAGTAGCGCATCACCAGCCACAGCACGAGGTGGATGGCGAGGATCGCCGACCACACCGACACCTGGGTCGCGACACTGCCGGCCTTCTGCACGGCCAGGATCACCGACACGATCGCGCCCGGCCCGGCCAGCAGCGGCATACCCAGCGGTACGAGGGCGACGTTGACGTCCTTGGTCTGCTTCGGCTCGTCCGTCTTGCCGGTGAGCAGGTCCAGCGCGATCAGCAGAAGCAGCAGCCCGCCCGCGATCATCAGCGCGGGCACGGAGACATGCAGATAGTTGAGGATCTGATGCCCGAGGAGCCCGAAGACGGTGATGACACCACCGGCCACACACACGGCCTGGAACGCCATCCGCTTCTGCACCTTGGCCGGTCGGCCGGCGGTCAGCCCGAGGAAGATCGGGGTGATCCCGGGGGGATCCATGATGACGAAGAGGGTCAGGAAGAGGGAGCCGAAGACGGCGAGGTCGAACATGACAGAGGAGGCCTTGCTGAGAAAGGGGCGAACGTTGGCGTGAGGACGTGAGCCTCAGAACCCGCCGGTCCCCGGCACCGGGAAGGCCCCGGTCGCCCGCCGCGTGATCTCCCCGTACACCTCGGGATCCGTCACGTTCTCCCCGAGCACGCATGTCTTCCGGCTGCCGTGGTAGTCGCTGGACCCGGTCGTCAGCAGCCCCAGCTCCTTGGCCAGGCCCCGCAGCCGCGCGCGCGTGTCCGCGTCGTGGTCCATGTGGTCGACCTCGATGCCGTCGAGGCCGGCCGCGGCCATCTCCGCGATCGCGGACTCCGGCACCGTCCGGCCCCGCTTGGCGGCCGCCGGGTGCGCGAACACCGCGACGCCACCGGCGCCCTTGATCAGCCGGATAGCCTCGAACGGGTCGGTCTCGTGCTTCTCCACGAAGGCCCGGCCGCCGTCGGCCAGCCAGTCCGCCGTGAACGCGTCACTCACGGTCGGTACGACGCCCAGCTCGACAAGGGCGGTCGCGACATGCGGACGCCCCACCGAGCCGTCACCGGCGATCCGCGCCACCTGCTCCCAGGTGACCGGCACGCCCAGCGCCTGCAGCTTGGCCACCATGCCCCGCGCCCGCGGCACCCGATCGTCCCGCACCAGCTCACGCTCGGCGAGCAGCGCCGGCTCCTCCGGGTCGAAGAGGTAGGCCAGCATGTGCATGCTCACACCGTCGATACGGCAGGACAGTTCGGCGCCGGTGACGAGGGTGAGCCCCTCCGGCAGCGCGACGATCGCCTCGGCGTGCCCGCGGGTGGTGTCGTGATCGGTCAGCGCGACGACGTCCAGACCGGCCGCGGCAGCATTGCGCACGAGCTCGGTGGGGGTGTCCGTACCGTCGGAGGCGGTGGAGTGGGTGTGCAGATCGATGCGCACTACGCGAACTCCAGAGGGCGACGGAACGGAAGGGCTGCTCCAGGATAACCAGATTTCCAGCGCCCTCTGTCACACCCGCACATACCAAGCACCCCCTACACCAACCCACCCAGGGGCGCGGGGCTGTATCGATGTGCGGCTCCGCCGCGTGGGCGCGACCGGCCCACGACGACCTACAGTCGGCCACCGCCCTCACGCACCCCGAACCTCACCCGCCCTACGGCTCGAGCAAGCGCGGCGACAACGCCCCACACGGCACCAACTCCACCTCCGCCCCCGCATCCCGCAGATCCGTCAGCACCAGCTCGTCGTACATCAACAGCCCCGACTGCTCGGGCCACACGACCGCCCATAGCCACATCCCGAGCGCCTCGCCCGCGAAGACGGCGCGGTCGTCCGGCGTGGCGGAGACGTGCCAGAGCGGGGTCGGGCGGCCGGCGGCCAGGACCTTGGCCTGGGGCGGCTTCTCGACGCTCATGTACGGCCCCGGATCCGGGCCGTCGATGCCCGCGTACCGCGCGCCGAGGCCGACGCCGAGTTCCTCGGCGATCAGGATCAGTTCGCCCATGCCGCCGATCGGGCCAGGTCCGGAACAGGCCACGGCGGTGGCGCGCCCGCCGCTGCGGTCGTCGCCCGCGCAGGCCACGCCCGTGAACAGCCAACCGACCGGCAGCGGCCACGGCATCCACACCGGCACCTGCGTGCGGTGCACCACGACTTCGAGGGCCTCGACGCTGGGCGGGATCACGGGCTGCACCGGATGCACGGTGCCGTGCACATCGCACTGCCAGGTATCGGCGAAGAGTCCGGGAGCCCTGACCCGGCCACCACACTTCGGGCAACTGGGTTCGCCCCTCATAGAGCCCCACGGTCCTACCCCTGCACCGCCACGTCAAGGACGATCACCCATCCGGGCGCGGGAGAACGTGACGGGAGCGACCCAGGACCCCTTCGACACGGGAGCCGCGGGAGCCACGGGAGCCGGCGGCATCCTGCGACAGCCGAAGGCCGGCTTCGTCTCCAGCCGCATCGGCTCGCCTCCGCCGCGACCGAGGACGGCGTCGCCGTCTTCGCCAACTGACACTTTTCGGCCACCGATTGGTGACCTTCCTCACGCGGGGGTCAGTCCAGCGGGACGGATTTCCGGGACGGATCCCTCAGGTCCGTCCCGTTCGTCAGCCATCGCTCCTGGAGCGCCTGGGCACCGTGCACGCGCTTCCAGGCGGCCTCGTTCGGAGTCATCGGGAGGAGGGGCAGGAACCGTACGGGATCCAGAGGCTCGTCGAGTTCCAGGTCCTCCACCAGTCCGCCCGGCTCGGCGACCAGGACCGAGGTGAAGGGGGCGCCGGGCCACAGCGGCTCGCCGATGTCGAGCGAGGCGCCCGGGGCCACGATCACGCCCTCGACCTGCGGGGACGCGGCAAGAACGGCGAGCGGACGCAGCACCTTGTCGGTGTCCACAACACCACTGCGCACGGAAAGGATCAGCTCGGCGCGCGGGCCCTTGACCGGGTCGGCCAGCACCGCGGTGGGGTCGCTCATCGGCTGGGCGGACATCCCGAGTGTGGCGTAACGGACGACGGCCGGCTCCTGGCCGATGTCCTGGAAACGCAGCACCTCGATGCGGTCCGTACCCAGAAAGGTGACGCCCGCGCGCGCGTCCGGTTCACCCAGCGCGGTACGCAACCGGGCCTCGACCAGAGGAAGAACATCAGCCATGCCGCGAGCATAGAACTCGTCAGTACCGGGCAAACAAGCGCCTTGACACTTCAGTCGGCTGATACTCTTGCCCGGTGGTTCGGGGCAGCACGCAGAAGCGTCGCGATCAAGCCCCGACGCCGAAGGAACTCCCTTACGAGGGACCGGCCGGAGGAGGTGGGGCTGCAATGGACCGAAGTCGACCGTGCAGTAGCACCCGCTCTTCCCGCCGCTGATGTAGCTGCTCTGGCTCTGGCTGGCTGCCACCTCTCGCACTCGCTTCACCGCGGAAGAGCGCTTCGTTTCGTTTTGCCTGATCTGTCTGAGCTGTATCCACAGCTGTATCAGTAGCGAAGCTCGCCACCGCGACGGTGCGGTGCTCCCCGCTTTGTGGACGTGCCAAACATCCTTCCCCTAAAGGGTGCGGATACCCCTTGTCAGGACGTCCCCATTCCGGGCAGTTCCACCCGTCGTCGGCGCCCTTTCGTTGCCTGTCACGAAGGAGCCTGCCATGTCGATGATCCGCGACCTGCGTGCCGTCGTCCGCCCGTCCCGTGTCTCCCTGCGCAAGGACGCCGGCGCGTACGACACCACCCGCGACCCCTCGACGCCCTCCGCCGTCGTCGACTGCGCCGTCTACCGCGACGGCGCCCGCGTGCAGATGGACAAGCCGCTGACCCCGCACGAGGCGATGCGTGTGGTGCGGCGCGACGGCGGCTTCGTGTGGATCGGTCTGCACGAGCCGACCGAGGCCGAATTCTCCGGCATCGCCAGTGAGTTCGGGCTGCACCCGCTGGCCGTGGAGGACGCGGTGCAGGCCCACCAGCGGCCCAAGCTGGAGCGGTACGACGATTCCTTGTTCACCGTCTTCAAGACCATCCACTACATCGAGCACGACCAGCTCACCGCCAACAGCGAGGTCGTCGAGACCGGCGAGGTCATGTGCTTCACCGGACGGGACTTCTTCATCACCGTCCGGCACGGCGGGCAGGGCTCGCTGCGGGCGCTCAGGCACCGGCTCCAGGACGACCCCGAGCTGCTCGCCAAGGGCCCCTCGGCGGTGCTGCACGCGATCGCCGACCATGTGGTCGACGGCTACATCGCGGTCGCCGACGCCGTGCAGGACGACATCGACGAGGTGGAGACCGAGGTCTTCTCGCCGGGGCGCCGGGGCGGGGTCTCGCGCGGTGTGGACTCGGCGCGGATCTACCAGCTCAAGCGCGAGGTGCTGGAGTTCAAGCGGGCCGTCTCGCCGCTGCTGCGGCCCATGCAGCTGCTGAGCGAGCGTCCGATGCGGCTGATCGACCCGGACATCCAGAAGTACTTCCGGGACGTCGCCGACCACCTCGCCCGTGTCCAGGAGCAGGTCATCGGCTTCGACGAGCTGCTCAACTCGATCCTCCAGGCCAACCTCGCCCAGGCCTCCGTCGCGCAGAACGAGGACATGCGGAAGATCACCTCGTGGGCCGCGATCATCGCCGTACCGACGATGGTGTGCGGGGTGTACGGCATGAACTTCGACCACATGCCCGAGCTGCACTGGAAGTACGGCTACCCGCTGATCATGGGCGTCACGGTGGCCCTCTGCCTCGGCATCCACCGCACGCTCAAGCGCAACGGCTGGCTGTAGGGCCTGGATAGGCTGGGCTCATGACAAGCGAGCTGCTCGACCAGGCCCTCGTCGAGGAGGCCACGAAGAAGTCCGGCCTCATCTGGGTCAAGGGTCCCGGCGGCCCGGCCCGCGCCCTGTGGCACGTCTGGCACGACGGCGCGGCCTGCCTGGTCGGCGACGGGCCCGGCGAGCAACCGCTGCCGGGGCTGGCCGACGGCACCGAAGCCGAGGTCACGGTCCGCAGCAAGGACAAGGGCGGCCGGCTGGTGTCGTGGGCCGCGAAGGTCGTGGAGCTCGCGCCCGCTTCCGAGGAGTGGGAGGCGGCGGTCGCCGAGCTGAAGGGCAAGCGTCTGAACGCCCCCGACGCCGAGACCATGACGGAGCGCTGGGCCCGCGAATGCCGGGTACTCCGTCTGGAGCCGACCGGGACGACGACGCCCCTGCCGGCCGGCAGCTTGGCCGAGGCACCGTTGCCGACGCCGGCGACGACTCGTCAGCCGATTCCGGCGGGGCTGCCGCGGTTGCTCATGAAGAAGCGCAAGCGGCGGTAGTCCCGGGTCTCGCCTAGGACGACGGCAGCTGCTTGCCGTAGTCGACCGTCTCGTCCTTCTCCGGCTCCTTCAGGGCGAAGTCCTTACCCCAGGCCGAGAAGGTCAGGGTGCCCGCGCCGCCCCCCCGTACCAGGCGGAGCGGGTACGGCCGGCCCTCCAGGGAGATGTCGAGGGTGCCGCCGGAGCCGTCGGCGCCGGTGATGCGGATGGTGCGGACGCCCGCCTGCTCGTGGTGGCCGTCCTTGTCCACCGCGCCGTGCAGCGTCAGCAGACCGTCGAGGAGGACGTCCTTGTCCGTGAAAACGCTGAACTTCTTGTACGAGGGGTCGCCCTGCGGCACCTTCACATACTTGCCGTCCAGCTTGTGGGCCGCCGCCGCGTCCGAGCCGTCGCCCTTGCCGTCCGCGTCGGTCCAGAAGTCCGCGTCGGCCTTGAGGAAGAGGTGCTCGCCGACCCGCAGCAACTGGAAGGTCGTGTCCTGGGCGGTGACCGAGCCGGTGGCGCCGTCGGACTTCAGGCGCATGTCGAGCCGGTACGTGCGCTCGCCGACGACCACGTTCCCGGAGAGCCGTACGGCGCCGGCGGCCTCGGCTGCCGCACGCGTCTTCGACTGGATCTGGGCGGCGGGCAGCTTGCCGACCCCGTTGGTGCCCGCGTCCGGGTCCTCGCTGCATCCCGTCAGGCCCGTCCCCGTCACGACCAGGGCGCACATCGCGCCCATCAGGGCGGCCCTGCCGGTACGGCGCCGGGGAATCGCAGTCACAGGTGGCGCTGCCTTTCTGACAAGGGTCCTTCAGCGGCGTACGGCAGCGTACCGGTGCCGTACACCCATGGCGGAGCCAGGCCGTCCGGACCGCTCACCAGGGCGTATCCGATCGGGACGGGCTAGCCTGAAGCCCACCCGAGCGGGCAATTCGGATAACGGACACCCCAAGAGGTCCACCCAGCGACCCACGCAGCACCTCAGCACGAATCCCGCACGAAAAGGAAGCACAGCCATGGCAGCGGGCGCCCCCCGGATCTTCGTCTCGCACCTCTCCGGCGTCGCCGTCTTCGACCCGACCGGCGACCAGGTGGGGCGCGTACGGGACCTGGTCGTCATGCTGCGGGTCGGCCGGCGTCCGCCGAGGCTGCTCGGCCTGGTCGTCGAACTCGCCACCCGCCGCCGCATCTTCCTGCCCATGACCCGCGTGACCAGCATCGAGTCCGGCCAGGTCATCTCCACCGGCGTGCTCAACGTCCGCCGCTTCGAGCAGCGGCCCACCGAGCGGCTCGTCTTCGGCGAGCTCCTCGACCGGCGCGTCACGCTCGTGGAGACCGGCGAGGAGGTCACCGTCCTCGACCTGGCGGTGCATCAACTGCCGACCCGCCGGGACTGGGAGATCGACCGGGTCTTCGTACGCAAGGGGAAGAAAGGTGGCGCCTTCCGCCGCAGCAAGGGCGAGACGCTGACCGTCGAGTGGTCCGCCGTGACCGGCTTCTCCCTGGAGGAGCAGGGCCAGGGCGCGGAGACCCTGCTCGCCACCTTCGAGCAGCTGCGCGCCGCCGACCTGGCGAACGTCCTGCACCACCTCTCCGCCAAGCGCCGCGCCGAGGTCGCCGCCGCCCTCGACGACGACCGCCTCGCCGACGTACTGGAGGAGCTGCCGGAGGACGACCAGATCGAGATCCTCGGCAAGCTGAAGGAAGAGCGCGCCGCCGACGTCCTGGAGGCCATGGACCCGGACGACGCGGCCGACCTGCTGGGCGAACTGCCGTCGGAGGAGCAGGAGCGGCTGCTGAGCCTGATGCAGCCGTCCGACGCGGCCGACATGCGGCGCCTGATGTCGTACGAGGAGCGCACGGCCGGCGGTCTGATGACGACGGAGCCCGTCGTGCTGCGGCCCGACTCCACGGTCGCCGACGCGCTCGCCCGCGTCCGCAACCCCGACCTGTCCCCCGCGCTCGCCGCCCAGGTCTATGTCTGCCGCCCGCCCGACGAGACGCCGACCGGCAAGTATCTCGGCACGGTCCACTTCCAGCGCCTGCTGCGGGAGCCGCCCTACTCCCTGGTCAGCTCGATCGTGGACAGCGACCTGCAACCACTCGACCCCGAGGCGGACCTGCCCGCCGTCGCCGGGTTCTTCGCCGCGTACGACATGGTGGCGGCTCCCGTCGTCGACGAGGCCGGATCGCTGCTCGGCGCGGTGACCGTGGACGACGTACTGGACCACATGCTGCCCGAGGACTGGCGGGAGACCGAGTTCCACCTGGACGAGGAGGAGGTGACCACCGATGGTTCCTGAGCGCGAGACCGTACGCGAGCGCGTCCCGGCCGGGGCGACAGCCGCCACCCGCCACCGCCCCCGCCTCGACCAGCCGCGTCCGCCGCGGCCCAAGCTGCTTCCGGAGTACGACCCGGAGGCCTTCGGACGACTGTCGGAGCGGATCGCCCGCTTCATCGGCACCGGGCGGTTCCTCGTCTGGATGACGGTCGTGATCATCGTCTGGGTCGCCTGGAACACCCTCGCGCCGCGCCACCTGCGATGGGACGAGTACCCGTTCATCTTCCTGACCCTGATGCTGTCCCTCCAGGCCTCCTACGCGGCCCCGCTGATCCTGCTCGCGCAGAACCGGCAGGACGACCGCGCCCGGGTCGACCTCGCACAGGACCGCAAGCAGAACGAGCGGTCGATCGCGGACACCGAATACCTGACCCGGGAGATCGCCGCCCTGCGCATCGGCCTGGGCGAGGTCGCCACCCGCGACTGGATCCGCTCCGAGCTCCAGGACGTGGTCAAGGAGCTGGAGGGGCGCCGGGACGGCCATCACGAGCACAGCGCATTCCACGCGGTCTCGGCGGAGCGGACACGGCGACGTGACGTAGACGACCGGTGACGGGCTTTCCGGGGCGCTTGTGCAGCGCCGTACCATCGTCCTTATGGCTACGGAAGACGCGGTGCGCGAAGCACTGGCGACGGTGAACGACCCCGAGATCAACCGCCCCATTACCGAACTCGGGATGGTCAAATCGGTGGAGATCGGTGCGGACGGAGCGGTCGCGGTCACCGTGTACCTGACGGTCTCCGGCTGCCCCATGCGCGAAACGATCACGCAGCGGGTGACGGACGCGGTCTCGGGCGTCGAGGGCGTCACCCGCGTCGACGTCACGCTGGACGTGATGAGCGACGAGCAGCGCAAGGAACTGGCGACCGCGCTGCGCGGCGGCCAGACCGAGCGCGAGGTCCCCTTCGCCAAGCCGGGCTCGCTGACCCGCGTCTACGCGGTCGCGTCCGGCAAGGGCGGCGTCGGCAAGTCGTCGGTGACGGTGAACCTCGCGGCGGCGATGGCGGCCGACGGACTGAAGGTCGGTGTCGTCGACGCCGACATCTATGGCCACTCGGTGCCGCGCATGCTGGGCGCCGACGGCAGTCCGACCCAGGTCGAGAACATGATCATGCCGCCGTCCGCGCACGGCGTGAAGGTCATCTCGATCGGCATGTTCACCCCCGGCAACGCCCCGGTCGTCTGGCGCGGCCCGATGCTCCACCGCGCCCTCCAGCAGTTCCTGGCGGACGTGTACTGGGGCGACCTGGACGTCCTGCTGCTCGACCTGCCGCCCGGCACGGGCGACATCGCGATCTCCGTGGCGCAGCTGGTCCCGAACGCGGAGATCCTGGTCGTGACGACCCCGCAGCAGGCGGCCGCCGAGGTGGCCGAGCGGGCGGGCTCCATCGCGGTCCAGACGCACCAGAAGATCGTCGGCGTGGTGGAGAACATGTCCGGTCTCCCGTGCCCCCACTGCGGCGAGATGGTCGACGTCTTCGGCACGGGCGGCGGCCAGGCGGTCGCGGACGGCCTCACGCGCACGACGGGTGCGTCCGTCCCGGTCCTCGGCAACATCCCCATCGACGTCCGCCTCCGCGAGGGCAGCGACGAGGGCAAGCCGGTGGTCCTGACGGACCCGGACTCCTCGGCGGCCTCGGCGCTGCGAGCGATCGCGGGGAAGCTGGGGGGACGGCAGCGGGGCCTTTCGGGACTGTCCCTGGGGATCACGCCGCGCAACAAGTTCTAGATCTTCCTCTACGACGATGGGGGCGCCGTCTCAGCGGACGGCGCCCCCATCGTCGTAGCACCGCGCTATGCGTACGCCGCGATGTCCTTGATCATGGCGAACCCGAGACCGTACGCGCTCATGCCTCTCCCGTACGCCCCCACGTGCACCCCCTCCTGGGTCGACCCGGCCAGCACCCAGCCGAACTCGGACTCGCGGTAGTGGAACGGCCTCGGCACCCCGTCCACGGGCAGGGACAGCGTCGACCAGTCCGAACCGTCCAGGTCGTCCGCGAGAGCCCACGCCGTTTCCGTCTGCTGCTCCAGCCAGTCGTCGCGCAGGGAGTGGTCCATCTGGCCGGGCCAGGTGAAGGTCAGCAACCCCACACCCGCGAGCCAGGCCGCCGAGGAAACCGACGTGGCCTCCAGCAGCCCCGTACCGTCCGCGCTCCTCCGGGACGGATTCGCCGCGACGGTCACCACCACCGCGAACTTCTCCTTGTCCTCCGTGGCCTCGTTCCGTACGGAGGGTTCGTCACCGTGCCCGATCGAACCGTGTTCCACGGCCCCATCGGCCGCCGTACCGACCTGCATCAGCCAGCGCGGCCCCGTGAAGGCCTCATCGAGGCCGTACCACGGGAAGGGCGCCAGCAGGTAGCCGTCCACCGTGCGCCGGGCGGAGGGGACCTGTTGTCCGTCCTCCGCGGCCGGCGCCTGCGCGACTGCCCGACTCGTCGTCTCCATGTGCCCGGACGCCTCCTCGCTCTCGTCGGACCGTACGGCCCGCCCCCCTTCGGGCGGCGTTGCTCGTTGTGTACGGCCCGCACAACAACTCGGCAGCATAGCCACACCACTGCGAGCAGCCGGGAAGCCTCCCGGCGCGTGGGTCGCTCAAGGGGGCGCGTTCAGGCCGTACTGAGGCGCAGGAGGAGTATGAAACGCATCACGTACGGGGGAACATGACTACGCCTCAGGTGGCGTCCGCGTCGAACGGCGGACGGTCGTCGCCGGGGCTCTCGGGCTTCTTGGTCATGTCGACGCGGGCTCCCGAGGAGCCGGCGGAATCGGAGGACCCGGAGGACGAGGACGATTCCGACTCACGGCCGTGCACGGCGTCCGTGACCTCGGCCATCTCCTTCTTCAGGTCGAAGCCGTTGCGGATCTCTTTGAGCCCCAGCTCGTCGTTGTCCAGCTGCTTGCGGATGAACGTCTTGGGGTTGAGGTCCTCGAACTCGAAGTCCTTGAATTCCGGGCCGAGTTCCTGCCGGATGTCCTGCTTGGCGCTCTCCGAGAACTCACGGATCTTGCGGACGGTCCGCATGACGTCCTGGATGACCTTCGGGAGCTTGTCCGGACCGAAGACGAGCACGGCAAGGACAACGAGCGTAATCAGCTCGAGCGGTCCTATGTCATTGAACACCTGAAGCTCCTTGCGATGTCCTCGGTCCTCGGCCCTCGGTGGTCTGTGCGGGTCTTCCGTGGTCCGGGCCGGGTCCACGGTACCCGGCGATCCCGTACGACCGGTACTGTCCCGAGGCCTCCGAATGCGGGTACGTGTGGGCTTTTCCGGGTTGTTTGCCTAGTGGGGCGGGTGATGGGGCGGCGGCGGGGCCTCTTCTGTGACATTTATGTGAGTCTCGCTTCGGCTCGGCCGCTGCCTCCCCGCCCGCTCAGCCATCGGAGGACCCGAGCACCAGCGAGATCTTCCGCTCCTTGCCGTCGCGCTCCAGGGTGAGTTCGAGGCGGTCGCCGGGGCGGTGGGCCCGGGTCTTGACGATGAGCTCCTCACCGGAGTGGATACGCGCGCCGTCGACCTCGGTGATGACGTCGCCGGCCTCGATGCCTGCCCTGTCGCCGGGTCCGCCCACGGTGACCGCCGGGCCGCCGCCGCTGCCTTTCCCGTCCACGCGCGCGCCGTCACCCGAGTAGTCCATGTCGAGGGTGACGCCGATCACCGGGTGGGTGGCCTTGCCGGTGTTGATCAGTTCCTCGGCGACGCGCTTGGCCTGGTTGACGGGGATGGCGAAACCGAGGCCGATGGAGCCGGACTGGCCGCCGCCGGAGTCGGAGCCGTCGTCGGCGGAGCGGATGGCGGAGTTGATGCCGATGACGCGGGCGCGGGAGTCGAGAAGGGGCCCGCCGGAATTGCCGGGATTTATGGGCGCGTCGGTCTGCAACGCATCGACATACGACACGTCACTCGCGTCGCCGCTCTCGCCGCCGGCCGTGATGGGCCGCTCCTTGGCGCTGATGATGCCGGAGGTGACGGTGCCCGCCAGGTCGAAGGGGGCGCCGATGGCGACGACGGGGTCGCCGACCTGGACGTTGTCGGAGTTGCCGAGGGTCATGGGCTTGAGCCCGCTGACGCCGCTCACCTTCACGACGGCGAGGTCGTAGCCGCTGTCCCGCCCGACGACGGTGGCCTTGGCGGTGTCCCCGCTGTGGAAGGTCACGGTGATCTCGCCGTCGGACCCGGCGGGCTCCACGACGTGGTTGTTGGTGAGGATGTGACCGCGACCGTCGAGCACGAATCCGGTGCCGGTGCCCTGCTCCTCGGATCCGGTCACATGCAGGGTCACCACGCTGGGCAGGGCCCGCGCGGCGATCCCGGCCACACTGTCCGCGGCCCGCCCGGCCGACTCCACACCGGCCTGCGGCAACTCCACGCTCCCCGCCACGCCGCCGTTGCGCTCCAGATGCGCCCCTACGACGCCACCGACGCCCCCTGAGACGACGGCGAGCAGCACGGCAGCCCCGACGAGGCCCTTCCTGACCCGGCTGCGCCGCTGATCCGTACTGGGGACCGCCGCGCCGTTCTGCTGGAGGGGGGCGGGGACCGGGGCCCAGGGATCGTAGTTCTGCCAGGGGGTGGAGGAAGGCGGGGGCGGAGGTGGGGTTGGGGCCGGGGGTGGAGTTGTGGCCGGGGCGGTGGGGGACGGTGCCTGGGGTGGGGGCGGCGTCGGCGCCGGGACCGCCGTGCCGTGCGCGGGCGTGGTCGCCGGGTGCTGCACGGGCGGCGCGGGGGCCCAGGGGCCCGGCTCGCCGTACGGCGGGGTGCTGTAGGGGTCGGGGTCGTGCAGGGGCTTGGGGCGCTCGCTGACGGGCGCTACGGGCCCGCCCGAACGTGCCGCCACGGTCTCGGAAACGTTCTCCCCGGCAGACGCACCCTCAGCTGCCGTCGTCCGCGCGTCGCCTGTCGGCGTACCCGCTGCCCCCGGACCCGCATCCGGCCGGCGCAGTTCGAAGTCGCCCTCCGTGGAGGACGGGTCGGAGGACACGTCCTGCGGAGCCCTCAGCTCGAAGTCACCGTCGGATCTGTCGGGACGGTGGCCCGCCCCGGTGTCGTCCGATGTCCCCGTACCGCCCGGCGGCACCTCGTCGGGCGTCGGCGCGGCTCCCCCCGCCCTCGTGGGCTTCCCCTCGTTCATGCTCTCCCCACAGTCACGGCCTGCCCCGGCATGGCTCGTCGGCGCTGGCCGCAGTTCGTCGACTTCCCTGGATTCAACCAGTTTCGCCCGCCGCGGCGCAGAGGCCGGTCAGCGGGCAGTACCCGAAGAGGCGGACGGTGACGACGCTGAGGTGCTGTCGGGGACGGGTCCGGCGAGCAGGCCGGGTGCCTGGAGGTCCGGGGTCGTGGACCACGCGGTCAGGGTGATCGGCGGGGTGGCACTGAGCGGACGTATCAGAGGAGACATGGCGGCCGCACCGGCCAGCACGGGAGCGGTCAGTGAGTGGACGCCCTCCTCGACCGCCGCAGGCGCCGGCACGCCCGGCAGCAGCGGTGCGGACACCTCGGTCGGGGCGACCGGGGCGCCACCGAGCGCTCCTCCGTGTCCCTGGCCCTGCGCGAGCAGCGGGCCGGTCCCACGGCGCCGGCTCTCGGGCGCCGTGGCGGCTCCCGTGCCCTGCGTGCGAGC
>NZ_NTGE01000192.1 GCF_002291145.1 Streptomyces sp. SA15
GGTCGCCGCGATCGGCGTCGGCGCCGGCTTCTGGCTCAACCGGCCCGCATCCGACGACGAAGGCGACGAAGGCAACGCAGGCGAGGCCAGCGACAAGGACAAGGGCACCGGCGCCAGCACCCCCCCCCCCCCCCCCCCCCCCCCCCCCCCCCCCCCCCCCCCCCCCCCCCCCCCCCCCCCCCCCCCCCCCCCGCCCCCCCCCCCCCCCCCCCCCCCCCCCCCCCCCCCCCGGCCCCCCCCCCCCCCGCCGGCCGAGGGACCCGCGCCGCGACACCTTCGGCGCCCTGCGCCACCACACCGGCGACCTGCCCGCGGCCACGACCCGGGCCCTGCTCACCACCGTCCCCGCCGCCTTCCACTGCCGCGTCCTCGAACCCCTGGTCGCAGCCCTCGGCGTCGCCCTCGTCCACCGGGCCGTCCGCGTCGGAGAGACGGCCGCCGACGTCCTGCTCGACCTGGAAGGCCACGGCCGGGACACCACCGGCACCGGACCGTCGCCGGAGCAGGCAGTCGGCTGGTTCACCTGCCTGTACCCGCTGCGCCTGCCCGTCGCGGACCTCGACCCCGACGACGCCCTCGCCGGAGGGCCGGCACTCGGACACGCCGTCAAGCGGGTCAAGGAGGCAATCCGCGCCGTCCCCGCCGACGGCTCCGGCTTCGGGCTGCTGCGCCGGCTCAACGACCGTACGGCCCCCGTCCTCGCCCGCATGGACCCGCCGCCGCTGGGCTTCAACTACCTGGGCCGGTTCCGCCACGACGACACGCTGTGGAGCGCCGCCCCCGACGACCACGCCCTGGCGGGAGGCGGGGCGGACCCCGCGCTGCCGGTCGCCCACGACCTGGAGGTCAACGCCGTGACGCTGGACGGCCCCGACGGGCCCCGGCTGCACGCCGTGTGGAGCTGGCCGGACGGGCTGCTCGCGCCCGAGACCGTGACGGAGCTGTCGCAGACCTGGCTGCGGACGCTGACCGCCCTGACGGAACACGCGCGGCGGGGCGAGGCGGGCGGCTGGACCCCGTCCGACCTGCCCCTGGTCGACCTCGAGCAGGAGGAGATCGACGCCCTGGAAGCGGCCTGGCGCGACCGCTGACCCGGCCCCGCCCGGGGCCGGACCGGTCGTCAGATCACTGTCAGCCGGGCGTCATGGCCCCCTCGTACAGTCCACGACAACAGCCCACGTGAACAGCCCGCGTGAACAGCCCACGTCAACCGTCGACTACGACACCCCGGAGCAGCTCAGCGAAACGGACGCCCGACGAGGCCGCGCCGCACTCCGCAGCAGGCCGCACGCCAAGAAGAAGGAGAGACGCGCATGGCAACGCACGAAGTCGCCGAGAAGCACCTGCGGGAGGGCATCGAGGCCAGCGGCCCGGCCCCCGACCTGGCCGCCGCCGCGGCCCTGCTGGAGATGGGCGACCGGCTGGGAGTCGTGGCCCACCTCGCCAGCGACCGTGTGCTCGACACCGGCGCCACGGCCGCCGCCACCGACCTGCCCGAGCCCGCCCTCACCCGCTACCTGGACGCCCTGGAGTCGGCCGGCATCGTCGTCCGGGAGAGCGCCGGCCACTACCGCGCCTGCCCCGACTTCGACACCGTGCGACACCAGGCCGGATACATCTCCTGGACGATGAACGCCAACCGGCCCTTCATCGAACACGCCCGGGAGTTCTTCACCGACTGGGAGCGGGCCGCACGCACATACCTCCGCGACTACCGGGAAGTCGCCGTGAGCTCCCAGTGGATGGGGTCGCACGCCTTCTACCCGGCCGCGTTCGACACCATCGTGGACGCCAAGCCCCGCAAGGTCGTCGATCTCGGGGCGGGCACCTGCCGCCTGCTGATCGAGGTCCTCACCGCCGTGCCGGGTTCCACGGGCATCGGTCTGGACTTCGCCGCCGACGCCTGCCGGGCCGCAGAGCGGGCCGTCGACCAGGCCGGCCTGACCGACCGGCTCACCGTACTGGAGCGCACCATCCAGTCCGTGGCCGACGATCCCGGCTTCCTGGCCGGGGCCGACGTCATCCACGCGGGATTCGTCTTCCACGACATGCTGCCCGACGAGGAGGACGTCTGTGACGCGGTGCTCGCCAACTGCCGCGAGCAGCTCGCCGACGACGGCTTCCTCGCCATCACCGACGCCGTCCCGTACCTGCGCGACCCCCGGGAACGGCGGTTCAGCGCCGCCGTGTCGTACTACCACGGGGAGTTCATGCGGCGCCGGCTGCTCAGCGAGAACGAGTGGCTGGGCAAGCTGCGCGGCGCCGGCTTCTCGGACGTCCGCGCGGTCACCCTGGCCTTCCCCACCGGTCGCCTCTTTCTCGCCCACCGGTGACCGGGACCGTGCCGATGGGCACGCACACCCCGGCCGGCACCGGCGCACCGGCCGTCGCCCTGCGGCCGAGCCCGGCGCCGCTGCCCGCCGAGCGGTCCCGGGCGCTGGCCGCCGAGGCCCACTTCGGGGAGGTGCTCACCGAGCACATGGTCACCGCGCGGTGGACCGCCGCCGACGGCTGGCACGACGTCACCCTGGAGCCGCTGGCCCCACTGCGGCTGAGCCCGGCGACGGTCGGACTGCACTACGGGCAGAGCGTGTTCGAGGGGTTCAAGGCCCACCGCCGCACGGCCGACCGGGCCGCGGTCTTCCGCCCGTGGGCGCACGCCCGCAGACTCGCCGCCTCGGCCCGGCGCATGGCGCTGCCCGAGCTGCCGGAGGAACTGTTCGTCGCCGCCACCGAAACCCTGGTCCGCCAGGACATGGACTGGATACCCGAGGGCGACGACCGGAGCCTGTACCTCAGACCGGTGCTGTTCGCCTCCGAGGCACACCTCGCGCTCAGGCCCGCCCGCGCCTGCCTGTTCCTCCTGCTCGCCTTCCCCACCGGCAACTTCTTCGGCGCGAGCGAGCGCGCGGTGACGGTGGCGGTGTCGCAGGAGTATGTGCGTGCCGCACCCGGCGGCACCGGAGCGGCCAAGTGCGGCGGGAACTACGCCGGCACCTATCTCGCCCAGGAGGAGGCCGCCCGCCGGGGCGCGGACCAGGTGGTCTGGCTGGACGCGGTGGAACGCCGCTGGGTCGAGGAACTGGGCGGCATGAACCTGTTCTTCGTGTACGGCGAGGGGGACCGGGCCGAGCTGGTCACGCCGCCGCTGACCGGCACCATCCTGCCCGGCGTGACCCGGGACAGCCTCATCACCCTGGCCCGCGACCGGGGGCTGCGGGTCACCGAGGACCGGGTGGCGGTGGACCGGTGGCGGGAGGACTGCGCCGCCGGCCGGATCACCGAGGTCCTCGCGTGCGGCACCGCGGCCCGCGTCACCCCGGTCGGCCGTGTGCTCGACGGGGACGGGGCGTGGACGGTCGGCGACGGCACACCGGGCCCGGTCACCTCCCGGCTCTCCACCGCGCTGGCCGCCGTACACCGGGGCGAGGCGGCCGATCCGCACGGCTGGTGCCATCTGGTGGACCGCTCGGGCCGGAAACCTGTTTGACCAACGGCGAAGCGCTATGGGAGGCTTGACGCATGATCTACTGAGTGTGCGGGCATCGCCCGTCGTCTTCACGTGACTCTTCTCCGTACGACGTTCTTCCGTACGAGCTCCCTCGTACGTGACGTTTCCGTACGACGTATCTCCGTGTGACGTGTTCTCGCCCACGTAGCGACCCTCCGCCGTACGACTTCCTCGTCGGCGTTCCCTGGTCGTTGGTGTCCGCGGGCGGAGACGAACGGGCGTTCTCGGTTCTTGCGCATCCGCAATGTTCCGTCCCCCGCTCAGGAGTTTCCTCATGTCTCAGACGCAGATGCCCCATACCCAGCGCGATCCCCGTCGCTGGTGGATCCTCGGGGTGCTGTGCACGTCCCTGTTCGTCATCGTCCTCGACAACACGATCCTGAACGTGGCGATCCCGTCCATCACCGAGCAACTGGGCGCGAGCAACGCGCAGGTCCAGTGGACGCTCAACGCCTATACCCTCGTCCTGTCCGGCCTGCTCATCACCGCGGGCGGCCTCTCCGACCGGCTCGGCCGCAAGCGCGCGCTGCTGGCGGGCCTCGCGGTGTTCGGCGCCGGATCCCTGCTGGGTGCGTTCGCGCCCTCCCCGCACATCCTCATCACCGCCCGCGTGCTGATGGGCGT
The DNA here is from genome assembly GCF_002291145.1 of Streptomyces sp. SA15. Lineage (GTDB taxonomy): Bacteria > Actinomycetota > Actinomycetes > Streptomycetales > Streptomycetaceae > Streptomyces. Next base: position 4,136 of record NZ_NTGE01000192.1, read on the forward strand.
CGGCGCGGCCTTCCTCATGCCGGGCACGCTCGCCGTCCTCGTCCGCACCTTCGACGACGAGGAACGCCCCCGGGCCATCGGCATCTGGGCGGCTGTCTCCTCCGCGGGCATGGCCCTCGGACCCGTCCTGGGCGGGTTCCTCCTCGACCACTTCTGGTGGGGCTCCACGTTCCTGATCAACGTGCCGGTCGCGGTCGTCGGCCTGCTCGCCATGGGGGTGCTGCTGCCGGAGTCGAAGGACCCCGGGCACGCCCGTCCCGACCTGATCGGCGCCGTGCTGGCCACGCTGTCGGTGGTCGCGCTGGTATGGGCGGTCATCTCCGTGCCGAGGGACGGCTGGCTGGCGCCACAGACCCTCGGTGTCGGACTGCTCGGCCTGGTGTGCGTCACCGTCTTCGTGTGGTGGGAACGCCGCGTCGCGGATCCCATGCTCGACATGGCGATGTTCGCCAACCCCAAGTTCCGCGGCGCCGTGTTCGGCGGGATCCTGTCGGCGTTCGGCATGGCCGGATCGCTCTTCCTCCTCACCCAGGACCTGCAGTTCCTGCGCGGCTACGACCCGCTGGAGGCCGGCGCCCAGCTCACGCCGATGGCGATCGGCGTGTTGGCCAGCAGCATCCTGGTCAGCCCGCGGGTGCTGAAGGCGGCCGGGGTCGGCAAGGGCATCGCGATCGGTGTCACCTGTTCGGCGGCCGGTCTGCTCACCGTGGCGCTGGCACCGGACGACAACGGCTACGTGGTGCTGGTGGTCGGTCTGCTGCTGCTCGGTGGCGGCGCGGGCATCTCCGGCCCGCTGGTCGCCAACGCGCTGATGAGTTCCATCCCCCGGGAGCGCGCCAACACCGGATCCGGCGTGAACAACACCCTCCAGGAACTCGGCAGCGGACTGGGCGTGGGCGTCCTCGGCGCGGTGCTGATCGGGATCTTCTCCCAGGCCGTGCCCGACACGCTGCGTACGGCCGCCAGTGAGTCCTACCCCGAGGCCGTGGCCGCGGTCAGCGGCTCCCCGGAGGCGCTGCACGAGGTCCAGGACAGCTTTGCGCACGCATTGACACTCAGTCAGGTCGTCGGTGCGCTGGCTGTGTTGGTCGGCGGCTGGATCGCCGGTGCGTTGCTGCTGCGAGCGGAGAAGGCCGAGAAGGCGCGTGCCGCCGCCGAGGAGGCGAAGGAGCCCACGAGGGCCGGGGCCGACTGACCAGGGCCCGTCCAGGCCGGCGCGGCCGACCGGTCCGCGGCCCCCGAGGGCCTTCGCCCGCGGCCGGGTGCGCCGGGAGCCCATCGATGGTCTCCCGGCGCACCCACCCGATGCGTCCCCTACAGCTCGTGGTGGAGCAGCCGGGGCTTCCCCGCGGGCGGCCGGTGTTCGTCGACCGCTTCCATCGTCTCCTCCAACTGGCTCGAAAGATGCTGGACCGTGGAGATGAGCGTCTGCTGCTGTGACATGAGCTCTCTGACCTGCAGACGCAGGCGGCGCAGTTCGGCGTCCAGAGGGGATTCGGTACGGGAGTGCGCCGGCAGTGGGCTCGGACGGGCCGGCGCGGGGCCGGGGTTCCCGGGCGCCGTTCGTCGCCGGACGCCGGCAGCGGGCCGGGTGGCCGTGCTGGGCGCGGGCGAGATGGCCGGGGTGGAGGGACTGGAGCGCAGAGTGATCCGTTGCGGATCTCGGACTTCGGCGGCACTCGATGCCTGCGGATCCATCAACTCGGGGGAGTGGGACAGGATCTGCTGCATCCGCTTGCTGAGTGCGGGCACCGGGGTGACGCCGAGTTCGTCGGCCAGACGGCGACGGACGCGTTCGTAGACGCTCAGCGCCTGCGCCTGGTGGCCGGATCGGTAGAGGGCGACCATGAGCTGGTCGTAGAAACGTTCCCGCAGTGGATAACTGTTGGTCAGCTCTTCGAGCTCGGCTATGACATGCGCGTGCAGGTTCGCGCGTAACGACACGTCATAGAGAAGCTCCAGGGCGCTGAGCCGAGCCTCTTCCAGCAGCGCCGCTCCGGCGGTGCAGATCGGGCCACGGCTCCCCTGCAGGGCAGGGCCGCGCCAGAGCTTCAGCGCGCCGCGGATCATCTTCTCGGCCAGGACCGGGTCCTGGTCGGCCGTGTGGCGTGCCCGGTCGATTCCGCGCAGGAAGAGCTCGCTGTCTATCTGCTCCGGATCGGTCTTGAGGACGTAACCGGATTCCTCGGTGATCAGGCACTGCTGGGTGGCCATGTCACCGGCCTTGAGCTGGTCCATCATCCGACGTAATCGGTAGACCTGAGCCTGGAGAGCGTTGGCGGACTTGTGTGGCTTCGACTCGCCCCAGACCTCCTCGCTGAGTTGTTCGGCGGACACCGAGGAACCGCACTTGACGATCAGTGCTCCCATCAGGGTCCGCTGCTTTTGGCTGCTGAGGGGAACTCTGCGTTGGTTGACGTTGTCGTACAGCTCCGTGAGACCGAGAACTCTGAACTTCACGCCTTCTCCCGCTGTGGTCGGGAATCCGGTTCCCAGGGCAGTTCTGTGGGGGTGAGTAACTGAACCGGGCTCCGCTGGCGCCCCTTTCCTCGCAGAACGGACCGGGACCGTGCCAATGCGTTCCACACACTGCTCCGGCTGAGCCGGAACCCCGTGTTCGGATGATCCTAAAGGAGAAGCGGAAGACAGACACCCCACGGATCCCGGCCATTTCGTGCATGGACCATCAGTTGCTGCGACGCAGGTCGTCCAAGTGCAGTCGCGTGTCAGCCCGCTGGCAGTTCGTCAGGGATGTGTCAGTGATCCGGGCGATCATCGATGGAGCCCGGACGGAGGACGGACATGAGTACATGGGACGCGGAAGTGGCGGTGGTCGGGCTGGGCGGCTGGGGCGCCTGCGCCCTGTGGCAGATCGCCTCCCGGGGCGTGGACGCCCTGGGCATAGAACAGTTCCACCCCGGTCACGGCTGGGGTGCCTCCCACGGTGGTTCGCGCATGTTCCGCATCACCTGCCTCGAACACCCCGAACTCGTACCGCTGGCACGGCGGTCGCTGGAGCTGTGGCACGAACTCGCCGACCTGAGCGACACGTCGCTGTTCGAGAACCGCGGGGGACTGCTGATCGGGCCCGAGGACGGCCGGATCGTCGGCGGTACGCTGCGCGCCGCGCTGCACCACGGCATCCCCCTGGAGCACATGGCCCCCACGACGCTGCGGGAGCGTTTCGGTCAGCATGCGGAACTCGGCCCCGACGACATAGCGGTATGGGAACCGTCGGCGGGCATCCTCCGCCCGGAGGACGCCGTGCGGGCCGCGACCCAGCTCGCCCGGTCGGCCGGGGCACGGGTCGTCACCGGTACCCGCGTGCATTCGGTGGAGCTCGTCTCCGGCGGCGTCGAGCTGGAGACCGGCGGCGGCCTCCTGCGGGTGCGGCAGGCCGTGATGACCATCGGCAGCTGGCTCGCCTCGCTGCTTCCCGGCCTGGCGCTGACGCCCCTGCGGATGCCGATCACCTGGTTCCGTTCCGCCACCGGTGACAGCCGGTTCGAACTGGACCGGTTTCCCGTCTTCATGCGAGAGCTGCCGGGCGCGGAGGTCCTGTGGGGCAACGGCAGCGAGAAGGAGCACGGGGTCAAGCTGGGGCTGGAGGTCCACGGCAGGGCTCCGCGCCCCATCGACCCGGACACGGACGACCGGTGTGTCGTCAGCGAGGACTGGGCCGAGCTCACCGGCGTACTCGGCCGCTACCTGCCGGGGCTGGAACCAGCCCCCTCACAGGTCTCGGTGTGCATGCTGACCACCACGCCCGACGGTCAGTTCGTCATCGGGAGGCCCGGGGGCGACCCGCGGCTGATCCTCGCCGGGGGATGCAACGGACACGGTTTCAAACACGCCAGCGGCATCGGCGAACTGCTGGCCGACCTGGTGACGCACACCCCGCCGCCGATGCCGCTGGACTTCGTCAGCCCGGATCGTGTCGCTCTGAGGTGATCGATGCGGGATGCCGGCGGGGAGCCTGCGTGTGCGACGGCTCCGGACGCGCGGGCGCGGGCTTCCCCGTCAGCGACGTGAGCGTCTCCAGCAGGGGCCGCCACGGCTCGAGCACCTCCGGGGCCAGGACCGGAGACAGCTCCCACACGGTGCGCCAGGCAGGCGGCAGCGGCTCGGGCGCCGTCTCGTCGGCGTCCTTCCAGGCGGAGATCTCCTGCATGGACGGTGCCTGCCCACGACACACCGGGCGCTCTCGGTGGATTCCGGTGTGGACGGTTGTACGGGTGTCTGGGCTGTGTTTCCGCGTTGCGGGTGATCGCTCGCGGTCATTGCGTGGCCCACTGTCTGACGTTGGGGAGTGGTCATGGAGAGTCGCTAAGGCGTTCGACTGTGAGGGGGCTGCCTCGCGTGCGACCGCGTACGCCGCCCCGCGGGACGAGCGGTGTTGAGGCTTGTCGCTGACACCACCGAGGCTCTGGTGGCTGCCTGCGCGCCGGATGCCGAAGCCCGCCGGCCGCGCTGTACGCCAAGGCCCGCGCCGAGGGCGACCGCTCGGTGCGACCGAGCGACCATGCCTCCGGCCGTGCCGCGTCCAGCCCCGACCAGGGTCGGCCGGCGCACAGCCAGCGCCCGCAGATGTCGGGCCGCACGGAAGATTTCAGCGAGCGGGCGTGTGACCTGGGCACTGAAATCTTCCGAGCGACAGCCCATGCCGTTCCGGTTGTACCGGTTGCTTGAGCGCCGGAGGCGGTGGGTCAGCGTTTGACGCGGTTGCGAACGGCCAGGACCGCCAGGCCCAGAAGGACGGGCTCGGTCACGCGGGAGGCCATCTCGATGTAGGTGCCCGCGGTGGTCAGATTCTGGCCGGAGGAGCGAAACGGGCCTTGACGCCTGATCCCGGGAAACAGCACAGCCTCGACCGTCTTGCTCGCCATGGCAGGAAACACTCTGCCGAAACGATCCCTCGTTCCCCTCGCTGACCTGGGGATTCACGGAACTGCGGACAGAGCCTTGAAAACGGCCAGAGGTACTCTTCCTCCTCATTTGCCTTGATTATGGATGGTGTGGGGAGGGTGGGGAGCACGAGCATGCGTCTGGGGCCGGCCGTAATCTCCCCTCCGTCGTGTGTGCGGAGCTGGTCAGTGGTTCGGACCTGGCCATGCATTGCGCCAGCGTCCCGATTTGGGCGCGGGAACCTCTCTTCTCGATGCAGCATTAGCCGACAGATGGCAGCAAGTGGGCGACGAGTCCGGCGACGAGGGCTGCCCGGCGGGGCATCTCGGCGATGACGGCGTACTCACCCTCGGCGTGGGCATGCGCGCCGACCGCGCCGAGGCCGTCGAGGGTGGGGATGCCGATTCCGGCGGTGAAGTTGCCGTCGGAGGCACCGCCGACACGGACGGCGCGGATGTCTCCCAGAGCGAGGTCTTGGGCGGTGGCGCGGGCCAGGGCCAGCAGATGATCGGTTTGACGGGCCTCCATCGGCGGGCGGTTGGGGCCTCCTTCAACGGTGACTCGTGCTCCGGACAGCACGGGGGACAGCGCTGTCATCCGGGCGCGCAGGGCGTCTTGTTCAGCACGCGTGGTGGCACGTGCGTCGACATGGAAGTGGGCTTTGGCGGGCACGGTGTTGGCCGTGGTGCCGGCGGTCGCGAGGGTGGGGGTGACGGTGAGGCCGCCGGAGCCGAAGGAGGCCACGGCGCGTACTTGGGCGGCAAGTTCCGGCGCCGTCCGCGCTGGCCTCCAGTACCAGCACGGCACCGGCGCGGGCGGCGGCCTTCTCGATCAGTGGCCGGGAGGTGGGTGAGCCGATCTCCTCGTCGGTGGTCAGCAGCATGCCGCAGCCGGGCGGGGCGCTGAGCGCGGCCATCGCGTACAGGCCCTGCACGATGCCGGCCTTCATGTCGAAGACGCCGGGGCAGCTGAGGGTGGTGCTGGTGCGCAGCGGTTTCGGCCAGCGAGCCAGGGTGCCGGCCGGCCAGACCGTGTCGAGATGGCCGAGCAGCAGCACGCCGCCTTGCAACGGCTCCCAGTACAGTGCGGGCCGGTCCTGTTCGCTGATCCACTGCGGTGTGCGGCCGAGTAGAGAGGTGCCCAGGTCGGCGGCGTGCTCGGCGACCTCGGCCAGTCGGCCGACGTCGTGCGATGGGGACTCCACCTGGCACAGTTCGAGGGTGGCCCGGGTCATCTCCTCGGTGTGTGCGGTCAGGTGGTCGAGGAGGGTCACGGCTTGAGCACCTGCGTGGAGACGGTGAGCTCCGCGAGCACCTCGGGGATCGGTGCTACGCCGATGCCCGGGCCGGTCGGTATCGCGATCAGGCCGTCGTCGGTCATGGTGATCGGTTTAGTCAGGTCCTGCTCGAAGTAGCGGTCGGAGGCCGAGATGTCCGAGGGCAGGGTGAAGTTGGGTAGTCCGCCCAGGGCGAGGTTGGCTGCCCGGCCGATGCCGGTCTCCAGCATGCCGCCCGCCCAAACCGGGATCCCGGCGGCTGTGCAGACCTCGTGGACCCGCCGCGCCTCCAGGTAGCCGCCGACCCGTCCGGGCTTGATGTTGTTCGGCACGCAGACCGAACGCGACGTCCTGCTGGTCCGTGTGATCACCCTCATCAGGCCCCTTGGAAACGCTCATCTAGGCTGGCGCGGTGACTGATGAGCAGGAGCGGGTGCAGCCGTCGGGAGTGTGGGCCACGGCGGTGGGGGTGGCCAGGGTGCGGGCGCTGGAGACCGAGCGGGAGAACGCGCTGTTCCGCGACCCACTGGCGCAGGCCTTCGCCACCGCCGGCGGCCTGTGGCCCTCCTCGCCGCCGCTGCCCGATGACGCGGCCGCGCGACGCCGCCGGCTGGCCGTGTCGTTCTCCATCGTCATCAGGACGAAGTTCCTCGACGACCTGTTGCAGCAGGCTTCCGCGTCCGGGGTCCGGCAGGTCGTGCTGCTTGGCGCTGGCATGGACAGCCGGGCCTTCCGGATGGACTGGCCCGAGGGCACCCGGCTGTTCGAGGTCGACACCGCCGCGCCACTGGACTTCAAGGCTGCGGTGCTGCGCCAGGAGCGGGCCGTCGCGCGCTGCGAGCGGATCACCGTCGCGGTGGATCTGCGTGAGGACTGGCCAGGCGCGCTGGCCGCCGCAGGGCACGACCCGGCCGTGCCGACCGCGTGGATCGCTGAAGGGCTGCTGATCTATCTGCCCGAGGATGCGGTGGAGCTACTGCTGGCCCGGATCAGCACGCAGTCGGCGGCAGGCAGTCGGATGGGGATGACATTGGGCTCGCGCGGCGTGATCGAGCGCTCCGGCGGAGACGCCGCGCCGGGATCGGCGGCGTCCATGTGGGTCTCGGAGATGCCCGACGACCCGGTGGGCTGGCTGGCCGGGCACGGCTGGGAGGCCGGCAGCCACACCCTGCGCGAGCGCGCTGCCGCCTACGGCCGTCCGATCAGCACCCCGCCGCAGCGCGAGGATCGGCCCGGCGGGCTGATCTCGGCGGTCCGCCGGTAGAGCGCCTCTTGGTTCCCTAGATGATCGATTCCAAGGGGGCCTGATGAGTGGAGCTAGCTTCATGCGCGGCCAGCCAGTCATGCGCGCACTGACCGCCTACGACCGCTAAAGTTCGCCCGAAAATCGCCTGGCTGGATGGTGGTGTGGTCGACAGTCCTTCGCCGTGAACGAAGTGCTGCCGCAGTTGAACGAGCTGCTGTTTTCCTCGGTCGAGGGCGTGTTGGTGGAATCGGTCGAGGTGATCGACACGGTCGTCCGGGTCGAGGCCCGTACGACCGCAGGGCGGGCGGCCTGTCCGGGGTGCGGGTGCTGGTCGGGGTAAATACACGGCTCCTACCTGCGTTTTCCTCGTGATCTGCCGACGGCGGGCAAGTTCGTCGTGGTGTCGTTGCGGGTGCGGAGGTTCGTCTGCGAGGAGGAATCCTGCGAGCGCATGACCTTCGCTGAGCAAGTACCCGGTCTCACCCGCAGGTTCGGGCGACGGACCGAGCGGCTGCGGTCGACGCTGGTGTCGGTCGGTCTTGCGCTCGCGGGCCGGGCCGGCGCCCGGATGACGGACGCCTTCAAGGTTCCGGTCAGCCGGAACACCCTGTTGAGGCTGATCGCCTCCCTTCCGGACCCCGCCACCGCAGTACCCCGCGTGGTCGGCGTGGACGAGTACGCCCAGTGCAAGGGCCGTGTCTAGAGCCTGTCCGGCGGATCTTTCCGGGCTCGGCGCTCCTGGCACGGCTGCGTTACTGGGCGGCACAAGGTTGGCCGGACAGTCACGCGAGCGATGGCCACCGGTCGGCGGCCCACTCCAGCCATCCTGACCACCCAGGAGGCGGACCTCCTACCTCATGTCCATCGAGTTCCGTGGCGTCGGGCTCCTCGAACAGCGTCCTCCAGTGCAAGAGGTCCGTCTCGCTCATCACGAAGGTCTGATCAGGGGTGGTCGACTGGCGATGGGCGATCCGGCCACGTTGGGTCTCATGGTCCACCGGCACGTACACGAGTTGACAGGACGCGCCCACAGACATCGCCAACCAGCGGATCGCGGACCTCTCGTCACGAGACCAACATCCGAAATCCAGGACCACGTTCGTTCCCAGCTTCAGCGCCTCCAGACCCAGCCAGAGCAGCCGTCCTTCCAGCACATCGCGCTTCCCGGCCGGCTGCGGATCACCGAACAGCGGGAGCATCCACTCATCCGGCGTCAGCCGCAGCGCGTTGTGCTCCTTGGCCAGCTGTCGAGCTCTCGTGGTCTTTCCGGCCCCGGGCAGGCCAACCGTCAGGAACAACGTCGTCACGCCCAGATCTTGTCACGAAGGCCAAGTGATCACGGCTTGAGCCAAAGGCGGATCGAAGCCACGGTGACGGTGCCGTGGAAGACATAGGCGCGCTTGTCGAATCTCGTGGCCACGGCCCGGGACCGGGATGAGCTGCGGGGCGTCGCCCCACTGGCCCGGGGTGATCAGCAGGGCCAGTGGGCGGCGTCCACCCTCACCGGCAAGGTGAATCTTGCAGGTCAGGCCGCCCCGGGAGCGTCCGATTCCCTCATCAGGGCGGTGCTGCCGAGGCGTGCGTCTTTTCCCGGCAGCCTCGGAGGCTTCTTGCGTGCTCCGGCGGCGTGCTGGTGGGCCCGGCAGGAGGTGGAGTCCACGCTCGCCATCGACCAGTCGATGCGGCCTTCCGCGTCAGCATCGGCCAGGACAGCCGCGAAGAGCCTGTCCCATGTGCCATCCGCTGACCATCGCCGATGCCGCTCGTACACGGTCTTCCACTTGCCGAAACGCGCAGGCAGATCCCGCCCCGGCACCCCGGTCCGGTTCCGGTACAGGATCCCGTTGATGATCCTGCGGTGACTGCCCCAACGTCCCCCACGCAGCCCGGACTTCGGCAGATGCGGCTTCAGCCGGACCCATTCGTCTCTTGTGAGATCTCTCCGCCCCATGCGCATGCCAACGAACCAAGACCGAGACGGTCACAAGATCCGCCGGACAGGCCCTATGGAACCGTGCTCGTCGACGCCGAGACACGTCGCCCGGTCGACCTCCTTCCCGATCGGGAGGCGGACACAACCTGGGCGAAGCCGCCGAGAAGTGCGTCTACCGGCACCGTGGCTGCTCGCGTCCCACGCCGGCCCAGCCTGAGGAACCGCAGGAAGAGGCGGAGCCAGCTGCGTCGCCCTGGCCGACAGGGCACCGGTTCGCCGAACGCACCCGCGCCAAGCACGGCACCATCCACGCTCTCCTCGCCGTGTGGACGATCGCGTTATTCCCCATGGATGAGTTCACGTAATTCACCATTACCTGGCGTTGAGCGGGGTGACTGCTATCCCTGAGCAGCTTCCCCCAACATGCTTTCCGGGGGCGGGGACTGGGCTTCGATGATGAGCACGGTCATACCGGTCTCCGTCCAGGTCTCGTGTTCCTCACCTGCGCCCCAGCAGGCGGCTTGCCCTCTCGCCAGGGCTTTGGGCTGACCATCAGAGCCGCTGGCCCAGCCCTGGCCCTCCGTGACGATGAGGGTCTGCGGCACTGGTGCGACGTGCCGCCCGAGGCGTCCGCCTGCCGCCAAGTGCATGATGTTCACGGAGGCAGGGCCGCTGCCGCCGTGGACGCGGACGCGACGGACACCGCTGCTGCCGTAGGCAGTCATCTCCGAGCCGACAATCGTGTCGATGTTGAGGATCTTCATGCCGTGATTCTGACGGAGCCAGTTCGGTGGCTAGCTGGTTTTCTTGTCGGTCGGGTTCCTGGGGCGCTTGTTGGGGCGATAGCTGGGCCGTTCATGATGACCTGGTGGCTGGTGTTGATGAGCCGGTCGAGGAGAGATTCGGCGACGACGGGGTTGGGGAAGGGGATACCAGTCGCTGGGCGCCCGGTTGCTGGTGATGATCAGGGACCTGCCCTGCCGCTCGGAGACGAGTTCGTAGAGGCCGTCCGCCTGTGCCGCGGTCAGCTGGCGCATGGCGAAGTCGTCGAGGATGAGGACGTCGGGGCGGACGAGTTCGCGGATCCGTTTCTCCCAGGTGCGGTCCGCGTGGCCGCCGGCGAGGTCGGCGAGGATGCGGCTGGTCTTGGCGAAGCGGACGTGGGCGCCCTGGCGGACGGCGAGGTGGCCGAGGGCTTGGGTGATGTGGGTTTTTCCGACGCCGACCGGGCCGAAGAGGATGACCGACTCACCTGCGTGCAGCCAGCGCAGGGCGCGCAGATCCCGGATCTGAGCTGCGGGCAGCTTCGAGGAGGCGGAGAAGTGGGCCAGGCCGGCACGGCCTCCCAACAGGTCCTCGATGCGCTCGCAGGCGTGCTCCGGCTCGATCCGGCCGAGACAGCCCACCTGCACAACCTCGCCCGTCAGCCCACGACGTCACGCCTGGTGCGTCCTCGCCCGGAAAGGCCACACCCACGGGTACTGGCGCTCCTGAAGTCCCTGGGTGAAACCACACCGGCCGTCGTGCTCGGCCGCCGCGGCGACGTGCTGGCCTGGAACCGCACCGGACATGCCCTCGTCGCAGAACACATCGACTTCGACGCGCCCCACGATCTGGCACGACGGCCGTCCATCCCCCGGATGTTCTTCCTCGACTCCCTGACCCGCGACCTGCACCGAAACTGGGATGAACTGGCCCGCACTCATGTCGCCTACCTGCGGCTCACCGCGGGCAGGTACCCCACCGACGCCCGGCTGGCCGAATTGATCGGCGAACTCGCCATGCGCTGCGGCGACTTCGCCGCGCTATGGGCCAAAGGCGACGTCGCGGACTGCACCGTGGGCACCATGCGGCTGCAACACCCAACCGTCGGAAGGGTCGATGTCGACTACCAGGTGTGGCTCCAGCCCGACAGCCCCGACCACCGGCTCGAGGTCTATACACCCAACGACAGCGCCTCGGCCGACGCGCTGCGACTGTTGGCGAACCAGGTCGCCGATCAACAGGAACCTGAGGTCGCCCTCAACGAGGCGCCCCGGCATCTGGACAGGTAACTGCTGCCTAGCACCTCGTCGGGCCATGGTGGTAGTTGCAGCTCCGCTGGACGGGGTGTCCACCGCCTATCCGGCGGTCCCGTCCTTGGGAGCTGCCGGCCCCGGCAGGTTCGCAGTGGTGTAGAAGACTGAGGTGCCCTGCTTAGTGCGCTGGGCTTGGGCCCTGGCCACAAGGTTTTCGAGGGTGGTGCGCACCACGTTGGTCTTGATGCCGCGCTCGGGGTGTGCCTGGCCGAGCGCCGTGGCGATTTCCGCCGCTGAGCGCGGTTCGTTCTGCTCGGCCAGGTGGCGCCGGATGAGCTCGACCAGGGTCGGCTGATCCGTCTTTGCGGCAGCGTTCTTAGCCGCGGGCTTCGTTGCGGACCGTTCCTTGGCCGCGGGCTGTTCACCAGTGGCCTTCTTAGCCTGCTTGCGCGCGCCGGGGGCGGCAGTTGCCTTCTTCCGGGGAGAGGGCACGGTCGCGCTGTCGGTGTCGGCAGTCTCAGCGACGGTTGCCGCGACGCCGAGTGCCTGTTGCATGTTCACCAGTACGGTGTGGTCACGCTTCAGGGCGGCCAACTGCTCTTGGAGCGCGGTGATTTCCGCCGTGACGCGTTCTTGCTCCTTGGCGTTGCGTTCGAGGTCACTGGCCACTTGGTTGATGTACTGCGATGTCAACTCGGTGGCTTGAGTCGTGCTCTCTGACATCTTTCTCTCCTCGTTTCCTGCCGGGGTAAGGCGCTCCGGACAGCTGCAGCAAAAGCAGGTGCCTCCGGCTGCCGGGTGCCTGGCCCAGTGATACTACGGGTGGGCAGACCTGTTTCTACCTCTTGAGCAATGCCTTCGGCCGGCCTGAGCCTCAGTGTGGACCTGCGTGAGGCCGCTATGGCTGGGTCCGCTGCCGATGCCGTGCCGCGGGTCGCACCCTTGTGTGATGCGGGGACAGTTGCCACCACACATCGTCGGTGTCCCGGTTGTGGTGCCAGGCCGTCAGTGTGCGCGTGGCGACCAGCCGGTCGAGCAGCTCTGCGGTCTGGTGGGGCGAGTGTCCGCACAGGAGCAATGCTCAATACCTGTGGATCAGCCCTGACGGAAGGAGGCGTACCTTCCCGATGGATCGATCGATAGGTCATCGAGCAAGGCCGACGTTGCCGCGTCGGTCGGGAAGGCACGCCCGTGCTTACGGTAGTCAACGAGGACGGCACCACGCCAAGCGGCAGCTCGCTGCTGGATGAGATCGTCCGGGAAGGCGCACGGCGGATGCTGGCCGCCGCGCTGGAGGCCGAAGTCAACGCCTACATAGCCGAGTTGACTTATGAGCGCGACGACAAGGGGCGCCGCCTGGTGGTCCGCAACGGTTATCACCAGCCCAGGAAAGTCGCCACCGCGGCCGGGGTGGTCGAGGTGAAGGCACCGCGGGTGAACGACAAGCGCGTCGACGAGGCCACCGGCGAGCGCAAGCGGTTCTCCTCCGCGATCCTGCCGCCCTGGTGCCGCAAGTCACCGAAGATCAGCGAGGTGCTGCCGCTGCTCTACCTGCACGGCCTGTCCTCGGGCGACTTCGTGCCCGCGCTGGAGCAGTTCCTCGGCAGCTCGGCCGGGCTCTCACCCGCCACCGTCACCCGGCTGACGCAGCTGCGGCATGATCAAGGCCAGCCGATTCCCTGGGGGCCGACGTGGCATGGTCTGAACACGTAGTGGTGCGAGACGGCGTCCGGCTTGCCTGCCGGGACTGGGGCGGGCCTGGACAGCCGATCGTGTTGCTGCACGGCCTGGCCGGTCACGCGGGTGAATGGGACGTGCTGGCGCGGAGGTTGAGCTCCAGATACCGGGTCGTCGCGGTCGACCAGCGCGGACACGGCGCCAGCGAGCGCCACCCGCGGGACGTCTCCCGCGCCGCCTACGTCGCCGACGTCATCGCCGTTGTCGATCAGCTGGCGCTGCAGCGGCCCGCCCTGGTCGGCCAGTCGCTGGGTGGGCACTCAGCCATGCTCACCGCCGCCACGCATCCCGGACTCGTCCGCGCGCTCGTGCTCGTCGAGGCCGGCTCCGGCGGTCCAAACCCGAACGGCCCCGTGGACATCGGCGGATGGCTCGACTCGTGGCCGACACCGTTTCCCTCACGCGAAGCGGCAGCCGCATTCCTCGGCGGCGGCCCGGTCGGCGCAGGCAGGGCGGCCGGACTGGAAGAACGCGATGGCGGATGGTGGCCTCGCTTCGACCGGGACGTGATGGTCCGCTCGCTGGCGGAGAACGCCCAGCGTTCCTTCTGGCATGAGTGGAGGCATGTCGTATGCCCCACCCTGGTTGTCCTGGCGCAATCCAGCTTCATCCCTGCACAGGAAGCCGACGACATGCTCCGGCAGCGACCCGCCACCATGGCCATGAGCATCCCCGGCACCGGCCACGACCTGCACCTGGAACAGCCTGGGATCCTGCACACCGCGCTCTCGGGCTTCTTCGATGGCCTCGCCTGAAGCTCCTACGCGGTCACAACGACACTAAAGTCAGGCCCCGCGCATGGCCATCGATCCACAGATCTTGACAATTACTCTCCGCACAGGCGGGTGAGCACGTCCATGTCGGTGCCGGGCGCAGTGGGGTCGCAGGTGTGTGCCGCCAGGATGAGTGTGATCAGTTGCAGTGCCGGTGGGAGCGGCAGTTGGCAGGGTCAACGGTGTGGGGTGCAGTGCCCAGTGTGCGGCGCGGCGGCGTGCGCTTCGGCCGGGGATCTGGTCCTGGACCGTGGCGTCGAGCAGTTGCACCTCCACCAGGGTTGACCTGAGGTCGGGGGGGCTGCACCCCCGGAACCGCACGCACACGTCACCGTCTCGACCGCCCACAAGGCCAAAGGACGCGAATGGCCCTGCGTCCTCATCGCCGACGACTTCGCCCGCTCCCAGAACGACACCGCCGACGACCCAACAGGAAGCACGCCGGCGCCCGCCCCTGACCCCGTCGACGATGCTGAAGCCCTCCTCGCCTACGTCGCCGTCACCCGCACCCGCCAACGCCTCGACCTTTGAGGCCTCTCCTGGATCTACGACCACCCCGACGGCACACCGCCGAGCTAGGGGGCCCTCATCAATCATCAGACGGTCAGGTCACGGTGAGGTGATCCGCCGTCATGGACTCCCTGTCAGGAGCGGAGGCTTTCGCTGCACTGACACCGAGGGCCGTGATAGGCAACCGCGGATGGTCGGCGACGAGGTGCTGGCCACTGCGATCCTCGACCGGCTTCTCCACCACTGCTACGTGATCTCGATCAACGGCCCGGCCCGGCCGTGCCACCGACAGAGGTTGGCGAGGCCCTGCTCCCCGATTTGATCGCACTGTTCGCCGTGCTGGCCTCGACGAGCCTGCCCAGGACCGTCCCGCTCACGCCCCCGGTCGAGCCCTGGCAGGTGTGGTACGCGGGCCGCTTCCGTCGTTATGGCAGCCCGCTCTCGGGGTTTGGACGGCCGAGACCGTCGTCTGCCCGGCGTGCGGGGTAAGCCCGGCCCGTGGACCGTGACCCGCCGTTGGCGCCAGATCTCGCTGGGCTGCTCGTGCAGGGTGGTGACCCACGAGCATCCAACCGCCATCTCACCTTCGGCTCCGGGGTGCACTTGTGTCTGGGCGCCCCGCTCGCCCGACTCTTGCTCTCCGTGTGCCCGACGAAGTCGCCCACCGCGCACGGCACATCGAACTGGCCGGCGAGCCCCGCCGCAACACCTAGGCTACGCCTCCCTGCCCGTCTCACTCTCCCCGCGCGCGGATCATGGGTGAGCTATCCTGCGCGCATGCGCGGACAGTTCACCGGCTGGCCGGAGCGGGCCATGGACGTGTTGTGGCAGCTACAGGGCGAACCGACCCACGCGACCCGCGAGCGCTACCGCGCGGACCGCGAGCGCCTGGTCCGACAGCCGATGATCGCCCTGCTGAACGAGGTCGCGGACACCGACCCCCGGTACGAGGACTTCTCCGTCTGGCACTACCGCACCGACTCCTGGTGGTGGCAGCACCAGAGCGCGGTGATCCGGCTCGGCCGCAAGATCGAGATCGGTCTCCGGTTCGACCTGGACGGCCTGCGGATCCAGGGCGCCTGGTGGTACCCCGATCCCGGCCAGGTGGACATGTTCCGCAAGGCCGTGGCCTCCGAGGGGAGCGGCCGCGAACTGTCCGGCATCGTCGAGGACCTGCGGAAGAAGGGCTACGACATCTCCGGGGACGTGATGAAACGACCCCCGCGCGGCTATCCGACGGACCACTCCCGTACGAACCTTCTGCGCCACCGTTCGCTGATCGCTGCCCGCCCCCTCGGCTGCGAGGACTGGCTGCACACCCCCGAGGTGGTCGACCGGGTCCTCTCGGCCGCCGCCGACCTGAACGCCCTGATGATGTGGCTGGTCCGCCACGTGAAGCGCGCCGCCTGACATCACGAGGGTGCCGCGCGGCACGGGAGGAACCACACTCGTGCCGCGTCAGAGAGGGTCAGCAGCCCCGTGGCCACGCCCACGAAGGCCAGGTCGGTGGTATCGGCATCCATGAGAAGTCCCGCTCGCTTCCACAGGGTGCCGAAGCCGAGCGCATGGCCCATCTCATGAGTGATGACATCGACCAGGGTGTCGGCGGCCTCTAGCTGGGCAAGGGTCGCCCGACTCGAAATACATGACCCCCTTGGCCGGGAGATGTGGCACGTCGTGCCGCATGCGTTTGGTCAGCGGCGAGCGGCTGGACATGCAGGTCGCGGCAGGCGACACCGTGCCCATTCGCTGCGCCGGGGCACCCAGCAATCACTCGGATATGCGCATCATTCTCTTCATCGCCAGGCAGCGTGAGCAGCAGCGAGTGCACCTGGTGGCGAACCCGTCCACCGACATCCGGCAGAACCTGGACCTGCAGATGGCCCTGGCGAGCCGAGAAGTGGTTCGATGGATGAGCCTTACCCCGGAGCCACTGCAACTGCCCGGTGTTCCAGCGTGAGTCGCTCCGGAGGGAACGCGGCGGCAGCCCGTGCCGTCGCCGCGTCCCGGAGACGCGGCAGCACAGCAACAGCAACACGGATCTCCGGACGCTGCCCTCGTCCTGCGGGCCGCCGCCGCGAGCCCGGCCTGGACGAGCGAGTCGTGGACACCGCCCTCGCCGCGCACTGCGCGACGTCATCGAGCCCCCACCGCGGGACCACCGACCCGGGTGCCGCCTCTGCACCTCCGCTGGGCGCTGGCCGATCCGCCGCCCGCATAGTGGCCGCCGCCGGGCGCTGCCCCCGCCCCGTACCCCAGTGCCGTCTGGTGTCACTTCGACGTTCAGCACGGACAACAAGAAGCCCCGGCTGGACGGGGCGGACCAACCGGGGCCTTGGGCGGGATGTGCGGAGGGCGGTCGCCTCCCGGCGAAAGGCTCCGTTGGGCTTCAGCCGAGCACTCCGGTGACGCCCCGTCACTGTCACTCCCTCGTCCGGGCCGTCGCCTCGTCGTCGACGGGGATGCCCAGTCGGCCGGCCACGGTGGTGAGGGCTGTTCCCAGGGGGAGCGCCACCCGGGTGAGGGCGTGCGGGTCGCCCCGGGTCGGGTCCCGGTTGACGATCAGCACTGGCTTCCCGGCCTTAGTTGCCTGGCGGACGAACCGGAGCCCAGACATCACCGTCAGTGAGGAGCCCAGAACCAGCAGCGAGGCCGCCTCACGGACCAGCCTGCGGCAGTGCTCGACGCGCCGCGGCGGAACGGATTCGCCGAAGAACACCACGTCCGGTTTGAGGATGCCGCCGCAGACCGTGCAGGGCACCACGCGGAAGTCCCCGACCTGTTCGTCGGTGAGGTCGGCGTCACCGTCCGGGTTGATTCCGGCGGCCACCGGCTCGAAGCCCGCATTGGCCTCCTCCAGCCGCCGGGCGAGTTCGCGGCGCGGGCTGAAGGCCCCGCAGGAAAGGCAGATGACTCGAGCCAGGCTTCCGTGGAGTTCCACGACGCCCTCGGTGCCGGCGGCCTGGTGCAGACCGTCGACGTTCTGGGTGATCACACCCGCGAGCAGGCCGTGCCGCGCGAACGCGGCCACGGCCCGGTGCCCGGCGTTGGGGCGGGCGCGGCCGAAGGTGCGCCAGCCCAGGTGGCTGCGCGCCCAGTACCGGCGCCGGGCCTGGGCGCTGGCGGTGAAGTCCTGGTAGGTCATCGGAGTGTGCCGGCTCAGGCTCCCGCCCTCGCCCCGGTAGTCGGGGATGCCCGACTCAGTGGAGATGCCTGCCCCGCTGAGAACCAGCACACCACCAGTGCTCAGCACACCGGCGACCGGCTCCAGATCCGTGGTGCCCGGCGGCAGGTCCGCGGTGGGGGTCCAGCTCACAGTGGGGCGCATGCGCATGCCGCCAGGATACGGAGCCGGCTGCCATCACCTGTTCCGCCGTCGATGGCGCCGTTGGCTCGGATGTTGCCGTGCACGATCCGCGTCGGGGGACGGGGCGACCGGGCTGCGGTGCTTCTGCGGTGTGCCGGCAGTGCTGTGCAGGAACAGGACGGTGCTGCGTCGTTGCGGGTCGAATCAGATGTGGTGCCCCGGTCCGGGCGCGTCGAGAACGGGGCTGCTGTAACCGTGCGTGGCATGGTTACAGCAGCCGGGTTTGACGCATCCGCTGCTACCGATCGCAGACGGCGGCTCTGCAGGTGTACGTCTCCCTTGCTGGTCAGTTGAAGGTCTTGGATTGCCCGTCCTCGGCAGCGTTCACGGCGACGTTGTGCAGGTAGTAGGCGAAGGTGGCGTCGTCGCCCTCACTCGGTGACATCGAATCTCCAACCGACCTCGAGCATCGGGTTCTGCCCGTCGTGCCGGACATCCCGCATCTGCTGGTCGCCGATGTCGAAGACCCAGTCCGGGACCAGGTCGTCGCCGTCCCAGTACCAGCGGGCCAGACGGTCGGCGGCCCCGGCGAACTTAGTCCGCGTCGCACCCACGCTCAGGCTGAAGCTCTCGATCGACCCCCCGGGCAGCTGCTCCTTCAAGGAATTCACCAGGGCCGGCACAGACTGCAGTTGGGCCTTGAGGTCGGAGACGACGTCAGCCGCCCCCGCACGCTGGGGCGGCGGCATCCAGCCCTGGGTGCCGACGACGACACCGACGACGAGCTGCGGCGTGATGGCCAGCTCCGGCGTCTCGTCCGGCTCGAAGCACAAACGCCATTCCCGGTCGTGCAGCCAGTCCGAGTCATGGCGCCCAAACCGCCTAAACTGGGGAAGCTCGGCCGGGCTCTCCCCGGCCACGGCTACCCGGCTGACCCAAGCAATGGCAGGCCGGCCACACCGCGTTCATGGACCGTGACCTGTCCTGGAGTCGTCGAGCCGTTTCCGGCAGTGCGTTCACCGGGGCAACGACACCGCCGCCCGCTCGACGGCGGCGAATGGGCTGACGTGGAGCCACTGCGGCAGTGCACGGCAGGCGGTGTGGTCGCCGGTCATGCGTAGCGCTTTGTCGCGCAGGGCCGCCGACCAGCTCATGTCGCCCATCCAGATGCGGGTGAGGGTCGGCACGTCGGTTTCCAGCCACACACTGATGGGGAATCCCGGGTCGGTGTCGCACACGTCTGCACCGGCGGACCGGGACAGGACCAGCCACCAGAGCTGCTGGCCGGTGGGCGCGTCCCGGAAATGGAGCTGTACGGTGGCCGCGCGCTCGGGCATGCGTGCCGATCGGGAGTCCCGGCTGATGTCGAGCATCAGTAGTACAGGGTCGAACTCGTCCGGGCGCAGGTCCTGCATCCAGCGCGCGCCCCACGCGCCCATCTGCTCCAGTAGCGGCCGCAGCTCTTCCCCGACCGGGGTGAGGCGGTAGCGGGGCTCACCGTCGACGAGGTGGCGCTGCACGAGACCGGCCCGCTGCAGCTCGCGCAGCCGCGCCGCCAGCAGCGAAGGCGACACCCGGGGCAGGCCGCGATGGATGGCGTTGAACCGGTCCTCGCCCCACAGCAGTTCACGGATGATCAGCAGCGTCCACCGTTCGGAGAGGACCTCTGCGGCCCGGGCGACCGGGCAGTACTGGCCGTAGCGCTTCATGGGGCCCCGTCCTCTGCGCGCGGTTCGGACCTCGCCGCTACAAAAAACGTACTAGTCCACCGGTGGCGCGTCCCCCAGTCTCAGGAACGGACACAGAACATGCCTCGAGGAGGAGCTACATGCCTGGTAAAGCAGTCATCAGCCTGACCACCGGCCTCGAGGACCCCGAGCGGGTCACCGTGGCGTTTCTGGTCGCCGTCGGCGCGGCCGAACTGGGGCGTCCCACGCTCATGTTCCTCACCAAGGAGGCCACCCGGCTGACCCTGGACGGCGTGGCGACCGGCGTTGCCTGCGACGGCTGCCCGGCGCTGGCAGAGCTCGTGGCCCGGTACGCCAAGGCAGGTGGGCGCTATCTGGTCTGTCCCATCTGCTTCGACGCCCGCAAGCTCGACAAGCAGTACCTGATCGAAGGGGCGGACCTGGGCGGAACCGTACCCATGTGGCAGTGGATCGGCGACGAGGGCGCGACCACCTTCAGCTACTAGCCTCCCCGTTTCGGTTCGCTCGGCTGAGCTGGGTTGACTTTCGGCGCCGTACACAGGACCGGTATGGAACGGTCGGCACATGCCCCAGGGCACCAAGGGCTCTGCGAGGGCCCGTACGACCAGAAAGCCGCTCAAGTCGGCGGACCTGCCGATCCGCGTCCCGCTGATCCACGGGGAGACGACCGCCTCCTACCTCGCCCGGACCGCGGCCGCCAACGGCATCGAGGCCGGCCGACTCCTCAAGGCGCTGCACCAGGGCCGTCTGCCCAGCGGGGCCCTCGCACCGCTCCGTCCGCACCTTATGGAGATCCGGCTCAGCCCGGAGTCCGTCACCCGCCTGGCGGCACTCGTGGAACGGGACGAAGACCAGCTGCGAGCCCTCCCCGGCCTCCGCCCGGGCGAGCTGCTGGTCGTCTCCGGAGCCGCGGTACGCCTGACCGCCTGGCCCCACGGGCCGGGCGAGGGCCCGCTCAAGGCGTGCCCGCTGTGTCTGGAGGACGGGGCCTGGCTGGTCGCGGCCGGCCACCGGTGGCGGCCGTGCGCCTGCGGACGACGCTGGCAGTGCGGGGACGACGCCGGCTATCTGATCGACACCACGCCCCTGCCGGAAATCGGCCGTGCCCTTCGGCAGCACCGCGCCTTCGACCATCGGTGGGGCCCGGCCGGCGACGCCCTGGTCGCCGACGCCCACCAGGTGACGCTGTGGTGGTGGGTGTCCAAGCAGTTCGCCCGCGACCTGTGGCGCCAGCGCGAGGAAGCGCTGGGAGTGGGGCCCCGGCTGCGACGCCGGCAGGCGGCCCCGGCCGTCGTCTACCCCGAGGCCGTGCGCCTGGCGGCTGCGCCCTTGATACTGGGTGCACCCAGGGCAGCCTCGGCGACTGGTGGAGAGCTTGTTCGCGTTCGATCATGCGAAGTGAATCGATGTTGAGAGTCGTCGCCAGGTGCTCCTGGATCTTCTTGATCGAGTCTTCAGCCAAGCGCGCCGAGGCTTGAAGTCTCATGCTCTCTGAGTACGCCCCGACGAGGGTGACGCCCGCCAGCAGGCTGATCACTCCCGCTGCGCCGTGCATGTCTGCGTTCAAAGCTGCTGCATAGGCCGTAGCCATGACTGCGATCAATACCAACAGCGCATTGAGCACCTGGTAGGCCCGTCCTCTGCGGTTTTCAAACCAGCGCCAGGCGTGATCAAGAGCTAGGGCCAAGGCCTCATGATCGGTTCCCCGTGGCGTCATGAGAGCAAGATGGCACGCGCCGTCAACGACGTCCAGGCGCCGTCGCTCGTCCAGCTGGCGGCCGTGCCTCGCAACAGATCAGGCCGCTCACCGATATACCCGTCCTGCGCGCTCCGGCGACGGCCAAGCCGGTCTGGCGGTTCTACGCGCCGTTGTCCCTTCCGGCTGGCTGTGTCAGTGTCTTCGGGTGCCGTTTCAAGGTGACTCCCGGAGTCGTTTCGGCGAGTTGCGCATGATCAATGTCAGCGTCTCTTGGTGTCGCATGCGCGTGCGAGTGGTGGGTTCCGCCGGGGCAGCCTGCTCGGCATGGACCGAGCCCGCCTGCTCATCGAGAGCACGCTGAGAACCCATCTTTGAACCCGCACCCGCCGATGTCGCGGAACTCAGCACGCGGATCGCCCGTCTCGAACACGGCCTCGGGGAGCAATGGAACAGTGGTTGGCGTTAAGCATTGACCGACGTCATGGACGCCGTTGACAGCGGGCATTCCCGCCGGTTACCCGTGCTTGTCCGGTTCGGCGTCGGCGAAGGCGCGGTATCCGCCGAGATCTCGGGGTGGGCGAGGACGTCGCCGCGGTGTGCGACTCGGACCGGCCCCGGACCATCATCGGATGCTGATCCGCCGGCGTAGCGAGGTCGTGTCGGACATTCAGCAAGACCGCCGTCGTCATCACCGCGAAGTCCGCCGGGCGCAAGGTCTTCGGCCTCGCCACCGCAGGCGTCCGTCTCGCTTGACCTCTTGCGCGTCAGTCCGGCAGCCAGTGCAGCTCGTGCGCCAGGGTTTTGGCGACGGCACGGATGCGGCGGTGTAGCGGCGACTGCTCGCGTGGGAGGACCAGGTGGATCGTCAGGCTGGGCGCGCCCCGCAGCGGTCGCCAGGTGAGACCGGCCGGTTGTGCCGTGACCGCGGCTTCTCCGGCCGGGGCGAGGGTGACCGCGTCGCGCAGGTCGCGCTGAGACATGTCGAAAGAGACTGCGGGCGTGTGGAATCGGGGGTGTGGTCGGGTGTCTCGGAACAGTGCGGACAGCTGATCGTGGATCACGGGGTTGGCCGCACGGTCCGGGAGTCGCAGCGGATAAGCGGCCGCGTCGGCGATCTCGATCTCCGGGTGTTCGGCCAGCGGATGGTGCTGCGCCAGCTGGACCCCGACGCGCATACGCCGCAGCAGGAACCGGCGCACGCCACGGCCTGGCTGTTCACCGCGGGTGATCCCGGCATCGATGCGGCCGTCGGCGACCGCGGGGGAGATCTCCGGTGTCGCCATCGGGACCGCGCCGACCTCGAGTCCGCTGTTGCCGCGAATCAGCCTGTTCACCAGGGCCGGTGCCGTCTCGGCCCCGGCGCTGAGGCTGTATCCGATGCGCAGCGTGCCCAGTTCACCGGCCGCCGCGCTCCGGGCGGTGTCCCATGCCCGGTCCAGCGCCGCCAGCGCGGGCGGCGCGGACTCCGCCAAAGCCGCACCGGCCGTGGTCAATACGACGCTACGCGTGTTGCGGACCAGCAGGGCCGTACCGAGTTCCGCCTCCAATCGGCGCATCCGGGCGCTGAGTGCGGGCTGTGCGATACCGATCCGTGCGGCCGCGCGGGTGAAGTTCAACTCCTGCGCCAGCACCAGGAAGTACCGCAGGCTCACCGTATCCGGCGCCACGTGCCCTCCCTGCCGATTGATAACGATCCGTTCTGAGTCTATCCCGTACCGGTCTTTCCCTCGACCGCACATCAAGCCCTAACCTGCGCATATGACGATTCAACTGACCGCAGTACCCGTCGCCGGGATCGATCGATCTGAGTGCCAATTCGAAGTCGGACGTGTCCGGCCCAACACAGGAGGTTTCCATGGCTAAGGGCTACTGGGTCAGTGTCTACCCCGCCATTTCCGACCTTGAGAGGCTGACTGCCTACGACAAGCTGGCCGGTCCGGCTGTCCAGGCTGGGGGCGGGCGCGTCCTGTCCCGGATCCCGTCCCGTGGCGGTCGAGTCGTCGCCCACGAGGCCGGAATCACGCAACGCGTCGTTCTGATCGAGTTCGACAGCTTTGAACAGGCCGTCGCGGCATACGAGAGCGAGGCATACCAGAAGGCGCTGGTGGCCCTCCCCGACGGCGTCGAGCGCGACTTCCGCATCATCGAAGGCATCGACTGACCGGCTGACCACCAAGCTGTACACCGACAGGGTTTGTTCCCTGTCAAGTTCAGCGTGTTGACGTAGACCGGGCCTGTGGGATCCGTAGCTATCGGCTGAGGCCCGAACGGCTTCATGACCGTCGTGTTCGTATCTCACGAGCGGATCGGCGAGCCAGCAGACCAGGCAGAGCAATTCACACAGCCGAGGTGCATCCGCGAGTCAGGTTCCGGGGCGGATCGAGGTCCTGGAATCGCGCTCACTATCGTGTCGCCGATGACGACACCACCGACCTCCGCCCTCGGCCTTGATTTCAACACCCCGGTCCAGGACCGCTACTTCGAGGACTACACGCCAGGTTCCACGTACACTGCTCTCTCGGCAGCAGCCTCCTCCTCCTCAAGCGACTCCTTGGCGGCGTAGGAGCACAGTTCCGTGAACGCCAGGTCGGATAGGGGCTACGGCACCTTCGAAGGTGGCCCGTTCCTGGGCACCAAGGCCGGCGGCCACGAACATCACCTCCGAGCGATCCAGCTCCCGCTGTCGATCGTGCATCTTGCGCCCAGGCTCAGGCTTTGGACGGGGTAGGCGTACTGGCCGACGCTGCCGCGGCCGGGCTCGACGTATTCACCTCGGCGCCACTGCACGGCGGGGCTGTCCCGGAGATGATGACCCCGGAACTGACCGAGTTGATCCGTCCCGGCACCGCCCCGTCAACTGCTGCCCTGGAGGTGATCGCGTCAGCGCCCGGCGTCGCACGAGTTCTACTCTTCGACCACCTGACTCCGCCCTGCTGGATGAGATCCAGCAGGGCGGAGTCAGGTGGTCGTCACCGTGGCTGGGAGCGCGAGGACCGCGGAGTGCTTCTCGGTATCCCTTTCACTCAGGTGTTGCGCGGTGGTTGAGGTGTACCGCTGCCAGTTCGGGATGGGTCCCAAGACCTCCCTGTCCTTGCCCACTTCACCTGCGCCGCGATCAACCTCGCCCGGCTCGACGCCTGGCTCACCGGCAGACTCCTCGCCTAGATCCGTGTCTCCCCCTTCGCAGCATTCCGCCCCGCGGGATGAACCCAGCGGGGCGGAATCAACCAACAGCATCCGGGGTCCGACCGCCGGGGCCCGATGCCCCGCCCGGCCGGGTTCAGCAACGACGGATCAGCCGCACCGGATGTCCCCGGTGCTGAGGCGGTAGGTCACCCCGCCCCGGACCAGCGAACCGCTCAAGTGGATGCATTGACCGGTCGCGTCGAACCAGGTGTAGAGCGGCCCGGCGTAGTAGTGGTAGTTCTCCGGGTGCTCCGGCGGTGGGTCGGCGGCGTAGTCGCCGCTCTCGTCGTGGAGGTACAGCTTGATGTTCGACGCCAGGCCGTCGTAGGGGCTGGACCAGAACTTCGCGCAGTTGCGCTTGGTCGAGGCGTTCCAGTAGGTGCGCGCGTAGCCGCCCCCGTTCTGCCCCGAAGGGCTCTTGGCCCAGTACGTTTTGCCGTCCCAGCTGCCGCTGCACTCGACGGCACTGGGGGCAGCGGCAGCTTCGGCCGGTGCCGCCTGCGCGGTGGGGGCGGCGACCAGACCGAGCATCAACGCCATGACACCGAGGCCCAGCAGCTGTGTTCTCCGTAAACGCTTCATCCGCAACTCCTGTGGTGAGATGCCGTCAGGCCGGTACATGACAGGTCGTACTCGGAATGCTCTGCTTGCAGCGGTGTCTGCACCCGGCTTTTCACGAAATCTCCGCCGAAATTCGTCGGCGGACCGTCGGTGCGAACCGGAGGTCACGCTGCAGGACCTGCGGCACGAGTACGAATCCGCGATCGCCCTTACCAACCGTTCCTACCGGCTGCAGGAGAACGCGGCGGTGTACACGCAAGGCCGGGCCCTGACCCACCACCCCGACGCCTTGCACCGGCTTGGCCGTCTGGCCGACCGCTACGAGCGTGGCGTCGGGTGGCTCGGCTGGCGTTACGCGAGCACGGCCGCGGTGCTCGGCACCAGCATCCTGGACCGCGTCGTGGGCGGTCGGCCTGCGCTGACAGCGGCCGCGGTGACGGAGCTGTGCGAAGAGCCGGCCCGCGGCCAGCTGCGTGATGCCTTGTCGATCCCGTGCACCGACCTGCTGATTGCGCGAGAGCCTGCGTTCCGGGACCGGCACGAAGAAGACCGCCGTGAACTGCTCCGTGCGTTGGAGGGCGTCATCGAGTGTGCTGCCGAGCTCGGCGACGGAGTCCCCACGGAGGCGGCTGCCCTGGGGGCGGGGCGGCTCACCGAGTTCGACCGCCTGGGCACGGACCCGCTGTACGAAGGCGTCCTGGAACGGCTCCTGCGCTACTCGGACCAGTTCCCCAACGAGATCAGCTGGTACCTGAAGCAGTCCCGGGCGGGCGCGCTGCCCGACCAGATCCGCACCTGACACAGCACGTGGTCGGACTGCCGGCGCCCAGATGCCGCGGGTTCACGCAACCGTCCATCGGCTGCGCACGGTTCAGCGCCCACGGCCGAACGGCCACCAGCCCCGACGCGTGCGGCGGCGAGGCGGGGCAGCCGGACGTGGCGGTGCTGAGGGTCGCGGCGGCGCAGGCGGGGGTGCTGGGGGCGCGGGTTCAGCGGGGACCGCATCCGGTACGACTGGACCGGGCTGGGTCGGCGCTGGCGGGGCGGGGGAGGCCGCGGTCGTCGGCGGTGGCGGTGGTGCAGCAGGCGGTGGCGGCTCGGCGGATGCGGGCGATCCGCTGGGACGCGGCCTGGGGGAGGGGCTGGCAGGACGTCCGGGTGCGAGCTTGCGTGCCGCTGCTGCCGCGCGCGCCTGGCGGAGGGTGCTCTGGGCGAGGGAGAGCGGCGGCGGGCAGGCTGGCGGGCTGCTTCGGCCGGTGGCGGCGTCGTAGGTCCAGTGGGCGAGCTGCCAGTGTTCTTCGGCGAACATCTGCAGCTCGGGCCTGCCCCTGCGGGGTGTCCAGACCTTCCAGGTGCCGACGGCCAGGACGAAGGAGCCGGCCGCGAGCGGGTCGAGGAAGCTGACGTGTTCGGATCGGATGCGTAAGGTGAAGCCGCGCCCGTCGGCGAGCCGGAGGACCGGCCGGTCGTGGCTGTCGTGCTCAACAGCGGTGACACGTCCGTAGACGGCTACCGGGTGCTCGGGCTTCCGCCCGCCGGTCAGACGCGCGTACAGCCGGGCATGGTCGCCGGATGTGGGGCCGTGGCAGAACTCGCCCCAGCCCACCGCCTTGGTCTCACCGGGGCGGCGCACCTTGAACTGGGCGACCACGTCAGCGTCGTAGTCGTGTTTCTGCAGGAGCCGGGCGATGACGACCGCACTGTTGATCAGAGGGGGCAGCAGCGGCCGCACCGTGGAGATGCTCACGCCGAACTGGTCGCCGGGGGCGCCGGGGCCGGTGTCGATGACGGGGGTGGTGGAGCCGATCTGGCCCAGGTCGTCGGGCAGGACCAGGTGCAGTTCGTCGCCTTCGATGACGGCCACGCCCTGAGAGCCGTGCGCGATCTTCTGCAGGACTTCGGTGGGTTTGAGGGGGCAGACGTCCTCGTGCTGCCGGTCCTTGGCGAGCCGGAACAGCGCGGCACGGGGAGCACGGCCCACCGTGGTGCGCTGGGACACCACCGGTGTCATGCATCGCTCAAGCCGTTCCCCCAGGATCGCGGACGAAGCCGGGCTACAGGATCACCCAGGCTGATTCCACGTAACTTCTAGAGTCCGCAGTCGCTCCAGGTCAGGCGGCAGATCATCGAACACGGCTCGTCCCAGTTTCGTCGCCGCTGTGACGCGCAGCGGTAGGTGGCCAGGGGAGACCGGGAGTCCGCTGGCGAGCGGCTGGTGCTCAAGGACGGTTGGCCATTCTGCTTCAGCGTCGTCATGATCCTCAGGTGTCCGTCGTCTCTGCCACGAGTCGGCGAGTAACGAGCGTCTCCGGATGCTCATGACCTAGCCGACGCTGTTGGAGCTGGAGCACCTGCACATAGAGCTGCGTAGCCTCCGCTACATGTCCCTGGGCGGCCACTGTATCGGCGAGATAGCGACGAGCCGTGATCGATCGATAGTGATCTTCGCCGAGCGCGCATTCCATGTCTGCCAGCCCTTCGCGCAGCAGGTGTTCGGCTTCGTCGAGCCGCCCCTGGTTGGCGATGGCCCGGGCCAGGTTCGCCCGGGTGGTCAGCGTCAGTTGGTGCTCGGGTCCCATCACCCGTAGCACGATGTCCAGGAGTTCGCGGGACATCTGCTCTGCGGTGGCGTGATCACCCCGCTCATTGGTCCATCGACTCAGATCGTCCCAGGCGTCCAGGGTTCTTGCGTTCTCGTCACCCATTATTTGGCGGTCGAGGTCGAGGGTCCGTCGGCATATCTCCGCGGCCTCCGCTGGACGCCCCTGCATGCCGATGGACCACGCGAGGTCCACGCTGGTCGTAAGTGTTTCCCTGTGGTCAGCGCCCAGGACACGGGTCATGTCGGCAATCAGCTCACGGTACATCGGCTCGGCTTCATCGAAGCGACCCTGCTCCATGATTGCGCCGATCAGTGCGTCTCGCGTGCGCAGGGTATCGACGTGGTCCTCACCCAGTACCCTGCGCCGACCGGCCAGAACGGTTCGGAGCATCTCCTCTGCTTCGTGGGGTGCGCCTGTGGCGCAGAGGTAGATCCCCAGGTCATTGCGGGCCGCGAGGTTGTCGGGGTGTTCGTCGCCGAGCCGCTCGGCCGCCGCCAGGTTGGCTCGGGCCAGGACCTCGCCGTCGCGGGAGCCTTGTCTTCCGATACCCCACAGAGCGCTGAATCCCGCCCGGCTGACCGTTAGCAGCATGACCAGGCTTTCGTTGTCCAGGTGCGGGGCCATCCATGACACACCGGCGGACACGTGCGGGAGCAACCGCTCCCAGGCAGCCCAGTCGCCTGGGCGCTCGCTGTCGAGTTCCCCGCCGGCTGCGGCAAGAAGCCGGACGGCGTCCGCCATGACCGTATCTCCACCCGCTGTCTGGCCGGTGAGAATTCGGGCTCGGCAGATGTCGGCCACGACGGGGTGTACGACGACATCGCCAGGTCTCACCGCCGGGGTGTCTGCGACATCGATCAGTCCAACCTCGGCCAGGCCGCGAAGGGTTGAGGAGAACTCGCGCGCGTCGGTATCGACTTCCGGCTGCAGGAGGCCCCCGGGAATCGGTGTGGCGGGAGCAAGACAGGACAGCAGGTACAACAGACGCCGAGCCCGGCCTAACCCCTGAGCCGCGAGCGCGTCGAGCGAGAGCTCCCACGTCTGGGACACGGCTGCCCGCGAGCTCGCACGGATGGTGTCGAGGTCAGCGATCACCTCCGACGCCGCGGTGCCATCCAGTGCCTGTTTATAGTCACCGAAGCTGCGCCATCGTGCGAAGGGAGAGGCCAGATAGGTCCCGGCCAAGTGCAACGCGAG
Organism: Streptomyces sp. SA15; assembly: GCF_002291145.1. GTDB lineage: Bacteria > Actinomycetota > Actinomycetes > Streptomycetales > Streptomycetaceae > Streptomyces. The sequence continues at coordinate 32,796 of NZ_NTGE01000192.1, forward strand.
CGGAAGCGCCCCGAGCCGCTTGGCCAGAGCCGTGGCCTCCCTACCGGTGGGATCATCCACCTGGGGCGCCAGGCGGCGCAGAACATCCGCCGCAGAATCATCGTCGAGCGCCGTCCCTCGCGATCTCACCACGAACGTCGTCTGCCGGAGCCCAGGCCGCCGGCGCCAACGGCCGGCGTCGGTCAGGAGGGAACCGATGACCTTTCACGTCAGGATGCAGTTCACACCGGGTGGTCCGGCCGTCGAAGGGACGTGGGCCAAGGGCGAGACGGCCCTTGACCGGTACCGGGAGTGGGTGGGCAGCCACGGCAGCTTAGAGCAGATCGATGACGGCCGCGTGCATCCGATCCGGACCTGGACGAAGGAGCACGGCGAGGAACCCCTTTCTACGCCCCCTACTCCGACCGTGGACCGCCCCGATGGGGACGCGGCCGTCTCAGACGTCACGTGAGGGGTAACTGGCCAAGCGGGCGTGCGGCATCGGTCGCGCCCACCTGCGCCTTGAGGTAGCGGGCGAGGTCGGGATCGCTGGTGAAGACCGGGCCGCGCCAGAAGTCGGGGACCGCCACGGGTGCAAGGCGGACCTCGGTTCCGTGCGTATGGGCGACGTCGAAGAGGGTCTGCAATACGTCCAGGCCGTCCCGGTTGAGAGCGCCTATGAGCGCACGCCACACCTGAGCGTCGGGGTCGTAGGTGGCGATGGGGCGCAGTGTGTCCAGCTGTTCGTGCCAGCGGGAACCGTCGGCGTGTGCCGTCGTGATGGTGGCTTGCAGGACCCAGTGGGTGCTGCCGGTGGGGGAGTTCGGTGAGGTGGTCATGGCCTGACGGTAAAAGCCGCCACTGACAGAACCCGGCTGCAGGCCCGAGTGCCGGGTGGTGCCGTTGCGGGTAGTTCTCGGGGATGGCGAAGAAGCGACGTTCCACGCAACGGCCGATGCGGCTGGCGAAGCAGCAGGTGATCGACGGCTTACCCGGACCGGGCGGGGTACGAATCCGCTTCCCGCGTCCCGGTGAGGCACAGGAGGCCGTCGGACTGCTGAAGGCCGCGACCGACGACCTGGAGCCCGGCTACGCCCCAGCGATCGCACAGGGGCAGTGCGGGACGTGGCTGCTGGACGGGCTGACGGGCGCCGACCTGCTGGAGCCGCTCGTACGAGCCGCCGCAGCCGGCCGTCTCGGACAGGCCGCCGCGGCTCTGACCCTGCCGCTGGTGGCTCAAGACCAAGACGGCGCCCTAGTCGGCGCGCTGCTGACGGTCCCGTCCGGCACCGTCCTGTCCACGGTCAGCCGGCTGCCCGGCTACCAGCAGCACGCCCTGCTGTCGACGCTCCAGTACGCGAAGATCAAAGCCGTCGCGGTCCGCGAGGACGCCCGTGGCCGCGGCATTGGTGCCGCACTCCTGCAGCGCTGCGTCGAGATGTACTGGCAGCTGGATTTCCAGATGCTGTTCGGCGAGTTCGAGACCGGGCGCGAACTCGGGTCGTACTACACGCGCCAAGGCTTCACCGTGCTTCAGCCCGGCGACACCATCGATGTCGGCACCCTGCTGACCGGCGTACCGATCCACCTGGGGGCCGGCCCCGGCGAGACGTTCTTCTACCGCGGGCACACCCGTTAACCTCTGGGCGGCGCGGCCAACCCGACTACGCCGCCTCCTGGCCCTCGCCGTCCTCGCGTGCGAGGGCGTGCTTGAGCTGGGAGCGGGCATCGAGCCGTTCGGGCCCGGGAACCTCGCTCCAGAAGGCGTGCGTGAGGATCACACCCGTGAGATTGCGTTCCTTCTCCCGCAGCGCGGCAACCTCCTGCTGCTCCTGCTCCGAATCGGCGTCGGCGGCACACGATCGAGGGGCGGCCTCCACAAGACCGCCCCTGACCAGCCGTCAGCCCGCTCTATTCGAGCCGCCTGGCATCGTCCCAGGTCAGACAGTAACTTCCTGCTGGAGTACTAGGTGTTCGGATTGAGCTTGAGCCCGTAGTGCCCAAGGATGTCGGGTGCTTCGGTCCAAAGGATGTAGTTGAACGCCACGTCGTTGCCGCTGTACGAGTAGCAGCAGGGATCTATACCTGCGGAAACGATTCCGCGGGCCTGGTAGGTGGACCCGCTGACCGCGTACACGAGGCCGCCGCTGTCGCCCTCAGCCACCGACCATGGCTGGTTGGATTCCAGGCGGGTTCCCTCAACGCCGCGGACGGTGTGGGTGCCGCTCCAGTCCGTGGCGGTCCAGGTGATGTCCTGGTTGGTGATCTCGATGCCGCACACGTTGCCGTAGCCCATGAAGTACGAGGCGCCGCCGGACTGGCATACCACGTCTCCGGCGTAGCTGTAGGCGTCGGAGGTCACCGGGTGCCACGTGTCACTGAGTTGGACGTCGGCGTTGTTGTTGCCTCCGGTCAGCTCCTCTGCGTCCCAGGCCGAGGACGTGCCGGTGACGGTACCGACGTAGTTGCCGACACCTGTGCGCGTGGCCGTGTAGTAGTCGCCGAAAGCAGGGTGGGTTCCCCCTTCGGTGAAGACGGTGTCGTTGCTGGTGAAGCAGTGGTTCGCGGTGATCATCACTGGTTTGTTGCTGCTGTTCACGGCCGGGATCCCCGCGGTGCAGTCGGCCTGTCCGTCGCTGATCACGTCACCGCCGATTTGCGGCGAACTGTCATCCCACTTGTTCTGCGCCTGATCCGTGGGGCGTGGCTGGTGGCCCTGCTGGAATGTGACGGCGACTCCGTCCAGCAGGCTGTGCGGCGCCTGCCCTGCGGTGGCTTGGGCCATGGGTGTGCGGGCTTGAGCCAGCGCAGGTTGGTCCACTGCGACTTGGAGTGACGAGCCGTCGGTCGCTACCGCGACGCTGTAGACGTGGTAAGGAAGTTCATGCGATGCGGCCTGCGCGAACAGATGCTTGCGGGTGGCGTGGAGTTGGCGCAGCGTGTAGGTCGCCTTGTCCACCGTCACGCGATGGGTGTCAATGCGGGGATTGATCTTCAGTGCGGCCTGGATGAGCCCGGGGGCCCGAGCCGGGTCGGTGAGTGCAATGTGGACGGTGTCGTTGGGGGCGTCGATGCGCACCGTGGAGTAAGTGCCGGGCTCGGTTTTCTTGCCTGCTGTGTCCAGCGCAGAAGCCAGCGCGCGCAGCGGATCCAGTATGCGGCTCTGGGCTGCCAGCGGCAGTGCAGAGATCTGAGCGAGCGTCAAGTGCGTGCTGTCGTCGTCAACTGCCGCCTGCGCGCTCGGCACAGCCAAGCCGGCGCATATGGCGACGGTCGTGCTGCAGGCGGCGAGTAGCCGCACAGTCGTAGTCCTGAATTTTACCCTCAACGTACCTGCCTTTGATTGAGCATTCGCCAACCTTTGCGTGCCATAGAAGAAAAGGCGGGGCGAGTACAACTGTGAGCAGTGTGGGAGCCTGAGTCGTGTACATGCCCGATTATCATGAATCGCCCGCAGTGTGACCAGAGTTGGAGGGGTAAGAATGAGGCAATACCGTCCGCTCCGAGCCCGTCTTTCAGTCCTCAGCCCATTGTTTTTCGGCTGCCTTATCCCTCCGGCGCAGCGGGGTCACCAGCGGCCGTCTCCAGAGCTCGAATCCCTCGCGGCGCGCTCTCTTGGGGATTCCGAAGGTCCACTGCGGTCAGCCGAGGCGCGTAGGAGTCACGCCCAGGGACGTGGCGTACGGCGGCTGCGAGTAGGAAGTCGAAACCGCAGGTGCGACAGATTCCCCGAATGCGTCGCAGTTCAGCCGGTACACCGCCTCCGTGGAAACGGCCCGCGTAGGGAACCGGACGGCGCCACTGCGCATCGAAGGAGTATGACGACTGTGAAACTGGGCGGCGCAATCCTGGTGACTGCCTGCTTGCTTGCGCTGACCGGCTGCGGCGGCGCGGCCAACGGGCAGTCCGGACAGAGTGGTCCATCCAAGGCCTCAAGTACCGGCACCGGCACCGTGGTCACACCACAGAGGATTACCCAGCCCATCACAGATTCCGCGGACGGTCGCGTGCTTCATACGCGAGGGTATGCAGGGGGCTGCGAGAGAGCTGTGCGCCTGTCGGCTGCGGAGAAAGACGGAGAAGTCACTTTGAAGTTGCTGGGGATCACCCGGTCAGCCCCTCCATGCCCCCAGGACGCCAGGTGGGTGCCGGTCCAGGTCACCATCCCGGAACCCGTGGGCCACCACACCCTGATCGACGGCACGTCCGGGAAGCAGCTTCACATTCAGGGAACCTGGCGCGCAGGACTGCGTTCGAGCTGAGCCGCGACGCGGCCTCGGCTGCGACCGGGCCTTCGGCCTCGTCGTTTCCGGCGCTTCGTCCACGGGTGACTACCCGCACCGCCCTGCGGCGCTGACGTCTGCGACGGAAGACGTATTCGGCAGGGCTCAGCTACGGGGTGGGCATTGAGGTCGCCCCGGCAGCGTGAACACTGCGGCAGCCGGTCGGAGAACTCCAGCAACGCCATGGCCAGCCCCTTGCTCTGGACGTGGCCCTCCACCCAAGACCCGCTGATCTACGCCGTCAACCCCACCCGCGACGGTGGGGCGCCCGGCCGCGAAATCTGTCCACAGGGGAACGGGTGTCTGCTGGAGGAATGATCGACAGCGATGGCACGCAGCCGCCGGCCCTGCGCCGCAACAGGGTCCTGGACGCCCTCAAGCGGGCGGAGCGCAAGGTGGTGTTCACCCGGCCCGCGCCGAAATCCGCGAAGGCCCAGATGGAATTCCTCTACACGCGCGCGAAGCAGTCCACGAAGGCCCTGGCCGAACAGCTGGGCGTCTCGACCCGCACCGTGCAGCGCTACCGCGCCGGGCAGCAGACGAAGCCTCAGAAGAAGCTGCGGTCGGCCCTGGTGGAGGAGACCGAATCTCAGTGGCAGCCGCAGGTCAGGGCACAGGCGCGGGAGCGGGCGGCGACCTCCAGCGGCATGATGGTGGAGGTGACGGCCTACCTCGGATTCACCCGCACGGGCAGCTCGGACGACGGCCGTGAGCGCACCATCACCACGCCGATCTCGCCCACTTACGCCGCTGAGCTCCTCCGCCTACAGGAGGCCGGTGCGACGGAGGAGGATCTGCATCCGGTCGTCGCGGAGGCCGTCACCGAGTCGTATTTCACGGAGTGGGGCACCCGTGCCGACGGGCTCCGAGCGGATTTCACGCACGTGCGGTCGATAGATTTCCAGTTCTGACCACGCGGAATTAAGGGCCTGCTATAAACCTTATTGAGCCGAAGCACGGTATTTGACACAAAGCAGGATTGTTGTCAGCAAGATCGAGCCTGGCAAACGCCGACGACAGTGAGCTGCTGCACAGCTCAGCCGGAGCGAGACATGGCTGTGCGGTGAGCGGGTGTTGTGATGTGGCGGCGGGCGCGGTCGCCACGGCTGGGGTCAGCCGGTCCACAGCTGCGGTGGCCGTATTGGTTCCCGGGCCCGTCGACTTGCCGTTGTGCTACTGCCTACCGCTTGGATGAGTCCGACGGTGGTAGGCGTTTGAGCCACCACCTAGCGAGCGGATAGGCAGCCGCTGCGGCAAGGAATCCCGTCAGGGCGGTGACTGTGTGCCCGTACTCGGGAAGCATCTGGCTGACGGGCTCGAAGACCAGCGTTTGGGCGCCCCAGAAGGCCGCAAAGCCCGCGAACGCGCCTCCGGCCGACTCCTTGGTCCACTGCCTCCTGCCCGCCGGGGCGGGCGTGGCTGGCCGGGTGAGTTGGCCGTCCGGAGATGGCGCGAAAGGGTCGGTCACGCCCCTGTTGTACCGGTCATCGATCAGCGTGACAAGGGGGGCGCTCCCCGCCTGTGGAAAGGCCCGCGACCGACGCCCCCTCCCAGGCAGCGTTCGCCTGTCAAGGAGCAAGTGACGGCGTCCTCTGTGGTCTCGGCGTCGGTGCGACTTCCGCAGTGGATGGCATCGGGTCGATCGAACTGACACCGGCCTGCGCCTGCCGAAGGCGTCTGTGCTCCTTACCCGCCTGCGAACCTGACGGGCAGACTGCGCTCATGCAGCTCCCCGCCGAAGCCGTTACCGCCACCGTGCTGATCGAGGTCGTACGGGTCTCCGCCCTTCCCACCAGGCGGGACGTCCCGTACCCCGGCACGGCGGTTGCCCACTGGACCGGGAGCGAGGCCGCCGCCGCCCTGGCCTTGATCGAGAGCCTGCCCGGCAGTGAACAGCACCGCTGCGGCTTCTCGCCGGGCTGGAGCGTCCGGGCATACGACGACTCTCTCGACCTGGCGCTGTTCGAGGCAGCGTTCTGCTTCACCTGCCACGAGGTCCGCATGCAGGGAACGGCGGTGCCGCCCGCTCTGGCCACGCAGTTCTTCGACCCGGGCGCCCTGCCGGCCCGGACCCTGCTGTCTCTCTTCCGCAAGGCAGCTGCCGACCGACTGGATGAGCGTCACGCCTCGACCTGGTGACAGGAAGGCTGCCGATTGAGCGTCTGTGACAACTAGCCTGCCTCCTGGGTGACAACCACGCTGCTTCGGCCTAGCACTTTTACCAGCCCATTCGGCTCTGCCGGTGACAGATGTCGTGCTTCGGCTCGCTTATTCCCGGGCCGTCGTACAGCGCTCTGGCGGCGGCCCGCACCTTATTCCGCACTCCGAATGCGAGGCTCTGATGAGCAGCCCCTGGCCGCCCCGGCGCACTGCCCGCCGTCCCGTTCCCCGCGCGGCCGCGCCCCGCGAGCCGGTCGACCACGCCCGCATCGGCCGGCGCGTGGTCCGCCGCCGCGCGAAGGGCATGGACGCGGCCGCCGTCGCGGCGGCCCTCGAGGACGCCCGCTTCGACGCGCGCCAGGACTCCCGCCACGAGCACCTGGCCGACGACGAACGCGGCCGGGCGGAGCTCGCGGAATGGGAGCGCATCGACCAGCTGCTCGCCGACGCGGCCCCGAGCACCGTCTACGACCTGGACGCCGACCACGTCGTCCAGGCGGAGCTCGCCGCCGACGCTGCGGCCGCCGCCGCCCGGGAAGCCGAGCTGCGTGAAGCCGCCCGGATCGTGGCCCGCGCCGATGAGCTCCAGGCGCTGCGCGAGCTCGGCACGCTGGAGCAGACCGAGCCCCGCGAGGGCGACGAAGCCGTACGGGACGAACTCACCCGGCGGGCCGGCTCGTACATGCAGAAGGACGTCGACACCTGGCTTGCCCACGCCCTGGCCGCGCACCGCGGGCACTACGCGGATCCAGCCGTCCGCGCGGCCGCCGCCGATCTGCTGCCGACGCATCTGCTCGCCCACGCCGCACTGCTCACCGAACTTGCGCACCTCGCGCCGGGCGCCGGCGTCGACCAGCTGGCGTTCGCGGCCCGGCTCGCCGTCGCCGACCCGGAGTCCACCGGCGAGCTCGCTGCGTTCCTCGCCCGCGCCCGGTCCGGGCAGAGCTGATCTCACCCTCCGCAATGCCCCGGCCCTCCCCGATCCCATCGATTTGACCGCCGCAGCAGACATAGGCTGACTCAACTATCAGCCGGAGGAGCGTCACACCATGGAACCGACCGTCGACAGGCCAGCGCCGCAGGTTACCGTCACAGACATCCGTACCCTTTTGGACTCTTCCGCTGAGTTCCCCGTTCTGTACATCAACTACGGTCCCGGCGACGGGGGCACCGAAGCGGAGTTGGACGTGTGGGCCGCAGGCCTGGTCTACCAGCCCGACATCGTCCTCACCCACGCGACCGCTCTGGACCTGCTCGGCGAGGAACCCAATAGCGAGACCATCGCGGCGTTCCTGCCGAAGGTTCAGAAAGCCGTGGACCAGATGATCTCGGTCCGGGGCATGTGAAGCAGATCTGCTGCTCGGGGGACCGTCTCATTCGGCAAGGTGTCACGCTCCCCCGATCGGGTGTCACGCCGTACTGTCACGCTGCCCGCCAGGCCCGAAACGACGGGCCCGAGGGCCGAATCCGGGGCCCGAGCCGATCAGCGTGACACGGGTCGGGTCCGGCTACGGTCCGCATTCGTCCCAGAACGCGTGCTGTCCTGTGCCATGGGAGCCGGCCGTGCTGGGGTCCCGGCCGCCACGGCGCAGGCGGTTTCAGTCAGCGTGCGGGGTGAGGGTGATGACGGCTTCCGAGCCGACGATCTGCCTTGTGACGGTGTAGTCCTGGGCGTCGTCCTCGTCGCTGGGCGTGTAGGCGCTGGTCAGGGAGCCGAACAGGTCCGGGTCGGCCGAGTCCGAGAGCAGTACTTGCAGGGCCCGCTCCGCGGCGGGCTGGAGGGCGTGCGGGTCCAGGCGCAGGCAGACCTCGTTCAGGTCAGTCAGCTCGCGCGCCTCGAAGCCGTGCCGGAAGGTGCTGTCCGAGTAGGCCCGCGCCAGCCGCCGGAAGGCCGGATCGCCGCGCTCGAGCATCTCCATGGGCAGGTCGTTGAAGATGTCCATCACGTGCGTGCAGGCCCACAGGGCCAGCGCGGCCACCTGGCCAGGGTTCCGGCACAGCTGCTCCAGCGAGTCCTCGCGGCAGACGTCGCAGCCGTCCCGGGCCGCCCCTACAACCGGGCCACCACAGTGCTGTCCAAGTCCAGGGCGCGGCCCTGACCGTTCAGCCAGGCCGGGTCGTAGGGCGCCGGGCCGCCCAGCTCGGCAGCGATATCACGCTCATGGCGATGGTCAACAACGTTCACGGCTCGCTCGCTCCCGTCGGACAGGACACACGTGGACCAATCTGAGTGTCCCCGCCCTGTGCGCTCCGGAGCGGCGCCGATCGCAACCAACCGGAAGGCGAGTGCATTGCTTCGCCTCCGAGCCGAATCCGAGCGAAGGCGAACGGAGGTCGACCACTTCCGGTCACGCCACTCGATGACCGCCTGCACCCAGATCACCAACGGCCAGGTCGTCCCCGGGCATCCCCGCCTGAACAGTCCGGCCGATCTGTGTCATCTGTCATCAACCCCTGTTTCCCCAGGTGGACGGGCCTATCTGTGTCACTGTTCAGCTGATCTGTGTCATCGCTCGGACGGACCCAGCAACCGCCCCAGAGCCTGGGTCCCTGGGTCCCGAGACCGGTGTTTTCCCAGGTCGACACGGAACGCGCCGGGAGCTGGGTCCACCTGGGTCTTTGGGTCCCGCACCCTCGTACAAGCCGGTTCGTCCGGAGTGGTCCCCAGGGCCCGGGGCGGCCGATACCGTTGGAGCAGACGCCAGTTCTTGCCCCTGGAGCCCTCGATGAGTGAACAGCCGGCCACCGACCACGCCCGGCAGCAGCTGGAGCCCGCGGCCGCCGACGGGTTGCGCGCGTACGCGGCCAAGACCCGCGCCAGCGCCGATCAGTTCGCCGCCGTCCTGGAGGACATCGCGGAGAACGGGCTGCCCTCGGTGGAGGACTGCACGCCGTGGGAGGAGCTGCGCGAGGCCCACCTCGCCCGGCTCGCCGCGCAGCGCCCGGCCGTCGCCTGATGGCCCCGTAGCATGGCCCGCGCCGCGCCCGCATCGCCTTCTCTGACTCCGCCGCCAAGCAGCTGGAGAACATCACCAGCGAGGCGGAGATCCACGCCCTGGACCGCGCCCTGGTCGTCATCTCCGTCGACCCGGACGTCGGCGAGCCGATCCCCGGCGACACCGCTGGCCCTCAGCTGCGCCAGTACGCCGACGAAGTCGAGAAGGTGCGTGTCCTGTACTTCGTCACCGCGCTGCGCGTCCCGTCGTTGTCGGCAGCGGTGCCGGGCCACCCGGGCAGGGCCTCGGAGTGGGCGGGGCACAGGAGCGCGAGCCAGGCAGGCGGCTCCCCCGGCGCGGCGGCGGGGCCCTGCCGGAGCACGCTCGCCGTGGCGGGGCAGTCCAGCACCTGGCGGAACGAGGTGAGCTGTCGGCCGGCGGTGAGCTGCTTGATGTCGGACGGCACCTTGGGCTCCTTCGGCGGCTAGACCTCGATGTACGCCACGACCACGACGGTGCGCGGCAGCTGCTCCAGTCGCACGCCGACCTGTGGCTGACGCCCCTGACCGGGGTGGACCCGAAGACGTACGCCGGCGACTGGCCCGACGTCCTGGACCAGGCCGACCGCGTACTGAGCGCCCGTCTGGGCGAAGACGCCGCCGAAGGCGGAGACGAGACGCTGCACAGCATCGCGCTGATGCTCGAGATGGCCTCCCGGAACGGCGGCCGAGGGCGACCTGTACCAGGCGACCGTTCCCCTGGCCCACTGCGAGACCCTCGCCCAGCGCCTGTAGCCACGGCCGCGCCGCACGGCCGGTCCAATCTTGCACCCATCAGCCAGCTGCCGCCTCCGGGTCGCGGCTGGTGCTGCGCCACTCGCTCCAACCGGCCCGGCCCGTAGACGGCCTTCCAATCGCCTCGAACACGTGGCGCTCGCTAGCTCGCCACGCCAATATGGTGTCCTTCGTCTGTGCCGTGACCGGGGGTGAGCGCGGTGCCGTTCTGGAACAAGAGCCGGGAACTACTCGTGCGCGGCTGGGCAAGAATCCGCGGCAGGGAAGTGGAGGTCCGGCGATACAGGGTCAGCGACTCGTTCGAGCACATCCAAGTCGACGGTCGCACCTACCTACGCAAGCAGTGGTTCGCCAAGGAGAGCCCGACGCTACGGTCCGCGGATGACGCAATCGCGAGGATCATGTCCGGCGACCTTGTCTCCGAGGGTGAGCTTCAGGCCGCCTTGCGTGCTTACGACCATGCCGCTCCGGTGGAAGCGACGCTTATCCGGGGGCGAGCCCGGAGGTTGGGCCACATCGAGGACGGCGGGGACGAGGGGGACTCAGGAACTCTGCCCGTCGAAGAGACACAGCTTGTCGCGGATGCGGCGGCGAACACGATCAACCACACCTTGGCACGCCTCTTCTTGCGGCTCGGGCCTCCACCCGAGAGCGCAAACGGAGAGTACATGCCGGTGTCCAGCGGGGGCGGAGGAGCGCAGCAGTGAACAGGGGTGGCCAACTGCCCGCCAACTGGACACCGGACGAGGATCCGATCCTCTCCGCCGGTATGCAGATCGCTATGCAGTGGCGAGAGCTGGGTGCGGAGCAGTTGAAAGCTGCGCTGGAGGCGATGGAGCCAGAGCTCCGACGTGAGCACCGTGTACTGATGGTGCGCTTGGAGATGCAGCGTGATGCAGTCCGGGAGCAGCGGGCGCACCGGCGGCAGATCACCGAGATAATCGTCGGGGCCGTGCTGGCCCTGGCCATGCTCGGCGCGGGCGTGTACGTCGCCCCTGATTCTCCGTGGCTGGCCACTCTCCTGTGCGGCCCCAGTCTGCTCGCGCTCATCAAGGTGTTCGTGCTGCGGCGCAGCGATCCGGACGACATGAAGCAAGTCGCCAGAGCAGCCCGGTCGTCGACGAATGCCGCCGGGCAGGCGCCACCACCGCCCCAGCCTCCCACCGCTGTGTGACGATGGCCCTGTAGTGGCGGTGTCAGTCCCTTCTGCAAGCATGCTGCCGTGACAACCACATCACCTGATCAGCGCCCTGCCGAGGCCACCCTGGAGCTCTTGCGCTCCGCATTTGAGACGGAGTGGCGCGAGCCGGCTCTGGGACACGATGGCGTCTGCGCGTGGGAATCCGAGCACGGCGTCGTGCTTCCGGAGCCGTACCGGAGTCTGATCGCCGAGATCACGAACGGGTCCCCTCTCGGACCGCCCGAAGATGGCGGCCTCCTCCCTCTGGGCTGGCTCCCCCCGGACTGGCCGTACGACACGCACCGCAATCCCGCCGCCCCGTTCCCGCTCCGAGAGGCCTGGGCCTGGGAAGGTGAACCCCTCGCCGACGACCATTACAAGCGCGTCGCCGACGTCTTCAACCACGGCTCCATCGTGCTCGGCGCCGACGACGGACCCGCCTACTGGGTCCTGGTCGTGACCGGTCCCCAGCGAGGCAAGGTCTGGGCGGTCACCGAAGTCGGCGCTTACCCCTACCCGATGCCGGAGGCGGTCGGCTTCCTGGAATGGGTGCAACGCTGGCACGCCCGCGACGGCCGGTGGGACTGACCACTCCCCACACTGACCCGATGCACAACGAGGCGATCCGACTCGAACGTATGGGTGGGGAAGGGGAAGTTGACGCTGCTGCTGGGGAGTTACGCGAAGTTCCACAGCCCCTGGCCCGCGCGGCCCGAGTCGACCGCAGCTTCCTCTACCGCCACCGTGACCTGCTCGAACGCGTTCACGCCGCGGCCAGCACGCCTGTGGCGGAGGGTCGGCTGGCTGCCGTCAGCCGCGCCTCCTTGCAGGCCGACCTGGCCAACGCGCTGGAGCGGAACACCCGTCTCGCCGCGCGAGTAAGCCGGTTGGAGAAGGGGCTTTCCATGCAGTTCGGCGAGCAGGCATGGAGAGAGTCCGGGCTCGGCGCCCCGGCGGATATCGACCACCTCCAACGACGCATTGCCCTGTTGGAACAGGAGGTCGCCGAGAAACGAGGAGAGCTCGAGGAACGGACGGAGGAACTCGAAGCCGCTCGGGCCGCCAACAGCGAGCTGACCCGCGCCTTGAACCAGCCTTAGCGTTCCATCGGACAGGGTACGCAAAGTGACCCGACAGAGTCCTTGTCGAGTTCTTACCGATTTGATCGCCTCTTCTTTCACTTCTTGGAAAATTTTGCGGTGGGTAAGGGAACGCATCTGCGACTACGAGCATCGGGTAACGCTGGGTTCGAAGTGCACGAAACGTCGCAATAGGGACCCTCAGGGGAAACGCGTGGCGCGGGGATTTTTGATCACCTTGATGATTTTCTGGGTTTAGGGCGTGAGTGTCCCGCGGCCGTCGTGAGGGCACGGTGTGCCACCCGCGAAGATCAGCCAGTTTCTGTTGGCTCCGCGTTGCGGAGCATCAGGGAAGGAGCTGATCGTGCGTCACAGACCTGTGGCCCATGGCAGAACGAGAACAAGTCGGAAACGTCAGGCACGGCGGTTGCGACAGATAGCAATCGGCGTGGTCATGCTGGTGGCTGCCGAGACCGCGCTGGTGTCGCAGGACACCGGGATGGCGTTCGCCGCGGATGCGGCGACTTCCGCGTCAGAGTCCGCCACTACGGGCTCCGCCGCCGAGACGTCAGGGCCCGCAGAGGCGCAGGACGAGGCGTCGGCGGTGCTGATGGCTCGTCTGCAGGACCGAAAGATCGAGGTGTTGTCGGACCGGACGGCGGACTCGACGACGTACGCGCTGCCCAGTGGGGAGCTGGAGACGGAGGCGTACGCGGGTCCGGTGCGGGTGAAGCAGGACGGGCAGTGGAAGGACATCGACACCTCGCTGTCCGACACCGGATCGGATCTGACGCCTGCGGCGGCGCCCGCGGACATCTCGATCTCCGACGGTGGCGACACGCGGCTGGCTTCGGTGGTCAAGGGCAACGAGTCCTTCGGGCTGGGCTGGCAGGACACGCTGCCCACCCCGGCCGTCAAGGACAGCACCGCCTCCTACGACCTGGGCAGCGGCCAGACCCTGTCGGTTACCGCGCTGGCGCAAGGTTTCTCGGAGAACATCAAGCTCGCCCAGCAGCCCGACGGCGACGCGGTGTCGTACCGGGTTCCGCTGAACCTGGACGGGCTGAAGCTGTCCCAGGCCAGCTCCGGGCACCTGCTGCTGAAGAACAGCGCCGGGGACCTGGTCGCCGAGGCCCCGGCGCCGATGATGTGGGACGCCTCCAAGGACCCGGCCTCCGGCGAGTCCGCCCACCAAAACCAGGTCTCCACGCAGATTGAGACCGCGTCGGACGGCACCCAGACCCTCGTCCTGACCCCGGACAAAGACTTTCTTGCGACGGCGACCTACCCGGTGACGGTCGACCCGACCACGACGCTGGCGGTCACCACCGACACCTGGGTGCAGAACCCGGACTACCCCGACTCTCAGGTCTCCTCACAGGAGCTGAAGTCGGGCACGTATGACGGCGGCACGGACACGGCGCGCTCGTATCTGAAGTTCGACGTGTCAAAGTTTACCGGCAAGCACATTACCGCCGCGACGATGTCGCTGTACAACTACTACTCGGCGACCTGCTCGACGTCGGGCGCGACCACGGATGCCAAGCGGATCACCTCGTCGTGGTCCTCGACGTCCATCACCTGGGGCGCCCAGCCCACCACCACGACGACCAACAAGGCGACGAACAGCGGGCACTGGGGCTACGACACCTCCTGCCCCGGAGCCTGGTCGAACTGGAACCTGCAGGCCATGGTGCAGGACTGGGCCAACGGCTCGGCCAACTACGGTCTGCAAGTGGCGAGCACCAACGAGAACGACTCCACCACCTGGCGCCGGTTCCGCTCGGCCAACTACACCACCGCCGGGTATGCGCCGAAGCTGGTGGTGACCTACAACTCCTACCCGGCCGTCCCGACCGGTGCCGCGGTCTCGCCCTCGACCGTGAACGCCTACAACGGCAAGCGGTACGTGACCTCGCTGACGCCGGCCCTGTCGGCGAAGGTGACGGATGCGGACGGCGGCACGGTCAAGGCTCAGTTCGAGGTGACCCCGGACCCGGCGTACAACGACACCGCCTACACGTACACCGCGACCAGCGCGGGTGTGGCGTCCGGTTCCACGGCCACCCTGGCCGTCCCGTCGGCCAACGCCTTCCCGGCGGGCTCGCATCTGCGGTTCCGGGTGCGGGGGTACGACTCCACCGACTACGGGTCCTGGACCGGGTACACCACGTTCGTGCTGAACACGGGGCTGCCGGTGGCCCCGAGCATCAGCTGTTCTTCGTATCCGCAGGACACGTGGTCGGCGAAGGCGCCCGGCGCGGTGAGCTGCACTCTCGACACGACGTCGACGGACGGGCAGGGCTTCAAGTGGGGCCTGGACGATCCGGCCATGGCGCAGAGCGTGTACGACACGGTGGACGGCACCGGCGGTGACCCGCTGAACATTTCCATCACACCCGCTGACGGCTGGCACACGCTGTACGCCCAGACCATCGACTCGGGCGGCAACGTGTCGTCGACCAACACCAAGTACTCCTTCGGTGTGGGTGCGGACGGTGCCGCACTGCTGAGCCCCGGCGACGGCGACCGGCCTGCGCGCAGGGTGGCCCTGGCCGCCACTGGCAAGACCACCTACACCGGCGTGACCTACCAGTACCGGCGGGGCGAGACCGACACCTGGACCACCGTGCCGCTGGCCGACGTGACGAAGAACTCTGACGGCTCTCCCGTCTCCACTTGGCCGCTGGCCGCCCCCAACGGACAGCCCGCGGCGCTGACCTGGAACATCACCACCAGCCTGGCAGAGGACGGCCCCATCAGCATCCGGGCGTCCTTCACCGACGGGACTACCACCGGCTACTCCCAGTCGGTCACAGTGAACGTCGACCGAGAGGCGGGAGACGCCCCCACACAGGAGGTGGGCCCGGGCGAGGTGAACACGCTTACCGGAGACTTCGTCCTGACCGAGTCCGACACCTCGGCGTTCGGACTGAGCGCCACGCGCACCACCTCGTCCCGCCGGGCCACCAGTGACACGGGGATCGAGGGGGAGGCGGCGATCTTCGGCCCCGACTGGATCTCAGGCATCACCTCCGACGTGACCGGCTCCGACTGGAACAGCGTCCGCCAGACGTCTTCCACCTCTGTGGAACTGCTCGACTCCAGCGGGGTCGGTGTCGGCTTCACCGCCACCAGCGGCGGCGGATGGCAGGCGGCGCCGGGGTCGGAGGACCTGACCCTGACGGGTTCGCTGAGCGGCTCCTTCACACTCAAGGACCACGACGGTACGACCACGACCTTCGCGAAGGTGGATCCGGCAGTCACCACCTGGCAGGCCGCCACCTCGTACCGGGCGACGTCCGACTCCACCGTCACGGTCGTCTCGGAGAAGGTGGTGTCCGGCAACCAGACCCTGGCTCGTCCGAAGTCGGTGATCGCGCCGACCTCGGCGGTCTCCTCCAGCACATGCGCCACCAACCTGGCGACCAAGGGATGCCGGGCGCTGGAGTTCGTCTACGCCTCCACCACCACTGCGACTCCCACGGTCTTCGGTGACTTCGCCGGGCAGGTGAAGGAGATCCGCTTGTGGTCGACCGAGCCGGGTGCGGCTGCGTCGACCGCCAAGTCCGTGGAGACGTACCGTTACGACGACGGCGGACGGCTGCGCGAGGCATGGAATCCGCAGATCAGCCCGACGCTGAAGACGCAGTACAGCTATGACAGTGCCGGCCGGGTCACCGGGCTCACTCCTCCTGGCGAGCTGCCGTGGACCTTCACTTATGGCACCGCCGGAAACGCCGCCACTGCCGGCAGTGGCATGCTCCTGTCCGCCTCTCGCCCGACGCTGGTGCCAGGGTCTGCGACCCAGACCGACGGCGGAACCGCCGCCGTCAACCTGGTGTACGACGTGCCCCTCAGCGGCAGCACGGCCCCCTATGCGATGGGCACCGCGGACGTCGGGGCCTGGGGTCAGACGGATGTGCCAACCGATGCAACGGCCATCTTCCCGCCGGACGCGGTCCCGGCCTCGCACGACGGCCGCGACCTCACCACCACGTCGTACCAGCGCGCCAGCGTCAGCTACGCCGACGCCTCCGGGCGCGACGTCAACACTGCTGCCCCGGGTGGGCACATCACGACTACAGAGTTCAACCACCTCGGGATCGTGGTGCGGGAGCTGACTGCGGCCAACCGCGAGCTGGCTCTGGCAACGAGCGGTGACGGCCTGGCCGAGCTCACCCGCCTGGGCATCAGCGGCGTCACGACCGCGGAACGCGCGCAGGCGCTGTCCACGACCCACGTGTACAGCACCGACGGGCTGCGCGAGTTGGAGGCGTTGGGCCCGCTGCACCTGGTCACCCTGGTCGAGGCTCTCCATGCCGGCACCGGTGGCACGGACCAGGCGGCAGGCAGCGAAGTCGCGGCTCGCCAGCACACCGTGACCAGCTACGACGAGGGCCGTCCCACCGACGGCACCGCGAAGATCTCCAACGTGCCGACCACGGTCACCACGGGCGTACGGCTGGACCGCTATCCGTCCGATGGCGACACCCGCACCAACAAGACAACCTACGATTGGGTCAAGGGCCTGCCCGTAAGCACGATCGAAGACGCTGGCGGTCTGAACATCACCAAGACCACGTCCTACGACACCCAGGGCCGGGCGGTCAAGACCACTCTGCCCAAGTCGAACGGCACGGACGCCGGAGCCACGGTGACCACGTACTGGTCGGCGAGCGGCACCGGCGCTTGCAATGGGCGGCCGGAGTGGGCCGATCTGATCTGCTCCATCGGTCCGGCCGGGGCCATCACAGGCGGGGGCTCCAACTCCGGCCAACTGCCCACCAAGACCCTCCAGTACGACGGGTACGGTCAGGCAGTCACGGTGATCGAGACGGCCAACGGCGTTACCCGCACCACCTCCAGCACCACCGACGCAGCGGGCCGGATCACCGGAACCACCTTCACCGGTGGCACGGGCACGGCAGTGCCGGACACCACCACCACCTTCGACCCGACCAACGGCCAGGTGGCCACCAGGTCGGCCAACGGCAAGACCATCACCACCGTGTTCGACATGCTTGGCCGCCAGCTGAGCTACAACGACGGCGCGGGCAACACCCAGAGCGCCCAGTACGACCAACTCGGCCGACCGGTCAAGTTCACCGACTCGGCACCGTCCACCACAACCTTCGCCTACGACTCCGCGGCAGAGCCGCGCGGTCTGCCCACGTCCATGACGGACTCGGTCGCCGGAACCTTCAGCGTCACCTACGGGGCTGATGGAGAACCGCTCGCCGAGCACCTGCCCGGCGGGTACACCGTCAGCAGCGGGTACGACGAAATCGGCTCGGACACCTCACGGACCTACACCCGCGACAGCGACGGCGCCGTTCTTCTCGCCGACGAGGCGGACTACTCCGTCCTCGGTCAGGTCGTCCTTCACACCGGCACCGTCGGGGACACCACAGAACAGGGGTACAGCTACGACAAGGTCGGCCGACTGACCCGCACCGACGACACCGCGGCGGACGGCTCCTGCACCCGCAGGGCCTACACCTTCGACAACAACACCAACCGCACCGGTCTGGCGACCAGCACCAGCGCCCCCGGCGCAGCCTGCACCGACACCGGTGCCACCACCACCAGCAGTACCTACGACAGTGCCGACCGGCTGAGCGCCACCGGCGTCAGCTATGACGCCTTCGGCCGCACCACCAGCGAGGCGAACGGCACCACCATCGGTTACTACGCCAACGACCTGGTCCGCCAGCAGACTCTCGGCACCAATCGTCAGACCTGGGACCTGGACGCCACAGGCCGTCTTGCCTCCTGGACCACAGAGACCCAGAACCCCGACACCACCTGGAGCCAGAGCGGGAGCAAGACCAACCACTACGGCTCGGACAGCGACAGCCCGTCCTGGACGGCTGACAACACCAGCGGAACCATCGCCCGCAATGTCCGAGGCCTAAACGGTCAACTACAGGCCATCACCACGGCCACGGGCGACACCGTCCTCCAACTCACCAACCTCCACGGCGACGTGAACCTCCAGCTCCCGCTGGACACCGCCAAGAGCCCGACTGTCCTTCGTCAGGACGAGTACGGCAACGTCGTGGCCGACAGCCCCACCACCGCGTACGGCTGGCTCGGCGGTGCTCAACGCTCCAGCGAGACTCCCAGCGGAGCAGTACTCATGGGCGCCCGGCTCTACGATCCGGCTCTGGGGCGCTTCCTCTCGATCGACCCGGTCGCCGGAGGAAACGCGAACGCCTACGACTACTCCCTCGCCGACCCCATCAACCGGGTCGACCTCGACGGCAAGTGGAGCCGGTGGCGTACCTCCTACCGGTTCTTCGGAAAGATCGTCGGCCACAGCTGGTCCTACTGGGATTACTGGGGCTGGGACACGGGGTGGCACGTCGGATCGTCCGTACGGGTCTACTTCAACTGGTGGGCCACCAACAAGCTCGCCGACGAAGGCCCCTACGTTCTCACGGTGTACGGGTTCATCGCGGGCATCATCGCCCTCATCAATGTGTATGCGGGGCTTGTCGCCGCCCTCCTGGGCCTCTACGCAGCCCTCATCGTGTGGTGGGCCGACCGGGCCAGAGACAGGAAGAAGTGCCTCAAGGTCTTCGCAACGGTCAAGTGGGTGGCGTACTACTGGGCCGAATACTCATACCCGGTCTACTACTACTGCTGACCCCGCACGTCCACTGTTGATTGGCTGAGCGCTGCGCAGCCAAGTACAGGGGATGCAAGAAGCCCCTGGCCGGCGGTCCCTCTCCCGGACG
Organism: Streptomyces sp. SA15; assembly: GCF_002291145.1. Classification (GTDB taxonomy): domain Bacteria; phylum Actinomycetota; class Actinomycetes; order Streptomycetales; family Streptomycetaceae; genus Streptomyces. The sequence continues at coordinate 51,950 of NZ_NTGE01000192.1, forward strand.
CCGGCCAGGGGTGCCAACCAAGGGCAGTCCGCATGTCAGGAGAAAATCCCATGAAAAAACCTTCCGGGCTTGCCTCCGGATCCATCGTTCTCTTCGTCATCGGCGCTTTTCAGGCGGCGATATACGTAACGGAGTTGCTGGAAGACGGGGATCGGGATATCGCGTTTCTCGAGAGTTCCTGCGCCTTGCTCGTCGGCGCATGGGCATTTGCGGCGCTGCGCCTCTTCCTCACCCGTGACTCGCGGCGATCACAGTAGCTCCGGGGCGAGTTCCGGTAGAGCCGGCACCCTCGAATTCACGACTGTTCTCTCCGTGCAACCTCTGAATGGAATATGGAATTCATGATTGCGCGACCTGCATCCCTGTTGCTGATGAGCGCGGTACTGCTGACCGGCTGCAGTGGCGAACATCCCCCGACACCTCCGAACGGTGGCCACCGTCCCCTGCCTGCCCCCACAGTGTCGGTGTCCCGGCCTCCGATACCGGCGGCCGTGCATTCGGACGCGGTGTTGCCTGCGGTCTCCGGAACTGTCGGGCACGAGGCCGCCATCACCATTCCCAAGGCCAAGCCGAGCGGGAAGTTCGTCGTCGCCCCTCTGGCGACGGGGCGTGGCCGCAAGGCAGGGAATGACGACGTAGTGGTCGTCGACTACACGGCGAAAACCTGGAAGAGCGGAAACGCCCTGCCCGGCACCTACGGCAAGGAAGACGCCCCCAAGGTGTTCCCGGTGGGAGAGGGGGCGGTGATACCCGCGTTGGACCGCGCCGTTCAGGGACAGCGGGCCGGTAGCCGAGTGCTGGTAGTGGCCCCGCCGGCTGCCGCCTACGGCACGACCGGCAATGCCGGTCTGGGCGTTTCGGCCACCGAGACCGTCGTCTTCGTCGTCGATGTCGTGAAGGTCCTGGCCGCGGACGCCATCGTCTCCGGGGAGCAGAGCTCGGTATCCGGCGAACTGCCCGAGGTTCAGGTGAGCCGTTCGCCCGCCGCGATCGCGGTGCCCGACGCCGCCGCGCCTAGGCGTCTCGTCTCCAGGACGCTCGTCAGCGGCCCCGGCCCGAAGGTGAAGACGGGTCAGACAGTGGTTCTCCAGTACTCCGGCGCGGTATGGGAGGGCAACCGCGGAAAGGACCGGGCGGCGCTTTTCGACTCCTCCTGGGCGCAGCACCACCCCATCACGGTCGTGATCGGCCGCGGTAACGTCCTCAAGGGCTGGGACAGGGCCCTGGTCGGCGCAAAAGTGGGCAGCAGAGTGCTGCTTGTCGTCCCACCTGGCCCCGGCTTTGGCGCTCAGGCCCGAAAGGGCATCCCGGGCCGGTCCACCCTCGTCTTCGCCGTCGATATCCTGGCGGCAGCGTAACCAGATGTCGGCCTTACCGCCTCAGAAGGAGGCGTGGGCTCCTGGTGCCCAGGCGGGGAGAGCGACGTCCTTCGCCTGGGCACGGGCTTCGGCACCTGGCACCGCTGCCCTTGCGACACCAGCGACGCCGAGCAGGTGCTGCTCGAGCCGCTGCTGGATGAGTGCACAGCCGAGCTCGCAGCCACGGAAGACCGCACCTACCTCTACCGGCACCGCGACCTCCTCGAACGCGTCCACGCCGCCGCAGCAGCCCCACCAGAAGAAGGCCGGATCGCGGCCGTCAGCCGGGCCTCGCTGCGGGCAGACCTGACCAACGCGCTGGAGCGAAACAAACGACTGACAGTCCGGGTCCGACAGTTGGAGAAGCGTCTCTCCGAGAGCCTTGGCGAAACCGCCTGGAAGGAATCCGGCCTTGGCGCGTCCGCCGACATCGACCAGCTTCAACGTCGCATCACGTTGCTCGAACAACACCTGGCCGACATAAGGGGCCAGCTCGATGAGCGGACCGAGGAACTCGATGCTGCGCGGGCGGCTAACCGGGAACTGACCCGGGCACTGAACCAGGCCCGCTGAGAGCCTATGTCTGAACCCGCCTTGGGCGGCACCTGGTGCGCGTAGCCGGTGCGTGGTCCGTGCTCGCAAGCGGCTGCGGTGGCACCGGAGTTAATGCGCAGGAAGGGCCGCCGCGGTACCGGTCGGCATGTCCCGGCGCGGTGAGTTCACGATCAAGGTCCTCTCAGGCTCTTACTTCATGAGGGCCGTTTTGAAGCGGTCTGCCGCGCTATGAAGTAGGGGATGGAACCGATGGATACAGCTTCAGCCGTCATCGCGATCGGCTCGGTCGTCACTGCCAAGGCATGTGCTCTACTGGGGCTGTGGTTGCGGCTGCGGTGGCGGACACGTCGTGAGGAGGCCCGGAACCCGTACCTTGTCGGTGTCACCCGGGCCGTAACCTCCGGCGCCCGGCTGGAACTTGACGAGCAGCGCGGCGATGGCTACCGGCTCCGAATGAAGTCCACCCGTACAGCGTCTTGCGGGGAGAATGAGGCAGCGTGAGCGAGGACGACCGGGCAGACGGCGGGGACAGCCCGGTAGCCGAACCCGTCACACGCCTCGGCCTGTCCGAGGAACGCCACCGTGCACGGGACGAAGCCGTTGAGGAGTTCTCCGCCTTCTATCGCAGCACCATCCGCCCTCTGGTGGCTTTCCTCATCAACCAGGGCGCCGCCGTGCATGTTGCCGCCGACATCGCACAGGACACGATGACCAGCGTGTTCCGGCGCTGGAGCGAACTGCGTGCACCCTGCCATGGGCGTACAAGGTTGCCTCCCGCAAGCTGGTGCGCAAGTTCGCCGCCGTCGAGAAAGAGCCCGTCGAAGAGGTTCCCGAACCGACGTCGTTACTGGCCCGCCCGGACGCCATCGGGGAGTGGGAGACCCGGCACGACGCGCTGCCCATGCTGCGCAGCCTGCCGCCCCGGCAGCGCCAGGTCTTGGCATGGACACTGGCCGGCTTCACGCCTTCTGATATCGCCGAGCACCTCGGCCTGCCAGTCGACAACGTACGTGCGAACCTCAGAAAGGCCCGCCGCGTAGCGGCCGCCTACCTCAAGGCACGGGAGGAGGAACAGTGATCCGCTACCCCGACCACGATCCTCGCGATCAGGCTGTGGAGCACTGGCTCCGCCACCACCAGAGCACCCTGGCCGATGCGCTGGACGACGTTCTCGATACTGAAGCTGGCCTGCGTGAAATCCTGTTCCCGTCCCGCCACGACAGCTCCCTGGACGGCCTTGACGCGATCCTCGACGTCGAAGCCGGCCTTGCACGCCGTCCTGCCCGCCCCTCTTGAGTCGGTGCCGACCAGCCCGCCCGCCACATATGAGACGCCGCAAGACCACACCGCCACTGAGGAACTCCTCCAGGCCCTCAGTCCGTCAGTCCACATGGACCTGCGCAACGAGCCCAACGTTGCAGGAGCAAGCGGGGCCCTCAAGAGCGAACTCGTCTTTGCGAGTGACCTCGGCCGCGCCCGCGACCTCGACCTCAAGCGCGTCCTCGCCTTCGCCCTCGGCCTGGCCCGCGACCTCGCCAGCGCCCTGGCCCGCGACCTCGCCCACTCCCTCGCCGTCGAGATCGCCCTCGACCTCGACGGCGATCTCGGCCTCGACGGCGATCTCGAAGACGCCCTAGCCCGAGACCTCGGCCGCGCCCGCCGCATCGCCCGAGACCTCGGCCTCGACAGCGACCTCACCCGAGACCTCGATCGCGCCCGCGCCCGCGCCCGCGACCTCGGCCTCACCCGAGACCTCGACCTCGACCTCGCCCGCGCCGGAGACCTTGAGTTCGCCCGCGCCCTTGACCTCGCCCTTGACCTCGCCCGCTCCGTCGACCGCGACCTCGGCGGTGTCCTCGACCGCGCCCTCAACCTCAGCGGCGCCCCCACCCTCGACCGTGCCCTCGACCTTGCCAACGCCATCATCGACGTTCGTACCAACCACGTTTGCCGAGTCATCGGGCTGGTGCTCCACCGGGAACCACCCGTGCTCGATAGGAACTCGGTGCATGCCTTGCTGGACGACTTCACCGAAGCCGATCTGAGTACTGCCGAGCTGACCGCCGTCGGCCTCGTTGGGGTGCGCTGGTCAGAGCATGGAACGCAGTGGCCACCGTCCGTGGATGTCGGAGATTTCAAGGCTCAGTCGGAAGAGACCCCGCTGGGCAGTGGGATCTGGGTCGTCCGCTCAGGTACGACAACTGTCCGCGGTCTCATCGAACTGTGAGAGCTCCTGTACCTGAGGATTTGTTCGCGGTCCCGGTGCTGGCCAGGAGTACACCTGGGTATCGGGCAGAGTGCCAGCTTGCGACGAGTGAGCCGTTGGTCATCAACGGCCACTAGGCCGTGTTTTAGAACGGGCTGGTCTGTGGAGTTGGCTGTCCGGGGAAGTCGCGGGCGGCCAGCCAGATGATGAGGTCGTTGGCGATCCGGCCGATGCTGGTGTCGGTGGTGACCTCGTGTTCGCGGCGGGTGGTGTCGCGGCGGACGGTCTCGTAGCCGCCTTCGTCGAGGACGGCCACGGAGGCAAACCAGGCGGGGTCGTCCTGGTCGGGCTGGATGACGACGAACGTGTTGTCCGCGTCGTTCAGTTCGCTGATCAGGTCGAACAGGGCGTCCTCGGACGGGTCGTCGATGTGGTGGCCGTTCTCGCTGTCGGCGCAGTAGTACTCAGCCGCCATTGGTCCGCTGTCTCCCTTGTGCCGACGTGCTGCCGCGTGCCGCCGCCAGGATGGCATGCGGTGCGGACAGCCCTGCCATGTCACAGCCATTCGTTGATGGCGGCGATGTGGATGGCGCCTCGAAGCGGACGGCGAGCTTGTCGAACCGGGTGGCCACCGCCCGATTGCGCTTGAGCCGGTTGATGCCGCACTCGACCGCGTGCCGGGCCTTGTAGTCCTCGCGGTCGAAGGCCGGCGGTCGCCCGCCGTTGCTGCCGCGGCGTCTGCGGTGGCCGGCCTGATCGGCCGGTTCCGGGATGGTGGCCCGGATCCCGCGTCGGCGTAAGTAGGCGCGGTTGGCGCGCGATGAGTACGCCTTGTCACCACGGACCCGCAGCGGCCGTCTGCGCGGTCGCCCCGCGCCGAGCCGGGGCACACGGATGCCTTCCAGCACGGCCACGAACTGCGGGCTGTCACCCCGCTGCCCTGCCGTGACCAGCAACGACAAGGGCCGTTGACCTTGTTCGCAGGCCAGATGGATCTTGGTGGTCAGGCCGCCTCGAGGCCGGCCGAGTGCGTGGTCGTCCGGCTCGGCGACGATCCCGCCGGGTGGCTCCTTCTGGGTCTGCCCGTCCCGGCGGGCGCCGGCCGCGTGCTGGTGAGCCCGGCAGATCGTGGAGTCGACATTCACCTCCCACGTGATCAGCCCGCCGGCATCGGCCCTGGCCTGCAGCCCGCTCAGCACTGCTGCCCAGACACCGGTGCGTTGCCAGCGGCGGAACAGCCCGAAGACCGTCTGCCACGGCCCGTACTCCACCGGCAAATCCCGCCATGGGGCACCAGTCCGCACCCGCCAGCGGATCCCATCGATCAGCCTCCGCCGGCATGCTGACGGCCTGCCGACCTGCGCGACGGGCAACAGCGGTTCCAGCACTGCCCACTGCTCATCCGAGAGATCCCCACGTCCCACACCGAGATCATCACGGCATCAGGCGCGGCAACAAGCCCCGTTCTAAAACACGGCCTAGCTGCGTGTTGGTGGGACTCGGCTCCGGCCGATACGCCGGGTTGGCCCGCGTCGCGAGTCGTGCGGGGTGCCGACGGCCTGGGGCCGTCAGGGAGTTGAGCTTGAGTTTTAACCTCAGACCAGCCTCTGGCGTTCGTTGTGGGCGCATTGCTCCTGATGATCGACGGCTCGACGTGCCGTGAACCAGGGTCGGTTGGAGTTCTGAGACACCGGCCGACGCGGCGCCCGTCCGGTGGGGGTTCCGGAACCTGCGGGTCCCTGTGTGAGTCAGCCTGGTCGAGAACCGAGATGGAGCGCAGCCAGCTGAGGCAGACGCCGGCGCATCTGCTGGGCATCGCCGAAGTCGAACGACTCGCCCATGCCCTCGCTGTCCTCCTCTTCGGTCGTGGCGCGAGCGTCGGTGTAGGCCTTCCAGGCCTCCCAGAAGGCATCTGTGTCACCGGTCAGCCGCTCATACGCGCTGGACGATACGAAGTTGAAGTCTTCATCGAAGATGACGTCCTGGTCCCCGGAGGCTGCCGCGGTACGCACGGCAGGATGCCCGGCGAGGGCGTCCGGGCAGGCAGCCGCCCGTTCATACCACTCGCGTCCGAGCGCCACCAGACCCGCCGTGAAGTCGCTGAACCGGTCATCGGAGCAGCCCCCACCGATGAGGTAGGCGGCAGCCCATACGTCCCAGCGGTAGACCGCGTCGCGCAGACGGGAGAAGCGGTTTTCGAAGGCGAGGATCTCTTCCGCGGGCAGGGCCGCCAGATGGTCGGCGACGGCGACGTCGAGCGGCTTGTCACTGTCCTTAGCAGCATCGAGCACGCGCCAGAACGCTTCGGTGTCCATGGCGGGCAGTCTGCCAGGGCGCTACCAAAGCCTCCTCTGCACGGGCCCCGGAGGTTAAAACTCAAGTGTACGTCCAGCAGTCCGGACGTCATCGCAGCTCAGAAGGGATGTGAAGGATGTAACCGGACGACAAGCTCAGGGTAGCCAGCCGGTGGAAGTCCGGTCCGGGGAGACGCCAGGGTCCCCGGTAGCTGACTCCCGGCGTTGCTCGAAAGGGTGGCGTCGAAGTGGAGTGACAAGCACCCTTCGGGGGTGTGCAACCGGCCAGTCCGCAACATGAAGTGAAGCCTGCAGCGCCGTCATTTAACCCCCGCACGCGGGCGGGCCAAGGAGGAGCCGAGCCTGTGCTTGAAAGGCGAAGGCCATGGAAGGCGATCTTGGACCTGGAGCGGTCGCCGAAGAACCTCCCGGCGTAAGGGGCGTGGAATGGTCGGACGGTTGTCCTGGGAACTGGAGAGAGCCTCCTCGGCCCCGCGCATGCGGCGTGGGAAGCGTGGCCTGCCTATAACCGGCGGAACCGGGAAGTGGCGGGCTGTCGAGAGGCAGTCGGAGGGGGTCGTAGTAGTGCCGATCGGCGGGACAACACAACCCGCTGGGAGCGAAGGGCCCCTGCTTCATCGATGCGATCCGCGAACAGGGAGGGGCCCGGATGAGTGCCGTTTCGGCTAGATCCATCCGCCGGGAGGAAGGCACCGCAAGACCGGGCGGTTGTCCTTTGGACAAGGTCCGAGCCTTGCAGCGGACGCTCTACCACTGCGCCAAGCAAGAACCCGAACGCCGGTTTCATGCCCTATATAGCCATGTCCACCGCATGGACGTTCTTCGGCGGGCATGGGCCGGGGTGTGCGCGAACCGAGGAGCCCCCGGCGCTGACGGGGTGACCATCGACGCGGTGGCGGCCTCGGGGGTGGATGCATTCCTCCGGGATTTGGCCGAGCGACTGCGGACGTATACGTATCGTCCGTCGGTGCTACGGCGGGTCCAGATTCCCAAACCGGGGCGGCCGGGGGAGTTCCGGCCGCTGTCGATTCCCACGGTGGCGGACCGGGTGGTGATGACGGCCGCGAAGCTGGTCCTGGAACCGGTCTTCGAGGCCCAGTTCACCGAGGCGAGCTACGGATTTAGGCCCAAGCGGTCCGCGATTGACGCGTGCGAAGCCGTGCGCGTCGCGGCGACCAGCGGCGGGAATGGGTCTTCGAGGCCGACATCCGGGACTGCTTCGGAACGATCGACCACCACGCGCTCATGGCCCAGGTGGCCCGGCGTGTCGTGGACCGGCCGATGCTGAAGCTGATCCGGACCTGGCTGTGGATGGGAGTCCTGGAGGGCGGGGTGACCTCCCCGACCGGGGCGGGAACCCCACAGGGCTCACCGATTTCCCCGCTGCTGGCCAACATCGCCCTGCACGTCCTCGACGAGGTATGGCAGGAAGAGGGCCGCCGGCTGGGGGTGCTGGTGAGGTACTGCGACGACTTCGTGGTCCTGTCGCCGACCAGACAACGGGCCGAGCAGGCCCAGCAGTTGGCGGCGAGAGTGCTGGAACGGCTCGGGATGCGGCTACACCCAGAGAAGTCCGGCATTACCTGTCTCACTCGAGGTGGGCAGGGCTTCGACTTCCTCGGTTTCCATCACCGGAAGGTGGAATCGTGGAAATGGCGAGGCAGGTTCTACCTGCAACGCTGGCCCTCGGCCAGAGCGATGCGGGTGCTGCGGGACAAGGTCCGCGTGGCCACCGCCCGCTCGAAGACCGAACGGCCGGTGTCCGCCGTGGTCGCTGACCTCAACCCCGTGCTGCGGGGCTGGGGTGCGTATTTCCGCAACGGGAACTCCGGGCGGAAGTTCAACGCGGTCGACGGCTACGTCCACGAGCGGCTGGCAATCCTCGCCAGCCGGAAACACGGACTGCGGGGCCGCAACTGGGCCACCCGTTTCACCTACGGATGGATCACCCGGCTCGGGGTCTACCGCCTCACCGGAACCGTACGCAGGGCGGCAGCGCATGCCAGTCGGTGAACGATGTCGGAAAGCCGTGTGCGGGAGAACTGCATGCACGGTTTGAAGCGGCGGGGGCTGGAAACGGAGCGGAAGCCACCGCGCCAGTCCCCGACCCTACTGAGAAGCTATGTCATATCCGTTGGTTGGTCACGTTCTGTGATGGCCGCCCTCAGCAGCGGGAGCCCGATGGTCACGACCAGGAGGCTGTTGGCGTCGATGACGATCTGCAATTCTCACCGACGTGCCACAAGCAGTCACCACCGACGAGTTCGTCGGCTGGACGGCCGAGAAGTGCTTCGAAGACGGCGTTCAGTTGTCGGGTTTGATCTTCGAGGACAGGGTGAACAGTCCTGCCGCCGCCGCGATGAGACCTCCGGCCAGTTCCTCGTAGCCCTGAAAGTAGGAGATGGGGATGGCGATGACGCAGGCTGTTCCGACCAGGTCGATGACGCGTCCGATCAGCCGCCGGAACCTGCTCGGCGGTGGAGGGTGATGGGGATTCGGCGGGTTTCCCCAGTAGGGGAAGGGACCCGGCCTGGGTTTCCAGTCCTCGTCTAGTACTCCAGTGCGGTTTCGTGATCTACCCGGTGGGTTTGCTGGTGGTCCGTCGTCGGTAGTGGCTGCGCCGGGCTGTTGCCTGGTGGCGCCTGCGCCAGTTTGACCACTGCAGCAGCCTGGCCGCGGCCACGGCCGGTGAGTTGAAGACGGCGGTGAGCAGGTGGCGGATTTCCGGGACGGTCAGCGTGATCGGATCACGGCTGCGGGCAAGGTGGTGGGTGCTGGCGGGCCGATCGGGGGCCGCGTCGGCGGCGAGGGCGGTCAGGAAGGCCAGGGCGAGCATGACGAGGGTGATGTGCCGGTGCCATGAGGTCCAGTGCCTGACCTGGTAGTGGTCGAGTCCGACCTGGCCCTTGGCGGCCTGGAAGCACTCCTCGATGCTCCAGCGGACACCGGCAATACGGACCAGTTCGGCCAGGGGCACTTCGGTGGGTGACCAGCACAGGTAGAAGGCGAGTTCGCCGGTAGTGCGGTTGCGGCGGATGAGCAGGTGGTGGTGGCTGCCGGTGCCGATGTGGATCCAGGCCCAGTCGTAGTAGCGCGGGCCCTTCGCGCCGTTGCCAACGCTGTGCCGCTGCCAGGCGGTGGCGGGCAGGCGGCCGGCGACGGTGTCCGCGCGGATGGTGGTGCGGCCGTGGTTGATTTGCACCCGCGTCGAGCAGGCGACGGCCATCACGTAGCCGGTCCCGCGTGCCTCCAGGGCGGCACGAAGCTGCGGGTCCTGCCCGTAGGCTTCGTCGCCGGTCACCCACGGTGCCTCCACCCCGGCGTCCAGCGCAACGGCGATCATCTCCCAGGCCAGGCGGGGTTTGGTCTGGAACTGCACCTCGTCGGGTACCCCCGCTGCGTGGAGGCGCTCGGCGTCAGCGCACCAGGAGTGCTCGGGCAGGTAGAGCCTGCGGTCGATCAGCGTCCGCCCCCGGCTGGTGGCATAGGCGAGGAAGACTCCGACCTGGGAGTTCTCGATGCGGCCCGCGGTGCCGGTGTACTGGCGCTGAACGCCCGCCGAGGCCCGGCCCTTCTTCAGGAAGCCGGTTTCGTCCACGATCAGCGCACCGCCGTCGGCACCGAGGTGTTCAACGGCGTAAGCGCGGATGTCGTCGCGGACAGCGTCGGCGTCCCAACGGGCGTAGCGCAGCAGACGCTGCATCGGCCCCGGCCGGGCCAGCCCGGCCTGTTCGGCCAACTGCCAGCAGTTCTTCCGCTCGGCACGCGACAGCAGCCCGAGCAGATAGGAGCGGGCACTCGCCCGGGGTTCAACTCGGCCGAAATGTCCCGCGATCCGGGCCATGGCCTGGTCGAACATCGCCCGCCAGCGGGTGGGGTCTACGCTATGGCCAGCGGCCACCGCACGATCTTCGTTTGTCCACACACCAACCGATGATCACGCGGTGGCCGTACCCGTTCCCGGCCAGGTACGGCAAGATCGCAAAGTCAGACTGGAGTACTAGTGCTGGATTCCTCAAACGACGTACACATATCGGCGTCGCACGAGGCGAGTTGGTGGTGCTGGTCTTCCCCATATCCAGGGCCGGGCTCGGGCGTTGAGCTGGGATGTTGCGAGGCGGGTGGCTTGTTCGATCTCGGGTGGTCCGGCGAAGGACTGGCCGGCGAGGGCGGCCTTGCGGAAGATGCGCCACCAGCCTTCCTGGAGGTTGAGCCAGCAGGCGCCGACGGGGATGAAGACGTGCCGGATTCTGGGGTGGTCCTCAAGCCAGGTCCGGGTGGACAGGCTGTTGTGCGAGGACAGGTTGTCGGTGACGACGTAGATGTCACCGACAGGGTTGGCTGCCTCGACCTTCTGAAGAAACTGCTGGTAGAAGGCACTGTTGCGGGAGGAGGCGGTCATGGTGAGCTCGTGTCCGTCCCGCACCCGCAAAGCGCCGTAGACCCAGGTCTTCTCCGGACCGCGCCCGTAGTCGACCTCGGACTTGGTGCGGTGGCCGTCCGGCGACCAGCCCGGCGCCGGCGGGAACGTGCGGGGGATCACCGGTCCGAGCTCGTCGGCGCAGACGACCGTCGCGCCCTCGGGCGGGCAGGTGTAGAGCTCGATGATCCTGGTCCTTTCCCTCGAAGTCCGCGTCCCTTGAGCGGGTCCAGGATCGGGTGCGGCGCCAGCGCACCCCCTCGGCCAGCAGGATCCGACGGACCTGACTGCGGCCGATCTCGATACCCAGCCGCCGGGCCTCGGCAGCCAGTGCGTCAAGGGTCCACTCCGGCGGCCCGGACTCATCCGCCGCGGCCAGCTCTCCGCCCGCCTGCACGGTCAGCCGGCCCGGCGGCGACTGCTTGACCAGGCCGATGATTCTTGAGCGTTCCGCCTCGGTGATCCGCCGCTTGCGGCCCTGCCCACCCAGATCCTCCAGCCCGTCCAGGCCCAAGCGGTTGAAGCGGTGCAACCAGCGGCGGACCGTCTTGGGACTGCACCTCAACTCATCCGCGATGGCCGACACCCGCTGCCCGGCCCAGCTCAGCTCGACCATCCGTGCCCGCAGCACCAGATCCCGCGGCGCTTTGCGCGCTCGCGACAGTCGACGCACCAGTCGTTGCTCGTTCTCGTCACGGCTCGTCCGTGCCCGTAACACCACCGTCCAGCACCCGCCCCCGAGCACCCGATCCACCCCGCCACCAGGTCATATACCCAGGGAATGAGGAATCCAGCACTAGAACGGCGGGCCGTACGGGTCGGCGTCGGCCGGGGCGGCGCGCTCGGGCCAGATGCGCAGCACGACGTGCTCGTCGGCCGGGGCCGGGCCGCCGTGCTGGGCGATGGCGGGCTGGTCCTCGGGGCGGCGGCCGCCGTCGCGGAGGAGCGCCCGGGCGGTCGCGATGACGTGCGCGTCGCCCTCGCACGGACCGGACGCGACCAGGCGGCGCGCGGCGGACAGCAGGGCCTCGCTCATCCACCGCAGGACGTGCCGGTCAAGGCCCTCCAGGGCGGAGACGTCGACCAGGCGCGTCAGCGGGCCCTCGCGGTCCCCGGAGGTGTCGACGTCCTCGCCCCCGCCGATCTCCAGCACCGGGGCGGAGCCCGGGCCGAAGGAGTGCGCGGCGAGGGTCCGGCACAGGGAGGCGGCCGCCATGACGTCCAGCACGGGGTTCGGCTCGAAGGGGTTCGGGCGGACGGCGAAGGTGCCGGACCCGGGCACGGTCCGGATAAGGCCGGCGGCCGCGAGCTTGCCCAGCGCGGCGGACGCGGTGCCCATGGCGACGCCGTACGACGTCATCAGCTTGGACTGCGACGGGAGCCGTTCCCCGGGCCGGATGAGCTGCTGGTGCATGGCCAGGGCGAGGTCACCGGCAATCCGCTCGGCTGGTGTCTCGGTGAAAGTGCTCACGCACGCACCGTAGCGAACCTATCTAGCCTGATCGTTAGGTTCGGCGAAGTTACCGGCTGGGAACCTGGTGGGCCTCTCGGGAGGCGGTACGCTCTCGCCCGGCAAGCTGCGTACGCCGCCCGCCGACACCCGCGCCCACGCCGCCAGGTGATCGACCGGCCAAGGTCCCTGCGGGGGCCGCTTCCCCCCGGCATTTCTCCGTCCGGCGGGAGCGTGGGGACCGCCAGGAGCGAGCGCCAGAGATGCCCAAGAAGAACCCATCGACCGCCGCGCAGAGGGCCCGTCAGCGACAGGCCGCGACCGGCGAGAAGTACACGACCGCCCTGCGTGCAGAGACCCGGCCCGCCGTTCAGCGGCCCGCCGTCCGACACCGCCCGTTCAGCGCGGGGGGCGCAGGGTGGGCGCCCATCATCCGGCGGGCGGCGCGCGAGCTTGACGAGGTCTGGCCCGACCACCCCACACCGGCCTGGGAAGAGAAGTTCGGTGACCTGTGCTGGAAGGGCACGCCCTGGTCCCAGGGCCCCGAGGTATGGGCGGTCGTCAACCAGGCCACACGGGAGGCGTCTTCCACCTGCCAGACCTGCCCCTCCCCCGGCCGCAAGCGCGTCGTGTGGCCCTGGGACAGCGAATACGGCTGGGTCATGCCCTGGGTGAAGACCTGCTGTGACACCTGCGCCTACGTGCCCCCGCAGCTGCGGGACGACCAGGCGTACCTGGAGCTCGTCGAGCGTTACGAGGAACGCGGCTGACGCGACGCCACAACGAAATGGCGGGCCCCGGCGGACGGCTTCGACACTGTTGGCGAATCCGGCCCGTCGAGTTCTACTCGGCGGGCCGGAGGGCTGCCAGGTGGGATGTGCGCGTGCGGGCTCGCGGGACCTCGGTCCACCACGCGTTTAGGCGGTGGAAGTTCATC
>NZ_NTGE01000173.1 GCF_002291145.1 Streptomyces sp. SA15
CACCGCCGCACTGGACCGGATGCACGCCACCAACTACCTCGGCGTGATCGCCGTCATCCGGGCCGCCTCCCGAGTGCTGCGCGCGGGCGGCCGCATCATCACGGTGAGTTCCGGACTGGGCTCCCGGGTCGGTGTCCCGGGAGCTGCCGACTACTCGGCGACCAAGTCAGGGATCGAGCGGTACACCATGGGGGTCGCACGCGACCTCGGGCCCCGGAACATCACGGCCAACGTCGTGGAGGCCGGACTGATGGAGGGCGGCATGCAACCGCCGGACCCCGAGACCCTCAAGGCCCTGGTCAGCTCGCTGTCCCTGCAACGCATGGGGCACCCCGACGAAATCGCCGCGGCGATCGCCTTCCTGGCGAGCCCCGCCGCGTCGTACGTCACGGGCGCGGTGCTGGACGCCCACGGCGGCTACAACGCCTGACCCGAAACCCCTGCCGCGCGCCCCGAAGGACATCGCGCCTTCGGGGCGCGCACCGCTGATGACGCTTCCTGAAAACGGCCACCCGCGATCTTGTTGGTGGCCAAGCCTGCTCGGTGGTTCTCCCCACCCTTTGAGTGAGGTCGTTCGGTCTCATCTCCCTGTTGCGGTGCTGTCGCCCTCTGCCGCAACCCCACTAGACGACTGGTCTACTCAGGCGCTATGGTTCCTACATGTCGGTCACCACGCGCACTACAGACACCCGTCGGATCATCCTTGATACCGCCCAGCGGATCATGGCCCGCAAGGGTTACTCGGCTGTCGGCATCAATGAGGTGCTCGCGGAGGCCGGCGTGCCGAAGGGGTCCTTCTATCACTACTTCGCCTCGAAGGACGCCTTCGGTGAAGCGATCCTGAAGAGCTACTTCGCGGACTACCTCGCGGACATGGACGGCATTCTCGCCGGGTCCGGCCAGTCGGCGGCCGAGCGGCTGATGGCCTACTGGCAGCAGTGGCGCGAGACGCAGAGCCTCGAGGAGTGCCAGGGCAAGTGCCTGGCCGTGAAACTCGGCGCTGAGGTCGCGGACTTGTCCGAGTCGATGCGCCTGGCCCTGAAGGAAGGCACGAGCGCCATAGTCGACCGCATCGAGCGCACGATCACCAGTGGCCTGGAGGACGGCTCCCTCTCCGTCGACGGCGAGGCCCGCGACGTCGCCCAGGCCCTGTACGACATGTGGCTCGGCGCCAGCGTCATGGCCAAGATCCACCGCAGCCTGGCTCCGCTCGACACTGCCACAGCGGTGACCCGCAAGCTTCTGCACCTGTAGAAGGCCCGCGCCCCACGCCCGAACCGGTCGTGGGGACCCGCTTCACCTAATAGTAGACTGGTCTACTAACTCACAAGGAGTGTGTCATGAAGGTTCTGATCGTTCTCACCTCGCACGACGAGCTGGGGGACACCGATCGTAAGACCGGGTTCTGGCTGGAGGAGCTGGCGGCGCCGTACTACCGCTTCAAGGAGGCCGGCTGGGAGATCACGCTCGCCTCGCCCAAGGGCGGGCAGCCGCCGCTGGACCCCAAGAGCAACGAGCCCGGCTTCCAGACCGACGACACCCGGCGCTTCGAGGCCGACCCCGAGGCCACCAAGGCACTGGCGGACACCGTGCGCCTCGACTCGGTGGCGGCAGGCGACTTCGACACGGTGTTCTACCCCGGCGGGCACGGACCGCTCTGGGACCTGGCCGAGGACACCGACTCCGCCCGGCTGATCGAGACCACCCTCCGCTCGGGCAAGCCGGTGGGACTCGTGTGCCACGCACCCGGCGTCCTGCGGCACACCGTCAACGACGACGGCACCCCACTGGTGGCGGGCAGGCGGGTCACCGGATTCGCCAACAGTGAGGAGGAGGCCGTCCAGCTCACCGACGTCGTTCCCTTCCTGGTCGAGGACGAACTCACCAAGCTCGGAGGCGTCTACTCCAAGGCCGGCGACTGGCAGCCCTACGTCCTCAAGGACGGTCTGCTGATCACCGGGCAGAACCCGGCCTCCTCGGCTCCCGCAGCCGACGCCCTGATCGAGCTGGTCACCAAGGACGGCGTGTGAGCGCCTACGTCGTCATGCTCCGCGAGCGCGTGGCCGACCCGGCCGAGCTGGCCCTCTACGCCAGCTCGGCCCGGGCGGCCCGGGCAGGCCACCAGATCACACCGGTCGTCGGATACGGAGCGATCCAAACCCTGGAGGGCACGCCGTTCGACGGAGTGCTGATCCACCGCTTCCCGAGCGTCGAGGACGCGCGGGCCTGGTACGAGAGCCGCGCCTACCAGGCAGCACTGCCTCACCGCCAAGCCGGTGCCGACTACCGCGTCCTCATCGTCGAAGGAGTCGACGACACCCACGACCGCTGAGACGACAAGGTGTCCGTCTGCACCGCAGTCCAGCGCAGACGGACACCATCCGAGCCGCAGGACCCACACCGGTCAGCGGCGACCTGACCGCCGACTCCGTCGGGGAGCTCGCAGCCATAGTGGCCGGCCATGACGCAGTCGTCTTCTCCGCCGGCGCTCACGGCACGGGAGCGGACCAGACGACACTCATGGACGGCCGGGGCCTGCAGGAGCCGCCGACGCAGCCCAGTCGGCGCCCGCCGCGGCTTCGGACCGGCCGCGGCTTCGGCCGGTCCGAAGCCCCGAGGCAGGGAGCCGGCCGGGCAACGAGCAGGCGCTGCGCTGCACAGGCGGCGCCGTGACCAGAAGTCAGACACCCAGCTTCCACCCTGCTGATGCCACCCATGGGCCGCGAAGGGTCTCGGCGGCGATGCCGCCGCGGACCTGGCGCCGAAGATGCCGCCGCCCGATCCGGCCGCACCGTGCCAGGGACTTCCAGAAAGGACCCTTTCGTGACGCTCACCCTCGAACAACCTTCTGTCGAACGCCGCCTTCCCGGACCCGCACCGTGGCTCATAGCACTCCAGGGGGCCGCAGCGCTGGCCGCCAGCAACGGGGTCGGCCGCTTCGTCTACACCCCGATCCTGCCGCTGATGCACGACCAGGCCGGCCTGTCGGCCACGAGCGGTGCGGACCTGGCGACAGCCAACTATGTCGGCTACCTGGCCGGCGCGCTGGCCGGCAGCTTCGCGCCCCGGCTGGTCCGCTCGCGTCTGGTGATGCGTACCTCGATGATCGCGATGACTGCCTCGCTCGCCCTGATGCCACTCACGCAGGACGTCACGGCCTGGGCAGGGTTGCGCCTCATCGCCGGGTTCACCAGCGCACTCGCCTTCGTCTACGCGGTCGGAGCCCTTCTGTCCGGACTGCGCCGATCAGCACCGCACCTGATCGGCTGGGGATTCGGCGGTATTGGCGCCGGCATCGTGCTCTCGGGACTGCTGGTCCTGGCCGTCCGCGAGGTGGCGACTTGGCGTACGGCGTGGTGGATCGCGACCTTCCTCACGCTGCTGCTGACCGCCGCCTCATGGAAACTCGCCGCGCCTGCTCCGCAGCCAGCCGGCGCGAAGGCGAAGACCCGCACCGGTACCCACCGTTGGTTCGCCGCGCTGGCGCTCAGCTACACCCTCGAAGGCATCGGCTACATCATCGCCGGCACCTTCCTCGTTGCCTCGATCACCCAGGACGCCCCCGGCTGGGTCGGCGCAGGGGCGTGGGTCGTCGTCGGACTGGCCGCGATCCCCGGTTCGGCACTGTGGACAGCCCTGGCCCGGCGGTTCAGCCGCCCCACCCTACTGGCGTCGGCCCTGCTGCTCCAGGCCGCCGGTATCGCCCTGACCGGGCTGGTTCCCGGCAGTGTCAGCGCGCTCGTCGCAGCGGCTGCCTTCGGCGGCACGTTCGTGGGCATCACCTCCCTGGCACTGGCCCTCGGTGAGCACCTCCAAGTGCCACGAGCCGTCGCGCTGTTGACGGCGGGCTACGGGATCGGGCAGATCATCGGCCCCCTGATCTCCCAGCCGCTGCTGGGAACCGGCTACTCGGCAGCCCTGCTGCTGGCAAGCGTCGTCCTGGCTGCCGCGACCGTGGCGGCCGCAGCACTCAGGGTCCGCTACCCGCACCGGCTGGGCCACATGATCGAACCGTCCCGCCTGGCACGGAAGCTGCCCACATGGCGTCCCTGACAGGCTCATGATCCCCACGCCCTCCACACCCTCCAAACCGGATCAACTGAGGAGGAAGAGCAACTCTGGCCGAATCCAGGAAGCCCCATCACCGCCGACGACCCGCGCGTGCGTGGACGGCTCCCACGTGCGCGCGAGAGAGGGGGAGCCGCGACCGGTCCGTCGCCGGTCGACCGGCGGAAGACGGGCAGCAAGCACCAGCTGATCTACGACGGCAAGGGCACCACGCTGCACGTCCTAACGACCGCCGCCAACGTCAACGACATCACCCAATCCCTCGACCTCGTCGACGGCATCCCGCCCGTCGCCGGACGAACCGGCCGGCCTTGGCGGCGGCCGGAGTACCTCCTGGGCGACAAGGCGTACGACTCGAAGGCTGTGCGCGGTGAGCTGCAACGCCGCTGCATCCAGGCGGTGATCTCCCGCGAGAGCGCCCCGAACATCAAGGGCCCGGGCGAGCTCCGCTACGTCGTCGAGCAGACCTTCGCCCTGCTCCACCAGTTCAAACGCCTCGCGGACCGCTGGGAACGACGTATCGAACTCCACGACGCCTTCGTCTCGTTGGCCTGCAGCCTCATCTGCTGGACACGCCTCAAGAAGACCGGATCGTGATCGGGTTACGAGCTCTAGGCACGCCCCACCAGCGCACATCCACAAGATCGTGTTACGAGCCCTTAGGCAGGCGAAAAATGGAAAAATCAAAGAGGATCACATTCAGAACAAGTATGACAGTATCGTGCGAAAGCTGTCTTAGCATGCTTTGGTTGGCTGGCGCCTGCAGGGTTGATCAGGGCTGAGTCTCCAGGACGCAGCAGGGGCAGCCATGGGCTTCGCGGGTCAAGAGCCCTGCGAGCGACTGAGGATCGCTGAGGCGGCTACTCGGCCACGATGACCCCATTCTCTGGAATCGAGTGGCTGATTGCTGTGGGCACGGCACGGGCGCCGGCCGGGCTGGAGCGGGGCGGAGACTGGAGCGCAGGCCCGGCCGGGGGCCGGGCCGCGCGCGGGGAGCGGAGCGAGCCGCACTTGAACCCGTAGAGAAAGTTGTAACTCAGTCTGTGGGGTGGGGTTTGTCCGGTCCCGGGAGATGCTTGACACTTCGGTCCCAGCTGATGGGTGACAGTAGCCGTGTTCGGCTTTTCTGTGCGCGTCGTTGCGGCGTGTGTGGGGAGGCCGGGATTGGCGCTGGTGGAGTTGTCGGTTGTCGAACAGAGATACCGGGCTGTCCTGGCGGTGCTGGCGGGTGCGACGGTGACGGAGGTCGCCGCGCAGCTGGGGGTGTCCAGGCAGACGGTCAGCGGGTGGAAGTCGAGGTATGAGGCTTCGGGTCTGGCTGGTCTGGCGGGCCGTTCCCGTAGGCCGGCCTCGTGTCCGCATCAGGTTTCTGTCGAGGTGGAGGCGGCTGTGTGTTACTGAGGTTGAACTCGTGGTGTCGTAGGGGCTGACGGCTGGCCGTCGGCCGCGGTATCACCGGAGACACGCGGTATCCACAAGGGGCGGGCTGACCGCCGAACGTCAGCAGTTCTTGATCCCCAGATCGGCGGCAACCGACCTGATCGTTGCCCCGGGCCGCGACTGGTACAGCGCGACCGCGTCCGCCTTGAACTGCGGCGGATAGTTCTTCATGACCACGAGATGTCCGTTCTCAGATCCTCAGGATCCAGTGTCTCGTGTGTCCAGCATCAGGGGTCAAGGCCTTCCATCGCATGGCCGCACTACACCGTCCTGCCAGCTGACCGGCAAACCCTGACGGCCTACGACCGGAAAGATCCTGGAGAACCAGACCACCGCGCTGGTCTCCGCCCTGCCCGAACACCGAAAATCGCGTCGGCCATCCGACAACAGTTCCCCCTCAACGACTCCTCATCGCCCCAACCAAGACAGCGAGGTCAGATCGCTGATGAGACGTCTGGCCGACCGCGCCTACGGGTGCGTGTCCGTGATCGCGATGACCTTGTCGAGGTGGTCAAGGGCGGCCTGCAGGTCGTCGATCTTGGCCTGGATGCGCTCGCGCTCGGCTCGCAGCATGGCTCGTTGCTCGGCGTCGGTGTGCCCGGCGTCCCAGCACGGAAGGAGTTCGGTGATCCTCCGGCTGGTCAGGCCGGCGGCGAACATCTGCTGGAAGAAGCGGACCAGGGGGATGGCGTCCTGCCGGTACAGGCGCTGGCCGGACGGGCTGCGCTCCGCGATGAGCAGCCCTTGCTGCTCGTAGTAGCGCACGGCGCGCACCGAGACGCCGGCACCTCGTGCCACCTCGCCGATGCGGATCAACCGCTCGGCCGCGGCCGCTGTGACAGTCATGGTGATTCCTCTCACCCCTGGCCCTGACGACCAGCACTTGCCTCTGACGCTAGCGTCAGGTTTTAGCGTACCGGCCATGGATATCAACAACTCCGTCGCCCTTGTCACCGGAGCCAACCGCGGCCTGGGCCGCGCCTTCGCCCAGCGCCTGCTCGAACGGGGCGCCCGCACGGTCTACGCGACGGCCCGCCGACCGGAGACCGTGGACCTGCCCGGGGTCGAGGTGCTGCCCCTCGACATCACCGATCCCGCATCCGTGAGGGCCGCCGCCGAGGCCGCCCCGGACGTCTCGCTACTCATCAACAACGCGGGAATCAGTACGGGGACCGACCTGGTGACCGGTTCGCTGGACGCGGTGCGGCACGAGCTGGAGACCAACATGTTCGGCCACCTGGGAATGATCCGGGAGTTCGCGCCGGCGCTCGCCAGGAACGGCGGGGGCGCGATCGTCAACGTCCTCTCCGCCATGTCGTGGTTCGGGGGCAAGGGCGCCAATGCCTACCACCTGACCAAGGCCGCCGCCTGGGCCATGACCAACGGCGTCCGCCTGGAGCTCGCCGAGCAGGGCACGCTCGTCACAGCGGTACACCTCGGCCTGGCCGACACTGACATGGCCGCGGGCTGGCCGGTGGACAAGATCGCTCCGTCGGACCTGGCCGACGCGGCGCTCGACGGTGTTGAGGCAGGCTCCGCCGAAATCCTCGCCGACCAGTGGAGTCGGGACGTCAAGTCCCGTCTGCCGCTGACGCCAGAAGAGTTCAACGCCGCAATGGACCGCGCCCTGGCGGCGCTGATGGCGGCCTGAGGGCCCCTCGGGCCGCACGGGCTTCGGTCGGCTGCTTCTCCATCGGCCTCTCGAACTCCTCTACTTGAGGTTGAACTCGTGGTGTCGTGTCGCTGATCAGGCGGGTCCGATGGTCAGGCCGGTCTCGGCGAGGCAGCCGTCTATGAGGTGACTGCGGTACTGGATGAGGCATAAGCCGCGTCGGATGCGCTGGTCGAGGTGTTCGGGGGGTACTGAAGGCGACGTTGGAGAGCCATCCGCGTCGCAGGAGAGACCAGATGCCTTCGACGGGGTTGAGGTCGGGTGCGTAGGGCGGCAGGTAGTAGATGGTCAGCCACTCCCTGGCTGCCGCCCACTGCCGCAGGTCGGCGGCTTTGTGGACGTTGAGGTTGTCCCAGACCAGGACGATCGGGCCGCCGAGCTGCTGGTGGGCGGCGATCAGCAGGTCCCGGTAGTCGCGCCAGGAGAAGCTTTTGCGCCCGTAGCGTCGGCCGTCGTCTCTGCGTGGCCGGTAGATCAGCCTTGAGCGGTGGCCGGGTTTGTAGCAGGTCAGTGCGGCAATGGATATCCGTCTGCGGGAACGGCCGCGGACCCGCACCACCGGTGTGTGTCCGCGTTGTGACCAGGTCTTCGCCTGCGGCGGCGTCACGGAGAATCCGGCTTCGTCCTCGAAGACGAGCCAGGCTGTCGGCCGGCGCTTCCACCTGACCTTGCCCTTGGCCAGCTCCGCTTCCAACTGCGCGAACTGCTTTTCGCTCAGCCTCGGAAACGATGCCAGCCCCTGCGACCGCAGCGCCCGGGGACCGCCCTCGTCCCACGTCCGCCGCCACCGCAGCACAAACTCGGCTACCGTCGGCCACGCGGCGAGCCAGGCGGGTCACCGTCCCCGTGCCGGAAGCAGGGTCGGCCGCGTCCGGAGCACCTCCTCCACGGAGGAGAGGGCGAACCGTACCGCGCCGGTGATCACCGCCTCGTCACCCAGGGAGGACAGCCGCCACTGCGGCAGGTCGACGAGGAGGCTGCCGGCTTCCTCCTCGGCGGCGCTCAGGAGGAGTTCGCCCGCCGGAAGCAGGCCGGGAGCGGCGAAAAGGCTCGTGCCGAGCACGACCAGGGCCGGGTCGAGTGCGAGCAGCACGGGGGCGATTCCGGCGGCCAGTCTCCGACCGTACGACGTGATGGCCGCGACCGCTTCCGGATCCCCCGAGGCGGCGTCACGGATGATGTCAGCACCCGCGCGACGTGCCGGGTCCGCCCGGTCCGGGGCGACGCCGTTCGCGATCAGGGGCTCGAGGCCGGGCTGCGACGACGCGCTGCCGGGGAAGCGGATGAAGCCGATCTCGCCGGCCGCGCCGCGGTGCCCGCGCAGCAGGCGTCCTCCGGTGATGACGCCGGCACCGAGGCGTTCACCGAGCAGGACGAAGACCATCTCGTCGGCCGCGCCGCCGACCCCGCGCCACTGCTCGCCCAGCGCGGCGAGGTTGGCGTCGTTCTCCACGGCGACCGGGCAGCCGAGGGCGTCGCGGAGGGTGGTGACGACGTCCGCCTCGGCCCAGTCCTTGAGGTTGTCGGCCTGCCGGATACGGGTGTTGCTGCGGTTCACCAGGCCGGGGGTGCCGATCGTCGCGGCCCATACTCGCCGGGCGTCTGCTCCTGAGCGTTCGATCGCGCGCCGCACCACCGCGGTGACCGCACGGACACGGGCCGGGCCGCCCAGATCGGCGCGCACCGCCTTGCGCTCGACGGCCACCGCCCGGCCGTCGAGGTCGGCGAGGCAGGCACTCACCGATCGGGGCCGTACGTCCACGCCGACGACGAAGCCCGCGTGCGGGCGGAACCGGAACCGGCGGGCCGGGCGGCCGGGCGACCGCTGGCCACGGGCGGAGACGGCCGGGGCGACCTCGATGAGGCCGCAGTCGGTCAGTTCCTCGACGATCGCTTCGACCGTGGGGCGGGAGAGCTTGGTCGCCTCGGCCAGTGTGGAGAGCCGGGGGTGCGGGTCCGTCGAGCGGACGGCGGCGAGGATGGCCGCGGCGTTCGTGGCACGCAGGTCCGCGACGCCCACCACCGCGGGCAGTTCGTGCCCGGGAGAGTTCGGCTCCGGCGGCCCGCCGAGCGGCCACATCGCCTGCATGATCAACCTCCTGGGGGAGTGGTGCGGCGGGGACCGGCGCGGCCGCACCGACGATAACAATCCAGCCGTGAGTCCTTGACGCGGGTCGAACTCCCTCCGATTATAAAACGCAACTGCTTTATCGAATTATCGAGCAGCAATCGAGCAACAGTCGAAACTGGTCGAGCTGCCATCCCACGGCGCCTTCCGATCTCCTCGCGCCCTCTGTATCCGTCACATCCGTCGGATCCGTCGCGCCGCGCACCCTCGCGGCCTCATGCATCACGTCCCCGCCGACGCCCCCGCCGTCGGCTCACCCCGTCCCGCCACGCCCGGGAGACCTCATGAGCCCCAGCCCCAGCCCGTCGCCCCTTTCCAGACGTACGTTCCTCACGGCCACCGGCGCGATCGGCGCCGCGGCACTCACCGCGTGCAGTGATCTGACGCCGGGCGCCTCGTCGTCCGGCACGAGCAGCACCGGCCCCGTCTCCACGGCGGTACCGGCCGACAAGAAGATCACGCTGGTGGTCGCCGACGCCGACGACACCACCATGACGCCGGGGCTCATCGCGGCCTTCCGCGAGAAGCACCCCAACATCACCGTCGAGCGCCAGTACACGGGCTGGGACGACTACCTCAAGAGCATCAACACCACCATGTCGGCCGACAGCGCCCCCGACATCGCCCAGTTCACCTCTGGGATGCAGAACCTCATCCCCGGACGGCTGCTGCTCAAGGTCGGCGAGTACGGCAAGGCGTACGGCTGGGCGGAGAAGTTCCCCGGCCTGGACCAGATCACCCTCACCCCGGACGGCAAGACCGTCGGCACCGGTGACCTGTACGGGGTGGGGGCGGGCCTGTCGTTCGAAGGCGTCTACTACAACAAGGCCAAGGCCCAGAAGCTGGGCCTGACCGTCCCTCCGGCCACCTTGGAGGAGTTGGAGGCCATGTTCGCCGAGGCCAAGGCGGCCGGTGAGACCGCTCTCGTCGCCGGCAATCTCGACGGCGGTCTCAACCACCCCTTCAACGTGCTGCTTTCGGCCTACCTGGAGCCGCGGGACCGCGAAGCGTGGGCCTACGGGCACAAGGGCGCCACCATCGTGCTGCCGGAGGCCGAGCAGGCGGCCGAGACCCTCAAGCGCTGGGTGGACAAGGGTTACGTCACCCCCAAGGTCAACGGCGTCAGCGACAACGACGCCACCGCCGCCTTCGCCAAGGGCGAGGGTGTCTTCCGGATCAGCGGCAACTGGGCGGCGGCCGCGGTGGCCAAGGGCCTGGGCGAGCGGGCCGGCTACTTCAACATGCCGCCCGTCACCTCCGGCGGGAAGGTACGCACCACCGGCGCCGGCGTGTACTACTGCGTGTCCGCCAAGTCCAAGAACGCGGCCGCGGCCGCCGCGTTCCTCGACTTCGCCGCCGACGCGCAGGCCGCCGCCATCACCGCCAAAGCGGGCTTCATGGCCCCCGACGCGGGCGCCATGCCGAGCCAGACCGGACTGCTGGGCGATGTGCGGACGGGCTGGCAGGCGATCGTCAAGGACGCCGGCCTGCAGCCGTTCATCCAGAACTCCTCCAGCCCGACGATGGGCGACACCCTCACCACCCAGCTGCAACTTCTCGCCGGCGGCAAGGTCACCGCCGAGAAGTTCCTGGCCGGTCTCCAGACGGACTTCGACAACTACCACCAATGACGACAGCCGACCGACTGACCGATCCCGCCCGCGCTCCCGGCGTGCCCGGCGCCCCGCGTCCGGCGAAGCACGGGGAGCACGGGGAGCACCGTGCCGTGCGCCGACGCCCCCGCACGGCCCGGTCCGGCCGCCGCAGCAGGCGGGCCGTGGCGTTGCTGTATCTGCTGCCGGCTCTGCTGCCGTACACACTCTTCGCCGTGCTGCCGCTGCTGCACACCACCTACCTCTCGCTGTTCGACTGGGACGGCGTGACCCTCCCGTCCTTCGTCGGCCTCGACAACTACCGCCGTATCGCCGACGACCCGCAACTGCGGGCCGCCGCCTGGCATGCCGGCGCACTGATCCTGTTCTTCTCCGTCCTGCCGATCTGTGTGGGGCTGGTCTCGGCGGCGATCGTGTCCCGGCGCGCCGGGCGCCGGGGCACCGGCCTGGTCCGCACCGTGCTGTTCCTGCCCCAGGTCATCCCACTGGTCGCGGTCGGCATCCTCTGGCGCTGGGTGTACGCCGAGGACGGCGTCCTCAACCAGGCGCTGCGCGCGATCGGCCTGGGCGGCCTCACCGACGCCTGGCTCGGCAGCTTCACCTGGGCCCTGCCGGCCGTCGGACTGATCGGGACCTGGGTCGTCTCGGGCCTGTGCATGGTGCTGTTCCTGTCCGGGACTCAGCGCATCGACCAGGAGATCTACGAGGCGGCACGGATGGACGGGGCAGGCCCGGTACGCGAGTTCACGGCGATCACCGTCCCGCTGCTGCGACCGGAGTTCGCGGTGGCGCTGTCCATCACCGTCATCGCCGCCCTGTCCAGTTTCGACCTCATCTACATCGCCACCGGAGGAGGCCCGGGCAACAGCACCGTCGTTCCCGGAATCCTCATCTACCGCCTGGCCTTCGGGGGCGGCGCGGTCGGTGTGGCCAGTGCGCTGGCGATCGCGCTGACGGCGGTCATCTCCCTCGCCGTTCTGGTGATCAGCCGACTGTCCAGGGAGGCGCCGTGACCGCACCCACCGGTACAAAGGCGCTCACCGGGCGGCTGGCGGCACCCGTCGTGCTCACGCTCTTCATGGCCGCCGTACTCGTACCGTTCGCCTCCCTGCTGCTGGCATCACTCCAGCCCGCAGGCGCTCCCCTGACCGGCTTCGCCCTGCCGGACGGGCTGCATCTGGAGAACTTCTCCCGCGCCTGGTCCGCGGCGGGGTTCGGCACCTTGCTGCGGTCGAGCGTGGTGATCGCGCTGTGCGTGGTGCCGGCCGCGGTGGTGTGCGCGACCCTGGCCGGGTACGCGCTGGCGACCCTGGACGTCCCCGGCCGGGGACGGCTCTACGCGTATCTGCTGCTCGGCCTGTCCATCCCCACCGAGGGCACGATCATCCCGCTCTACTACGACCTGCGCGCCGTCGGCCTGACGAACACGGTGCCGGGGCTGGCCCTCGCGGAGATCGGTGCGTTCATGCCGTTCGGGGTCTTCTGGATGCGCGCCCACTTCGCGACCATGCCGCGCAGCCTGATGGAAGCCGCACGGCTCGACGGCGCCTCGTCATGGGTGACGCTCTGGCGGATCCTCCTGCCCAACTCGCGCCCGGCGGTGACCACGTTGGGCGTTCTGTACTTCGTCTGGAGCTGGAACCAGTTCCTGCTCCCGCTGATCCTCATCCAGGACCCGGCCCGACGTACGGCCCCGGCCGGACTGGGTTTCTTCACCGGGCAGTTCGGCGTCGACGTACCGCTGCTCGCCGCGGCCACCCTGATCGTGATCGCCCCGGTGGTGCTCGTCTACCTGTTCTTCCAGCGGCACTTCATCAGTGGCGTGCTCAGCGGCGCCCTGAAGGGCTGAACACGCATGGCCTCACCACGCATTGGCTGAACCCACAAAGGCGCACCACACAGGAGGTCGGAGAATTCCATGGCAGAACTCGAAGTGGCGCTGATCGGTGCGGGCGGCATCGCCCGCGCGCATCTGCCCGCGTGGGCCGCCCTCGGCGCGCGGGTGCGCGTCCACGCCCCCGACGGCCGCGCGCCCGCCCTGGCCCGCGAGTTCGGCGCGACGTCCGTGGGCTCCTTGTCCGAGGCGATCGCCGGGTCGGCCGTGGTGGATGTGTGCACCCCGACCGACACTCACCGGGAGATCACTCTGGTCGCCGTCGCGGCCGGTGCCCATGTCCTGTGCGAGAAGCCGCTGGCGCTCAGCGCGGCGGAGGCCGGGGACATGGCCGACGCGGCGGAAGCGGCCGGGGTGAGGCTGTATCCGGGACATGTCGTGCGCTTCTTCCCCGCCTACGCCCGCCTGCGCGACCTGGTCGCCGGGGGCGGCCTGGGCCGGGTGGCTGTCGCGAGGTTCACCCGCACCGGCCGCTATCCCACCTGGAGCGGCTGGTTCGCCGACCCGGCCCGCTCGGGCGGGATCCTGACGGACCAGATGATCCACGACATGGACATCGCCCGCTGGCTCTTCGGTGACGTCGTCCGGGTCCACGCCCGCCAGCAGGGGCATCTCACCGCCCCGGCCCCGGAAGGGGCGGTCGCCACCGGTACCGCCGTACTCACTCACGCGGGAGGCACCATCACGCAGGTGGTAGGGGTGTGGGGACCGCCGGCGACGCCGTTCCGTACGACGTTCCACGTGTCGGGCACCGGCGGTACCGTCCAGCACGACTCCCGGGCCCATCTCGAACTGCGGATCACCGGAGCCGCGTCCGGCGGACCGGCGGACGGCATACCCGCCGGGGACGTCGAGGGCTTCGGGGAGCTGGGGGAGTCGCCTTACCTCACCCAGATCCGCGAGTTCGCCGAGGCGTTCGCGGGAGGTCCGGCACCACGGGTGAGCGGCCGGGACGGCGTGGCGGCCGTCCGTATCGCCGAGGCCGCGGCGGAGTCGGCCCGCACCGGCCGGACCGTCGAACTCGCCCCGCAGGCAATGACCGTACCCACGGAGGGAATGAACCAGTGAGAGTCGCCGTACTGTCCTTCGCCCATGTACACGCGGCGACCTACATCAGGCTGCTGCGCGACCGCGACGGCATCGAACTGATCACCGCCGACCCCGACGCCCCGCCGGACGACCCCACCCGCGGCCGGGCCCTCGCCGAAGAGCTGGGCGCCGCCTACGCCGACAGCTGGGACGAGGTATTCGCCCTGCGCCCGGACGCCGTGGTGGTCACCAGCGAGAACGCCCGCCACCGGCACCTGGTCGAACGGGCCGCCGCGACCGGGGCACATGTGCTCTGCGAGAAGCCCCTCGCGACGACGGAAGCGGACGCACGGGCCATGATCGATGCCTGCGAAAAGGCCGGGGTCGGGCTGATGACCGCCTATCCCGTACGGTTCAGCCCCGCGTTCACCGCCCTGCGCCGCGCCCTGGCCGACGGCTCGCTCGGCGGGCTGGTCAGCGTCCACGGAGCCAACAACGGCTCGAACCCGGCCCGTTCGCACCCCTGGTTCGCCGACCCGGAACTGGCGGGCGGCGGAGCACTGGCCGACCACACCGTCCATATCGCCGACCTCGTGGACGCGCTGCTGGACGGCGAGCAGGCGGCGGAGGTGTACGCCCAGGCGAACAGCATCCTGGACGACGGCGGTCCCGTACCAGCCGTCGAAACCGCGGGACTTGTCACCATCCGGTACCCCAGCGGCGTGGTCACCGCCGTGGACGCCAGTTGGAGCCATCCGCCGGACCACCCGACCTGGGGCGGGCTCACCATGACCTGCGTCGGCGAAAAGGCGATCGTGGAGTTCGACGCCTTCCCCCCACTGCTCGGCGGCTTCGACTCCACCACCGGCCGCGACCGCTGGGAAGCGGGCGGGGCAGACCTGGACGCCGCGATGCTCGACGAGTTCCTCGACGCGGCACGCACCGGACGGCGACCGTCTCCCGACGGCGCGTCGGGGCTGCGCACCCTGCGGATCGTGCTGGCCGCGTACGAGTCAGTGCGTACTGGGCAGCCGGTGACGCTGGCGTCGCCGCGGTGAGGCTCGGGCGCACTACGTGCGTGTACACGTCCATGGTGCAGATGCGTACGCGATCAACGTCCTTCGCGCTCGTAGCGCTGCACCCGATGTGCCAATTTGGTGCGATACCTATCGGGTGAGTGGAAGGCCTGAGAGCGGCGGACCATGTCCTCTGCCCTGAGGCTCTCTGCGTAGGCCGGAGCGCGGGTGCGTGTCAGTGCCGCCGGCCGCGATGGTGTGGACGTGGTCGATGCTCGGGGACCGAGGGTCTGGGTGTTGATGAGCCTCGTCCACTGGACCTTGGCACAGACCCAGATCCAGTCGTCCCGTGCACTGATCTCTTCCGCCGTGTAGCGCTCGACGCAGCCCTTGCCCCCTCGCCAGGCTCGGAGCGAGGGATGAGAAGGCGCCTGCCGCCTGCGGCGCCATCCCTGGTCTGACCTGGTACGTAGCGCTGCGCTACTTTTACTGCATCCGGCCTTCGACACGTAGTCGACTGCGGCGGCCGAAATGGATCCGCTCCACCGGCCGCCGATCCGGCTATGGAGCCACGGAGGTAGGGATCACAGATCGTCGGTGTCGTCCGCCGCGTCGAGGCTGATTCCGGGGGCATTGGCAGTCGATTCGTCATCCAGGATCGCCTTGCCCATTGCGGCCGAGATTTCGTGGAGCAGCGCAGTCCTGCGAGCGGTGAAGAACCCGTCGAAGTCGTCGGTAGCCATGAGTTCCGGTTGGGCCAGGTGGGAGCGGATGCGCTCGGCCACGCCTTCGTGAGGGGTTTCCGCGGCCTTGACCAGGCGACCGAGGTAGTCGGAGGGGGCCGCACCTCCGATGATTCGATTGGTGCGGGCGGTCAATGGAGTCTTGTTGATGATCGAGTTGTAGTCAGAGGGTTGGTATCCCGCCTTGTCGCACCACGCCTTGGGGAAGATGTGGTGGATGTCGATGGACTCGTCGAAGTACCCGGTGACTTCAGCCTTCTCCCCGGTGCGCCAGTCCACGGCCCCAGCCTTGAGCAGCAAAGCGTAAATCCCCTTGTAGGCAGCGCTGTTGCGGGTACGGAGGGTCAGCAGACGTCCGGGGGCGAATTGGGCGGCGGTGACGGTCCGGGGCTCGACCGCATCCCCGCGGATCCAGTCGACGACGTCCGGCAGGTCTTGGCTGAACCGGGTCTCGGTCGAGCCGCCGTAGAGCTCTCCGAACACACCGCACCAGTACCAGCGAGCGAGCTTGTGCTGGGCTCCGGCGCTCTGCGCAGCGTCCCCGGCCAGAGCCAGGATCGCGGCGAGTGGAATCAACTGGGTTCCGTAAGGCAGGAACTTCGTATCGAAGACGTACTGCTGGTGCAGAAACTTCGCCGCCGCCTTGAATCCGGCGATGACCGACGGCGCGAAGCGTACGTAGTCCTCCAGCGAGAGGGCGAGCATGTCCTTGCGCTTGCAGCCGATGCGTGGCAGACGCTCTTCCTCCATTCCCCGGTCGGCCTCGTGCCGACGCCGCTCGGCCGTGGCCAGCAGGGTCACCGCTTGGAGGAAGTCGGTGTTGGAGACCTCGCGAAGGATGCGGTACTCAGGTGCCTTCCAGGCAGAGCGGCACTCTTGCTCCCAGTGATTGCGCAGATCGAACTCGTCCGCCGCGTAGGTGGCGGTCAGCAGCTCGAAGACGGTCAGGGTGACACCGCCGGTGTTGACCTTCTCGAACACCTGGCATACGGCTTGGCGCGGGGTCGCCCGCCCTAGTTCGATGACCGGCACGTGGTAGCGATCGAAGGGGCGGACGAATGCCTCGTTGAATTCGCGCCACAGCCTCCGCTTGTCCTTGTCGCCGTCCCAGTGGTCGGTGAACTCATAACCCCAGTCGCCGCCGTCGAAGACGGCCTGGAGTGGGAAAAGATGTGCTTCGTACTCGCGCTCGGGAGTCGAGTAGTCCTCGACGACTTGGCCCCGGAAGTTGAGCACTTTGCGTGATTCCGGCACAAAACGGATGGCGTCCTCGCGGTCGCCGTTCTCGTCGAGTGCCTGGACCATGTCGACGTAGAACCAGCCAGACACCTGCTGCTTGCGCAAGTCCTGTGTGACCACTGGGCCTTTCAACTTCAGGGCCTGGAACAGGGACGTCAACCGCTGCTGTCCGTCGAGCACGAGCGTGTCAGGCTCAGGCTCGCCAACCGGGGTGGCCCCTTCGATGGGCCGATACTTGAACCGAACGTCGCCACCCGCCCTGAGCAACATGACGGTGCCGACGGGATAGCTCATCGAGATCGACGCCAGAAGGCTGGCAATGTTCGGATAGGGCCACACCCAGCCCCTCTGGAACTCCGGCAGTTGGGCCTTGCCGACCTCAACCTGCTGCAGAAGATCGCGCAGCGGGCGCTTGTCGATGCTGAACGCTTCGTCGGCCACATCGGCTCCTTAGGGCAGCCGGTCACCCCCGGTGGGCGCCTGAGCTGGCTATCTCTTGGCACGGTCAAATTACTAGACGGCACCGCAGCGAGTGTCGGAGATGTAGAACAACCTGAGCCTCAATCAGGTCAGGCTCGAAACCGGCGTACGGCTCCGGAGGCCTCTTCGCTCGATGGCGTCCCATCGCTCCTATGTCGAGCGGCGCGGTCCTTCGCCGTCGCCGAGGGCTGAACGGAACGGCGCTCGGCATCGACGGCCAGGCCGAAGTGGATCCCGGCCTCACACGCCGACCGCTCCGTCGATGCGTTCGCGGAGCAGGTCGGCGTGACCGTTGTGGCGGGCGTACTCCTCGATCATGTGGATGAGGACCCAGCGCAGCGACACCGTTCCGCGCCAGGAGTCGTCGCCCTCGACATCGAGGTCGGGGGCCTCGGTGGCGAACTGTTCGGCGAAGGCCACCTCGGTCCGCCACGCCTCCCACGCCGCGGCTACGACCCCGGGGTCGTCCGTGGCGCCGTCGAAGTCCTCGTCGGGGTCGGCGGTCGAGGAGAAGAGGGCCGGCGCATCCTGCCCGGCCAGGACGCGCCGGAACCAGCGGCGTTCCACATCGGCGAGGCGTCGGACCAGGCCGAGCAGCGAGAGCGTGGACGGCTCCACGGACCGCAGGGCCAACTCCGGGCCCAGGCCGGAGCACTTCAACCGCAGCGTGGCGCGCTGGGCGCCCAGGACATCGATGAGCATCCGCCGTTCGTCGCCGGTCGTCGGACCGGTGAACCGGCGACCGCTGTCGGCGCCGCCGAAGAGTTCGGCTCTTCTGGTGGGATCGCTCATGTCCGCCCTTCAGCTCGCGCTGGTTCGCGCAGCCGTGACTGCCGCGGTCGCGTACAGCATTGTGAAGCAGCCGCCCATCGCGTCTGGTCGGCGTGGGGCACCTGCTGTTCGACGACCGGGAAGGCACCGCGCTGAGGACCGCGGTCCTCAGCGAGGTCGTCACCCCACGGTCATCGCCGGCGTCGTAGGAGAGCCATGCACGCCCGTCAGGGCTTCACGGCGTGGAGGATCCGCATCCCCCTGGAGTCTGCGGCGTCGTGGCGGATGTCCAGTCCCGCCGCCCTGCACTGTTCGACCAGCCAGGAGGACGCGATCCGCAGCTTGGGGTAGCTGATGCACTGGCCGTACCGCCTCGGCGCTTCGGACGTTATCGTCGCCCCGGACGTACGAGACGAGTTCGTCGAGCAGCCGGCGGCTGGTGTCCACGGCGATCACGGGGGAGAAGCCGAGGCGGACCAGCGCCAGCGTCTGTGCGCCGGAGCCGCAGCCCAGGTCGATGGCCGTCCCGTCGTTTTCGGTCCCCGCCAGGCCGAGTTCCGCGAGGAGCGCGACCTGCCGGGCGGCGACCTCGTGGACGTCGCCGCCCAGCATCCAGATGTAGTGCTCGGCGGCAGCCGGTCGTAGTGGTCGGCGGTGGTGCTCATGTCGGGGGTCATGGCCTGCTCCTCCGGGTTGGCTGTACGCCTTGCCGTCCGCCGGTCCGCGCGAGCAGCGAGGCGTCGGGCCAGGTGAAGCGGAGCTTGGCGGGGGAGCCGGCGAGCCGGGACGCCACCCCGCCGGGGGGCGGAACCGGCGCCTTCTCGACGCAGGTGCCGCCCAGGGCTCGGTAGAACTCCTGGGCCGCCGTGTTCTGTTCGAGCACCCAGAGGTACATGGCGTTGCCCGTCGCGCGTTCGGCAACGGCCTCCGCGGCGCGGGAGAGCAGCGCGGTGCCGAGGCCCGTTCGTCGGCGGTGCTGGGTGACGTGCAGATTGTCGATGAGGCTGCCCCAGCGGCCGTCCTCGTCGAAGACCACGTGGACGAATCCCGCAAGCCCGGTGCCGTCCTCGGCCACGACTGTCGCACTGCCGCTCGGGCCGGAGAGGCGCGACGACCAGACAGATCGCCGATCGGCCACCACATCGCCATCCAGGAACGCGTCGGAGTACGCGCCGCGGTAGTGCCGACGCCAGCTGTCGGCGTGCAGCAGTGCCATGTTCTCGGCGTCACCGGGACCCGCCGCCCGGAACCGTAACGACGCCGTGGGCGAGCCGGCGGGGTCCGAGGCGGCGCACAGGCGGCGCCGGGCCAGCTCGCTCGCCGCCTGCGCCGGGGTCTGGCTCCGGCGCCGCGCGGTGTCCAGCAGGTCGTCGACGGTGTCCTCGATGGCGCGGACTCGTGCGCGGGCCTCGTCGGCACTGACGTGGTGGAGCTCGATGCTGATGGCGTTGATGACTCCGCCCGCGCTTGCGACATAGTCCGGCACCCAGAGGATGTCGCGCTGGTGCAGCAGGTCTGCGACATCGGGCTTGGCGAGCTGGTTGTTCGCCGGTCCGACCACGGCACTGCAGCGCAGATCCGCCGCGGTCCGCCTGGTCAGGGTGGAGCCGAGAGCCGCGGGGACCACGATGTCCACGTCCGCGGCGAGGATCTCGTCGGGCGACCGCCAGACAGCGCCGAGCTCGTCGCTGATCTTCTGTTTGTCCGGGTCGATGTCGGTCACCGTCAGGGCGGCTCCTTCGGCCGCGAGAAGGCGGGCGAGGTCGGCGCCGACCCGGCCCAGACCGACCACCGCGAGAGCGCGGCCGCTCAGACTCGACGTGCCGTACAGCCGCCGGCTGACGGCCCGCAGCGCGGCAAGCGTCCCCTGCGCGGTGTGCGGGGACGAGTCGCCGCTGCCGCCCAGATGGGCCGGCCGGCAGAACACATGGGGGGTGGTTTCCCCGATCAACGCCATGTCGTCGGGGCTGGTCCCGACATCCGGCCCGGTCGCGTACACACCGCCCAGCGACGCGATGGCGTCCGCTACGTCATAGAGCACGTCGCGACGCCGGTCGGCATCGAGTTCCCTCCCCTCCGGCAGGGCCACGACGGCCTTACCGCCACCACTGGGCAACCCGGCCACGGCGAACTTCGCGGTCATCGCCGCCGACAGGCGAAGCGCGTCGGTGAGGCCGTCCCGCCAGTCGGGGTAGTGCCAGAGCCGGAGGCCGCCGGCCGCCGGACCGAGCGCCGTCGAGTGAACAGCCACGATGACCGGCAGCCGGGAGCGCCGACCGGTGTGGATCGCGACCTGTTCATGATCGAGCATGAGTTCCGCAGTCCCTTCGTTCGTCCACTTCTCGTTCGTCCGCTTCGATGACGCCATACTGGACGATTGACTCATCACTCAGGCTCTTCGCCGAACGTTTGACTGAAGATCGGGTACGGTAGGCGGCCATGGATGAACTTGATTCGGAGATCGTCCGGCTTCTCCAGACAGATGCACGGCAGTCCAACCGCGAACTCGCCCGGCAACTCGGCATCGCCCCCTCGACCTGCCTGGAGCGGGTTCGGGCGCTCCATCGCCGTGGTGTCATCCGCGGATACCACGCCGACATCGACCCCGTGGCCCTCAATCGCAGCGTTCAGGCGCTTGTGTCGGTTCAGGTACGCCCTCTCAGTCGCGCCATCATCGACGCCTTCAAGGTCTTCGCCAGTGACCTGCCGGAAGTCCTCCACGTCTTCGTGCTTTCCGGAGGCGACGACTTCCTTCTTCACGTCGCCGTTCAGGATCTGGACCACCTGCACGCCTTCCTCACCGACCGGCTCAGCAAGCGCGGCGAAATCACCGGCTTCCGCACCTCGGTCATCTTCCAGCAGGTGAGCAACACCGCCCCCGCGCGCCTTCCCGTGCGCGACTAGGCACTGTCAGAGGTGCCAACGAAGCAGACCTGTACCTCGGCGAGTGCAGAAGACAGTCCACCAACTGTATGACTTTCATACTCATCCGGGTTCGTGGCCGTGCGGGCCGCCACGAATCGGGCCACGGTGAGGTCAGCACGCGACCAGGAGGAGAGCCGCCATGCCGATGCTGCTGATCAAAGGCACGTACAAGATCGTCGGGGCTAGTCCCGACGGTGACTCGGTCCGCTTCTACCCCGACGACCCCGATCAGTGGGACCTGCTGCGCGGGCGGCGGGTACGGCGCAACCGCAGCGGCGGCGCACAGCTCCGACTCGACGGCATCGACACGCTGGAGACCCACTACCGCCCGCCCCGCGGCCCCGAGCTCCACCAGCCGGACCCGTTCGCAGGCAAGGCCGCAGCCGAACTGCTGTCCTGGCTGGGCTTCGAGGATGTGCAGCGCAACCCCCACGGCATCGTCACCAGCAGCAGGCCCGAGTCCCGGCCCGGCTACATCCTCACCCGCAGCGCCGACGTCCACGGCCGCTGCGTGGCCCTCGCCGGCCGCGGCACCGACGCTCCCGGCAGCAGCGGCAGGTTCGTCAATGTCACCGTCGACCATCTGCGCGAGACCGCCAATCATCACCAGCTCGCCGAGGGCATGGCCTACCCCACCTTCTACCGGAAGCTTTTCGTCGACCTGCGCGAGGAGATGACCTCGGCGGCGCAGCAGGCTCGGCAGGCCGGCAAGGGGCTGTGGCCCAAGGACCAGACCCAGAGCGGGGTGAAGGTGCAGGGAATGTCCACCCTGACCGACCACGCGGTGCTGTGGCCCAAGCTGTTCCGCCGCTTGGCGGACTACCTTCAGCTCAACGACGGCGATCCCTCACTGGACGGCTTCCGTGCCTATCTGGAGCAGCGCGAGGACCGGCTGTTCATCCTCTCCACCGGACAGTGGACGGGGCTCGACACCGTTGTCGATGTCACCAACGGCAACACCGTACGGGTCACCCACGCACCGGAGGATCTCGTCTTCGACGAGAAGTAACCGACATGGAGGCGGCCGGGCCACGAGATGGGGGCTGTCGTCGTCCGGCCGACCTGGATGACGCCGGCCGTCAGCGGGTGAGCAGCAACGCGTCGCCCACCGCCCGCTCGGTGCCGTCCGACGGCGAGTTGATCACCTTGCCGTTCACCACCGTGGTGACCGAACCACCGCCGTCGAGGGCCATGGCGCGCACCGCACCCAGCGACTTCATCAGCTCCGCCCCTTCGTTGAGACCGAATCCGTCGCTGTAGCCGGGCTGGCGGCCGTCCGCGGCGACCAGGAGCACACGGCCCCGCGGGTCGACGCCCAGGAGCATGCGCGGGTTGCGCTTGATGCCCCAGGTGTACGCGAAGGACGGGTCGCCGATCCGTTCGATGCCGTCGGCTCCGTAGTTCACCGCGACCTTTCCGTCGCGCACCAGCTCGGGGCCGCCGTTGACGATGTCGTCCTGCGGGCCGAGTTCGAGCTCGCGGCCGCGCTCGTCCAGGATCCGCTGCCGCACCTTCAGTTCGCTGCCCGGCTTCGCGTGCGCACGCAGCCAGGAGGCTCCTTCGCCGACGCCGGCCAGAACGCTGCCGCCGTCCGGCACGGCACCGCCGCGCGGACGCACCTCCCGCACCCGGCCGCTCGCGTCGAGCACCGCCTCGACGCCGTCACCGGCCGGGGTGCCCGCGCCCAACTCGTCGGTGAATTCGACGATCTCGTCGGGGTCGGTGCAGGTCACATCGTGCTGCGGCCGCTCGGTCGGGGAGTCGCCGCCGACGCCACCGCAGTTGCGGACCAGGCCGGGCACGCGGTTGACGCCGTCCACGATCGCGGACGCCCCGCCCGCTCGGACCGTGAGCTGCGTGCGGAGTTTCTTGAACTCCGGGCGCAGACCGTCGCCGCGCAGCACCGCCGCGATCCGGCCGTTGGTCGCCGCGCTCTGCAACTCCCCGTCGTACGCGGCGATACCGGCCGAGGCACCCGGTACGCCGTCCTTGCCCTCCATGACGAAGAAGCCCGCGTTGACGCCGAGCAGGGCGTCGTCGCCGACGGCCATGTCGCTCACCTTCTCCCGGCCGGCGACACCCATGCCGTACGTGGCCTTCAGCGCACCGCCGTAACGCTTCGGGTCGATGATCGCCACCTTGACCTGGGCAAGACCGGTGCCCGGCACACCGTCCGCTCCGGTCCACTCGCTGATCGCGTCGAACCCCGCGGCCGCGAGGGCCTGACGCTGCGCGTCGGCCTCGGTCCGGATGGTGTACTGCCCCACCCGGACTCGCACACCGATCAGCCCCCTGCGGTCCGAACCCCGCGGCCATTCGACCCGCTCACTACGAGCGCTGAACCCGGCGCCACGCAGTCGCTCCGCCAGCGCCTGCGCGCCCTGCTCGGTGGCGAGGTGAGCGCCATTGGCGCGCACCGTGACCGTCCAGTGGTCCGCACCGGGACGGCCCGAGATCCTCCCCTGGTACAGATCGACTCCGGAGGCGAGGCGATCGTGCTGCCAGTCGGCGATCGGCCGAGGAACGGCGGTCGTCGAAGCGGCGGCCATGGTGGCCGCGGCGGCTGCGGTGTTGTCGTACTGGTCGACGACAACACCGGGGGAGACAAGTCCCGCCGCGGCGACGGCAACCGCCGACGCCTTCACGGAGACTCGGAACGGACGGCGTACGAGGGCCACAGGCGCTCCTAGGTCGCGGACGAGCATCGCGTGCACAGCTGACTTGCACAGCTGACTTGCACACATGGCTTGCACACATGGCTTGCACACATGACACGGTGTTCGGAACGCGCGTTCACGCGTGGCAAACGCAACTCCTGTGCGGCAGCGAACGCGAGTTCTCGAGCGACGATGGAAGCCACGAGTGAATACCGGAAGTCCGGCCTGTGAACTTGCCTCCGGGCAAGCCGCCTACCGCTTGGGCGCGGATTGCTCCCCCGAGCCCCGGACGATCAGCCGGGTGGGAACGGTGATGGTGCGAGCCCGGGAGCGGTCGCCGTCGAGCCGGGCCAGGGCGGTGGCCGCGGCGCTGCGGCCGAGTTCTTCGGGGTCCTGCGCGACGACGGTCAGGGCCGGTTCCAGTGCCTCGGCGAGTGATACGTCGTCGAAGGCGACGACTGCTACGTCCTTGCGCTTGCTGCGCGCGAGTTCGGCGACGATGCCGAGCGCCGTGATGTTGTTTCCGGCGAACAGGGCGGTGGGGGGATCGGCCAGTTCGAGGAGTTGGGCGGTCACGGCCTCGGCGCCTGGCTGGTCGTGGGCGTTGGCGACGAGCGAGCGGTCGTAGGGGATGTCGGCTTCTTGGAGGGCCGCGCGGTATCCGGCAAGGCGTTCGCGGCGGGTGTAGAGCTTGACGGGCAGGTCGCCGACGAATCCGATGCGGCGGTGCCCGTGGGCGATCAGGTGGGCGACACCGTCATGGGCCCCCGCACGGTTGGAGCTGACGATGCTGTCCGTGGACAGGCCGACTCCTGGTCGGTCGAGGAAGACGATGGGCAGCCCCGCCGTGCGGTGCGACTTGAGGTGGGAGTGGTCGGCGCCGACGGACGGCACGACGACCAGGATGCTGACGCGCCGGGCGAGGAACTTGTCCGTCAGGGCGCGTTCGCGGTCGGGGTCGTCCGCGGAGGAGCCCATGAGCAGGGTCAGTCCGCGTTCGCCGACCGTGTCCTCTATGGCGCGGGCCACGGCTCCGAAGAAGGGGTTGGCGAGGTCGGGGATGACCAGGCCGATGGTGGTGTCCGGGCCGCCGACG
Organism: Streptomyces sp. SA15; assembly: GCF_002291145.1. GTDB lineage: Bacteria > Actinomycetota > Actinomycetes > Streptomycetales > Streptomycetaceae > Streptomyces. The sequence continues at coordinate 24,772 of NZ_NTGE01000173.1, forward strand.
CGGATGTTGCGGGCCATGAGGTTCGGCTGGAAGCCGAGCTTGGCCACCGCGGCGAGTACCTGTTCCCGCGTCTGCGTCGAGACGGGTCCGTCCTCGTTGAGGACACGGGAGACCGTCTTGGCGCTGACACCTACTTCTCGGGCGACGTCGGCCAAGGTGGGGCGGCGGCTCGCTGCCATGGAGGAAACCGTCTCCTGGGTGCTCTCGGGTTCCGGCCGCGGCCTCGGCCGGAACATGCGGGAGCGGGTTGCGCTGTCAGGTGGCCTGTACTCCGGCGGCCTTCGCGGCCTCGGAATCCGCTACGACAGTATCTCCGGCCTCGTCGATGCTGAGCGCGCCGGTCATGATGGCGACGACCTCGGCCATGGAGTAGTCGGAGGGCTTGATCACGGCGGCGCGCCGACCCAGCCGGTGGACGTGGATCCGGTCGGCGATCTCGAAGACGTGCGGCATGTTGTGGCTGATCAGGACCACCGGCATGCCCTTGTCGCGGACGCGGCGGATGAGGTCCAGGACCTGTCCGGACTCCTTGACGCCGAGGGCGGCGGTGGGCTCGTCCATGACGACGACGGAGCGGGCCCAGGCGACGGCGCGGGCGACCGCGACGGCCTGCCGCTGTCCCCCGGAGAGGGTCTCGACCGCCTGCGTGAGCGAGCGCAGGCCGATCTTCAGGTCGGCCATGTGCTCGGCGGCCTCCTGGCGCATGCGCTTCTTGTCGAGCATGCGGAAGGCGCTGCCGAGGATGCCGGGGCGCCGCAGCTCGCGGCCGAGGAACATGTTCGAGGCGATGTCCATGGAGGCGGCCACAGCAAGGTCCTGGTACACCGTCTCGATGCCGTGGGCGCGGGCGCTCTGCGGTCCGGAGAAGGTGATGCGTTCGCCGCCCAGGCGTATCTCGCCCGCGTCGGGGGTCACCGCGCCGGTGAGGGCCTTGATGAGGCTGGTCTTGCCGGCGCCGTTGTCGCCGATGACGGCGAGGACCTCGCCGGGCATCAGGTCGAAGTCGGCGCCGTCGATGGCGGTGACCTGGCCGTACCGCTTCACCAGGCCACGGGCCTGCAGGACAGGGGTGGGGGTGCCGGTGGCGGTCATCGGGCCTTCTTCCGGGAGATCTGGTCGACGGTCACCGCGAGGATCACCAGGACGCCGGTGATCAGGGTCTGGTAGATGGAGGCGACGCCCATGAGCTGCAGACCGTTGCGGAAGACGCCGACGATGAGGACGCCGATGAAGGTGCCCAGGACCGAGCCGCGGCCGCCGAAGAGGCTGGTGCCGCCGAGGACCACGGCCGTGATGCTGTCCAGGTTGTCGGTCTGCCCGGCCTGCGGGTCGCCGACGCCGGTGCGGGAGATGAGCAGCAGGGCGGCGATGCCGTACAGGATGCCGGCCACGGTGTAGACGCCGATGGTCAGTCGGGAGGTGCGGATGCCGTTCAGCCGGGCCGCTTCCGGGCTGTTGCCCAGGGCGTAGACGTGCCGGCCCCAACTGGTGCTGCTCAGTGCGTACGCGAGGAGGAGGAACAGGGCGATGGTGACCAGCGAGCCGTACGTGATGTCGGTGTTGCCGAGCGGGAAGGTCTGCCCGAGCGCCGTCAGCGGGCCCGGCAGGTTGGTGACGGTCTGCTCCTCGGAGTAGATGTGGGTCAGCGCGAACGCCACGTTCAACATGCCGAGGGTGACGATGAACGGCGGCAGCGGGATCTTCTGCACCAGCGCCCCGTTGAGCAGGCCGAAGCCGCCGCAGACGACCAGGCCCAACGCGATCGCGACCAGCGGAGGCAGGGAGCCCTCGGCCGCCATCTTGGCGATCACGATGCTGCCGAACGCCATCACCGCGCCGCACGACAGGTCGATGCCGGCGGTGAGGATGATCAGGGTCTGCCCGATGGCGAGGGTGCCGACGACCATGACCTGCTGCACGATCAGCGAGAAGTTCCCGCCCGTGAGGAACTGGTCGGTCGAGACGGAGAAGAAGACACACGCCAGGAGGAGGGCGGCCAGTGGTCCGGTGGTCGGTTGCGTGAGCAGTCTGCGGACCGTGGTCGGTGCTTTGAGCTCGGCGTACGGCGTGGACGTGGACGGTGGCGTGGACGTGGCAGTCATGCGAAGTCCTTGTCGGAAGACACGAAGTCCTTGTCGGAAGACATAAGTCCTGGTCAGTCCTGGTCAGTCGTTGTCGGACGGCAAGAGGACGAGGGGGCGGCCGTCCCCGGTCGGGGAGGAGGGGCCGGCCGCCCCGCTGAGGGGTTTCGAACGGCGGCGGCTACGGCGGTAGCTACGGCGGCAGTTGGACGTCGGCGGCTCAGCCCCAGCAGTTCTCCAGGCCATAGGCGGTGTCCTTGGACGTGACGCCGTCCTGCGCCTTGTCGGTGATCAGGGTGACGCCGGTGTCGGTGTAACCCGACGCCTTCTTGCCGTCCTTGGCGTACGTCGCGACGGCCTTGACGCCCTCGGCGGCCATCTTCAACGGGTACTGCTGCGAGGTCGCGGCGATCTTGCCGTCCTTGACGGCCTGGGTGCCGGTGCAGCCGCCGTCGACGGAGACGATCAGGACGTCCTTCTCCCGGCCCTTGGCCTTCAGTGCGGTGTACGCGCCCAGCGCGGCCGGCTCGTTGATGGTGTAGACGACGTTGATGTCGGGCGCCTTCTGCAGGCAGTTCTCCATCGCGGTCTGGCCCTTGGCCTGGTCGCCGCCGGTGTCCTGGGCACAGGCGACGTCCTTGTCGGTGGCACCGAAGCCCTTCAGGAAACCGTTGTGCCGCTGGACGCCGACGGAGACGCCCGGCGCGAGGTCGAGGGTGGCTATCTTCGCCGACTTGCCCTTCATGGCGGCCTTGGCGTACTGGCCGATCAGCTCGCCCGCCTTGAGGTTGTCGGTGGCGAAGAGGGCGTCGACCGCACTTTCCGGGTCGGTCGGGGTGTCCAGGGCGATGACCAGAACGCCCTTGGCCTTCGCCTTCTCGATCGCCGGAACGATCGCCTTGGAGTCGCTCGGCGTGATCAGAATGCCCTTCACCCCGGCGGCGACCATGTTCTCGACGGCGGTGACCTGACCGGCGTTGTCCCCGTCGAACTTGCCCGCCGCGGTGGACAGTTCGACACCGTTCTCCTTGGCGGCCTTCTCCGCGCCCTCCTTCATCTTCACGAAGAACGGGTTGGTGTCGGTCTTGGTGATCAGACCGACCTTGACGCTGCCCGATCCGGTGCTGGCGGTGCCCGATCCGGATCCGGATCCACAGGCGGTCAGGGCGAGGCCTGCGACACCCGTGCAGGCAGCGGCTCTGAGCAAGGAGGAGGGCAGACGAGAGATGCGTGACATGAACAACTCCTGCGGGATCGCGGGCGAGCGGCCGGCATCGGGGCATGCCGTCCCGAGGTGTCATCGATGACTTATGTCATCGTTGACACTGCTTGGCGAGGATGATGGACTCCGGTCCCCGGCAACGTCAATGCCTTGCACTCGTCACAAATCGGCAACGCCCGGGGCCGTCGCCCGCCCGAAACCGTTCAACGGCTGCCCGCGACGTGCCCGTTTCCGCCCACGCGTTCCAAGAAAAGAGCAGCCATGAACCCGCGTCAGATCACCGTCCTGGGAGAGTGCGTCGCGGACGCGTTCACCGCACCCGTGAGTGCCCGGAACGAACTCGCCCTGCGCGTGCTGCCCGGTGGCGGACCCGCGAACACGGCGGTGGCCCTGGCCAGGCTGGGCACCCCGGCCCGCTTCCTCGCGCGGCTGTCGGGCGACGTGTTCGGCCGCCTCTTCCGGGCCCACCTGGAGGCATCCGGCGTGGACCTGTCGCACGCCGTCCAGGCCGCTGAGCCCAGCACGCTGGCCGTGGCCGAGCTGGACACTCAGGGCCAGGCCACGTTCTCCTTCCACGCGCAGGCCACCGCCGACTGGCAGTGGACGAGCGCGGAACTGACCGGCGTGGACCTGGCCGACACCGCCTGTGTGCACACCGGGTCACTGGCCCTGGTCAAGGAACCCGGGGCGGTGGTGGTGGAGGACTTCCTGGCAGCGGCCGCGCCTCGGGCCACCATCAGCATCGATCCCAACGTCCGCCCGCTCCTGGTGGATCCCGAGGTCTACCGCGCCCGGCTGGCGCACTGGTGCCGCCTCGCGGATGTGCTGCGGCTGAGCGAGGACGACCTGGATCTCCTGCTGCCCGGGACGCCGCCCGAGCAGGCGTGCGACACCTGGCATGAGGCGGGGGCGCGGCTCGTCGTGATCACGCGCGGCGCCGACGGCGCCCTGGCCTCGCTCGACGGGGAGCGGGTGCGGGTGCCCGCGGTGGCGACGCAGGTCGTCGACACGGTCGGTGCGGGGGACTCCTTCACCGCCGGACTGCTGCACCACCTCGGCACCCGCGGACTCCTCGGCGGCAGGTTGACGGACCTGCGTATCGACGATGTCGAGGCAGCCTGCCTGTTCGCCACGAAGGTCGCGGCCCTGACCTGCTCGGTTGCCGGCCCGAACCCGCCGTGGCAGGACCGGTTGGCGCAGTCGGCGATCGCTGCCGACGCCTGAAGGACCGTACGTCGACCACCTCGACTCCACCTACTGACAAGGACCCGAAACCATGACGAAAACCCTGCTCGCCGAGTTCACCGCCCGAGAGGGAGCGGAGGACGAGGTCGCCCGCCTGATCCGGGACTACGCCCTGAAGGTGCGGGAAGAGGAAGGCAACCTGGCCTTCGACGTCTACACCAAGGCGGCCGACCCGCGCGCCTACTGGATCTTCGAGGTCTACCGGGACGAGGACGCCTTCAAGGCACACCTGGACGCCCCGTACGGCGCCCCGTTCAACGCCGCCCTCACCCCGCTGATCGAGGAGGACGCCTCCGTACTGACGTTCCTCGACCCGCTGGCCACGCATCCGTGACGTGCGTTGAGCACCGGCGGCGGCCCGGAGCTGGAGCGCATGGAGCTCGAACTGCTGCTCCAGCTCCGGGGCGACGGGGTTTGTACGGAACTGCTCCGGCGCCCCGCCTCGCTGGTCACCGCCAGATGGACCTCAGCCGCCACGCCTGCATGTGGTCGAGGGTGGCGGTGCCGCCTTCCGCGAAGACCTCGACGCCGGTGCTGGAGGGGTCGGGGAAGATCTGGTCGGTGATCACCGCTTCGCCGCTGCCGCCGAAGACCTCGACGGACGACCAGTCGACGAGGATGCGCAGCTTGACCTTGCCGTTCTTGGCCTTCAGGGGTGCGGTCTGGACGCCGGGGAAGGTGCTGTTGAAGTCCCCGGCACCGGAGCGGGTGCGGTCGACGTACAGCTCCTGTGTCGTGGTGTCGTAGCCGATGACGGTCTCCTCGCCGCCCGCGCCGGTGCGGACCTTCAGGCCGAAGCGTTCGGCGTCCTTGAGGGAGAACGTCGCCTCGATGTCGAGTGCCTTGCCCTCGGCCGTGGGACCGATCAGGGGCTTGGAGGTGCTCTTGACGGTGACGTCGGACGCCGTCGCCGGGCGCTCCTCCCGGAGGGACTCCAGGCTGCCCACCGGCTTGCTGGTCAGCCGGATCCGGCCGTCGACGGTGCGCAGTGCCATTTCCCGGGGAACGCTCTGCGCGCCGCGCCAGGGGGAGGTGGGGACGGAGCCGCCGTAGTCCCAGTTGTTCATCCAGCCGATCATGTAGCGCTTGCCGCCCGGTGCGTTCTCCCAGGACACCGCCGCGTAGTAGTCCTTGCCGTAGTCGGCCCAGTCGGCGCGCTGCACGACGGACTTGGCGGGCTTGTCAGCGGCGGTGAACTGGTCGGCCAAGACGTGGCCCCAGCCGGCGGTGTTCATGTCGACGACCTGGATCTGCGCCTTCTTGCCGACGTACGGGCGCATGTCGAAGGACGCCCAGTCCAGGGTCTCGCTGTCGGTGCCGGTGGCGCTGCGGACGACCTCGCCGTCGACGAGCAGGTTGACGGACGTCTCCTGGGAGACGGGCGTGGCCTTGGTGTCGGACAACATGATGTGGTCGACGTTGAGGTGGCCCCAGCCACCGGTGTTGTCGTCGACGATCCTTACCTGCGCCTTCTTGCCGGCTAGGTCGCTGACGTCCCAGGAGGCCCAGTTGAGTGCCTCGGCGTCCTTTCCGGTGGCGCTGCGGACGACTTGGCCGTCCACGAGGAGTTCGACGGCGGTGGGGTTGGCGGAGCCGGCCGGGTGGTTGCCGCCGCCGATGAGGAAGTTGATGTGCTTCTTGTCGATGGTGAACTCGGGTGAGGTGAGGGTGCCGGTGGTGGAGTCGCCGTTCAGGAAGGTGTTGGCCAGCCCGTCTCCCAGAAAGCCGGAGACCTGTTGCTGGCCGGGGAGGGTGCCTATGGCCGGTGCGGTGCCGAAGGCCTCTCCGGTCGCCGTCCAGTCGCCGTAGGTTCCGCCTTCGAAGTCGGCGAGGACCGTGCCTTCGGGCGGAGTCCTGTCCATGACGGTTCCGGCCTCGTGCGGATGCCGCCCGCCACCGATCTTGAAGTTCAGGTAGGAACTGTCGACGGTGAATTGGGGGGAGGTGAGCGTGCCGGTGGATCCGTCACCTGCGTGGAAGCTGTTGGCGAGGCCCTTGCCGTCGAAGCCCTCGACAGCCCCCTGCCCGTCCACCGCCCCGGCTGCCGGTCCCTGGCCGAACGCGGTTCCGGTCGTCGTCCACTCACCGAAGCCGGCGCCCTCGAAGTCCTGGACGACCTCACCGGTGGGCGGGGTGTAGGTGCCCTTGTCCTCTGCGGTGAACTTCTTGCCGTCGAAGTCGCCGATGAAGTACTGGGCGGCCGAACCGCCCGCGATACCACCGGGGTTGATGTTGACGACCAGGACCCACTTGATGTTGTTCGGATCCCCGTCCACCGCGAGGGGGAACAGGTCGGGACACTCCCACACGCCGCCCGTGGCACCGGCCGGTCCGAACTCGCTTTGCAGTTCCCAGTCCTTGAGGTTCTTGGACGAATAGAACCGCACCTTGTGCTCGGCGGACAGCGACACCGTCATCAGCCAGCTCTTCGTCGGCGCGTACCACTGGACCTTGGGGTCACGGAAGTTGGTGGAGCCGATGTCGATCACGGGATTGCCCTGGTACTTGGTCCAGGTGCGGCCTCGGTCGGTGCTGTAGGCGAGCGACTGGGCCTGCTTGCCGCCGTTCTTGTAGGCGCTGGTGTAGACCGCCACCATGGGCGGGTTCTTCTCCGTGCCGAAGCCGCTTGTGTTGTTCCAGTCGACGACCGCACTGCCCGAGAACACCATCTCCTCGTCGTCGTGCGACAGGGCGAGCGGCAACTCCTCCCAGTGCACGAGGTCCTTGCTCACCGCGTGCCCCCAGGACATGTCGCCCCACGAGTTGCCGTTCGGGTTGTACTGGTAGAAGAGGTGATACTCGCCCTTGTAGTACACGAGGCCGTTGGGGTCGTTCATCCAGTTCTTCTGCGGAGTGAAGTGGAACTGGGGTCTGTAGGTCTCCGTGTACGTCGGGGTGTCGGCGGCGACGGCCTGCGGGGTGAGCGGGGCTGCCGACAGGGCGCAGACCGTCGCCACCGCCGCCATCAACCGCACGCGGGCATGCCGGGATACGCGTACAGAGCTCATGGTGTCTCCTTGTCCCGCGGCCGTCCGCGCAGCGGTGACTGCGGCCCCGGCGCGGACGGACCGAAAAGTGACACCCCAGGCCGACGCCGACGTCCACGCCGTCGACCAGGGGTGTCATCGTTGACTTATGTCAGCGATGACATCGAGTGCCCCGATAATGAAGCGCAATCCGGGCAGTGCCGTCAACGGTGCGGGCGCGATTGTTTCGGTACGGATCGACGGCCCGTCAGGCGTCGTCGGCGGCCGCGAACTGCGCCAACTTGAAGCTCAAGAGCGGGGCGATGCGGATATCGCCTTCTTACGAACGTACGTAGTGAACGTACGTAGTGTGAGCGCCGCCACAGAGACGAGGGGTGCCGAGCGGACAGGGCTGGTTGTGGAACTTTCGTTACGTGACCGGATACGGGCCGGTGACCCGGAGGCCTTTGCCGAGCTTTTCGGTGCGCATGCTCGGGCCGTGTACAGCCATGCCGCCCGACTGACCGGAGACCGGGGCGCCGCGGAGGATGTGGTGTCCCTGACGTTCCTGGAGGCGTGGCGGCTGCGGGAGAAGCTGAGACCCGAGGCCGTGGTTCTGGAGGCCCTTCCAGAAGGAGACGCCGGGCTCCCCGAGGGCGACGGCCTGCGGCCCTGGCTCTACGGCATCGCCACCAACGTCCTGCGCAACACCCGCCGAGCCGCCCGTCGGCACAGCGCCGCGCTCGCCCGGCTCCCGGACCGCCCGGCGGACCTCGACACCGTGCCCGACTTCGCAGACGAACTCGTCGGCCGCATGGCGGACGCCGACCGGCTCGCCGCTGCCCGCACCGCGCTCGGCCGGCTCCGCAGATCCGAGCGTGAGGTGTTCACCCTGTGTGTCTGGTCAGGGCTGAGTTACGCGGCTGCGGGCGAGGCCCTCGGCGTACCGCCCAGCACCGTACGGTCGCGGCTCGCCCGTGCCAGGCAGCGCCTGCGGCGCCTGGCTGAGACGGAGTTGGCCCGGCGTGCGTCCGGCGGGCGGTCATCGCAGAGCCCGTCCGGGCCAAGGGCCCCCGGACCGCTGGTTGTCCCGTCCCATCAAGAAAAACCGAGACTCCACCCTCGCGCCGGACAGGTACCGGGTGGCCGCCCCGAAGCGGCCCGGTCGACACAGGAGAAGCACCGATGAACCCCGAAGAGCGCGAAGAACTGGCCAGGCTGCTGCCGAGCCCGGGTGAACCGGTCCTGACGAGTGACCGCCATGACCTGCTGCAGGAGCATCTGATGCGAGAGCTCACCAAGGAAGTCCAGGACACCCGGGAGATCACGACAGCGCCCGGGGCGCGAGAGCGCGCCCCCCGCCGCCGGTTCGCCATGATCGCCGTACCCCTTGCAACAGCCACCGCGGTCGCCGCCACGGTCGTCGTGAGCACCGTTGGATCCAAGACCCCCACGACCGATCAGGAGGCGGTCGACCTCCTGAACCGCATCGCCGCGGTCGCCGCCGCGAAGAAGTCCGTGACGGTCCGCGACGACCAGTACGTCTACATCCGCACCCAGGGCTCCCTGGAGATCACGGAAGTGGAGGACAGCGGCACCCAGATCTTCCGCCGCTCGAACTGGACCGCCGTCAACGGCAAGCGCCCCGGACTGGCCCGGATCACGGTGCTGTCGGGCCCGAACCTCCCGGGGCATCGGACCGCCAAGGGCACCCCGGAAGACATGAGGCTGTCCCCCAACCCGAACGTCACCACGTACCGCGAGCTGGAGGCACTGCCCACCGACCCCGACGCGCTGCTCAAGAAGATCTATGCCGACACGAAGGGGCAGGGCCCGACCCACCACGGCGCGGCACTCGAGATGATCGGCGACATGCTCGACGACGCGACGCTCCTTCCGGAGGTGGGTGCCGCGCTCTACCGCGCCACGGCGAAGATCCCCGGCGTCTCGGTGGTCGAGAACGCCAAGGACCTGGCCGGCCGCCCGGGCATCGGCCTGACCTTCAAGGACCGCGACGACCGCGACACATGGGTCTTCGACAAGAAGTCCCTCAACTACCTGGGCTCGGAGGAGGAGGCCCTGCTCGGCGTCGGAGTCGTGGACAAGATCGGTGAGACACCGGGCACCTGAGGCTCGGGGCGAGCGGTAGGGACTCTCAAAGCCGAGCGCGCAGTTCCCCGATCTTCTCCCGCGCGGCAAGCTCCCGTCGCTCGATCTCCTCTCCGTCACGCCAAACCCGCTGCGGGGCGCCGCTCTCGGTCGCGGCATCCGCCGCCCCAGTGAGGGGGCCTTCACCCACATAGGCCACCGCTTCCACCAACGCGGCCTGCGAGCGCACACAGGCGATCACCTCGACAAGCTGATCACGCAGCAACTTGCAGGCGCCGGGGCTCACGCTCAACCCCACCCCAGTCTCCTCAGCGCGTCGTTCAACTCTCAGACGCGTCGCCCCACAACGGACAGCAGCACCGCGGCCACGACCGTCACCGCCGCGCAGACGACCATCGCAGCCCGGCCCCACCCGCCCGGGCGACAGACGACGCCGAGGCACTCCGCCCGAAGGCCGGCTGCCAATCCCCGAGCAGGGGCCGCAGACGGCATGTCCTCACCACCAGGAAGTTCCATACACTGCACAACGCGCGACAAGACGAACCACAACGCCGCCGCGCCGTCATCACACCAACGGCCCAGTTCGGCTCCCGGCGCCCTTCGTCGCAAACACTGCCCATGGCTCATGCTTGCGGCACTGACGGCATGTGCGCGCTGTCCGCCTTGGCATGCTTGCTTTCACGACGTGGCTTCACGTTGCGGTACCACCGCGACCGGGCAGTCGGCGTGCTGAAGCGCGGCGTGCGCCACGCGACCGAGGGGCAGTGCGAGAGGCCCGTGGCGTCGAGGGGCGCCCAGGACGAGCAGGTCGGCCGTGGCCGAGTGCGTGAGCAGGACGTGGTGGGCAGGGCCCTCGGCGGTGACGCGATGCACCGGGACGTCAGGGTGTTCGTGCTCCGGGGCGCGCAGGGCGTCGTCGAGCAGGGCCGATGCCTGGTCCTCGTAGTGGTGGGCGGGATCCCCGGCGAGCAGCGGATGCGCCAGGGGTTTGTGGGCGGGGCGACGCCAGACGCGTACGGCGTCCAGCGCGCAGCGCCGTGCTTCGGCCTCGCGGAACGCGAACCGTATTGCCGCCGTGCTCGTTGCGGCCTCGCCCAGGCCGACGACGATGCGGCCATTGGCTCCTTGCTGGTTGTACGGGGTGCCTCGTACAACGACCACCGGGCAGGAGGCACGCGTCGCCAGGGAACGGCTGACCGAGCCCAGCAGCGCCCCCCTGATCGGTCCCCTGCCCCGGCACCCGGTCACGACGGCCGCGGCGCGGCGAGCCTCCCGCAGCAGCGCGGCCTCGGCGTCCTCGGGAACGATGTCGACCGTGACCTTCACGTCCGGGTTGCGCTGCCGGGCCCGTTCGGCAGCGCTGCCGACGATGCCCTGTGCGATGGCGTGCTCGGAGGGAACCTCCTCGGACTGCGTGAAGACGGGGCCTTCGTAGCGTTCCCACAGGGAGGCGTGCACGATGCGCAGCGGCAGGCCGTGCAGGGCTGCCTCGTCCGTGGCCCAGTCGGCCGCCCAGAAGCCGGCCGCTGATCCGTCGACGCCCACGACCAGGGGCAGCGTCATCGATCCCACCGCCTTCAGCTCGCGCCAGGATGGGTACCTTCATTCTCCAGCGCCTTCAGAACTCCGGCAGGGATCGAGAAGCCGCGGCGGTTCACTGGTAGGCGCCTGCCACGGTAACGGCACCCCGTCCCGTATGTCCCACGTGCGGCCGCTCCGGCAGCGTCGCTTTCACCCGGCGGGCCGATCCGGCACGGTAGCCGCCCGCGTCATGAGCTCAACGTATGTACAGCGGAACTTCGACGTATGTACAGCGGAACCTCAACGTATGTACAGCGGATCGCAGGACACGCCGACTGCGGATCGCCGGGCGATCTTGGTGCGAGTCCCGCAGGATGGTGCCGGTTGCCCTGATGTGGAGTCTGCTGGGAGCAGCCGCTTCGCCGTGTGCGGCGGACTGCCGCCCCTATCTTTCCGGAGTAATCGCATGGCCGTGATGTCGGAGGCAGTCGTACCGGTGCTGGAGGATGCGCGTCATGCTCATGCCGCAGTCCTCGCCCGATTCCGGGCCGATGCGGCGGTCACGCCGCCGGGCCCCTACAGGCAGATGCTCGAACGCCAGGCCGAGGAGGTCCAGGACGGTCTTGAACGCATCCAGCACCAGGTCCGCGATCTACGACCCCGGGGAGTACTCGACACCGCGCTCGACGTGGCGCGGTTCGTCTCACAGGGCGTGATGCGCACGGCGAGGTTGCCACTGACGATCGGGTCGACGCTTGTCGCGGAGACGCTGCGCGGAGGGCGCCCGGCCGGTGCGCGGCGGCTGCTGCTGAACGCTGAGGACGAGTACGCGGCTGCGGCACGGGCGCTGGCGTCGTGCCGGGCCGGGGAAGTCCTCGCCGAAGAAGTGCACGACCAGGGCACCGCCGATCTGCTCGGCTCACTGCGCCGCCAGGACGAGGAACTGCTGCAGAGGCTGGAGGACAGCCTCGCCCAGCACGCCCGCGCCGTGGCGGCTTCCACCAACGGGTTCGGCCCGCGCGAAGATCAGCTGGGCGGCCTGCCCGACGCGGCGGCCCAGGCGGTGCAGGCCGCTTTCGACCGGGCGCGCGACGTCGTCCAAGGCGGCACCCGGTGGGCCCGGCGGGCAGCCGAGGGGGCGGCACGGGAGATGCCCGAGCCCACCCGCATGGCCGAAGAGGTCCGGGGTGCGGTCACCCGGGAGCAGGAGCTGCCGATTCCCCGGTTCAGCCAGCTCAGCGTCGACGAGATCCAGCAGCGGCTGCGCCCGTTGTCCCAGTCGGAACTGACGGTGATCGAGGGCTACGAACGCACGCACGCGAACCGCAAGCGCGTCCTGGAAGCCATCGAGCAGCTGCGGGGCAGCGAGCCGTGGGACGGCTACGCCGCCATGGACCCGGACCAGATCACCGCACGGCTGCACGACGTCTCCCCCAGCGTGGCCCGCCAGGTGCTGGCGTACGAACAGAGCCACCGTCGGCGCCAGGAGGTCATCTCCGCCGCCCAAGAACGCACCTCGGGCTGACTGACCGGCACCCGTGCGCCACGGGTGCCCACGGATGCCGTCCCGGGACCTGAACCCTCACAGGCCTCGGGGCGGCTTCCCCATCCATACCGACCGTCGGTTCGCAGGTGGCTGCCGCGGACAGTTCGCCGACAGCCCGTTTTGTGGGTAGGCCTTCGACCGCCTAGCTTCCTCCTGACTCGACGTTCCGCCTCGCCCTCGATCGCTCAACGCGGCCGGGCTGTCGAGGGGGCTCCGCAGGGGGGAACAGGAGGTTCTCGAACGCCTCCAGAGCGAGCATCAACAGCATCATGAAGACCGGTAGGAGCAGGGCTATCAAGATCACGGGACCTCCCGAGGGGAGTGTGATCGGCTCTGTGGCCGGATGGATCTCGCTCGATGTGCTCGCGAGAACGCTGCCCCTCAGGCCGCGCGTCTGCTGGTCACCCGCAGTTACCTCATGCATGAAACCGGGTCCCCTCAGTGTGGGGCTGAACGGAGTAACGCGCACGCCGAAAGGTCTCTTGCATCGGCAGCACTCCCGCAGCGCACGCAGACAGCCTTATTCCAGCCTGGCCGTGGATGCTTGACATCCGGGCCGACCTTGTCGGCCCGCTACCGGCGCCGTACCGCTGGACGGCGGGCGCCTGCTCCGCGCCACAGTGTGGAAGGCCACCGGGAACGCCTTGCGCGCCACAGCCGTCGCCACTGCGGCGGGGCGGATTCTGGGGTGGGCGTGCCGCCTCGCCGGAGCAGGACGGTCAGGTCAGACCCCGTCACGTCGCCCGGACCCGGACACTCGTCGAACTCACCGCCTCCTTGGCGCAGTCGGCCGCCCCCTCGTGCGGGTGTGCCCGGCGGGCGTGAAGATGCGGAAGTGGTCATTTGCGGTCACTGTGGGACAGGGGCCGGTTACCGGTCGATCCATGCCGAGCATCGGACTAGCCGAAGGAAACGTGATGGCCGCAGCATCAGACATGCTCGTTCCGGCACTGCGTGAGGTCCGCAAGGCTGAAGTCGCGCTTGCCGACCGCTTCAAAGCCCACCTCGCAGGAACGCCCGCCGGGGAGTACCGGGAGCTCCTGGAGCGCCGTGCCG
>NZ_NTGE01000080.1 GCF_002291145.1 Streptomyces sp. SA15
AGGTGCCGTGGGGGCGTTCGGGGGTGCCTTCGGAGCGGGGGAAGAACTCGTACCAGGAGCCGTACAGGGCGCGTTCGCGTTCCACCAGCAGCGGCAGGGTCTGCGAGGCGGTGACCATCTCCCGCAGTGGATGCCGGGCCAGCACCGCGTCCACCTCCGGCGTCAACGCGGCGGCGAGACGCGGAGCGACCGGCAGCGATTCGTCGCGCAACACCTCCGCGGCCGCCAGCACCGCCGCCCGCGCCGGGCCCTGCGGCACTCCGGCCGCCGCCCGCTCGTACAGGTCCGCGCCCTCCTCCAGGACCAGCTCGGTGTCGATCCCCGCCGGGACCTTGATGCGGGCCGTCCGGCGCCAGGTGGACAGCGGGTCGCTCCAGGCCTCGACGCGATACGTCCAGTTGCCCACGACGTCGGGGGTGACCTCGGCGCCCCATCGGTCCGTGCCGGGGGCGAGTTCCCGCATCGGCGTCCACGGGCCGTGCCCGCCCTCGGGATCCGTCAGAACGACGTTGGCGGCGACGGCGTCGTGACCCTCGCGGAACACGGTCGCGGTGACCTCGAACGTCTCGCCCACGACCGCCTTCGCCGGACGTCTGCCGCCTTCCACGGCGGGCCGGACGTCCCGTACCGGGATGCGGCCGATGGCCTGGGTCGAGCTCATGCATCTCACCTCCGTCGTGCTCGAGGCCGGACCGTGGCCCGGCCGGGGATCCAAGCCGCGCCGGAAGGTGCCTACCTCCCCGCGGGGGAACGCCGGTTCGCCGCCGGAGGGCCGCGTCGGCCGCCGGAACGCGTGCGGGGCCGCTCGTCCTCCTCCCGGAGGTAGGCGACCAGGCTGGTGCACAGATAGCGTTCGGCGGCGTCCGCGGCCTCGCGCGCGCAGCGCTTGCCCATCAGCACGCAGAGGGTGTAACCCGAGTCCTCGAAGGTGGCCCGGATCCTGCGGTCGTCGGGGGCCGCGAGCATCATGCGCTCCCACGCCCGGTACCGCCGCAGTTGCCGGGCCACTTCGGCTTTGGCCGGTAGCAGCATGGCGCCGTTCACCTTCCAGGGCTCGATGGCACGTCTCCCGACCGTCGGGCGGCGGCCGCGCGCGGACACGCACGGATCCGTTACGGTCATCGAGGTCTTCACACATGGTGCACGCACGGCGACCCAGCGTCTTGTTGGATCTTCAACCACTCGGTCGGTCCGCTCGTGTTGCACGGATGGCGTAGGACCCCCACCCTTGAGGTGACTCGGAAGCGATCAGTGCTCACGCTTCGTGTTCGGGGCCCTGGGCCCCGCAGGGGGCGAGGGGAAGCGAGAGCTTCGCCGGTGAGGAGCCAACGACGATGAAGACCGCATCGCCCTGCTACTACCACCTCGACGTGGAGGTCAGCCCGGAACGGGTCGGGCAGGTCAGCCGCATCCTGGCCGCTCACCTCCGGTACTGGGACCTGGAGAACCTGGTCCAGCCCGTCTGCCACGGCGCCGAGCTGCTGCTGAAGGCCATCGACGAGCATGCCACGGACAAGAACGCGTCGATCGAGATGTGGTGGAACGGCCAGCACCTCATCACCGCCATCGGTGAGAACGACTGCGAGCTGCGCCCGGACCAGGACCTGCGTGGCTGCCTGGAACACATCGCCGCGATGAGCGACGGCTGGGGCTGCTGCGCCACGGACACCGGCAGCAAGGTCATCTGGTTCTCGCAGCGCGCCCGGGCCGGCGAACGCGTCCCACTGGTGCCGGTGGCCCCCGCGCCCAGCCTGCGCGAGGGGCTCCAGGTGCCCCGCGAGGTGCCCGTCGCGGCCCTGGCCGGGCCCGCGAGCACACCGGACGGCGTCCTCGAGGACGCGCGGTGACCGTGCGATCGCGCCGGAAAGGGGTGCCCGTCTGGAGCGGGCACCCCTACCCGTTGGGCGCCGCCCACGACGGCAAGGGCACCAATTTCGCGCTGTTCAGTGAGGTCGCCGAACGCGTCGACCTCGTCCTCGTCGACGACGACGGCCGCGAAAGGCGGGTGCCGATGACCGAGGTCGACGGGTTCGTGTGGCACTGCTACCTGCCCGGGATCGGACCGGGGCAGCGTTACGGCTACCGGGTGCACGGGCCCTGGCAGCCGGCCCTGGGCCAGCGGTGCAATCCGGCCAAGCTGCTCCTGGACCCGTACGCCCGGGCGATGGACGGGCAGGTCGACAACCACCCCTCCCTCTTCGAGCGCACGCCGGGCGGCCCGTCCCCGGCCGACAGCGCCGGGCACACCATGCTCGGCGTGGTCACCGACCCGGCCTTCGACTGGGGCGACGACCAGCCGCTACGGACCCCGTACGCCGACAGCGTGATCTACGAGGCGCACGTCCGGGGCCTCACCCGCACCCACCCCGCCGTCCCGCCCGAGCTGCGCGGCACCTACGCCGGTCTCGTGCATCCCGCGGTCGTCGAGCACCTCACCTCGCTCGGCGTGACCGCGGTCGAGCTGATGCCGGTGCACCAGTTCGTCCAGGACGGCGTGCTCAAGGACCGCGGCCTGTCCAACTACTGGGGCTACAACACCATCGGCTTCTTCGCGCCCCACAACGCCTACGCCGCCCACGGCAGCCGCGGCCAGCAGGTCACCGAGTTCAAGTCGATGGTCAAGGCGCTGCACGCGGCCGGGCTCGAAGTGATCCTGGACGTGGTCTACAACCACACCGCCGAGGGCAACGAGAGGGGCCCCACCCTGTCCTTCCGGGGCATCGACAACGCCTCGTACTACCGCCTGGTGGACGGCGACTGGGAGCACTACTACGACACCACCGGCACCGGCAACAGCCTGCTGATGCGGCACCCCTACGTCCTCCAGTTGATCATGGACTCGCTGCGGTACTGGGTCACCGAGATGCACGTCGACGGCTTCCGATTCGACCTCGCGGCCACCCTGGCCCGGCAGTTCCACGAGGTGGACCGGCTGTCGGCGTTCTTCGACCTCATCCAGCAGGACCCGGTGATCAGCCGCGTCAAGCTCATCGCCGAGCCCTGGGACGTGGGCGAGGGCGGCTACCAGGTGGGCAACTTCCCGCCGCTGTGGTCGGAGTGGAACGGCAAGTACCGGGACTGCGTACGGGACTTCTGGCGCGGCCGGCCGCACACGCTCGGTGAGTTCGCCTCCCGGCTGACCGGCTCCGCCGACCTGTACCAGCACAACCGGCGCCGCCCCCGCGCCAGCGTCAACTTCGTCACCGCGCACGACGGTTTCACCCTGCGCGACCTCGTCTCCTACAACGACAAGCACAACGAGGCCAACGGCGAGGGCAACCGCGACGGCGAGAGCGACAACCGCTCCTGGAACTGCGGCGCCGAGGGCGAGACCAGGGACCCGGCCGTCCGGGACCTGCGCGCCCGCCAGCAGCGCAACTTCCTGGCCACGCTCCTGCTGTCGCAGGGCATCCCGATGATCTGCCACGGCGACGAACTCGGCCGCACCCAGCGCGGCAACAACAACGCCTACTGCCAGGACAACGACCTCTCCTGGATCGACTGGCGGCTCACCGACGAGCAGCGCGCGCTGAGCGACTTCACCCGGTACGTGATCCGGCTGCGCGCCGAGCACCCTGTGCTGCGCCGGCGCCGCTTCTTCCGCGGCGAGACCGTGACGCACGCGGGCCAGCCGCTGCCCGACCTGGTGTGGCTGCTGCCGGACGGGCGCGAGATGAGCGAGGAGGACTGGCGGCGCTCCGACGCGCACTCGGTCGGCGTCTTCCTCAACGGCGACGCCATCGCCGAACCCGACCCGTGCGGTCGCCCCGTCGTCGACGACTCGTTCCTGCTCCTGCTCAACGGCTACTGGGAGCCGGTGGACTTCCGGCTGCCGGACGTCACCTACGGCGAGCGCTGGACGACCGTGATCGACACCGCCGAGCCGCACGGAGGCGACGAGTCGGAGCACAAGGCCGGTACGGAGCTGACCGTCGAGGCACGCAGCCTGGTGCTGCTGTCCAGGCCGTCCCGTACCGGCCGGTGACGGGGCGCCGTCGGTGAGCGGGGTCTGGTGCGTCCTGCTGCAAGGCGGAGGGGACCGACGGTATGGGGGAGTCGGCAACCGACGACAGACCCCGCGTTCGCGGCATGCTCCGCCGGACAGGCCCTAGCGTTCGCGGCGCGACGTCACCGTGAACTGCGCGCCGTCCGGGTCGCGCAGCACCGCCTCTTCGGTGCCCTTCGACAGGACGCTGCCGCCGTGCACCTCCGCGGCCCGCGCACAGGCCGCGACGTCCGTGACCGCGAAGTGGACCTGCCAGTGCGGCCGGATCGTGGGGTCGGGAGCCGAGCCCAGGGCGCCCGACTCGATCCGGGCCACGATGTCACCCCGGCTGCGCAGCACGACCTCGCCGCCCTCGTAGTGGACCTCGCAGCAGCCGGGACGGTCCGACGCCCAGTCGAGGACCTCGCCGTAGAAGATCGCGGCGTCGAAGGCGTCGCGCGTGTGGAGCCTGATGAACGCCGGCTGTGCCTGGCGCCAGGTCTCCCAGTCCGCGTTGAGCTCGCCCTCCCAGATACCGAAGGTGGCACCGTCCCGGTCGGCGAGCAGCGCCGCCCGCCCGGGTGGGAAGGACAGCGGCCCCACCGCCGTCGTACCACCGCGCTCCTGCACCCGTGCCACGGCCTCGTCCGCGCTGGGCACGGCGAAGTACGGCGTCCAGGCCACCGCCATCGACCACATGGTGGCGATCGCGGCGATCCCGGCCACCGGCGTCCCGTCCGCCAGCGCGACGCGGAAACGGTCGCCCAGCTTCGCCCGCTGCCACTGCCAGCCCAGCACGGCCGTGTAGAACTCCTCCGTCGCCTCGAGGTCACGGCTGGTCAGACTGACCCAGCAGGGCGCGCCGAACACGGAGTGTGTGGACAGGCGGTCCTTGGTGGCGCTGGGGGGTCTCACGTCGTAGTTCATGACAGTCAGTCCTGTCCTGCTCTCGCCGGCCGGGGGCCACGGGTTCTCGTCCCAGTGTCCGACCGGAACCGCTCGGGGCGCCTGCCGAGTACCCCGGTGGCGGCACCGAAACGATGGCCCGTCCGCGTCGCGTCCGGTGGCGCGCGCACGGACGAGTGACAGGATGGATGCGTGTCACCACTACCGCACGAGCCGGATGAGTCGGACCGCATCTTCGAGCTCCAGGAAGAGGTCGACCAGCTCAAGGAAGCCGTCGCCTCGCACGCCGTCGTGGATCAGGCGATCGGCATGGTCGTCGCCCTCGGCAGGGTGACGCCGGACCAGGGCTGGCAAGTACTGAAGGAAGTCTCCCAGCACACCAACATCAAGCTCCGCAATGTGGCGGACCTGATACTGATCTGGGGCCGCTCCGGGGACATGCCCCCGGAGATCCGCGCCGAGCTGGAGGACGCCCTCGATCGCTACGGTCCGACACAGATTCCGGGCGTGCCGCCGCCGGAGTGACGGCGGCGGCATGGCTCACCGGGCCTCGGTGAGGATCTCCTCGCGCAACCGGTCGAAGCAGCCGCTCAGCAGCCGGGAGACGTGCATCTGCGAGATGCCGAGCTGCTCCGCGATGTGGCTCTGCGTCATACCCCGGAAGAAGCGCAGGTAGAGGATGGTCCGCTCGCGCTCGGGCAGCGCCTCCAGGCAGGGCCGGACGGCCACCCGGTCGACGACCACGTCGAAGGCGGGGTCCGGGCCGCCGATCGCGTCCCCGAGGGCGTACCCGTCGGTGCCGGGCATCTCGGCCTCCAGCGACAGCGCCGTGAAACACTCCAGCGCCTCGATGCCGGTGCGCGCCTCGCTCTCGCTCATGTGCGCGTACTGGGCGATCTCGGCCACGGTCGGCGGCCGCCCCGGCGTCGTCTGCGACAGGTCCTTCGCGGCCTGCCGGACCCGGTTGCGCAGGTCCTGCACCCGGCGCGGCACGTGCAGGGTCCACATGTGGTCACGGAAGTGCCGCTTGATCTCACCGGTGACGGTCGGCACGGCGTACGCCTCGAAGGCACAGCCGCGCGCCGGGTCGTAGTGGTCGACGGCTTTGACGAGACCGAGGGCGGCCACCTGGTACAGGTCCTCGAGGGACTCGCCCCGCCCCCGGAAACGGACGGCGATCCGCTCGGCCATGGGCAGCCAGGCCTCCACCAGCTCGTCCCGGAGCGCCTTGCGCTCGGGGCCCGCGGGCATCCGCGCGAGCCGTTCGAAGTCCGAGGCGGTGTCGGGGGCGTCGTCGTGCGGATGCGGCTTCGTCTTGCCGGTGACAGGCATGCCGCGCACCTCCCTCAGCAGGTGCTGGATGGACAGACACCGTGGGAGGCGCGGGCGCGGATCAGCGGAGAACACCCCGGGGCCCCGGCGGCTGGGCGGGTCTCCCACGGATGGTGCCTCCTGTCCGAAGCACTGAAGTGGGCATTCCCTGAGGCGGCGAAGATGAAACAATTCCGGCAATACGGGCACATCGTGATTTGAACGTTCCTTGGCTTCATTATCTCTGCTACAGAGCTAATGTCGGTGACGTGGAACCAGATGCGGAACCGGAGACTTTCCCCGAGGAGCTCGCCGACGCGCTCGTCGGCGTCCAGCGGCTGATCCGGCGCCGGGTGCGCCGCGAGATGCCCGACCCGCCGCTGCGCGGCGCCGAGGTGGAGCTGCTGCGGCTGGTCGTGGACCGGCCCGGCATCGGCATCTCGGACGCCGCCAAGGACCTGTACCTGGCGAGCAATTCGGTCTCGACGCTGGTCAACCAGCTGTCCCGGCGGGGCTATCTGGTCCGCGAGACGGACCCGGCCGACCGGCGCGCGGCACGCCTGCTGCCGACCCCGGCGGCCGAAGCCAGGCTGCGCGCGTGGCGCGAGCGGCGCGCCGATCTCGTACGGCACCAGGTGTCCCGTCTCGACGATGCGGACCGGGACGCCCTGCGCGCCGCCGTACCGGCCCTGCGCAAGCTGGCCGTCACCCTGCACGAGGAGGCCGAGGAATCATGACGCCGGATGCCGCCGCGGCGCGGGCACGGACGGCCCCGCCGCCGTCCGGGCGGGCCGAGGCCGTCGCCTGCACTCGGCTCGCCTACTCCTTCGGCGAGACGAACGCGGTCGACGGGCTCGACCTGTCGGTGGGGGAGGGCGAGGTCTTCGGACTGCTCGGCCCGAACGGCGCCGGGAAGACCACGGCCATCCGCTGCATGACCACCCTCCTGCCGGTCCCGGCCGGCATGATCCGTGTCTTCGGCCGCGACGCCGCCGAGGACGCCATGGCGGTACGACGCCTGCTGGGGTACGTGCCGCAGCAACTGTCCGCCGACGCGGGCCTCACCGGCCGGGAGAACGTCGCCCTGTTCGCCCGGGTCTTCGACGTCCCCCGCCGGGAACGCGCGGAACGCGTCGGCCAAGCTCTGGCCGCAGTCGGTCTCACCGACGCCGCCGACCGGCTCGCCGGCACCTACTCCGGCGGTATGATCCGCCGCCTCGAACTCGCCCAGGCCCTGGTCAGCGCGCCCCGCCTGCTGATCCTCGACGAACCGACCATCGGCCTCGACCCCATCGCCCGCACCGGCGTGTGGGAGCACATCAACGCCGTCCGCGCGGCCACCGGCATGACCGTGCTGGTCACCACCCATTACATGGACGAGGCCGACCAGTACTGCGACCGGGTCGGCCTCATGCACCGCGGCCGCATCCGGGCCCTCGGCACCCCGGCCGAACTCAGGCAGGGGCTCGGCGAGCGCCGGCGCGCCGCGGGCGCGGTGGCCACGGACCCGCTGCCCACGTTGGAGGACGTCTTCCGCGACATCGCCGGCAGCGGCCTCGACGACCAGTCAGGAGATTTCCGCGATGTCCGAAGCACCCGCCGCACCGCCCACCGCGTCGGCTGACCGCTCCCGCGAAGGCGGCATCGACCTGCTGCTGCGGCCGCCCGAGCCCCGCGCGGGCTGGCGGCTGCTGCCCACGCGGGTCGTGGCGATGTGCGCCGTGGAACTGCAGAAGTTGCGCCACGACCGCACCGAGCTGTACACCCGGGCGGTTCAGCCGGCCCTCTGGCTGCTGATCTTCGGTCAGACCTTCACCCGCATCAAGGCGATCCCCACCCCCGGCATCCCCTACATCGACTACCTGGCCCCCGGCATCATCGCCCAGTCCGCGATGTTCATCGCCATCTTCTACGGCATCCAGATCATCTGGGAGCGCGACGCCGGCATCCTGAACAAGCTGCTGGTCACACCGACCCCGCGCTCGGCTCTGATCACCGGCAAGGCATTCGCGGCCGGGGTGAAGTCGCTGATCCAGGCCGTCGTCGTGATCGTCATCGCCGCAACTCTCGGCGTGGCCCTGACCTGGAATCCGCTCAGGCTCCTCGGTGTCGCGGCGGTGGTGATCCTCGGCTCCGCCTTCTTCTCCTGCCTGTCGATGACCATCGCCGGCATCGTGCTCAGCCGGGACCGGCTGATGGGCTTCGGCCAGGCGATCACCATGCCGCTGTTCTTCGGGTCCAACGCTCTGTACCCCCTGTCCGTGATGCCGGGCTGGTTGCAGGCGGTCAGCAAGGTCAACCCCCTCAGCTACCAGGTGGACGCCCTGCGCGGCCTGCTCCTCGGCACCCCGGCACATCTGGCACTGGACTTCGCGGTGCTCCTGGTGGCCGCCGCGCTCGGCATCACCGCGGCCTCCTCCCTCCTGGGCCGCCTGGCCCGCTGATCACCCCCCGGAACGTGATGTGCGGCACGCGCCGGCACCCCGCCCCGGGGCCCGAGAGCGGATTCTTCCTGCGCACGGCTTGATCACCGATCAAGAGGACGAATTCGCTGGCCACAGCGCATTCCGCTCATTTGACAGTGCGCTGAGCGCAAAGATAGGAAGCAGCTCTCTGAGGTCGAGAGGTGGACTGTGTACGAGCCCAACGTGGTCGGGGACTGGCAGGAGTACGACGAGCATGCCGGTCTGCATGTCCGCGTCCACCGTCTGGAAGCGGCCGAGCCGCCGCGCGGCCGGGACGACGCCGCCGAAGGGCTGACGTACTTCAGGGTCCGCGTGACCGTCGAGAACCGCGGCAGCCGGCACTTCGGCATCCACCTCGAGGACGGCCAGATCGACGTACGGATCGGCCCCGACGGGGAGAGCGCCTTCATCGACTGGCGCAACTCGCAGTTCATCGAGGGCTTCGACGTCTACCCGCTGCGCCGGGCGACCGCCGTGCTGTACGCGGCCGGTCCGGAGGCCTCCCTGAGTCAGGTGGACATCCAGATCCAGCTGCGGGTCGACGACGAGTGGGCCGACCGCCGGCTGTGGGCGGGCGGCATCGGCCTGCACGAGGGGACCGCCGGTGCCTGCGCCCACGCGGGCGCGGGGCGGGAGAGCCTGGCGCACCAGGTGAGCAACTTCCTGCGGGACCAGGCTGAAGAGGGCTCCGCCTGACACGGGCTCTCAGAGCCTGTGTCACATCCCCGGTCGGGCGCGCGACGCCTGGCACGCACTCCCCCACTGCCTTAAAGGCGTGGGGGGACCCCCAGCCGCGTTGCCGAATCGCCCACGTGGCTCCTCCCCCACGCTCGAACCGGCTTCGCCGACTCGCGCGGGGGCACCCCCATCGCCGCCGCGCGCTGATCCGACCGGGGATGTGACACAGGCTCTCAGTGCGGGATGCCGTCGATGATCTCGCGGGCGCCCTGCCGCAGCAGGGCCACGGCGACCGAGGTGCCGAGCGTGGCCGGGTCGAGCCGGCCGGCCCATTCGTGGGCGTTCAGCCGGGTCTTTCCGTCCGGGGTGAAGACACAGGCCCGCAGGGAGAGTTCGCCGCCGCGGTCCACGCGCGCGTACCCGGCGATAGGGCTGTTGCAGTGGCCCTGCAGGACGTGCAGGAACATGCGTTCCGCGGTGGCTTCCCGGTGCGTGTTCGAGTCCCCGAGCGCGCTGACCACGTCGATGAGCTCGGTGTCGCCCTCGCGGCACTGCAGGGCGAGGATGCCCGCGCCGATCGGCGGCATCATCGTCTCGGGGGAGAGGACATCGCTGATCACGTCCCGTCGGTCGATGCGCTCCAGGCCGGAGACCGCGAGCAGCAGGGCGTCCGCCTCGCCGGCCGCCAGCTTGGCCAGACGCCGGTTGGCGTTGCCGCGGAACGGCACGCACTGAAGGTGCGGGTGGGTCGCGGCCAGCTGCGCGACCCGGCGGACCGAGGAGGTGCCGATCCGGGTTCCGGCCGGAAGTTCGTCCAGGGTGAGCCCGCCCGGGTGGACGAGGGCGTCGCGGATGTCGTCCCGCTCCAGGAACGCGGCGAACGTCGTGCCCGCGGGCAGCGGCCGGTCGGCGGGCACGTCCTTGACGCAGTGCACCGCGAGATCCGCCTCGCCGGCCAGCAGCGCGGCGTCCACCTCCTTGGTGAACGCCCCCTTGCCCTCGACCTTGGACAGATCGCCCATCCACTTGTCACCGGTCGTCTTCACCGGCACGACCTCGGTGCGCAGCTGGGGGTGAAGGGCCGTCAGCTCGGCGCGTACCCGCTCCACTTGGGCGAGCGCCATGGGCGAGTCGCGGGAGACGATACGGATCAGTTCGGGGACGGACATGCGGACACGATAGCGTCCTCCCGGGTCCGGGCCGGTCCGGACCCGGGAGGACGAAGCGGCCGACGGTCAGGCGTTGGGGTCGAACGCGATCCCGGACGGCTTCGCCGCCGCCAGGTGGGAGTTGAAGTTGCCGTCCTTCAGACCGAAGTTGGCGCTGCCGAAGTTGTACGCGCTCAGCTTGTCGCGCACGCCGGCCGGGTAGCCGTTCCAGCCGACCAGCGGCGGGTACTGCCAGGTGCCCTTGTGGTTCTCCGGCGGCTCGTCGCCCGAGCCCGCCAGGCGGAAGCAGTGCGTGCCGGCGCCGTCCTTGTGGTAGACGATCTTCGCGTGAGTGCCGTCGAAGCGGACCGCGGAGGCCGCGCTCACGGTGAACGAGCCGTGGTTGGACGTCGACACGTACTTGACCTGGTTGTCCTGCACCCACACCACGACGTGCTCGAAGTCGTGCCGGTGCCCGCCGATGCCGCTGCCGGCGACGGCCTGGTCCTTCTCGAAGTACAGGCCGTACATGTAGGCGCACCAGCCGTTGTTGCACTTGTAGCGCGAGTAGCTGTTGGTGTTGTCGAGGTCCGAGGCGTCGCGGCAGTCGCCGTTGAGTGCGCCGGAAGGGTTGAGTCCGCCGTTGATCGTGCCGTCGGGGCCGATGGCGGGAGTGGAGTAGCACCCGTCGGTGTCGTAGTCGAAGGCCGGCTGGTAGGTCTTCTCGGCGGCTTCGGCGTTGGCGGGCAGTGCCCGCGGCGGGGCGGCGAAGGCGACGGTGGGGAAGGCGACGACGAGGGCGGCGGCGCCGGCCAGGCCGGTGAGCCATCTCCTGCGGTGAGCCTTGAACGACGGTGACGACACTGCGTCCTCCTCTTGGTCCGGGCGCAGCCCAACGGCTGTGGGGGGCAAGGGAGTTCAGCTTCCCGACTTTTCATGTCCGCGCCAAGAGGGGCGCAGGCGTCTCTCCGGTTACGGCCGCCCCAACAGTTGGGTCTTGACGGAGGCTCAGAGCAGGTCGTCCGGCAGATCGGCCGCCGAATCATCGGGCGTGAGGTCCGGCCGCAGGCGCAGCCAGGACGGCTGGCGCAGCATCCCGGCCCGGGTACGGGTGCTGTAGCGGACCTCGCCGACCAGCCGGGGCAGCACCCAGTGGGCGCCCGCCACCGGCGGGACGGGATCGAAGGGGCACACGTCCGTCGCGGCGGCCCGCAGCAGCGCGGCGAGCTCGGTCCGCTCCGCCTCGCTCCAGCCGGTGCCCACACCGCCGACGTAGCGCAGGCGCCCGGCGGCGCGCTGTCCGACCAGTAGGGCGCCCGGCAGGCCCGTGAGCCGTCCCTTGCCCGGCAGCCAGCCGCCCACGACGACGTCCGCGCTGCGCATGTTCCGGATCTTGATCCAGGCCCGGGAGCGCACCCCGGGCTCGTACACCGAGTCCAGCCGCTTGCAGACCAGGCCCTCCAGGCCGTGCTCGCGGGTGGCCCGCAGGGCCTGCTCGCCGTGGCCGACGAGCGCTCCCGGGGTCGACCAGGCGGGGCCGGCCAGGCCCAGCTCCTCCAGCAGTGCACGGCGCCGGGCGTAGGGGAGCTTGAGCAGGGACCGTTGCCCCAGGTGCATCACGTCGAACAGCACCAGATGGACGGGGACCTCCAGCGCCCGGCGGGCCGCCCTGCCGGCCGCGTGGACCAGGCCCATGCGGGACTGCAGCAACTGGAAGTCGGCACGGCCCTGTTCGTCCAGGGCCAGTACCTCCCCGTCCAGCACGGCCGGCGTGGCGCCGAGGGCACGGCCCAGCGGCCGCAGCTCGGGATACGCGGCGGTGACGATCTCCCCGGAGCGGGCGCGCAGCATGACGCTGCCGTCCCCGGGGAGATAGATCACCACCCGCTGGCCGTCCTGCTTGGTCTCGTAGGCCCAGCGCGCGTCCTGCGCGGCGGGCGGCAGGGTGCCGGGCGTGGCGAGCATGGGAGAGATCAGCGGGAGGCTCACGGGTCAGTTCTCGACGGCTCCGCTCACCCGCACGCCCGCTTCCCGCCGGTTTCCCCTGAACGGCGCCGTCCGGCGAGTATCCGCCTCAGTTCACCGAGGGTGCGCCGGCCGACGATTCCGCGGCCACCGGGGGCGTGGCCGCCACGGCCTCGGTCCGCCGCCCCGGAATGAACGCGGCGATGGCGAAGGCGAGGAGCGCCGCCCCGGCGCCGATGGCCATGACCGTCTTGAAGCCGTCCTCGGACGGCAGGGCGTAGCCGCCGAGGTCGATGGTCATCTGCGCGAGGATGACACCGGCGATGGCGCTGGCCACCGACGTGCCGATGGACCGCATCAGGGTGTTGAGACTGTTCGCCGCGGCCGTCTCGCTCGCGGGCACCGCGCCCATGATCAGAGCGGGCATCGAGCCGTACGTGAAACCGATGCCGGCGCCGATCACGCAGGAGACCATCACCAGGTGCCAGACCTCGGACATCAGCACGATGTTCAGGCCGTAGCCACAGGCCACGATCAGCGCGCCGATCATCAGCGTCACCTTGGGGCCCTTGGCCTTGGAGACGGCCGCCGAGACGGGGGCCGTGGCCATCATCACCAGGCCGGAGGGGGCCATGACCAGGCCGGCGGTCAGCAGGGACCTGCCGAGGCCGTAGCCGGTCCGGGTGGGCAGCTGGAGCAGCTGCGGCAGCACCAGCGACATGGCGAACATCGAGAAGCCGACCGCCACCGAGGCGAGGTTGGTCACCAGCACCTGGCGGCGGGCGGTGGTGCGCAGGTCCACCAGCGGTGCCTCCGTGCGCAGTTCGTACCAGCCCCACGCCAGCAGGACGAGCACGGCGGCGGCGAACAGGCCGAGCGTGGTGCCGCCGGTCCAGCCCCAGTCGCCGCCCTTGGAGATCGCCAGCAGCAGACAGACCAGGCCCACCGCCATACCGATGCCGCCGACCAGGTCGAAGCGGCCGCCGGTGCGTACCTTCGACTCCGGGACGAAGGCCGGGACGAGCACGAGAGCGATCAAGCCCATCGCGGCGGAGGCCCAGAACAGGACGTGCCAGTCGAAGTTGTCGGCGATCAGCGCGGCCGTGGGCAGGCCCAGGGCGCCGCCGACGCCGAGGGAGGCGCTCATCAGGGCGGTGGCCCCGGCGAGCCGCTCGGCGGGCAGCTCGTCGCGCATGATGCTGATGCCGAGCGGCACGACACCGGCCGCCAGACCCTGCAGGGCCCGGCCGACGATCATCGGGACCAGGACGTCGCTCAGCGCGCACACCACTGAGCCGGTCACCAGCATCACGACGCTGATCAGAAGCATGCGGCGCTTGCCGAACATGTCGCCGAGGCGGCCGACCACCGGTGTCGCCACCGCCGCCGCCAGCAGCGTCGCGGTCACCGCCCACGCCGTGTCCGAGGCCGGGGCGTCCAGGAGCCTCGGCAGGTCGGGGACGATCGGGATGACCAGGGTCTGCATCAGCGAGACGACGATTCCGGCGAAGGCCAGCACCACCACCACGGCGTTCGAGCTCGGCGGGGCGTCATCCCCCGCGTCGGCGGGTCTGGCAAGGGTGTCGGACATGGCGGAGGCCTTTCGGAGGCGCGGTGAAGGAGTCAGGAACCTGAGCGAGCATAAGTCAGCTGCTTGACTTACATTAGGGGCAGGGCGTGCGTGCCCGTGATGCGATTCAGGGGCAGCCGTCGGCCCATGCGCGGGACCGTCCAGGAGGTGCAGTTGCGTAGGCTTCCGTCACTGGAAAGCGCCGCTGAGGCGGCGGACCCGCGGCGGCTCGAGGGGCTGGCCGTCGCCGGGGTGTCCGAAGCCCCGGTGCGGTGGTGATCATGGCGGGCGGGACGGTGCGGGCCGAACAGGTCAGCGCGACACGGGAGCTGATCCTGACCGCGGCGGAGCGGCTGTTCGCCGAGCGCGGCGTGTACGCGGTGTCCAACCGTCAGGTCAGCGAGGCCGCCGGGCAGGGCAACAATGCGGCGGTCGGCTATCACTTCGGTACCAAGGCCGACCTCGTACGGGCGATCATGCGCAAGCACGCGGCTCGGATCGAGGAGATCCGCGCCCGGCTGCTGGCCGCGACCGGTGACTCCACGGACGTGCGCGACTGGGTGGACTGCCTGGTGCGCCCGGTGCCGGAACACCTCGCGGCGCTCGGCAGTCCCACCTGGTTCGCCCGGTTCTGTGCCCAGGTGATGACCGACCCGGCGCTCCAGCAGATCATGGTGGAGGAGTCGCTCTCCTCGCCGTCCCTGAGGCGGATCGTCGAGGGGCTCAACCGGTGTCTGCCCGATCTGCCCGCCGAAGTCCGCGCCGAACGC
Source organism: Streptomyces sp. SA15 (assembly GCF_002291145.1). GTDB lineage: Bacteria > Actinomycetota > Actinomycetes > Streptomycetales > Streptomycetaceae > Streptomyces. The sequence continues at coordinate 14,799 of NZ_NTGE01000080.1, forward strand.
GGCGAGATGGCGCGCCATCTGATCGTGCACATGGCCGCCGAGCGGGAGCGGGCCCTGGCGGAGAACACCCCCACGCCCCGTTCCAGCTGGCACGACGCGACCACAGGCCTGGTGGACGCGGTCGTCGGCATGTGGCTGGCACCGGTCACTCCGGCCGTTACTTGAGTCAGGCAAGCAGAGCGGTAGGGTGAGTCGCATGTACGGCAGCACCCGTGAGAAACCGGCGCTCGCCCGCGGGGCCGGCCAGCACCTCCTGATCGTCGTCGAGGAGCCGGACGTCGCCGAGCTGCTCTCCACCACCCTGGAACTCGCGGGATACCGGATCACCGTGGTCGGCACCGGAGCCGAGGCTCTGGCGCGGCTCGCGGAGCGGCGGATCGATCTGGTGGTCGTCGACGCGGCGCTGCCGGACGTGGCGAGCCTCGGCCGGAACCGGCCGGCTGTCCTCAACCGGCCGCCGGTGCTCGTGCTGACGGCGTACGACTCCCTGGACCGGCTCGTGCCCGAACTGGGCCTGGGGGAGCGGGACTACGTCACCAAGCCCTTCCGGGTCGCTGAGGTCCTGGCCCGGGTGGAGGTCCTGCTGCGCGGCAGAGGCGCCGGACAGTCCCGGAACACCGCGCTGGAGTACGGCGATCTGGTTCTGGACGACACCCTGTGCGCGGCGCGGCGCGGGACGCGGGCGCTGGATCTGACGCCCGCCGAGTACCGGCTGCTGCGTCATCTCCTGGTCAACGCGCACAGGGTGCTGACGAAGGAACAGATCGGCCGGTACGTCTGGGGCGACTTCCGCGGCGACAACGCGATCGAGCAGCTCGTCTCCCGGCTGCGGCGCAAAGTGGACCGGGACGCGCCCGTGCTGATTCACACTCGCCGAGGCTTCGGCTACTGGCTGGGGAGCGCCGACGCCGAGTCCTGAGGGTGCGCCTTGAGAGGCCGACCTCATTTTCAACTCCCTTACAAAGCACGGGATTTGCCGCCCAAAAACCCGGTGTGATCTGAGTCACGTCAGCCTTCGGTCAGGAAACTGACGGGAAGGCGTCAGCCCCTTCTGTTTGCATGTGTGCATCGAGGCCTCGACGACTTCACCCCGGTGCCCCCCTTCAGGCGGAGCCCCCCACCCCGAGGAGAACCATGGCCGACACCCTGACCGGTACGACGCCCGAGGCGGCCGCAGCGGTCCCCGAGTTCCCGATGGCCAGGGCGGCGGGCTGCCCCTTCGACCCGCCGCCGGCCCTCCAGGCCCAGCAGGACGAAGGGCGGCTCGTCAAGGTCCGCCTCTGGGACGGCAGTACGCCCTGGCTGGTGACCCGCTACGAGGACCAGCGCGCCCTGCTCCTCGACCCGAGGGTCAGCGCCGACATCACCAGCCCCGGATATCCGCTCCAGGCGCCCAGCAACGGCAAGAACAACATCAGCTTCATCCTGATGGACGACCCGGAGCACGCCCGGCTGCGGCGCATGGTGACGGCGCCCTTCGCGGTGAAGCGGGTCGAGGCGCTGCGCCCCGGCGTCCAGAAGATCGTGGACGACCTGATCGACGACATGCTCGCCGCCGGCGGACCCGTCGACCTGGTGGAGGCGTTCGCCCTGCCGGTGCCCTCGCTGGTGATCTGCCAACTGCTCGGAGTGCCCTACGCGGACCACGACTTCTTCCAGGAGAACAGCAAGACCCTCATCAAGCGGGACGCGGCCATGGAGGACCGCATGGCCGCCCACGGGAAACTGATCGGCTACCTCGACGATCTGATGGGCCACAAGATGACCCACCCCGGCGACGACCTGCTCTCCGGGCTCGTGGAGCGCGTCGACTCGGGCGAGCTGGCCCGCCAGGAGGCCGCCCAGATGGGCGTCCTGCTGCTCCTCGCCGGCCACGAGACCACCGCCAACATGATCGCCCTCGGCACGCTCGCGCTACTCGAACACCCGGACCAGTTGGCCCTGTTGCGCGACACCGACGACCCCAAGCTGGTCGCCTCGGCGGTGGAGGAACTGCTCCGTTACCTGAACATCGTGCACGGCGGCCGGCGCCGGGCCGCGCTGGAGGACATCGAGATCGCGGGGCAGGTGATCCGGGCCGGCGAGGGCATGATCATGCCGAACGACATCGCCAACCGGGACCCCGAGGCCTTCCCCGACCCGGACCGGCTGGACATCACGCGCGACGCCCGCCGGCACGTGGCCTTCGGCTTCGGCGTGCACCAGTGCCTGGGCCAGCCGCTGGCCCGCATGGAGCTCCAGGTCGTCTACAGCACCCTCTACCGCCGCATCCCGGCACTGCGGCTCGCCGCCGAGGTGGACACCCTGCCGTTCAAGCACGACGGATCGGTCTACGGCGTCTACGAACTGCCCGTCACCTGGTGAACGCGCCACCGACGGCCCACCCCCCACCGATATCGAACGAGGTACAGAACATGCATGTGGAACTGGACGAGCCGAAGTGCGTCGCGTCGGGACAGTGCGTGATGGCCGCCCCCGAAGTCTTCGACCAGCGGGACGAGGACGGCATCGCCTTCGTCCTGGACGACAAACCCCCGGCGGACTCCCTCGACGACGTGCGCGAAGCGGTGGCGATCTGTCCGGCCGCCGCCATCCGGCTGGTCGAGCAGTGAAGCGGATCGTCGTCGTCGGTGCCTCGGCCGCCGGGCTCGCGGCGGCCGAGACCCTCCGCCGCGAGGGCTACGACGGCATCCTCACCCTCGTCGGAGACGAGGCGCTGCCCCCGTACGACCGCCCGCCCCTGTCGAAGCAACTCCTGGCCGCGGAGTGGGAGTCCGACCGGCTCGCGCTGCGCACCTCCGCCGACCTGGCCGCCCTCGACCTCGACCTGCGGCTCGGCGTGGCGGCGACAGGCCTCGAACTCACCGACCGCACCGTCGCGTTGGCCGACGGCTGCGAAGTGCCGTACGACGGACTGATCGTGGCCACCGGGGTGAGGCCGCGCAGACTGCCCGGAGAGGGCGCGCACGTGCTGCGCACGCTCGACGACGCCCTGAGGCTGCGGGACCGGCTCGCGCCGGGGCGGCGGCTGGTCGTGGTGGGCGCCGGTTTCCTCGGCGCGGAGGCCGCCGCCGTGGCCTGGCGCCTCGGCGCCCGGGTCACCCTCCTCGAACCCGCCCCGGTGCCGCTGGCGCACGCGGTCGGCACGGAGGTCGGTGAGGTACTGACCCGGGTCCATCTGGACCGGGGCGTGGACCTGCGCTGCGGGGTCACCGTGACCGAGGTGACCGAGGACGGGGTGCGGCTCCCGGACGGCGAGCTGGTCGAGGCCGACGAGGTGCTCGTCGCCGTCGGCTCGCTGCCGAACACCGAATGGCTCGACGGAAGCGGACTGCCCCTGGGCGACGGCGTGTTGTGCGACGAGTACTGCGAGACCACGCGGAACGTTTACGCGGCCGGTGACGTCGCCCGCTGGTACAACCCGCTGTTCGGGGTGGCGATGCGCATCGAGCATCGCACCAACGCCGCCGAACAGGGCATGGCCGCCGCCCGCAACCTGCTCCGCCCCGAGGCACGCAGGCCCTTCGCCCCGGTGCCGTACTTCTGGTCCGACCAGTACGACATGAAAATCCAGGCGTACGGCTTCCTGCGCGGCCACGACGAGGTCGCCGTGGTGGACGGGGACCTGGCGGAGCGCCGGTTCGTCGCCGTGTACCGCACCGGCGACCGGGTGAGCGGTGCCCTGGCGGTCGGTATGCCGCCCAAGGCGATCCGGCTGTGGCGGCAGGCGATCGCGGCGGGCGCGGTGTGGCACGAGACCGTGCGCGCCGAGGCCTCGGTGAGCGAGGCGTCGTAAACGGTCCGGAGGGACGCCGGCAGCCGTGCGGGGCGCCGGCGTCCCACCGCGACGCCGGGGCGCGCGGCATGCAGGGCGTCAAATTACTTGAGTTACGCAACAAGATGCTAAAGTGGCTCGTATGTCCACACCACCGCTCCCCGACGTCCCGTCCCCGGAAGTCATCGAGATCGAGCGGGCGCTCACCCGCATCACCTACCTGAGCACGCGCGCCCGTCAGCACGACCGCCTGATGGCCCTGGCCGACGTACCGCTGGACCGCGCGGCCGTGGCGCTGCTGCGCCAGGTCGCCGATTCCGAGCCGCTGCGCCCCGGGGAGCTGGCCACCCGGCTGGGCGTGGAGGCCTCGCACGTCACGCGCACGGTGCAGCAGCTGCAGAAGTCCGGCTACGTCACCCGCGTCCCCGACCCCGACGACCGCCGCGCCCAGCGCATTCAGCTCACCGACGCCGGACAGCGGGCCATCGACCGGATCCGCGACGCCGGGGCGCGCGGCATGCAGCTGGCCCTGGCCGAGTGGTCGCCCGAGGAACTGCGGCAGCTCGCCACGCTCTTCCACCGCATGGTCGACGACTTCCTCTCGCACGCCGTCGACTACGAGGCCGAACAGCAGCCCGTGTCCCCGGCGGGCGGCGCCTGACCCGCGGGCCGGGCCCTGGCCGGAAGGGGCGTACTACGGTCCAGTAACATCGCGCGGCAGGTCACCAGAGGAGGAACCGTGCCCCGGTCCGAACGCTCGCCCCTGCTGCTCGCCGGCCTGCTGGCCGCCGCGGGTGTCGCCCACTTCGCCGCTCCACGCCAGTTCGACGCGACCATCCCGCGCGCCCTGCCGGGTGCGCCCCGGACCTGGACGCACGCGAGCGGTGTCGCCGAACTGGCGCTGGCCGCGGGCGTCGCCCTGCCGCGCACCCGGCGGGTGGCCGCGCTGGCCACGGCCGCGTTCTTCGTCGGGGTGTTCCCCGCCAACGTGAAGATGGCCGTGGACTGGCGCCACCGTCCCACCCCTTTGAAGGCCGCGGCCTTCGGACGGCTGCCGTTGCAGGTGCCCCTCGTGCTGTGGGCGCGCAGCGTCGCCCGGACCGGGGAGGGCCGGTCGTGACCGGACGTGTGGAGATCGGCGACACCATCGAGGACTTCACGCTGCCGGACGAGACCGGCACGCCCCGCAGCCTGTCCGGCCTGCTCGCCGACGGACCCGTGGTGCTGTTCTTCTACCCCGCCGCCCTGACCCCGGGCTGCACCGCGCAGGCGTGCCACTTCCGCGACCTGGCCGCCGAGTTCGCCGCCGTCGGCGCCAGGCCCGTCGGCGTCAGCGGCGACCCCGTCGAACGCCAGCAGGAGTTCGCCGGACGCCACACGCTCGGCATGCCGCTGCTGTCCGACACCGACGGAACGGTCCGGGAACGCCTCGGTGTCAGGCGGGGCTTCTCCCTCGCTCCCACCAAGCGCACCACGTTCGTCATAGCCGAGGACCGGACGGTCCTGGAGGTCGTCCGCAGCGAACTGCGGATGAACGCGCACGCCGACCGCGCCCTCGAAGCACTGCGCACCCACCGGGCGAAACGCGGGAAGTGACGGGGCTGCCCCGGTTGCCGCACCACGCTTGATGCGGTGCGGCAAAGGGACCATCCTGGATGATATGGAGCATGCCTCCGCTGCGGCGATCACCGATGCCCGCGGCATCGTGACGGGGTGGAGTGACGGCGCCCGGAGGCTGACGGGATACCCGGCCGAGGAGGTCGTGGGACGGCCGGCGCGGGAGCTGCTCGCCGAGGACCCGCCGGACGGGGTCGTCGCGAACCTGGCGGGCACCGTCGCGCTGCGGCACCGCGACGGCACCTCCCTCACGCTCCCCCTGCGGGCGTGCCCCGTGCAGGGCCCGGACGGCGCACCGGACGGTTTCGTCATCACCGCCGACCAGCCCAGGGGGCCCGAGACGACACTCGCCGGTCGGGCCTTCCAACAGGCGTCGGTGTCGATGTCCGTCTTCGACACCCGCCAGCACTACCTGCGCCTCAACGACGTGGCCTGCCGGGTGATGGGAGTGCCCGAGGAGACCCTCCTCGGCCGGTATTTCCTGGACACCGTGGAGGACGCCGTACACAGCCGCGGCTTTCTCAACAAGCTGCGCCAGGTGGCCGAGACGGGCCGGCCGGGCCACTACGAGAGCTTCACTGGCGCGCCCTCCCTCAACAGGGAGCACTCCTGGAACACCGAGATGTGGCCCGTACGGGACGCCTCCGGCGAGCTGACCGGGGTCGCCCTGGCCGCGTTCGACAGCACCGAGCAGTACTGGGCCAGGCAGCGGCTGGCCCTCCTCAACGAGGCATCGGCCACGATCGGCACCACCCTGGACGTGGTGCGCACCGCCGAGGAGCTCGTGGAGCTCCTCGTGCCGCGGTACGCCGACTTCGCCAGCGTGGATCTGCTGGAGTGGGTCCTCGGGGCGGAGGAGTCCCCCACGGTGCTGGACGGCGAGGTCGTCCTGCGCCGCGTCGCCCACGGCTCCGGCACCGAGGGCACCCCGGAGGCGGCCGTGCGCCTGGGCGAGGCGGACATCTATCCCGGGTACTCGCCGCCCGCGCGGGCGCTGCGGCAGGGGCGGGCGGTCCTCAGCCAGGCGGGCGAGCCGGATTTCATGCGCTGGGTCGCCGAACGCAACGCACGGGCCCCCGCGGGCCGCCGCCACCGCAGGGGCGTCCACTCGATGATCGCGGTGCCGCTGCGGGCCCGGGGCACCACACTGGGCGTCGCGGTGGCCATCCGCATCGCCCACCACGACGACTACGGCGCCGACGACGTCGTCCTGGCCGAGGAGCTCGCCAGCCGCGCCGCCGTCTGCATCGACAACGCCCGCCGCTTCGCCCGCGAACGCACCACCGCCCTGGCCCTGCAGCACAGCCTGCTGCCCCGGGGGCTGCCCGGACAGGCGGCGGTCGAGGTGGCCCACCGCTATCTGCCGTCGGGCTCGCTGGCCGGCATCGGCGGTGACTGGTTCGACGTCATCCCGCTGTCCGGCAGCCGGGTCGCCCTGGTCGTCGGCGACGTCGTCGGCCACGGCATTCCCTCGTCGGCGACCATGGGACGCCTGTGCACGGCCGTCCGCACCCTCGCCGACGTGGACCTCCCGCCGGACGAACTCCTCACCCACCTCGACGACCTGGTCACCCACCTCGCCGCGGACGACCGCGACAACGAGGCGGCGGAACTGGGCGCCACCTGCCTCTACTCCGTCTACGACCCCGTCTCCCGCCGCCTCAACCTGGCCGCCGCGGGCCATCCGCCCCCGGCCCTGCTGCTGCCCGACGGCACGGCACAGCTCATCCCGCTGACCGCGGGACCCCCGCTCGGTGTCGGGGGCCTGCCCTTCGAGGCGACCGAGATGGACCTGCCCGAGGGCGCCGTCGTCGCCCTGTACACGGACGGACTCATCGAGGACCGGGACCGCGACATCGACCATGCCACCGACGAGCTGTGCCGGGCCCTGACCGCGCGCGCCGGCACCCTCGACGCCCTCTGCGACACCGTGCTGAAGGCCGTGCTCCCGGAGGAGCCCACCGACGACGTGGCCCTGCTGCTGGCCCGCACCCGGGCGCTGGGCGCGGACCGCGTCGCCACCTGGGACGTGGAGCCCGACCCCGCGCACGTGGCCGCCACCCGGCAGGCCGCCACCGAGCAACTGACGGCGTGGGGACTGGACGAGGCCGCCTTCGTCACCGAACTGGTCGTCAGCGAACTGGTCACCAACGCGATCCGCTACGGAGAACCTCCCATCCAGCTACGGCTGATCCGGGACCGCGCCCTCATCTGCGAGGTCTCCGACGGCAGTTCCACCTCCCCGCACCTGCGCCGTGCCCACGCCTTCGACGAAGGAGGCCGCGGCCTGCTCCTGGTCGCCCAGCTCACCCAGCGCTGGGGCAGCCGGCAGACCGGCAACGGCAAAACCATCTGGGCCGAGCAGTCCCTGACGCCCTTCTGATCACTCCGATCACTCCGAGGAGCGGCCCGCTCAGGCCGCCGACCGCTCCCGCACCACCTCGCCCGGCTTCTTGTCGTCCCGCAGCCCGAGGAACCGCGGATGACGCAGCATGCCGTCCCGGGTCCACTCGGTGAACGCGATCTGCGCGACCAGCCGCGGCTGCACCCATCGCGCGCCCGCCTCGCGCACCGGACCGTCGAACGGTGACGCGGAGACCCGCAGGCGGTCCAGCCGCCCACACAGATCCAGGAGCGTACGGCGGTCGAACCCGGTGCGGACCTTGCCCGCGTACCGCAGCGTGCCGCCCTGGTGATAGCCGATGAGCAGCGCCCCGAGCCCGACACGGCTGCCGGCCGGCTCGGTGAACCCGCCGACGACGAACTCCTGGCCCTGGGCATCACCAGGGGGTGATCAGGTCGGTGTGGTGGACCTCGTAGTGGATGTGGGCCGGGCGGTAGAGGCTGCGGCCCAGGGCCGCAGCGATCCCCTTCCCGGTGGCGCCGTGCTGTGCCTGCACGGCTGGCTTCCCCTGTCCAAGGTCCACCGGGCGCGCTGACGGCAGGACCTCAGGCCGTCCAGACCGCCGCGGCGGCCTGGCTACGAGAAGGAGGTACAGAGAAGTGTCACCTGATGACCACCGGGTGACTGCTGTCCGCTCGGCGATTTATCGGAGTCCAGGGAATGCTTGGAGAGCGTCACCGCGAGCGATCAGCCGCCGACACGCCGCGCGAAACACCCGAACCGCACCGGAAGGAATCTCCCGCCATGACCGCGACCGCGCCCAGGGCTCCGACTGCACCAGGGGTGCGGTCCTGGTGGGGAATCCCGTTCGCCACCGCCGAGCGATACCGCCGCCCCGTGGTCGCGGATTTCGATCCGGACCGCCCCTATGACCGCAAGGGCGTCGTCTCTGTCCAGCCCGACAGCGGCGACTGGCTCGCAGCGGACAGCGGGATGGGCGAGGACTGCCTGAACCTGAACGTGTGGGCTCCCGAGCAGCCGGCCGGGAGGGAGCTTCCGGTGGCCGTGTACATCCATGGCGGCGGATTCGAGTACGGCGCGAACACGCAGATCACCTCGAACGCCGCCGGTCTCGCCGCGTCGGGGCGCGTGGTGAGCGTGTCGGTCAACTACCGGCTCGGCGCGCTGGGCGCGCTCTCGCTGTCGCAGTACGGCGGGCGGCTCGCCGAGGTCAGCAACCTCGCCCTGCAGGACGTCATCGCCGCGCTTGCCTGGGTCAAGCAGAACATCGCCTCCTTCGGTGGCGACCCCGACGACGTCACCGTCTTCGGCCACAGAGCCGGCGCCTACTCCACCCTCTGGCTGCTCGGGGCCTCCTCCGCGGACGGCCTGTACCGGCGACTGGCCGGGTTTTCCGCCGTCACGGACCGGCCCACCTCGGGAAGTGTCGGCAACCCTCCCTACGAGCCCAGCGCCCACTACCAGGCGGTCCTCGACCTGTTCGAGAACATCGCCCGCCCCTGACGGCCGTCGGACGATACGCAACAGCGCAGGGCCACCACGGGCCGATCACCCGGGTTCCTGCGCCTGGAGCCCCGGCTGGACCTTCCCACGGGGCGAGCACAGTAAGGAGCTCGGCATCAGCCAGCCGACAGCAGGCGGTGACGCTCCCGATGAACCTGGCGTATGTGTCGGCCGCCGACGATCACTCCAACAACACCCCAGAGGGCAGAACCCATATGAGAATCCGACTGACCGCCGGAGAAACCGTCCTCAACGCAACCCTCGACGACAACGCGACGGCACGCGACTTCGCCTCACTGCTTCCGCTGACGCTACAGATGAACGATCTGTTGAAGCGCGAGAAGTACGGTCACCTGCCCCGGTCTCTCGACGCAGGAGGCGAGCCGCAGTCCAGCTACGAGATCGGCAACATCGTCTACTGGTCACCCGGTCCCGACATCGCCATCTTCTATGACCACGACGGCCAGTCCATCCCCGCCCCCGGCATCGTCATCCTCGGCGAAATCGACTCGGGGGCCGATGCTTTCAAGAAGTACGACGGCAGGGTCGACGTCACCATCGAGGCCGTCGACTGAGACCCAGCCGGAAACCACCGAGATCGTCAACCAAGGAGAGGAGGGGGGACGGTCGTGGCCTCGCCGGCCGCGAAGGCGGCCGGGGTGAGGCCGGTGCGGTCGCGGAAGAAGCGGCCGAAGTTCGCGGGGTCACTGAAGCCGAGGTGAACGGCCACAGCCCGGGCGTCCCACCGGGCACCTCCCAGCAGGCGCCGGGCTTCCAGGAGGCGCCGCTCGTCGATGAGTTCACGTACTCCCTTGCCGGTGGCGTCCCGGGCGGCGCGGCTGAGGGTGCGGACCGAGCAGCCGAGCAACTCGGCGTAGTCCGCGGCTTGGTGCAGTTCGCGAAAGTGCAGCTCCAGGGCGTCCAGGAAGCGTCCGTACCTGTCGGCGCGGCCCGTGTCGGCTGTGGCCGTGCCGATGGGGGCGATGCCCGGGGAGTTGGCCAGGCGCAGCAGCAGCGATTCGAGCAGGCTGCGCCGCAGGGCGTGGTGGATGTCGAGGGGGCGGCGGCCGAGTGCTCGGTGTTCGTCCAGGAGCTGGAGTGCCGTCTGCTGGAGCCAGGCGGTGTCGTCGGCGTGCGGGCTGAGCACGGCAGGGGCCTCGTGCCCGGTGAGCGGGGCCAGGAGACGGGCGAGGTCGGGCCGTAGCACGTCCGGTTCGAACAGGATGAACGGGCCGCGGGCCGCGCCGGGCGGATGCCAGCGCTGCGCGTGCCCGGGACGCACCCACAGCCACTGGCCGGGGGCGACGGTCCGCGTGACGTGGTCGACGTCGTGCCGCAGCTCACCCTTGGTGACCGCGATGAGGTAGTGGAAGGTGGCACGGCCCGGACGGGGCGGGTTCCACGGCCAGTCGTCGTGCTGGGCGAAGAAGTCCTCGACGGTACTCACCTCAAGGCCGTACGGAGTACCGACCGGGGGCTGGAAACCGTACAGCGGAACAGCGGCCGGTCCGGCCGCGGTTCCGCTCGGGTCGGGGTGTCGCTTGTCGACCATCACGTGTCCGCAGCCTACTGCTCTCTTTGTCGGCTTCGAGGGAAGGATGGGACGTGCCGCCGCGACCGCGCGCGTGCCCTCCGCGTCCTTCGATGCCGCAGCCCGTCACCACCTGAGGAAGGCAACGCCCCATGAACGGATCGGCCCTGCACAAGATCGCCGCTGACTGTGCCGAGGGACTTCCCGGAACAGCGCTGGAGCATCCCTTCGGCCCCGACTGGGAGGTCTTCAAGGTGCGCGGCAAGGTGTTCATGCTGATGACCGAAGTCCCGGGGCGGCCCGTCGTGATCCTCAAGGCGGACCCCGGCGAGGCACACGTCCTGCGGGAGCAGTACAGCCACATCACCCCCGGCTACCACATGAACAAGAAGCACTGGATCACCCTGGAGAGCGGAGAAGGCGTCGACAAGGAGCTCGTCAGGGAGCTCGTCACCGACTCCTACCGGCTCGTCGTCGCCCACCTGCCCAAGGCCGAGCGGCCTGTCGACCCGCACACCTACGGCACCGGCGCACGGGCGGCCCGGTGAGCGCGGCCGGCGACCGGCTCCAGGACACCGCCCGCCAGGCGGCCCTGGCCCTCCCTCACGTCAGCCACGGTTACCCCTTCACCCCGGGACTCGACGTGTACAAGGTCGCGGGCAAGGTGTTCCTGATCGTCACCGACGACCCGGACGAACAGATCATCACGGTCAAGTGCGAACCCGAACACGCCCGCGCGCAAGTACGCGGCTACGCCTCGATCACACCGGGCCGCTATCTCGACAAACGCCACTGGATCTCACTGGGGCCGGGACCCGGCATCACCGAGCGGCTGGTCACCGACGCGGTCGAGGATTCCTACGACCTGGTCGCCGAGCGGCTGCCGCGACGCGACCGCCCCAGTGCCCGATGAGCGCCGCGAGCTTCCCCGCGAACGGCGAGCCCTCGCTCGTCAGCGTCCCGTGCACCGCTTCAGGCCACCGATGACAAGTGGATCGACTTGCCATTCACCCGTGGGTGCAAGCGTTCGCTCAAAGTCTTCGGACAACGCTCCCCGGCAGTCCAACACTGTCCGATGCAGGCGCCTTGGCCGGGGCAGAGAGGCCGAGTTCGCGATGGACAACGGACAACACAAAACCCTGTCGATAACTTCCGCTCGAAGACCCACTCCCGCCCGGGGAACTCCCGGCGGTCGCTCAGCGTCGCGAGCATCGGCCGCGCGGCGAGCTCCGCGCCCCGAGCCGCTTTCCGCAGCAGCCTCCGCTGCTCGGCCGGGAGCGTGGCCAGGAGTCCGGCGGCCATCCACCTCACTCCTTGGGACCGTCGGCGGCGACCTGGGCGAGGGTACGGCCGGAGCGAACGGAACGGGCCCGATGGGGGTCGGGCGTTCCGTGCCTTCGGGCGCGGCCCTCGGCCTTCTTCACCAGCAGCCAGGACTCGTTCTTCCCGCCGCGGAACCGGGTCAGGGCGTACTCGCCATGCAGCTTCGATCCGTGCAGCCGGAATGTGGCGTGCCCGTGCTCCAGCGACTCCCCGAAGTCGACGGACCGCCCCTTCCGGTCGTGGCTCAGCGACTCGTACGTGCCGTGATCCCAGACGATCACCGTGCCGCCGCCGTACTCGCCCTCCGGGATCACGCCCTCGAACTCCTCGTACTCCAGCGGGTGATCCTCGGTCGGCACGGCGAGCCGCTTGTCGTGGGGATCGTCGGACGGTCCCTTGGGGACCGACCAGGACTTCAGTACGTCGTCGACCTGGAGCCGGAAGTCGAAGTGCATGGTGCCGGCGTCATGGATCTGCACGACGAACCGGGGTTCCTCACCCAAGGAAGCCTGCTGCCCCTTCGGCTCACCGGTCCGGCCGAAGTCACGTTTGCCGCGGTAGTCCCGCAGCCGGTCGTGCTCAGCCACGGTCGCCTCCTTCCTCGACCGCCCCGAGTACCCCCTCAAGGGGTCAGAACTCCTCATGAACCTCCGGATCACCGCCGATACGCCGGTGGGCGCGGTCGGCGATCGCCGTCATCTGCTCGGGGCCCAGTTCGAAGCCGAAGACGTCGAGGTTCTCCCGCTGCCGCTCGGGGTCCCCCGACTTCGGGATGGGGAGCGCGCCGAGCTGGATGTGCCAGCGCAGCACGACCTGGCCGGGCGTCACCCCGTGGGCCTCGGCGACCGTACCGACCACGGGATCGTCCAGCAGCGACGTACCCCGGCCCAGTGGGCTCCAGCTCTCGGTGAGGATGCCCTTGCCGGCGTGGAAGGCGCGCAGCTGGTCCTGCGGGAAGAAGGGGTGCAGCTCGATCTGGTTGACGGCAGGCAGGACCCCGGTCTCCTTCTCCACCCGCTCGATGTGCTCGGCCGTGAAGTTGGAGACGCCGATGGACCGGACGAGGCCCTCCTCGCGCAACTTGATCATGGCCTTCCACGAGTCGACGTACTTGCCGACGCGGGGGAGCGGCCAGTGGATCAGATACAGGTCGACGTACTCCAGGCCCAGGCGGGCGCGGGACTCCTCGAAGGAGGCCAGGGTCTCCTCGTAGCCGTGGTGCCGGCCGGGCAGCTTGGTCGTCACCACGACCTCCTCGCGAGGGACTCCGCTGCCGGCCATGCCACGGCCGACACCGGTCTCGTTGCGGTAGTTCGTCGCCGTGTCGACCAGGCGGTAGCCCGCCTCCAGCGCACTGCGTACGGCCTGCTCGGCTCGCGTGTCGTCCATCGGCCAGGTACCGAGGCCGAGGGCGGGGATCGTCGTGCCGTCATTGAGCGTGTACGTCGGGATGCTGCTCACTGTCGGACCTTCCCTTGACTGTGTCGTACACCCAGCGTCATGGACAGGGTGAGCCTTGATCAACCGGACCGGCGGTCTGCCGTGCGGCTCGGCCACCGCCCGGCGCGAAGAGTTCGAGGAGCGAGCCGTCGACCAGTCCGGCATCCCCGACGGCGTCCTCGTCGACGCCCTGGTCCGCGCCCGCCGGCGGGCCCGTCCACCGACGGACCGCGCCCAAGCCCGTGCGCCCGACACGGAGATGACCGTACGACGCCCTGTCGCCCCGCACAGCGAACGCTGTCACGATCTTCAGAGAGCCGGCACAGACCGAGCCGGTACGGACGGACGGATCATCGGAGCGCGAATGACGACGGACAGGACCGGTGGGGACCGCTCGGAGCAAGCCACGGGCATCGAGGTGAAAGCGGCCGCCGGACACATCGGAGCCGAGATCACCGGCGTCGACCTGGCCGGCGACCTCGACGACGTCGTGGTTGCCGCGATCCGGGCGGCGGTGCTGCGCTGGAAGGTGGTGTTCTTCCGCGGGCAGCGGCTCGACCACGCCGGACACGTGGCGTTCGCCCGCCGCTTCGGCGAACCGGTCGTCCTACGGCGGCGCGGGAGCGCCTCGCCGCGGGACTTCCCGGAGATCGAGACGACCGCCGACCGGCTGGAGCTGGGCGGCAGGTTCGGCATGGAGCACGAAGAGTGGCTGCGACGCCGACGGCACACCCTGCTGCGCGGCTGGCACTGCGACCACGGCGCCCGCATCGACCCGCCGGCCGCGACGATCCTACGCGCCGAGACAGTTCCTCCTTACGGCGGCGACACCACCTGGTCCAACCTGGCGGCCGCGTACGCCGGACTCTCCGGCCCGGTACGGGAGTTCGTGGACGTGCTGCGTGCCGAGCACCGACTGGGCGTCGGCTACCAGCCACGGCCGGGCGACGACGCGTACGTCCGGCATCTGCTGGACCATCAGGTCGCCTCGCTGCACCCGCTGGTGCGCGTCCACCCCGAGACGGGGGAGCGCATCCTGTACGTCAACGGCTACTACGTCGAGCAGATCGCCGACCTCTCCCGGCCCGAGAGCCGGGCGATCCTGGACATGCTGCTGGAGCAGGCGACCCGTCCCGAGTACACGGTTCGGTTCCGCTGGGAGCCGGGCAGCGTGGCCTTCTGGGACAACCGGGCCACCATCCACCTGGCGCCCAGCGACAACGTCCACCTCGACTTCCCCCGGATCATGCATCGGGTGATGCTCGCCGGTGACGTCCCGGTCGGCGTGGACGGCAAGCCGTCGGAGCCGCTCGTCGGGACGGAACCCGGCCGCTGGTGACTCAGAGCCTGTGTCACATCCCCGGCCGGGCACACGCCGTACAGCCTCGGGGGCACCCCCATCGCCGACGTGCGCTGATCCGACCGGGGATATGACCCAGGCTCTCAAGCGACGCCGGGCCGCCAACCCAGCGCCGGCCCCAGCTTCGTCGCCATGTCGGTGAGGATCTGCACGTAGTCCTCGTGCTCGAAGGTGAACGGCAGCGCGAACGCCACCTCCTCGGCCTCGCGGAACGCGGCGTGCGCCTGGAGCCGTTCGGCGATCTCCGCCGACGTGCCGACCAGGTCGGGCGCGAACATCAGCCGCGCCGGACCCTGCGGTGCGGTGGTGCGAGGGGTGCGCTTCGCCGCGTACTCCTCGTACTTCGCGCGCTGTTCGCGCGAGGCGGAGTCGGTGGGGATGACGACCAGGCCCTGGGAGACGCGGGCCTGAGCGCCGTCGGGGTGGGCGGCGCGGAAGGCGCGGATGTGCGACAGCTGGATGTCGGCGAAGTCCGCCGGCCCCTCGGGATCCTCCGCCTTGACGACGCTGCTGGTCAGGAAGTTCATGCCGTGCTCACCGGCCCACCGCGCCGAGCCGATGCTGCCGCCGCCGTACCACAGGCGACGGCCCAGGCCGGGGGAGTGCGGCTGCACCTGGTCCGAGAACACTTCGAACCCCTCGACCCCGCTGAAGTCGGTGGCCGGCTTGCCGCGTACGAAGTCCAGCAACCGCCGCACCCGCTCGTAACCAAAGTCCTCGGCCTCGGCGGTGTCGGGGTACAACGCGCCCTTCACCTGCTCGTAGTGCATCGGCGGGCCCACACTCACCCCCGGGTTCAGGCGGCCACCGGACAGCAGATCGACGGTCGCCAGGTCCTCGGCCAGCCGTAGCGGGTTCTCCCAGCCCAGCGGGATCACCGCGGTGCCGAGCTCGATACGGCTGGTGCGCTGCGAGGCTGCCGCCAGGACGGCGACCGGGGACGAGATGCCGTACTGCAGATGACGGTGGCGGACCCACGCGCTGTCGAAGCCCAGCCGCTCGCCCAGTTCGATGATCTCCAGCGTGGACTCGTGCCCCCGGCGCGGGTCGGCCGCGTCGAACAGGCCGATGGTGAGGAAGCCCAGCTTGCGCAGCGGTCGTGAGGTCGGTGGCATGGGCCCCTCCGTCGTTCGTCGTTCATGTCGTACGGCAGTGCCAACCGGAGGGTGACCAGTGGTGTTCCCCTACCATCCAGGTCAGATACCACCCGGGTCAGACCAGTGGAATGGTGACCTCGTCCTCGACCGGCGGGTCGATCTCCTGGGCGCGGTTGCCGGTCGCCGCATAGCAGCGCAGCCGGACCGTCTCCGGGGTGGCGTCCAGGCGGAGGAAGCACTTGAAGAACGGCGGGCTGTACGTCGCCGAACTCGGGGAGAACAGCTGCGTGTAGATCTTGCGCACGGGAAGCCGGAACCGCGAGGTGCGGTCGGGTCGGCCCCCGGCACCCAGGAGGCTCGCCACGAGACGCGTGCGCCAGGTGACCCGCGCGGGCCCGCCCGGGGTGCGGGTCGGCGGGATGCCCAGCCGCTCGGCGATCACGGTCGTGGCCTCGGCCTCGGTAAGGGTGAAGAAGCGGCGCAGGTGCAGCCGGCGGCCGTAGAGCCTGCTGTAGAAGGCGAGGGAGTCGCCGCGCAGCGGGTAGCAGCGGAAGTCCTTCTCGGTGACGTTCCCGACCGAGATATGGGGGATGGTGTGGGTGGCGTGCATGAACGCACCGCCGCCGCCCGAGACGACGTACTGGATGGTGCGGCCGTCCACCTGCACGGGGTAGCGCTGGTAGTTGTGGATGTCGCCGCCTATCGCCGCGACGTAGTGGTGAGCGGGGTCGCGGACGATGTCGTCGACGGTGCCGCCGCCCTCGATCGCGCAGGGGTGGTGCTCGCCGTCCACGTACAGGGGCGCACCCGTGATGAGGATCTTCGGGCGCGGTCCCTGGGACACCTCGCGCAGCCAGGCGCCCTGTTCGGCGTCGAGCGTGCCCAGCAGACCCGTGTCGATGCCTATGATCCGGACCGGGCCGGAGTCGATGGCCCAGTACGGGCCCGGCTGGACGGCCTGTTGAGCGTTCGAGGAGCGCAACTTCCGGTCCTCGTCGAGGCGTTGGCCGTCGTTCGCGTGCGGCCGGTGCCACAGCAGGGACCGCAGCCAGGCGCGGGAGAGGGGGCGGGACGCGGGCTCGGGGGCCAGGGGCGGGGCGTCGTCGCAGAAGACGCGCATGAAAGCGCCGAGGTCCTCGTACCAGTCGTGGTTGCCGGGTATCGCGTAGATCGGCGCCTGGTAGTCCCGGTACGGCCGGAAGAACTTCGTGCCGTAGTCGTCCGCGCTGCCCACCGGGTAGATCACGTCACTGGCGAGGACGGCGAACCGTGTGTCCTGACCGACCTTCAGAAACCCTGGTACGACGGCGTACTGCGGGTCGTCGCCCTCGCCGGTGTCGCCGATGACCAGGAAGGAGAACCGGTCCGGATCGTCGCGCCGGATCACCTTGTCGGCGGGGGCGCCGGCCGCCGCACGCTGCGCCACCCACCTGGTGCGGGTACGGCCCGTCGGGTCCCCGAACCAGGACGCCACCACGCCGTTGCGGGACACCCACAGCGTCTTCGGGTTGAGCCACGAGAGCTTCTCGACCTTGTGCGGCATCAGCCGCTTGTACGCACCGTGTTCCGCGGTGCCCCAGCCGGCGCCTTCGGCGGTATCGCGTGAAGAGTCAGACACCGGTGCACCGTAACAATGATCCAGACCGGCCGAACCCCCGCCCAGCGAACCGGGGTTCACCAACGGTGGGCGTGCGACGGCGCCCTCGACGGATCCCGCGGAGCCTGTGTGGCGCCCGCCGCGGTCTCGAAGGGGGAGCCGGGCTCCGGCGCGGGCGGCTCGGCGGGTGCGCTTCGGGTGGCACGCCGTGAGGAGGCGGGCGGATTCCGGTCGCCGTCGCCCAGGACCAGCAGCGGGTCGAACATCACCACCACGCCGGCCAGGAGAAGGAAGATGACAGGGCCCAGCAGCATCGGCAGCAGCAGGGAGGTGGGCGAGTCGCCTGCCCAGGTGCCGCCCGTCGTGTCGTGCACATGGACGCTGACGGCGGCCATCCCCGTGTAGTGCATACCGGACACGGCCACGCCCATGACGAGACTGGCTCCTAAGCTGGTCACGAAGCCACGGATCGAGACGGCCGCCCACAGGGCCGCTGTGGCGGCGATGATGGCGATCACCACGGAGAGCGCGACGACCGACGGGGTGTATCGGATGTCGCCGCTCAGGTGCATGGCCGCCATGCCCAGGTAGTGCATCGCGGCGACACCTAACCCGGTGATCACGCCCGCGACGGCCAGCGTGGAGCTGCGGGCGCCGCGATACCCCACGGTGAACACGCCGATGCCGACCACGACGATCGCCACGGCGAGACTGAGCACCGTCAGGCCCACGTCGTAACGGATCCGGGTCTCCTCGACCTGGAAACCGATCATCGCGATGAAGTGCATCGTCCAGATGCCGCAGCCGATCGAGGCCGCGCCGAGCGCCAGCCAGCCGGCCTTCCACGACTGTCCGCCGAGCAGCGTCCGGACGATGCAGCGCAGGCCCAGAGCCCCGCCTAAACACGCCATCAGATAGGCCGCCACAGGGGTTACCGCTCCGTAGCGGAACCCGTCAACTGTGCCTTCCATAGCCAACTCCCCCCGAGTCAAGGCTGATTTCGGGGAAGGTTTACGCGTCAAGCACTTGCAAAGCAAGGGCTTACCGGGGGTAGGAGAAGAACTCTTTCTCCCCAGGGATCGACTCCGGTCACACAAAGGCGAGTTCCAGCCAGACACGCCCTTCGGCGCGTGAAGGTGTGACAGTCTCCTCGGCAGCGTGCCGCGGCGCGCCGTGCCGCCGGGTCAGAACGTGCGCTTCAGGAGATCGAGCAGGGCCTCCCAGTGCCGCTCGTCCGCCGCACGGTCGTACGAGGCGGTGTCGGCCTGCGTGAAACCGTGGTGCGCCCCGGGATAGACCTCGCAGCGGTGCCGGACGCCGGCCCGGGTCAGCGCCTCCTCCAGGCGTTCGATCTGCTCGACGGGCAGCGAGGGATCCTCGTCGGCGTGGCCGAAGTACAACTCGGCGGTGATGTTGCCGGCCACCAGATGCGGGCTGTCCGGCGCGTCGGTCGCCAGGCGCCCACCGTGGAAGCCGGCCGCCGCGGCGACCCGCTCCGGGTAGGTGCCGGCGGTGAGCAGGGAGAGCCGGGCACCCATGCAGTAGCCGGTGAGGGCGACCGGGCCGTCGGCGGCCTCGGCGCGGTCGGCCAGCCAGCCCAGGTAGGCCTTGGCGTCCCGCATCGCGAGCTCCGGCGTCAGCGCCTGCATGATCGGGCGGATCCGCTCGAAGATCTCCGGCCGCGCGCCCGGATCGATGAACTCCGGCAGTTCGACGACGGGGGTACGTCCGTGCCGGTAGAACACGTTGGGCACCAGGACCGTGTATCCGTGCCCGGCCAGCCGGTCCGCCATGGACGTCAGCCGCGGGCGCAGCCCGAAGGCGTCCATGTAGAGCAGGACCGCGGGATGCGGGCCGCCGTCGCCGGGGTGGGCCAGATAGGCGTCGGCGGTGCCGTCCTCGGTGGGGATGTCGACAGCGGTTCCCTGTATGGCGTTCATGTCCGGGGCTGCCTCTCTGCATGGGGGAGTCGGCGAAGGACCTGCCGGGCCGCGTGCGGCGGGGCAGATCGAGATCATGGTGACACGCGACATTCCGGGCGTCGCAGCCGCCCCCCAAACCGCTGCGGGGCCCCTCGGCTCACTCGAACCGTGTCGTGTCGCCCGCCCCCCGCCGTACGATCTCGGCCTCGCCGCCGGAGAAGTCGATGACTGTCGTCGGCTCGGTGCCGCAGTCCCCGGAGTCGACCACCGCGTCCAGGACGTGGTCCAGCCGGTCCTTGATCTCCCAGCCCTGCGTCATCGGCTCCTCCTCGTCGGGCAGGAGCAGGGTGCTGGACAGCAGCGGCTCGCCGAGCTCGGTGAGCAGGGCGTGGGTCACGACGTGATCGGGGATGCGCACGCCGACCGTTTTCTTCTTGGGGTGCTGGAGCATGCGCGGCACCTCCTTCGTCGCGGGCAGGATGAAGGTGTAGCTGCCCGGCGTCGACGCCTTGATCGCGCGGAAGACGTCGTTGTCGACCCGTACGAACTGGCCGAGCTGCGAGAAGTCCTGGCAGACGAGGGTGAAGTGGTGCCGGTCGTCCAGCTTGCGGATCGTACGGATCCGGTCGATGCCGTCACGGCTGCCCAGCCGGCAGCCCAGCGCGTAGCAGGAGTCCGTCGGATACGCGATCAGCGCACCCGACCGGACGCTGTCGGCGACCTGGGCGATGGTGCGGGGCTGGGGATTGTCGGGGTGCACGTCGAAGTACTTCGCCATTCTGCGAGCTTATGCCGTACGGGGGGCGGTGGGCGGGGAGCGCGGGGTGTGGCGCTGCTTGGGGCCGCTCTCGGCCGACTCGACGCCGGGCGGGGGCGCAGACTTGAGTCTCCCCCGGGGGAGACACGAAAGTGAGGTCATGGACGACGCAGACGGCGTGTACTCGATCGGCGAACTGGCCCGACGCACCGGCCTGACGGTGAAGACCATCCGGTTCTACTCCGATCACGGCATCGTTCGGCCGCACACCCGCCGGCTACCGACGCTACGGCCCCGACGCCGTCGCCCGCCTGGCCTTCGTACGGACACTGCGCGAGCTGGATCTCGGCCTCGACACCATCCGGCAGATCCTGGACCGGGAACTGACACTCGGCGAGGTCGCCGCGCGGCACGCCGCGGCGCTGGACGCGCAGATCGGCGTCCTGCGTCTGCGGCGGGCGGTGCTGACGGCGGTGGCCCGACGCCGACCCACCCCCGAGGAGACCCGACGCATGCACGAACTCGCCCGACTCTCCGCAGCGGAACGCCACCGCCTGATCTCAGACTTCCTCGACGCCGTCCTCGCGGACTTCGACGGCGGGCCCGTCCACGCGGCGATCCGCCGCTCCATGACACCGGAACTCCCCGACAGTCCCACGGAAGAGCAGATCGAGGCATGGGTGGAGCTGGCCGAACTCGCCCTGGACCCGGACTTCCGCGCCGGAGTGCGCAGCATGGCCGAGGGCCATCTGGCCGACCTGCCCCCGGGCGGCTCCGCGCCGCCGCGCCCGGACGTCGTCGCGCTCGCCCGCGACCACGCCGGAGCCTGTGTGGCCGGCGGAATCACACCGGATTCCGCCGAGGCCGCTCCGGTCGTCGCGGCACTCACCGCAGCCTGTGCCCGCGCCCTCGACCAGCCCGACGACCCCGGCCTGCACCGACGCCTGCTGCACCGCCTGGACACCGCCAACGACCCACGCACCGACCGGTACTTCGAACTCCTGGCCCTGATCAACGGCTGGCCCCCACCGGAACGCCGCACACCGGCGCTCGACTGGTCGGTGGCGGCACTGCGGGCGAGGGCAGCCCCATGAGCCAACGGTCCCGTCGGCCCGATACGTCGGCCCAGGCATACGTTCCACCCGGGGACATGACCGCCGTACGACTGGAGGCGGCCGCCAGGCCGACGGCTCCCCCGCTCCTCCTGCGGCCATGGAGCCCGGCAGACGCCGCGGACCTCGTCGGCGTGTACCCGGACGACGGGGCGGCCCCCATAGAAGGGTGAGGTAACGTCCCCGAGCGGTACGCGTGGACGATGCGAGGGGCGAGGGGAAGGCCGACGTGGCTGGCCGGGATGGCGGGATCCGTCATACGGAGGTGAAGGACACCGCGGAGACGGCATGGGCGCAGGAGTTGCTCGACCATCTGCGGCCGTCCGGGCGTGACGTGCGCAGGCTCGTCAACTGGCTCGCACACACCGTCCAGGGCACGGCCTGCCTGCAGGACGAAGCCGGCACCCTCCTCGCCGGCCCCCGTATGCCGCTGGACGAGGACCTGGTCGCGGACATCGTCGCCCGACGCATCGCCACCGCCGCGTGGGAAGGACAGGGCCGCCACCTGCGCCTGGTCCGAGTGGAGCTCCCGCAGTCGGCCTCGGCCGGTGTACTCGCCGTGGCCCGCACGACCCCGTTCGACCGGCGCGCCTTCGACATCGTGACGCACACCGCCCAGGTCGTCGAACTCCTGCTGCGGGCGCACGAGACCACCGAGGCCGGACGCCGCCTGCGACGGGCCACGTCCGATCTGCGGCTGGCGATCCTGCAACTGCTCATGGTGGAGGACACCGTCGCGGCACGCCGCGTCGCCGCGGGTCTCTGGCCAGGTCTGCTCGACACCGACACGGCCTGCGTCTACGTACTCGAAGGCACCGCCGAGGAGCGCGACCGGCTCGCCGAGGAGTGCCTCGACGCGACCGAGGAGCGGGCCCTGGTCGTGCGCTGCCCCGCCATGGCCGGGCACGTGATCGTCGTGACGCCCGGCGAGGCCGCGAGCGAGGCACTGCGGTCGCTGATCGACCGGAACCCCGGCACGTTCCTCGGTCGCAGCGTCCCGCAGAGCCTCGCCCGGACCGCCACCGCCTACGGGCAGGCCGTCAGCGCCCTCGCCGTCGCCCACTTCCGGTCGGACAACGCCGCGGTGTACGCCGAACGAACCCACCCCGAACGCCTGATGGACCCCGGCGCGCTCCGCGACTGGACCGCCCGCGTGCTGCGCCCGCTCGACACGCTGCCGCACCACACACGCGCCGAACTCCTCGCCACCACACGGCTCGGCCTGGAGTTCACCGCGGTCAACACGGCGAAGGTCCTCGGCGTGAGCCGCAACACCGTGCGCGCCCGCATGGAGCGCGTCGAAGCCCTGCTGCGCACGGACTTCTCCGACCTGACCGTCCGGGCGGTCGCCCACCTGGCCCTGAACACCCAGGTCGGCCTCGTCGAGGCACCGCCCGAGCCCGACGGCGCGCGCCCGGACCGCGCCCGGCTCGCCGATCTGCTCTCCGGAACGGCCGTACGGTCCTGGGCGCACGACCTGCTGGGCCGGCTGGACCGGGACGCCCGGGACCTGCGCCGGACGCTGCGCACCTGGATCGTCGCCGGAGGCAACTCCGAACGAGCCGCCCAGACGCTTGGCATGCACCCGCAAACCGTGCGGGAGCACGTCCGCAGTGCGGAACCGGTCCTCCAACGCCAGCTCCTCGCCGCGGGCAGCGACCTCTACGAGGTCGTCCTCGCTCATCTGGCCGTCGGTGATCTCGAACCACCCGTCCTCGACCGGACGAAACCGGGCCATCCGGACTCACCTGTGCACGGGTGAGCCCCGGGGGCGGCGCAGCGGGCACCGGTGCGATTCACAACGGTTCCTGCCGGCACGTAAGTTCTAGGCACCGCGGGGGCACGACCGGAACGGGGGACCGGTCGCGCTCCCGCGACGCGGCGCCTTCACCCGCGCAACCGCACGGGGATCTCCTGCCAGCCGAAGGCGATGAAGGACGGCACCTGCCGCAGCTCGCCCTCGGCGACGGCGAGGCGCAGGCCGGGAAAGCGGTCGAACAGCGCGGGCAGCGCGGTGAGGGCCTCCAGCCGAGCCAGCGGCGCTCCGACGCACCGGTGCACGCCGATCCCGAACCCGCAACGTCTCGTCCACGACGGCGTCCCACCCGGTCTCCCCGGACCGCACGGCCGACAGCTGCGTGGGATGCCGGAGCAGGGAGACGACCGCGTTGCCGATGAGGTTGACCGTGGTCTCGAATCCGGCGCCGATCACCAGCAGCAGCGTGTACAGCAGCTCCTCGTCGCTGAGCCGGTCGCCGTCCTCGTCCCGCCGCGGATCAGCTCGGTGGTCAGGTCGTCGCCGGGGTGCTCACCGCGGTGGGCGATGAGCGCGGGCAGCACCGTGCCGATCTGCCGCTGCACGGACGCGGCGTGCTCCGGACTCGGGTCGGAGGTGTCCATGATGGCCGCGATCAGCCGGCCGGTGTCCGCCCGCAACCGGGCAGCTCCACCGGCACGATCGGGCCGAGGGCGCGCAGCCGGGCACTCTCACCGGCGATGTCGGCGCCGAACGGATCGAGGGCGATGCGGTCGGTCATGGTCACGACGGATCTCCTGGCTGGTCGGGGGAGCGAGGGCTCAGCCGCGGCCTGCTCGCGGCGGCGCGGGGGAGCGCTCGCCTCATGGTCCGGTCGGAGCGGCGTGTGCGCCAAGTCCGCGTCGGCGTACGGCTGTTACAGCCTCACAGTGTCGGTGCCACACGGGCGAGCCCATCGGCCGCCGGGTCCGGTCATACGGTCACCAGCCGCACGGTGCTGCCAGGCGGTGTGCCCGGTCGGAGGAGGGGTACTCGGGCCTTCCCGGAACGACAACCGCTGGAGGAGGCCCGAATGACCAGCAGCACGGAGACCGGCGGCGTGACCGGTACGCCGGACAAGGACTACAACCTCATCTGGTACGTGGAGGCGTGCCTGAACAACGCGCTGCGCCTGGAGACCTACATCCAGGACGCGGAGCGCGACAAGGACACCGAGGTCGTCGACCTGTTCCGCAAGGCTCAGGCGGACAGCCGCAAGGGCGCCGAACTGGGCAAGGGGCTCCTGCGCGCGCGGCTCAAGGGCAGCTGACACCGGCTCGCGCCCGAGGCCCGGTCGCCGGGGAACCTCCGGTGCTGGGCCTTGGGCATGCGGTCGTCGGAGGCCACCGTGATGGACACCGGTGGCTCGGTGGACACCCGGCCTTGAGGGGCCACCCTCTGACCGGGGATCCCGGACGTTACCGCTTGCGCCCCACTCCGCAGTAGGCATCGACGGACGCAGCCGGGTCGGCCGGGTTGGCCGAATCACTCGGTCCCGGACGCCACTGTGTGACTCGGACGACGCCGGGATCCACCAGCTCCAGCCCGTCGAAGAACCCGGCGATCTCCGCGACACCGCGCACGTAATACGGCACCGCACCACTCGCGTTGTACGCCGCCGACGCGGCGATCATGCCCTCGCTGGTGGCCGTGCTGTCGCTGATCACCAGGTGGCTTCCCGACGGCAGGCCCGCCATGAGCCGGCGCACCAGTTCGCACGCCTGCTCGTAGTCGGCGACATGGCCCAGCGTGTTGAGGATCATCAGGGCGACCGGCTGGGAAAATTCGAGGGTGCCCGCGGCGGCACGCAGGACAGCCTCCGGGTCGTACAGGTCGGCGTCCAGATAGGCGGTCCTGCCCTCGGGCGTGCTCGTGAGCAGGGCGTTGGCGTGAGCCAGCACGATGGGGTCGTTGTCGACGTACACGATCCGGGCGTCCGGGGCCACGCGTTGCGCCACTTCATGGGTGTTGTCGGCGGTCGGCAGGCCGGTGCCGACGTCCAGGAACTGGCGGATGCCCTGCTCGCCGGCCAGGTGGCGGACGGCCCGTCCGAGGAAGTGCCGGCTCGTGACCGCCACGTCGACGAGGCCGGGGAAGATCTCCTTGATGTGGTCCCCGAGCTCCCGGTCGACCTCGTAGTTGTCCTTGCCGCCGACGAAGTAGTTCCAGAAACGGGCCGAGTGCGGCCTGGTCGTGTCGATCCGGTCGGGTATCCCCGCACCGGCGGTGGTCCGGGTGTTGGCGTCCGACACAGCAAAGCCTCCTGCGCATGGGCGTTGGTGATCAGGACTCCAACCTAGGCGAACGCGCCTACAGCTCACGTGAGTCGGAGATCCCGGTCGACCACACCATGGCGTTTCGGCCAGTCTCTTCGGCCAGTCTCTTCGGCCGGTCCGTGTGCGCATGCCCGGTCCGAACAATCCACGGTTTCCTGAATTCAGGATCTCCTGTACCGTAGCGACGTGCTGACCATCGCCTCCGATATCGACACCCTGACCCGCTTCGGCCGCGCGCTCGCCGACCCGATCCGCTGCCGCATCCTGCTCGCCCTGCGCAAGGCGCCCGCGCATCCGGCCGACCTGGCCGAGGAGTTGCGGATCTCCCGCACCCGGCTGTCGAACCACCTCGCCTGCCTCCGCGACTGTGGCATCGTCGTCGCCGTCCCCGAAGGCCGCCGTATGCGCTACGAACTGGTCGACGCCCGCCTCGGCCACGCCCTGGACGACCTGCTCGGTGCCGTTCTCGCCGTCGAGGCCGACCGCACCTGCGCGGACGCCGAGGAGAAGGGCTGCTGCTGATGGCGACGTCCATATCCCTCGGTCCCACCCCGACCCGCCGCACCCAACTGGCCCGGCGCATACGTCTGTTGGTCGCCGCCACCATCACCTACAACGTCATCGAGGCGATCGTCGCCCTCACCGCCGGCACCCTCGCGTCCTCCACCGCCCTGATCGGCTTCGGCCTGGACTCGGTCATCGAGGTCTCCTCCGCGGCCGCCGTGGCCTGGCAGTTCTCCGCCGCCGACCACGCCGTGCGCGACGCCCGGGAGAAGACTGCCCTGCGCATCATCGCGCTGTCCTTCTTCACCCTCGCCGCCTACGTCACCGTGGACTCCGTCCGGGCCCTGACCGGCACCGGCGAGGCGCAGCACTCCACGCCCGGCATCGTGCTGGCGGCCCTGTCCCTGGCGGTCATGCCGTTCCTGTCCGCCGCCCAGCGCCGCGCCGGACGCGAACTCGGCTCCGCCTCCGCGGTGGCCGACTCCCAGCAGACCCTGCTGTGCACCTACCTGTCGGCCGTCCTCCTGATCGGCCTGCTCGCCAACTCCCTGCTGGGCTGGAGCTGGGCCGACCCGATCGCAGCCCTCGTGATCGCCGCCGTCGCGATCAAGGAAGGTCGCGCTGCATGGCGTGGCGACCACTGCTGCGCGGTACCGGTCGCAGGCGTCGAGGCGGCCGACAAGGCAGACGAGGCACAGGGCGGCTGTGGCTGCGGTCCCAACTGCTCCTGCTGCGCCCCGGCGAAGGGCGTGGGCGCCCGGTGAGCGTGGGCGCCCGGTGAGCGTGGGCGCCTGGTGAGCGTGGGCGCCCGGTGAGGGCCGGTCGGCACCTGTCGAATCCCTGTCATCTCTGAGGCACTGTTGCCCCCGCCTGTCACACGTCACTACCGTGCTCGTTGAGATTTCAATGGGAAATCCAAGGGAAGGGCCTGTCATGCCCCTGCCAGAACGCGCGGATGTGCCGTCCCCGGCCGCCACTGCGAACGCTTCCCGAACCTCTCCTCTCGTGCGTGCGGTGCGGCCGTACCTGCCAGTTGGCTGACGTGTCCCGGCCCACCCCCGCATCCCGGCACGGGTCCCCGGATCCGCGCCAATCAACAGAGGCAGGCACGCGTCACCCACCACGGTGACCGGACGCGTCCACCCTCGCGTCCCCCTGTGGTCCCCACCGGGCAGGCATTCGCGCCGCGCTCGTCGCCCGTGCAGGACATCGTCCGCCGCTTCACGCGTTCACGCACCATGCCCTTCCACGTCTCACCCCCCACCGGCCCCGGGCCCGCCCCCCCGCCCGGAGCAGAAGGAGAGACCCGTGAACTCCACGCACAGCGAGCCCCTCGACCACCTCGTGATCGGCGCCGGCCCCGCCGGGCTCCAGCTCGGGCAGTTACTCCAGGAGGCCGGGCACGGATACCGGATCCTGGAGAGCGGCCAGGCGCCCGGCACCTTCTTCCGTACCTTTCCCCGCCACCGCAAGCTGATCTCCATCAACAAGGTGTACAACGGCACCGACGATCCCGAGTTGAACCTGCGGATGGACTGGAACTCCCTGCTGTCCCCGGACGACCGGCTGCTGTTCTCCCGTTACAGCAAGCGCTACTTCCCGCACGCCGACGACCTGGTGCGCTATCTCGCCGACTTCGCCGAGGCGTTCAAGCTGGACATCGCCTACGACACCCGGGCGGAGCGGATCCGGCGCGATGCCGACGGCGCATTCGTCGTCACCGACCAGCACGGGCAGGAACATCGCGGCCGCCGGCTGATCATGGCCACCGGGCTGACCCGGCCCAACACCCCGGACATCCCCGGTATCGAGACCGCCGAGGACTACTCCGTCGTATCCGTGGATCCCGAGGAGTTCACCGACCAGCGCGTCCTGATCATCGGCAAGGGCAACTCCGCGCTGGAGACCGCGGACAACCTCGTCGAGACCGCCGCGGTGATCCATGTCGCCGGCCCGCACTCCATACGGATGGCATGGAACACCCATTACGTCGGCCATCTGCGTGCGGTCAACAACAACTTCCTCGACACCTACCAGCTCAAGTCGCAGAACGCCCTGCTGGACGGCCAAGTGCTGTCGATCGGGAAGGATCCCGCCGACGGCATGTACCGGGTCCGCTTCAGCTTCTCCCGCGCCGACGAGGTCGTGAAGGAGCTGCGCTACGACCGGGTCGTCGTGTGCACCGGCTTCCGCTTCGACGCCTCGGTGTTCGACCCGGAGTGCCGACCCGACCTGGTCATCGACGACCGCTTCGCCGCCCTCTCCCCGGCCTACGAGTCGGTGAACGTGCCCGGCCTGTACTTCGCGGGCACCCTGATGCAGCAGCGGGACTTCAAGAAGTCCACCGGCGGCTTCATCCACGGATTCCGCTACGCCGTACGCGCTCTGAGCCGCATCCTCGACGAGCGCCACCACGACCGGCCCTGGCCGCGGCAGCCACTGGACGCGTCCCCGTCGGCGCTGGCGGACGCCGTGGTGGCCCGGGTCAACCGCAGCTCGGCGCTGTGGCAGCAGTTCGGCGTGATCGGGGACCTGATCGTCACGGCACCGGGCGAACCGGCCCGTTACCACGAGGAAGTCCCGGTCGCGTACGCCCACGAGAGCGAACTCACCGAGAGCGGCGACTACTTCACCATCACCCTCGAGTACGGGCCCGACCACGACAAGGTCGACCCCTTCGACATCACGGTGCGCCGCACCGCCCAGAACTCGGTCGACGACGCCTTCGACGCGGCCTATCTGCACCCGGTGATCCGCCACTTCGTTGGCGGCGAGCTGCTGGGTACCCATCACATGGCGGAGAACCTCGAGAACGAGTGGGACCACCCGGAGGTCCACCAGGCCCCGCTCGCCGAGTTCTTCGCCCGTGAGTCGGCCCGCCGGCCGAGCCCCGCCGGGCGGTGAGCGGCGTGCAGTACACCGTCCACGACTTCGAGACCGCGGCGCGCGTCAAACTCGACCCGGTGTACGCCGACTTCATCGCCGGCGGGGCACGGGACGAGATCACCGTACGGGCCAACGAGGCGGCGTTCGGGCGGTTGCAGCTGCTGCCCCGGGTGCTGCGGGGCAGTGCTGTACGGGAGCTGGACATCACCCTGCTCGGCAGCCGTGCGCGACTGCCGGTCCTGCTCTCCCCGACCGCCTTCCACAAACTGGTCGATCCGGAAGGGGAGCTGGCGACCGCGCGTGCCGCGGCCGCCGCCGGAGCGATCATGATCGTGAGCATGGCGTCCACGGTGGCGGTGGGCGAGATCGCCGACGCGGTCCGCGCGACCGACGACGACGTACCGCTGTGGTTCCAGCTCTACATCCAGCCCGACCTGGAGCTCACCGAGGCGCTGGTACGGCGGGCCACCGACGCCGGATGCACGGCCCTGGTGGTCACCGTGGACTCCCCGGTGCTGGGCGCCGGCGAACGCAACCGGCGCAACGGCTTCCACGACCTGCCGCCCGGACTGCGCTGCGAGAACCTGGTGGACCTGCGCGACGGTGAGCACGGGCACGTACGGCAGATCGCCATGTCCCCGGAGCTGAACTGGGAGCACATCACCTGGCTGCGTGGCGTGACGAACCTGCCGATCCTGCTCAAGGGCGTGCTGCATCCCGAGGACGCCCGGCTCGC
The DNA here is from genome assembly GCF_002291145.1 of Streptomyces sp. SA15. Lineage (GTDB taxonomy): Bacteria > Actinomycetota > Actinomycetes > Streptomycetales > Streptomycetaceae > Streptomyces. The sequence goes on from NZ_NTGE01000080.1 coordinate 44,395, forward strand.
GGTCCGGTACGGCGTCGACGGGCTGATGCTGTCCAACCACGGCGGCCGCCAACTCGACACCGTCCCCTCCACCTTGGAACTGCTGCCCGAGATCCTCGCCGCCGTCGCGGGCCGTATCCCGGTCGTGCTGGACGGCGGCATCCGGCGCGGCACCGACGCGGTCAAGGCGCTGGCGCTCGGCGCTTCCGCCGTGGGCATCGGCCGGCCCGTGATGTGGGCCCTGGCCGAGGGCGGCGAGAAGGGCGTACGGCGGCTGCTGGAGCTGCTGCGGGAGGAGCTCGACGACACGATGGCCCTCTGCGGGGCGTCCGGGCTCGCCGACCTGACGCCCGATCTGGTGCGGGTGCCCGCCTGGGGGCCCGCACCGGGCCCGGCCGTGGTGCCGGGAGCGGACAACCGATTCGGTGGGGTGGTCGCGTGAGCCCCACCGGATGGCTGATCACCGCTGCGACCGTGGCCCTGGGGGCCGGTCTGCCGTACTGGCTGCCCAGAGCGGTGATCGCGCTGCGGGTGCGTATCTTCGCCTGGGTTGGCGGCGAGGAGGGCATCCGGGCGCCGGGCCGGGAGGTGCCCGCCGAGGAGTTCAAGAAGGTGTACGGGCATCCGGCGGCCAACGGCCGCAGCCGGGGCGCCGCGTTGTCCGACCTGTTCTGGTACTGGCTGTCGCCCGGCCCGGAGGTGCACCAGGAACACCTGGAGCCCGGACCGCGCTACGACGACGTGGCCAGGACCACGCGGCAGATCCTGGCCGGACTCTCCCGGGAACAGTGGACGGAGCTCGTCGGCCGCTGCACCCGGCGGGTGCTCGACGAACTCCCCGACGACACGCGGGTGCACCGGGTCAGACTGCGCGACCTGATGATGCCCGTCTGGGCCGAGGTCTACTACGAGGTCGTCTTCCGCGCCCCCTGCCCGCGCTCCGTGCGGGACCTGATCACCGGCAACGCGAACGACGTCGTCAGCGCCCTGAAGTGCACCAGCCTGCGCCACATGGACCGGCGGGCCCGGCTCACCGCCCACCTGCGGGACCGGCTCGCCCACGACCCTCCGCCCGTGCCGCTGCCGTCCTCGCTCTCCGAGCGGGAGCAGGCGTTCTACTTGCAGGGCACGTTCTTCAACACGGCCGTGGTGCAGATGTCGGAGGCGATGGCCCATCTGCTGCTGGCCCTCGCCACGCACCGGCCGGTCCAGGACCGTCTGGCGGCCGGCGAGGCGGACCCGGACTTCCTGGACGGGGTCATCAACGAGACGCTGCAGCACTTCCCGCTGTTCGGCGTGGCCCACCGGATCACCTCGGGGGAGATCCCCCGGGACGGACGGAAGCCCATCCCTGCCGGTTCGGTGCTGCTGTTCAACTACCCCGAGTACCAGGGGTCCGGCGGAGATCCGTTCGACCCGGACCGGTGGCTGGATCCCGACACCAGGCCGTCCGCCTTCATCCCGTTCGGGGTGACCGCCAACCGTCCCTGCCCCGCCCGCGGCTTCGCCGTCCTCACCATGCGGGTCGCGGCCGAGGAGACGCTACGGCGGTTCCGGCTGGAGTCCTCGGCGGAGCACACCCGGTCGCTGCCCAGCCGTGGCCCCTGCCTGCTCGTCCCGCGCACCGGCGCGACGGAGTGGACCCCGGCCCGTCGGCGGACCCGGCTCGCGGCGATGCGGCTGGCCGACCGCTGGGAGGGAGTCGGACGCAGCGTCGTCCAACTCGTCCTCGGCAGCTACATGGTGTGGGACGCCCGGCGCCAGGGACTGTGCCGGAACCACTTCGCCGCCTCGTCCGGCGGTTCCGCCCCCTCCGTCGCCGCCGGCCGTTGAGAGGAACGAGACCATGAATCCCGTGGAGCTCGCTCCCGCCTTCTTCCTGGCCGTCGTCGTGATTCTGCTGACGTGCCGTCTGGTCGTCCTGGTGGCGGGCCGCTTCGGCCAGCCGCCCGTGGTCGGCGAGATGATCGCCGGCGTGCTGCTCGGACCCTCACTGTTCGGGCTCATCGCCCCCGGCGTCTCCGCCGAGGTCTTCCCGCCGGAACTGAAACCGGTGCTGTACGTGGCCGGGCAGATCGGTCTGGTGACCCTGATGTTCGCCGCCGGATACGAGTTCCGGGCGCACGCCGGACGCGGGCTGGCCGGCACCGCCGTCGCGGTCTCCTCGGCCGGGGTGGCGATTCCGCTGGCGCTGGGCGTCGGCCTGACCCTCGTGGCCCACGGCCACGTCGGCATCTTCGTCGACGGCGTCTCGGTATGGGTGACGGCGGCCTTCGTCGGCGTCGCCCTGGCCATCACCGCCTTCCCGATGCTGGCCAGGATCATCACCGAACGGGGGCTGGCCGGCTCCCGGTTCGGCTCCCTCGCCCTGGCGTCCGGGGCCACCGACGACGCCGTCGCCTGGATCATGCTCGCCGGGGTGCTGAGCGCGGCCTCCGGCGAGGTGGAACCCGTCCTGACGGCGGTCGGCGGCTCCCTGCTGTTCGTGGCCGTACTGTTCCTGCTGGGACGCCGCCTGCTGGCGTGGATCGTGAACCGGCCCGGCCTCGGCGACGACACCCGCCTGCTGTTCACCGTCGCCGTGCTGTTCTGCGCCGCCTGGTTCACCGACATCATCGACCTGTACGCCGTGTTCGGGGCGTTCTGCGTCGGGATGGCCATGCCGCGCGGCGAGGCGTCCGAACGCCTAGTGCGCACGACCCAGTCCGTCACCCAGGTCGTGTTCGTCCCGATGTTCTTCACCTACTCCGGCCTCAACACCCGGTTCGACGTGTTCTCCGACCCCTCGGTGATGGCGTTCGGCGCGGCCGCGGTCGTCCTGGCGGTGGCCGGCAAGTTCGGCGGCTGCTGGGCCGCCGCCCGGCTGCGCGGTGAACCCGGCCCGGTGGCCGTCCGGGTCGGCGCCCTGATGAACGCCCGCGGGCTGATGCAGCTGATCGCGCTGAATATCGGGCTGTCGGCCGGCATCGTCAGCGAGGAACTGTTCACCGCGCTGGTCCTCGTCGCCCTGGTCACCACGATCATGACCGTGCCGGTACTGAGCTGGCTGGACCGCCGGGACGCCCGATCGCCGGCGACCGAGGAACCGGCACTTCAAGGCGAGAAGGCGGCGGCGAGGTGACGCCGAGCGGGGCCGAGGCGCTGGTCGGCCAGCTGGAGCGGGAGGGCGTCCGCCATGTCTTCGGCGTGCCGGGCGTCCAGCTCGACCACGTCCTGGACGCTCTCGCCCGCGCCCGGGCAGCCGGAGGCCCGATCGAGTACATCGCCGCCCGGCACGAACAGGGCGCGGCCCACATGGCGGAGGCGTACGCGCGCACCAGCGGGCGGCCCGGCGTCTGCCTGGTGGTCCCCGGCCCCGGTGTGCTCAACGCCCTGCCCGCCGTGGCCACCGGGTACGCCTGCTCGTCGCCGATGCTGTGCGTGGCGGCCGACATCCCCTCACCGCTCGCCGGCCGGGGCCTGGGCATGCTGCACGAACTGCCCGACCAGGACGGCGTCCTGGCCTCGGTCACCAAATGGTCGGCGCGGGCCGAGACACCGGCCGGGATCCCCGGTCTCGTGCACGAGGCGATACGGCAGTCGCGGTCCGGCCGCCCGAGACCGGTGGGCCTGACGATCCCGACGGACGTGCTGACCGCGCGGGCGGAGACGGCCCCGGTGCCTGCCGGGCGGGCACCGGACCGCGATCGGGTGTCCGGGCCGCCGGAGCAGGACGTCCTGCCGGAGATCGCCGCAGTGCTACGGACCGCCCGCCGCCCCTTGATCCACGCCGGCGGGGGAGTCCTCGCCTCGCGGGCCGGTGCCGCCCTGACCGCCCTGGCCGAGGAACTGTCCGCCCCGGTCGTCATGAGCCGCAACGCGGGCGGCGCGGTACCGGCGCACCACGCCCTCGCCTTCCCCAGCCTCGCCGCACCCCGGCTGCTGCCCTCCGCGGACGCGGTCCTGGTCGTCGGCAGCCGCTTCCTGACCCCACGCGGCACGGCCCTCCCAACCGCACCGGAAGCGGCCGTCGCCCTGGTCAACGCGGACCCCGCCGACCTGGGACCGCCCCGCAGGGCCGACCTCACCCTGTGCGCCGACGCCCGGACGGCGCTGGAGAAACTGCGGGCCGAACTGACCGCCGCACCGGAACCCCGGGCTGGGCGGGAGTCCGGATGGCCGCCGGGCGAGCTGGCCGACGTACGCGCCTGGTGCGCGCGAAAGGTCGAGAGTGTCGAACCCCAGTGGTCGTACGTCCGCGCCCTGCGCGAGGCGATCCCGGACGACGGTTTCCTGGTCAACGAGCTGACCCAGGTGGGCTATCTGGCCGCCGTCGGCTACCCCGTCCACCACCCCGGGACCTTCCTCACCCCCGGCTACCAGGGCACCCTGGGCTACGGCTACCCGTCGGCGCTGGGTGTCAAGGTGGGGAACCCGGACCGGGCGGTCGTCTCCGTCAACGGCGACGGCGGGTTCTGCTGGAACATGCAGGAACTGGCGACCGCCCGCAAGTACGGCATCGCGGTGACCGCGGTCGTCTTCAACGACAACGCCTACGGCAACGTCCGGCGGATCCAGGCGGACGAGTTCGAGGGCCGGTTCATCGGCAGCGACCTGGCCAGCCCCGACTTCGTACGGCTGGCGGAGTCGTTCTCGGTACCAGCCGTACGGGCCGAGACCCCGGCCCGGCTCGCCGGAGCCCTCAAGGAATGCCTCGGCGAACCCGGCCCCTCCCTGATCGAGGTACCGGTGACTGAGATGCCCAGCGTGTGGCCACTGCTGCTCGGTGGCTCACCCGGATCGGTCCGGGACTGACACCTCATGTCCGGGCGCATCGGCACCGCGCTGCCACCTCACCTCCTCGGGTGGGCACCCAACTGGGGCGGACAACGTCGAGGTGCGCCTCGGTGTGGAGGTGACGGATGTGCGCCTCGACGGCGGCGGCGCCACCGTGGAGGCTGCCTACGCGACGGGGCTGTCGGCCGATCCGCGACGTCCGCCTGGTCGACGGCGCGGTGGCGGGTGGGCAGGACGAGTACCGCGAGGACGGCACGTCCTGGACGTGTGGATGCGCGGGCAGTCCTGCGTAGCGGTGCTCGCCCGCCCCGACCACTCTGTGTACGGCGGTGTTCACTCCGCGAGCGACACCGGTCTGCTGCTCGCGGCCGCCCGTCAAGGGTGGGGCGGGCCCGGTCAGGCCGCCGCCGGCCGCACCAGGCCCGATTCGTAGGCGAAGACCACCGCCTGGACACGGGCGCGGGCGCCGATCTTGGTGAGGATGTTGCTGACGTGGGACTTGACGGTGGTCGGGGCGATGGACAGCCGCGTCGCGATCTCGGAATTGGACCAACCGGAGGCGACGGCGGTGAGCACGTCGCGTTCGCGCTCGGTGAGGGTGCCGAGCCCGGCTTCCTGTTCGAGCGGGCGGACGGGGCGCTGTTGCCGGACGGTGTCGATGAGTGCGCGGGTCAGGCCGGGCGTGATGACGGCGTCCCCGGCGGCCACGATGCGGATGGCCGCGGCCAGTTCGTCAGGGGTGGCGTCCTGGGGAAGGAATCCACCGGCTCCGGCGCGCAGAGCGGCGTAGGCGTACCGCTCGTGGCTGGTGGGGGTCAGGACGAGTACGCGCGGGGAGCGCCCTGCGGCTCTGACGGGTTCGGGTGCTTGCGAGACTGTGGCGGGCCGGGTGATGCGGCGGATGGCGTCGATCCCGTCCGCTTCGGAGATACGGCTGTCCATCAGGACGACGTCGGGGTGGAGCGCGGCGCTCATACGAACCGCCTCGATCCCGCTGGTCGCCGCGCCGACGACGGTCAGGTCGGGCTCGGCCGCGAGGAGCATACGGAGGCCGAGGCGCTGCAGGGACTGGTCATTGACGATGAGTACGGAGGTCATGGTGGGCGTTCTCCATGCTCTCTGAACGAAACTGTTTCGTTCACCTTGGACCAGAGTAACTCCCGCCGCTAACGAAACGACATCGTTTTGCTTGTGGCCTGGGTCACTTCTTGGCGGTCGGTGTGAGTGTTCGGGTCCCGGGCCCGGTGTTCCGGGTAGCTCCGCAGGATCCGCTCGGAGTTCCGCGTGGCGTCGGCGCGCGTCCGGGGACGGGGCCAGCCGGTCCGGGAGCAGGTTCGTCAGCGTGAACGGATCAGGCTGGCCCGGGAACGCACGGCGAGTTCAAGGAGGCGAGCAGCCCCTGCGGCACATACGGAGATTTCCGCCACAAAGAGGCCCGACTCCGGGAAAATCGTCTCCGGGACATCACCTGCCGAGCGGCAGCACAGTCAGGAGACACGCATGGAGTACTACGACCTCGGCCCCTACAGCCGCTCGGTGACGACCTCGTCGGCCGAGGCCCAACTGTGGTTCGACCGCGGGCTGTCGTGGACGTACGCCTTCCACCACGAAGAAGCCGTCTCCTGCTTCGAGGCGGCGGCCGCGGCCGACCCCGACTGTGCCATGGCCCACTGGGGCATCGCCTACGCACTCGGCCCGAACTACAACAAGCCCTGGGAGTTCTTCGACGGCCAGGACCTGGCCAGGACCGTCGACCGCACCCACGCCGCCGTCGAGCTGGCCCACGACAAGGCGGCCGAGGCCACCCCCGTCGAGCGGGCCTTGATCGGCGCACTGCGCGCCCGTTACCCACAGGCGAAACCGGCCGAGGACTGTTCGGTGTGGAACGCTCCCTACGCCGAGAGCATGCGCGCCGTCCAAGCACTCGCCCCCGACGACCTGGACGTGGCCACCCTGTACGCCGACGCGCTGATGAACCTCACGCCCTGGCAGCTGTGGAACCTGCGGACCGGCGAGCCGGCCGAGGGCGCCCGCACGCTCGAGGCAAAGGCCGTCCTGGACCGCGCGCTCGCCACCGAAGCCGGCCTCCGGCACCCTGGCATCCTGCACCTGTACGTCCACCTGATGGAGATGTCCCCGACGCCCGAGGCCGCCCTGCCCGTCGCCGACCGGCTGCGCGGCCTGGTGCCGGACGCCGGCCACCTCCACCACATGCCCTCGCACCTGGAGGTGCTCTGCGGCGACTACCGGCGGGTGGTCTCGGACAACAGCGTCGCCATCGCGGCCGACGAGAAGTTCCACGCACGAGCCGGGGCGATGAACTTCTACACCCTGTACCGGTCGCACAACTACCACTTCAAGATCTACGGCGCGATGTTCCTCGGCCAGTCCGAGACCGCCCTGGAGACCGCCGCGCAGCTCGAAGCGTCCATCCCGGAGGAGCTGCTGCGCGTACAGAGCCCGCCCATGGCCGACTGGCTCGAGAGCTTCCTCGCCATGCGGGTCCACGTGCTGATCCGTTTCGGCCGCTGGGCCGACATCCTGCGGCTGCCCCTGCCCGCCGACCCCGAGCTGTACTGCGTGACGACCGCGATGCTCCACTACGCCCGCGGCGTCGCGTTCTCGGCCACCCACCGCATCGCAGAGGCGGAGGCCGAACGCCGGCTGTTCCACGCGGCGGCCGCCCGCGTCCCCGAGACGCGGACGCTGTTCAACAACACCTGCGCCGACATCCTCGCCATCGCCTCGGCGATGCTCGACGGCGAACTGGAGTACCGCAAGGGCCGGTACGAGGCCGCCTTCGCCGCGCTGGAGCGGTCGAACGAACTGGACGACAACCTTCCCTACGACGAGCCCTGGGGCTGGATGCAGCCCACCCGCCACGCCTACGGCGCCCTGCTCCTCGAACAGGGCCGCGTCGCGGAGGCCGAGGCGGTCTACCGCGCCGACCTCGGCCTCGACGACACGCTGCCCCGAGCGTCGCAGCACCCCGGCAACGTCTGGGCCCTGCACGGCCTCCACGAATGCCTGATGCGCCTGGGCAAGACGGGGGAGGCGCAGATCGTGGCCCAGCAACTGCGCATCGCCACCGCGCTGGCCGACGTACCGATCGAGGCGTCGTGCTTCTGCCGCCTCGAGACGGACGCCCATACGTCTGCGGGTGGGTGCTGCACCTCGGGCGACTGACGGTTCAGCGGCCCATGCCGGTGGTCCACCACGGCCCCGCACCTTGGGGCCGTGGGGATCCCCGCCGACATCCCCGAGGGCGGCGGAAAGGTCTGCCGGGAGGAGGCCGCGCTGCACGGCGACGCCATCGGCGTGGAGATCGGCGACCTGCGCCCGCGCTTCGCCGAACTGGAGCAGCACCTGCTGCGTCACGGCCGGGTCCGGCACTGGTCGGAGTGGTGGCACCAGTACGTCGAACTGCCGCTCGGTGACAGTGACCACGACACCTACCGGCAGGTCATGCTGCTCATCGGCAGCCTCTTCCGGCGCCTCGCCCCCGGGGATCCGCGGCGGGTGCGCGTGGACGAGGACCGCGAGCGCCACATGTGGACGCGGATGCGCGAGCACCTGGCCGCCACCGGCACCGATCCCGCGGACTGCCTGTACGTCTGCGGGGCCTTCCACGCGGCCAGCCGCGTGGCGGAGTTCGGCGTCCACGGTGCCGACACCTTCGAGATCGGCCCGCGCACCGCCACCAAGTGGCAGCACGGACTGATCCCGTCCAGCCACGCGGCCATCGAGGCACAGTTCGGCCTCGCCGCAGGCTCGGTGTCGATCGCGGCGACGGTGTGGGCGAAGAACCTCAAGCGCACGCGCGTACGGCCGTATCGGCTGGCAGGACAAGCCGGCGCGAAGAAGCCGAAGAAGGCAGCGGCCCTACCCGCACCGGTGGCGGACGCCCCGACTGCGGACCGCCTCACCGGCTTCCTGCGGCAACCGCCCGTCATCGACCGCCTGGACGAGGCCGAACTGCTCGGCTGGTCGGTCGATATCGTGCGCGCCGCGCGCCGGGCCGGATACCTCGCCTCCACCGCCGACGCCATCGCCGTGTTCGAGACGTCGATCCTGCTGGCCGGGATGCGCGACCGCGCGGGGCCCACGCCGTACGACTTCCAGGACGCGGCCGTCACCTGCATCGAGAAGGACACCGTGCCGGGCAGGCGCGACGTGCGCCGCCTCGTGGAGATCATGATGGGCGGCGACCGGGTCGGCCAGGTCGGCTACGACGCGCTGCCGCCCCTGGCCCGCGACGTGCACGACCGGCTCGCTCCGCTGAACCTCAAGCTGCAGCAGCGCGGCGTGCAGCGGGCGTTGCTGGACATCGCCGGCCGGCCGGAACTTCAGCCGTGCTCCGACGTGTTGTGGATGCTGCGGTATCTGATGCCGCACGGCGCCGCACGGCCGATCATGGGGGAGCGGCGGCTCGGCGAACGGCCCATCCAGGAGTCGTGGGACCTGGCGCTGGGCACCCACCAGCGCGCCCTGATCGAACTCGGCTACGAGGGTGTCAGCGTCGAACAGGTCCTGGAACAGCGCCTCAGGCGCACGGCGTACGGCCCGCAGGCCACGGCGGCGACGGTCCTGGAGGCCGTCGAGGACGCGACGCTGTACCTGCGCAGCCGCCGCCTGGCCGACGAGCTGGGCACCCGCGCGCTGGAGGTCCTGGCCACCGAACGCAGCGTCGACGGCGCGCCCGAAGTGCTGCGCCGGGTACGGCGGTTGCTGGCGTACTACCGAACCAGCGAACCGGCGCTGCCGCCGTGGATCGAGTCCTTCACCAAGACCGGCTACGCCCACTACTGCACCCTGCTGCCGACCGCCTTCGGCGACGACGACGCGACCGTCGGCCAGGTCGCAGCGATGCTGGGCTTCCTGTTCAGCATGGAGAGCCTGGCGCTGTCGCTCGGCTGCGACCGGACCCAACTGGAGCTCGCGGTCGCGCAGTCCCATCCGCGACAGGCGTCGAAGACGGCGCTGCTGTGGGCGGCTCAGGTGCAGTTGGGCCACCTCTCCCGCGCCGACCTGAGGATGCGGTGCGAAGACCTGCTGGGCAACCCCTTGGTGGTGCCCGCCTACCCGCGCTACCTCAGCGGTTTCCTGCACGCGCTGGAGCCGGTGCCGCAGCTGGCGGACTTCGTCGTGGAGGCGGTGTCGACCGCGTTCGGACGGCTGCCGGACCCGGTCCTGCTGCCATGGCTGCCGACCCTGATCACCACCCTGCGCTCCGGCGGCTCGGAACTGGCTCCGCTGCTGATCCGCGAGGCCGGGCGGATCTTCCCCGGCCGCCTCGCGGCGCTGGACGAGTGGGTGCCGCCGTGGCGGGCCGCGCCGCCTTCGGCGCGTCCGGGGCGCCGCGCGGACGGCGGCCGTGACATCGCGCTGCTCGCCGTCCACCCGACGACGTGCGACGCGGTGGCCGAACTGCTGGGGTGCGACGAGCCGTGGCAGCAGGCGGATCCACGCCGGGAAGGCGTCGCGCTGCTGGACAGCCACCCCGCTACGGCGACAGCACTTCAGGCGCTGCCGGCCGGCCGCTGATTCGGGCCGACTGAGCCCCGATGGGGCGCACCCGGCCCCCGCCAGGTGCGCCCCATCGGCACGCTCGTGGACCTCAGCAGTCCGGGACACCCTCGATCTTCTCCCCACCCTGGAGGTAGAGGTTGTTGACCCAGGCGATGTCACTGCCGGCGAACTCCTGGACCGCGGTCCACCAGCTGTTCTTCCCGACGCCGGGATCGTCGACGGGCTGGCCCTGCTGCTGGCACACGGCGTCCAGCCAGTACTGCGAGCGGACCGCGAGCACGTTGGAGTCCGTGGTCGGGTGCTCGCGCAGCTGGACGTCGGTCGCCCAGATGTAGACGTCGGTGAGCGTCGGATCGCCGTCGTTCGGCGCGGCCGGAGCGGCCGTCGCCGTGGTGGCGAGGCCGCCTGCGGCGAGCGCGGCCACGGCCAGGGCGGTCACGGAGCGCTGGATCTGCTTCTTCATGTGTGCATCCCCCATGAGTCGGTGGTGCGATTGCGCGTGTTGCTGTGCGGCGCTTGGCCTGCCCTCAGCACTCTAGGGAGAGGTGTCGCCAGGGTGTCCCTGACAAATGTCAGGGATCCGTTGTCAGCCCCCGTTCACACGTGCGCCCTCGACCGGTGCGACTGCGCGGTGCGTCGCGGCAGCAGCGCCAGATGCTCCTTACGCACCAGATCGAACCGCAGGGCCAGCCAGACCAGATGCTCGCGCTTGGCCCCCACCCGTGCACCGTCCCTGCCGGCGTACGGTGACGAGTCGTCCTCGTACTCCGTCCGCAGCCGGAGCTTCACGGACGTCAGGTAGTCGATGTGGTAGTTCACCGCCGAGCGGGTCAGATCGCGGCACGAATCCAGCGGACTCAGACGCTCGACGCTCTTCATCAGGTCCCGCGCCGTCCTGCGCATAGGCGTGCTGCGGCGCGAAGACCTTGAAACTCGCGGTGCCGGTCAGCGCGGGCAGCACGACCCTGGAGAATTCGAACGGCACGGGGCGCGCCGAGCCGCCCCGGCGCGACCTTCACGTGTTTCGCCCGCTCCTTCGAGGTTTTCCACGACATACGTGGATGCCGTGCTGAAGTTCGACAGCCGCCAGAAGAACCGAATGCGGTCTCCGGTCCGACCTGTTATGGACCAACCAGCCCGTCCCACTTTGGCTCTGTCGGCAGGACCATGCCCGCGGCAGGGTGGGAGCACAACGAACCTTGTGGAGGCCCTCCTTGAGCATCGCGTTCCGGCACTCGGACGCCGTCCGTTCCGACCACCCCCAGCTCGCCGCCGGCGCGCTGTACGCCACCGGCATCGGTCCCACCGCCGACGTCGGCCCGCGCGTCGCCTCGTACACATCCCGTGCCGTGGCCCGGCTGACCGGCGCTTCCGAGAGCGAGTTCCCCGAAGTGCTGGCCTGGCGGCGGACCTTCTCCCGGATGGGGCTCAAGCCGACGCAGTACCGGTGCGCCTCGGAGTCGCTGCTGCGACGGCTGAGGAAGGAGGGGCAACTCCCGCGCATCCATCCGGTGGTCGACCTGTGCAACGCGCTCTCGGTCGCGTACGCGGTCCCGGTGGCCGCCCTCGACGCCGACCGCATCACCGGCCCTCTGCTCGAGGTCCGCCACGCCCGCGGTGACGAGCTGTACACGACCTTCGGCGGCGACACCGAGCATCCCGCACCCGGCGAGGTCACCTTCGTCGACTCCGCCGGCCGGGCTCACGCCCGCCGCTGGACCAACCGGCAGAGCGGCCACTCGGCGGTCGGCGAGCACACCAGCCGCATCCTCGTGGTGACCGAGGCCATGCACGACGGTGGCGCGGAGGTCGTACCGGAGCTGCTCAAGACCCTCGCAGAGGAACTGACCACGCTCTGGCCGGCCGCCACCGAGGCAGCCGTCCTCACCTCGTCCCAGCCGGAGTTCACCTTCGATGACCAGGCCTCGCCCGATGCCCGGACGCCGTAAGGGCGCATGACAGCATGGGCCTGGTGAACGACGGGGAAGGCGCGACGGGCGGATCGGCATCGGCCGCCGTGCCCACGTCGGCGGACGGCCACTCGCCCTACGGCTCCGACTTCCTGCAGCTCGACGCCGGTGAGGCGCCCGGGTCCGGCAAGGCCGACTGGCTGGCCCGGCGGCTGCGCCAGGCCATCGCCGACGGGCGGCTGGCGGTGGGCAGCAGGCTGCCGCCCACCCGAGTGCTCGCCGCGGAACTGCGCCTCTCCCGCGGCGTGGTCACCGAGGCGTACCGTCGGCTGACCGAGGACGGCCACGTCGAGGGACGGCGGCGCGGCGGGACGGTGGTGGTCGCGGCCCCCTCCGCGCCACCGGCGGCACCCTCCCGGAACCCGGCCCCCGCCGCCTGCGCCGACCCCGGCAAGCTGTTCCTCGGCGAACCCGGCGCCGACGTCTTCGACGCCCTGCGCGCCACCCGCGCCCGCGTCGACTTCACGCCCGGCCAGCCCGATCTCGCCGCGTTCCCCCGCGCGGCCTGGCTGCGCGCGGAACGGGCCGTGCTCACCGAGTTGTCCGCCGAGAACCTCGGCTACGGCGACCCCCGCGGCACCCCGCAGCTGCGTCGCGCCGTCGCCGGATGGCTGGCGCGCAGCCGCGGCATCCGGGTGGGCCCGGACGACGTGCTGATCGTCGCCGGCACCGCACAGGCGCTCACCCTGCTGCACCCGGTGCTGCGGGCCGACGGCATCGACGGCATCGCGGTGGAGGACCCGGGCTCGCTCGGCACCCGCCAGCACCTGCTGAACGGAGCTCTCGCCACCCCACCGGTACCGGTCGACGACGACGGTGTACGCGTGGACGCACTGCGCGCCACCGGCGCCCGCGCCGTGCTGCTCACGCCCGCCCACCAATTCCCCACCGGAGTGGTGATGAGCGGCGAGCGCCGCCGCGAGCTGCTGAGCTGGGCCGAGGACGGTGGGCTGATCCTCGAGGACGACTACGACGCGGAACACCGCTACGACCGGCCGCCGGTCCCCGCGCTGCGCGGGCTGCTCACCGACCAGGTGTGCTACATGGGCAGCGTGTCCAAGCTGCTGGCACCCGCGCTGCGGACCGGCTGGCTGGTACCGCCGCCCCGCTACCGCGAAGCGCTGACCGACGCGAAACGCTTCACCGACTTGGGCAATGCCGTACTGCCGCAGCTGGTGCTCGCCCGGTTGATGGAATCCGGCGAACTGGAGCGGCACCTTCGCCTCCTGCGCGGACGCCACCAGCGGCGCCGCGACGCGATGATCGACGCCATCGCCGAACACCTGCCGGGCGCGGTGGTCCACGGAGCGGCGGCCGGCCTGCACCTGACCGTCACGTACACGCCGGACGTGCCCGACACCGAACTGGCCGCCGCCGCACTCGCCCGGGGCGTGAAGTGCCAGCCACTGTCGTGGCACCGACAACTCCCGGGCCGCCCCGGCCTCGTCCTCGGCTACGCGGCCGGCCCACCGGGTGTCATCGCCGAAGGCGTGGCCGCACTGGGCGAGGCGCTGCGCGAGCTGGCCTGACGCCGAGGTCGTCCGCCGACGTCACGAGCTGGTGAGGATGACGAGTTGCTGGGTCGCTCGGGTCATCGCGACATAGCGGTCGACCGCTCCTTCGATGCCCTGGCCGAACTCCTCCGGGTCGACGAGGACGACCAGGTCGAACTCGAGCCCCTTCGACAGCTCAGGGGTCAGTGACCGGACGCGGGGCGTCGCCCGGAACGTGGGATCGCCGATGACGCACGCGATCCCGTCGGCATGCGCGGCGAGCCAGGTGTCGAGGACCGAGCCCAGATCCGAAATGGATCCGTGTACGACGGGGACGCCGCCGCTGCGGATGGAGGTCGGCACGTTGGCGTCCGGGAGCACGGCCCGGATGACCGGCTCGGCTTCCGCCATGATCTCTTCCGGCGTCCGGTAGTTGATGCTCAGGGAGGCCAGGCTGATCCGGTCGAACCCGATCCGCTCGAGCCGTTCCTGCCACGACTCCGTGAACCCGTGCCTGGCCTGGGCACGGTCCCCGACGATGGTGAAGCTCCGGGACGGGCACCGGAGCAGCAACATCTGCCACTCCGCGTCGGTCAGTTCCTGAGCCTCGTCCACGACGACGTGCGCGAACGGGCCGGCGAGCAGGTCCGGGTCGGCGGTGTGCAGTTCGGACTCGTCGACCAGGTTGACCTGGGCGTCCTCGCCGCGCAGCATCGTCACGAGGCCTTCGCCGTCGTCACCGTCGGCGCCGGAGTCGGCCACGGCGTCGATCAGGTTGTCGACGACCTGTGCCATGCGCTCGCGCTGGGCGGCGAGGGTGGCCTCGTGCCGGCGCTTTTGCCGGGCCGTCTCCGGGTCGCCGAGCCGCTGCCGCGCCGCGTCCAGGAGCGGCAGGTCGGACACGGTCCAGGCCTGGGGCTCCTCGCGCTGCAGCTTCCGTACCTCGTCGAGGCCCAGCCAAGGAGCGCACATCCGCAGATAGGCGGGTACCGACCACAGGTCTCCGACGAGGTCGGCCGCTTCGAGCAGCGGCCACGCGCGGCTGAAGGCCGTGAGCAGTTCCCTGTTCTGCCGCAGCGACTTGCGGAGCAGGTCGTCCGAGACGTCGCCGTCGTGCTTGTCGACCAGCATCGTGAGCAGCTCCTCCCAGACCTGGCCGCGCGCCTCGTTGTGCGGAGTACCGGGTTCCGCCGCTTCGAACGCCACGGCCCAGTCGTCGGCGCTCAGCCAGATGTCGGACCAGTGGGTCGTGACCGTCATCCCTTTGGTGGGCGGCTCCTCGTAGAACCTGACGGCCGTCTCGATCGCCTTCACCAGGTTCGCGGACGCCTTCAGGAGGGCCACGTCCGGGTCGGCCTCGACCGCTGCCGCGGCTCCCTCGGCGACGAGGTCCCGCAGGGTGCAGGTCTGCACGCCCTCCTCTCCGAGGCTGGGGAGGACATCGGCGACATAGGCCAGGTAGGGCCGGTGCGGACCGACGAACAGCACACCGCCCCGACGGTGACCGAGACGAGGGTCGGAGTGGAGGAGGTAGGCGGAGCGGTGCAGAGCGACGACGGTCTTCCCCGTACCCGGACCGCCGTCGACGACGAGCGCGCCGCGGGACCCCGCCCGGATGATGGCGTCCTGGTCGGCCTGGATGGTGCCGAGCACGTCTCGCATCCGTGGCGACCGGTTGCTGCCCAGGCTGGCGATGAAGGCGGACTGGTCGTCGAGCGCGGCGTGCCCGGCAAAGCCGTCCGAGGTGAACACCTCGTCCCAGTAGTCGCTGATCCGGCCGTGGGTCCAGCGATACCTGCGGCGGCTTGCCAGACCCATCGGGTTGGCATGGGTGGCTCCGAAGAACGGCTCAGCCGCCGGGGAGCGCCAGTCGATCAGCAGCCGACGGCCCGTGCTGTCCGTGAGGCCGAGTCGTCCGACGTACACGGGCTCGGGGTTGTCCGCGCCGACCATGTGTCCGAGGCACAGGTCCAGACCGAAACGACGCAGTGCGCGCAGGCGAGCGGTCAGCCGGTGGACCTCCGTGTCCCGGTCCATCGCCTGCCGTCCCAGGCCGCCCGGCGCCCTGCGCTCGGCATCGAGGCGGTCGGACACCTCGGCGATCGACTGCTCGAGGCACTCCGCGATGGCCGCGAAGTGCTGCTCGTCGTCGGCGATCAGCTTGGGGTCGGCCTTGGGGGAGAGGTGGTCGGGTAGGTCGAACGCGCTGGTGGTCAGGGCATTCACGGCGATTGGCTCCGATCTGGGGTCGCTGGCGACCGTTGCGCGTAGGAAGGCGTTTGGAACGGTGTGACGAACCTGTGCGTGCGGGTTCTCGCGTCATGGGGGCCTGGCTCGGCCGTCCCGCGTGGTTCACGCGGGACGGCCGAGCCAGGCCTTACTCAGCTGACCGCGTCGAGCAGCAGCTTCGCGGCCACCGTCGCGCCGTCGGTGCGGATCGTGGCGGCCACGGCGGTTGCTCGTGCGCGGGTCTCAGGTGTCAGGGTCGTCTTGAGCGCGGCGGACAGGGACTCCTTGGTCGGAGTCGGACCGTCGTGCGCCGCGCCGATGCCCAGGTCGGCCACCCGGTCAGCCCAGTATGGCTGGTCCGCCAGCTGGGGTACGACCACCTGAGGCGCGCCTGCCCGGGCAGCCGTCGTCGTCGTGCCCGCGCCGCCGTGGTGCACGACGGCGGCCACCCGGCCGAACAGTGCCTGGTGATTGACCTCACCGACGACGAAGCAGTCGTCCTGGTCGTCGATCAGGGCCAGGTCGGCCCAGCCGCGGGAGACGAGTACGCGGCGGCCGTGCGCGCGCACCGCCTCGACGGCCACCTGGGCAGCGTCCTGTGAGCCGTGCAGGGGCATGCTGCCGAAGCCCACGTACACCGGTGGTTCGCCGGCCTCCAGGAACGCCAACAGGTCGGCCGGGAGCGGGTGTTCGTCCGGGAGGATCCACGCGCCGGTCTGTACGACGTCGAGGTCCGGCGTCCCCTGCCACGGGTCGAGGACCGGGTCCGTCGCGAGCCACGGCTGGTCGCCGATGACGTAGTCACGGACGTTGTCCACCGGGGGCAGGCCGATCGCGGCACGGTTGGTGTTGAGCGCCTCGCCGAACAGTGCGTTGATGTTCTGGGCGTCCAGGTCCCACAGCGCCCGGTTGTCCTTCACGTCCGGCGGGAGCGGGCGGCCCGGATACGCCAGCGGCGGGCGGTCCGGCGACGGCACGGTGATCTGCTGGAAGGTCACGGACACGGAGCGGATGCCCAGTTTCTCGGCCACTGACCGCGCGCCCGCCGCGGCCGGCAACATGCCGGTCGACACCAGCACGTCATATCCCTCGGCCGCCGGGAGAACCACGTCCAGCAGGCCGGCGATCACCTCGGCCGCGCGCCGAGGCAGGCCCTCCGGGGGCAGCGACGGCGCCGCCTTCGTGAGCGCGCGCGCCGACGGCCCGAAGGGCACCAGCTCCACACCGACACCGGCCAACAACTTCGCGAACTCCTCGTCCGCGGGTGCGCACACCCGCACCTCCGCCCCCAGTTCGCGTAACCGCACCGCGAGTCCCGCCATCGGCTGAACGTCCCCCCGCGACCCATAGGTCGACAACAACATACGCACTTCGTTACCCCGTTTCCGCAGGTCTTGGCCTTGGCCGGGCAATTCTGCGGGACGACGGGGGCCTTGCCGCAAGCCCCCCGGTGCGCTATAAGTTAAGAGTGGCAAGGAGTGGGTGACCTCCTTGCCTTTGCTTTTTGTCCGGTCCGAACCGTCCTGTGATGGTCCGAGCCGCCCTGTGATACTGACGCGGTGACGCCGACATCGAAGCCGCATTTCCCCCCACGCCCGGAACCCATCACGGCCGACGCACCGGAAGCGATAAGGCGCCCTCTGCTCACTCAGTCGTGGCTCGACCTGACGTTCCTTCACTGGGCCGCGGGTCCGGCCGACGTGGTCGGCGTGCTGCCGCCGGGAACGGTCCCCGACACCCTGCACGGCGTCACCTACGTCGGCCTGGTCGCGTTCCGGATGCACCGCGTCGGCTGGCTCCGCCTCCCCGGAGTTCCCTACCTCGGGAGCTTCCCCGAGACCAACGTCCGCCTCTACTCGGTGGACGAGCACGGTCGACGCGGCGTCGTCTTCCGCTCACTCGATGCCTCCCGCCTGCTGCCGGTGGCCGTGGGGCGGCTCGGCTTCAGGATGCCGTACCTGTGGTCCCGTATGGCCATCCGCACCGACGGCGACACGGTCACCTACACCAGCTCGCGGCGATGGCCGGGCCCACGCGGCGCGCACAGCCGTATCACCGTGCGGGTGGGTGAACAGGTCGAGCAGCCGACCGAGTTGGAGCACTTCCTGACCGCCCGCTGGGGCATGCACAGCGCCTTCTTCGGCCGGCCGATGTACCTGCCCAACGCCCACCCCCGCTGGCCGCTGCGCCGAGCCGACCTGATCGAGTGCGATGAGGATCTGGTGCTCGCGGCAGGCCTCCCCGAACCGGTGGGGGAGCCGGTGAGCGTCCTGTACTCACCCGGAGTCCCGGCCCGCTTCGGCCGCCCGGCCCGCCCCGCCGGCATCCCGACCCCGTGACCCATCCGAATGGACCGGCTGAGCCCCGCGGCAGCTGACCGCCGTGGTCCGGATCACGGCACATGAGCGGTGCGCGATTGCTAACATGAAGATATGAGTTACGTCCTCTACCTCTGACCGGGCCGCAGGCTCCGCTCCTCACATCACCGTTGAGGCGCCGGGAGCCGCGATGTCGCCCACGGCCCGCCCCATCACCTTTCTGGGCCCGGCCGTTCGTCAGAGATCGAAGGCTCGCTGCCACCCCTCTGTGACCGGGGTGAAGTGTGCCTCCTTCCGGAGGAACAAAACGTGACTGCCCTTACCCTGCCCGCTCGCGATCGGGCCCAGCTGACCTGCGCCGACATCCATGTCGACCGCGGTGGTCGCACCGTCCTGCGCCAGGTAGACATGAAGGTCTCCCCGGGATCGCGCTGGGGCATCGTCGGCGAGAACGGCCGCGGCAAGTCGACCCTGCTGCACGTCCTGGCCGGCACGCTGGCCCCGGACCAGGGGACCGTACACCGCGGGGGCACCCTCGCCCTGGCCGAACAGGAGATGCCGACCGAGGACGAGCGTACGGTCGGCGACATCGTCGACGAGCACCTCGCCGACGCCCGCGCCGCCCTCCGGCAGCTGGACGCCGCCGCGGCGGCCCTCGCCGAAGAGCGGCCCGGCGCCGAACAGGACTACGCCGACGCCCTGGAAGCGGCGCAGGCGCTGGACGCCTGGGACGCCGACCGCCGGGTCGACGTCGCTCTGGCGGGACTCGGCGCGGTCAGGGACCGTACCCGTCCCCTCACCACGCTCTCGGTCGGCCAGCGCTACCGGATCCGCCTGGCCTGCCTGCTGGGCGCCGAGTGTGACTTCCTGCTGCTCGACGAGCCGACCAACCACCTCGACCTGGCGGGGCTGGAGTACCTCACCGCCAGGCTGCGCGCCCACCCCGGCGGCGTCGTCGTGGTCAGCCACGACCGTGCGCTCCTGTCGGACGTGGTCACCACGGTCCTCGACCTCGACCCCACCCGCGACGGCCGCCCGGCCGTGTACGGCGGCGGGTACGCCGGCTACCGCGAAGGCCGGGAGGCCGAGCGGATCCAGTGGGAGGAGGAGTACGAACAGCAGCAGACCGAACACACTCGCCTCAAGCAGGCCCTGTCCGAAGCGCAGAACCGCCTGAGCACCGGATGGCGCCCGCCCAAGGGCACCGGGAAGCACCAACGCGCCACCCGCGCCGGTGCCCTGGTCCGCTCCGTCCACCGGCGCCAGGACGACCTGGACCGCCACAAGGTCACCGCGCCGGTCCCGCCGCAGCGGTTCACCCTGCCGGAGCTGCCGGCCCGGCCCGGTGTCGAACTGGTGCGGGCACAAGAGGTCACCGTCCACGGCCGACTGCACCAGCCGACCACCCTGTCGATGAAATCCGGCGACCGGCTGGCCGTCACCGGCCCGAACGGGGCGGGCAAATCCACGCTCCTGTCCGTCCTGGCCGGGCAACTCGCCCCCACCACGGGCCGGATACATCGCCCGCGGAAGGTGCGACTGCACTTCCTCGGACAGGAGTCGCCGCATGCGACACGACGGCCGGCCCACGACCTCTATCACGCGCACACCGCGCAGTGGGTCACCGCCGGTGTCCTCCACGAAAGCGAGGTCGTAGAACTGTCCGCCCTGGGGTTGCTCACTTCCCGCGACGCCGACAAACCGGTGGCCGAACTGTCCATGGGCCAGCAGCGCCGCCTCGACCTCGCCCTGGCCCTCGCCGCCCGCCCGCACATCCTGCTGTTGGACGAGCCCACCAACCACCTGTCCATCGCGCTGGTCGACGAACTCACCGACGCTCTCCACACCACCGACGCGGCGATCGTCCTGGCCACGCACGACCGCCAGATGCAACGCGACATCCGCACTTGGCCCCACCTCACGCTGACTCTGCCCGTGCCACAGCAGGCCGCGCGTACTCCTTGAGCATTCCGGCTGCCGGGAGGGCCCTTCGACCAGGGCCCTCCCGGATCAACATCACCGGCGCCGCGCGCGTCTCAGGGAATTCTCATCCGCTACCCATGGTGAAACCAGGGACAGGCCACAGTATGGTCAAGGATTCAACGGGAGGGTCAGGTTCCGCATGCCGGGGGTCAAGGAGGCACGGCGATGGTCTTGAGTGGTACGGGAGTGCGCCGTGTGGCCCGTGGGGTGAAGGGGCGGTTGCGCAGAATCGCCGAGCCGCCCGTGCCGCAGTCGGCCCACCGGCTCGTACGGGACCCGGTGTTCGTCATCTCCTCCGTGCGTTCCGGTTCCACGCTGCTGCGGGTCCTGCTGAACAGCCACCCGCACATCCGCGCCCCGCACGAGATGCACCTGCGCACCCTCTCCGTCGACCTCACCAAGCCGTACACCCAGAAAGCCATGACCCAACTGGACCTCGACCAGCGGGAGTTGGAGTACCTGCTGTGGGATCGCATCCTCCACCGCGAACTGGTGCGCAGCGGCAAACAGATCATCGTGGACAAGACACCCGGCAACGCGGGCGTCTGGGAACGGCTGCACGAGGGCTGGCCCGAGGCCCGCTACATCTTCCTGCTGCGGCACCCGGCGTCGATGGTGAACTCGCTGATCAACAACCGTCCGGACCGCGAACTGGAGGCGACCGTGCGGGAGGTGCGCGGATACGTCGACGCCGTGCAGGCGGCCCGGAACGGCCTGCCCGGTCTCACCGTCCGGTACGAGGACCTCACGGCACGACCCGAAGCGGTCACGCAGGACATCTGCGGGTACCTCGAGGTGCCCTGGACACCGAAGATGCTCGACTACCGAAAAGGCGATCACGGACCGTTCGTGCCGTTCATCGGTGACTGGAGCCAGAACATCAAGTCCGGGAAGATACAGAAATCGCGACCGCTCCCGGAGCCGGAGGACGTGCCGACGGCGCTGCACGACATCAGCCGTGCCTGGGGATATCCGTGTTGAGCGACCTCAGGTGCTGATGCGTCGCCGCGGCATGGCGGCGTCCACACTGCTCCCGCCGCTACCGGTCGGCGCGGCTCAGCGATGGGCTACGGCGGCAGTAGGCTGCACGGTTCGGGGAAACGGGTGGGGCGGCCGTCACCGCCGGTATCACTGGCCGCAGGAGCCCGCGTGGTCGCAGTACGGCTGCAGCTGACTGTTCCCGCAGCCGCACAGCACGGCCCTGCTCTCGGCGCGCGTCCCCTCCTGAGTCTCCAGCGCCAGTTCGCCGCGCACGATCAGCTGTCCGGCAGGGGTCCGGATGATGTGAGTGGGCCGGTCCGGAGCCTCTCTCCCGCCATCCGCCAGTTCGTACTGCAGCGCACCCGAGGGGCAGCGGCGTACCACTTCCGCCAGCCGATCGGCCGGGGCGGCATCGGGCTGAATCCACGGACGCCTGGTCGCGTCGAAGACCTCGGGCAGGCCGTTGAGGCACTCGGTGGCGTGCAGACAGCGCCTCGCCTCGAAGGTCACGGTGATCCCCGGCGCCTTGTAGGCCTTCTTCTCGGGTTTGCCGCTCATGACGATCTCCTCGCTGCGTCTTCGGCCGACCGGCCGAGTCAGTCGCTGACCTTGCTCCGGGCCTGGTACAGCAGGTCGGCGTACTCGGGGTGGCGGCTGATCCAGCCTGTGTAGAAGGGGCAGACGGCCAGCACGCTCAGCCCTGCGGCGCGTGCCTCGTCGAGGGAGGTCCGAGCGAGCGCCGAACCAACCCCCCGGCCCTCGAACTCCGGATCCACCTCCGTGTGCACGAAAGCGATCAGTTCCGATGTGCGGATGTACTGCGAGAAGCCCGCGACCTTGGACCACCCCTCCACCGTGGCCTCATAGCGGCGTGCCTCAGGTACGTCGATCACCTTGAGCGTCACTTGTCCTCCTTGAGACCGGGTAGCTGGAGCAGTCGCCGTTGCCGGCGCTCGGCTGCGAGTTTGCGACAATGAGGTTGATTCCCCATTGATGCGTCCACAAATATCACAAGCAAAGTTGATGTTTCAACTTTTTGGTGGCGACGCTCACTTGCTCAGGTGCAGTCCTTTTCCAGCCCTTCGAGGATGCGGTTGGAGATCCGGGCGAGCTTGGCGATCTCTGTCGGGCTGAGCAGGTCGATGAACAGGCGGCGGGCCGCTTCGACGTGACGGGGAGCCGCCGTCGCGAGGGCCTCACGGCCGGCAGGAGTGACGACGACGAACGCAACGCGTGCGTCAGATGGGCAGTCCTCTCGGACGATCAGACCCCGCTTGGCCATCCGGTTGATGTGGTGGGACATCCGGCTCTTCTCCCACTCCACGCCCTTGGCCAGCTCCAAGACGCGGAGCCGGCCCTCGGGGACTTCGGTGAGGTGGACGAGTACTCCGTAGTCGGCGGTGGACGGGCCGGACTCGGCCTGCAGCTCGCGGCCCAGTCGGCCGACGAGCTTTTCCTGCATCCGCACGAAGCTGCGCCAAGCGTGTTGCTCCGGCTCGGATAGCCAGCGCGTTGTCTCGGTCATGCGTGTCAGTGTAAATGATTTGTTGACGCATCATCTGCGTGCCGCCGTGGTGCGCGCACAAGGTTGACGCGTCATCCTTTCGCGACTTAGTTTCTTGTTGATGCATCAACGATATCTTCGGGCAGGAGCAGTAGCCATGAGCGAGCAGAAGGTCGTCGCAGTCGCGGAGCGACAGGAGCCCAGGGCGGCGGTGCCGATCGAGTGGGCTCGGGGCCCCTCCCGCTTCCACGACCCCATGCAACCAGGACTGTCGAGAAACCCGTTCGAGGAGGACCCCGGTGCGTAATCCGACCGTGGCACAGCAGTTGATCGACGTCCTGCGGCAAGCAGGGGTGGAACGGATCTACGGTGTCGTCGGCGACAGCCTCAATCCCGTCGTGGATGCCATACGGCGTACCGACGGCATCGAGTGGATCCATGTGCGCAACGAGGAGGCGGCGGCGTTGGCTGCTGCGGCCGAGGCGCAGCTGACCGGGCGGCTCGCGGTGTGCGCGGGCAGTTGCGGCCCGGGCAACACCCACCTGATCCAGGGCCTGTACGACGCGAACCGCTCGGGCGCCCCGGTGCTCGCGATCGCTTCCCACATTCCGTCGAAGCAGATCGGCACCGGGTTCTTCCAGGAGACGCATCCGGAGCGACTGTTCACCGAGTGCAGCCAGTACTGCGAAATGGTGAGCCAGCCTTCGCAGATGCCGCGCATGGTGCGGATCGCCGTACAGCGCGCGCTGGCCGACAACGGGGTGTCGGTGCTCGTCATGCCGGGCGACCTGTCGCACGCGCCCGCCGTGCACCCCACCGGATCGAGCAGTTTCGTCACCGCCCGCGGCCGGGTCGTACCTCCCCCCGAGCAGGTACGGGAACTCGCGGCGAAGCTCAACGCGGCAGAGAAGGTGATGTTCTTCTGCGGTGCCGGTGTACGGGACGCGCACGCCGAGGTGATGGAGCTCGCGGGCCGGGTGCACGCGCCGGTCGGGCACACGCTGCGCGGCAAGGAGTGGATCCAGTACGACAACCCGTACGACGTCGGCATGAGCGGGCTGCTCGGCTACGGCGCCTGTTACGACGCGATGCACGAGGCCGACCTGGTGGTACTGCTCGGCACCGACTTCCCTTACGACGATTTCCTGCCGCAGGCTCGCACCGTACAGATCGACCATGACGCGGGGCGGATCGGGCGGCGTACCGCGCTGGAGCTGGGCGTGCACGGCGACGTGGGCAAGACGCTGCGCGCGGCACTGCCGCTGGTCGAGGCGAAGCGCGACCGCTCGTACCTGGACCGGACGCTGCGCCACCACACCAAGTCCCTGGAGAACGTGGTCTCCGCCTACACCCGCAACGTCGAGCACCACGTGCCGATCCACCCCGAATACCCGGCGTCGATCCTCGACGAGCTCGCCGAGGACGACGCGGTGTTCACCGTCGACACCGGAATGTGCAACGTGTGGGCGGCCCGCTACATCACCCCCAACGGCCGCCGCCGTGTGATCGGTTCATTCCTGCACGGCACCATGGCCAACGCCCTCCCGCACGCCATCGGCGCTCAGTTCGCCTACCCCGACCGTCAGGTGATCTCCATGTCGGGTGACGGCGGACTCGGCATGCTCATGGGCGAGCTGCTCACCGTCAAACTGCACAAGCTGCCGGTCAAGACGATCGTCTTCAACAACTCCTCCCTCGGCATGGTCAAGCTGGAGATGATGGTCGACGGACTGCCCGACTACCAGACCGACCACGAGCCGGTGGACTACGCAGCCATCGCCGCGGGGGTCGGAATCCACTCCATCCGCATCGAGAAGCCCGGGCAGATCCGCGAAGGCCTGCGGGAGGCGCTCTCGTACGACGGGCCGTGCCTGGTGGATCTGGTCACCGATCCCAACGCACTGTCGATCCCGCCGCACATCTCCGGCGAACAAGTGAAGGGATTCGCCTTCTCGGCAGGGAGGACGGTGCTGAACGGAGGTGTGGGGAAGATGCTCGATCTGGCCCGGGCCAATCTGCGCAACGTTCCGCGGCCGTAAACCCGACTCTCCGATGTCCGTCCCGCGATCGCCGCCGCCGTGCCGGGCCGTGGTCCGGTCGGTGTGCGTGTCCTCGATGCGGCCGTGCAGGCATATGAGGTCGTGGTCAAGGTGGGCGGGGCGCGCTCGCCTCCGCGCTGAGCAGCTCGCTGTCCAACGTGGGGGTCGCCGTCGGCCCCGGGCGGCAGGCGTCGCCCTGGCCTCCTCACTGCGGCAGGCCGGGCCTCCACTGGTCGGCACGGTCGCGGCCGCGCACGTCTTCGTGCCGCTGACCGCACTCGCGCGGACGCGCGCCACCGGTTCCGAGGCACCGCTGCCCAAGCCAGGAACAGCCGCAGGCCAATCGGTCGACTCCAGCGCCTGGGAAACCGGCTGAAGATATCGCAAGGCAGGCAGGGCACTCGAGAGCGATATCCCGGCAGAACATCGGTCGCTATCGGCCGCGGTCGCCGAGGGGGGAGGAGGCCGACAGGTGCTGGTCGGTGGCCCAGGAGGCGAGGATGCGCAGCCGCTCGTGGGTGGGGGAGCCGGGGGCGGCGGTCCAGACGGTCAGGTGCTGGTCGGGGTCGGTGTTGGCGGTGAGGGTGTCCCAGTCCAGGACGAGTTCTCCGACGACCGGGTGGTTGAGGGTCTTGGTGCCCACGGTGCGGGCGGCGACGCGGTGGTCGCCCCACCACTTGGCGAACTGCTTGTCGCGCGTGGACAGTTCACCGACCAGCTCGATCAGGCGGGGATCTTCGGGGTACTTGGCGGCCTCCATCCGCACCTGCGCCACGGCGATCTGCGCCGAGGTCGCCCAGTCCGCGTACAGGGTGCGCATCGCCGGATCCGTGAAGATGATCCGCGGGTAGTTGCGGTGCTTTTCCGGGATGTGGGAGAAGTCGGTGACCAGGGCGGCGGCCAGCGCGTTCCAGGCCAGGATGTCCCCGCGTCGGCCCTGCACGATGGCCGGGGTGGCGGTGAGGTCGTCCAGGACGCGCTGGAGCTGCGGCTGGACCTGCTGCCGGCCGCGGCGCCGCGTGCGAGACGTGGTCTTGCCCGCGAGCTGGAAGAGATAGCCCCGCTCGTCGTCGTCCAGGTGGAGGACGCGGGCGAGCGTGTCCAGCACGGGAGCGGATGCCTGCATACGGCCCTGTTCGAGCCTGGTGTAGTAGTCGGTGCTGATCGAGGCGAGCTGGGCGACCTCCTCACGGCGCAGCCCGGCGACCCTGCGGAGCGTGCCCGTCTCCGGCAGTCCGACCGTGCGCGGGCTCAGCTCCGAGCGGCGTTTCTTGAGAAATTCTCCCAGTTCATTGAGGGGGACGTTGTTGGTCATGATTCCCAGCATGACACCGATCGCGCCCGGGGAAGGGGGGAGAATTTCCTCCCAGGATGTGGTTCTCCCGGGATGGATTTCTCCGCTTTTCGCGCCTGCCGTCGCGCGCGAGTCTCGAGGACGAGCAGCCCGGAACGAAGCACATCGGCACGTTCCTGTCGGGGCTGTCTGCCCGAGACCTTCGCACCGAAAGAAGCTCCCTCATGCGCGGAGCAGTCGTCCACGCCCCCGGCGACGTCTGTTTCGAGGAGTTCCACGACCCGAAGATCAGCGGCCGACCGACGCCGTCATCCGCACCGTCGTCACCTGCGTGTGCGGCTCGGACCTGTGGCCCTATCGCGGAGCGCCTCGGCTGCCCTGTCGCGGAGCGCCTCGGCCCCCACCACGACCTCCGGCAGGACTACTGACATGAACATCCGCCTCACCGTCGACGGCCACCACGTCGCCGCCATCCTGAACGACAGCGCCACCGCTCGCGATTTCGCCGCTCTCCTCCCGCTCAGGCTGGACCTGAGCGACTTCTACCAGACGGAGAGGATGGCCGATCTGCCCCGTCGGCTGTCCACCTCCGGCGCGCCGAAGGGAACCGAACCGAAGGCCGGTGACCTGGCGTACTACGCACGGCCACGGCGTGGTACGAGGTGAGTCCGGCGTCGGACAGCGGGGCCGCCTGGGTGGGGTCGAGGTCGCCCACGGGCAGGAGCAGACGCCCGATCGGTACGAGCAGGAAGTCGGCCAGGCCGTCGTCGCGCCCGAGTCCGGCCCCGGTCCCGGTGCTGGCCGCGTCAAGCGCGGAGCGGTGGTCGTCAGTCGATGCGGTGGGCGCCTACTTCAATTGAATTGACTTCAGCTGATGCTTGTCTGATGCGACCCTGAGCACCTAGGTGCAACCCTCGGGTTGCACCTAGGTGGCGGCATGTGCAACTCTTGGGTTGCGTCCGAAGGTGACGTGAAGGTGACCACGAAGGAGTCCCTCATGAGCGAGGACCGGATCGAACGCGAAACCCTGATCGCGGCACCCCTGGAGCGGGTCTGGTCGCTGGTGGCCCAGCCCGGGTTCTGGGTGGCCGACAAAGCGAGCCTGCCCGGCACCGTGGCCAAGGAGGGCGAGTCGATGGTGGCGAAGAACGCCGAGCACGGCGACTTCCCGGTGCGGGTGGAGAAGGTGGAGCCGCCGACGTACCTGGCATACCGCTGGACCAGCGCGTTCCCCGGAGAAGAGCTGCGCGAGGACAACAGCACCCTCGTGGAGTTCACGTTGACCCAGGAAGGCGACCGGACGCGGCTGCGCGTCGTCGAGAGCGGGTTCGCGGCGCTGGCCGGGTCCGAGGAACTGCGCAGCCAGAACCTGAAGGACCACAGCGAAGGCTGGCCGCTGGAGCTGGACGCGCTCAAGACGCGCGCCGAACAGCCCTCCACGTGACGGAAGAACGTTCCGGCGCCGCCGAGGTCGTCGACAGCGTCCTCGGTGCGCTGGCCGACCCGACGCGACGCCGGCTGCTCGATCTGCTCGCCGCGGAGGGCGAGGCCACAGCCACGACGCTCGCCGAACGGCTTCCCGTCTCGCGGCAGGCGGTGGTCAAGCACCTCGCCGTCCTGGACGCCGCCGGTCTGGTTTCCGGCGGCCGGGTCGGACGGGAGGTGCGGTACGCGGTTCGGCCCGCGGCGCTGGACACGACGGCGCGGTGGATGGCCTCGCTCGCGGCCGACTGGGACCGGCGATTGGCGAACATCAAACGTGTCGCCGAGGAAGCGGAGCGGGATTCGAGTACGACACGCCCCGACTGATACGACACGCCCCGACTGAAGGAAGCACGCTATGGACACGACAGCACTGCGCAGCGCCTACGACAGACTGCTTGATACGGCGGCCGTCCCCGACCTCGGCGACGCCGACGACGGAGGATGGAACGCCGACCAGATACTGGCTCATCTCCTCAGCGTCGACGCCTCGACCGCAGCCGTCGCTCTGGGCGTCGTCGCCGGCGCGCGACCCACCTTCGACAACCGGATCTGCCTCGACAGGTGGAATCTTGACCGGATCATCGCAGAGCACTCGGGTCGGGCGGACCTCATGGAGCACGTCCGGAGCCAGGCCGACGTCCTGTGCGACATCGCCGATCAGCTCAACGAGCAAGCCGCCTCGGTTCTGGTGCCTGCGCTCCTCCTCTCCAACGACGCACTCGTGCTGGACCAGCCGATTCCGCTGGCAAGCCTCATCGACGGCCTCGCCGAAGACCACGTACCCGTCCATACGCAACAGCTCCTCCAGCTTCGCGTCGCCGTCCCCGGACAAGCCTGAAAGGCGGCGTTCAAGCGACCGGCTCGCCGATGCCCAGCAGGTTTCCCTCGCTGTCACGGAACCAGGCGGCGCGTTCCCCCCGTGCGCCCTTGCTCGGGTAGTTCCCGTCGATCTCGGCGATCCCGTCCTTCGTTCGGAACCCGGGCACGTCGACCTCTTCGAACACCACCCCGCGCTGCTTGAGTTCCGACACGATCGTCTCGACGTCGTCGACCTCCCACCCCATCTGGGTGAAGGTGCCGGGCGAGGCTCCCGTCGACTTGAACAGGGCGAACTCCGAACCTCCGCACCGATACAGCAGCCCACCGGGCCGTTCATCGACGGGCTCCAGACCGAGCTGCTCGGCGTAGAAGCGCCGTGCCCGGTCCAGATCCCGGGCTGGAAGCCTGGTCGCCACGCGTCCCCGGGCCAGGATGTTCCTGTCGTCTGCGTTCATGCCCCTACTGTGCCGTGAACCGTGTCCCGACGGACGGCGACAGGCGCCTGCCTATTTGCGGAGCCAGAAGCCGGATCGGTCGAGCCACAGGGTCAGCAGGTCCACGTCCCCGAACACCTCGACGGCCGCGTCGGCCGGGGTGCGGCGGCCGTAGAGGAGCAGCACGAGGTCGGTGAGCGGGGCGCGTACCGCCACGGCGGCCTTCTCGTGGGCGTGGCGCCAGGTGATCGGCTCGCCTGTGAGGTCCACCAGCCACTCGGCGTGGCGCGCGTCGGTGGCGTGCAGGTGCAGCGTGCGGCCCGGGCCGGTGAGCGGCGGGGCGTCGGGGCCGGCCGCTTCCAGGACCCGGGGCAGCGAGCCGAAGCCCATCCACTCGTCCAGGGCGTCCCGGGCCAGGTTCTCGCGTACGGCAAAGGGGGCGCCCGTGGCGAAGGCCGCGTCGGCGGCGTGCAGGGTCGTCTCGTGGGTCATCCGCCGGGCCCAGAAGAGGGCGGTGCCGCTCGGGGCGACCGTCCACACCGGGGCGTCGGGACCGGCCTCGCGCAGGGCGCCGGTCAGCTCCGTGGCGCCCTCGGCGAGCCAGTCGTCCAGGGCGGAGGGGGTCTCGGGGCCGGGCGAGGAGACGTCGTCGACCATGTCGTGGGGGACCGGGCCGGTGGCCCGGGTACGGACGATCTGCGCCGCCCAGCGGTGGGTGCCGCCGACGTGCCGGGCTAGCTGGGTGAGGGTCCAGCCGGGGCAGGCGAGGATGGGGGTGGCCGCCGGGCCCGCCTTGGCGGACCGCACGGCCGCGCGCAACTCGTCGGCCCGGGAGCTGATTTCGGTGCAGTACGCGTCGTGGCTCACGTCATTCACCCCGACACCGTAAGACGGACCGAGCCCGGGCCGCACCGCAACTCGGTCAACTCCTGCTTGTAGCCACGGCCGGCGGAGCCGGCGGCGGTTCGCAGCATGCAGGCAGCCGGGTCACCTGCAGAGCGGCCGGCTCGCGCTGGACGAGACCGTGGTCGACGGATTCGAGCGCACCGGGGACGCGTTCCTGGGAAACCGGCCGTCTCCGCCCCCGCACAGGCCGTGCCCTGTGTGACGCAGCGATCACTTCGAGCAGGCATCCCGCCGCGCGATCTTGGGCATGCATCGGCCGCAAGGACCCCCACTCGAGGAGTGTCAAGCGCCGTGAACGCCTCGCCAGCCACAGCCGCCTCCACCCCCACTGCTCCGGGAGCCTTCCCCCTGATCGGCCACGCCCACCGCCTCACCCGCGACCCGCTGGCCTTCATCACCTCGCTGCGCCGGCACGGCAGCGTGGTGCGGATACGCATAGGTCCCACTCCCGCGTATGTCGTCACCGACCCCGCCCTGACCCGCCGAGTCCTCGTCACGGACGCTGTGCACTACGCCAAGGGCGGCAAGATCATCGACGCCCTGAGAGTCTTCTTCGGCGACGGACTCGCCACCGTCGCCGACGGCGACACACATCTGCGCAATCGCCGCCTGATGCAGCCGATGTTCAACAAGGCACATATCGCCACCCGCGGCACCGCCATGATCGAGCAGGTGCGGGCGATGATCAGCGCATGGGACGAAGCCGAACCCCGTGACGTGTACGCCGACATGAACGACGTCACGCTCGCCGCGTTCCTCGTGGCCCTGTTCGACACGGACCTCCCCGCGCACCTCCAGGGCGAGTTCACCGCCCTCATGCCCGCGATCATGAAGGGGACGATCCGTCAGACCGTCCTTCCCCCCTGGGCCACCCGCCTGCCCCTGCCCGCCAACCGCGCCCACGCGGAGCGCGTCGCCCGGTTGCGTGCCCTCATCGACCAAGCCATCGACCATCACAGCAGCCGGGCGCCGCATCCGCCCTCCGAATCCGCGGACACCTCTGCCGAGCATGTGGGATGCCCGCACACCGCCTCGGCACAGGAACGCGAGGGGCTGTTCACCACCCTGCTGACCACCGAAGACCCGCTGACGCGCCAGCAGTTGCAGGACGAGGTCATCACGCTGCTGACCGGCGCGATCGAGACCACCGGCACCACGCTGGCCTGGACGCTGTACGAGATCGCCCGCAACCCCGAGATCGAACAACGCCTGCGCGACGAGCTGGACTCGGTCTGCCCGGACCGCCCCCTGCGCTACGACGACCTCGACCAACTCCCGTACGCCCGCAAGGTACTGCAGGAGGCCGTCCGCAAGTACGGACCGGCATGGATGGTGACCAGGACCGTCACTCAGGACGTGGACCTGGGCGGTCACCGCATACCCGAGGGGTCCGACGTCGTCTGGAGCCCTTACCTCCACCAGCACGACCCCGACTACTTCCCCCAACCGGATCTCTTCGATCCGGACCGCTGGACACCCGAGCGCGCCCCGGCCACCCGCGGCTCGTTCCTCGCATTCGGCGACGGACGCCGCAAGTGCATCGGCGAGAACTTCGCCTGGAGCGAGCTGCACATCATCCTGGCGACCATCCTGCAACTCTGGCCCCGCCTCGAACTCACCTCCCGCCCTCCCCGCCCGAAAGCCGTCGTCACCGTCAAACCCGACACCATGGCGATGGCGTTCCACCGGATGCCCACACCGGCGGCGGACACCACCACCACACCGGCGGCGGACGCCACCACACCGGCACGCCGACTTCAGCCACCGGCACCGGACAAGCCGGCAACGGCCTCCGGCTGACCGCCGAGCGTTCCGCGCGAGCGCCCAGGCCGCTACACCGCGAGCCAGACCGCGTGATCCGGTGCCAGCAGGCCCCCTTCGACAGGGCGACTGGAGAGCAGGAGGGAGGTGTGTTCGGGCAGGGGGTGCGCCTCGGCCGAGAGGTTGACGACGCAGGCGAAGCCCGGTGCGCGACCGAAGGCGAGGACCCCGTCAGGTGCCTTGAGCCAGGTCAGGGTGGAGTCGCCGAGCGCGAGGAGCTCACGGCGCAGCCGCAGGGCGGCGCGGTACAGCTCCAGCATCGACGTGTCGTCGCCGGTCTGCGCCTGAACGCTGAACTCAGCCCAATTCGCCGGCTGCGGCAGCCAGGGCGCTGCCGAGGCACCCGCCGGGCTGAAGCCGTACGGTGCGGTCCGCCCGGACCAGGGGAGCGGCACCCGGCAGCCGTCGCGCCCGCGGTCGGTGTGCCCGGACCGCTCCCAGATCGGGTCCTGGAGCACGGCCTCGGGCAGGTCCTCGACCTCCGGCAGGCCGAGCTCCTCACCCTGGTAGATGTAGGCGCCGCCGGGCAGGGCGAGCATCAGCAGGGCGGCCGCACGGGCGCGTCGCCGGCCCCGTTCCAGGTCCAGTGGACCTTCGGGCCGGTACGGCTCGTTGGCCACCCAGCGCCTGACGGTCCGGCGGCCGTAGCGGCTGGGGTGGCGCATGACGTCGTGGTTGGAGAGCACCCAGGTCGCCGGCGCGCCCACCGCCCCGAGCATCGAGAGCGAGTCGTCGATGACCGCGCGCAAGTCTTTGGCGTCCCAACTAGCCATCAGGAAATCGAAGTTGAACGCTGTGTGCAGCCCGTCCCGGCGGACGTAGGCGGCGAGCCGCTCGGGGGTGTCCGCCCAGGCCTCGGCGACGAACGACCGGTCGCCGGGGAACTCGTCGGCCACCTTGCGCCACGCGCGGTAGATGTCGTGCACCTCGTCGCGGTCCCAATGCGGGTGGTCCAGGTGCTGCCGGACCCGCTGATCCGTGTTCTCCCGGCGGGAGAGCGGCCCGAGCACCCCCGCCGGCTCCTCGCGGGGCGGCAGGTCGGGCAGCTCGGGGTCCTTCACCAGCCCGTGCGCCACGTCGATACGGAACCCGTCCACGCCCCGGCCGAACCAGAACCGCAGGATCGACTCGAACTCCGCCCGAACCTCGGGGTGTTCCCAGTTGAGGTCCGGCTGCTGGGGAGCGAACAGATGCAGATACCACTCCCCGTCGGGCAGCCGCGTCCACGCCGGACCGCCGAAACAGGAGACCCAGTCGTTCGGCGGCTCGGCCCCGTTCGGCCCCCGGCCGGGGCGGAAGACGTAGCGCTCCCGCTCCGCGCTGCCGGGCCCGGCCGCCAACGCCGCCTGGAACCACGCGTGTCGGTCGGATGTGTGGTTGGGCACGATGTCGGGGATGACGCGGATCCCGTGCTCGTGCGCCTCCTCGATGAGCTGCTCGGCCTCGGCAAGCGTGCCGAACAGCGGGTCGATCGCACGGTAGTCCGCCACGTCGTACCCGTGGTCCGCCATCGGCGACTCGTACCACGGGTTGATCCAGATGGCGTCGACGCCGAGCGACTCGAGATACGGCAGACGGGAGCGGATGCCGGCGATGTCACCGACGCCGTCACCGTTCCCGTCGGCGAAACTGCGGATGTAGACCTGGTAGATGACGGCGCTGCGCCACCACGGTGCGGTACCGGACATGCTGCTGCCTTACTCCTCGAGCCTTGGGTGGGTGTCTACTTCGCCGCGCCTGCGGTCAGCCCGGCGACGATACGGCGCTGGAAGACGAGCACCATGATCACCAGTGGGACGGTGACGAGGACGCCCGCCGCCATCTGGCTGCCGTACGGGGTCTGGTACGTCGTGGCGCCGCTGAACTTCGAGATGGCGACCGTCGCGGTCTGCATGCCGGGCTTGTTGGTCATCGACAGGGCGATGAGGAACTCGTTCCAGGCGGCGATGAAGGTGATGATCGCGGTGGTGAAGATGCCGGGTGCGGCGAGGGGGACGATGATCCTGCGGAACGCCTGGCCGCGGGTGCAGCCGTCGACCATGGCGGCGTGCTCCAACTCGTCCGGCATCTGCCGGAAGAACGTGGTCAGGTTCCACACCGCCAGCGGCAGCGTGAAGGACATGCTGGGCACGATCATCGCCTGGTAGGTGTTGATCCAGCCGATGTCCGTGAACAGCTTCAGCAGCGGCACCACGATCGACACCACCGGGAACATCGAGGTGGCGATGATCAACGTGAGGATCAGTCGCTTGAACCGGAACTCCAGCCGGGCCATCGCGTACGCGGTGAAGGTGGCCAGCAGCAGCGACAGCACGGTGGTGACGCCGGCGACGATCAGGCTGTTGAGCAGCGCACGCGAGAACCCCTGGGACGGGCTGAACACCGCACGGTAGTTCTCGAACGACACCGGATGGGGAAACAGCGAGGTGCTGAAGATGTCGGTGCTGCGCCGCAGACTGGAGACCAGCATCCAGTAGAAGGGGGCCAGGCAGTAGGCCATCACAGCGGCGACACCCATGTAGGGCAGCCACTGACGCCACTTGGCCGTGAGGATCATGCCGTCACCTCCGCACGGCGCGGCGCCACAAGGCCTCGGCGCCTGCCCCGGGCCGCGCGCCGGCCCCTGGCGCCGCCTGCAGCGCCGACGAGATCGGCGCCCAGCAACCGGACGAAGGCGAGCGCGATGAGGAAGACGTAGAGGAAGAGGAGCACCGCGTAGGCGGAGGCCGGTCCGAAGCGGACGTTGGAGGCCTCGTTCTGCGCGAGCATCGACAGGGTTTCCACCGAGCCCTTCTGCGCGCCGATGAGGATGTACGGCAGGTCGAACATCCGCAGCGCGTCCAGGCACCGGAACAGCACCGCCACCAGCAGCGCGGGCTTCACCAGAGGCAGGGTGATCCGCCAGAACCGGGCCAGGGCGCCGGCTCCGTCGATCCGGGCCGCCTCGTAGACCTCCTTCGGGATCACCTGCAGGCCGGCCAGGACCAACAGCCCGATGAAGGGGGAGGTCTTCCACACGTCGGCGATGATGACCGCGATCTTGGCCTGGAAGCCGTCGGCGGTCCACAACACCTGATGTCCGATGAGGACGTTGGCGATGCCGTCGGCGTTGAAGATCCACCGCCACAGCAGGCCGGAGATGGCCGTGGGAATCGCCCAGGGCACGAGGATGCCGGCCCGCACCAGGGCCCGGCCCCGGAACGCCTTGTGCATGATCAGCGCCATGGCCACACCGATCACCGTCTCCAGCGACACCGTGACGACGGTGAACAACGTGGTGTTCCAGAAGGCGTTCCAGAACCGGTCCCCGGCCTGGGTGAAGATGTCGGTGTAGTTCCTCAGCCCCACGAAGGGCTCGGTGTTGCTGATGAAACCGGTCTTCGGGTCCAGCCCCTTCGGCCCGTACAGCGACTCGTGCAACGCCATGATCGTCGGATAGATCACGACGATCGTCAGCACCAGGAGCGTCGGGGAGACCAGCAGCGCGGCCAGCCGCCCCGTGCCCGCGGTCGCGCGGGCTCGTGTGCGGCGGGCGTTCGGCGGCGAGGAGGGCCGCCCGGTAAGGCTGCCGACCGCGCCGCCGGACTCGGGTGCGGCGGTTCCTGGCGGGACCTTGGTGTCGGCCATCACCCACTCCTCACTGCGCCGTCAGCTTGCGCAGATCTGCCTGCAGGTCCTTCAGCGCCTGGGCGCTGCTCTTCCTGCCGGTCAGCGCGGCGTAGACCTCCTGCTGGATCGCCGACGTCACATCCCCGTACTGCACGACCCGCGGGCGCGGCACGGCATGCGTGATGGACTGCTTGAGAACGGGCAGGTACGGATACTGCTTGTCCAGCGCCGCGTCGTTGTACAGGTCCGCGTACGGCGGGGCGAGGGAGGCGTTCTTGAGGAAGTAGCTCGCGCTCTGCTCGCTGCTGAAGAACTTCATGAAGTCCAGCGCCGTCGCCTTGTTCTTGGCGAAGGACGACAGGGCCAGGTTGGAACCGCCGAGGCTGGAGGTGCCGGGCCCGTTCAGGCCGGGCAGCGGCGCGACCGCGAACTTGTCCGCGATCTCGCTCTTCTGCGCCAGGGAGTACACGTACGGCCAGTTGTTCAGGAATACCAGTTTTCCGGCCTGGAACGCCTGACGGCCGTCCTCCTCCTGGTAGGTGATGGCCTCCTTCGGGATCGTCTTGTCCTTGAAGGAGTTGACGAGGAAGTCCAGGCCCTTCTTCGCCTGCGGGGTGTCGACGTCCGGCGTGCCGTTCGCGTCGGTGATCCGACCGCCCGCGGAGTTCACGGCCTCGGCGAAGTTCACCGTGAGGCCCTCGTACTTCTGGAACTGCCCGGCGTAGCAGGACATGTTCTTGGCCTCGGGCAGCTTCTTCACCTTGGCGCAGTCGGCCGTCATCTCCGCCCAGGTGGACGGGGCTTGGCTGATACCGGCTTTCTTCAGCAGGTCGTCGCGGTAGAACAGCATGCCGCCGTTCGAACTGGCCGGGACCGCGTACAGGTTGCCGCGGTACTTCGCCGTCTCCACCACCGGCTGCAGCATCTTCGACAGCGGGAACTGGTTCGCGGGCAGGGGCTCGATCCACTGGTGGGCGGCGAACTCCGACGTCCACACGACGTCGGTGGCGAGCACCGTGTAGGCGTCGGACTTCGTCTCCGCGTTCTGGATCATCTGCTGTCGCTGCGAGTCGGCATCCGTCGGCAGCTGGATGAAGGTGACCTTCTCCTTCGGGTGCAGCTTGTTCCAGCGGTTGATGATCGTCTGCACGGTGCCGGTGGTGTCCTTGCCGGCCACATACGTGATGGGCCCACGGCCCTTGAAGGACGTCTTCTGGGCCGGCTCCGCGGAGATGCTGCCGCCTGACGAGCCGCAGGCGGTGAGCAACAGCCCCGCGGCGACGAGCGTTGCCGAACACTGAAGGACTCTGGTCGTCCTGATCTTCTGCACTGTCTCTCTCCTGGTCGTGCGAAACCGGAGCCGCGACGGTGTCGTCACGGGATTCTATGGAAGAAAGCGCAGGTCAAAGCCCTGAATGGATGACTTCACGGTGACGGCTTCGACTCCGCCGTGGCAACGTTTGCATGACAGGCGTGCAACCTGGGGAAAACAATCAGCAAATTCCCGGTAATGCGGGCAAGGCTTGGCTGAATATTGCGCCCTCTATACGGCTTTTGCGGTGAAACTCGGCCCTCATGTCTGGGTAGGACGCAATGACAGCGCTGTCACGACGGGGCCTCTCAGAAAGGTCAGCCGTGTTAGCGTCCGCTCATGCCTCCAGCTCAGCGGCACCCCACGATGACCGATGTCGCCGAACGGGCCGGGGTCTCCCCGTCCACCGTCTCGCGCACCCTGCGCGGCCTGCCGACCGTCTCACCGGAGGTCCGCGCCCGGGTCGAACAGGCCGCCCGTGAGCTGAACTTCGCGGTCTCGCGGCAGGCCGCGAGTCTGGTCACCGGCAGGACCGGGGTGGTGGCGGTGCTCGTGCCCACGCTCACCTCGTGGTTCATGGGCTCGGCGCTGTCCAGCCTGGGACCCCTGCTGCGGGCGGCCGACATGCAACTGTCCGTCTACGTCATCCCCGACCTGGCCGAACGCGCCTCGTTCTTCAAGCATCTCCCCGCCCGCCGGAACGCCGACGCGCTGCTGGTGTTCTCCTTCGACCTCACCGACGAGGAAAGCGCGCGGCTGGATGACCTCGGGATGCCGGTCGTCTACGTCAGCCAGCACGTCGAGGGCCGCCCCAGTGTGTACGTCGACGACGTGGCCGGAGCCTGCGAGGGCACCCGGTATCTGCTCAACCTCGGGCACCGCCGGATCGCCTTCATGACGACCGTGGGCGCCAGCGGCTTCACCTTCAGTTCGCACGAGCGGCTGCTCGGCTATCGCCAGGCGCTCACCGAGGCGGGCATCCCGCCGGACGACGACCTGGTGGTGTCGGCCCAGGCTCAGGACAGGCGCGCCACTGTGGAGGCGGTCGGCAAGCTGCTGAGCCTGCGGGAACCGCCCACCGCCCTCTTCGCCGAGCACGACGAACTGGCAGTCTCCGCCATCTCGACCTTGCGTAGAACGCGGATCGAGGTCCCTGGGCGGATGTCCGTCCTCGGCTTCGACGACCAGCCCCTGGCCGAGTGGTCCGACCTGTCCACAGTGGCCCAACTGCCCTCGACCATGGGGCACGTGGCCGGAGAACTGGCCCTGAAGCTCATCAACGACGCGGACGCGGACCACAAGCGGCATATCATCCTGCCCACCCAGGTGATCCCACGGGCCACGACGGCTCCGCCGCCGGACCCTCAACAGGAGCAAACCGGCTCCGGCACCGACCCCCGCGACGGTCATGCGAGGGGCGACCGAACGTCCTCCGTGTCATAGGAGTACAGCCATGCCCTGTGTCGCAGCGCTGCGGAGCGGCGCATGGCCTCATCGCGTGCTCGCTGCTCCGGGCCGTCGGCGAGGTGCAGGTCGGCCGCGGCGCTTCGGGAACGGCTTTGTATCTCGGCGGCGCGAGGAGCACGAAGGGATTCGTACCGGCGCAATGCCGCGGCCACTGTCTGTGGACCGGCCTCGGCCAGGCATGCCGCGAGATCCATCGCATCCTCGACCGCCTGGTTCGCGCCCTGCGCCATGAACGGCAGCATGGGGTGCGCGGCATCACCGAGCAGAGTCAGCCGGTCCGTCGACCACCTGTGCAGCGGCTCGCGGTCGTACAGCGCCCAGTGACGGACCTGGCCGACGGCGTGAAGGATCTCGGAGACCGCGCCGTGCCAGCCGGCGAAGGCGCCGCGCACCGTGGCCGGATCCGCCGTGGCCGACCACGATTCGGTGAGTGGGGCGCTCACAGAGGAGACCGCGGCGAAACTGATCAGCTCGCCCCCGGACACGGGATAGCACACGAAGTGCCCGTCCGGCCCCAGCCACAGCCTGACCCGGGGTTGTCGCGCGGCCGGTGACAAGCGGTCGGCACCCACCAGCCCGCGGAATACGCTCAGGCCCGAGAAGACCGGGGCGTCCCGTACGAGTGCGTCACGGACGACGGAGTGAATGCCGTCCGCGCCCACGACGACATCGGCCTCATGTGTGGCGCCGTCTTCGAACAACAAGCGCACCAGGTCCGCGGACTCCTCCACCCGAAGCAGCCTGTGGCCCAGACGGAGCCCGGCGGGCTCGGACAGTGCCCGCAGCGCATCGTGCAGATGCGCCCGGTGCACGCTGTAGTACGGAGCACCGAAAAGCCGTTCACAGTCGGCCCCCAACTCGGTGCGGGAGATGGAAACGCCCCGCCGGCTCTGGAACTCGATCGCCTCGAGCCGAACAGCGCGTTCCTTGAGCGCGGGACCGAGTCCGAGCCGATGCAGCGGTCGCACCGCGTTCGGGGCGAGCTGGACACCCGCGCCGATCTCAAAGAACCCCCGCGTCTGCTCGAAGACCACACAGGGAACGCCGGCCGCCCGCAGCGCCGCGGCCAATGTCAGACCGCCGATTCCCGCGCCGACAACGGCGATCCGTAACCCGCTCTGCCGCCTCGTCCTCCGCACCGATTCCCCCCTCGCGCCCCGACCGAGCCGGCACTCGGATGCCGGTGCCCGAAGAACGCGATGCCGGTACGGGAAATTTCGTGATCGACGGCCGGTACGCGAGAGCTCATACCGCACCCCGGCCGCAACGCCGGTTGAGCGCGGCCGGGGTGAGTGAGCACCTGTCAGGCTGCCCGCAACTCGAACCAGTCGAAGGCCGCACTGCCCCGCGTGGCGTACATGCCGAAGACACGTCCGGTGAAACCGCCGGCGACCTCGGTGGTGAGGTAGCGGCCGTCCAGTTCGGCGAGGATCTCGAAGTCGCCGCTGTCCGTCTCATAGCCGAGGCGGAGGGTGTCGGGGCCACCGACCCGGAGGCCGGCCGGGGGAGTTGCTTGCGGACCCGTGGGCCGGGTCGTGACCGTGGGCGGCAGGACGTCGCAGGTCGTGACGTCGATGCGCAGCTTCACCGGGCCGGAGGGCACGGCCCGTTCGGCGACGGCGTGGCGCAGGGGGCCGATCCTGGCGACCGCGCGGATCATGCCGTCACCCGCCTCCACCTCGTAGTGGTGCGCCTCGTCCAGCCGTACCGCAAGCCCGCCCCGGCCGCCTTCGGCGACGTCGACCAGTGTGCGCGCGGTGCAGTCGGGGTCGCGCTGTCGTCGTCCGACGAAGAGCGCGCCGGGCGTGTCGAGGCCGGCCGCGCGGGCGTGCAGCACCAGATGGCCGGGCCGCTCGTCGATGCGTACGGCTTCCGGGTCGTGCCGCCGGAGAGACACCCAGCACGGGGCGAGCGTGGAGGAGTCGAAGTCGTCCCGGTCCGGCTCCTGCGGCCAAGGGTGCGGTGGCAGCGCCGGAGCGGGCGCACGCAGTTCCAGAGGCCCGGGCAGCGGCCACTCGTCCTCCCATCGCACCGGTACGAGGAACGTCTCCCGGCCCATGCCGTGGTACATCGGTGTGTCGCCGCGGGGCCTGGTGCCCAGCAGCACCATCCACCACGTGCCGTCGTGCGCCTGCACCAGGTCGCCGTGGCCGGTGTTCTGCACCGGATGGCCGGTACTGCGGTGGGACAGCACGGGGTTGGCCGGGTGAGGTTCGAACGGCCCCGGCAGCGTACGGGACCGGGCCACCGACAGCGCGTGCCCACGTTCCGTGCCGCCCTCCGACAGCAGCAGATACCACCAGCCGCCGACCCGGTACAGGTGCGGGCCCTCGGGATACTGCAGCCCGCTGCCCGACCACATCGGCATTGGCTCGCCCAGCAGCTCGCCGGACTTCGGATCGATACGGACCCCGCGGATACCGCCCGACGAGAACACGCACCAGCAGGTCCCGTCCTCCTCCCAGGCCAGGTCGGGGTCGATGCCCGGAACGCCGACCGGCACCGGATCCGACCACGGCCCTGCCGGGTCCTCGGCGGTCACGAGGATGTTGCCCGCCCCGGAGACCACGGTCGTGATCAGCCAGAAAAGGCCGTCGTGGTATCGCAGCGTGGGCGCGTACACCCCGGTGGAGGACGGGGCCGTGTCGGGCAGCTCCAACTGCGCGGGCCGGTCCAAGGCGTGCCCGATCAGCCGCCAGTGCACCAGGTCGCGGCTGTGCCAGATCGGCACGCCCGGTACGTACTCGAAGCTGGACGTCGCCACGTAGTAGTCGTCGCCGACCCTGCAGATGCTCGGGTCCGGGCTGAAGCCGGGGATCACGGGATTGTCGAAGAACGCCATGTCCGTCCTGAGGAGTGTGGTCGGGGAACGTGGCGCGGCGACGCGGAGGCGGGCCGCACAGCCAGAAACTGTTGAAGCGCTTCGAAAGTTGGCACGCGGGACTGTCACATGTCAACAGGTAGCCGTCTCAGGGCTGTATCGAAGCGCTTCGACGGAAGTCCGCCAGCGCTGCGTTCAGTCAGTCGGCGGCAGCAGGGTGCCCAGCGGCCCCAGGTCCAGGTTGAGGTCTTCCAGGCGCAGGTCGTAACGGGCGCAGAGTTCTTCCATACGGTCGTGCAGGAGCATCAGCGTCAGGCCGATGCGTTCCTCCTGCTCCTCCGTGAGGTCGTCGTTGTCGACGCGGTGGAGGGCCTGGCGTTCCATGAGCTGGCGGAGGAGTTCGACGACGGTCAGGACGAGTTTGACCAGGTCGCGCTCGACGGTGTCCGGGTCGGTGGACAGGCGGTGGGCGGTACGGGTGCCCGGGGGCGGGGGCATGGAGGCCTCACAGCAGGGGAACGGGGTGGGCCGCGTCGTTGGCCACGGTGTCGACGGCCGCGGCGGCGACGGGGGCTATGACGGCGCGGAGGTCGATGCGGACGAGGTCGACGTCGGCGATGGACAGGACGAGGTCGCCGGTGACGACGACGCCGCCTTGGAGGAGGCGGTCGAGGAGGTCGATGAGGGCGATCGGGCGGTCGGCAAGGGAGTTGACGGTCACCGGGCGGGCTCCGGGGGAAGGGCGAAGGAGTAGGGGGCCCAAGGGCCGGTCACCTCCACGTGGACGCCTGAGAGGCCCTCGGCGGCTGCCAGGACACGGGTGCGGAAGTCGTCGACGCGGTCGGCGGGGACCAGGTAGGTGTCGTTGCTGACGTTGGTGCCGGGAACCGGGCCGGCGAGGTCCCCGCGTTGGGGGCGGTGGGCGACGTGGCCGACGGCGAGGGTGGCGACCGTGTCGGTGAGGCGGGCAGCGGTGCGGGTGGCCGCGTTCCAGGCGTCCTCGGCGGTGCGGCGCCTGCGGCGGCGTCCGGCCAGGTAGGCGCGACCTGGGTTGAGGTCGGAGGGCGGGGCCGGGTCCGGGTCGGACGGTTCGTCGTCAGCGGTCTCCGGGGCGGCGTAGATCTTGACGCCGAGTTCCACGTGGCCCGTCAGGCGATCCAGTAGGGGCAGGAAGTCCTCGCGGCGGGCGCCGAGGGTCTGCCGTACGCGGTCCTTGTCGCGGTAGACGGTGGCCAGACGCAGCGGCAGGACGGCGTCCCCGAGCCCGGCGAGGGTCGCGACGACGGTGTGGTGGGCGCGGGCCGTGGATTCCAGCCAGCTCAGGTCCTCCAGGTGGGCCTTGAGGGGCGCCTCGTCGAAGTCCGCGGCCGGGACGGGGCCCACGGCCGCGGCCAGCTGTGGACCGGGGTCCGCGGACTCCACGAGGTGTATCGGCTCGCCGGCGACGCCGCGCAGGCCGGCGACCGCCTCCTCGGCCTCCGGTGTGCGGCGCAATACCGCGTAGGCGTAGACGATGTCCGTGTCGGTCATGGGTTCTGGCTCCTGTCGGCCGCCCGCAGCGCCGCGATCTCGGCGTGCAGGCGTTCGTTCTCCTCCACGAGCGACCGGTCCGGGCGGGAGGCCCGGGAGGAGAGGGAGGGGTCGTTCTCCCACCAGTCGATGCCCATCTCCTTGGCCTTGTCGACGGAGGCGACGACGAGTCGCAGTTTGATGGTGAGCAGCTCGATGTCGAGCAGGTTGATCCGGATGTCGCCCGCGATCACCACACCCTTGTCGAGGACCCGCTCGAGGATGTCGGCGAGATTGGCGGACTGGCCGCCGGGTCCCTGGCCGTACGAGGACGGAAGGCGGGGCGCTCCGCCGAGTCCGCCAGCTACCGGTTGGGTCATGGTCGGGGGGCTCGTCTCCACGCGGTGATTTCGTCGAGTCGGTCCAGCAGTTCGTCCTCGCGGCGGTCG
This sequence comes from Streptomyces sp. SA15, assembly GCF_002291145.1. Lineage (GTDB taxonomy): Bacteria > Actinomycetota > Actinomycetes > Streptomycetales > Streptomycetaceae > Streptomyces. The sequence continues at coordinate 87,122 of NZ_NTGE01000080.1, forward strand.
TACTCGGCCTCGTCGATCCGTCCGTCCAGCAGGGCGCGTTCCAGTTCGACGAGGGCCCGCTGGACCGGGGCCGGGTCGTAGTACTCCGCTTCGGCGGCGTTCAGTACCTGCTCGGCGGCCCAGAGAGTGGTGCGCAGGGGCGCGAGCGGGAGGGCGAGGATGCCGGTCAGCAGGCCCATGGGTCAGGCGGCGAAGCTGTACGGCGGCAGGGGCCCGCGCAGCCGGAAGTCGTAGGCCTCGCCGTAGTCGCGCGCCAGCCGCTGTCCGGCTTCGGTGAACTCGTGGGCGCGGGCGCGTTCGACGAGAAACGAGACGTTGAGGAAGTCGTCCTTCGCCGGGGCGGCCTCGACCTGGGCACGGGCCAGTCCGGACAGCCGCTGGACGACCTGGTCGGCCAGCAACCGCTGCCGGGCGTCGACCTGCCGGGCCACCAGCTCTCCGAGGGCGACGCGATCCTCGTAGCTGCCGTCGCCGTCGCGGGTGCGCTCGTTGAGACGGCGGGCCTCGTCGGACTCGATGAGCACCTCGCGCAGCAGGTCGTCCTGGGCGCGAGCGGCCTTGAGATTGAACTCGGTAGTGCCGTGCAGCTCGTCGAGCCTGCGGGTGTACTCCTCGCCCATCTCCTGCAGGGCCGCTCTGACGGCCGCGTCGTCCGGGGCGAGCATCCCGAACCTCATCGGGAGGACCGCTCCGTCCGCCATCAGCCGCTCCTGCAGCTCCTGGTGGGCCGCGAGGTCACGGCGTTTGGGACGCAGCCCAGGGGGCGCGGGGCTGACGACCGCGGCGAGCCCGCCGTGGACCACCGTGGCCAGGGAGTCGGCGCCGCCGCCGACGGTCCGCAGTCCGTCGAGCCGCAGGGGGTGGTCGGCGCTGGTGATCGCATAGACGTACAGGGACGGGTCCGGCGTCGGGTCCGGGGCCCGTTCCGCTGAGGATTCGGTCGGCGGGGCGCTGCTCACCGCTCCTCCTTGTCGTCACGGTCGAAGACGTCGCCGATCGCGTCGATGGCACCGCTGATCGCACCGCCGGTCTTCCCCCTGGCGCCGCTTTCGACCATGTCGCCGACGATGTCGGTGAGCCGGGCGGGGGCCTTGCGGCCTGCCTCCAGGTCGAGGCGGTTGCAGGCCTCGGCGAAGCGGAGGTACGTGTCGACGCTGGCGATGACGATGCGTACGTCGATCTTGAGAATCTCGATGCCGACCAGGGAGACGCGGATGAACACGTCGATGACGAGCCCCCGGTCCAGGATGAGTTCGAGGATGTCGTAGAGGCCGGCGGTGCCCGAACCGCTCGAGGTGGCGGCGGGTTGCATTCCGCCGCTCTGCGTCATGACGGTCACGATTCGGTTCCTCTCGCTGGGCTCCGCTCTCGGACATGGCACCGGCCGACTTCGAACGGGCGGGCGCAGTGCCGCTTGTAGGTACGGGCGCGGCAGTGGCCGTGTTCACGGCAGAACGAGAACAGTCCCCGCGAGAAGACGTGAGAGGCCTGCCGCTCCGGTGAGTTGGGAGGGCCAGGCTGGTCAGTGACGGTGAAGTCGAGGTCGTGGCCGCCGAGTTGGAGTCGGCAGCCGCGCGGGTGGCGGGCCGACGCCTGCCGTACGCCGACCCGCCCCCGCCCAAGACCTCACGTACATGAATGCTTACTTGGCTACTGACGCCCCCGGTCGAGTTGGCCGCGGGCGTAGCGCCGCACTCGCTCGTAGCCGAGGAGTTGGCCCTGTTCGTCCAGGGTGACCCGGTAGCTCGCCATGATGGTCATGGTGTCGGGGACCCGTTCCAACTCGACGACCTCCACGTCTGCCGTCCAGCCGTCCTGCGCCGGTCGCAGAGCGGAGACGGACTCCGGGTTGGTGCCGAGCAGCTCGGCGAGCTGAGCCGCCGCGCCGCGCATTGCCTGGGAGGCGGTCACGCGGCCGGAACGGCCTGTCGTGTCGCCTGTCGTATTGCCGGTCGGGTCGGGGGAGTTCCGCGCGTCCGGGGCGTCCTGGTCGGTGCTTGTCATGCTCCTACCGTGCCAAGTCCGCGGCTGTGTGGGGAGCGGATCGCGTATCAAGAGCGCTCGATCGCCGACAAGCAACGCCGCAGTGGGCCTGCCGCCGCTATCGCGTTGGCCGGTGCGCCTGGTCGGCATGCTGTCCGCCCAGCAGTTCCGCTGCCTGGTGCTGCGTGTGCTGGGCGGCCATCTGGGCCTCCGCCACAGCGTCACCGCGTTCACGCACCAAGTGCTCGTAGATCGGCAGGTCATCGCTTTCACTGGGGCTGCGTGTCACAAGTACCGGTCCTTCCGCGTCGTGCTCTCTCCCGCTCGGTGAAGTGCCCGTAATGCGATCAGGTCCGGTTGAGCCGGGCGGCGATTCCGTGACCGATCAGCAAATAGATAACGGCCGGGAGACCGTAATTGAGGAGGACCCGTAGCCCCTCTGTGTCCATCGTGAAAATGTCCTGTGCCCATCCGGCCAGCCAGTCCGCTGTCCCGTGCACGAACTCGACGAATGCATTCGAGCTGTTCGCGTCGAGCAGGAAGAGCAGGATCCACAGGCCCAGCAAGCCGGCCGCGACATCGGCGATCGTGCAGATCACCAGGGCTGTCCGCCGTGCGGCGGTCTGGTTGCGCACGGAGCGGTCGGGCCTCGGGGGCTGGTCGTACGTCTGGTATCCGGAAACCGGGTCGGTGTTGCTCACAAGAAATCCGATCTGAGCGTTGTTCTGTCGGCAGGGCCACCCGGCGTGCCGAGATTCGGCGCCGGGCGGTAAATCGTTCCTGCCTAGCTCAGCGTTTTGCATGCACTGCCGCGTTACACCTCCGACCGCGGGACCCCAAATATGGCCTCCTATTCGGGCACTTGGTCAAATGTTCGCCTGCGAGGGGACATTTGCGGACGACAGGGCCGGGGCTGTCCCAGGTCGTCCCCGCACCCTCGTCAACCGCCACGGACCTGGCATCACATCGGAGTACCTGATCAACCGACTTTCAAAGATTCACCTCGTTGGGGGCCGTGCCGATCATCCGCGGCGTCGTTAGGCCGGGCGACCCCGCCCGAACGGTCGGGGCCGATCCAGCGGAAGGAAACATTCAGAGATGTACAGCGCGCGGCGTATCGCGGTGGTGGCCTCGATGGTGGGGATGCTGATGGCGGTTCCCGCCGGCATGGCCACGGCTCATGCCGGTGACGGCGACGCGGGGACGGGCGGTGTGCTGTCCAACGTCTCCGGCAGGAACTCCTCCGGTCACGCCAACCTCTGCGGCACGGGCAAGCTGGCGCTCTTCAAGGAGCGCACCTGTGTGGCCAAGGACAACGGCAAGGGCGGCGGGGACAAGGCGGGCCCCAGCGGCGGCGTCCTGTCCAACCTCCTGTTCGCCCGCAACGCCTCGGGCCACAGCAACAACTGCGGCAACGAGACGGTGGCGGTGTTCAGCCGGACCACCTGCGTCACCGTGGACCGCTCCGCCCACTGAGCAGCCGTATCGGCTCAGCGGTGAGGGACGGGGCCGGTGCCTGACGCTCGGCGTCCGCCGAAGTGGTCGGCACCGGCCCCTCGCACGGGACAACAATCCGGCAAAGGGCAGGCGGTTTTCACTGACATGTCGTCAACTTCCCTGTGCGTCGGTGTAGTAGCGCCACTGACGGGGCGGCTGGCCCCCCTCGGGTCACCGCTGTCGTACGTCCTGTGCGCGCTGGGACCCCGGCTCGCGCACGTCCGCAACGGCGGCCGACACTACGACGTGACCATCGCCGTACGCGACAGCCGCTCCGATCCGGAGGCGGCCCGGCAGGCCGTGCGCGACCTGGTCGACGTCGACGGGGCGCACATCGTGCTCACGATGGCCGGGACCCGGGTGCTGCCCGCCGTCACCGACGCCTGCGAGGAGGCGGAGGTCCCTTGCGTGTCGACCACCTTTCCCTGGCAGGCATACGTCCATACGCGCGGCGCCGATCCCGGGCATCGCTTCCGCTGGACGTACCACTTCGCCTGGGGACTGGACGACATCGCCGCCGTCTTCGCCGACCTGTGGGAAGGGATCGACGGCCGGCGCGCCGTCGGATGCCTCTGGAACGACGACCTGCAAGGCGGGCTGCTGCGTCACGACCGGCACGGCTTCACCCCGGCGGCGTCCGCGCGCGGACACACCCTGGTCGACCTCGGCGCCTACCGGGAACCTGCCGGTGACTTCCACGCCCAGGTCGGCCGGATGCGGGAACACGGCGCCGACCTCGTCACCAGCGCCGCGACCGCCACCGACCTGGCCCTCTTCCACCGGCAGGCCCGCGAGGCGGGGCTGCGGCCCCGACTGATCACCTGCTCACGCTGGCTGACGTACCCCCACACCCACACCACGCCCGCCCCCGACGTCCACGGCGAACTCGCCGACGCACGCGTGGCCACCTTGGTCTACTGGAGCCCCGACCATCCCCACCGCTCCAGCCTGGACGGCACCACCTGCGCCGAACTCGCCCGTGCCTACCAGCACGCCACAGGCTCCCCCTGGCTCCAGCCCCTCGGTCTGGCCCACGCCCTCCTGGAGACCGCCCACCACGCCCTCGCCGTCGCGGCCGATCCCACCGACCGGGCGTCCGTCGCGCAGGCCATCGCAGGCACCACCCTCGACACCGTCGCCGGAACTCTCGACTGGACGCGGGGACCGACCCCCAACATCGCCCTCCTGCCCCTGGTCGGCGGCCAGTGGCACCCCGGCCCGCGAGGCCCACGCCTCGCCATCGTCACCAACGCCGCGCACCCCGGCGTACCCCTCACCGGGGACCTCACGCCGTCCCGATGAGCTGCTGAACGTACCGAGGAGGCCGGCTCACCACGCGGGTGTCATGCCCGAGTGGTGAGCCTCGTCTTCATCGGCGGCCGGTGCCCGCCTCCACCTCTGAGAAGCTCAGGTCCCTGCTGCCGGACGCGTTGCACGGGTCTGTGGCCGTGCCCTGACCAGTCCGGCTTCCACGGCGGTGAGCAGGGCGAGGGCCGCGTCGAGGTGCGAGGCGTCCTGGCCGGCCGCCGCGGAGACGGCCGTAGCCCATTCCCGGCGGACGAGGGCGTAGTTGGTGCGGCCGTGTTCGGTGGTGTGGACGGTCACCCCGCGGCCGTCGCCCGGGTCGCTGCGTCGCTCGATGAGGCCCTTCTGTTCCAGGCCGCGCAGGACGGTGGAGAGGTTGGTGCGCTGCAGTCCGGTCGCCGTGGCGATGCGGCTGGGTGGGGCGGCGGGGTCGTGCTGCAGGTGGCGCATCACCATGCCCTCGGAGGGTGACAGGGGGATGGCCCGTTCGTCGGTGTAGCCGCGGAACTGGATCTCCCTGCTGATGATCAGCACGAGGTCGGCGAGCTCGGCCCACCGCGGGTCGTCGTTCGGTGAGGTCGCCGGGCCTGTCGGGTGCGATTGGTCCTCCATCACGGCTCCAGGGTACGGGTTGCGGGGAAGTGGTTATGAGCTCATACTCCTTATGGATTCATAGTTATGATCACATAATTTCAACTTCCTGGGAGCTGTCATGACGACAACCACTTCCTCCCGCCATGCCGGGACGGCGACGCTTTCGCCCCATGCCACCGCCCGTGCGGGCGGACTGCACCCGGCCGGCGTGTTCATACTGCTGGCCGGCGCGTTCTTGCCGATCATGGACTTCTTCATCACCAACGTGGCCCTGCCCAGCATCGACGCCTCGCTGCACGCCTCCGCCTCGTCGCTGGAGCTGGTGATCGCCGGGTACGGCGTGGCGTACGCGACGCTGCTGGTCCTCGGCGGCCGACTCGGCGACCGCTACGGCCGCCGCCGTATCTTCCTCGGAGCTCTCGTGGGCTTCGTCCTGGCGTCGCTTGCCTGCGGCGTCGCTCCGACCGTGGGCACGCTGATCGCGGCCCGCATCGTCCAGGGCGCCACCGCCGCTCTGCTCGTCCCGCAGGTGCTGGCGACCTTCCACCACGTCCTCGAAGGAGAGCGCAAGGCCCGCGCCGTGGCCCTCTACGGCGCCACCTCCGGCATCGCCGCCGTGGTCGGGCAGCTGGTGGGCGGCCTGCTGGTCAGTGCCGACATCGCCGGTACGGCGTGGCGGCCCATCTTCCTCGTCAACGTGCCCATCGGGCTGGTGGTCCTGCTGCTGGCGGCCCGTATCGTGCCGGCCACTCGCTCGCACCACCCGGTCGGCATCGACCTGCCCGGCACCCTCCTGTTCGCCGCCACGCTGACCGCCCTGCTCGTCCCGCTGACCGAGGGGCACTCCCTGGGCTGGCCGTGGTGGACCTGGTCGCTGATCGCCCTCGCGGTCGTTCTCGGCGCCGTCACGTACATCGTGGAAAAGCGCGCCGAGCAGCGTGGTGAGGTGCCGCTGCTGCCGCCGTCCCTGCTGCGCCTGCCGTCGATGTCACGTGGCCTGGTCATGGTGTTCGCTTTCAGCGTCGGCTTCGGCGCGTTCATGTTCGTCTTCGCCCTGACGATCCAGAACGGGCTGCACGCCGACGCCCTCCACGGCGGCCTGGCGATCCTGCCGATGGCCCTGCTCTTCTTCGCCGGCTCGCTGTTCGCGCCCCGTGCCATCAGCCGGTACGGCCGGGCCGCGCTGGCCGTAGGCGCGGTCGTCCAACTCGCCGGACTGATCTCGCTGGTGACGGTCCTGGTCGCGAAGTGGCCGCAGGTCAGCCTGTGGGCCATGGCCGGGCCGCTGGCCCTGGTCGGAGCCGGACAGTCGATGCTGTTCGCCGGCCTGTTCCGCAGCGTGCTCGCGGACGTCCCCACTCACCTCGGCGGCATCGGCAGCGGTGTGCTGATCACCCTGCAGCAGAGCGGACTCGCCCTCGGCGTGGCCACGCTGGGCACCCTCTACCTGGTCCTGGCGCCGCACGACATCGCCCACGCCTTCGCGGGTGTCGAGTACGTGCAGATGGCCATCGTCGCCTTGCTCGCGGTCGGCGCCGCCGCCCTGCCGCGCTTCACCGACCCCGCGTCGGCCTCCTGACTGAACCGGCCCTGGAGCTCCTTCCTGAGAGTAGCGCCGGAAAACCGGCTCTGACCTCAGCGAATGGAACGTGTTCCGCGCACAAAGATGCGTCAGCTCGTCGTTGACCGGCGATCCGTGGGAGCGCCAGGGTGGTGGAGCCGCATCGGATTCCGATCACCCGTTTCCGGTCACCGAACTGAGCGCAGGAGGCCGTGATGCTCCAGACAGACACCCGTGAACACACCGAGTTCCCGGAACACCACGAAGCGGCTCCGGCCGCCACGATCGCGCCCGCCGCGCCGACCGCACCGGCGCTCTGCGGCGGACTGATCTTCCAGCGCTGCCTTTGGTGCGGCACTCCGGCCTACCGCCGTTCGTTCTGCCGTGCCTGCGGGTCCATGGCCCTCAAACGGGAGCGCAGCGTGGGTGCCGGGGTCGTCATGCGCCGCAACGGACCCGCCCCGCACAACACGTGGTTCGTCGCGATGGACGAGGGATTCACCCTTGTCTGCCAGGTCACCAGGACCGCGCCGATCGCGGTCTCCGTCGGGGCGAGGGTGAAGGTCGTACAGGCCGTCGACCCGCACTGCCAGGGCCTTCCGGTCGCCGAACTCACCGACCCGGCACCGCCGTTGGAGCGCTGGTGGTGACGGGGCACGGCACGGGAAGGGCAGGGCAGCATGCGCGTAGCGGAGACGATCAGAGGGGAGGGTGCGTGGGCACCCAGCACGACGCGCCGGACGGATGGGCCGGCATTCTCGACGGAACGGGGCGCGGCGCGCTGGACGGTCTGCGCATCGCCGACTTCTCCCGGGTTCTCGCGGGGCCCTATGCCACCATGCTCCTCGCCGACCTCGGCGCCGACGTGGTGAAGGTGGAACGGCCGGGCATCGGGGACGACACCCGGGCCTGGCACCCGCCGGCGGACCACGACGGGACGTCGACCTACTTCCTCGGCGTCAACCGGAACAAGAAGTCCGTCGTCCTGGATCTCACGACCGAGGCCGGCCTCGAACAGGCCTGTGCCCTGGTCGCCGAGTCCGATGTGCTGGTGGAGAACTTCCGCCCCGGCACGATGGAACGGCTCGGACTCGGCCATCGCGAACTCCGCGCCCGGCACCCGGAGCTGATCTACTGCTCGATCAGCGGTTTCGGCAGCGGTGCGGGTGCGGGGATCCCCGGATACGACCTCCTCGTGCAGGCCGTCGGCGGTCTGATGAGCGTGACCGGGAACGCGGAGGGGGAGCCGGTGAAGGCGGGTGTGGCCCTGGTCGACGTGATCACCGGGCTGCACGCCTCGCTCGGCATCCTCGCGGCCCTTAGGCACCGGGACGCCACCGGGGAGGGGCAGCGAGTGGAGGTGAACCTGCTCGGCTCGCTGCTGTCGGCCATGGTCAACCAGGCGTCGGCGTTCGCCGTCGCCGGTGTGGTTCCGGGCCGCCTGGGCAACGCGCATCCGAGCATCGCGCCGTACGAGACCTTCCCGGCCGCCGATCGCCCGATCGCGATCGCGGTGGGCAACGACCGGCAGTTCGCGGCTCTCGCCGAGATCGTCGGGGAGCCCGGTCTCGCTCTCGACGGCCGATTCCGTACGAATGCCGACCGGGTCGCCCACCGCGCCGCCCTCCGGGACATCCTGACCGAACGGCTGTGCGTCGCCGGCGCGGACCACTGGTCGGCCGTCCTGCTGGCCGCGGGGGTGCCCGCCGGACCGGTCAACACCCTCGACGAGGCCTTCGCCTTCGCCCGGCAGCTCGGCCTTCCCGGCATCGTCGAGATCCCTGCCGCACCCGCCGAAGGGGCGGAGGGCAGGTCCTCCCGCCAGGTCGCGAGCCCCATCGCGCTGAGCGAGACACCCGTGCGGTACCGCCTGCCGCCGCCGCACCTGGGCGAGCACACCGCGGAGATTCTCCACCGCTTGTCCGACCACGCCGCCGCGCCGAACGGAGCGGCCACATGAACGATCCCGGCGCGGACACCACGACCGAAACCGACCACCGCAACCATCGCAATCACCAGGAGCCCACGATGAGCCGCAAGCCGCTGAACGACCCTCTCGACCTGCTCGACATCTCCTCCACCCTCTCCGACGAGGAGCGCGAGATCCAGGCGACCGTCGCCAAGTTCCTCGCCGACCGGGTCCGCCCGCACATCGGAGAATGGTTCGAGAACGCCCACTTCGCCCGTGAACTCGCCCCGGAACTCGGGAAGTTGGGGGTCCTCGGCATGCACCTCGAAGGGTACGGCTGTGCCGGCACCAACGCCGTCAGCTACGGGCTGGCGTGCCTGGAGCTGGAGGCGGCCGACTCCGGCTTCCGCAGCTTCGTCTCGGTGCAGGGCTCGCTGTCGATGTACTCCATCTGGAAGTGGGGCTCGGAGGAGCAGAAGCAGCAGTGGCTGCCCCGGCTCGCCGCCGGTGAGGCGATCGGCTGCTTCGGGCTGACCGAGCCCGACTTCGGCAGCAACCCCTCCGGGATGCGCACCAGGGCCGTCCGTGACGGCGACGACTGGATCCTGAGCGGCTCCAAGATGTGGATCACCAACGGCGGCATCGCCGACGTGGCCACTGTCTGGGCGCAGACCGAGGACGGCATCCGCGGCTTCCTCGTGCCGCGCGGAACGCCGGGCTTCACCACGCAGGACATCAAGCAGAAGATGTCGCTGCGCGCCTCCATCACCTCGGAGCTGTACTTCGACAACGTACGGCTGCCCGACTCCGCGCGGCTGCCGCTCGCTCAGGGCCTGCGCGGACCGCTGTCCTGCCTCAACGAGGCCCGCTTCGGCATCCTGTTCGGCGCGGTCGGCGCGGCTCGCGACTCGCTCCAGGCGGCGATCGAGTACGCCGACTCCCGCGTGCAGTTCGACAAGCCGATCAGCGCCTTCCAGCTCACCCAGAAGAAGCTCGCCGACATGAGCGTGTCCCTGGGCGGCGCCGCACTGCTCGCCGTCCACCTGGGCCGCCTCAAGGACCAGGGCCGCATCCGGCCCGAGCAGATCAGCGTCGGCAAGCTCAACAACGTCCGGGAAGCGATCGCCATCGCGCGGGAGTGCCGCACCATCCTCGGCGCCAACGGCATCTCCCTGGAGTACTCACCGCTGCGCCACGCCAACAACCTGGAGTCCGTCCTCACCTACGAAGGCACCAGCGAGATGCACACCCTCGTCGTCGGACAGGCGATCACCGGTCAGGCGGCGTTCCGCTGACCACCGCTCCCCCCCGGTCGGGGGCCGGAAGGCCCCCGCGGCGGCTGTCGGCTCATGAGACGGCCAAGCGCCGGAACCGGCTGCCGTGGAACACCAGCGGCTCCCGGTCGGGTTCGGCCTTCAGGCCGTGGATCTCCAGCAGGACGATCGTATGGTCGCCTCCGGGAAACTCGGCGTAGGTCGAGCAGTCCAGCCAGAGACCGGCACCGTGGATGTACACGCTGTCGTCCTCGCCGGCTTCCCAGTCGACATCCGCGAACCGGTCCCCTTCCTTGCCGGCCAGCGAACGGCAGATCGCGTCCTGCCCCTCGGCCAGCAGGCTCAATCCCAGACGACGCCGTTCGCGCAGCCTCGGCCAGGTTCTCGAGGTGTCCTGCACGCAGATCGAGACCAGAGGGGGGACCAGGGAGACCGGGGTGAAGGTGCTCGCGGCCATGCCCACCGGGGTGCCGGAGTCGAGTGCGCACACGGCTGTCACGCCGGAGGGGAAGCAGCCGAACGCTCTGCGCAGCAGAGAGGGATCCATCGGTGCCGCGTCGAGTGGACTCATCGCGCACCGCCGGCGGGCTGCTGACCCGACAGGGCCGCGCCCAGCTTCCGCATCGAGCCGTTGTTGCCCACCACGTGCTGGGAGACGCAGCGGACATCTCGCCAACGACGCTGCACCGGGCTGGTGCTGTAGAGCCCGGAACTTCCGGACAAGGTCATGATCTCGTTGAGGATCCGGATGCCCTCGTGGTGGATGTGCTGGGTACCGCCGGTGTAGCCGAACCACTCGGTCTGCGTGGGCGCCTCGCCCGCGAGCGCCCGGTCCATCACGGTGCGGCCCGTCCGCTCCGACAGGGCCCTCAGCGCTGCCGTGCGCACGTGCAGCTCGGCGAACTTCTCCTGGAACACCGGGTCCTCACCGATGACCACCCTGGGGTTGAACGCCGGCCGCTTGGTCGCGGCGAGTTCGGCGAGGTCGTCGAGCGCGCCCTCCAGACAGCCCAGGACGACGGCGTCGTGCGAGGCCCCGGTGGGGGAGTACGGCAGCTCGTAAAAGGGAGCGGGGATGTTGTTGTCACCGAACATCGGACCCGTGAAGCGCTCGGGCACGAAGACGTCGTCCATCGTGAAGTCGGTGCTCTGGGTGGCACGCAGGCCCACAGCGTCCCAGGTGTCGAGGAACGTGACCTCCTCGGGGCGGACCAGCGCGATGCGCATGTCCGGGCTGCCGTCCGGCAGCGGGGGCGCACCCTCGACCACGAAGCCCGCGAGCATCCAGTCCGGGGCGAACGAGCCGCTGGCCAGCGGCCAGCGGCCACTGATCCGGTAGCCGCCCCGCACCGGCGTCGCCTTCCCCTTCGGTGCTATCGCTCCCCGCAGCAGGAGGTCGGCGCCGTCGCCGAACACCTCCTCGGCGAGCGTGCTCGCGGGCAGCGTACGGACGAAGAACCAGGCCATCGAGGCGGCCTGAACGGTCCAGCCGGTCGAGCCGTCGGCCCGCGCGATCTCCCGGACCACCCGAGCGCCTTCGACGAGGTCGAGCTGCTCGCCGCCCCATGCCCCGGGCAGGCTCATCCGGAACACACCGGCCCGGCGCAGGGCGGTGACGATCTCTGCGGGGACTGCCCGGGCCGCCTCGGCCTCGGCGGAGCGCGCCGCGATCTCGGGCAGATGGGCGCGGACGCGGCCGAGCACGCTGTCGTCGGCTTCCCGGTTCTGGGAGGAGGTGGACTCGAGCAATGTCGTCATGATCGTTCCTTGGGAGTGCTTGCGGTCAGTGAGGGCCGCGTGTGGTTGATGAGTGGTTGCCTCGATGGGCTCGAGGAGAAGGGCGCCCGCTCGTCCGGCTCGTCCTGCACGGACCCCGGCCGGTGCGTCCTGGTCACTGCCCCGAATGATGTGGGGCGGGACACATGTCCTGCTTGTGTCCGGGAGCACGGGTATTTGCTTGGCTGAGAACTGCTCCTGGGCGGCAGCGGCGGACGACCGTCACGCCGGCCGGCGACGACCTCCTGGCCGTCCGGGCTGATCCCGGTGGGACAACGGCCAGTGATCGGTCGTGGAGGCCGGTCGCGGCTCGCCCGGGGTGCTTGACTCCCTCGCCAGGAGCAGGGCCGTCCGAGCCCGTCTCCTCGGGGGACCGGATGTGCCCGAAGGAGAGCCGCATGCCCCGGATCATGACGCCGAGCGATGGCACGGACGCCGAAAGACTGGACCGCTGGCGGGACGCCGTGAGCCGGAACCTCGTGCCCTTGGAGGTTCTGCCGCGGGAGTGCGCCGACTTCCGCGCCTCACTGCGCGCCGCTCAGGTCGGCCCGGTACACATGTCGGTCATCACGGCCGAACCGCACAGCATCGCGCGCACGCGTCGGCACATCGACTCCGACGCGCCCGACTTCTTCCAGCTGACTCTGCAACTCATCGGGCACGGGGTGCTCACCCAGAACGACCGCCAGGCCCGGGTGGGGCCGGGCGAACTGGTGATCTACGACACTCGCCGTCCCTTCACCTACGACCTCGCTCAGCCCCACAGCGGCCTCGTGCTGATGTTCTCGCGGGACATGCTGCAGATGACGGACCGTGAACTGGCACGGGTGACGGCGACTCCGGTGTCGTGCCATGACGGGCTCGGCCAGGTGGTACGGCCCTTCCTGTACGGGTTGGCGCGGCAGGTGGAGTACCTGGAGTCCCGCGGCACACCCCGGCTCGCCGACAACGTGGTCGACCTGATCGGCACCCTGCTCGCGGAGCGGGCCGGGGTGGACCGGGCAGCCGAGGCCGAAGGCCCGGACCTGCTCACCCGGCGCATCCTCGTTCACATGGAGCAGCGGCTCGGCGACCCCGGGCTGAGCCCCGAGGGGATCGCGGCCGCCCACCGCATCTCGCGCCGCTACCTGTACAAGTTGCTGGCCGAACAGGGCTACACCGTCTCGGGCTGGATCCGGGAACAGCGTCTCGCGCGGTGCCGGCGCGACCTCGCCGATCCGGCCCTTGACCACCTTCCGGTCGGCGCCATCGGCGGGCGCTGGGGTTTCGCGGACCCGGCCCATTTCAGCCACGCCTTCAAGGCGGCCTACGGGATGAGCCCCCGGGAGGCGCGTGCGGCTCGTCGATGACGTCGCCGCGGGCGCTCAGGCCGCCTGGTAGTTGAAGAATCCCTGCCCCGACTTACGGCCCAGCAGCCCCGACTCGACCATGCGGCGCAGCAGCGGGGGAGGGGCGTACAGCGGTTCCCGGTACTCCTCGTACAGTGCCTCGCCGATCGCCGCCACGGTGTCCAGGCCGATGAGGTCGGCGAGGCGGAGCGGGCCCATGGGGTGAGCGCAGCCGGCGGTCATTCCCGTGTCGATGTCCTCCGCCGTCGCGGTGCCGGAGCTGACCATCCGCACCGCTGCCAACAGGTAGGGCACCAGCAGGGAGTTCACCACGAAGCCCGCGCGGTCCTGCGTGACGATCGTCGTCTTGCCCAGGATCTCGCCCGCGAAGGCACGCACCCGCAGTTCCGTGGCCTTCGAGGTCTGCAACGAGGGGATGACCTCGACCAGTGGCATGACGGGGACCGGGTTGAAGAAGTGCAGGCCGACCACCGCCTCCGGCCGTTCGGTCGCCGCCGCGAGCCGGGCGATGGGGATCGAGGAGGTGTTGCTGGCCAGGACGGCGGCCGGGTCGGTGACGATCTCGTCCAACTGCCGCAACAGCGCCGTCTTGGCCTGCTCGTCCTCGACGGCGGCCTCGATGACCAGGTCCGCTCCGGCCAGGCGGGAGAGATCGCCGGTGACCGAGATCCCGGCCAGGGCATGTGCGCGGTCCTCGGGGGCGATGGAGCCGCGCTTCTCCGCCTTGAGGAGGGAGTCCGCCACGCCTGCGAGTCCGGCACGAGCCCTGTCCTCGGTCACGTCGCACAACGTGACGTGCAGCCCGGCCCGGGCGCAGACCTCGGTGATGCCCCGGCCCATCTGCCCGGCGCCGACGACTCCCACGTGCTTGATCGATGTCATGTGTTCCTCCGCCTGTCCCTCCGGCCGGCGGCGGTCGACCGACGCCGCCACGCTCTGTGCTGCCGTGTTGAGCGTAGGCCGGGAGCACCCCCTCTGACCTGCTCCGACGGTGCGTATTCAGCGCACAAACATGCGTCGGTTCGTCGCTGACCGGCTGTGCCGCGCAGAGCCACGCCGATCGCGGCCAGGGCGAGCCGGACGGCCGGAGAGATGAGCACGAGGGTCGATCAGCCGCACACCCAAGTGCGACTCCAGCGCCCTGACTTGGGCGCTGAGCGCCGACGGAGCAAGATGCAGACGGTCCGCCGCCCTCGCGAAGTGCTGTTTCTCCGCGACGGTGACGAACGATTCCAGCCGGCGCGGTTCCACCGGCTCCTCCATCCTGCCGGGCGTGTGCCGACGAGAGCACCGGCCGTATGCACGGCTTGTGTGAAGCACCCCGCGGCGGCGTCAGGGCAGAACAGGACCGCCGCGGGGTGAGTACGGGGGCGAGGGGCTCGGCCGGCCAAGGAGCGCCCGGACGAGCAGGGACGCCCGGACGCTCCATGGGACCTGCGGTTCAGGGGATGACGACGTAGTTGCTGAACCCGCCGTCGCGGTCCTCGAGGCCCGAGATCGCCTCGTTGACCCTGGACAGGGGGAACGGCTTGGCCTGCAGGTAGGACAGGTCCAGGGCGCCCGTGGCCACCATGTCGGCAAGTTCCTGCCCCTGCGCGGTGCTGAACCAGTTGGAGCCGATCAGCTGGACCTGCTCGTCCATGAGCCACTTCACGTCAACGGGCAGCCGATCGGCCACGCCGCCGACGTTGACGACCCTGCCGCCCCTGCGCACGCCCTGCATGGAGTCGAGCATCGTCTCCACCGGTGCCTTGGCGCCCAGGGCGCTGATCACGTAGTCCGCGCCCTCGCCGCCGGTGCGGGACTTCGCCCACTCGCCGGTGGAGCCGTCACCCAGCCGGAAGACCTCGACCCGGTCCGGGGCCAGTTCCTTGACGCGCTTGAGGAGCTCCTCGTTGCGGCCGGTACCGAGGATCCGGGAGGCGCCGGAGGCCAGCGCGAGTACGGTCGCCGCGACTCCGAGGGTTCCGGTGACCCCGTCGATGAGCGCGACCTGGCCGGGGCCTGCCGCGGCGTTCTTGAGGGCCCCGTAGGACGTGCCGATGTAGCCGAGCTTGCCGGCCTGCTCGAACGTCATGGTGTCCGGGATGTTGACGATGGAGTACTGCGGCGCCGTCATGTACTCCGCGAAACCGCCGTACGGGTACAGGTCGAAGATCCGCTGGCCGTCACGGGAGGTGCTGAAGTAGCCGTTCAGTGTGAAGTAGCGGCACCGGCTCAGTTCACCGCCCCGGCACACCTGGCAACTTCCGCAGCCGCGCAGGGGGTTGACGTAGACCCGGTCACCGGGCTTGGTGTTCAGCACCGCCTCGCCGACGGCTTCGACCACGCCGGCGGTGTCCAGGCCGAAGATGGCGGGGAACTTGGGCAACGGCTGGTGCGGGAACCACGTGGGCCAGTTGTTGATCACGTTGGCCATGTTCGGCACGATCCCGCACGCCTTGACCCGCACCAGCACGTCGGTCGGCCGCGGCGTGGGCACGTCGATGGTGTCCACCGACATCGGCTCACCGAGCGCGTGCAGTCGTGCAGCGAGCATTTTCGCCATTGAAATACTCCTTGAAACTGCTCCGTCCCGGCGATCGGGGGCGGAGAAATCCTCTTCGGCGACCGAGGCGGCGGACCGGCGGCTCGGTAGTCATATCTCAGGTGTTGAGGGGCTTTACGGCGCAGAGTTCTACGAATTCGGGAAAGGGTGGGGGTAATTGTCCTCGAGGTCGATGTCCAGCAACCCCATGATGCGCACGCCGGAGTTGTACCAGGCGATGGACAACGACAGTTCGACCATCTGCTTGTCCGTCAGGTGGTCGGCGGCGGCACTCCACGTCTCCTTGGAGACGTCGACCTGGAGTGTGGACTCCTTGGCGAGGCGCATCACCGCCTTCTCCACCCCGTCGAACAGGTCGGACGACTCGAAGTCGGCCACCGCCGCGAGCTGTTCCTCGGTGAGCCCGGCCTTGAGGCCGTGCGACTGGTGGTGCGCGACCTCGTAGGCGGAGCGGGTCGCGTGGCCCACGGTCAGGATCGCCAGCTCACGCAGCTTGGGGCTGAGGTCGGCGGCCCGCAGCGAGTTGGCGTAGGTCAGGAAGGCGTCCAGCTGGGCCGGCGCGTGGGTGAGGGCGAGGAAGATGTTCGCCGTCGGTACCTTCCGCTCGGCCTCCAGCCGGTCGTACAGGGGTTTGCGGTCCTCGTCCGCGTCCTCGCGGCGCAGGTAGGGGACTCGAGCCATGGTGTCTCCAGGTGGTACGGAAGGGTCAGCGTGCGGACTGTTCGAGCAGGAACCGCTCGAGCGTCATCGGATTCGGCTTCTCCGCCGGCGGGATCGGGGTGGCACCCGTGAACGGCGACGCCTCGACGTACCACTTCTCCAGCGCCGGCAGCCCCCAGCGGGCGTTGGTGCTCAGCGACGCGGCGTCCCAGCGCACCGGCTCGACCTCGGTGTCGATCGTCTGGTAGTGGCTGTTGAAGACCTCCACCCGGTGCCCGTCGGGGTCACGGAGGTAGGCGAAGAGCATGCCGCCCGGACCGTGACGCCCCGGGCCCCGCTCCACGCCGTCGCCGTAGCCGAGGATGCCCGCCCAGTCACAGGCGGTGAAGATGTCACGGCTCTCGGAGACGGTGTAGGCGAAATGGTGCAGGGCGGGACCGGCGCCCTCCACGATCGCCAGATCCAGGCAGGTGCCCTTGCGGTACATGAACGCACCCAGCAGCTTGTCGCCGTGCTCCAGGTACTCCGAGTTGCGGAAGCCGAGCTCGCTGTAGAACGCGCACAGCTCGTAGGTGTCGGGCCCCCAGATCTGGTAGTGGTCCAGCCGCTGCGCGTGGGCACCCTTGTAGTGCTCGAAGCTGATGTGCAGCCTCGGCCGCGTCTCCATGTGCGCGCAGAGTTCCAGTGGCGTACCGATGGGGTCGGTGACGTGCAGGGTGCGGCCCTGGTACGGCATGTCGACCCATTCCGCGGGCAGCCCGCGGTCACGGAACCAGTCGTGGGCGACGTCGAGGTCCTCGTCGAAGAAGACCCGGAAACCGATCCTCCTGGCGGCACCGGCGCCCTCCTCGTCCAGCTCCAGCACAAGGCTGTGGTGGCAGGCCTCGGCCAGGCCGCGGAGGTAGCAGGTGCGCTCGTCCTCGTCGCTGACGACGAGGCCCAGGGCGTTGACGTAGAAGTTCTTGCTCTCGGTCAGGTCGGCCACGGTGAGACGCACATGGCTGGAGCGGGTGATGTTGAAACTCGGGCGCAGATTGACGGGAGGCAGCATGGTGGTCTCCGTGCTCCGATCGGCTCTGGATTTCGATGACTGTAATACTTCGGGGCCGCTTTACGGTTTGTCCGTGGAGGCCGCGGACTCGGCGAATGTGAAGGCCGACCATCCGCTGAATTCGGCGGATGTGCCGAGGGATTCCTCGATCCGCAGGACCTCGTTCCACTTGGCCATTCGCTCGGAGCGGGTGAACGAGCCCACCTTCAGCTGACCCGCGTCCCAGCCGACGCTGAGATGGGCGATGGTGACGTCCTCGGTTTCCCCGGAACGTGCCGAGACGATCGTGCCGAAACCGGCATCCTTTCCGGCGCGCAGGGCCTCGAAGGACTCCGTGACGGTACCGGCCTGGTTCGGCTTGACGAGTACGGCGTTCGCCGCCCCGCTGGTGGCCGCCGCCTCCACCCGCTTGGCGTTCGTGACCAGGTAGTCGTCGCCGATCACCTGGCAGCGCCGGCCGTAGCGCCGGGTGAACTCCACCATGCCCTCGTGGTCGTCCTCACCCACCGGGTCCTCGACGGAGAGGATCGGATACTGCTCGATCCAGCCGCCCAGCATGTCGACCAGCGCTTCGGTGTCCAGCGTGCGGTCGTCCAGGGCCAGCGTGTACTGCCCGCCGCTGCCGAACTGCGAGGCCGCGACGTCCAGCGAGATGCCCACCTGGGACGAGGGCGTGAAGCCGGCGCTCTCGATGGCCAGGGTCAGCGTCTCCAGCGCCTCCTCGTTGGAGTCGAACGCGGGCCAGAACCCGCCCTCGTCGGCCACGCCCTGTGCCTTGCCGGCCTTCCGCATCAGGGTTCCGGCGGCCCGGTAGATCTCCGCCGTCCAGTCCAGGGCCTCGGAGAAGCTCCGGGCCGCGGGACAGACCACCATGAAGTCCTGGACGTCGACGCGGCGGTCCGCGTGGGCCCCGCCGCCGAAGATCTGGATCTCAGGCAGCGGGATGCGGACCGGTCGCCCGCCCGCCAAGTGCTGCCAAAGGGGTACGCCCGCCGACGCGGCGGTGGCGTGCAGGACGGCCATGGACGTGGCCACGATCGCGTTGCCGCCCAGACGGCTGCGGTCGGGGGTGCCGTCGAGGTTCACCAGGAGCCGGTCGACGGCCTCCTGGTCACCCGCGTCACGGCCGGCGAGGGCGGGGGCGATCTCGTGGTTCACCGAGCCCACCGCGCGCTGGACGTCGAGTCCGCCGAAGCGGCTGCCGCCGTCGCGCAGGTCGAGGGCCTCTCCCTGGCCCGTCGATGCGCCCGCCGGGGCGATCGCCCTGCCCACCGCACCGTCCGTGAGGTGGACCTCGACCTCGACAGTCGGCCGACCGCGGGAGTCCCACACCCTGCGGCCGGAGAGCTTGGCGATCCGCGCGTCTGTCATGGCGGTGCAACCTTTCGGAGTTCGGACGATCGGGGTGATGAACCAGGGCCCGTGCCTGTGCCCGATGCCTGTCGTCGAGGGCCGGACGTTCCGGCGGTCGGAGGCACCCCGCGGGGCGGCCCCCCGATGGGTGCGGCAGCGCCGGGCGCGAGCGGAGTGTCGTACGGCCCTCTTCGTGGCGAGGGCTACCACCCGCGCATCCTGAAATGCTAACGATAGCGCAATCGTGCGAAGCGGCGGCGACTCTGTCAAGGGGCAGGTAGTGCTCCAATCCGGGGAACCCCTCATTCGTCCCTGCTCCCTTGGCTCTTCGGGAGGCGAATGCTATCGTTCGCACAATCCGCCGTCCCCGGAAAAGACTCCGGCGGACCTGCGCTCTTCCTGGACGGACGGACAGCACAGGCAGGCGCGGGTCCGCCGGGCCGGATCGCGGCCGAAAGGAAAGCGAGACCGCTATGGCACCCGAGCCCTCCGTGGCACCGATGACCCTCACCACCGTTGTGGCCAGCACTCGTCCCGGACGTGTGGGCAGGTCCGTCGCGGACTGGTTCACTGCCCGGGCAGCGGAGTACGACCAGTTCGAGTCGCACACCGTCGATCTGCGGGAACTTGCCCTCCCCTTCTTCGACGAGCCGCATCCGCCCGCCCTGCGGCAGTACACGAAGAGCCACACCCGTGAGTGGAGCCGGATCGTCGACGCGTCGGACGCGTTCGTCTTCATCACCCCGGAGTACAACGGCGGCTTCCCCGCCCCCTTGAAGAACGCGTGGGACTACCTGGTCGTGGAGTGGCAGCACAAGCCGGCCGCTTTCGTCAGCTACGGAGGCGTCACGGCCGGCACCCGGGCGGTGCAGATGGCCAAGCAGGTCGTGGCGAACCTCAGGATGCTGCCGATCGGTCCGACCGTGAGCATCCCGTTCATCAACGAACTCGTCGAGGACGGCGATTTCCGGCCCGGCAAGATCCACGAGGCCGCTGCCGAGCAGGTGCTCGACGAACTCGCACGCACCGCCCGCGTCATGCGCCGACTGCGCAGCGGAACGTACTGAGAGCCTGTGTCACATCCCCGACCGGGGGCAGCACCGGAGATGTGACACAGGCTCTGACCTGGCGCCGGAAACGCGAAGGCGCCCGGAGCGATGCGCTCCGGGCGCCTTCGCGTCCGCAGGCCGCCGCCGCGCGGCTCGCCGGCCAGGGCCTGTCCGACGGATTCTCGCCTGCCCCGCGACGCCTGGCACGCGCGCTCGCCGCGTCACCAACCTGCCCGGTCGGCACGCCCGGGCCGCCCATGGCTCAGCCGGACACGGACGGAGACCTTCCACCAGGAGGCGCCGTGCTCCCGCGCAGGACCAGCGATCCGGGGGAGACCGACGTGTACGGGCCGTCGTTGCTCGGCTTGGTCTTGAGGCGGCGCATCAGCCACAGTGCGCAGCCGGTGGCCATCTCCTGGATCGGCAGGCCGATCGTGGTGAGTCCAGGACCCCACCAGGAGAACCCGGGCTCGTCCCCGAACCCCACCACGGACAGTTCCCCGGGCACCTTCACGCCCTGCTCGGACAACTCTTCCAGGACCCCCAGGGTGAGCTGGATCGAACCCAGTACGAGCGCGGTGGGCGCGTCCGGACCCCGCAGCAGCCGGCGCATCGCCCGGCGGCCGTGGTCCACGGACGACGGCGGCCCCAGCTCCGTACGCCCGGCATCCTCCGGCAGACCGCCTTCGCGCAGGGCGCTGCGGAAACCCTCCAGGCGCTCCGCGCCCGTGGGCAGCTCCACCGGGCCGCCCAGGTAGGCGATGCGCGTGTGCCCCAGAGTCACCAGGTGGGCGGTGGCCTGACGCAGAGCCTCGCGGTCGTCCACGCCGAACCACTGGGAACCGAGCGACGGGTGGCGGCGCAGCAGTTGCAGGTGCGGCACCGTGCGCAGGAGCTTGACGGACTCGCCGTGCGGGCGTGCGGTGGGCACGATGATGATGCCCGCCACGCGGTTCGCGGACAGCTCCCGCACGTGGCGCAGCTCCACCATCCGGTCGTCGTCGGTCTCCGAGAGCATCAGCTGGAAGCCCTCGGCCTCCATGTTCTTGGACAGCTCGTGCGCGATGGTCGAGTAGAAGCTGTTGCGGATGTCCGGGATCACCAGTGCGACCACGTTGCTGGACGCTCCGCGCATCATCCGCGCCGCGCGGTTGCCGACGTATCCCATCTCCGAAGCGGCCTGGCGGACCCGGAACTTGGTCTCCTCGCTGATGCGGGGGTCGTCGGCGAGCGCCCGGCCCACCGTCGAGACGGAGACCCCGAGGCGTTCGGCGATGTCCCTGGTCGTGATCACGTAGCGGGCCCCCTCTGGCTGACTGATCCCGTTGCCGTCACTTTCTGTGTGCCAACGATAGCGCTCTCGTCGCACTCTGCGGTCGGAGAGATGGGGCGTCGGGTTGATCGCTTTCCTTGGTGCTAACGTTAGCATTGCATAGGCCGTGCAGCCGCCCGCGGCTGCCGAGTTGCGGAGGTTTCCGTGCGGATCGTCAGGTATAGCGTCGGCGGCGTGCGTCACTACGGAGAACTGGAAGCCGGTGACGCCACGATCGCGAGATTCGAGGGTGATCCCTTCACCGGGCTGTCCCCTGCGGGGCACGTCGACGAAGTGGGGGACGTGCTCATTCTCCCGCCGCTCGAACGCCCCCGGATCTTCGGGTTCGCCTATAACTACGCCTCGCACATAGACGAGACCGACCGCGACGTTCCGGAAGTTCCCGTGTGCTTCATGAAGCCGAGTACCGCGGTGGTAGGTCCCGATGACGCCATCGTCTATCCGGCGGACGGTGAACTCATCCATTTCGAAGGCGAGTTGGTGGTCGTCATCGGAAAGGAAGCCCGCCATGTGAAGTCCTCCGAGGCCCACGAGTACATCCTCGGCTATACGTGCGGCAACGACGTCAGTGACCGCATCGTTCAGCGTAAGGAAAGCAAATTCGGAACTCTTCTGATCGGTAAGGGGCAGGACACGTTCGCTCCCCTGGGGCCGGTCATCGCGACCGAACTCGACCCCGCTGCACTGTCGCTGACGACACGTGTGAACGGCACCGTCATGCAGTCGGCGAGCACGGCGGACCTGCTGCTCGCCGTTCCCGACATCGTCAGCTACCTCAGCCGCTACCTCACGCTGCTGCCCGGAGACGTGATCATGACCGGGACGCCGTCCGGCGTCGGGCCGATCCGCCCCGGAGACGAGATCGAGGTGGAGATCGAGGGCATCGGCGTCCTGCGCAACCCGGTCGTGGCCGAGAGTCTCTGACTCCGGACGACCGCACGCCGCGGGCCTGCCCACCGCACGCCGCGGGCCTGCCCACCGCTCGGCGGTGGGCAGGCCCGCGGCGTGTCGGCCGTGTGTCACCACGTCCTGCCGGAGATACGCCACGGTGGTGCACCGGGCGAGGCCCGGTGCACCACCGTGACAGATGTCAGCCGGACAGGGCCTAGCGGACCGCGTTGTTGAACTTCGAGGTGCGGACGAAGGCCAGGGCCACGACGGCCGCCAGCGGCAGCACCGTGACTTGCAGCAGCCCGGCCCGGTCCCAGCCGAAGGAGTCCACCAGGGCGGCGAAGAGCAGGCCGGAGAACGCCGCCGGTCCGTAGTAACTGGTGACGAAGAGTCCGGAAGCGCGTCCGATCTGCGCGGGACGGACGGCCCGCTGTATCGCGCTGTTGGTGTTGGGGTAGATGAAGCCCAGTCCGAAGGCCCCCATGAGGAAGGCGAACACGCACTGCACGCCGACTCCGGCATGCGTCTCGTAGATGCACACGCCGATCGCGGAGACGGCCAGCAGGCTCAGGATCAGCAGGTTGCGCTGGTTGAAGCGGTCGCCGAGCCAGCCGCCGAAAACGGCCGTCATGCCACCGAAACCGAGGAAGCTCATGGCCAGTGCGGCCTGCCCGGAGGTGTAGTGCAGCGAGGTGATGAGGAACGTCGGGTAGAGACCGAGGAACCCGTAGATCGCCACACCGCTGATGACCGAGTGGACGGCCAGCGCGATGGTGTTGCGGTTGTAGGCGGAGGCCGGCATGTACTCGAAGCTCCTGGTCGAGACGACCTTCTCGGCGGAGTGCTCGGTCAGGCCGGTCTTCACGAGAAACAGGGCGGCGGCCGCGATCAGCAGCCCGGCCGTGCCGAACAGGTAGAAGGGCGAGTGCCAGGTGCCGTGCATGTTCATGAGCTCGACGCCGATGAGCGGGGCGATGAACACGCCGATGGAGTAGCCCATGCCGATGATGCCGAAGGCGAGGCCCCGCCGGTGGGCGAAGAAGGCGCCGATCGCCGCGAAGATGGCGGCGGACTGCATACCCTCACCGAAGCCCGAGACGACCCGGTACAGGGTCATGTCGGCGAAACCGGTCGCCAGTGGCGTGGCCATCGTGCCCAGGGAGTAGATCACGATGCTGACCAGCAGCACGGTCTTGCGGCGGAAGCGGTCCAGGAGGTAGCCCGCGGGCAGGCCGGCCAGGGCCATGCCGAGGGTGAAGTTCGTCGCCAGCAGCCCGCCCTGCTCCAGGGAGAACCCGTAGTCCTGACGGATGTTGGGCAACAGCGGCGGGAAGACCTGGCGGTCCATCGCGTTGACCATGTAGGAGAGGACCACCAGCAGGAAGCCCACCCCGGTCATGAGGCGGGAAATGGGGACAGGGCTGTTTTCCTGCGCATCCCTGGCGGGCACCGCACTTGTGTCGACTTGCGCTGCGTGAGTCATAGCGGCTCCTGAGGAGGAATGGGCCACGGCAGGCCGCGGCGGATCCATCGCCCGTACGGGGCCGTACGGGCGATGACGAGAAGCGGTGAGCTGAACACGGACTCGAGTCGGTGACGGCGATGCCGCCGCCGACTGGCGGAATGGGACGGTGGGCTGCCGCGGGGGGCGGATGCCGCATGCGGAATTCAGCCGTATATCGCCCGTCGGGGACGTCCGTGGCTATGGCGTCTTCGACAGCCGGAACTCGTGCGGACACTTATCGGTCACACGGTCGGCGCTTGGCAGAAACCATGGAGGGAAGTCCCTGGCGCGTCAAGATGTGAACAGCGGATTTCTTCGGCGGTGCTCGTTTCCCCGTGGTGAGGGGTCCCTAGGGCCTGTCCGGCGGATCATGTCGGAGACGCGGGGTCTGGCACGCCCATCTGCGGCGTTGTCGTCGGTTGCCGACGCTCCGCGTCGACGCCCTCCTCCGCCTTGCAGCTGGACGCACCAGACCCCGCTCACCGGCGCCGATGAGGCGCCGTCGCTTTCCTCCAACCTGATCCGCCGGACAGGCCCTAGGCCCGAATGAGTCCTGCGGCGGACGGGCCGGCGAGCGGGTGCGCCCCGCACTCTTGACATGGCGAAGAGCCTCAATGCTATCGTTAGCACTACGTGGCTGTGACAAAGTGATTCGACGTGCCCGGAATCTCATGACCGGTTCCAGGGACGTACTGCGGCGCCCGTACCGACCACAAGTCGGCGAGCGCAGGCGACACCCCATCCGAGCCCAGCGACCCTCTCCACCCGCCCATGGCGGTCGGCGGCCCCAGCGGACATGCCGACGGCCGCCCTCCCTGGTGACGATCAAGCCTGCTGACCGGATCGACCGGGCACGACGCCCGGCCGTCCGCTGCGGCCGCACGATTCTGCGAGGACGACCTGTTATGAAACCACCGAGCCGCCCCGGCACTGTGCTGCTCACCGACTACGCCTGGCCCGACGACTCCGTCGAGCGATCGGTCATCGAGGACGCGGGCCACACCCTCGTGACCGGCCCCGCCGAGCCCGCCTCCGCCGAGACCATCGAGGAACTGGTCGCCGAACACCGGCCCGCCGGGATCCTCACCTGCTGGGCGCCCGTCTCCGCCACCGCGGTGGAGACCTCGCCCGACCTGAGGATCGTGGCCAGGCTCGGGGTCGGCCTCGACAACATCGCCGTGGACGCCGCCACCGAGCGGGGAGTGTGGGTCACCAACGTTCCGGACTACTGCGTCGAGGAGGTCTCGGACCACGCCGTCGGCATGGTGCTGGCCTGGACGAGGGGCCTGGCCCTGTTCGACCGGGAGGTCCGCGCGGGCCGCTGGGACCCCGCCGGCGCTCGGCTGCGCCGGCTGTCGACGCTGACCTGCGGCGTCGTCGGATACGGGCGGATCGGACGCGCGACCGTACGCAAGCTGGGCGCGTTCGGCTGCCGGATCCTGGCCCACGACCCGCACCCGCCGAAGGACGTCCCCGGAGTGGAGATGGTGGGCCTGGAGGAGCTGCTGCGCCGCAGCGACGTCGTGATCCTCCACGTGCCGCTCACCCCCGGCACCCACCACATCATCGGAACCGAGCAACTGGCGCTGATGCAGCTGGGCGGTCTGCTGGTCAACGTCAGCCGGGGCGGCTTGGTGGACACCGATGCGGTCGTGAAGGCGCTGGAGAGCGGGCACCTGGGCGGAGCCGCCTTCGACGTACTGGAGACCGAACCGCACGTCCCCGCCGGACTGCTGGACCAGCCGGGCGCGCTGCTCACCCCGCATGTGGCCTTCTCCTCCGACGCGTCGGTCATCGAACTGCGCCGCCGCGCAGCCGAGGAGGTCGTACGGATCCTGGCGGACGAGGCACCGGCCCACGCCTGCAACAGTCCCCGCAACCTGCCCGCCCGGTCGGGTGACCGCCGATGAGTTCCACCTCCGCACAGGTGAGCCCGGACCCAGTGCCGGCCGACTTCCTGATCGCCCACAAGCTGGCCGAACCCGGCGAAGCCCCACGCTGGACGCCGCTGGCCGGTGGCGTCTCGTCCGACCTGTGGCGAGTGGACCTGCCGGGACGCTCCCTCTGCGTCAAGCGCGCCCTGCCCAGGCTGAAGGTCGCGGCCGACTGGCAGGCACCGGTGTCGCGCAACGCCTACGAATGGGCGTGGATGCGGTTCGCGTCCCGGCACCGCCCGGACAGCGTGCCCGAACTGCTGGCCCACGATCCCGAGGCCGGCCTCTTCGCGATGGCGTTCCTGCCTCCCGAGCGGTACCCGATGTGGAAGGCGCAGCTGCTGGACGGCGAGGTGCGGGTGGCGACCGCGGCGGCCGTCGGAGAGCTGCTCGGCAACCTGCACGCGGCGAGCGCGGGCGACGCGGCACTCGCAGCGGAGTTCGCCACCGACGACAACTTCCACGCCCTGCGCATCGAGCCGTACCTGCTGGCCACCGCTGCCGCGCACCCCGGTCTGAGTGACATCCTCAAGGGCCTCGCCGACCGCACGGCCACGACACACCTTGCTCTGGTACACGGTGACGTCAGCCCCAAGAACATCCTCGTCGGCCCGTCGGGGCCCGTGCTGCTGGACGCCGAGTGCGCCTGGTACGGAGATCCGGCCTTCGACTTGGCCTTCTGCGTCAACCATCTGCTCCTCAAGAGCCTGGTGGTGCCCGGGTGCCGAGCCGATCTCCAGCGGTCCGCCCGGGTGCTGGCCGAGGAGTACCTCCGGTGCGCCGACTGGGAGCCCCGGCCAGCCATCGAGGGGCGGGCCGCGTCACTGCTGCCGGCACTGCTGCTCGCGCGTGTGGACGGCAAGTCCCCGGTGGAGTACCTCACCGACGACCGGCACCGGTTGTTCGTACGCACGGTGGCATCGGCCCTGCTGCGGGCGCCCGCCCCCACGATGGCGGACGTCCTGGACGCCTGGGCGACCGCGCTCCAGGCGCCGACCGAGCCCGGCAGCGGCCGGCCCGGCTGACCCAACCGATTCGACGGGTCCGACAGACCTGGCGGATCCGACGGACCCGACCGAGGAGAGACGCATGCGCAGAGTCGTCACCGGCCACGACGAGAACGGCAGGTCGGTCGTCATCAGCGACGGCCCCGTCCCGCGCAGCCGGGAGTTCACCAGTCTGCCGGGCTGGGTGTCCCGCCTGCCATGGGCCACCGACCCCGGCGAGCAGGTCAGCCGGACCGGGGAGGACCCCACACCGAAGGTCACCAGCCTGCTGCCGGCCCCCGGCGGCACGCGGTTCATCGTCCTGACCCTCCCGCCGGAGAGCGCGATGGCCGACCCGGCGTTCGACCCCGTCGCCTTCGACCGGGAGCAGCGGGCCGACTCGCCCGGCATCGCCGACCTCATGGAGCCCGACGGCATGCATACGACGCCGACCGTGGACTACGGCATCGTGCTGCAGGGCGAGATCGTCCTCGAACTCGACGACGGCCTGTGCACCCGTCTCTCGGCAGGGGACATCGTGATCCAGAACGGCACCCGCCACGCCTGGCGCAACCGCGGCGACCAACCGGTCACGGTGGCCTTCGTCCTCGTCGGCGCGGAGCGCGACGGCTGACGGCACCGGAGCCGCCGACGACGTGTCGGTCGGTTCACGGACCTTGGGCTCCGCCGGCCCGACGTCGGCCCGACGCCGGCCCGGGCGAGCAGGGCGTGGCGGCAGCGGTGGGAGGGCGTTCTCGGTGAACGTGGGCAACAACGGACCCTGCCTGGCCATGAGTTGGTCCTACGACAGCAAACGGCCGGTGCCTTTGGGCACCGGGCTTCGGGACCGTGAGCGCTGGAGCGGGGCTTGGCGGTGGCCGCCGAACGGCGCCGGCGCGTCCGCGGGTTGCCGACATCCTGTGGGCCTTGATCCACGACCGCCGCCTGGTCTGCCGCTCCAGCAGGGGGACGATTCGGCGGCGAGACAGACGGCGGAATCGGTCCCCCTGTCGGCACGGCGCGGTCTTCCCAGCGCGGTGTCTTACCCGGCTAAATGCAGATGATGAGGAAGCAACCTCCCTTGTGGCCGTGGCCGTGGCCGTGGCCGTGGCCGTGGTCGTGATCGTGGCCGTGGTGGTGGTCGTGATCGTGGCCGTCGGCCCGGCTCGACTGGGCAGCCATGGCCTTTGCGGCGGGTGCCGCGGCCGCGGCGGAGGCTGCCGTCGTCGGCGCTGCCGCGAGAGCAAGGGCCAGGGCGGCGCCGACCGCGAATCGTCGGGAAACGGACTTCTTGGGCGCTATCTGTGTGGTGTTCATGAAGCCACCATGCACGCCTTGATGACCAATTTCGCGCTGAGAGCGGCTTATCGGGCGAACCGCGCACGAGGCCCTGGTGCAGTGGGCCAATGACCATCCCGATGAGCCGACGGCCGGCTCGCCTCACGCCGCGGTCGACGCCACAGTGCTGAACACCCCCGGCCGCGATCCGCGCCATTTCCCCCCAACGCTCCGCAGTCGGTCAGCCGCCGCTCAGGCGCCTTCCGCGCCCCGTCAACTGCCAGGCGCTGCAAGGGTCCTCCCGCCGCACCGCCGCACCGCCTCCCGCCAAGCGCCGTTCCAGGGGCCGGATCGCCACGCTCGCCAATGAGGGCCAGGCAGGCCACGACCACCCATGGCAGCACCGGTTCATGCCGTACAGGACGCCGTACAGGCCGGGCATCACCATGTCCGCCGTCGCGAACGAGTACTGGAACGCCGCCAGATGGGTCCATCGCACCCCCTCCGGCCTCCGCGGAGAGCGCGTTCGAGGCCGGCCCGTGCAGCATCTCCGCCGTCGCGGCGGCCACGCACCCCCGCCTGGCCGACCGGCACGAGCTGCGCCGCCGCATCCCAGACCTGACGAAACCGCCCAGCAGCCGCCGGTCAGGGAGGCGCGGGGGCCGTACGGCCACCCGTGACGCGAAGAAGGTCCAGTTTCCCCGCGTCGCTGCCTCCGGCCGCTGCCGTGTAGGTGACCATGCGCAGGTCGGCGCCGGGGACGATGAGGACATCGCAGTCGAGCAGGATGTCGCCGATTTCCGGATGCCGGATCGTCTTCCGGTCGGTCGTGTGCTGGGCGGCGGCCGTCTCAGTGGCCCAGAGGTGAGCAAAGGCGCCGGATATTTCTCGCAGTTCTCGCACGAGACGATCGAGCTGGACGTCTGCGGGGTAGCGCGAGGCGGCGTCCTTGAGGTCGGCGACGATCGACGCCTCGAAGGCGCCTTGTCCTTTCTCGGACCGGACGGGAAGCATCGCGGCGTGGGCGGCGCCGTTGCCGAAGAGCGCACGGGCGAGGTTCCGTTCGGTGGCCGGGACGACGGCGGCGTCGCCGAGCAGGGCGCTCCACATGGTGTTCCACCACACCAGCGTCCAGTCGGCGGTGAACACTCCTATCGGGACGTCGCCAAGGCGCGCGGCGAGCCGTTGGATCCCCGCGGGAACATGGGTGCTGACCGTCCCGTCCTGGGGCGGCAGGAGCCCAGCGCTGCGGTACAACTGGTCGCGCTCGGCGCGGGAGAGCTGAAGAGCCCGGGCGAGTGCGCCGGCGACCTGGGCCGAGGGATTCTTCGCCCGTCTCTGCTCCAGGCGCAGGACGTAGTCGACGGAGAGCCCGGCCAACTGCGCCAGTTCCTCGCGGCGCAGTCCCGGGGCACGACGGCCGTCCGTCACGGTGAAACCGGCGTCGGCCGGGGAGAGGCGGTCCCGCCAGGCGCGCAGAAGCGCGGCGAAATCCGAGCGGGAGTCCGAGCGGGAGCCGGAGCGGGAGTCCGAGCGGGAGGATGCCATGGGTTCATTCTCGCCGCGCGGCGCCGCATCAGCCTGGGTACTGCCAGTCCTAGTGACGGGGACGGCACTGGTTGGCGTCGGCGCAAGCGGCGAGCGTGGAGATGTGCCCATGCCGGGCGCCATCGGTTGACCAGTTGAGTTGAGGAGTCCCCATGGGGCACACCATCGTGATGACGGGCGCGAGCCGCGGGATCGGCCGCGTCGCCGCAGAGCAGATCCTGCGCCAGTCGCCGGACGTGCACCTGCTCGTCGTAGCCCGCGGATCGTCCGGCGCACAGCTCGCAGCGGAACTCGCCACGGACGGGCACACGGTGTCGTACGTCGCGGCGGACCTCGGCTCGCTTCAAAGCGTCCGCTCGGCCGCCACCGAGATCCGCGACCGGCTGGAGCGCGGTGATCTGCCGCCGCTGCGCGGCTTCGTGGGCAACGCGGGCATTCAGTACACGAACGCGCTCACGGAAGGCCCCGACGGGTTCGAGTCCACCTTCACGGTCAACGTGCTCGCCAACCACCTGTTCGTCCGTATGCTCCGGGACCGCTTCGCCGCTCCCGCCCGGATCCTGATCACCACCAGTGACACCCACTTCGGCGACTTCAAGCACAACATGGGCATGGTGCCCGGCCCGGCCTGGAAGTCCCCGGACGTCCTGGCCCACACCGCCGCCTTCCCCAGGCCGGACACCGCGGCCGCCGGGCGCACCGCGTACTCGACGAGCAAGCTGGCCGCCATCTACCTCGTGCACGAGTACACGCGCCGCCTGCCGGCCGGGATCGACGCCGTCGCCTACAACTCGGGCTTCGTCCCCGGCACCGGCCTCGCTCGCAACGCAGGACCCGTCTCCCGGTTCGCGATGCGCCACATCCTGCCGCTGATGACCCTCACCCCGTTCGCCACCAGCCGCAACGCCGCGGGCCGCTACCTCGCCGACGTCGTCCTCGGCACGACCAAGGCACCGACCGGCTCCTACGTCGACCGCGGCCGCGCGGCCCGATCGTCGCAGGAGTCCTACGACCCGCAGCGCGAGCGTGAACTCTGGGATGCCGCCGAACGGTTCACCTCGGCGTACGTGGGCAGGGCGGATGGGCTATCAGGTGATGTG
The DNA here is from genome assembly GCF_002291145.1 of Streptomyces sp. SA15. GTDB lineage: Bacteria > Actinomycetota > Actinomycetes > Streptomycetales > Streptomycetaceae > Streptomyces. Next base: position 117,605 of record NZ_NTGE01000080.1, read on the forward strand.
AGGAGCGGTTCCTCCCGACAGACCGAGCAGTGATAGACCCCCGGCTCAGCCGGTTACGGCTTCGGCGCGAGCGTCACCGCCTCCGGCCACAGCCACGGGTTCACTCTGCTCTGCCCCGCCGCGGCACCGGCCGCGCTGCTCGTCCCGGTCCAGGGAGTGCGACGCGACACTACGCGCACCGAGCCGTACGTAGTCACGCAGAGCGCGCGCTGACGCGAACGCGAGGGCGATGACATGTGGTCGGCGAGGGCCTTCACTGCTCGTCGACGGCCTGGTGGCTCGTCGGAGCCGCTCAGGTTCCGGTTCGCGCCGGACGCCGCCAAACTCCCCGGGATCGCGAGCAGTTCGGCGCTGCGGCTGCCCGGTTCGGCGTGGAAGACCTTGAGGATCAGACCCCGTCCGTGCCGACGATGGCCGGTGTGCTGGAGTACTCTCAGCGCCGCCTGGCCGCTGATCAGCCATGTGATCGAGATGCTCGCCCGGCAGGTGCCGAACTGGCACGACGGCTGCGGCCGCAGCCACTCCCGCTTGTTCTGGGGGTTCCGGCCGTACCTGGTCACCACTGCCGCAGACATGCCTGTCACCTGGTGCCCCCTGTGCGCTGCCGCTGTGGCGCGCCGTTTAGGGTGCGGGCATGACCTCCCAGACCTACCTTTCCGAACTCTTCTCGCTGGACGGCCGGGTTGCCGTGGTGACGGGCGGCAGTTCCGGGATCGGCCGAGCCATCGCCGGGGCCCTCGCGCGAGCCGGTGCGAGCGTTGTGGTCGTGGCGCGCGGGGAGAAGGAACTGGCCGCCACGGTCGATGAGTTGTCGGCGGACGGCTGCCGGGCGGCCTGGGTGAGCGCCGACCTGCGCACCCGCGATGGGGTGCGTGCGGCGGCGGAGAAGGCGGCCGAGGTGTTCGGGGAACCGGACATCCTCGTGAACAGCGCCGGGGTCAACCTGCGGCCGCCGATGGGCGAGTTGGGCGAGGAGGTGTGGGACACCACGATGGCGGTGAACCTGGACGCGCCCTATCTGCTGGGCCAGCGGTTCGGGCCCGGCATGGCCGCCCGGGGTTTCGGGCGGATCCTCCACATCACCTCCCAGCAGGCGCATCGGGCGTTCGTCCAGAGCGGTGCCTACGGGGTCTCCAAGGGCGCGTTGGAATCGCTGGCTCGCTCACAGGCCGAGGCGTGGTCGCCGCATGGCGTCACCTGCAACACGCTGGTGCCGGGCTTTGTGATGACCCCGCTCAACGCGCGGTTGTCGTCCGATCCGGAGAAGGTGGCAGCGCTGGCCGCGCGCACGCTGGTCGGGCGCAACGGTCTGGCCGAGGACTTCGCGGGTGCAGTGGTGTTCCTGGCGAGCCGCGCTTCCGCGTACGTCACAGGGCAGGCGATCTTCGTCGACGGCGGGTTTTCCGTTCACTAGCCCAACACCGCCTGAAGACCGAGCCGGTGGCGGAGCGCGAGTAGGGCGTGCCTGCCGGGTGAAGTGTGGGTCGGGCATCCCGTGCGTACGAAGTCCCGATACGGGTCCCGAGTCATGCTTGCGTTCGTCCACCGCCCTCGGAGGACCGCCGTAACCTCAGCCTCCAGTGGATCCCTCGGCTTCCTGGCCGATACCGATCACGAGTTGCCGGTGTGTGCGGGCCATGTCCGTCAGATCGGCAACTCGGCCAGCCATTCTGGTCCGTCCTCGGCGGGTTCGCCCAGCGCGCGGGTGATGGCACGGGAGAAGCCGCGGAATACAGGCCGGCGAACAGCGGCAGACCCCCAAGTCCTCGTCGTCGATCGGGCGCACGCTGCGGGCGGCTGGCGCCTGCGGCTTTACTCCCCGTCCATCCATCGAGGTACTGCCCAGGCCAGCACGTATCCGAAGCCGTTGAGGGCCCAGTGCAGTGCCGCAGGCGCTACCAGACTTCCGGACCGGCGCCGCAGTTCGCACAGGGCGACACCGGCGGCGGTCGTGGCGACCACGGCAGCTGCGACCGCCGGTCCGGTGCCGAGGACGGCTGCTGCCGCGTTGGCGCGGGGCAGCCCGCGAGAGGGAAGCACATGCCAGAGCCCGAACAGCAGCGACGACACAGCAGTGGCCCAGGCAGCACCGCGCCGACGCCGGACCATGGCCCACAGGACACCGCGGAAGGCGATCTCCTCCAGCAGCACGGTGCCGAACGGCACCCGGATCACCAGCCGCCACAGCAGCTGCCCCATGGTCAGCCCCGCGGCGCGCTCATCCTGGAACGCCTCCCTGGTGGCCGGCAGAGCAAGCCCGACCAGGAAGACGACAAGGACGGCGCCGACGAGGACCGATGCCCACCGCAGCCCCCGGCGCAGGGAAGCCGCATCGAGCCCTAGATCGGCGCGGGAGAGACCGTCCCACCGTGCGATGAGCAGCAGCGCGGCAGCTCCGGCCACGCACGTGGGTACGTAGGCGCCGGGCGCGAGCCAATTGTTGAGCAGGTTCGCGCCGACCAGGACGGCGAGGACACAGAGCATCCGCATGGTGTCACCAGCATCCCGCGTCCGCCCACGAGCCGGGCATGGAACGGACCGATTCGGATGTATCGGGATGATGTGCCGGGCTTTCCGCCTCCTGAACGCCCACTCGGTCGGGCGTGCCGAGGAACGACGGAGGAGACGGAGGATGCGACCGCGCAAATGACACGCGTGCTCTTCCGCCGAGGCTACGCGGGCGCCTGTCCAGGGCCAGGGAGCGGTTCCAGCTTGGTCACCTCGTACTCGATCCGGACCTCGTCGGCCACCTTCAATGCGCCCATGAAGGCGCTGTACGGCTTGATGCCCCAGGTGGATTGGGTGAGGCTCGCCCAGCCGCACACCGTGCCGTCCCCATCGCTGCCTCCGTGCACGGTCACCGGGTGGGTCGTGCCCTTGATGGTGAGGTCCCCGGTGATCTCGAAGGAATCTGGCGTTCCGGTGATGCTGGTGGAGCGAAAGGTGATGGTGGGGTGCTCGGCGGTGTGCAGCAGTGCCTCGCTCCCCAGTGTCCGTTGGATCTCGGCCCGGTCGGCGTCGGTGAGTGGCTTGAGCCCTCCGGTCCCCTCCCGGACGGTCAGCGATCCGGTCTCGACCGTCACGGTCACCGACGACTTCGCGGGGTCGCTCGCGACGACCACCGCGCTGCCGGACCAGCGGGTGGCCTCGATCGTGAGGTCGTGCCCCGCCTTCCGGCCGAGTCCGGCGCGGCTGGTCCTGATCCTCAGACGGCCGACCGAAGGGCCGAAGCCGTACGATCCATCACTTACTGTCATAGATCTTACTGTATGTGATGTAAGGGGCTTTCGGTGAGCCGGCCGCTCCGCGCGTCCCACGGTGACGATGTGCCGTTCGGTGTCAGCCGTGCTACGAGACGGTCGCCGTCCGGCTCGGGCGGCCCGGCCGGGCCAGTTCGGCGTGGCTGAGCCCCCCGCACCCCTCCGGGGGGCGACGAAACTCAGGGACGATTGGTGAGGTAGCCGCCCATGGAGGTGAAGTACTCGGTACCGGTCAACTCCCGCCCGTCCTCCGTCCGTACGCGGGTGATGGCCAGGCCGTGGTTGCGGCCGGTACGGGCGTCGGCCCCGGCGACGATCACCACGCCCTCGCCCTCGCGGTAGAAGATCCGGCCGGGAGTACCGCCGTAGCGGCCCTGGGACACCACGGCGGCGAGGACCTCGAGTCGCTTGCCCTTGTGGAACGTGAAAGCGCTCGGGTACGGGTCGGACTGGGCGCGGATCAGGCGCTCGAGATCCTCCGCGGGCCAGTTCCAGTCGATGCGGCTGTCCTCGATGGACCGCTTGTGGAAGAAGCTGGCCCGGGACCGGTCCTGCTGGGTGAACTCCGTCTGCCCGGCGGCGATCAGATCGAGCGCGCCGGTGGTGACCGGGGCGATGAGGTCGACGGTCTTGTGGAAGAGGTCGGTGGCGGTGTCCGTCGGCCCGACCGGCACCGCCTCCTGCCGGACGATGTCGCCGGCGTCGAGTTCGTCGTTCATCATGTGCGCGGTGACGCCCACTTCGGGCTCGCCGTTGATCAGAGCCCAGATCAGCGGGGAGAAGCCGGCGTACTTCGGCAGCAGCGCGTCGTGCACGTTCAGCGTGCCGTGGCGAGGGAGGCCGAAGATGCGCGGGGGGATCCACGTCCGCCAGTTGTTGGCCACGATGATGTCCGGGTCGGCCTCCTTGAGGCGCTGGAACAACTCGTCGTCGTCAGGGCGGTTGCGGATCAGTACCGGGACGCCGTGCTCTTCGGCGAGGTCGGCGACGGAGTCGCTCCAGATCTTCTCGTACGCGTGCTCGCTCTTGGGGTGCGTCACGACCAGCACCACGTCGTGTTCGGAGTCCAGGAGGGCTTGCAGGGTGCGGTGCCCCCAGGTCTGGTAACCGAACATGACGACCCGCATGGGGTTCCTCCTCAGCGTAGAGATTGCCTCGGCAAGTAAAGCAAGGCTTACCTTAGCCCGCAACGGGCATGTATAACGCCTCAGTTGAGCGGACGTCCGGTCTCCGGTCGTCCGGTTTGTCCTGTCGACACCCTCACAGGTTTAGCTTAGGCTCACCTAAGTTCCGTGGTGTGCCGCTTCGTCGGCTTCCCCACCTTTCGTACTTCCCGCGGCTGACAGGCGGCTGCCCCGCACGATGGGAGTGACATGTCACAGGTTTTTCCTGGTGACGCACCACCGGTCCACGACCTCATTGGCATCGGCTTCGGACCATCCAATGTGGCCATGGCGATCGCACTCAGCGAGCACAACGCACGCGTCGGCGGGCAGGAGGCGATCACGGCTCACTTCTTCGAGCAGCAGCCACGCTTCGGCTGGCACCGCGGCATGCTCATCGACGACGCGACCATGCAGGTGTCCTTCCTCAAGGACCTGGTGACGCTCCGGAACCCGGCCAGCGAGTTCAGCTTCCTCTGCTACCTCAAAAGCAAGGGACGGCTGATCGACTTCATCAACCACAAGAACCTCTTCCCGCTCCGCGTGGAGTTCCACGACTACTTCGAGTGGGCCGCGGCCAAGGTCGAGGACATGGTCTCCTACGGCCACGAGGTCGTCGGCGTCGCGCCCGTCGTCCGCGACGGAGCCGTGGAGTACCTGGAGGTGACGGTCCGGGCGGGGGAGGGTCTCGCGGTCCACCGCGCCCGCAACCTCGTCATCGGTACCGGTCTGCGTCCTCTCATGCCGGAGGGCGTGGAGCGCGGCGACCGCGTCTGGCACAACTCCGAACTCCTGGCGAAGGTCGAGGAATTGGAGGGCACCTCGCCCTCCCGGTTCATCGTCGTGGGCGCCGGGCAGAGTGCCGCCGAGAATGTCGCCTACCTGCACCGCCGCTTCCCCCAGGCCGAGGTCTGCGCGGTCTTCTCCCGCTACGGCTACAGTCCCGCCGACGACAGCAGCTTCGCCAACCGGATCTTCGACCCCGAGGCGGTCGACGAGTACTTCGCCGCGCCCGAGAACGTCAAGCGCCGGCTGATGGACTACCACGGCAACACCAACTACTCCGTGGTGGACATCGACCTGATCGACGACCTGTACCGGCAGGCGTACCAGGAGAAGGTCCTCGGCACCGAGCGGCTGCGCTTCCTCAACGTGTCCCGGCTCGTCGACGTCAAGGAGGCCCCGGCAAACGTCCGTGCCACCGTGAAATCCCTGGTCACCGGCGAGGAGACGTCCCTGGACGCGGACGTCGTGGTCTTCGCCACCGGCTACAGTCCTGCCGACCCCATCGGCCTCCTCGGCGAGGTCGCGGACCGCTGCCTCCGTGACGACGAGGGCCGCGTCCGCGTCGAGCGCGACTACCGCATCGCGACGGACCCCGGCCTGCGCTGCGGCATCTACCTGCAGGGCGGCACGGAGCACACGCACGGCATCACGTCGTCTCTGCTCTCCAACACCGCCATCAGGGTCGGCGAGATCCTGGACTCGCTCCTCGACCGGGGCCGCAAGTCCGCTTCCGACGAGGCCCGGACGGTCGCCGACGGAACCGGTAGCGCTGCGCGTTAGCTCCGCTGGTGGGGCCGTACTACGTCCGCGGGCCGTCTGTGGCTGGTCGCGCCCGCGTGGCGGAGCCGCATATCGAGACGGCCCCGCGCCCCTTTGGGGCGCTGCCGTTCCCGTTGATCAAAGGGATAACGTACGTCGACATGGGCACGACTGCAGTGGAGCGCCCCGCGCCCAGGGGCACAACAGAGGCCCGTCGGCGGCGGGTTGTGGGTTTGGGCACGCTTGTGGTGATCCTCGTGGTCGCGGGGGCGGTGTCGTTGGCCGTCGGTGCGCGCGCGTTGAGTCCCGCCGAGGTGTGGCACGGGTTGTTCGCGGCGCCGGACTCCGACCAGCGGCTCACCGAGATCAGGCTCATCGTGCAGACCGTGCGGGTGCCCCGGACGGTGCTCGCGATCGTGGCGGGCATCGCCCTCGGGATCGGCGGGGCGTTGATCCAGGGGTACACACGCAACCCGATCGCCGACACGGGCCTGCTGGGCGTGAACACCGGCGCCTCGTTCGCCGTGGTGTCGGTGATCGCCCTGTTCGGGTTCTCCAACCCGTTCCAGTACGTCTGGTTCGCCTTCCTGGGGGCGGCGGTCGCCGGTGTCGTCGTGTTCGGTCTGGCGAGCATCGGCCGGGGCGCCGGCAACCCGTTGACGCTCGCACTGGCCGGGCAGGGGATCACGGTGTTCCTGCTGGCGATGACCACGGCGGTCGCGCTGTCGAACCAGGCGTCACTGAACGCGCTGCGGTTCTGGAACGCGGGCTCCGTGGCCGGTGTCGGATTCGACGTCATCTGGCCGGTGGCCGCGTTCATCGCGGTCGGGTTGGTGCTGGCACTGACCACGCTGCCCGCGATCAACCTGCTCAACCTGGGTGACGACGTGGCGCGGGGGCTGGGCGTGAACATCGCGCTGAGCCGGACCATCGGCATCACCGCCATCACCCTGCTGGCGGGCGCGGCGACGGCGGCGTGCGGCCCCATCGCCTTTCTCGGGCTCATGGTGGCCCACGTGGCCCGGTATCTGACCGGGCCGGACTATCGCTGGCTGGTGCCGTACGCCGGTCTGCTCGGAGCCATCATCCTTCTGTTCTGCGACATCGTGGGGCGCCTGGTGGTGCGGCCGGGTGAGTTGGACGCGGGCGTCGTCGTCGCTCTGCTCGGCGCACCGTTCTTCGCGGTTCTGGTGTGGCGCGGAAAGTTCAAGAACGCATGAACGGGACAGACGTGAAGCCGAACGGGGCAGACGTGAAGCCATCGGTGGCACCGGGCGTGCGGCTCGGCCACGTGTCGTTCGTATGGCGGCCCTGGATCGTGTGCGTCACGCTGCTGCTGGCGGCGGCGGCCTTCCTGGTGTTCTGCGTGTCCATCGGCGTCGGGGACTTCCCCATCGGTCTGTCCCGGGTGCTCGCCACGATCCTCGGCCGGGGGGAGCAGGTCGACGAGTTCGTGATCATGGATCTGCGGATGCCGCGTGCCCTGGCCGGGCTCATCGTGGGGATCGCGCTGGGGGTGTCCGGGGCGATCACGCAGTCCATCGCGCGCAATCCGCTGGCCAGCCCGGACATTCTGGGGATCACCGGGGGCGCCAGCGCGGTCGCGGTGTTCCTGGTGACGGTGTCGGGCGGGACCGCCGCGGCGATCGTCAACTCCGTCGGCCTGTCCGCGGCGGCCCTCGCGGGCGGTCTCGGTACGGGTCTGCTGGTGTACTTCCTGGCGTGGCGGCGCGGGATCGACGGCTTCCGGCTCATCCTCATCGGCATCTCGGTGAGCGCCGTGATGGAGGCGATCACGACCTGGCTGCTGGTCACGGCCGACATCAGGGACGTGGCCCAGGCCCAGGCGTGGCTGGTCGGCTCGCTGGACGACCGCTCCTGGGGCGAGGTCCGCATCGCGCTCTGGGGCACGCTCGTCCTCATGGTCGTCGTCTCGTGCGTCGCGTTCCAGTTCAAGCCGATGCACTTCGGCGACGAGGTCGCCGCGGGCCTCGGCGTCCGGTACTCGACGGTGCGGGCGGTCATGCTGTTGTGCGCTGTGCTGCTGGCTGGAGTGGCCGTCAGTGCGGCGGGCCCGGTCCCGTTCGTCGCGCTGGTCGCTCCGCAGGTGGCGATGCGTCTGACGAGGTACCCGACACCGCCGATGGTGGCCTCCGGCATGGTGGGAGCGCTGCTGCTGATCGGCTCGGACCTGGTCGCGCGCACGGCTCTGCCGATCACTCTCCCGGTCGGCGTGGTCACCGCCGCGATCGGCGGCCCCTTCCTCGTCTATCTGCTGGTGCGGGCGAACCTCAGATAGCTGATACAAAGTTAGGCGGACCAAATGAGGGGGCCCTGTGGTCGCTCAGCACATCACCGAGATCGAGTCCCGGGTCGATGACGCCTCACGGCTGGCAGCCAGGGGCATCACGGTCGGGTACGGCGGCCGGATCGTCATCGACGACCTCGACGTGGCGATCCCGCCCGGAGTGATGACCACGATCATCGGCCCCAACGGCTGCGGGAAGTCCACGCTGTTGCGGACCCTGTCGCGGCTGCTCAAGCCGGCCAAGGGGACGGTCGTGCTGGACGGCGAGGACATCGTCAGGCTCAAGACCAGGGACGTGGCGAAGAAGCTGGGCCTGCTGCCGCAGGCGCCGGTCGCACCGGAGGGGCTGACGGTGGCCGACCTGGTCGCCAGGGGCCGCCATCCGCACCAGAGTTGGCTGCGGCAGTGGTCGTCCGACGACGCAGCCGTCGTGGAGCGGGCGCTGGCCATGACGGGGGTGTCCGACCTGGCCGACCGTCCGGTCGACTCGCTGTCCGGCGGACAGCGTCAGCGCGTGTGGATCTCGATGACCCTGGCCCAGGGCACCGACCTGCTGCTGCTGGACGAGCCGACCACCTACCTGGACCTGGCGCACGCGATCGACGTGCTCGACCTGGTGGACGACCTGCACGAGTCCGGGTGCACCGTGGTGATGGTGCTGCACGACCTCAATCTCGCCACGCGCTACAGCGACAACCTCATCGTGATGAGGGAGGGGGCGATCCTGGCGCAGGGGCACCCGCGGGACGTGATCAGCGCCGAGTTGCTGCACGAGGCGTTCGGACTGCGCGCCAAGGTGATCGACGACCCGGTGGGCGACCGGCCGCTCATAGTGCCCATCGGTCGCACACATGTCCAACTCGACTAGTTCCCCATAAAGTTGCAGAAGTAAGGCTAGGCTAACCTCATCTGCGCACGGTAAGGTTTGCCTGCCCTTAGACGGGGGCGCAGTGGACAGCACGGAAGCAAGGGATTTCGGATGCTCCTCCATCGAACGATGATCAAGAGATCCCGGCGGCGATTGGCGGCGATCTTGTCCGCCGCGACTCTCGGCGTCGGCCTCCTCGCGGGATGCGGTTCCGACTCGTCCGACTCGGCGGACAAGGCCAGCGACAACACCCCGGCTGCCGCCGCAGGCGCATTCCCGGTCACCGTGGAGCACGCGTTCGGATCCACGAAGATCACCAAGGCTCCCCAGCGGGTCGTCTCCGTCGGCTACACCGACGACCAGACCATCCTGGCGTTCGGCATCAAGCCGGTCGGCATGGTCGACCAGTACCCGAACCCGGCGGGCCAGACCCCCGACATCAACACCCAGTGGCCCTGGGTGAAGGACAAGTGGGGCGACACCCAGCCCGAGGTCATCATGAAGAACGGTGACTCCGGCCCCAACTACGAGAAGATCGCCGCCCTGCGCCCGGATCTGATCATCGCGGTCTACTCCGAGATCGACCAGGCCGCCTACGACAAGCTGTCCAAGATCGCTCCGACGGTGGGCCGCACGAAGGCCGAGAAGGAGCCCTTCAGCGCGCCGTGGCAGGACAACGCGGTCCACATCGCCAAGGCGCTCGGCAAGGAGGCCGAGGGCGAGAAGATGGTGGCGGACATCCAGGGCCGGCTCGACGCGGCGAAGAAGGCACACCCTGAGTTCGCGGACCAGAAGGCCGTCGTACTGTCCTGGTACGAGGACTCGGTTGCGCCGTTCACCTCGACCGACGTGCGCGGACGGCTGGTGACGGGCATCGGCTTCCAGTACCAGACCGAGATCGACAAGGTCGCGGACGGCAGCTTCTACACCAAGCTCTCACCCGAGCGCGTCGACCTGGTCGACGTCGACCGCATCTTCGTCATCAACGACAAGGCGGACACGGCAGCGCTGAAGAAGTTCGAGCTGTTCGCCAACCTGGACGCGGTCAAGAACGGCAAGGTGTCGTACCTCCTGGACAGCGAGGGCCCGGCGGTGGGCGCCGCCATCTCCCAGGGCACCCTGCTGTCCATGCCGTACGCGATCGACGAACTCGTCAAGTCGGCCGAGTAGGTGTGAGCACCACCGAGACGCGCGTCGCCCCGGCAACCCTGCGCACGGCGACCGGACGCGAGGCCACCCGGTGGGTCGCGGCACACTGCCGCGAGGTGCCGGGGCTGACGGCGGCCACCGTGCTCACCACGGTGGCCGGGGCGGCGCTCCAGGTGTTGCCGGTGCTCCTGCTCGGCCGGGTCGTCGACGGGGTGGTCGAGGGCGCATCGCAATCGATCCTGGTCACGATCGGTGCCCTGATGGTCGCCGCCGCGCTGCTCGGCGCGGCGGCCACCGCGGTGTCGACCTATCTGATCGGGCGGCTCGGCGCGGATCTGCTCGCGCGGCTGCGCGAAGGCGCCGTCCGGGCGGTGCTGGGGATGCCGAGCGCACGCATCGAGCAGGTCGGCCGGGGAGACGTACTGTCCAGGGTCGGTGACGATGTGGCCGTCATCTCCAAGGGCATCCGTACGGCCATCCCCACGGTGTTCTCGGCGGGAGTGCTGGTCGCCATCGCCACGGCCGGCATGTTCGGACTGGACTGGCGGCTCGGCCTGGCGGGCGCCGGCGCGCTCCCCGCGTACGCGCTGGCCCTGCGCTGGTATCTGCCCCGGTCCGCCCCGCTCTACCGGAAGCAGCGAGCGGCCCAGGCCGACCGCGCGCAGGCGTTGATCAGCGGCCTGAACGGGATCGACACGGTCCGGGCGTACCGCCTCGAGGACGCCTTCCGCGAGAAGGTCACTCGTGAATCGTGGCGGGTGCGCGATCTCGGCATCGAGGTGTTCCGGTTCTTCGGCCGGTTCGTCGGCAGGGAGAACCGCGCCGAGTTCATCGGGCTGGTCCTCATCCTCCTGGTGGGGTACGCCCTGTTGGAGGCCGACGCGGCCAGCCTCGGCGAGGTGTCGGCGGCCCCGTTGCTGTTCCACCGGCTGTTCACCCCGCTGGGCGCCATCATGTTCACCTTCGACGAGGCCCAGAAGTCGGGCGCGAGCCTGACCCGGCTGGTCGGGGTGCTGGGGGAGTCCGCGGAGGACCGGCTGGTCGGCGACACGGCCGTCGCGGCGGCGGGCGCCGGGGTGTACCCGGTGACGGTGGAGGGGTTGACGTTCAGCTATCCCGACACCGAGGAGCCGGTCCTACGGGACGTCAACCTGACGATTGCTGCCGGGAGTTCGCTCGCGCTGGTGGGGGCGACGGGCGCGGGCAAGACGACCCTGGCCGCGCTGATCGCGGGCATCGGGACCCCGCAGGCCGGTTCGGTGCGCGTCGGGACGACCGACCTCGCCGGTCTGGACGAGGCCGGAGCGCGAGCCTTGGTGAGCATCCTGACGCAGGAGACGCACGTGTTCTCCGGCCCGCTCGCCGACGACCTGCGACTGGCCGCGCCCGAAGCGACCGACGCCGAGCTGATGGACGCGTTGCGCACGGTCGGCGCCGACGGGTGGGTCGACGCGCTGCCCGACGGGCTGAACACCCTGGTCGGCGAGGGCGGCGAGCGCCTGGACGTCACCAAGGTCGCCCAGATCGCCCTGGCCCGGCTGGTGCTCGCCCGGTCGCCGGTCGTGGTGCTCGACGAGTCGACGGCGGAGGCGGGCAGCGAAGGCGCCGCCGAGCTGGAGCGGGCCGTGCTGGCCGCGTGCGCGGGCCGGACCACGTTGTTCGTGGCGCACCGGCTGACCCAGGCGATGGCGGCGGACCGGATCGCCGTGCTGGACGCGGGACGCGTGGTGGAGCAGGGGACTCACGAGGAATTGGTGGCTCTGGGCGGCCGGTACGCACGACTGTGGCGGGCGTGGCGAGAAGGCAGTTAGGTAACCCTAATTTAGCTGAGAGTTAACTTTCATACCTGGAAGGGGCGTTGAGTCTTCGATGAGGGAACCGAGCGCTCGTCTCGTACGGGTTTCACCCGCCCGCCTGGACGACGTACGCAGGCGAACCGGCGACTATTCCGACCGGACCATCACCGAAGCCTGCGCCATCGGGCTGTCGTACTGGGCGACGGGCCGGAGTCCCGACGGCATCGACCTCACCCCCGACACTCTGTTCGCCGACGTCCTCGGGTGGGTCGACAACGGCGGGGCCGCGCCCGGCGGTTGGGAGGTCGGCGCGGACGACCGGAGCATCACCGTCCCGGACGGCGTTGTGCCGGCCGAAGCTCAGCTCGCGCTCGACGATCTGGCCGACTTCCCGGACCGGCCCATCAGCACCATCGGTCCGTCGAGCGTGGCGGCGAGACTCGAGGCCCTGGCCGAGTGGAACGACACCGAGGCCGACCGGGTCCGCCCGACCATCGTGGAGATGTTCCGCGAGCAGGCGCGGACCAGACCGGACGCCGTAGCCATCGTCGACGAGCACCGATCGCTGACCTACCGTCAGGCGAGCGAGCTCTCCAGCCAGTTGGCCCACCATCTGATCGAACGCGGACTTGACCACGAACAGGTCGTCGGCATCTCACTGAGCCGCTCCGCCGACATGGTGATCGGGCTGCTCGCCGTGCTCCAGGCGGGATGCGCCTTCGTGCCGCTCGATCCACAGTGGCCCGCCGCACGCCGGTCCGTCGTCATCGAGGACGCGCGGGTCGTCGTACAGCTCAACGACTCGGGCGAGCACGACCCGGCCGAACCGGAAGCCGTGGCCGTAGACCTCGGCGACTGGCGGTTCGGGTCCTACCCCACCGAGGGGACCGGGGTCACCGTCCTCGGCGACGCCCTGGCCTACGTGATCTTCACGTCCGGTTCGACCGGACGGCCCAAGGGTGCGATGATCCGGCACGAGGCGATCAGCGAGCGTCTGCTGTGGCAGGTGGGCGAGATCCTCGGCTTCGGCCACGACGACGCGTCGCTGTTCAAGGCGCCGCTGTCCTTCGACATCTCCATCAACGAGATCTTCCTGCCGCTGGTGTCCGGCGGCAGGCTGGTGGTCCTGCGGCCCGGCGGCGAACGCGACCCGCACCACCTGCTCAGCGTGATCGCCGAGCAGCGCGTCACCTTCACGTACCTGGTGTCGTCCATGCTGGACGTACTGCTGGAGATCGCGGGCGACTCCGGGAAGCTGGACAGCCTGCGGCACGTGTGGTGCGGCGGCGAGGTGCTGACCCCCGAGCTGTACGAGCGATTCCGCACCCGGCTCGACATCCCCATGTACCACGGCTACGGCCCGGCCGAGACGACGATCGGCGTCTCCCACGTCATCTACCGGGGCGCGGCCGAACGCCTGTCGACATCGATCGGCAAGGCCAACCCCAACACCCAGCTGTACGTCCTGGACGACGAACTGCGCCCGGTCCCGCTCGGGGTCGGCGGCGAACTGTACGTGGGAGGGTTCCTCCTGGGACGCGGGTACGTGGGCGCGCCCGGCCTGACGGCGTCCCGGTTCGTGGCGAATCCCTTCGCCGACGACGGGTCCCGGCTGTACCGGACCGGCGACCTCGCGCGGTTCGCCCCGGACGGTTCGCTGGACTTCCTCGGCCGGGCCGACAACCAGATCAAGATCCGCGGCATGCGGCTGGAGATCGAGGACGTCGAGGTCGGACTCGCGGAGCACCCCGGCGTACGGCACACCTGCGTCGTCGCGAAGAAGAACGCGGCGGGCGGCACCTACCTGGTGGGGTACGTCATCCCGGCCGCCGGCAGGGAGGACCTGCGGGCCGACGAGGTCAAGGCGTGGGCCACCGAGCACATGGTCGAGCACATGGTGCCCGCCCACATCGTGGTGATGACGGAGTTCCCCCTCACCGCGAACGGCAAGCTGGACCGGAACGCGCTGCCGGAGCCCGCGATCGGAACGGGCTCGCTCCTCCAGCCCACCACCGACAACGAGCGCGCGGTGTGCGCGGCGGTCGCGGCGGTCCTGCGGCTCGAAGAGGTCGGTGTCGACCAGGACTTCTTCCAGCTCGGCGGAGACAGCATTCTGGCGATCTCGCTGCTGAGCGCGCTGCGCGACGCGGGTCTCTACGTCACGGCGCGACAGATCTTCGCCAACAGCACCGTGGGGGCGCTGGCGGCTGTGGCGAGCCGTGAGGACGTCTCCACGGTGGACCACCGTGATGTCGCGACCGGTTCCGTCGTGGGATCGCCCATCGTGCAGTGGCTCGGCGAGACCACGGACGCGATCGACGGCTTCGTACAGTCGGTGGTGCTGAACACCCCGGCGGACCTGACGGCCGACGCGCTCGACGAGATCCTCGCCGCGGTGGTCCGGCGGCACGACATGCTGCGCGCCAAGCTGGTGCGCGGCGACCGCTGGAGCTTCGACATCCCGGAGGCGGACCAGGCCGCCGCGGGGTGGCAGGAGAGCGACCGGCCGCTCGGCGAGTGCGTCGCGCTCGCCACCGAGGGGTTGGACCCGGCGGGCGGCGTGATGCTGCGGGCCGTCTGGCGCCGCGAGGCACGCCAACTGGTCCTGGTCGCCCACCACGTGGTGATCGACGGCGTGTCCTGGCGAGTCCTGATGGAGGACCTGGCCACCGCGTGGCGGCAGTTCGCCGCGGGCGCGCCCATCGAACTGCCCCCTGTCGGCACGTCGTTCCGGCGCTGGACGCAGTTGCTGGAGCGCGCCGCGTTCGACGCGGACAGTTCCTACTTCTGGCGGCCCCTGCCGGGAACGGACGAACCGGTGGGCAGGCGCGCGCTGTCCGAAGCCGACACCGTCGCGGGGGAGCGGGTGCGGACCGTCTCGGTCGGCCCCGAGGTCACGGCCGCGCTGCTGGGCGAGATCCCCGCGAAGTTCCACGCGGGCGTCAACGACGTACTGCTGACCGCGCTCGCCGTCACCCTCGCCCGATGGCGCCGCGACCTCGGGCAGGATCAGACGTTCGCGCACATCGAACTCGAGGGACACGGCCGCGAGGGAGGGTTCGTGGCGGGCTCCGCCGGCTTCGAGCCCGAACTGTCCCGGACCGTGGGCTGGTTCACCACCCTCTTCCCGGTGACCGTGGACCCCGGTACGGCGGCCGACTTCACCGCACCCGAGTACCTGGCCGCCGCGCTCAAGGCGGTCAAGGAAGACCTCGCCCGGGTACCGGACAACGGCGTCTCCTACGGCGCCCTGCGGTACCTGACGCACACCGAGTTCGACGCGCCCGCACCCCAGGTGCTGTTCAACTACCTGGGCCGCTTCGACGCGGGCGCCTCCGGGGACTGGCAACTCGCGGGCACCACAGGCCAGTTGGGCGAGAAGCGTGACCCGAGGATGCGCCTGCCGCGCGCCCTGGAGTTCAACGCGATCGCAGAACCCGCCTCGAGTGGCGAGTACGAGCTGGTCACGAACATCTCGTGGCCGGACGGGATGTTCACCGACGACGACATCGCGACTCTCGGCGAGTACTTCCGGGGGGCCTTGGCCGCACTGGCCGCGCTCGACCAGGGCGGCCACTCTCCCAGCGACTTCGGCCTGGTGCCGCTCACGCAGTCCGACGTCGACGCCCTGGACGGCCCGGCACTGCGGGACATCCTGCCGCTGACCCCGTTGCAGGAAGGCCTGTACTTCCACTCGGTCTTCGACGACGACTCGACGGGCGCCTACGTCGAGCAGCAACTGCTGACGCTGAACGGCGAGGTGGACGCCGACCGGCTCGCGGCGGCGGCCACCCGGCTGCTCACGCTGTACCCGAACCTGGCCGCGCGGTTCGTGGCCCTCGCCGACGGCCGTGTGGTCTGCGTCCTGGAGAGCGGGGTGGAGGCGCCCTTCACCACGCTGGACCGCCCCGGCATCACCAACGACGAGATCCGCGACCTGGCCGAGCGGGACCGCCGCGCCGGGTTCGACCTGGCCACCGGCCCGCTGATGCGGTACACGCTCATCCGCGGCGGCTCCGGCCGCAGCGTCCTGGTGCAGACCGTGCACCACATCATCGCCGACGGCTGGTCGGTACCGCCGATGCTCCGCGCGCTGCTGGCCGAGTACCACGCTCCCGGGACCGTGTACCCGATCGGCGGCTTCCCCGACTACGTGCGCTGGCTCGCCGGACGCGACGACGACGAGAGCGACCGCGTATGGCGCGAGCAACTCGCCGAGCTGCCCGGCCCCTCGCTGGTCGCCGAGGGGCACACCCCTTCCGACCGGTTCGCCGACACCGCCGTGGAGCCGGAGGACGACATCGACGCGGCCGCCCGGTCGGCCGGCGTGCCGCTGAGCGTGGCCGTCCACAGCGCCTGGGCGGTGACGCTGGGCGGCATCCTGCACGGCAGGGACGTGGTGTTCGGTTCCACGGTGTCCGGGCGCGACGCGGATGTGCCCGGCATCGAGACCATGGTGGGTCTGTTCATCAACACGATCCCCGTACGCGCCCGTTGGGCCGGTACGACCACGGCGCGCGACCTGCTCGCCTCGGTGCGGGAACACCAGAGCGCGGTACTGCCGCACCAGCATGTCTCACTGGCGAGGATAGGCCGCCAGGCCGGCGCCGGCTCCCTGTTCGACACCCTGGTGGTGTTCGACGTGGCGACCGATGTGGACGGTCTGCGAGGGCCCGACCACGAGCTGGTCATCACCGACATCGTGAACGAGGGCGCCCCGCACTACCCGTTGACGCTGGTGGTCGAGCGGGCGCTCGACGGCCGTCCGCGCTTCAACCTGATCTACGACGGCGAACTGCTGCGGGGGGAGAGCGCCCAGGCGATCCTGCGCACGTTCACCTCGGCCCTCACCGGTCTGCTCACCCGGCCGGATGTTGTGGTCGACGACCTGGCCTCCGAGGATGCAGAGCGTCCTGTGCGGATCACCCCGACGACCCTGGCCGGGCTCTTCGACGCCGCCGCGCACCGCGACCCGGCCGCCACCGCCGTCACCCAGTGCGGTCTCGACGGCGGTACCCGGTCACTGACGTACGGCGAACTGGCGGACGCCAAGAACGAGTTGGCGTCGGCCCTGCGCGCGGCCGGGGTCGGGCCGGGCAAGCGGGTCGCCGTAGCCGTCCCGCGCTCCGTCGAGCAGGTCGTCGCACTGGTCGCGATCGTCACCGCGGGCGGCGCGTACGTGCCGCTGGACCTGGCGTACCCGGACGAACGACTGGAGTACATCCTCGCCGACGCCGCTCCGCAGGTCGTTCTCGTGGACCGTGAGCAGCGGGACCGCTTCACGGAACTGCTGGCCGGGGCAGGCGTGTCGGCCCGGGTGCTCGTGCAGGGAGACGACTTGCCGGTGGGGGACACCACCGCACCCGAGGTCAGTCGGCACGACCCCGCGTACGTGATCTACACGTCCGGATCCACCGGCAGGCCCAAGGGTGTCGTCGTCCCGCACTCCAGCGTGGTGACGCTGCTCGCGAACACCCAGCCCGACATGGAATTCGGCCCGCACGACGTGTGGGTCCAGTTCCACTCCTTCTCCTTCGACTTCGCGGTCTGGGAGCTGTGGGGCGCCCTGGTGTACGGCGGTGAGCTGCTGGTGCCTGAGTACGGGCTGACCCGCTCCCCGGTCGACTTCCACCGGCTGGTCCGCGAGCGCTCAGTGACCGTGCTCAACCAGACCCCCTCGGCGTTCTACCAGTTCATCGAAGCGGACCGACTTGTCGGCGAGCCGGTCACCGCACTGCGCCGGATCATCTTCGGCGGCGAAGCGCTGGATCTCGGGCGGCTGCGCGGCTGGGTCGAGCGGCACGGCACCGGCTCGCCCGAGCTGGTCAACATGTATGGCATCACCGAGACCACCGTCCACGTCACCCACCGAGTGCTGACCGACGAGGACTTCGCCTCCGGCGACGACGTCAGCCCGATCGGCGGCCCGATACCCGGCCTGGTCACCTACCTGCTCGACGACCGGCTCCGGCCGGTGCCGCCGGGCCGGGTGGGCGCCATCTACGTCGCAGGCGACCAGGTGTCGCTCGGCTACCTGGGCAGGCCGGGGCTGACCGCGGGCCGGTTCGTTGCGGACCCGTTCGCCGGCGACGGCTCCCGCATGTACCACACGGGTGACCTCGCCCGCCGCACCCTCGACGGCGAGCTGGAGTTCGTCGGCCGTGCTGACGACCAGGTTCAACTCAAGGGATTCCGGATCGAGTTGGGCGAAGTTGAGTCCGCGATCAGGGAACTCGACGGCGTGGTCGATGTGGCGGTCACCGTGGCGGACAGTGGCGACCACCTGGTCGCGCACGTCGTGGGCCGGGTGCCCGGCGACTTCGCCGCTCTCCTGTCCACGAAACTGCCCGTGCACATGGTGCCGGGTCGGGTGCTGCCGGTCGACGCCCTGCCGCTGACGGTCAACGGCAAGCTGGACCGCAAGGCCCTGACCGAACGGGCAGCACAGGATGACACCCCGGTGGCCGTGAGTGATTCCGCGCTCGCCGCCCTGGTCGACATCTTCGCCGAAACGCTGCCCGGCTCCGCCGTGGACGGTGACACCGACTTCTTCAGGGCCGGCGGCGACAGCATCGTCGCCATCACCGTGATCAACCGGGCCAGGGCACTTGGCCTGCCGATCGCGCCACGGGACGTGTTCCTGTTCAGGACACCGCGCGCGCTCGCAGAGCACCTGCGGACGAGCACACCGCAGGCCGCGGCGGCCTCCGCCCCCGCCCGCCGCGAGGACGGCCCGCTGACGCCGACGCCCATCATCCTGCGCCAGCGGGAACTGGGCGGATCGCTCGCCCGATTCGCCCAGGCCAGGACGCTGGCGGTCCCCGAGGGCACCGGGTTCGCCGACGCCGAGCGCGCCGCGAACGCCGTCGTGGCCGCGCACCCGGCTCTCCGGCTCCGGCTGCGCGTCGAGCACGGCGTGTGGGCACTGCGCACCGAACCCGCCCGCGAGGTCACCGTCGTACGGCCGGACACGACCGACGCGACGACCGCGGCCGACGAAGCCGCCGGACGGCTCGATCCCGAGTCCGGGGACGTCATCGCGTTCTCGTGGCTGGAGGCGAGCCGGACCCTGGTGGTCACCGTGCACCACCTCGCCGTCGACTCGGTGTCCTGGCTGGTCCTGCTGGACGACCTGGCCACCGCCATGCGCGGGGAGGCCCTGGCGCCGCCGACCACGTCCTACGCCGAGTACGCCGAGGCACTGGCGCTCCGGTCCACCGATGCGATCGACGACCTCGGGCACTGGATCACCACGCTCCAGGCCCCTGCGCTGCTGCCCGCGGTCGCGGGCTTGCGCGAGACCACTGTCGTACTCTCACCCGAAGTGACCGACCGCGTGACCCGTACCGCGCCCGCCGCACTCGGCGTCGGTCTCACCGAGTTGCTGTGCGGCGCGCTGCGCACCGCGCTGACACACATCCAGCCCTCGCCGACCGATCTCGCGATCGAGCTGGAGCGGCACGGCCGGGTCCCGGTCGTCGAACACCACGACTACACCCGCACGGTCGGCTGGTTCACCTCCATCGCCCCCGTACGGCTCACGGCGCACACCGACCCGGTCGCGGCCGCACGCGAGGTCGCCGAACGCCAGCCGGACGAGCGCGCGCACGTCGCCTACGGCCGGCTCAGGTACCTCAACCCGCAGACGGCCCCGCTGTTCAACACCACCACCCGCCCCCAGGTGCTGTTCAACTACCTCGGCCGAGGCAGCGAGTCCCAGGCGCTGCACATCACCGGTGGCGATCAGGGCAGCCCGTACGCCGTCGAGGTCAACGCATGGCTCGACGAGGCCACCGGTAGCCTGCAGGCGGCCTTCACCCTCGCCGAGGGCATCCCCGACGAGATCACCGAGCACTGGCGGAGCGCGCTGGAGCGCATCGCGGACGCCTCCGCGACGGCCGAGCGTACGGCACCGGTGACCCCGCTCCAGCGCGGCCTGTTCTTCCAGGCCCAGATGGCGGGCACGGCCGGACACTACGTCGCGCAGAGCTGGTTCACCTTCGACCGGCGCCTGGACACCGACGCGCTGGCCGAGGCGATGGCGTACGTGATCGCGCGGCACCCGGTCGTGGGCGCCGGCTTCACCACCGACGACGACGGAAACCCGGTCCAGGTCCTCAAGGCGGGACGACGGGTCGATGTCCGTACGGTCGCTCTGTCGACGGACGCGGACGTCGAAGCGCTGCGCACCCGCGACCGCGACACGGGATTCGACCCGGGGGAGCCGCCGCTGATCCGGTTGACCGTGGTGCGCCTGCCCGACGACCGCGACGGCCTGCTGCTGAGCTACCACCTGCTGTTGTGGGACGGCTGGTCCCGCGAGATCGTGCTGCGGGACCTGTTCGACGCCTACAGGGCCGTCCTCGCGGGCGAGTTGCTCGACCCGGCCCCGGCCACCCCCGGCTTCGAGGACCACGCCCGGGCGCTGGACGCCAAGGACTCCGCCGTATCGGAACGCTTCTGGGCGGAGCACTTGACCGGCCTGACCGGCCCGACGCTGCTCGCCGGACCGGCGCCGACCCTTTCGGACGGACTCCCGCGGTCGCTCGTACACACGCTGTCCGCCGAACAGTCGGAACTGCTGCGGGAAGCGGCCAGGGTGCACGGCGTCACGCTGAACTCGATACTGACCGGCGCCTTCGGCCTCCTGCTGGGCGCCCACACGGGGCGGAGCGACGCCGTGTTCGGCGTGACCGTCTCCGGCCGGGAGGGCGAGGGCCTGGACGGCATCGTCGGTGTGCTGCTCAACACCGTGCCGATGTGGACGCGGGCCCGGCCGGACGACACGGTCCGCGATTACCTGTCGGCCGTGCAGGCGGCCAGGGTCGAGGCGATGGAGCACGAGCACCTGGGGCTCGGTGAGATCCAGCGGGCCAGCGGGCACGACACTCTCTTCGACAACCTGTTCGTGCTCCAGAACTTCCTGGACATGGACGCGTTCGCCGAGATGAACGCCAGGCACGGCATCACCTCGGTGAAGGCGGACGACTCCACCCACTACCCGTTCACGTGGGTCGTCACGCCCGGCGACCGGCTCACGGTCAAGCTGGAGTACCGCGACGACGACACCGCGAACGCCCGTCATCTTCTCGACGACTACCTGCGCGTGCTCGAAGACCTCGCCCGGTCGACCGGGCCGGTGGGCGCACTGCGGGGTCTGGGGCCGGAGCCCGAGCCGGCCGAACGCACGGACGTCGGCACGGACACGGTCGTCGACCGGTTCGACCAGGCGGCGGACCGCGCCCCGGAGCGCGTCGCGCTCGTCGCCCACGGCGAGACCATGACCTTCGCGGGGCTCCGGGACCGCAGCCGCGCGGTGGCGGGTGTGCTCGCCCGGCGCGGCATCGGCCCCGAGACGACCGTGGGTCTGGCGATCCCGCGCTCCCTCGACTCGATCGTGGCGCTGTTCGCCGTATTGCGCGTCGGCGCGGCGTACGTGCCGCTGGAGCTGGACCACCCGGACGAGCGGATCGCCGCGATCGTCGCGGACGCCCGCCCGGACGTGATCCTCACCGTGAGCGCCGTATCGCCTCGGTTGACCGGCGACCTGATCGAGCTCGACCGACCCCTGCCTGAGGCCGAGCCGTATCTGACATTCGCGCCGGACGACCCGAACCGCCTGCGGCACCCCGCGTACACGATCTACACCTCCGGCTCCACCGGGAAGCCCAAGGGCGTGGTGACCGAGTACGCCGGACTCACCAACATGCTGATCAACCATCAGCGCCGGATCTTCGAGCCGGTGCTGGCGGAGCACGGCCACCGGGTCTTCCGGATCGCGCACACCGTGTCGTTCGCGTTCGACATGTCGTGGGAGGAACTGCTCTGGCTCGCCGACGGCCACGAGGTGCACATCTGCGACGAGGAACTGCGCCGTGACGCGCCCCGGTTGGTCGAGTACTGCCTCGAGCACGGGATCGACGTCATCAATGTGACCCCGACCTACGCACAGCAACTGGTGGCCGAGGGACTGCTCGACAACCCGGCGCGGCGGCCGGCGCTGGTGCTCCTGGGCGGCGAGGCCGTCACCCCGACGCTGTGGCAGCGGCTCGCCGAGACCCAGGGGACGGTCGGCTACAACCTGTACGGACCCACCGAGTACACCATCAACACCCTCGGCGTCGGCACCTTCGAGTGCCAGGACCCGGTGGTGGGCGTGGCCATCGACAACACCGATGTGTACGTGCTGGACCCCTGGCTGCGGCCGCTGCCGGACGGCGTTCCCGGTGAGCTGTACGTGTCGGGCATCGGCATCGCGCGTGGCTACCTCGGGCAGCCCGCCCAGACCGCGCACCGCTTCGTCGCCTGCCCGTTCGGCGAACCCGGCGAGCGCATGTACCGCACCGGGGACCTGGTGGTCCGGCGGCCCGACGGGAACCTTATGTACCTGGGCCGCACCGACCAGCAGGTCAAGATCCGGGGGCACCGGGTCGAACTGGGCGAGGTCGAGGCGGTGTTCGCGGCGCATCCGGCGGTGCGGTTCGTCGCCGCGGTCGCCCAGCCCGATCCGCAGGTCGACGGGGCGTACCGGCTGGCCGCTTACCTCGTCCTTGACGGCTCCGACCTGGCGGCGGTCGCCGCCGAAGTGGGCGCCGGGCTGCCGGACTTCCTGCGCCCGACACACTACGCGCAGGTCGACAGCATCCCGCTGACGGTGAACGGGAAGGCCGACACGAAGGCGTTGCCGGAGGCCAAGCCGCTGGGGGCGCTGACCACGGCGGGGGAGCGGGGACCTGAGACCGAGACCGAGACCGTGGTGTGCGAGTTCTTCGCCGAGGCACTGGACCTGGACGACGACGAGGTGAGCGCGGTGAGCGACTTCGTGTCCCTCGGAGGGCACTCCATGCTGGCGGTACGGCTGATCGGGCTGCTCCGCCGGGAGTACGGTCCTGCGATCACGATACGAGAACTGTTCACCCTGCGAACCCCGGAAGCGATTGCCCGCCACCTCGATGACAACTCCTGACACGCAGCGGCCCCGACCGGGGTCCGACATCCTCCGGACCGCGCTGCGCCGCAACGTCGGCGCCATGGTCTGGGGCACCGTCCTCATGGGCTTGTACCAGGCGGGTGAGACGGCCTTCCCGATCGCGCTCGGCCTGATCGTCGAACACACGATGCAGGACCGGAGCCTCGGCGCGCTCGGCCTGTCGATCGCCGCCTTGGCGGTGATCATCACGACGGTGTCGTTGTCGTGGCGGTTCGGGATGCGCATCCTGCAGAAGGCCAACACGACCGAGGCGCACCGCTGGCGGGTGCGGGTCGCGGCCTGCGGACTGCAGCCGGTGGCCAGGGACGTCGACCTCAAGTCCGGCGAGGTGCTGACCATCGCCACCGAGGACGCCGACCAGACCGCCGACATCATCGAGGTGGTGCCGCTGCTGATCAGCTCGCTGGTCGCGGTGCTGGTCGCGGCCCTCGCGCTGGGCCTGGCCGACATCCGTCTCGGCCTGCTGGTGATCGTGGGAACCGTCGCGATCCTGTCGATCCTGAGCGTGATGTCCAAACGGATCGGCTCCAGCACCCAGGAACAGCAGGCCCGGGTCGCGCGGGCCGGCGCGAAGGTCGCCGACCTGATCACCGGCCTGCGCCCGCTGCACGGCTTCGGCGGCAACCACGCGGCGTTCCGGTCCTACCGGAAGGTCAGCACGGAGGCGAAGCACCAGGCGATCACCGTCGCGAAGGTGAACGGCGCGTACGCCGGCACCGCGCTGGCCCTCAACGCGATCCTCGCCGCCGCGGTGACCCTGACGGCGGGCTGGCTGGCGTTCGGCGGCCAGATCACCATCGGTGAGCTCGTCATGGCCGTGGGGTTGGCGCAGTTCATCATCGAACCGCTCAAACTCTTCTCGGAGATGCCGAAGTACGTGATGATCGCGCGCGCGTCGGCCGAGCGGATGGCGCTGGTGCTGTCCGCGCCGCCGGTCACGACCCCGGGGCCGGGGCGCCCGGCCGCGGGCGGGGACTTGGAGATCGACTGCGTCCGCTACGGGACCCTGCGCAAGCTGAGGTTCCAGGTGGCCGCCGGCGAGTTCGTGGCGATCGCCGCCTACCAGCCGCGCGCGGCGGCCGACCTCGCCTCGATCCTGGCCGTGAACGTGCCGCCCGACGCGTACGAGGGAGTGGTGCGGGTCAGCGGGCAGGAGCTCGCGGACCTGTCGATCGAGGCGGTCCGCGCACACATGCTGGTGAACCCGTACGACGGGGAGATCTTCGCGGGCACCCTCCGTACGAACATCGACCCCTCGGGCACCAGCCGGACGGTCCCCGAGGCCGTGGAGGCGTCCATGCTGACCGACGTCGTGGCCCTCCACCGGGAAGGGCTCGACTACGGCGTCCGCGACCGCGGCGCGAACCTTTCCGGGGGGCAGCGCCAACGGCTGTCCCTGGCCCGCGCCCTCGCCGCAGACACCGACGTCCTTGTCCTGCACGACCCGACGACCGCCGTCGACGCGGTCACCGAACAGCTCATCGCGCGCAACGTCGCGAAGCTGCGCCGGGGCCGCACGACCGTCGTGATCACCAGCAGCCCCGCGCTCTTGGACGCCGCCGACCGTGTGCTGGTCCTGGACGAGGGCGTCATCACAGCAGAGGACACCCACAGGAACCTGCTGGCCACGGACGAGGCGTACTGCTCGGCGGTGGCCCGGTGAAGCGCCGCAAAGGGGCGCGGGGCTGTGTCGATCTGCGGCTCCGCCGCGTGGGCGCGACCAGCCCCCACCGACCCGCGGGTGACTACCGTGCCCCCAGTGCCCAGGCGACATCCCTGAGCAGCGCCTGCCGCCAGCCCGCCCGGTCGTGACCCGACGCCGACCGCGAAACCCGCACGGTCGCGCCGGCCTGCTCGGCCAAGGTCTCCACCAGGTCGCAGTGCGGCAGCATTCGCGTCTCGTGTTCCCCCACATCGAACGCGACCCGTGTACCGGACAGGTCGGCGCCCTTCCGCAGACGCGCGGCGACGGCCCCGCCGACCGGGCCGCCCAACGGGTCCGCCAGACCCATGGCATCGGGCGTCCACCAGAACGAGCCCGACTGGCAGGCCACGCGGGACACCAGGTCCGGAAACTCCAGCGCCGCGTACATCGCGCTCAGCCCGCCGAGGCTCTGCCCGGCGACCACCAGCCGGTCACGGTCGGCGGGTACGCCGGTTTCCGCCACCAGCGGCAGCAGTTCGTCCCGGACCGCCTCCCACAGCTCGGGCCTGCACGCGAACTCGGCCTCCCGGTCCTTGGCCGGAAGGAAGACGAGGGTGACGGGAGGCATATCGCCGCTGGCGACGGCCGAGTCGAACGCGGTCATGGCCGGGTGCAGGTACAGCCAGTCGTCCCCGTCGAGCAGCAGAACCACCGGCCCGCCGCCGCCCGCCGGGTGGACTCGCACCGTACGCCGCCCGCCGAGCCGCCTGCCGGCCCAGCGGATCCGGGTGCGCGGGAGGGGCAGGACGCCGTCGGCGCCGACGGCGGGCCAGTGCGGCTGGGCCGGGGCGTCCGGGGTCGCGGCGATGGACCGGTCACCGCCCGCGCCGACAGGGTTGAACGGATCGGCGTACGCCGCGTCGCCCGCGATGAACTGGTAAGTCACCCGCATCCGCGCGGGCATGCGCACCTCGGCGTACCAGCAGTCCGTGTCGCCCCATCGGCGCAGGGGCACCGGCTCCGACCAGCTCTCGAAGCCGATGCTCGCTTCAGACCCGCGCCACAGGAACAAAGTCGCCCAACCGCCGTCGTCGGCCGGTACCGACGCGGGTGTCCCCGCCGCCGCCCAGAACTCGTCCGTGCCAGGTTTGCCGGGCAGTCCGAACTCGACGAAGGCGTGCTCCACATCGGCCGGGCCGGAGACGGGCTCGGGCATGAACGTCTCCTTGTGAGAGGGAAGGACCAAAGGCTAGGCTCCGCAATTAGGCGAGCCTAACCTAATCAGTAACCGAGGAGGCGCTGAAATGAGCACCAACCCTTTCGATGATGCCGAGGGCCGTTTCCTGGTCCTGGTGAACGACGAGGGCCAGCACTCACTCTGGCCGTCCTTCGCCAAGGTGCCCGGGGGGTGGACGATCGTCTTCGACGAGAACACCCGAGAGGCGTGCCTTGACTACATCGAAGCCCACTGGACCGATCTGCGCCCCCGGTCCCTCGCGGCGTCCCTGGATGTCTGACCTTCACCGCGAACCGCCCCGCCAAGCCCCTTCTCCATGACAAGGACGGCTTGGGCTCCCGGATCGACACCCTGGGCGGAGCAAGGCCAGAAGGCGACCCGCGCCGATCTCAGGACAGAGACAAGCCCAAGGAAGAGCCCTCGCTGATGCTCTGCACCAGACTGACGAACGCCCGCTTCCTCACCATGGACCCCGACCACCCCGTCGCCCACGACCTGGGCATCTGGCGGGGCCGCATCGTCGGCCTGGACGAGGCCGTGACCGCGCTGCCCGC
This sequence comes from Streptomyces sp. SA15, assembly GCF_002291145.1. Classification (GTDB taxonomy): domain Bacteria; phylum Actinomycetota; class Actinomycetes; order Streptomycetales; family Streptomycetaceae; genus Streptomyces. The sequence goes on from NZ_NTGE01000080.1 coordinate 144,120, forward strand.
CCGCGAGGTGATCGACCTGCAGGGCGCCACGGTGCTGCCCGGCTTCATCGACCCCCATGTGCACCTGGCCTGGACCGGCTTCAAGGAGAACACCCCGAGCATCGCGGGCCGCACGCGGATCGACGACGTACTCGCCATCGTGGAAGAGGCCGTCACCCGGAAGGGCTCGCCTGGCGCGTGGGTGAGCATCGCCGGCTACGACCAGCGGGCCCTGGGCCGCCACCTGACCGCCGCCGAACTGGACCGGGTCAGCCACGGGCACAAGGTGTTCATGCTGCACGACTCCGGGCACGGCTGCGTCGTCAACTCCGCCGTGCTCGACCTGCTCCCCGCCGACATCCCGCACGACAACGGCTTCCTCGCCGAGGGCGCCATGGGAGCCGCCCGCGCACTGCGCCTGCCCCACTCCCAGGAGGATCTGGCCGAGGCGATCGGGCGCGCCGCCCGGACCTGCCTGGCCGAGGGCGTCACGGCCTGCGCCGAGGCAGGCATCGGCGGCACCCTCCTGGGCCACAGCCCGGTCGAGCTGGGTGCCTACCAACTCGCCTCCGAAACAGGCCTGTTGCCACTGCGTGTGCAGCTGATGGTGTCCGCCGACCGGCTGCACCCGGTCGCCGCACATGAAGCCGACGGTATTCCCCGGGCCCTCGACCTCGGCCTGCGCACGGGGTTCGGCGACGACCGGCTCTCCGTGGGCGCGCTGAAGATCTTCACCGACGGCGGCATGATGGCCCGGACCGCCGCGCTCAGCAGCCCGTACGAAGGGCTGGACAGCACGGGCCAGTTGCAGGACGACCCGGACGTGCTCGCGGACACGATCGTGGACGGCCACCTCGCCGGCTGGCAGCTCGCCGTCCACGCGATCGGCGACCGCGCGGCCGACGTCGCCCTGGACGCCCTGGAACGGGCCCAGCGCCTCCGCCCGCGCCCCGGCGCCCGACACCGCATCGAGCACGCCGGCCTGATCCGCCCCGACCAGCTCCCGCGCTTCGCGCAGCTCGGCATCAGCGCGGTCGTCCAGCCCAACTTCCTGCGCTGCTTCGGCGACGACTACGCGGCGATCATGGGCGAGGAGCGGGCCCCGTGGCTCTACCGCGGCAGGGCGTTCCTGGACCACGGCATCACGCTGGTCGGCAGTTCCGACCGCCCCGTGACGGACGGATCCCCGCTGCGGGCCATCCAGTTCATGGTCGAGCGCGCCTCCGAGTCCGGCCAGGTGATCGGCCCTGACGAGGGCATCACCGTCGACGAGGCCTTGCGCGCCTACACGGTCGCCGGCGCCTTCGCCTGCCACTGGGAGGACAGCCTGGGAAGCCTCACCCCCGGCAAGCTGGCCGACCTGGTCGTGCTCGGCGACGATCCTCGGCGCGTCGATACGTCGCGTATCGCAGACATCGAGGTGGTGGCGACGTACGTCGACGGCGACGAGACCGGGAAGTCGCTGTCGTGAGCGGGGAGTCGGCGTCTGCCGAGAGCTACGCGCATCTCTGGGAGGACGACGTGTTCCGGCATCGCTGGGTCATCTGGAACACGGCCGGGCAGACCTTGGTCTTCGACCGTGAGACCAACTGCCCCGCGGACATCGGCGACGAGAGGGTCCTGCCCGAGGTTCTGCGCAGGATGCGCGAGGCGGGCGTACCGGAGACCGACGAGTATCCGGGCCGCCCGTGCGCGTAGGAGCGATCGCCGCGATCCTGCCTGGGGTCGCCGGCGGCCGTAGGTATCTGCCGTGCCGTGTCGTGATGGTCGCGGGCGGCCGCGTGGTTCACGTGACCAGGTTGTGGAGTCTGCGGTTCGGTTCGGCGCGCTCGACGTCGTTGATGGTCAGGGCGATCGCCCGTCGGTAGGCCTCGGCTGCACCCGCCGCGTCGCCCGTCCGTCTGAGCAGGTCGGCGTGCGTCGCGTGCAGCGGCTGGTACTGGGCCAGTGCCGCGTGGCCGAGCAGCGGAGCGAGCATCTGAATGCGTGCGAGATGAGAACATGGGGTGCCTGCAGGTGCGTCTGTCCCCGGCTGTCGCAGACGTGAACCGTACCGACGGCGAATCTCGGGTGCGGCGTGGCATGGTCCCGTGATGGGATGCGCCGCATGAACGACTCGCTGCGTGCCCGTATCGAGCGGTACTACGCCACCGTGCCGTTGCTGTTCTCCGACGCCGAAGAGTTCGGTCCGTTACGGCTGTTTGTGCGAAGGAAACCAGGTGCCCCGTATTACGGCGGCCCCAGCCATGCTCAACCCGCTGCTGAGGGGTCGTCGTCCGTGACCGCCGCTGACATCGCCCGGGTGCGGGCCCGGCAGCGCGAACTCGGCGTGCCGGAGGCTTTCGAGTGGCTGGCCGAGGCGGCTCCGACGCTGCGTGCCAGCATCGAGGCCGTTGGCCTGCCGGTGGCGGAACGCCCGCTGATGGCTCTGGATCCGCACCAACAGGTTGGTCCACAGCCCTTGCCGGACGGCGTGAAACTCCGTGCGCTGACGGCCGATGATCCCGCGTTGCCCGCAGCCCTCGCCCTTCCCCGCCTGGCCTTCGCCGAGGAGGGCACCGCGGTGGGCTCGGCGGGCCGCGAGGAACTGTCGGTGGCGGCCGGAGAACTTACCGAGGACGGCACCGTGGCGACGGTCCGCCCCACGATCCGTGCCGGGCACAAAACACTCATCGCTGCCCTCGCCTCGGACGGCACCCCGCTGGCCGTCGGCCACTACCACCCAGCCGGCGGCACCACCGAGATCGGCGGCATCGGCACCCTTCCCATCGCCCGCCGCCAGGGTCTGGCCGCAGCCGTCACGGCGGCCCTGGTCAGCCACGCTCGCGACCACGGGGTGAGCACTGTCTTCCTCGCCTATGCGGAGGACGCCGTCGCTGGCATCTACTCACGCCTCGGCTTCCGCTCTGCCGGCAGCACCCTTCTCATCGCCAACCAGCCCGCACGATCGTAAGTTCGCAGGCTGGGGAAGGGAGATCCTGGCCGGCGTCGAAGGTCCCCCGGTCAGTGATCCAACGCGGCGCATGGGTTCAGGGTAGTGACCGGTGCCGGGCTCCCTGTCACCCGGCATCTGCCGGGCCCGGTCGGTGCACTGCGACCTGGAACGTTTCGTACACGGGAGCAATTGTCAAGACCTGTGGATGGGAGCCGCACCGACCCAGCGGCGATAGGCGTCGACGTCGACGTTGCTGCCGCACACAATGGTGACTACGTGTCGGCCGGCGAAGCGGTCACGGTCTTCGAGGATCGCCGCGATGCCGAGCGCGGCCGACGGTTCGACGACGAGGCCGGCGTGGTCGAGGAGCATCCGCATACCGGCGATGATCGACGCCTCCTGGACCAGGACGGCGTCGTCGGCGACCAGGAGGAGGTCGTCCAGGACGGCCGGGATGGGACACCGGCCGGCGACGCCGTCAGCGATGGTGTTGGTCGAGTCGGTGGTGACGACGCGCCGCCTGCGCCAGGAGTATGTCATCGCCGGTGCGCCCAGCGGCTGGACGCAGATCACCTCGACTTCGGGCGCGGTGGCCTTCACCACATGACCCACACCGGTGGCCAGCGCCCCGCCGCCGAGAGCGATCAGGACGGCGTCGAACGACGGCACCATGTCCACCAGCTCCAGGCCGATGGTCGCCGCGCCCTCGCAGGTCTCGAGGTCCAGGCTGTCTTCGAGTAGCCGGATGCCGTCGTAGCGCGCGATGGCCGCCGCCCGCTCGCGGGCCATCTCGTGGTCGCCGTCCACCAGTTCCAGCCTGGCGTCCAATGCGCGGATGCGATCAATCTTGGCCGCAGTGGCGAAGCGGGATGCCACGACGGTGACGTCGAGCCCGCGGCCGCGACCGGACCAGGCGAGGGCTTGGCCGAGGTTGCCCGCACTGGCGCACACCACGGCTCGCGGGCCGCTGTCGGCGAGCAGGCTCGCGACGACCTCGGTGCCGCGGCCCTTGAAGCTGCGGACCGGGTTCGCCGTTTCTAGCTTGATGCTCACCGTGCACCCGAGGTCGGGCTCCAGCGCCTCGCAGCGGTACAGCGGAGTGTCGAGAAAAATCGGGTCGATCACCCGGCGGGCCGCCCGGATCCGAGCAGTGTCGAGGCGCGTCTCCTGCACGACACAGCAGCGTAGTGCCGCCGACGCTGTTCCATCGAGTAATTGTCAACTGGTGACCTTGGTCCGCAAGCGCACCGTCGCGAAGCCGGTACTGGCAGCGGAGACACTGACCGACGCGGCGATGGCCGGAAGCAGCGGCGTAACCACGAAACGGTCGGTTCCCACGAGGAACTGAGTCAGCCACGCCAGGGCGACCGTCCCTGCCGAGAGGCCGGCCGTCCCTGCCGCCGGGCCGCCACTCGTCGAGCGCCTGACCCGAAGCCAGACCCGTCGCCCGGAGCCCGCCACCGAGGCCCCGCAACGCGTGCTCCGGTCGCCGATCCATCCAGGCCGAGATCACTCGGTCGGGGTTCCTTCGTCAGAAATGGGGCTGCGCCCGCCCTGATGGACCCGTAGGGTGGATCTTTATGAGGAACGGCATCTGATTCTGTGACGCGGCGCGTCGAGAGCGCCGCCCCGTAGCGGCCCCGTCCACCGAGCCCGCCGTAAGGCTTCGGGCTCTCCCGCGGTGCCACTCACTGGTGTGCCCTGATGCCTGGTTCCCGTGCTGCTGAGCTGCGGCCTTTCGCTTCCTTTTGTCACCGCCTGTCGGCTGTCCTGTCGAGTCCGGAACCAGCGAACTTCTGCACGACCAGTTCAGAACCGCCCGTGAAACGGAAAGGACTTCTATGACACGCCCCGAGAACTCCGCCTCCCGCCATGAGCGCGCCGATGCCCTCATGGACGACCGGCTCGCCGTGCCCGGCGCTGACGACTTCGACGGCGAGCAGTTCGAACGGGAGGAGCGGGCCGCACTGCGCCGTGTCGCCGGCCTGTCCACCGAACTCAGCGACGTCACCTCGGTCGAGTACCGGCAACTCCGCCTGGAACGGGTCGTCCTGGTCGGTATCTGGACCTCGGGCACGGTGGGCGAGGCCGAGCGCTCCCTCGCCGAACTCGCCGCCCTGGCCGAGACGGCCGGCGCCCTGGTGCTGGACGGGGTCATCCAACGACGCCAGAAGCCCGACCCGGCCACGTACATCGGGTCCGGCAAGGCCTCGGAACTGCGGGACATCGTGGACGATGCCGGAGCCGACACCGTGATCTGTGACGGTGAGCTCAGCCCTGCCCAGCTGGTGCGGCTGGAGGAGGTCGTCCGCGTCAAGGTCGTCGACCGTACGGCTCTGATCCTGGACATCTTCGCGCAGCACGCGAAGACCCGTGAGGGCAAGGCCCAGGTGGCGCTGGCGCAGATGCAGTACATGCTGCCCAGGCTGCGCGGCTGGGGGCAGTCGCTGTCCCGGCAGATGGGCGGCGGCGGGGGCGGCGGTATGGCCACCCGTGGTCCCGGCGAGACGAAGATCGAGACGGACCGTCGGCAGATCCAGAAGAAGATGTCCCAACTGCGCCGGGACATCGCGCACTTGAAGACGGGCAGGGACATCAAGCGGGAGGAGCGGCGGCGCAACAACGTGCCGTCCGTGGCCCTCGCCGGCTACACCAACGCCGGCAAGTCCTCGGTGCTGAACCGGCTCACCGGAGCGGGTGTCCTGGTGCAGAACGCCCTGTTCGCCACCCTGGACACCACCGTGCGGCGGGCCGAGACCCCCAGCGGGCGCACGTACACCCTCACCGACACCGTCGGTTTTGTACGCCATCTGCCCCATCACCTCGTCGAGGCGTTCCGCTCCACGATCGAGGAGGTGGCCGACGCGCATCTCGTCCTGCATGTGGTCGACGGGTCACATCCCGACCCGTGGGCGCAACTCCGCTCCGTGCGGGAGGTGCTGCGGGACGTCGGCGCCGCCGCGAGCGCGGAGGTCCTGGTCGTCAACAAGGCCGACGCGGCCGACCCCGACGTACTGGCCCGCCTGCTGGACGACGAACCGGACGCGATCGTCGTCTCCGCGCGGACCGGGCAGGGCGTCGACGAACTGCGCGCCCTCATCGACGAGCGGCTGCCGAGGCCGACCGAGGAGGTCGAGGTCATGCTGCCCTACTCGGCGGGCGGCCTCATCTCCCGCGCCCACCGGGAGGGCGAGGTCCTCTCCGTCGAGCACACGGCGCAGGGCACGCTGCTCAGGGCCCGGGTGGAACCAGCTCTCGCGTCCGAGCTGAAGGCGCATCTGACCGTCTGAACCAGCAAGGGGTGCGCGGTCCACGACCGGAACCGCGCACCCGCCGGGGCCGCCCCGGCTGCGCCCCCGAGCCCGGGGCCGCCGGAGCGGCGCACATGGGTGTCAGTGACCTGACCGTGCCGTCGCGACGCCGGTTGTCTCGCCGTTCTTCAGGATGAGTTCAGGACCCTCCCAGGAACGGCGCAGCCAGCGGTCGTGGGAGGCCACGACGACGGCACCGGGCGCCGTCTTCAGCGCCTCCTCCAGCTCCTCGGCGAGGCTGAGGGAGAGATGGTTGGTCGGCTCGTCCAGCAGCAGGACGTCCGGCGGCCGGGCGATCAGCAGGGCGAGCGCGACCCGGCGGCGCTGGCCGATGGACAGCTGCCCCACCGGCCTGCCGAGGTCCCGGGCCGGCAGCAGCCCCAGCTGCGACAGCGGCGGGGAGTCCTCCCGTGCGGCCCGCTCGTACAACTGGCTCGCGCTGCGGCGGCCGTCGGCGAAGTCGACGTCCTGCTCCAGGAGGCCGACGCGCACTCCGGGCGCCCGCTCCACCGTCCCGGAGTCCGGTGCGAGGCGGCCGGCGACCACGTTCAGCAGGGTCGACTTGCCCGCCCCGTTGGGGCCCGTGACCAGCAGCCGCTCCGCGGGGCCGACATCGAGACGCTCGACGCGCAGCCGCCCGGCCAGCTCCACGGCGCGCAGCGACACCGCGGGCCCGTCCTCCTGAGCCGCCCTCCCGGTGAGCGTGGCGGCGAACCGCAGCGGAGGCGGCGGCTTGCGCACCTGAGTGCGTTCCAGCTCCTCCAGCCGGTGCTGCGCGTTGCGGATCCGCCGCGAGATCTGCCGCTGCACGCGCCCGCCGGCCCGGTCGTAGGCCATCTTGTTGTTGTCCTTCATGGCCCGCGCGTGGTTGACGGCCCGGGCGGTCACGTCCACCGAGGTGCGCAGCTGGGCGAGTTCCTCCTGCTCGGCCTCGTACTGCTGCTCCCAGCGCAGCCGTTCCAGCCGCTTGGCCTCGAGGTAGTACGAGTACGAGCCGCCGTAGTGCGTCACGCCGCCGCGGGAGGGGTCGAGGTCGAGGATGTCGGTGCACACCGCGTCCAGGAACACCCGGTCGTGGGAGGCCAGCACCACCGCGCCGGGCATCTCGTTCAGCCGTTGCTCCAGGAAGCCGACCGCGTCGTCGTCCAGGTGGTTGGTCGGCTCGTCGAGCAGCATGGCCTCCGGCTGACGGATGAGCAGGGCCGCCAGCGCCAGGCGGGAGCGCTGCCCGCCGGACAGTGTGCCGAGCGCTCGCGTCGGCTCCACGGAGCCCAGGCCCAGACCGGCGAGCACCAGCTGGGCACGCCGGTCGGCGTCCCACAGGTCGTGATGCTGGGCCCACTCCAGCGTGTCGCCGTAGTCCGCGAGGACGTCCCCGTCGTCCGGACGCTGCTCCAGGAGGGCCGACAGTCTCTGCAGCCGGGCCGCGGCGGCGCGGATGTCGGACAGGGCGTCGTCGACCACGTCCTGCACGGTGGTGTCCGCAGCGAACGGCAGCTCCTGCCGGAGGAATCCGACGTCCTGGGGCCGTTCGACGAATCCGGAGTCCGGTTCCTCGACACCCGCGAGCAGCCGCAGCAGCGTCGATTTCCCGACACCGTTCTCTCCCACCAGGCCCACACGCTGACCGGGGGAGACCGACAGCGACAGCTCGTTCAGCACGCGGTGGTCCGCGTAGTACTTGACGAGGTCACCGGCGTGTAAGCGCACAGTTGGCATGGAAGGGGACCTTCTCGTTCCTGATCGGGGGCGGCAAGCGACGGTCGGGGACGGGCGCGCGGGCTCCGCCGGCCGGTCTCACGCGGACCGGGGATCGGATTCGGCGGCGCCCGCGGTGCGCGGCTCGTGCCGCACCACCAGGAACGCGGCGACGCAGGACAGCACGGCCAGAACGGTGGCGGTGGTCATGGCGGTTCCGAAGCGCCTGCCCGTCTCGCCGAGGGCGATGCCCACCAGCGCCAGTCCGACCGCGCCGCCGAGCTGCTGGCTGGAGTTGACCAGCGAGGCGATCACACCGGAGGTCCGCTCGTCCGCGCCGTGAGTGGCGGCGGTGGCGGAGGAGGGCAGCCCGGCGCCGATGCCCGTGGCGAACAGCAGGATGCCGGGCAGCAGCCCCACGTATCCGAGGTCGCCGGCCTGGGCCCAGGCGAGCAGCAGCGCGCCCGCCGCGGTGCCGACGCAGGCGACCGTCAGCACCCGGCCCGCGCTGTAGCGCACGGTGGCCCTCTCGCCGAGTTTGACGCCGGTCAGCGAGCCGAGCGCGAACGGCACGTAGGCCAGGCCCGCGGTCAGCGGCTCGTACCCCAGGCCGTTCTGCAGGTACAGCGTCAGCACCAGGAAGCCCTGGAACATCGCGGCGCACAGCAGCACCGCCGCCAGCAGCGCCCGGGACCGGACCGGCCCGGCGAACACCCCCTTGGCGACCAGGGGGTCGGCGGAGCGGCGCTGGTCGACGACGAAACCGGCCAGCAGCAGCAGCGCCAGCACCGCGGCGATCGCCGTCGCCGCCGGGTCCTTCTCGCCCTCCACCGACAGCAGGGCGTAGACGAGGAGGGACAGGCCGCCGGTGAGCAGCGTGGCGCCGCGCCAGTTCAGCGGCTGGTCGGCACCGCCCGGGTGTACGCCGCGGACCAGCCGGGGCAGCAGGAGCAGCGCCACCGCGGCGATCGGCAGGTTGATGAAGAACACCCAGCGCCAGGACGCGTAGCCGGTGATGACGCCGGAGAGGATCAGACCGGCCAGGGCTCCCACGATCGCGGTCGCCCCCCACAGCGCGAACGCCCGCGCCCGCGCGGCGGGTTCGGTGAACACCAGGGTCATCAGACCGAGTACGGCGGGGGCCACCAGCGCGGCGCCGAGGCCCTGCAGTGCGCGGGCGCCGATCAGCTGCCAGGGCTCCACGGCCAGACCGCACGCCAGCGAGGCCAGGGCGAAGACCGAGGTGCCGACGGAGAAGGTCCGCACCAGGCTGTAGCGGTCGCCGAGCCGCCCGCCCAGGATCAGGAAGCCGCCGAAGGCCAGCATGTAGACGTTGATGACCCAGACGATGGACGAGGGGGAGAAGTCCAGTTCCCGCTGGATGGTCGGCAGGGCGATGTTGACGACGTTGTCGTCCATGGTGAGTAAGAGCTGGGTCACACACAGGATGGCCAGGACGGCCTGCGGGTGCGAGGTGCCCGTGTCCTGCGCTGTCGAGGGCGCGCTCTGCATCGGTGGGGGGTCCTCTCGGGTACGAAGTCGACGGCGCACCGCGTCAGACGCGGAGGGTGAACCGCGACAGGGCGGTCACGCTGATCTGCGTGCGGTCGTCCCCCCGAAGGACCCCGGCGCGGAAAGAGGCACCCGTTGCGTGCGGCACGGGGCCACGGACACCGGCCGTGTGGGAACAGGGATGCGGGGGCGCCCACCCCCGCCCGGAGCCCGGACTCCGCTCCGTCCGGCGGCGCAGGCCTGGCGCGCGGCTGACGGAACGGGCATGAGTGCGGGCGCTCGCTTCGCTGGGGGTCGACTGCACGGTGGTCGCCGCGAGGGCGCGCTGGCTCCTGGGCGACGAGCGATGACAGTGTTTCACAGCGCTTCCTGCGAGGCCCAGTCGATTTCGGCGGCGGGGGAGGGAATCGGACACGCGGAGCGATCGGCCGACCCGTCGGGGGTGTGCGGGTCGGCCGGGATCCGCGCCAGGCGGGCGTGGTCGATCTTGCCGTTGGCGGTGACGGGCAGGGCATCGGTGAGGGCGATGTGGTGCGGCAGCATGTAGGCGGGCAGGGACCGCTCCAACGCGCCCTTCAGCTCCTCCCGTACGGTGTCCGCGTCGCGCAGCAGCGCCTGCGGGGTCAGGGCCGCGTGCGCCAGCAGCCGCGGCCGGCCGTCGGGTCCCCGGATGATCGAGGCGACCGCGCGCCGGACGTCCGGGAGCCGGTCGAGGACCGACTCGATCTCGCCCAGCTCGATCCGGTGCCCCCTGATCTTCACCTGCCGGTCCCGGCGCCCCAGGAACTCGATGGTGCCGTCCGTGCGCCACATGCCCAAGTCCCCGGTGCGGTAGACCCGTTCACGCAGGACGGGGTGGACGGGGAACCGGGCGGCCGTCTGCTCCTCGTCGCCGGCGTAGCCGCGGGCCAGACCCCGGCCGCAGATGTGCAGTTCGCCCGCCCGCCCCACCGGCTGCGGGCGGCCCTCGTCGTCGAGGACGTGGAAGAACTGCCCGCGCAGCGGCCGCCCGTAGGGGATGCTGCGCCACTTTGGCGGTACCTCGCCGACCGGGTGGCAGATCGACCAGATCGCCGCCTCGGTGGCGCCGCCCGCGCTGATCACCTCGACGTCCGGAACCAGGGCGCGCAGCCGGCCGGGCAGCGTCACGGGGATCCAGTCGCCCGACAGCAGCACCCGGCGCAGCGGGGCCAGTTGCCGGGCCGCGGACCCGGGGTCGGCCTCGGCCAGGTCCAGCACCATCTGCATCAGGGCGGGAGCGGTGTTCCACAGGGTGACGCGATGCCGCTCGACGAGGTCCATCCAGTGCTGCGGGTCGCGCTCACCGTCCGGGTCCGGCAGCACCAGTGCGCCGCCCGCGCCGAGCACCCCGAAGATGTCGTAGACGGACAGGTCGAAGCTGAGCGCCGACAGACCGAGCACCCGGTCCGACGGCCCCACGCCGAGCCGGTCGGTGATGTCGTCCACCGTGACGCGGGCCGCCGCGTGGTCGACGACGACACCCTTCGGCTCGCCCGTCGAGCCGGACGTGAAGATGATGTACGCCGGTGAGCCCGGCGCCGTCCGCGGTGCGGGTTCGCCGGGTCCGGGGCCCTGTCCGGCGTCGCCGAAGAGGGGGCCCGCGGCGGCGGTGTCCCCGGTGTCCACCGGGACGCGGGTCACGCCGGCCGGCAGCTCGGCCCGCGCCTCGGCCCCGGTCGGCGTG